>NZ_CP192789.1:0-975000 GCF_033957725.1 Agrobacterium sp. rho-8.1
TGATACTGTTACTGTAATATCAATCTGCCTCGGTTGAGAACCAAAAAACCACCTGCTTTTCCTCCATTTTCCGTGCACACATAGCCAAATCCCTTCATTTACAGTCGATTCCGGGCTTTCTGGCTGGTTTCTATCCAAAAATACGCGCACTTATCTAGACCATCCGCACGTTCGATTGCGGATAATTTATATATTAACGCGCACAATCGATCTGCAAATATATATTTCTATATATGCAGCATTTTAAATTTAGTGATTTTATATCTTTATGTTCTTATCCTTCGATCTCACCTCTTTCCTTTAACAAGACACACCTATTCGTTCACGCAACTCATTGAGCTCGCGTCATCACCATTCGTTGCTCGTCCAACCATAAGCTAAACAAGCCATTTCAACGGGGTGCTGAAAGCTACCTCGTAACTGTATATGTGTGGCACCTCTCAGCGCCCCGAAATTATCAAACCGCACTTCCAGCCAGCATCCGGGCCCGCACGCCAGGCTGAAATCTAATCTTCCTCGTCTTCCTACTTCTCTGCCACTATCCGCATTCCAAACTCAGCCATGCTCGAAATACATCGACGCGCAATAAGAAAGCCCGTTCTGCCCATAGGGTCACCAACGGGTTATTCCGCCTGTGACCTGCCACTGAAGTTTCATCCGGCTGCGATTAGAGCCTCGGCGGTTTTTGATACGCCAAATGGCGCGGTGGGAGCAACCGGCGGCAACGCGAAGCTTCCACTTTGCGTAGCGTTGGAGCCGGTTGCGGCGATGATCCCGGCATAGTCCGCCGGGGTCTGGTATCCGAGCGATGAGTGCGGCCGGAAATTGTTATAGTCGTCGGCCCATTCCGCAATGGCGCTGCGGGCATGATCGAGCCCAAAGAACAAACTTTCATTGAGCAGTTCGTCGCGCATGCGGCCGTTAAAACTCTCGACATAGCCGTTTTGCATCGGTCTTCCCGGCGCAATGTAGTGCCACTCAACCTTATGATCCTTTGACCAGGCAAGGATGGCATTCGAGGTTAGTTCGGTCCCATTGTCTGAGACAATCATGCCGGGCTTGCCCCGTCGCTCGATAAGCGTCGTCAGTTCTCGCGCGACACGGCGGCCGGAGATCGATGTGTCCGGGATCGCCGCCAGGCATTCGCGCGTGACATCGTCGACCACATTGAGGACACGGAAGCGTCTGCCGCAGGCGAACTGGTCGTGGACGAAATCCAGCGACCAGCGGGCATTTGCCTTTGCTTCGACGAGGATCGGCGCACGCGTACCGACAGCACGACGCCTGCCTTTCCGCTTGCGCACGGAAAGACCTTCCTCGCGATATAGCCGGTAGATGCGATTGATACCAGACGGCTCTCCGTCTCGTCGAAGCAAGACGAACAATCGACGATAGCCGAACCGGCGGCGCTCATTGGCCAGATCGCGCAACTTCGCTCGCAGCTCTAACTCAGGTGGTCGACTGGATTGATAACGGACCGTCTTGCGGTCGGCAGATATGATCTGGCAGGCCCGCCGCTCCGAAAGCCCCATTGTGACCTTCAGATGCGTGACGGCTTCACGCTTGGCGGCAGGCCCTACCATTTTTTTCCAAGAAGCTCACGAAGAGCGGCAACATCCAGCATCTGCTCGGCCAACAACTTCTTCAGCGTAAGCATCCGGCGAAGGCCGCAGGTCAGGCCGCCTGAGCACTCAGCGTCTTGGGTGTCCAGTTCCACGGCAGGAGTTGCTCAAGCCTTCTGATCGGCGTGTCCGCAATGTTGGCGAGGACGTCTGCAAGCCAGGCCTGCGGGTCGATGTCATTGAGCTTGGCGCTCATGATCAGTGTCGCCATGAACGCCGCACGTTCAGCACCACGATCCGATCCGGCAAACAGCCATGACTTCCTGCCGAGTGCAAAGCCTCTGAGCGCTCGTTCGGCAGCATTGTTCGCCAGGCAAATCCGACCGTCATCGAGGAATGACGTAAAGCCATCCCATCGCTTGAGCATGTAATCTATCGCCTCGGCGACGGGAGAACTGCGCGACAATTTTGCCCGCTCGGTTTGGAGCCAGTCATGCAGCTCTTCTACGAGTGGCTGGCTGTCTTTGCGGCGGCGCTCCAGACGCTGCTCGGCGGCAAGACCGTTGATCTCCCGTTCGATATCGAACAGGGCATCGATCTGTTTGACGGCCTCTAATGCCATTGGCGAGATCGGCGCAGCTTTGCTGCCACGTTTGGCGTTCGCGGCGATGTCGGCCAGCACGAAGAACTTTCGGCGTGAATGTGCCCAGCAGAGTGCTTGGCGCAGAGGCGCGGGATCGCGATCTACCTTGAACAGCGGATTGTAGCCGCCATAAGCATCCGCCTGCAGAATGCCATAGAAGGCCTTCAGGTGGCGTACGGGATGCTCTTGTCGCCGGTCTCGCGACGCGTAGAACAGAGCTGCTGGCGGTGACAGCCCGCCAAACGGCCGGTCATCCCGGACATAGGTCCAGATGCGGCCCGTATCGGTCTTTCCCTTCGCCAGGATCGGTACGGTCGTGTCGTCGCCATGCAGTCGCTCGGCGGCCAGGACATGGGCCTCGATCAACGAATGGATTGGCTTCAGGGCCGCGGCGCACGCGCCGACCTGATCGGCAAGCGTCGACAGGCTGAGGTCGATCCCCTCTCGGGCATAGCGCTCGCTTTGGCGATTGAGCGGCTGATGCTGGGCGAACTTCTCGAACAGGATCATCGCCAGAAGGTTCGGGCCGGCAAAGCCGCGCGGCGTCACGTGGAAGGGTGCTGGCGGCTGCGTGATCTTCTCGCATTCGCGGCAGGAGAACTTCTCCCGCACGGTCTGAATGACTTTCCACTGACGCGGGATGACCTCCAGCGTCTCTGTGATATCCTCACCGAGCTTCGAAAGCTTGGCCGAGCCGCAGCAGGAACAGTTTGTTGGGGCAGCAATGACGACACGTTCGCGTGGCAGATGCTCGGGAAACGGCTTGCGTGACGGACGCTTGCGCTCGAAGACCCTAACGGTCGAGCCCTTGGCAACCATCTCCGCCGCGAGCTCGTCTTCGCCAGCATCAGCCTCCAGTTCCTCGAGCTGCAGTTCCATCTGTTCGAGAAGCCGCGCTTTGCGCTCGGAGCGACTGCCATAAAGCTCCCGGCGGACTTTCTCGATCTCCAGCTTCAACCGCGCGATCAGCGCCTCGGAGTGCGACACGAGCGCCTTTGCACTGGCGGCTTCTGCCTTGGCAGTCGCTGCTTCTACCTCGGCAGCAACACGCCGGGCACGCTCCGCCGCCAGGGCCGCAAGTGCGCTGGCAAGATCGTCGGGAAGCTGTTCGGCCGTATCGTTCATGGACTGATGGAATCATATTCTATCCAGCGATTCCAGCGTTTTTGCTCATCCGGCTGAGGTCGGTCTCCACGTTTTTTTTGGCATCCGCCAGTCGATACCTTCCAGCAAATAACTGAGCTGCGCCGGCGTAATCACGACCGTCCCATCGGCCGCCGACGGCCATATGAAGCGTCCCCGTTCCAGCTTCTTCGTGAACAGGCATGCTCCCTGGCCATCATGCCAGATGACCTTGATCAGGCCGCCGCCACGACCCCGGAAGACGAACAGATGCCCGCACATCGGATCGCGCTTCAGCGTCTCTTGCACCATCAGCGACAAACCGGGAAAGCCTTTGCGCATGTCCGTATGGCCGGTTGCCAACCAGACCTTCACACTAGCAGGAACAGGGATCATCGTCGCCCCAGCACACAATCGAGAATGCGGCCAAGCGCCTCCGCGTCTATGTCGCTGTCCACGCGGACACGGCGATCGCGGCCCAGCTCAATCGTCACATCGCTACGCTTCCGACGGGGTTGCGATGGGGCTGGCGCTTCTAAGGCGGCGGGCTGGGCTGCCGGCGCGGCCTCCGAAACGATCACGGGCACCAAGGTGCTCGATACCTGCTTCGACGGCTCCTCGATCCGGCAGAGTTCCTTGCGCCACCGAAAGAGCTGGCTAACGTGGATGCCGGCCGCACGGGCAATCTCGGAAAGAACCGCACCAGGCTCAAGGCAGGCTGCAACCAGCCGCTCTTTGTCCTCGCGAGACCAGCGCCGACGGCGCTCGACAGACGTGATCACTTCAATCGGATGCTTGGTCATAGGACTACTCCTAGTGTTTGCACTAGGACTTCCGATGTTCGCATCAACCTCGCAAGACGGCCCTCACCGTGGGCTTACTCTTCAGCTTTGCATTCTCGTCCTCAAGCGCCTTCAGACGCTTGGCCTCAGACACCTCCATGCCGCCGTATTTGGCCTTCCAATTATAAAAGGTCGCCTCGGAAATACCGTGCTTGCGGCAAAGATCAGCGGCCTTAACGCCCGCCTCCTGCTCCTTCAGCACACCAATAATCTGCTCTTCCGTAAATCTCTGCTTCTTCATAAGTCCGTCCTCGATGAGCCGGACTATAATCGAATCTGGAGGAAATTCTCAGTGGCAGGTCACCTGCACAGCGCGCATTTCATTGATCGAGTTCTGCTATGATGCCTGAGTACCATCAAACAAAACCCGCCACCTTCTCATCTGGGGCTGCCAACACGAGAACGCGACTTCAAACACTATAAAGGAAAAATATCTCGCCGTAAATCAAATTATGAATATTTTCCTATTTTGATTTGAAACATTTCGAAGCTATCCGAAGCGGACAATGCTCAGCCTACAAATGAAGCAGTAAATAACTCGCACTAAGAAGTTAACGCGTCTTAATCGCCCTCAAAATGGATTTAACTCATCTCACTCCTTGATAAGCCAAAAATGCGGCGGTATCGGCAACCGATAATGCCGACAAGCGGCTAAAAACAAAACATCCAGGCCGGATTTGATCGCACTGATTTCGCTGATTTCGTTGCAATTTTCAATGGCCGCATCAAGGGTATCAGCAACCTCTTCGAACCGTCGTTGAGGCGACAGATCGGTAACGCACACGCCGTGATAGGTCTCTCCCCGCCAAATAAGGGCATCAGTTTCCTCGTCGGGGAGCCAAGCTTGATGGGTGCAGTTAGGTAAAAATCTCGCTACGCGCTCTCTGAAATCAGATTTCTCAACATCACTTCCGGTATATTCTAACCAAACAAACAGATAAGGGTATAGAATACTCCCACTACACGCTTCGGCGCGATAGGAAACGTCAGAGCTGACTGGATGATTTAAAAGATCCTCATAATCTTGAAAACAAGTGGGATAATGTGAGTTAACGGTCAAAGCTAAGGTAGCTTGGCGGGCAATAGACTTCAACCAAGGTACGAATCGTGGTGTCGAACCCGTAATTTGAGCAAGATACATGACCAAGGCGATTTCGATCATGTGATCGTCTTTGAAGGGCGAATTCAGCGTGGGATTGGAATTCACTAACTGAACTATAGTGTCCAAAACACGATTCGTACTATCCTTCATCGCCTTCGCAAAATCAGGTTCTTGCTCCGCTAAGTTCCGAGACAGCATAGCTGTCCAACAACCGCGAATGGCCAAGCGCCCGAGGAGCTCAAACAAAGCCAAATTGACATCCAACGCTTCTCGTGACCTAACCGACGTAGAAAGCGCATGAAGAGCGTCACTATGCTTAAAGGCGGTTTTAGCGAGATACAGTTCTGAACAATTTAAATAAAGCTTGATAAATTGATCTAGAAGCACGCTTAGTTCTTGATCGTGTTTGCTAGGTCGGCGCCTGTTGGGTTGGGCGCGTACGATATTCCAACATAACATAACTCCAAGCTCAGAGACTGTATAAATGCTCTCGAGATTGTTCGCTTCGATAGCCCACGTAGTTACAGCATTCAAACAAATATAAGCTTGTCTTAGGCGAAGAAGCTGGTCACTCGGCGATAGTCCCTCTTCCAACAAGTCGTGTAAAAATATACGAGAATACTCGTAGCAAGCACTGGGCTCATTTACCATCGCGACCGCTTTTTGGAAATTTCGCCGGGGAGTCTCATCCAACAATTCACGTGCAAGCAAGCTCCGCATCATAAGATCAGCTAAGCGATCTCCGTTCCATTCCTGATATCTTACTTTTTCCGTTTCGTTTTCAGTTGAGTATCCGGCCCAATTCATAAGGACAGTTTCATCAAGCTCACCGCCACAACAAAGAATTACCCGAACCGGAAGTCCAACATATTCTGCAGCCACGTTTGTACGGAGGTAAACGTCACGAATCTCGTTTAGCTCGGGACGTACCGCCTGTACTCCACTATCCCAATCGCGCCTGGTAATATTCCCAGCCTTTATACAGAAAAGGTATAAGTAACGTTCCTTATCTTCGCCCCTGATTTTACCCACTGCGGCAATATCAACCCCGTTTTGGCGTGTTCCAATCATTGGCGTATTGAGCACTCGCAGGCCAACCTCTGCTAGCAAGTTAGGGAGCACAGACTTGTCTAGGTCCCCCCGCTCCTTGAGCGACGCTAAATACTCCTTGAGGATAATTTCCATGCTGGCTTCCGCTTCATCGCGCGAAAAAAAGTAATCATCGCATTAAATCCAACAGGATCCATAACAATCAAACGGGGTAATTCTACACTGTGTGAAAACTCTGAAAGTGTAGAAATATTCGGATGCTTTTTACCTTCCGCACTGTGGATAATAGAAAAGCTCTTTCGCCCGTATAGGAGTGTTTGATGTGTCATCAAACTGGCGAAAATTGAATGCTCGTGCGCTTGTTTCCGAATATCACGATTCCGATCACGATCTTTCATTGCAACCGCGCGCCGATGCTCAATTGATGGAAGTAGTTCTACTAAATCTTTTGTCGTCTCAAGACCCAAAATATGCGCATCATGTTTGGAAAGCAGCCTCTTTGCACACTCTGAGATACGTTTGGAAGAATTCGAGCACTGTTTTTCGAGGAAAACTCTTAGATCGCCGCCATAGCTCAGTAGCAAAGGATCAAACAAAAGTTTTTCCACTGCTGATTGAGCTTCAGATTGCCCATATTTGACGATACTCAAAAGGATTGATGCAGCAGTCACCTCTCGATGCCACAAAAAACCTATACACTTGCGTGCCATAAATATTTGATCATCTACGTGTGGTGGGAGATGTAGCTTTTGCAGCCAAACTTCGTTTGGTCCATCACTTGCACCAAGTAGTTCTGCTAAGAATGAGCAGAGACTGAATTCGCCCTCACTGAGCCAACCCGCACAAAGATACGACAAGTATTCCGGGTTACCCCAGACCCAATTTGAAAAACTATAATAATCTCTCTTCCTAGCCTTCTCATCAAGACGAGGAATGCAAGTACCAAAAACGCGCGCAACCTTTACAAAAACCCAACGATCATCGTTTTCTTTGATCGCGTTATTTAGATTATTGAGTGTCGCCGCGCTATTTGACGGTAATGTCTCGAGAATATCAATAACCTCCTCAATGCTCTCTTTTGGTAGGCCCCTCTCATGATAGAATAGCATAGCAGAAAGAAAGCTTATTTCGGCTTCGTCGGCTCGCGTTGGTATTGCTCGAATAAATTCTCTTTGACGATAGGATTCCGAAGGAACAAGTTTTTCCCAAAGTCGAAAAGCAGTTTCAATAGCCGCAAATCTTAGCTCTCTATCAGTTTGAAATTTGATGACATCAAGAGCACTGTCTACGCCTCGTTTTATGCTACCGACTGATACAGTCTCAAATCGACCAAGTGCTTGCAGCCCAACTGCTACGACAGACAAATCTGATTGCGCGATGAGATCAAAAGCCAACGACTCATCACCAACACCAACAACCGCGAACACTCCATGCGCTAAGCAAAGATCATTAAGCTCTTTGACGCCGTTAACAATCTCGCGAGCCTTCGTCAGGTTGTTTTTGGACCAAGTTACGAGCGACGAATTTGGAATGCCGGCCGCACCATCCGAACCTGCTTTTTTTACCAGTTTTTGAACTAAACTTAAAACTTCGAGATACGAGCAATCGAGATTAGGAATGGCCTTATTTAAGGGATGCACCACTCTCCAAAAATCTTCGTGGACAAGAGCCTCAATTGCAGACAAATTCTGAGCGGATACTAAATTGATTGAACCAGCGTTGTGTAACTCGCATAAAGTGTCACCTAACTCTCTTCGCTGAGGCCGTATTTCTTCGGATAACAATGCTTGTATCAAACAGTCTTGCTGCTCGGCGTGAATCAAATCTGAGCGTGGATCACGTAAGATGTTCATGTGTAAAAGCCGAATCGTTGAGATAAGCCTATTTTAGCAACTTTCCCGCTCATTGCGCGGCTACAATTACAATCAAATTAATTTGCGACAGATTATCGCTTCAAATACTGTACTAGCCACACAATATCGCACGGTTAGTTGTTTGACGTCCTTACCGAACCATTCCCGCCAAACTCAACGCAGCTATGCTTGAACTATGCTGTAGCTACTTAACTATGCTCATCACGTTCTTGCAGAAAAATTAGCCAATCCGCTCCTTCGCAGTCCTCATGCTCAGTCGTTCCCACCCGACAAGCACAAGGCTCGCCGCGACGATAAGAACTGCGCCGATGAAGACGTTGATGGCCGGTACTTCCGTCCAGATGGCATAACCATAGATGAAGGCCCAGATCAGGCCGGTATATTCCACTGGCGCGAGTGAGGATGCGGGCGCGTATCTGAAGCCTTCGTAGAGAAGATATTGCCCGATTGTCGACACCAGCCCGACCCCGATCATGAGAAGCCAGCCCTGCACATCAGGGTTTTTCCAGAGCCAGGGCAAGGACAGTGCGCAGGCGATGCCGAACAATGCGCTGG
Organism: Agrobacterium sp. rho-8.1; assembly: GCF_033957725.1. Taxonomy (NCBI): domain Bacteria; kingdom Pseudomonadati; phylum Pseudomonadota; class Alphaproteobacteria; order Hyphomicrobiales; family Rhizobiaceae; genus Agrobacterium; species Agrobacterium sp. rho-8.1. The sequence continues at coordinate 8,751 of NZ_CP192789.1, forward strand.
TGGCATACATCTGCGTCAGCGTCGTTTCGCTTCTGCTGACAAGGCGAATGAGGATGGTGCTCCACGCCCAGCAGAAGCCTGCGACGATACAGAGTGTTGCGGGGAGCCAGTTTGGGGAGTTGGCGGGGTTTGCAGCCACGACGACGCCGACGAAACCCACCGCACAGGCTATCCAGCGGCCTGCGCCGACTGTCTCCTTCAGCACAAAGATGGAGAGGACCATGACCATGATGGGTGCGGAGAAATAGAGCGTGGTGAGTTCCGCAAGCCCCAGATATCGGGCGGAGCTGTAGAACAGCATCCATGCGGTGAGCATGAGTGCTGCGCGAATGATGACGGTGCCGCGGTATTTGCTTTTTAGGATGGAGGGGTGGCGGTAGCGATGTGCCAGTATGCCGGTGATCAGAACGATGACGGCGCTTCGCACAAAAAGGATCTGCGGGACCTCGTAGCTTTCGACAAGCCATTTGACGAGCAAATCCTGCAACGCGAAACAGGAGTAGCCCATGGCCGCCAGCCCGATGCCGAACAGCGGCCTTGCTTCCAATGATCCTGCCATGCGTTTCACCACGATACTGCTGATGATCTGTCCTAGCCGAGTCCCGTGGTATGATCCATGGCGATTGAATCGATTCTATCGGAGCCAGCCATCGGTGCGCGCCGGAAACCACTGGCAGCGGCAAATTCGGGAGCTTCCGGCCGTTGCACGTCAAAAAGTTTTGAGATCCGATTGTTCACAGATAACGTTTTCGCGATGGCAGGTGAAACATCTCGTGCTCACATATCGCTATGCCTATGTAATTGGCTGAGGTTAGAAGAGGAGACGGAATGAGCGAGAAATATGGTCCCCACGTCCTGATGGGAACACTTGCTGAGCGAATGGCGGCCCATTACCAAACAGATGCAAACCTGGAGTTGGGCCCGCACCTTGCGCACTACATGGAAGAGGTCGAGATCAACATTGCGGCTCACAGTTTCGACCACGTCGGGTTCATGTCCAAGATTCACGACCGGCTGGAAAAAACGCTGTTGGTACCCTCGGGTGTTCGGCGCGACGCTTTTCTGCAGGCCGTTGTTGCCTCGCTTCGGGACCGGATAGACCGGCATACTGTGGTGGCCGCCGGTTAGCATTGGCGCTAGCTTCGTGCGCGTTGCACTTGCCCCGGTGCGAAATAGGCGGTGGACGCAAAGCCGAGGTCCGTGGGCCGGCACCGGCTGCGGCAAAACGACAGATTGTTGACGATGCAGTTTGGGCGTAGCGCTATCTGACGACAGACCGTGTCGCGTGATAGCCTGGAAGTGTCCAAAATGATGGATCCCGATTGGGTCGATTGGTTCCCCATAATCCTCTTGCCGCTCAAGATTATCGTGCTGGGGGTGGGGATGTTTTACGCCATCAAGTGGCATCACGACCAGGCGAAGAAGGACAGGGAAACTGGTGGACACTAGGGCGGATCGACATTCATCGTAGCCAGATCATAATTGCAGCGAGATGGATGAACGCTGTGAAGTGAATGGTCCGTCGTTCATAACGCGTGGCAAATCGCCTGAAATGCTTGAGGCGATTGAAGCACCGCTCGATGCGGTTTCGATGTTTGTAGATGATCGGATCGTGAGAGATGATGATCTTGCGAGTGCGGTTGGAAGGGATGACTGCCTCGGCATTCATGGCCTTGATCGTCGCCCGCAAGGCATTGCTGTCATAGGCTTTGTCGCCAAGTACGGCTTTGCCTGCCTGTCCCTCGAGAAGCGCCGGTGCCTGCGTGATGTCACCGACCTGACCGGCCGTTACGATGAAGGTAAGCATCCGGCGAAGGCCGCAGGTCAGGCCGCCTGAGCACTCAGCGTCTTGGGTGTCCAGTTCCACGGCAGGAGTTGCTCAAGCCTTCTGATCGGCGTGTCCGCAATGTTGGCGAGGACGTCTGCAAGCCAGGCCTGCGGGTCGATGTCATTGAGCTTGGCGCTCATGATCAGTGTCGCCATGAACGCCGCACGTTCAGCACCACGATCCGATCCGGCAAACAGCCATGACTTCCTGCCGAGTGCAAAGCCTCTGAGCGCTCGTTCGGCAGCATTGTTCGCCAGGCAAATCCGACCGTCATCGAGGAATGACGTAAAGCCATCCCATCGCTTGAGCATGTAATCTATCGCCTCGGCGACGGGAGAACTGCGCGACAATTTTGCCCGCTCGGTTTGGAGCCAGTCATGCAGCTCTTCTACGAGTGGCTGGCTGTCTTTGCGGCGGCGCTCCAGACGCTGCTCGGCGGCAAGACCGTTGATCTCCCGTTCGATATCGAACAGGGCATCGATCTGTTTGACGGCCTCTAATGCCATTGGCGAGATCGGCGCAGCTTTGCTGCCACGTTTGGCGTTCGCGGCGATGTCGGCCAGCACGAAGAACTTTCGGCGTGAATGTGCCCAGCAGAGTGCTTGGCGCAGAGGCGCGGGATCGCGATCTACCTTGAACAGCGGATTGTAGCCGCCATAAGCATCCGCCTGCAGAATGCCATAGAAGGCCTTCAGGTGGCGTACGGGATGCTCTTGTCGCCGGTCTCGCGACGCGTAGAACAGAGCTGCTGGCGGTGACAGCCCGCCAAACGGCCGGTCATCCCGGACATAGGTCCAGATGCGGCCCGTATCGGTCTTTCCCTTCGCCAGGATCGGTACGGTCGTGTCGTCGCCATGCAGTCGCTCGGCGGCCAGGACATGGGCCTCGATCAACGAATGGATTGGCTTCAGGGCCGCGGCGCACGCGCCGACCTGATCGGCAAGCGTCGACAGGCTGAGGTCGATCCCCTCTCGGGCATAGCGCTCGCTTTGGCGATTGAGCGGCTGATGCTGGGCGAACTTCTCGAACAGGATCATCGCCAGAAGGTTCGGGCCGGCAAAGCCGCGCGGCGTCACGTGGAAGGGTGCTGGCGGCTGCGTGATCTTCTCGCATTCGCGGCAGGAGAACTTCTCCCGCACGGTCTGAATGACTTTCCACTGACGCGGGATGACCTCCAGCGTCTCTGTGATATCCTCACCGAGCTTCGAAAGCTTGGCCGAGCCGCAGCAGGAACAGTTTGTTGGGGCAGCAATGACGACACGTTCGCGTGGCAGATGCTCGGGAAACGGCTTGCGTGACGGACGCTTGCGCTCGAAGACCCTAACGGTCGAGCCCTTGGCAACCATCTCCGCCGCGAGCTCGTCTTCGCCAGCATCAGCCTCCAGTTCCTCGAGCTGCAGTTCCATCTGTTCGAGAAGCCGCGCTTTGCGCTCGGAGCGACTGCCATAAAGCTCCCGGCGGACTTTCTCGATCTCCAGCTTCAACCGCGCGATCAGCGCCTCGGAGTGCGACACGAGCGCCTTTGCACTGGCGGCTTCTGCCTTGGCAGTCGCTGCTTCTACCTCGGCAGCAACACGCCGGGCACGCTCCGCCGCCAGGGCCGCAAGTGCGCTGGCAAGATCGTCGGGAAGCTGTTCGGCCGTATCGTTCATGGACTGATGGAATCATATTCTATCCAGCGATTCCAGCGTTTTTGCTCATCCGGCTGAGGTCGGTCTCCACGTTTTTTTTGGCATCCGCCAGTCGATACCTTCCAGCAAATAACTGAGCTGCGCCGGCGTAATCACGACCGTCCCATCGGCCGCCGACGGCCATATGAAGCGTCCCCGTTCCAGCTTCTTCGTGAACAGGCATGCTCCCTGGCCATCATGCCAGATGACCTTGATCAGGCCGCCGCCACGACCCCGGAAGACGAACAGATGCCCGCACATCGGATCGCGCTTCAGCGTCTCTTGCACCATCAGCGACAAACCGGGAAAGCCTTTGCGCATGTCCGTATGGCCGGTTGCCAACCAGACCTTCACACTAGCAGGAACAGGGATCATCGTCGCCCCAGCACACAATCGAGAATGCGGCCAAGCGCCTCCGCGTCTATGTCGCTGTCCACGCGGACACGGCGATCGCGGCCCAGCTCAATCGTCACATCGCTACGCTTCCGACGGGGTTGCGATGGGGCTGGCGCTTCTAAGGCGGCGGGCTGGGCTGCCGGCGCGGCCTCCGAAACGATCACGGGCACCAAGGTGCTCGATACCTGCTTCGACGGCTCCTCGATCCGGCAGAGTTCCTTGCGCCACCGAAAGAGCTGGCTAACGTGGATGCCGGCCGCACGGGCAATCTCGGAAAGAACCGCACCAGGCTCAAGGCAGGCTGCAACCAGCCGCTCTTTGTCCTCGCGAGACCAGCGCCGACGGCGCTCGACAGACGTGATCACTTCAATCGGATGCTTGGTCATAGGACTACTCCTAGTGTTTGCACTAGGACTTCCGATGTTCGCATCAACCTCGCAAGACGGCCCTCACCGTGGGCTTACCGATGAAGCGCAATGGACGGCCGAGCGCATCGGCCAGCATGTGGATCTTGGTGGTCAGTCCACCTCTGGAACGCCCCAGCGCCTGATCCTTGGCCCCCCTTTTCCGCTCGCTGCCTGTTGATGGGCGCGCACGATGGTGCTGTCGATCATCAGATACTGGTTGTCCCGGTCCAGCGTCAGCGCGTCGAATACCCGCTCCCAGACACCTGCATGGCACCAGCGACTGAAGCGGCGATGAACCGTCTTCCACTTGCCATAGCGCTCCGGCAGGTCCCGCCAGTGTGCGCCCGAGCGCAGAACCCACAAACAACCGTTTACAAACAGCCGGTTATCAGTTCCGCTCCGGCCTGGATCACCTGCCTTGCCTGGCAACAAGGGCGCAATTCTCGACCATTGCGCCTCATTCAACTCGTAGCGTCTCACAGCCATAATCGGCCTCCGTGCTCAACACGGTGCCCTATGAATCAGCGATCAACTGATTTGGGAATCCTGAATGTCGATCCGGCCTAGCCTTCAGCAAGCGGCTTGTTCGGCAACAATGGCGCAATAACAGTCCGTTCGAAATCGGTGAGATCAAACCGGCGACGGGTCATCACGGGCCTCCCAATCAAGGCCGCAGTGAATCGAAAGCAGATCCATTTGAGAACCGGTTTATGAATGCGCAGCCTGGCGATGGGCGCATGGGATGAAACGAACGGTCTGCCTTGGTTTCTTCTTGGGAATGCTCGTCCAGCATCTGCGTTGATTGACGACATTAGAAATCACACCCGGGACGCAACGACGCCACTGGAAGGGACATCTCCCCATCAGTTCACGATGCAGGAATGGGATCCGAAGAAAATAATGCATTATAAAGGGTGGGATCAGAATCCAAGTCTAACAAATTTATGCTATAAGACGTCAGTAAAGTCTCGTTTTCTAGAATAGAGAAACCGGAATTCTCAAGACTATCAAGAATTTCCTTCATATCAGAGATGGAGCCGGTGAGAGCAAATGCCGCGGCGAAGGGGCCGACGAAGGATAGCTTGATGCAGAACTGTTTGGTATCGGCAGACGCAATCAATGTGCGACAGACATCGGTGTTAGGCTCTGTGTCATCCGCAACCGTAAAGCCGATTGTCTTCAATTTTTCTTCTATCTCCGAATGGAGATTATTTTCCAGGGCCAATCTGACAAAGCTATAATCCGGATTTTCCAAATCCTTATATGCGTCGGAAATGTAACGATCGAAATCTACCATAGAATGCTCTCCTAACGTACCTTACGAAGACGGAACAGGCGTTTCAGGGCCTGCCGGGTGCCCGTGAATCCGTCCGTCATTCCCTTGGTGAACTCTGACTTTCGTTTGACTGCCGCCGCCGGGGCCCTTGCCGATAGGGCGCCCGAAATCATGATCCTTGACATTGGGGCGACCTGGAACCGGCGTGCCTTTTTGCCACGCTTCCTGCGTCAAGTCATCGGCTTCCTGGCGATCACCATCGAAAGTGGATGTGGGTTTGCCCTGCTTTTCACGGTTCTTGTTTTGCGGCGTTCCTTTGACGTGGCCGTCCTGTTTCTGGTCCGCGATCTCAGGCGCTGCTGGCGGACACTCGCCAGTGCATTCACCGGGCTCTTCGTCGGACGTTTCCGCGTGGCTTTTGTTGTACATTTGGTAGAGTTCATACGCGCCGTAAGCAAGCAGTGCCGCACCGAGCGCAATTCCAAGCGGGCCACCGATCAACGCAGGAGCGGCACGTGATGCCACTCTTGCCGCGACACTGGCGGCCGTGCGGGCCTCGACGCCGCCGATTGCGAGTGAACTCACGTTCTTGCCCCCGTCATCGCAGCGTTCGCCATGAAGCCCATCATCTCGTCCAGACGCTTATCCGGGTTTTCTCCTTTCAGATGATCACGGATGTCAGGCGACTGGATGAACCGTCCCTCGCTTGCGCTCATCAGATAGGTCCATTGATAAAAACCACGTTCTGTCCGAAGGCCGTATGTACGCGCCTGCTGCTCATACCGTTCCATGCAGACAAGCGCCTCTTCATCGTTCAGACCCTCCAGAAGATGCGGTACTGACGTCCGAAACAAGGCAGCCCGCTTTCGGCGCGACGCCTCAAGGCGAATATCGGCCATCGCATCGATGTTCTGTTCACTCAGGGTCAAAATGCCGTGCTGCTGCGGGACGCCGTCCCTCTGCCGCGCACGCTTCACGCCGCCGCCCCATGTTGCATCCGGCGCAAAGATAATCTGCTCTGCAGGACCAAAGAGGATTGCCGTCTGGGTTTCATCCAGAACAGGAATGACCTGCATCATGACATTCGCATCGGCATGACGAAAAATCACGCGCTCATAGCCACGCAAACTCGACGTATCTGCACTGTCATCCTCTTGACCGGCAACAGCAATGTCGCGGCCATCTCCCGCCCCCGGCATTCGCGTATTTTTATCGCCCTTGGCTGACGTGGGCACGCGGACCGTATTCATACCGCGCAGGTGTCGATAAAGGTCCTGAGCGGCGAAATCGTTATCCCCCGACCAGAACATCAGTGCCGGCTTTTGATCACTCAACGAGATGATTTTCTGGAGACGCTCGATAACCAGTGCCGGATCGGCCTCGTCACTCGGCAGCATACCCCCGCCGGTCGGGTCGCCCGCCTTCAAGGATGACACCATCTGGGCGGACAAAGCCGCGGAACGGGCTTCCAGGTCCTCATCGGAAACATCACCCTCAGCGGCATCATGGGAAGAACGGTCACTCGAATGGGGCAACGCAGCCTGATACGGGTTCACCAGCCAAGGCCCGCCGATGATGACGGCATGGTCTCCTCCCGCAAAGCGATACAGCGGTCGATGGAAGACATCGGCCTGCTTCAACAGGCGCGGTAGATCGTTGAACTGCGAACCGTCCATGACGGCATAAACGCGCTTGTCGGTATCGGATGCGAGGTCCGAAACGCTTTTCACCAAAGCCTGAGCGACTGACGACAGAGGCGTCTCATCAATGGCATCCGGCATCATGCCATCTATCCCCGCACCGTCGGCATCGATTGGGAGGCCATGCTCTTCTGGCACTCCGTTCCACCAGCACCAGAACCAGCACCTGGGCCTGAACCACCCTCATCTCCGATGAAGACGTTGGATGAACCCGTTTGTGCCTGTCCACCACAGTCGATCGCATCGCCGATACGACCGGCCGGCTTGCCGTTTATGAAGACGGTGGACGAGCCAGCGGCCAGCTTGCGGCCATGGGTGGGTTCGGGGCAGACCGGGCAGCCGTGGGATACATAGGCGTCACCGACGCGCATCAAAGGCTTGTTGTTGACGTAGACGTTCGGACTGCCACCGGTCGCGAGCGTGGGCGGGAAGTGGCAGGAATGGCCGGAGCCTATGTCAGTTCGGCGATGTGCGGCAGGCATCAATTAAAGCTCCAAATTACAAGCTCAATCCCAGAAACCAATATATTTTTCCGTATTCTCTATAAAATTATCAAGTTGCTCCATACTCTTATCACTGATAGTTTTCTGTGGAAGTATATAATCCCAAGGAGCATTGCTATCAGTTACTACTCTGACCATAACCGATGCACCACCGTAACTAAGAAGGTTAAATCCTCTCTTAACTAATTTACGGGCATCTTTCACTACTTCCTTCACCTCCTCTTTAGCTCGTTTGGCAAACTCATCTTTCAAAGGTATATCTTCTGTAAGTAAATATATATAATAAATAATTCCCCATTCCAAATCTCCCGATTCAGAACCGACTGTAATGTGCAGCACCGCCTCTACACTAGGAGGACCAAGATTAAATTGACTTACCTTATACCCCTCACCTGGAGAAGGATGCATAACGTAGAGATTACCACTAGGAAAAACTAAGCTACCTCCAGCAGTTCGAACATATATAGGTATCTGCGAAGGAGTCGCTGTTACGTTGAGGCCAGCAGTTTTAACAATATAGTATTTAAAGTCACGCCGTTGAAGACCGTCAGCGTCTACCCCTGTACCAATTACAGACCTTTCATTTAGAAATTCCTTCCATCCATCAACAGTCGAAAAATCAAAACTATCCTTTGAGTAAAAATCACGAACATCTTTCGCAATATCATCTAACTCATTTTTATTCTGTAAATCTGACATATAAGCCTCACTATCTAAAGGAAGACGCGGATCAAAACTACTGAAGACTAAATCTTTTATCAATCTGGTCTGCCGTTTTTGGTGATAACATTCGAACGAAATCAACTATCCGCCGAATATATTCTTCCGAAAGAACTGGATTCGTCTGGGTCATCAGATCACGAACAAATCGGACTAAATCACCGGAACTAACAGGGATATCCTTATCTAATATACCCATTACCGAGGAGCATTCTTTTGCAAGCTCGAAGCCATATCTTGACATCGCATTCAACTGAAGAGATGCAGAACACGATGAGTCAATTATCCCGGACCTCCTAAGAGATAACAAAAGAGATGGATCATCCAAATCGTAAATACATTTTCTCAACCCTTCTGTCGTAATAGCTATCGAATTCAAATAGTAAACCTTGAGATGCATAAAACTTTCAGGATTACACACATTGGAAATTGCCGCTACTTTCCCGCATTTGTCGGCTGAGCATACTTCAAAAAACTTACTCCGTTGTAATTGGTCCCTCCAGACAGGCATGTAGAACGCATACCTATCTAAATCAAATGGCGTACCTTTTTCCTCGCGTGCAGCAAGTACGAAGTCATAAACATCTTGCAAATCTTCAACAAAATTTGGATTTCTATCCATCAACCCATTTAGTGATTGATATATATCAGCATCATACTTAAAATATCCGTGATCTCCGTTTCTTACTATTCCCTTCAAATAACTGATAATTTCCATGTCAGAGACAGTGCCTACTAAAGCAGAGACATATCCTGCCTGTAGAATTGCGGGCGCGAAAGAAGCATCTGTTTTTCTGCCTATTTTCACAGCGCATTCCGCCGATAAGTTAACGCCCAAGTATACTGAATCAACAGACCCGTCGTCTCGTAATGCGCGTTCTGCGGTACAATCTGCTGAGATTCCATAGTTTGGTTGCAAATAACAAAACAAAAAAATTGCAGCAAATTTTGTTAAGAGCAAAAACGATCGAAAAAACATAAATTATTCCTAGTTCAGATTTATCCTGTTGCCCTTTAGATCTATTTTTAATCCCGTGATCTCAATAGTTCCATCTTTCCTCATAACAAATTTTGACTTTCCACAACGAACTTCGAATGTCTCCTTGGCATGAATAAATTTTCCTTCTCTTATGCTTTCGAAAGAGCTTCGATGAACTCGCTCTATTTTATTTGCTCCAACTGTCAAAGTGTATGACATACCAATTGCGTTTGTGGCGGAATTTAGAACTTGCATAGTCATTGAAGACCGAACAAACGTATGAAAATCACGTCCTACAGCAACAATCATATTTCCTCCCCCCTTTAGATTATCACTTTTCGCCGTCAATGAATAAGCAATACCTAACAGATTGGAATTAAACGGACTGAATTTTTCTGAATAATTATTCCACAAGTCACGAGATCCGACTGTGATCGCATAACTACCGCCGACTACATTATCCAAATTGCGTGAGATCGCAGAGTATTTCGATCTTCCTATACTTTCTACATAAGAAGAATCCACTCGCTTTGACATATTATTTTCTACGTGAATATCATAATCTCTTTGAGCATGAATGTATATTTTCTCATTTTCAGTTTCATCGTCAAAACTAATTTCGTTAAAGCCGACGCCCTTATGAGTATTGGTCCTGAACGTGCTCTTCGTCTTGTTCGCCGGCAAATCATAAGGCACCTTCTGCCTCGCATTCGGCACCACCCCCGTCACCAATGGCCGATCCGGATCGCCGTCCACGAACGCAACCATGACCTCCATGCCGATGCGCGGAATGATCTGGCCTCCCCAGCCCCCGCCAGCCCAGCTCTGTGCTACCCGAACCCAGCACGTATCCGTGCCATCCTTCTTCGCCTTGCGGTCCCACGGGAACCACAGCTTGATGCGGCCATATTGATCGGGGTGGATTTCCTCACCTTCTGGACCGGCCACGATGGCGACCTGCGTGCCCTCGATCTTCGGGCGCTTGGTCGTGCGGTGAGGGGTCAGCGGTACGCGAGCGGGGATGGCCTCGAATTGGTTGCGGTATTCCGGCTCGTTACTGTTCGTCTCGTATGAGCGATCCACAATGGTATGGCTGGCTCTGATGATCACATGCTCTTCGTATTCGTGCTCGGGATGGGCTTCCTCGTAGGGGGTGAAGCGACGACCGGCTTCGAGAATACGCGATGTCGAACCACCGAAGACCCGGTCATGATCGGCCTCGATGGATTGTGCCCGCAGCTTTTGGGCGCGTTCTGCCTCATCCACCGTCCTGATGCGGGCCGGGTATTCATAAAGCTCGCGCTTGGTCGCATCTGGCATTTGCACCAGAGACGGCATCATCGTACCCGGCACCATGCCCGGCGTCTCGAAGTTCCAGTCGGCACCGGCGCGCTGGCCAGGCACATAGGAAAAACGACGGGCCCAGTCGTTGATGTGGTTGCGATCCGACGAGCCCTGTGCCAGTCTCACTCTGCCTTCGCCCTGAGCCGAGGGCGATGGTCCAAGCCATCCATTGGCGGTATCGGCCACATGCAGCTTGTGAGAGCCGTCCTCATGGCTGAAAAAGTAGTATAATCCGTCCTCCTGAAAGCGACGTAAGAGATAATCAAGGTCAAGTTCGTTAAACTGGACGCTGTATTCTTGTGCAGGCGGAGGTTTGATGATCCCCGATGTATCCGGTGCGGGAATGCCGTGCTCGGAAAATAGCGTCTCGACGATATCGATCGAGGTCTTGTTCTGCCAGATACGGCAATCGGAGCGACGGGAGAGTAGCCACATCTGTGGACGAATGGTCATGGCATAGGAGCGCAGGCCACGGGTAATGGGTGGGCCTTCATGAAGGTCCGTCACGAGGCCGTTGAAGGGACGGCGGACACCGCTACCGTCTTCACCATCGCCCTGCTGAACCTCGACCGATACATCGACCAGACGCCCGATCAGCTCTTCCGGCTTGACCGCTTCCTTCTTGGCGCGGACATTCAGCTGTATCTCGAACAGCTGTGAAACACCTTCATTAATCACCATGCGCTCGGGCAGCAACTGGTCTTCGCCCAGCGGCGACTTGACCTTCAAAACACGGCTGGCCTGGATGAAATCGGACGACGACGGCTGGTCGGTCATGGGGAACCCCGGTGATCGGAAATATCAATCAAATGTCAAAATCGGAACATAATGCAATCATTCATTGTGTCAACGATGTAAATTTTGAAAATTTCGTCGGTATTATTCGCGTTGGTTGCGTCGCCCTGCGAGGGCATAATAGGCCATCGCTTCCACATCAGCGTCAAGCTCAACTGCGTCAGGGAACAGATCGCCGTCCGATCGGTTCACCTCTGCAGGGCGTAACGCCTGATAGAAAACAAGGGAGAAGACGATGGATATTCCACAGAACACGGTCGTTGCCGTTGCGGATGGTGAAAAGCTGAGCCTTTTCAAAAATGATGGCGACGCACAGAATGTAAAGCTGACGGCGATGCAGAATGCGGATGTCGATGACACCAAGATTTCATCCGGCGCTCGCCATTCCAGCAGCTCGGCAAATCCCGATGACAGCCAGCAGGACGAGGATGGCTTTAGTGCAGGCGTTGCTCAGATGCTGAACAAGCAGGTTCTGGATGGCAAGATCAAGGGGCTCGTGATCATTGCAGCGCCGCGCACGCTGGGCGAGATGCGCAAGGCGTATCACAAGTCTCTGTCTGACGTGTTGCTGGGCGAGCTTGACAAGGACCTGACGGGACATTCGATTCAGGAAATCGAAAAGGCGCTGGCTGCAGCCTGACCTTCAACTGGCGGGAATGGACGGCTACGGCCGCTCCATTCAGCTGGCGCGGCGGCGCTTGAAGCGCCGTGTCACGCGCTCCTTGACCCCACTTGGACGTTCGGGATCGGCAATATCCGATTCCGCAAAGAGTTCTTCGTCAACCGTCAAATCCCGCATCGGCACGTCGACCAGGCCGCGACCGCTTGCTCGGTTCAGGGCGTCGATTGCGCGGATGACCGAGCCGCGTGTTTCGATCTCACCCTGCAGCTCCTGCGGGTCGCAGCCTAGATGTTCCGAGATCAGGCCGTTGCGGTGCTCGGTGATTTTGGCAGACAGAATGCCCTGATCCGGACGGGCCTCGATGACCACATCGCATTCGGAATCATATCCCATCGAGCGGTTGTTGAGATTGGCCGAGCCGATCTTGATCAGGCGATCGTCAGCGATCATGACCTTGGCGTGAACATAGATCGGCGTTCGCTGGTCATTGACGGGATACATCAGCCTGAAACGGCCATGCGTGTCCGCGTCGCGCACCAGCTTCATCAGGCGGATCCGCGCCGAGTCCATGGCTTTTGCTTCCAGCCAGCCTTCCGCACCATCGGGGTTGATGAGAATGATCTCGGGGCCGTTGGTCTCTTGCAACCTGGCGGCAATGGCTTCCGCAACCTTGCGTGAGGCGAAATACTGACTTTCGATGTAGAGGCATGTTTTCGTGGAAGCGATAATGGCGAGTTTGGCGGCCTCGATCTCACAGACCTGCGACTGCTTGTCGAACTCTGGCAGCGTTCGAGCAATAGCAACCGAAATGTCGTGAAAATCGACATCGAGGGCATCGGGCCAGGGGTCGGACGATACGACGACAGGCTCCAGTGTCTCGGCTGTTGCGAGCTCCCAGCGCGTTCTTGCCAGCTGTCCCAACTCGGCTGCGGCATCGCCGGAGATGCAGCTTGTTACGTCATGCCAGGGCCCTTGGGAAAAACCCAGCGGGGACAGACGGCGTTTGTCGCTTTCCAGATGCTCGCGCGTATCCCAACGCCCGACAGTCATATCGATGCCGCCGCAAAACGCCACGCGATCATCGATCACGAGCAGTTTCATATGGTGGGCCGACAGGGGTGGATGCGCGCTATCGAGTTTCAGCTGCACGCGTTTGGAAAACAGCCAGCGCAGAATGTAAAACGGCGTCTCACCTCTGGTAATGGAGTTGATGAGGCCGATATCCCATTTCAGAATGCGCACGTCGAGGTCGTCGCGCCGTCTTGCCAGCCAGTTCAGAAAGCTGCCAAGTTTTTCTGGTGCTTCATCCTCGGCCTTGCCGGGCACAAGGTTGATGCGGGTATCGAAATCCCAGCCGACCATGAAAATCGACCGCTCCGCTTTCAGCATGGCGCTACGTGCATGCTGGAAAAACGCGGCGGCATCAACGATGACACTCACGCGATCAGCACCGGCTATCTTCCAGCACGTTTCGCCTTCGACAAGTACAGACGTCATTCCAAGCCCCACGCATTTTCTGTCGTGCGGTATAAGCCAGAATACGCCCCTGCAATAGCATAAATTTTCCCGAAACCTGTTTCGTCCGCCCCTGTCTTCGTCTAACTTGCATGTTCAATATATGAAGGCATGCCAGCGCCGGGCTTGGCCGAAAATCATGGTCGGGGCCTCTTGGAAAGTTTTGTGACTGCAACAATGGATCAGATGGGTGTCTTCGGCATCACCCTGCTGATGTTCCTCGAAAACATCTTTCCGCCGATTCCCTCCGAGCTGATCATGCCGTTGGCGGGGTATCGAGCAACCCAGGGCAATATCTCGATCCTCTCCGTCATCGTTGCCGGATCCCTCGGTTCCGTAGCAGGGGTCGTGCCCTGGTATTTTCTGGGGCGGCTTCTGGGAGAGAGGAAACTGATGAAGATCGCGGCCCGTTATGGACGCTGGCTCACCATGTCGCCTGCCAATGTGGAACACGCTGGCGATCACTTTCGCAAACACGGCAAGACGTCGGTGCTTCTCGGCAGGCTGGTGCCGACGGTGCGCACCCTGATCTCGGTGCCCGCTGGCATCGCTCGAATGCCATTCGCCTTATTTCTGCTCTACTCCGCCATCGGCAGCGTCATCTGGACCGCAGCGCTCGCCTTTGCGGGCTTTGGCCTGGGGCAGGCCTATGGCATGGTGAAAGATTACATCAACCCGGTTGCAACCGGCGTTCTCGTCGTCATGATCGCCGTCTATATTTACCGGGTTGCAACATTCAAAGCCTAGCGGCGACCCACGCCGAAGATATAAAGGGAGGCATCATGCCTGAACGCAATATCGTGCTGGTCGATCCACTACCACGCACGCTCGATCTCATCATGGAGCCGGATGTACGCGCGCGTCTGGACAGGCTGGGAGAGGTGATCGTCTCGGAAGAGCGGCAAATGCCGGATGGACAGGTGGATGCCCTATTGCCCGATACGGTGCTGATATTTGGCCAGACCGATATGCCGAGAGCGCGCCTTGATCGGGCGCCGAAACTCAAGGCCATCATCAACGTCGAATCCAATTTTATGCCGAACATCGACTATCAGGCGTGTGTGGAGCGTGGCATCTGGGTGATCACGCCAGCGTCTGCCTTTTCGTCGCCGGTGGCAGAGGCCTCGCTTGGCATGGCGCTCGATCTGGCCCGTGGCATTACGATTGCCGACAGGCAGTTTCGCGATGGTGTGGAGGAATACGGTCTTGCCGGAAACACGGATACGTTCCGGTACGCTGGTGCACCCATCGGGATCATCGGATTTGGAGACCTTGGCAAGGAACTTCGCGAGTTGACGCGACCCTTCAAGAACGAGGTTCATGTTTACGATCCCTGGCTGCCGAAGGAGATCATCGAACGTCTGGACTGCATTCCAAGTGCGCTGGACGATGTCTTTTCCAAGTGCCGGGTCGTCTACGTCTTTGCAAGTGTAACCAGTGAAAACGAGGGTTTCATCGGCAAACCCCAATTCGATCTGATGCAGCCGGGCTCCGCATTTCTGCTGATGAGCCGGGCCGCTGTCGTGGATTTCCCCGCCATGCTCGAGGCGGTCAAATCCGGCCATATCCGTGCCGCGACGGATGTGTTTCCGGATGAGCCGGTTGCGGCTGACGACCCGGTCCGCTCCATCCCAGGTTTGCTGCTTTCTGCCCATCGCAGCGGAGGCACACGCGATGCGTTCTACCAATTGGGGGCGATGGCGGTCGCAGATGCAGAACTCATCATGAAAGGCCTGCCACCACAGCTTTGCCGACGCGCAGACCCGGCGACGGCAAGCAGGCTGCGCTCCAAACCAGTCAGTGTTTCCTGACGTTTCCATCGAACCCGAAAACACCCTGGACCATCCGGCGCGGTCGCGCCTCATGGGTCAGGATCTGGCGGAACTTGCTGCGCGGGCGAGCCTGTCCGCAAGCTCGTTGCCGATGTGCCCCCGGTGGCCTTTGCACCAGGCAACGGCAAGCTGTTGGTGCTCCAGGAGATGCCGATCGAGCGCTGCCCACAATTCCCAGTCTGCGATGCGGCGGTTTCGGGCGCGGGAATTGGGATTGTAATGCTTCCAGCCATTGTTGCGCCAGATCGGCCGCCAGCGATTGCAACCTTCAACAACATGCATCGAATCCGACCAGATCGTGACCGGAACCGAGAGAATATTGTCGCTTGCCCATCGTGCGGCGTGCAGCGTTGCGACGACTTCCACCGCATTGTTGGTTGCGGCGGCCAAACTGCCAGACTGTGTGACGACAATATCTTCGCCTTCTATCACCACGAATGCCCATCCACCTTTTTTCGACACGACATCATAGGAGCCATCCACGTAGATATCGATAGGCTGCGCACGCACGAGACCGATGGTATCCGGCAGCAGAGACGTCTCATTATTGGTCACATCGAGGTCGCCATTTCGCAGTGTTGAGAAAGAGAGCCAGGGGGACAGCAACCCGTTCATGACTCCTCAATCCATTTGTAGTCTTGTAACTCTTTGACGTTTTCATACGTGCTTATGGAGCCACGGGCTATGCTCGCATTTATCGATCGTTACGTAAAAGAGGCGTGTTCCACAAACCGTTTCGAAACACGTCGCGATGTCCTGTTTTTTGCGCTGACGATCACGATCTACGTCACGATAGCTGCCGATGTTCTCAATATTCTGGCTCATTATACGTTGAATGCGCTTGGGCTGCTGCCATATGCCGTTGTTCCCGCAGCAACCGTCGGCGTCATCATCTCCACGCTCGTTGCGTCCAGTCTGACGTTCTCCATCGTCTATATCGTCGGCATTGCCATCCACCATCTGACAATCTCAAGAGCAACCTTCGAAAGATTGAGCCGCACCGACATGCTGTCCGGTCTGCTCAACAGACGGGCGTTTCTGGAGGAGGCCGTCCGCGCACCAGCCAACTCTTCGCTCATTCTGTTCGACATCGATAAATTCAAGTCCATCAATGATCGCTATGGCCACGATATCGGCGATCAGGCAATTGTCGCGGTGGCCAGCCAGCTTTCCGACATCTTTGCTCAAAGTCAGGCCGTTGCCCGGATTGGTGGAGAGGAATTTGCGGTGCTGGTCTCCGCGCTCAGCCGCACGGAGCGTCTGGCTCTGGCGCAACGCTGCGTGGAACTGATTGCTGCCAAACCATTCTCCGCAGGCGGCAAGGGCTTTCGCATTACCATCTCCGGCGGCGTTGCCGATCATGAAGATCATTCCACCTTCGAAACACTGTTCAAGGCATGCGACAAGGCACTTTATCTTGCCAAGGCATCCGGACGCAATCGTATCGTCCACAGCAGCGAGACGAAACCGCTCGAACGCCAGGACGGCAAACGCGCCACGCTTTAACTTTGCAGGCCAAACCGGCTCACAGGAAATGGATGACCTCCCCCGACCGGAGGGAGGTCATCTGTCATGTCATTCAGCGGCAATCGCGACCTGCCCAGCATTCAGCGCCATCAACCTTTTTGCAAGTGCAAGGCTTTCCGGCTGTTCGGCGCGGTAGCGACGACCGACTTCCATCATCAGCACGGTGTCGGGAAGAAATGTCAGTTCGGAGAAAATCCCTTCCCAATCCATATCCCCCCAGCCGAGCGGCATATGGAGATCTCCGATACCGAGCGCGGTATTTTCCTGAATATGGTGCGGTTTATAAAAGGCTTGCGGACGACCGAAGCTGTCATGCACATGCAGGTGCCCAGCTACCGGTGCCATGGCCCGCACCTCTTCACGGAAATTCAGACCGCGATAGGTGGATTCGATATAGGCGTGGCTGAAATCGATCAGCGCAACGAGATTGGGATGACCGATGGTTTTGACGGTCTGCGTAAGCTCGGTCGGTGTCTGGCGATACTGACCCAGTTCCGTCGTGAAGATATTTTCGAATGCGATGCGCACGCCATAGGGTTTGCAGAATTCAGCAAGTTCATGCAGAGCGTCGCGCTCCCGACTTTCGGCATCGGCGCGTTCTGCCAGTTGGTCGGCGCGCAGGCATCCGCCGTGCTGAACCAGAATACGCGCACCGATCCGGTCGCAGATGACGGCAAGCGCCTTGGCGGCATCGAGCTGGTAACGGCAGGTTGCCGGGTCCATGAAGTTCGATGAGACGAGGCCGTGGACGGTATAGCGGAAATCGAACTGCTTGGTGAGGGCAACGAGTCTCTCAGCCCGCTCCTCGACGATGCGCCCACCGGCGATGAGGTCGAGACTGGTCAGGCCCAGTTCGACCGTATCGACGCCGATATCTGCGAGCGCGCGCAGATCTTCTTCCAGACTTCCAAGCTCTCCGTCTGTGGAGCCAGCATTGAAACCGGTACCGATGATGTTACCCATATTCGTATTCCTTCTCAGGCAGGTTGCGTTTGGGATTGGATTTCGCGACATAGCCGCAGGGCAAGGTCGGGGCTGTCTGATGTCAGATGGCCTATTCCCCGCTCAAGCCACGGGCGGATCAGCGCCTCGTCGTTGAGCGTCCAGACACCGAGACGACCAAGCGGCAGATGTCGGGTGATGAGCGCCCATTCTGCGGACATCAGTTCATGATGAATGGCGACGATATCGGCCAGCCCGTCGACCGAGTGCAGAAAGCGCTCAAGCCCACCCTGCTTTTGCGCCCATTCGGCATTCACCGAAACGAGCCGCGCAATCTGTGGGGCAACCCGGCGGCACTCCTTCAGCACGGAAACGTCGAAGGATGTCAGGTGGCAGCGCGTGGACAGGCCGAAGCGCTCGATCTCCGCGACTACTTTTTCGGTGATGCCGGGATAAGGCCGGTTTGCTTCGTCGGATTTGATTTCGACATGCAGTTGCTTGCCACCGGCCTGCGCCAAAACCGCCAACACGTCCGCAAGCGTCGGCACGGTATCCGATGATCCCTCCAGATGCGTTGTCGCACGGGCATCGGATGTCAGCGCACGCACAGGTCCGGTTTTATCAGTTGTTCGGTCGAGCGTGGCATCGTGGATGACGACCAGTTCGCCCGCATCGGTCAGGTGCACATCGAACTCGATGGCGTCGATATCCAGTGCCAGCACGTTGCGGAAGCCGGTCAGCGAGTTTTCAGGCCAGATATTGCGGGCGCCACGATGGCCGACGATCTTTGTCATGGGTGATATCCTTGATTTATCGCAGTGTGGGATCGAGCTTGTCGCGCAACCAGTCACCGACCAGCGAGATGGAGAGTGTCGTCATCATGATGACGAAGGCCGGGGCCAGCATGATCCAGGGTGCACGGGTCAGATATTCGCGGCCGAAGCCCACCATGTTGCCGAGGCTGGTTTCCGGCGGCTGGACGCCGAGGCCCAGAAATGACAGTCCGCTTTCCATCAGGATGATTTCCGGGAAAGTCAGCGTCATGGAAACGATGAGCGTTGCGGCGACATTGGGCAGAATGTGGCGCATGTAAACGCGCCAAGGCGTGGCACCCAGTTGCACGACAGCCGAAGCATAGCCTTGCGCGCTGGCGGAAATGGCAAGCCCACGCGCGATGCGGGCGTAGCGTTCCCACCCGTAAAATCCCATCAGGCCAATCAGAAGCGGCATGGACGATCCGAAAAAGGCAAGAACCGCCAAAGACATGACGAGAAACGGTAGCGCCGCTTGAAAGTCGGCCAGCATGAGAACGAACTGCTCGACCACACCCCTGAATTTGGCGGCCGCAAAGCCGAGCGCCGTGCCGAAAACCGCTGAAATGATCGTCGCGCCGAAAGCGATGGTAAAGGACACGCGGATGGACTGAACAAGACGTGACAGCACGTCGCGTCCGAGTTCGTCCGTCCCCAGAAAATGCGCCGGGTTGCCCGGTAACGACAGACGCGCCCGCAAATCCATGGCGGTGATGCCATAGGGACGGATGGTATCTGCGAAGAAGGCAATCAGGACCATCGCCGCAAGCCAGGCTATGCCGAAGGCCACGGAGAAAGGCACTTTCCGCACTTGCCGGATGACGCGGGTGTAAAGGGAAACCTCGTGTGCCGGTGAACGAGTGGTGTCTGCAAGGGTCATCACGTCTATCCTCAATGGGCTGTCTGGCTGCGCAGGCGCGGGTCGAGCCAGCCGTAGAGCAGGTCCACGATCAGGTTCGAGACGACCATGGTGGCGGCGATGAGCAGCAGAATGCACTGCACGACGGCGAGGTCCCGGTTGGTGACCGAGACGACCAGCAGACGACCTATGCCGGGCCAGGAGAAAATCGATTCCACCACCACGGCGCCGGCGATCAGCGTGCCGACCATGAAGCCGACGATGGTGACGATGGGCACAGCGGCGTTAGGCAGCGCATGTCGCCAGACGACATCCTGCCACCGCATGCCCTTGGCGGATGCGGCGCGGATATAGGGTTGTCCCATCACCTCGATCATGGCGCTTCGTGAAAAGCGGGCGAGAATGCCGATACCGCCGATGCTCATGGTCAGCGTGGGAAGAATGCCGTGCTGCCAGGTGTCGTGGCCGCCGGATGGCAGAAGTCCCAGCGTGATCGAAAAGATCAACACCAGCAGCAGACCCATGACGAAGGACGGAATGGTAAAGCCGAAGATCGCGGCCAGAATGACGCCGCGATCCACCGCGCTCTGGCGATGAAGGGCCGCATAAACCCCTGCGGGAATACCGATCAACACCTTGAGGAAGAGTGCGGGGATCGTCAGTTGCAGGGTGGCGGGGATGCGCTCGATGACAAGCTGCATGGCGGACGCCTTGTCACGCATCGAGACGCCGAAATCACCTGTCAGGATCGACTTCATATAGGCGAAATATTGAATCCACAGTGGTTGATCGAGACCCCAGGCCTTGCGGAAGGCATCGACGGCCTCTTGCGGCACATCGGGGCCGAGCATGATCTGCGCGGGATCTCCCGACATGCGCAGAACAATGAAAGCGAATGTCATCACCGCGATGATGGTCACCAAGGCGCGGAGGAAGCGGACAGAAACGTAACGCAGCATGGGATATTCCTTACGCCGCAACCGGCTGATCTGCACTGGCCAGCAGATGGCAGGCAGCAGTGCGGCCAGCGGAGATCGGTCTCAGGGACGGAACGCTCGTGCGACAGAGGTCGACGGCGACGGGGCAGCGTGGGTGGAACGCACAACCGGATGGGCGGTTGGCCGGGTTCGGCGGCTCCCCTTGCAGGATCGTTCGGCCCTGAAGCAATTTGCCCGGCACCGGCACGCTGGAGACGAGCGCCTTCGTGTAGGGATGCAACGGCGTGGCGAAGATGACGTCGGACGATGCCTCCTCAACGATGCGACCCAGATACATGACGGCCACGCGGTCTGCGATGTTGCGAACGACCTTGAGATCGTGGCTGATGAAAACCATGGCGATATGGTTCTTCTCCTGCAGGTCGCGCAGCATGTTGACCACCTGCGCCTGGATCGACACGTCGAGCGCCGACACCGGCTCGTCGCAGACCAGAAGCTTGGGACGTGAAGCCAAGGCACGGGCAATGACGACACGCTGACGCTGGCCGCCGGAAAGCTCATGCGGATACGATCCTGCCTGATCCGGTCGCAGACCGACAGCAGACATCAGTTCGGCAACACGGGTTTGCCGATGCTCTTTGGGAACCAGATTATGGATGGCAAGCGGTTCACCGATCTGCTCGGCAATGGTCAGACGCCTGTCGAGGGCCGCAAGCGGGTCCTGATAGACGAGTTGCATCTTTGCCCGCAGTGCCCGCCATTCAGGCGTGCCGAGCTTCGGCATGGGTTGGCCTTCGAAACGCGTATGTCCCCATTGCGGCGGATCGATACCAAGAAGCATGCGGCCGAGCGTCGATTTGCCCGAGCCGGATTCCCCGACGATACCGAGCGTCTCTCCCGGCATGACATCAAGGTCGATGCCATCGACTGCGCGTACCGCTGCGGTCTTGCCGAACATGCCCTGGCGAACCTCATAGGTTCTGACGAGGTCTTTCGCCTCAAGAAGAGGCGCCGTCACGATACGGACTCCAGAACACGGGTTTCAGTCGCGGACTTGACGCCAACAGGATGATGGCACGAGAGCAGACGACGATCTTCCATGGCGATCAGGTTCGGCTGGCGTATGCGACAGTCCATCGCCACATTCACGCATCGGGGTGAAAACGCGCAGCCATGTGGCAGATCGCGCGGATGTGGCACCGTACCGGGGATAGGGATCAGCCGCGACCGTGGTCCATCCAGCCGCGGAATGGCATCGAACAGGCCGCGCGTGTAGGGATGCCTGGGATTGTCGAACAGCGTTGCAATGGGTCCCTGCTCCACGATGCGACCGGCATACATGACACAGGCGCGCTCACAGACCTGACTGACGGCACCCAGATCATGGCTGATGAAGATGGTCGCCATGCCGGTTTCGGCGCGAAGAGCAATCAGAAGATCGAGGATCTGGGCCTGTATCGTGGCATCCAGCGCAGTCGTCGGCTCGTCGGCCACCAGAAGATCAGGCTCTCCCGCCAAGGCCATGGCAATCATCAGGCGCTGGCATTGGCCACCGGAAAATTCATGCGGGAAGAGATCGAACCTGTTGCGGGCATCGGGAATGCCGACCATATCGAGAAGACGCAGCGCCTCGGTTTTGGCAGCATCGCCCATCAAGCCGCGATGAATGGCAAGCGTCTCGGTAATCTGCCTGCCGATCCTTAGGACCGGGTTGAGAGAGCTTGAGGGGTCCTGAAAGATCATGGCAATGCGTTTGCCGCGAATACCTTCCAATACAGAACGTGGCGCGCCCAGAATTTCCTTGCCGTCGATTTTGACGGAGCCTGAGACGGTTGCTTTGCCGGGAAGGAGTCCCAACGCTGCCAGCCATGTGACCGACTTGCCGCAACCGGATTCACCGACAAGGCCGATTGCCTCGCCGCGTGCGACATCAAGGTCGATACCGTGCAGCACCTGAATGCCGTCGAAAGCGACTTTGAGGCCGCGCAGTTCCACGAGATTGGAGGCCATAGGAGCTCATCTCCATTTCAGACATGAAAGACGCCGGCCGCATAAAGCGACCGGCGCAGAAGAGTATGAAGGTTCAGGAATTCCAGTTGGCGGTCCGGAAATCCATGGCGAAGGCAGGGGCAGCCTTCCATTTCAGCGACGATTTCATGCCGGTGAAGACGGCATTCTGGTGCAGGACCTGATAGGCAGGGTCTTCGCGCTCGCAGATTTCCAGCATGCGGGTGATGGCCTTTTTGCGAAGCGCATGGTCGGTGGAGGTTTCCAAGACAACGGAAAGCGTGTTCATCTCTTCGTTGACCCAGTCCTTCTTCTGCTGTGCCTCGCCGTTGGGGCCGAACTGCACGACCAGCGGCGTAATAGGATCGTTGATGGAGTTACCGGCCGACCAATCGCGAACGCCCTTGACGCCTTCGGGATCATGGATTTGCGCCCAGTTTTCCTTCATCTGGATCTCGACGTTGAGGCCAACCTGCTTCCACATCTCAACCATGATCTGGGCAGTCGCGGTCTGGTTGGTGTAGTAGTTGTTGAGCAGGCGATACGGGATGGGATCGCCCTTGTAACCGGCTTCCTTCAAAAGCTTCTGGGCGAGTTCCGGATTGAACTCCGGTGTCGTCCAGCCGTCCACGAACATATCCGTGGCCTTGAAGGATTCGAACTGCAGCCCTGCCGGGACAACGGTCTGGCCAGCCCAGAGCGCATCGACAATTGCCTGACGATCGATGGAGTGCGTCATGGCGCGGCGAACAAGAGGGCTCTTGAGAACAGGGTTCTGCGTATTGAAGGTGGAGATACGGTGGTTCCAGATGGTCGAATTCTGGACCTCAAGGCCTGGCGCTCCTTGAATGGCGGAAATCTGGTCAGGTGGCAGGTCGCAGGCAAAATCATATTCGCCCGACAACAAACCGTTGACGCGGGAGGCAACCTCGGGAACTTCAACGAAACGGATCTGCTGAAGTGGTGGACGGCCACCCCAATATTCGTCGAAGGCGGCGAGCGTCAGTGAAACGTCAGGCCGATAATCGGCAACCATATAGGGACCGGTCGTGACAGGCTTGCGCGCCCAGTCGATATAGGTCTTGGCTTCGTCCCAAGAGCGGCGGCTGGTGATCTGGCTGCCGAAGGAGTACAGGCGACCTTCGAGCGTCACGTCAGGGGTCGCATTGTGGAAACGAACCGTATATTTATCAATGACTTCGACACCCGCCAAAGCAGGCCAAAGACGACGACCGACACCGGGAACGATGGCGGGCAATTCCTTGGCCGTCACAGGCTTGTTGTCATCTTCGAAAACCGTCTTGCCGCCCTTCGGCTCGGTATTGCCGAACAGACGCTCTTTCGAAAACGAGAAGGCAACGTCTTCTGCCGTCAGTTCATCGCCATTGTGGAACTTCACGCCCTGACGCAGTTTAAGCTCCAACGTCTTGTCGTCGATACGCTTCCACTCGGTCGCCAGACCCGGGACCGGCCCCTGATCGCCCATCCAGTTGCGATTGATCAGGCCTTCCCACAGATTGGGGAAGAAAACACGTTCGCCGACATTCGACTGTTCGTTCCAGATATCCAGCGTGTTGTTGTTGGTGATCTTCTGAACGGCGATCGTCACGGATGGGCGAGCGCCCTGACTGAATGACATGCGCGGCAGCATGATGCTGCCAGCAGCAGCGGACATGAGCCCCAGCGCGTGGCGGCGGTTGATGGAAAGCATGGATCACTCCTGTATAAGCAAAGGACGATACGGACGCGCAGACACATGCGCAGCGCCGCAGGGCACCACGTCAGGTTCCGTTCAATTGGACTGTCGATGTCGTGTCGGGAAACGCAGAGATCAAATCTCTTTACCGGCTTCTCAACTTCGATTACCTCTAGGTTACAAATGTTACGCTGTTGTGACATTTGAGAGGGGGATCCTATGCCTCATCAGCAAAGCATGGTGCGCGCGTCGTGGCTCTACCACGTCGAGGGCTTGACGCAGGCCCAGATTGCAGAGCGCATGCTGTTGACCCGACGCAGGGTCAACGAGCTTCTGGCCGCAGCACTCGATCAGGGCGTGGTGAGGATCAGCTTCAACTCTCCTTTGACGGAAAATATTGAGCTGGAAGCTGAATTGAGACAGCGCTTCGGCCTCACGGATGTCGTCATCGTTCCGACACCAA
Organism: Agrobacterium sp. rho-8.1; assembly: GCF_033957725.1. Taxonomy (NCBI): domain Bacteria; kingdom Pseudomonadati; phylum Pseudomonadota; class Alphaproteobacteria; order Hyphomicrobiales; family Rhizobiaceae; genus Agrobacterium; species Agrobacterium sp. rho-8.1. The sequence goes on from NZ_CP192789.1 coordinate 33,582, forward strand.
CGGACAAGAGCCAGATCGCAACCGTCATCGGCCGTGCAGCGGCGATGTATCTCGAGCGATTGATTCAGGCGAGTGAACCGGCATCACTGGGTGTGGGTTGGGGCGCGACGCTGCGGGAAACCGTGCACCACATGGCACCCGCCAATGCACCCGATGTGAAGGTGCGCTCGATGATGGGCGGACTGACACGCGGTTCCGAGATCAACACATTTGAAATCGTGCAACGTTTTGCAAAGGTGATGAGCGCCGAGTGCCATTATCTGGCAGCACCGATTTATGCCGATAGCCCCCGGTCGCGTGACACGATTGTCTCTCAACCCGTTTTTGACAGTCTTCTACAAGAGGCGACAGCTGTCGATATATCCATCCTCAGCGTCGGAGATGTGTCATCGGAATCGCTTCAGGTGCGTTACGGCCTGCCAGAAGGTACGGACATTGGCGATATTACATCCGCCGGCGCGGTGGGCGATCTCTTGGGTCGTTATCTCGACAAAAACGGGGTTGAAGTCGATCATCCGCTCAACCGACAGGTCATCTCGCCATCCATCGACGAGTATCGAAAAATTCCCACACGCATCATTGCATCGGGAGGCGACCACAAGAAGACCATCTTGAAAGCCTGCATGATCGCAGGCCTTGCCACGACACTGATTACCGACTCGGGCAACGCGCTTCATCTCCTCGAACGCGACGCTGAGTGAACAAAGCCGGACGCCCATGAAAACCAATTATCCGCTGATCGTCACGGCACATGTCGTTGACGCCGATCTCGCGCCATTCGCGGCACTTCGCGCGCAGCATTTTCCACCGGACAGAAATTTCCTCCACGCGCATGTCACCATGTTTCACCGGCTGCCCGGTGAACATATAGACGCCATTACGGATGTCCTGAGAACGGTTGCGGCGTCTACGAGACAGATCGAGGCCAACGTCAACGGCGTTCGACATCTGGGGTTCGGTGTCGCCTTCACCATTGACAGTGCGGAGCTTCAGGCCACCAGAGGCCAACTGAAAAGCAATTTTTCCCATTGGCTGAACCCGCAGGACACACAGCCATGGCGACCGCACATCACCGTTCAGAACAAAGTGTCAAAAACAGCGGCAGATACGCTGTTTCACGAACTGAAACAAGATTTCGAACCAAGCCGGCTGCGGGTGGTCGGCTTCGATCTGTGGGCATATCTTGGTGGCCCATGGCGGCTGGAAGCATCGCTAGACTTCCTATCGCTTGCCGAGGCATAGAGAACCGGCACCGGCGCCACCGGATCGCAGCCGGATGGCGATACGAACGACGCGAATTGCGCTGCCAACACCCAGATTGCGCAGAGTTCGGCGACAACGACGACACCCGGAACACGATACCCTGCGAAATAATCGCCCGCAGTTACACCAGCCCGGCTGTATGCCGGGCTTCTTTTACGAAGGCACCTCATCCCGTACCCTTGGTCCGATCAGCCATCGACCGTCTTGACTTGTCCGCATCTTGCGCTTTCCGAGTTCCACGCCGGTGACGGCATCTATTGCGAGCGGTCTAATATCGGCGCCTGTCTCTTCATCGACATAGCGCGCGACGCCACCGCCGCAGTGGCGTTGAGCCCACCCGCCGATCATCATCAGCACCGGCAGAAAATCACGGCCTGCTTCGGTCAAAACGTATTCTTCACGAGGTGGATGTTCGGAATAGAGGCGTTTTTCCAAAAGCCCGTCCTCCGTCAAAGCCTTTAAACGCTTTGTCAGCATAGTCGGGGCAATACCGAGGCTCTTCCTGAATTGGTCAAAGCGGGTGAGGCCCGTATGAGCATCTCGCAAAACGAGAATGCTCCATGAATCGCCGACAGATTGAAGGGCGCGTGCGACCGGGCAAAGAGGATTGGCGTTTTTTTCCATTTAATATCTTTTCGATAGTGACAAGGTATCAAAAAGATAGTAACACACTTTTACTGAATGATCCACACACAATGAAAGCAAACAAAATGAGCAACAGAGATAAGGGCACAGCGCTCGTTACCGGCGCCTCGTCCGGCATCGGACTTGTCACAGCACTGGCGCTGGTCAAGGCCGGATACCACGTGTTCGGCACGAGCCGGAAACCGGCGGCAGGAGGGCAAGGCTTCACCATGCTGGTTTGTGATGTGACGGACGACGCGTCGGTGAAAAGCGCGGTCGACGCCATTATCGCTCAAACCGGTCGCATCGACCTCGTCGTCAACAATGCCGGTATCGGCCTTCTGGGCGGCGCAGAGGAATCATCCATCGAGCAGGCCAAGCGTCTTTTCGACGTCAACGTCTTTGGTGTTGCCCGTGTCGTGAACGCTGTTGTTCCGATCATGCGCAAGCAAAAGAGCGGCCGCATCATCAACATGAGCTCAATCCTTGGCCTCATACCCTCGCCCTACAATGCCTACTATGCCTCGACCAAGCATGCCATCGAAGGTTATTCGGAATCCATCGATCATGAGATGCGCGCGTTCGGCGTCCGCGTCGTGCTGGTCGAGCCCGGCGTGACCCGCACCGCTTTTGAAGAAAATCTGACGCGCGTGGACCAACCCCTGCCCGTTTACGAAGCAGAGCGGCTGCGGAGCGAAAACCTGATGCGCACCTGGGTCGAAAAGGGTGATGATCCACAGGTCGTTGCAGATACTGTGGTCAAGGCCGCCTTGGCCAAAACTCCGAAGCTACGCTATTCCGCAGGCAAGCAGTCGGCCCAGGTTCGGACGCTGCGCCGCTTCATGCCGGAAAAAATGGTCGACAGGATCTTTCGGAAGGTCAACGGTTTTACCGCCTGATTTACCCCGCCCTCGCCCTCACATCGCTCCCAAAGAGCTTTTGTGCAGAAGCTTTGCCAGCCAGTCAACGAAGACACGGACCTTGTTTGTGACGTGTTTCGTTTGCGGGTAAACGATATAGATCGGCATCGGCTCCTGCTTCCATTCCGGCAGAACACGCACGAGGTTGCCTTTGGCCAACTCGTCCCGGATGGCAAAGGGGGCGAGTTGGCCGATGCCCATTCCGGCCAGAACTGCGTTCTGATAAGTACGGCTGTCATTGGCCGACACGATGTACCGCGGATTCACCTCCACGGAGCGTGCGCCGTTGTCAAAGGCGAAGGTCATGATGTGTCCGGTGGTGGCGTTGAGATAGCCGACACTATAATGGTCACCCTCCAGCTCTTCAGGTTCAAGCGGCATACCGAATCGTTCGATGTAAAGCGGCGAGGCGCATGTCACGAGATCGAGTTCGGAGACCTTGCGAGCAATCAGCGACTGGTCGCGCGGTGTTCCTACGCGTAGGGCGCAGTCCACATTTTCCGCAATGTAGTCCACCAGCCTGTCGCCCACACCGATATCGAGCCGGATGAGCGGGAAGCGTTCATGGAAATCGCACAGGTTGGGTATGATGATGTTATCGGCAAACGCGCCCGCCATCTCGACGCGAAGACGGCCCGATGGTTGGACATTAGCATTGGACAGGCTTGCATCCAGTTCATCGACTTCGGATAGGATCTGGATGGCACGTTCATAATACAACGCACCGTCGGTCGTCACCATGACCCTACGCGTGGTACGATTGATAAGCGTCGTGCGCAAATGCGCTTCGAGCGCCTGGATCATATTGGTAACAGTGGTTTTCGGCATATCCAACGCACTGGCGGCGCGTGTAAAATTACCGGTTTCCACCACCCGCGCAAAGACGCGCATTGCCGAAAGCTGATCCATCCGCGCCGTCTCCGATCCATATTATCCATAATTTTGGAATAGTGTTTTCATTTTTGCACGCTTGCGCGAACTCTTCCGAACAATCATACCTAATTCAGAAATGACTGCAAGAGCAGGTCCTTTTTTAAAACCTGCTGAGGAAATGCAATGAACACGCAGTGGCACACCATGGAGAGCAGCGGCACCAGCCAGCCACCTCTGTCGGTTCGTGTCTACAAGGGCGAAGGCGAAAACCGCGCCCCGCCGCTGGTCTTGTACCTGCGTGGCGGCTCGTTTCTGGAGCAAGGCGGTCAGTGCGCGGAGTTGCCGGTGGCAAGAGCGCTGGCGGACAGAGGTGCCGTGGTGATCGAAGCGGATTACAGCACCTCTTCGGACAACGAGTTTCCAGCTGTGATCGATTGTGCATTCGAAGCACTGGATCGCCTGAGCAACAACCGCAAGGATTATGGCAGCGCGAAATCGCTCTTGTTCGTGGCGGGTGAAGAGGCTGGCGGCAATGTGGCGGCGGGTTTGGCGCTGAAGGCGCGCGATCGAATGCCTGGAAAATTGGCGGGGCAGATTTTGCTATCGCCGATGATCGACCCACAGATGGCGTCCACGTCTTTTCGTGATGCCGACAAGATTGGCATGCGGCAACGCTGGGCCGAGGGCTGGAGCCACTATCTGGCAAAGGCCTGTGGGTTTGCCCACCCCTATGCAGCACCGTGCCAGTGTACGCGGCTCAACCACGTGGCACCGGCATTGATATTTACAGCCGAGGACGACCCTCTGCGCGACGAGACCGTGGATTATGCCGGTCGTTTGAGCGAAGCGGGGGTTCAGGTTCGGCAACATGTTTTCCCGACCGGTTCCGGCTGGACGGGGCTTTATCGTGGTGGAGGTGGCAAGTGGCTTTCGGCTGTTTGCACCGAGTTTACGGATTTCGTTCAAGACCTGAAGCAGTAGTATTTTTCGACATAACTGACCGGCTCCCGGTGGAGCCAAGGAGACACCCATGACGCTCAAGAACAAGCGCCGTGCCCTTGCGGGTGCTGGCTTAGGCCTTGCCGTGTCCGTTGCAGCGGCGGCATTTTTATTCGACCTTCCCATGTCAACCGGTGCCGTGGCGGCATCAGCGCAGGCGCAGGCACCGGCTATTCCGGTCACCGTCGCGGTTGTTGAAAGCCGTGACATTACCCACTGGGAACAGTTTTCCGGTCGTCTTGAAGCTGTCGAGCGGGTTCAGATCCGGTCGCGCGTTGCAGGTCAGATCCAGGCCGTTCACTTCCGCGAAGGCGCGCTGGTAAAGGCTGGCGACGCCCTCTTCACAATCGATCCTGCACCCTATCAAGCCACGGTCGCCGGTGCCGAAGCGCAGGTCGCCTCTGCTGAAGCAAAGGTGAGCCTGGCCAGAACAGAGCTTGAGCGCGGTCGCAGAATGTCCGACAATCGCACGATCTCGCAAAGCGACTTCGACCAGCGCCAAAGCAATGTTGCCGATGCCGAAGCGCAAGCGCGGGCAGCGCGGGCCGCGCTGACGACGGCCCAGCTCGACCTGAGCTATACCGAACTTCGCGCGCCGGTATCGGGCCGCGTCGGCAAGCTTGAAATCACCGTCGGCAACCTTGTCGCTGCCGGTTCGGCATCGCCGGCATTGACGACACTCGTTTCCGTCGACCCGATCTATGCGAGCTTCAACGCCAGCGAAGAGATGGTGGCGAAGGCTTTGTCGCAGCTTCCGGTTTCCGATGGCGCGCTTCAGGCTCTGGAGCAGATCCCCGTCGAGGTCGGCACGCTGGCCGACGAGGGAACGCCGATCAAGGGCACGTTGCATCTCGTCGACAATCAGGTCGATAGCGCAAGCGGCACTATTGGTGTCCGCGCCGTGTTCGCCAACACGGATGGACATCTGATCCCCGGCCAGTTCGTGCGGGTCCGCATGGGTGAGCCGAAGTCGGAAAACCGCATCGTCATCACCGATCGCGCCATCGGCACCGATCAGGACAAGAAATTCGTGTTCGTGGTGGATGGTGACAACAAGGTGAACTACCGGCAGATCAAGCCCGGCCCGTCTGCGGATGGTTTGCGCGTGGTTGAAAGCGGCCTAGCTGCTGGAGACAAGATCGTCGTCAACGGTCTTCAGCGCATCCGCCCAGGCGCCATCGTTGCCCCACAGATGGAAGAAAAAGTCGCGATATCGCAGTAAACATTCCGGCGGACCAGCTCCCAACGGCCCGCCGATCCATTGATCAGAACAGAAAAAGAAGACCTGCCGGTGGCGATTTGCCACTGGCGTGGTTTTCTGTATCCAGAATTCACCCGGAGAGGGCTACCTCATGAACATCTCCAGATTTTTTGTAGACCGGCCGGTTTTCGCTGGCGTCCTATCGGTCCTCATCGTCGTGGCGGGCCTCATCGGCATGCGCGCTTTGCCGATTTCCGAGTATCCGGATGTCGTGCCGCCATCCATCGTCGTGCGCGCAACCTATCCCGGCGCCAACCCGAAGGTCATCGCCGAAACGGTTGCCACGCCACTGGAAGAACAGATCAACGGCGTCGAAGACATGCTTTACATGTCCAGCCAGGCGACATCCGACGGCGTCATGACATTGACGGTGACGTTCAAACTGGGCACCGATCCCGACAAGGCCCAGCAGCTCGTTCAGAACCGCGTTTCGCAAGCCGAGCCTCGCCTGCCTGCCGAGGTCAGAAGTCTTGGCGTATCCACCGTCAAGAGCTCGCCCGACCTGATGATGGTCGTGCATCTGGTGTCACCCGGCAACCGGTATGACCTGACATATCTGCGCAACTACGCCGTGCTCAACATCAAGGACCGCTTGGCGCGCATCGAGGGTGTGGGACAGGTGCAGATCTTCGGCGCAGGCGATTATTCCATGCGGGTCTGGATCGATCCGCAGAAGGCTGCCGAACACAATCTGGCTGCCAGCGATATCAGCAATGCCATTCGCGAACAGAACGTCCAGGCCGCAGCTGGCACCATCGGTGCCTCGCCAAGCCTGACCGGCGTCGATCTTCAGCTCAACGTCAACGCCCAGGGCCGCCTTTCCACCCCGGAAGAGTTCGGCAACATCATCGTGAAAAGCGGCACGAACGGCGAAATCACCCGCCTGCGTGACGTTGCTCGCGTTGAACTTGGTGCCGCCGATTATGCTCTGCGTTCGCTGCTGGACGGCGAATCCGCCGTTGCCATTCCCGTCTTCCAGGCCCCAGGGTCCAACGCCATCACAATTTCCGATCAGGTGTCTGCCACCATGCAGGACTTGCAGAAGGCAATGCCACAGGGCGTGAAGTACGAGATCGTCTACGATACGACGCAGTTTGTCCGCGCCTCCATCGACAAGGTCATCGACACCCTGCTGGAAGCTATCGCGCTTGTCGTCATCGTCGTCATCCTCTTCCTCCAGACCTGGCGTGCCTCGATCATTCCGCTGATTGCCGTGCCTGTGTCGATCATCGGTACATTCGCGGTGATGTATGTCTTCGGCTTTTCGATCAACGCGCTCAGCCTTTTCGGGCTCGTGCTGGCCATCGGCATCGTCGTGGATGATGCTATCGTGGTGGTGGAAAACGTCGAACGAAACATCGAAAACGGCTTGTCTCCCCGGGACGCGACCTACCGCGCCATGAAGGAAGTGTCAGGCCCCATCATCGCCATCGCACTGGTGCTGGTTGCGGTGTTCGTGCCGCTTGCCTTCATCTCCGGCCTGTCGGGTCAGTTCTACCGCCAGTTCGCGTTGACCATTGCGATTTCCACAGTCATCTCGGCCATCAACTCGTTGACACTGTCTCCAGCCCTGGCAGCTCTGCTGCTGAAAGGCCACGACGCGCCGAAGGATTGGCTGACGCGTGGCATGGACAAGGTGCTTGGCGGCTTCTTCCGTGGCTTCAATCGCGCCTTTGGTGCAGCCTCGAATGGCTACGGTAAAAGTGTCGGCGGATTGCTCAACCGCAAGAGCATCGTGATGATCGTCTATGTGGTTCTCGCCGGCGCGACCTACGGCATGTTCAATGCGGTTCCAGGCGGCTTTGTGCCCGCCCAGGACAAGCAATATCTGATCGGCTTTGCGCAATTGCCGGATGCCGCCAGTCTTGATCGTACGGAAGATGTCATCAAGCGCATGAGCGATATCGCCATGAAACAACCGGGCGTCGAACATGCGATTGCGTTTCCGGGCCTGTCCATCAACGGCTTCACCAACAGCTCCAATGCAGGCGTGGTCTTCGTGGCTCTCAGCCCGTTCGAAGAGCGAACCACACCTGAATTGTCTGGCGGTGCCATTGCCATGGCGCTCAACCAGAAATTCGGTGCCGTTCAGGATGCCTTCATCGCCATGTTCCCGCCACCACCGGTCAATGGTCTCGGCACAACCGGCGGATTCAAGATGCAGATCGAGGACCGCGCCGGCTTCGGCTATCAGGTGCTGGATGAAGTGAACAAGGCCTTCCTTGCCAAAGCCTATCAGACACCGGAATTGGCAGGTCTGTTCTCCAGCTTCCAGATCAATGTGCCCCAGCTTTACGCCGATCTCGATCGCGCAAAGGCAGAGCAACTGGGTGTGTCCGTAACGGACGTGTTCGAGACGTTGCAGATCTATCTCGGCTCGCTGTACGTCAACGACTTCAACGCCTTTGGCCGCACCTATAGTGTGCGGGTGCAGGCTGATGCGAAGTTCCGTGCGCAGGCAGACGATATCGGCCAGTTGAAGGTGCGCTCGAGCAATGGCCAGATGATACCGCTGTCCGCACTTTTGAAGGTGGACGCCACGACGGGGCCGGAACGCACCACGCGTTACAACGGCTTCCTGTCGGCCGATATCAATGGTGGTCCGGCTCCCGGTTTCTCGACCGGCGAGGCACAGGCCGCCATCGAACGCATCGCCAACGAAACGCTGCCATCCGGCATCGCTTACGAGTGGACAGATCTGACCTATCAGCAGATCCTTGCCGGAAGCTCGGGTTTCCTGGTCTTCCCGCTGGCTCTGCTGCTGGTCTATCTGGTGCTGGCTGCGCAGTATGAAAGTCTGACCCTGCCGCTTGCGATCATCATGATCGTACCGATGGGTGTCTTGGCTGCGATGACCGGCGTCTGGCTGACGGGAGGTGACAACAACATCTTCACCCAGATTGGCCTCATCGTCCTTGTCGGTCTCTCGGCGAAAAACGCGATCCTGATCGTGGAGTTCGCCCGCGAACTGGAGTTCGAGGGGAGAACGCCTGTTGCCGCCGCCATCGAGGCGAGCCGTCTTCGCCTGCGCCCGATCCTGATGACGTCGCTTGCCTTCATCATGGGTGTGGTGCCGTTGGTTATTTCCACGGGTGCCGGTGCAGAAATGCGCTCAGCCATGGGTGTCGCGGTGTTCTCAGGTATGATCGGCGTCACGATCTTCGGTATCTTCATGACGCCGGTGTTCTACGTGTTGGTCCGCAAACTCGCAGGCAACCGCCCGCTCATCCAGCACAAGCCGGAAGAGGCCGCGAATACGGACTTCAAGATGGATAAGGCCGTGTAATCTCGCCTTCCTGAAACGGAAGCCCCAGGACGATGTTGTCCTGGGGCTTTTTTTCGTTTCTGGGACCATGAAAAGGACTGGACACCGGCCAAGCGACAGGTCAGGTTCGGTGCCTCTGTTGTCCGATCAGGACCAACCCTCGAAACAAGACGAGTAGCACACGTGCAATCACCCATTTCGATTGAGCAGGGCGTGAAGATGGCTGGTGTCGGGACGTTCCAGCGTCGGCTCTTCGTCATCTTTGGTCTCGTCTGGGCGGCGGACGCAATGCAGGTTCTGGCCATCGGCTTCACCGCGCCTTCCATCGCCAAAAGTTTTGGCATCACCGTACCGGAGGCGCTTCAGACCGGAACGATCTTCTTTCTGGGTATGTTGATTGGCGCCTTCGTCTTCGGACGACTTGCCGACCGCATCGGTCGACGCCCGGTTCTGTTTGCAGCCATCATCCTCGACGCCGTGTTCGGTGTGGCCTCGGCTTTTGCCCCAGACCTCCAGTGGCTCTATGTCGCGCGGTTTCTGACCGGCGTGGGTGTGGGCGGAACCCTGCCTGTCGACTATGCCATGATGGCGGAATTCCTGCCCACGGATCGGCGTGGACGCTGGCTTGTGTTGCTGGAAGGTTTCTGGGCCATCGGCACCGTCGCACTTGCAGTACTGGCGCTCGTCGCTGGAAGCCAAGGAGGCGAAGCATGGCGAACGATCTTTTTCGTCACGGGATTGCCAGCGCTGATCGGCATCGCATTACGGTTATATGTCCCGGAATCGCCTCTTTATCTCAATCGCCAGGGTCGCTCGGAAGAAGCAAGAGACGTGCTTCGGCGGGTTGCCAGAACCAACGGCGCCGCCGACGATATTCCACCGCTTCTGCCCCAAAGTCCTGAACGCAAATCCATCGGCGCCCTTTTGTCGCCCGAGCTACGCCGCCGTACGGTTTTTTTGATGCTGGCATGGATGCTGATCTCGATTTCCTACTACGGTGTTTTCGTCTACCTTCCGGTCAAACTGGCAAGCGACGGCTTCGGCTTCATGCGCGGTCAGGTGTTCCTCGTCATTCTGGCGATTGCACAACTCCCCGGTTATGCGCTTGCAGCTTACGGCGTCGAGCGATGGGGGCGCAGGCCGACCTTGATCGGTTTTCTGTTTCTGAGTGCGGCAGGCACACTTGCCTATGGCCTGGGACAAAGCGTCGAAATCGTCGTGGCAGCATCTTTGCTCATGAGCTTTGCGTTGCTTGGCACGTGGGGCGCGATCTATGCTTTCACCCCGGAAATCTACCCGACAAGCCTGCGGGCAAGCGGCATGGGCACGGCGGGTTCGATCGCCCGCTTTGGCGGACTTCTGGCGCCATCCATCGTGGCGCCGGTTATGGCGTCCAGCTTCGGGCTGGCACTTGGCGTGATCTCAGGCCTGTTGCTCCTGGCAGCTTTCAGCGTCTGGTTGATCGATGCTGAAAGCCGCAACGAGGCTTTGGCCTAACCGATCAGTTTCGGTGGCGCAGGCTCCAGATGACCGACCAAGGACCGAGGTTCAAATCTTCCGTCTGACCAGAGGTGAAAATCCGGTGGCTGTCTTCCGGGATATCTCTGGCCGCTGCTTGGACGCCAGACAGATTTGCGACGAGCCGGAGCTCCGCGCCATCCGCCGACGTCCACACCGCTGTGACGACACCACTCTCAGTCTGGAACGTGCCTGGACCCAGATGCATCGCTTTCAGCAACGGGACGACGTGCCGGTGCCGGATATCGATCAACGAGCGATAGAACGCAAGCATCTCTGCACCGTCGCGGCTCTCGGCTCGAGACCAATCCAGCTTTGCGGAGGCGAAGGTTTCGTACGCGACGGGGTCGGAGACGTTGTCGCCATCGAAACCCGGCAGGCGGGATAGTTCTTCACGTCTACCCTTGCGCACCTTCTCGTTCAGTTCGTCATCGAATTCGCAGAAAAACGGAAAAGGCTCCTGAGCGCCCCATTCCTCACCCATGAAGAGCATCGGGATTTGCGGTGCCAGAAGGCAGACCGCCGCGATGGCCTTGAGCGGTTCAGGCGCCGTATAGGACGACATTCTGTCGCCATTTGCCCGGTTTCCAACCTGGTCGTGGTTTTGGGTGAAGGAGATGAAAGCCGTCGGCGGTAAGTTGCGTGTGGATTTGCCACGCTCTTCGCCGCGATAGGGCATGTGCTGGCCCTGAAACACAAAACCTTCCGCCAAGGCACGACCGAGATTGTCCTCGTCTCCAACATAGTCCTGATAGTAGCCGAAGGTTTCACCGGTTGCCGCGATGTGCAGCACATGGTGGATGTCGTCGTTCCATTGCGCGGTGAAATGCTTCGCGCCGCCGCCATCCTCCCGCGCCAGAAGATCACTGTTGTTATCCTCGTTTTCAACAATCAGATGAACGTGTCGAGACCCGGCCGCCTGTCTCACACGTCTGGACAGCTCGTGAAGCACGTGCTCTTCGCTATCGTCCTTGATCGCGTGGACGGCATCCAGCCGCAGGCCATCCAGCCGGAACTGCGTGATCCAGTAGATCGCGTTCTGAATCACGAATTCCCGGATAGGCTTGCCACCCTTGTCGTCGTAATTGATGCCCTTGCCCCACGGCGTCATGTGGTGATCGGTAAACAGCGGCGCATAGTTCGGCATGTAATTGCCATCGGGCCCGAAGTGATTATAGACCACGTCCAGAAACACGCAGAGGCCCCGTTCATGGGCTGCGTCCACCAGCGCCATCAGATCTTCCGGGCGACCGTAGCTGCTGTCCGGGGCATAGGGTAGGACACCGTCATAGCCCCAGCCGTACCGACCGGGAAAATCACTGAGCGGCATCAACTGGATGGCGGTCACGCCCAGCGTCTGCAGATGATCAAGCTTATCGATGGCCGCCAGAAAACTGCCGTCCTGTGTGAACGTGCCAAGGTGCAGTTCATAAATGACCATCTCTTCCCAAGGGCGACCGGACCATTCTCCGGTTTTCCAGATGTAGCCGTTGAGATCAACGACTTCGCTCGGGCCGTGCACATCCTGGGGCTGAAACCGCGACGCCGGGTCAGGAACGGTGAGACCATCCGGCTGCTTGAAACGATACTGCGCGCCAGCACCCACGCTGGGCAGCTGGCAATGGTGCCATCCGCCATCGACAGCCTGCATCACATGCTGCTCGCCGGTTTCAAGCTGCAACATCATGCTGGGTTGCAGCGGTGCCCAAATGCGGAAAAGCGTTGCGTTGTTGAGAATGAGTGGCCCGAAATCAAAATTTTCTGACAAAAATCTGGCGCCTCTAATAGAGCTGGGACTATGGATTTAACTGTGACGTGAGAAAAAAGTTCAACAGGTGCGTAAGCTTCTTTGCGACAGATTACGCCAATCTCCGTCTCCTCACGTGGAACCAGATCGTTGCGTTACGGTTTCGGACTCATAGTCCCACTGGAAGCCCCGCATGACCATTCCCACAGCCACCTATCGTCTTCAGTTTCGCAACGGCATGACCTTCGATCGCGCAGCAGCGATCGTGCCCTATCTCAAACAACTGGGTATCAGCCATCTCTACGCCTCGCCGATCTTCACCGCCACCAGTGGTTCAACGCATGGCTACGACGTGACCGATGCCAACGAGATCGATCCGGCCATTGGTGGACGGGCGGGGTTTGACCGGCTGGTGAAGGCGCTGAAGGCTGTCGAGATTGGCCTCATCCTCGATATCGTACCCAACCATATGGCGGCATCCTTAGAAAACCCCTGGTGGGCAGATGTCGTCGAACATGGCGAGCAAAGTGCCTACGCGCGGCACTTCGACATCGACTGGAGCCGCCGCCTGACCCTGCCGGTGCTCGGCGAGGATTTCGATCAGGTGCTGGAGGCTGGCGACATATCGATCGAGCTCGACACTGCTACAGGCAAACCAGCACTGCGCTGCTATGAGACCCATTATCCTCTTTCGGTCGCGTCCTATGTGGGGCGGCAAGCGCAAATCGTCCATACGTCGGACAAGGCCCTGATTTCCCAACTGCACGACGCGCAGCCATACAGATTGATGAATTGGCGCGATGCCAGCAGCGCGCTATCGTATCGACGGTTCTTCGAGGTCACGGGGCTGGCGGGCGTACGGATCGAAGATGCATCCGTTTACGAGGACTCGCACCAACTGATTTTCGAACTGGTTCGCAACGGAGACGTCGACGGTCTGCGCATCGACCACGTTGATGGTCTGGCCGATCCGAATGAGTATTTGGAGCGCCTGCGCAAGGACGTTGGCCCCGACTGCTACCTCACGGTCGAAAAGATTCTGGGTGAAGGCGAAACGTTGCCGTCGGAATGGCCCGTATCGGGAACGACGGGCTACGAATTTATTGCCGCATTGAGCGATGTCTTCGTGGATGGCGACACGCTGTCAAATTTACGCAGCGCGTATGAAATCACCATCGGCAAGCCGCTTGATGTCACAGACGAACTCCGCTCGGCAAAACTCCTGATGGTCGATAAGAATTTTGCCGGAGAGTTTTCGACGCTGCTGCGCTTGGCCATGGACATCCTCGCCGCGCAGAGCGCATCGGCGGAGGTGAATGAAGGGGATGTGCGTTGCGCCCTGCGCGAACTCGTCGTCTCGTTCCCCGTTTACCGAACCTATGGCACACCTGCGGGCATGTCGGAGGAAAGCCAAAGCGTTCTGGCAGATGTCGTGGATAGCATTGAAAAAAGCGAATTTGCCCCCGATCCGGATGCCCTCCACAGGCTGCAAAATATCCTCACCGGTCAAATATCGGACCAAACCGGCAAATCTTCGGAACTCAGAACCCGTTTCCAGCAACTGACTGGCCCGCTGATGGCGAAATCTGTCGAGGACACGCTGTTTTACCGGCAGAACATGGCACTGGCACTCAACGAGGTCGGCGCAGAGCCCTTGCCAAGGGTCTATTCGGTTGACCGCTTCCACGCGGAAATGAAACACCGGTTGGAAACGCAGCCGGATGCGCTGTCCACAACATCCACGCATGACACAAAACGCGGAGAAGACGCGCGCGCGCGACTTTACGCGATCAGCGAAGCCCCTGACCTCTGGCATAGCTGTGTGAAGCGCTGGTGCGATCTGAACGCCCCTTTCAGGACAACGATCAATGACGGCGTGGCTCCTGAACCCCTCATCGAGTGGATGCTGTACCAGGCCCTGGCTGGTGCCTGGCCTCACACTTTACAGCCCACCGACAGCGTCGGTTTGAACGCTCTCGAAGCACGCTTCATTCCCTATGTGGAAAAGGCGCTGCGCGAGGCAAAATTGCGTACGAACTGGGGAGACAGCAACGAACTCTATGAAGACGCCGTTCTGAATTACGCCCGCAATCTTTTGTCTCCAGACAATCATGTCTTCCTCAACGATTTCACACAGACGCTTGAGCCGTTTATCAAGGCCGGTTCATCGAACAGCCTTGCGCAAACCGTCATAAAACTCACCGCCCCGGGGGTCCCCGACATCTATCAGGGCTGCGAGGGTTTCGATCTCAGCCTTGTCGACCCCGACAACCGCCGCGAACCGGACTTCGAAGCATTGTCGGCTCAGTTATCAGCACTTCCGGACAATCTGAATGAAGTGGAAGATCCCTGCGAACCGAAGGTGAAACAACACATTATCAAACTGCTTCTGGCGTTGCGGAGCCAAGCATCTGATCTCTTCCTAAAAGGCGATTACCTGCCGCTCGACGTAACCGGTCAGAGCGCTTCGCATCTGGTCGCCTTTGCCAGATCGACGAAGAACGCCGCCGTTATCGTCATCGTCCCCCGGCTCGCCATGACCGCAATCACAAACGCCCATTCTCTCGGGAACGCTGCGCATATCCATCTCCCGTCAAGCTTAGCGAACAGCAGGTATGTTGATGTGCTGACAGGTAAGGCGTTCGATCTCAGCGACGGCATCGATGCTACGGAGGTAACAGGCGGCCACGGCTTTGCCGTTTTACGACGGGGGTAGTGTTTCCATCACGCGTTGCTGCGCATGCTCGCACGGTATTGTTTCGGTCGCATGGCAAATCGTTCGGAAAAGGCCTGGTAAAAACGCGATACGGAGCCGAAACCGGATTCGAAAGCGACATCGGTGATGGGCATGTCCGTTGCGATCAACAGCGACTGGGCCGTGTCGAGGCGGTGACGGATGATGGCTTGGTTGATGGTCATGCCGACGGCACGCTTGAACACGGACATGGCATAGTTGGGATGAAGCCCCGCATTGCGACCGACGTCTTCTGAAGAGATTTCGTTGAGGGCATTCTCGGCGATATAGCGGAGCATGCCCTCAACGTGCTCCATGCGTTCGCTGTCATTGGCGCCAAGGCTCGCGATGGCCGAGCCCTCCTCGCGCAGGTCACGCCAGCCATCGCGTTCGATGCGCAGTACACGTGCGCTCAATTCATTGCGCACGATCTCGATGAGCCCCTCGTCACCGGAACGCAACTCGTCACGCCAGCGCTGGAATATGTCGTGATCGTAAGAACGTAACGCGATGGCCTCGATCATGGCGCCACGAAACACCGCATCACGAAAACGCGTCAGGCTGGCGAGACCCAGAAAAAACGACATCGGTATATAAAGACAGATGAAGGACGTACCCTCCGCACGCGCGATTACCTGATGCGGGATCATGCCCCAGAACAGGCACAGCCGCCCCTTGCCGAGAGAAAGCTCACGCCCGTCGAACCAGTAGGTCATTTGGCCCTCCAGCACGAAATTCAGCTCCACCTGGCTGTGCATATGCGGCCCGGCCATGACCTGCACCAGAGAGGCTTCGCCAGCGCAAAAACGGTGATCGCCGAAGACAACCAGCGGATGTCGCGGATCGTGCTCTGGATGTACCGGTACGGATTCGTCGCGTCGAGCGTGCTGTATGGAGACCATAATCTTAGGATCCTAGAGAAAATATCCGAAATTTCGGTAGCTTATTGCGGGTTTCGGTCAGATGTTCAAGCTGAACTTGGATTTGGCTTGGGAGGGCGTGCTTATCGTTCACAGTCTCCACGGCGACGTGTCACGGTCATAGGGAGGAAAACATGACCCTTTTAAAAAGCCTCAGCGGAGTTGCCTTTTCGGCAGCGCTCTTTTCATCTGCCTTTGCAGGCGAAATCACCATCAATTCCGACCACTCTGATCCGGTGCCAAAGAAGGCAATGGAAGAGCTGATTGCCGACTTCCAGAAGGCCAATCCTGACGTAACGGTCAAGTGGAACAACTTCGACCACGAGGGCTACAAGTCCGCCATCCGCAACTTCCTGACCGCCGATGCGCCGGATGTCGTTGCCTGGTATGCCGGCAATCGCATGGAGCCTTTCGTCAAGGCTGGTCTTTTCGAAGACGTGACCGATGTGTGGACCGCAAACGGTCTCGAAGATCAGTTGAAGTCCGCCTCCCCGTCCATGACAATCGACGGCAAGAAGTGGGGCGTTCCCTACACCTACTACCAGTGGGGCATTTATTACCGCAAAGACATCTTCCAGAGCCAGAGCATCACCCCACCAAAGACCTGGGATGAGCTTCTGGCCGCTTCCAAGAAGCTGAAAGATGCTGGTATCACGCCGTTCACCATCGGCACCAAGGCATTGTGGCCAACCGCTGGCTGGTTCGATTATCTCGACCTACGCGTCAACGGCTATGATTTCCATATGCAACTGACATCGGGCAAGGTTCCCTATACGGACCCGCGCGTCAAAGCCGTGTTCGAGAAGTGGGCAGAGCTGGTCAAGCCGGGCTACTTTATCGAAAACCACGCCGCCATCGACTGGCAGGACGCCGTTCCACAGCTCGTACAGGGCAAGGCCGCCATGTATCTGATGGGCAATTTCGCGGTTGCCACCTTCAAGAATGGCGGGCTGAAGGAAGAACAGATCGGCTTCATGCCCTTCCCGGAAATTACCAAGGGTCTTCCGATTGCGGAGGAAGCACCGACCGACACGTTCCACATTCCAAAGGGCGCGAAGAACAAGGACGATGCGAAGAAATTCCTCGCCTATGTCGCGTCTCCTGAAGCGCAGACGAAAATGAACGCAACGATGGGGCAGCTGCCCGTCAACAACAAGGCGGAGAAGCCAACGGACCCGTTCCTCGAGGCAGGCTTCGACATGTTGTCCAAGGCCACCGCAATTGCACAGTTCTATGATCGCGATGCGCAGGCGGAAATGGCCAAGGCCGGTATGGAAGGCTTCCAGGAATTCATGGTCAAGCCTGACAAGATCGACGCCATTCTGGCGCGCCTCGAAAAAATCCGCGCCCGCGTCTACAAATAAGACCCGTTCCTCCCAGCGCCGGGTGCCGTCAGCGGCATCGCCCAGGTACCCGGCTGCTATTTTATATGTATATTTCCAAAAGGTGCCGCCGTGAGCAACGCCGTTTCACCATCGCCCAGTTTCTGGAAGCGCAATCAGCAAAAACTGGCGCCCTGGCTGTTTCTAGCCCCAGGCCTGCTGATGTTCGTCATCTATGTTCTTGTGCCCATCTTTGAGTCGATCTGGATCAGTTTTCACGACTGGGACGGAATGGGCACAATGAATTGGGTGGGCTTCGGCAATTATGCCGAGCTGCTTCAAGACGATACTTTCTACGTCTCTTTGAAGAACAACATCATCTGGCTGGTGCTTTATCTCCTGTCCATTCCAGCAGGACTGGCTGTCGCTCTGTTCCTGAACCAGAATGTTCGTGGCATCCGGCTCTATAAATCTCTGTTCTTCTTCCCCTTCGTCATTAGCCAGGTCGTTGTCGGGCTCATGTTCACATGGTTCTATGCGCCGGATTTCGGACTGTTCTCCAAGCTGCTGGAATGGGTGACGGGCGAGCAGATCGCGATCCTGGCGGACGAACGCTTCGTGACCTATGGCATCATCGTCGCGGGATTATGGCCGCAGACCGCCTATTGCATGATCCTCTATCTGACCGGCCTCAACAACATCAACCCGGAGCAGGTGGAAGCCGCGCGCATGGATGGCGCCAAGGGTTTCAAGCTGCTGTGGAACATCATTCTGCCGCAACTGGCACCCGCGACCTTCATCGCCATGGTCGTCACCGTCATCGGCTCGCTACGCTCCTTCGACCTCGTGTCGGTCATGACGGCTGGTGGGCCCTACGGTTCGAGTTCGGTGCTGTCCTATTTCATGTATGAACAGGCGCTTTCGGAATACGGCTTCCGAATGGGTTATGGCGCAGCCATCGCCGTTGTCCTGTTCCTCATCATGATGATCTTCATCACGCTCTTCATCGTGCGCATGCTGAGCCAGGAAAGGAATTCCTGATGTTCCCGGCACCCATTCAGAACACATCGCCTTTCATTCAGAGGGGCTACAAAATCCTGCTGCCCATCGCGCTCATTCTGTGGCTTCTGCCACTGATCGGCGTTGCCATCACCTCCGTCAGACCGGCCGGCGATTTTGCGGCGGGCAATTATTTCGGCATTCCCTCGGGCTTCGCAGGCGTCGAAAACTACACCGCCGTTTTCCGGGATTCACCCATCGGCCTCTATATTCTGAACTCGTTCAAGGTCACGATCCCCACAGTGATCGGCGCTGTTGCGCTATCCTGCCTCACCGGCTTTGCGCTGGCGGTCTACAAATTCAAGGCCAACCTGCTGCTGTTCTTCATGTTCGTTGCCGGGAACTTCATTCCGTTCCAGATCCTGATGGTTCCGGTTCGCGACATGACGCTGCGCGCCGGTCTCTACGACACGACGATGGGTCTTGTGCTGTTCCATGTCGCCTTCCAGACCGGCTTTTGTACCCTGTTCATGCGCAATTTCATCAAGGGTTTGCCCTTTGCGCTGATCGAATCTGCGCGTGTCGAAGGCGTCTCGGAGTGGAGGATTTTCCGCTACATCGTGCTGCCATTGATGCGCCCCGCCATCGCCGCCCTTTCCGTCCTCGTCTTTACCTTCGTGTGGAACGATTATTTCTGGGCGACGGTTCTGGTTCAGGGACAGCATGCCATGCCTGTCACCGCGGGCCTCTACTCACTCAACGGGCAATGGGTTGCCGCCTGGCATCTGGTGTCTGCGGGATCACTGGTCGCCGCGCTGCCGCCCGTCGCCATGTTCTTCATCATGCAAAAGCACTTCATAGCCGGACTGACATTGGGAGCGACAAAGGGATGAGCCAGATCATCACCATCGGTAAAGGCAATTTCGCGCTCAGCCTTCGGCTGCCAAAGCTCGGCATGCCGGAAATTGTGTCGTTCGGAGCGGACGCGACAGCGCGGGATGCCCTGTTCGATATCGAGCGGTCCAGCCGCATCAACGGCATGGACGTCGCTGTCCCCTCCTCCGTTTTGCTACCGACCGGCGGTATGGGCTTCTTCGGCTGGCCAGCCATCACCGGCCACCGGCATGGGCGGGACTTCACGCTGCAATTCGACTCGTGGGCGGTGGAAAGCAGCGGCACCAATACCATTCTGCATGGTCACGACACCGTTGCAAAAATCGATCTCTCCATCACGCTGACCGAGCATGACTCTGGTCTGATCGCGATGTCCACTTCGCTGACCAACCGGGGAGACGCTGGTTATCAGCTGGACCGCTGCATGGCGGCAACATTTGCCATACCGGCAGGCGAAACGGAACTGACGAGCTTCACTGGCATGTGGGGACGCGAGTTCCAGACCCGCAGCGAGACGCTTGGCAATGGCGTCTGGTCTCAGGAAAGCCGTCGCGGGCGCACGTCGCATGATCGATTTCCGGTGATCTTTGTTGAGAATGCCGGACAACGTTTCGGCGTTACCCTTGGCTGGAGCGGTAATCATCATGTTGTCATTGATCGCACCGATGATGGCCAGCGCCTGATCCATATGGGTGAGCTGTTCGAGCCGGGTGAAGTCATTCTCGGCAGCGGCGAGAGCTATCAAAGCCCGGTTGCCTATGCCGGGCCTGACACGCAAGCGTTTCACGCTTTCGTCCGCAGCGAGCTTCTTGATTGGCCGGGCGGCCAGATGTCTCCCCGCCCCGTCACGCTCAACACGTGGGAAGGCAATTATTTCGACCACAAGATGGTTTCGCTGAAGGCGCAGGCGACGGCTGCCGCCGATATCGGTATCGAACGTTTCGTCCTCGATGATGGCTGGTTCGGCAAGCGTGACGACGATACGACCAGTCTTGGCGACTGGGATATCGATGCCCGCAAATACCCGGATGGTTTGAAGCCGCTGGTCGATCACGTCACCGGGCTTGGCATGCAGTTCGGCATCTGGTTCGAGCCAGAAATGATCAACCCGGTTTCGGAGCTTTACAAGAAGCACCCGGACTGGGCGTTGCAAATCGAAGGGCGGCCTCTGCTCCAGTCTCGTACCCAGCTTGTGCTCGATCTCACACGTAAAGAGGTTTCCGACTATCTGTTTGCCAAGATCGACGCTGTCCTTGCAAACCACGCGGTCTCCTACATCAAATGGGACATGAACCGTGACCTGACCCATGCGGGCGGACGCGATGGCAAGGCGAAAACGTCTGCCCAGACCCGTGCCGTCTATGCGTTGATGGACCGCGTTCGCGCAGCCCATCCAACTGTCGAAATCGAAAGCTGCGCATCTGGTGGCGGGCGTATCGATTTCGGTGTTTTGAAACGCACCCATCGTGTCTGGACATCGGATTGCACGGATGCGCTGGAGCGACTGGAAATCCAGCGAGGTGCCTCGCAATTTGTGCCGCCCGAAATTCTGGGCAGTCACATTTCCGCATCTCCCAACCACCAGACGGGACGGCGTCACACGCTGGCATTCCGCGCACTAGTCGCTATCGCCTATCACATGGGTGTCGAGCTCAATCCGCTGGAATTGACGCAGGAAGAGCGCGACGAGTTGAAACTCTACATCGAGGCTTACAAGCGACTGAGACCCGTGCTGCATGCCCCGGGCGAAAATTTCCTGCTACCGCCTCTCGATGGCCGTTACGTGTGGGGAGCGGCAAGTGCCGACAAGATCGTCGTGATCGTCGCGCAAGGGCCGCAGATGGTGAGCGAGCAACCGGCACCGCTGAAACTGCCTGAAAGCGTCACCCGCCTTGGCGGCACATGGAAAATATCCAACGCAATGCCGGCAACGCCGGACTTTATTCGCATCTCCGAGGGCCAGACAAAGCTGCTCGCCGGGACCATCAGCTTCGAGCTTTCCAGTGCTGGCCTTGCAGGCCTGCCATTGCCGATGCTGAAACCGGAAAGCGCGCTGCTCCTCGAACTGGAACCTGTCAAGGGAGGCAAGACCAATGGCTGACGTAAGCCTGCGCAACGTCAAGAAAGAGTTTGGCGCGCTCAGCGTCATCAAGGGCGTCGATCTCGACGTGAAAGACGGAGAGTTCTGCGTCTTCGTCGGTCCTTCCGGTTGCGGCAAATCCACGCTGTTGCGGATGATTGCCGGTCTGGAGCAGATCACCTCCGGCGCGCTGTCCATCGGTGGGCAGGACATGACCAAGATCGGTCCTTCCGAGCGCGGCGTGGCCATGGTTTTCCAGTCCTATGCGCTCTATCCGCATATGACGGTGGCTGAAAACATCGGCTTTGGGCTTCGCATGACGGGCCACTCAAAGGACATGATCGCCGAGCGCACGGCTCATGCTGCCAAACTGTTGCAGCTTGAACCGCTGTTGCAGCGCAAGCCGGGTCAGCTTTCCGGTGGTCAACGCCAGCGCGTGGCGATCGGTCGCGCCATCGTTCGCAACCCGGAAGTCTTCCTGTTCGACGAACCGCTGTCCAACCTTGATGCCGCCCTGCGCGTGCAGATGCGTGGCGAGCTTTCCAAGCTGCATCAGGATTTGAAAGCCACGATGATCTACGTCACCCACGACCAGGTGGAGGCCATGACCATGGCCGACAAGATCGTGGTTCTTTCAGCGGGCAAGATCGAGCAGGTCGGTTCGCCACTGGAACTCTATCACCGTCCTGCCAACCTTTTCGTGGCGGGCTTTATCGGCTCGCCGAAAATGAATGTGTTGAAGGTACCGGCAAAAAGCGAAGGCGGAAAAATCAGTCTGACGTTGCCGGGCGGCGTGACACTCGCTGTCGACGCTCCAGATGGTGCCGCACTGAAGGACGCCTCCATCGGCATTCGTCCCGAGCATATCAGCGCGACTGGCGAAGGTGATGTCGTCCTTGAAGGCACCGTGCGGCTTGCCGAATATCTCGGCTCCGAAACACTATTCTTCGTCGAACTGGCGGATGGTTCGGAGATCTCCGTCAAGGCCGATGGTCTGGCAAGTGCCAAACCGGGCGACACGCTCAAACTCGGCATCAATGCCAAGGCCTGCCATGTGTTCAACGGCCAAGGCAAAGCCATCATCAACGGAGATCTGACGCGATAATGTTGGGCGTATGTTATTATCCCGAACACTGGGACGAAAGCCGCTGGACCGAAGACGCGCGGCGTATGCGCGAACTGGGTATTTCCTTCGTGCGCATCGGTGAATTCGCATGGTCGCGGCTTGAGCCTGCGCGGGGCGAGTTTCAATTCGAATGGCTGGACCGCGCCATGGACGTGCTCCACGCCGCAGGTCTCAAGGTCGTTCTGGGCACACCAACCGCCACGCCACCGAAATGGCTGGTGGATGAGCATCCCGATATCCTGCCCTATGGCGAAGACGGCAAGGTGCGTGGCTTCGGCTCCCGCCGACACTACACGTTTTCATCAAAGACGTGGTGGCGCGAAAGTGCGCGCATCGTTGAGATCATCGCCAGGCGCTACGGCGAGCATCCCGGCCTCGTGGGCTGGCAGACGGACAACGAATATGGCTGCCATGATACCACCGCGTCCTGGGGTCCCGAAGACCTCAAGCAGTTCAAGCAATGGCTGCGGCTGCGCTACCAATCGCCAGAGCAACTGAACGAAGCCTGGGGCTCGGTTTTCTGGTCCATGGAGCTGAAGAGTTTCGATGATGTTTCGCTACCGAACCTGACCGTTACCGAAACCAACCCGGCGACACGGCTGGATTTCTGGCGTTTCCAGTCCGATCAGGTTGCAGCCTATGACAAGATGCAGTGCGATATCATTCGCAGGCATTCGGCCGGACGTTGGGTCACCCACAATTTCATGGGTTTCGTTTCGGATTTTGACCACTTCAAGGTCGGCGACAATCTCGATCTCGCCTCGTGGGACAGCTACCCGATCGGCTTTGTCGAGAAGTTTCCTTTCACCGAAGACGAGCGCAACCGCTGGGCCGAGACTTCCCATCCTGATATTGCACCGTACCATCATGACCTTTATCGCGGGGTCGGCAAGGGCCGCTTCTGGGTGATGGAACAGCAGCCAGGCCCGGTCAACTGGGCACCGTGGAACCCGGTACCGAAGCCAGGCATGGTGCGTCTATGGACATGGGAAGCGCTGGCGCACGGGGCTGAGGTCGTCAGCTATTTCCGCTGGCGGCAAGCGCCCTTTGCGCAGGAGCAGATGCATGCGGGCCTGAACATGTCAGGTCTCGATGAGCTTTCTCCCGGTGGGCTGGAAGCACAACAGGTTGGCAAGGAACTCGGAAATTTCGGCACCCTGCCGGAAAGCGGCAAGGCACAGGTCGCTCTTGTCTTCGATTACCAGAGCTACTGGACGACGATGATCCAGCCGCAGGGCAAGGATTTCCGCTACGAGGAGCTGTGCTTCCGCTGGTACGAAAGCTTGCGCCGTCTCGGTCTGGATATCGACTTCGTACGTCCGGGCGATTCTCTGGATGGCTATCCGCTCGTCGTTGTTCCCTGTGTGACGGAAGTCGATGTCGCAACGGAAGCTGCTCTCGCCAAGGCCACGGGGCAAATCCTCATCGGAGCACGCACGGGATCACGGGACCGCAACTTCGTCATTCCGAAGAACCTCCCACCCGGACCACTGGGTAAACACACCGGCAATCGTGTCATTCAGGTTTCCACACTGCGGCCCGGCCTGTCTGACGCTGTGTCGGGAGAGGTCTGCGGCGCGGCAATCCGTTGGCGCGAAACTGTGCAGACCTCGGCCAACGTCGTCGCCCGCTTTGCAAATGGCGATCCGGCAATGACGGAAAACGGCAATACGCTTTATCTCGCCTGCTGGGCAGATGAGACATTGCTAACCAGCGTGCTGACGCTGGCTGCGAAAAAGGCTGGGCTCGAAACGATCACTTTGCCCGACCATATCCGCATCCGTCGCCGCGGCGATCTCACCTTTGCCTTCAACTATGGCACCGAGGCCTGGAAGATCCCTGAACATGGTGCTCTCGTGCTGGGAGACAGGGTGCTGGAACCGCAGGCCGTCTCTGCGTGGAAAACCAGCGTTTCATGAGATAGTAAGGCTGCGTTCGTCGAAATGAATGCAGCCTTTCAATTTCTACGCGCTCAGCCGAACGCCTGACTGGCGAGTGCCCATGTCTTCGGCTTCAAACTCTCTTCGTTCTCACTGTCCCGCATCCATTGTCCACCGAGTGACATGGTTGTAACCGTATCGAAAACCGACATGCCTGAGCTTGCAACATACTGTGCGAAAGCACCGCTTTCCTCCCGCGTATCGAGCCTCAGGAACTGGCCTTCATGTTCCACGACATGCGGATGGGTAACGGCGATGGCATCCACCGCGTTGAGTGCCACCACAGGCCCGATCAGCGCGCCGCGCCCAAAACGACGACAGAGCGAGAAGGCTTCAACACGCTGCCCTCGAACCAGCACCACGCCCTTGGAGACCGGAAGCAGTGAGTTGAACAGCGTGTTGCGGCCAGCACCGAAGGCCTTCTCATCAAGCGCAAGGATGGTGTCGACATCCCCTGATGTCATCGCCCGCAACGCGGCACCGCCGACGGGTTGCGGAGTGGCAACCGGTGTCGCTTCCCCCTGACACTGAAACACCGTCTTCTCGATCGCGAAACCCATGGACTGGTATAGCCGTTTGGCCGCACGGGTGGCGTTCAGACCGAATTGCCGCTTGCCCGCCTGCTGCATCACATGCAGCATCATCCAGCTTCCGGCACCTCTGGCCTGAAGTCGGGGTGGTGTTATGACCATGCCGATGGTGGAAAAGGTCGAACCAAAATCGAACCACATGGCCGAACCGGCAAGCCGACCGATGGAATCGACGGCGACGACGCCGTTGCCGTTTTCCAGAAGCATCTGCCAGTCCTTGGGGCGGTGCGGCCAACCCACGCCAACAGAGAGGGCGTGCAGCTTTTCAATGTCGGCATCCGCGATGTTCTCAAGCGTCAGCTCGAAGGCTTCAAGCTGTATGGTGTCGTGATAATCCACCGCGCCTACATTACTGGCTTCGTTCGCCATCAGCATTCCTGAATGTCACAAATCCGCTTTCCAGAATTACGGCATCTACGCCAAATAAATCGTTCGAATCCGGCGGGATTTCAGCAGTTTCCACTAAAGCGACAGGCTTTTCGGTGCGTTTTGGCGTCTTAACGCTCTACCTTGTCCAAAACGGCGCGAGGCAGCAATGACGGAATTCGACATATTGGAGCGGTTGGTTTCGTTCCCCTCTGTGGTTGGGCAACCCAATGCCGATATCGTCGAATGGATAGCCGACTACGCCGAAAGCTGTGGTGCGCAGGTGACGACCGCGCTGGGGCCGGAGGGTGATCGCTCCAATCTTTTCATCTCAATCGGCCCGCGCGATCGTCCCGGCGTCATTCTGTCAGGCCATATGGATGTGGTTCCGGCGGGCGAAGCGGATTGGGCGTCTGACCCGTTTTCAGTCCGGACAGATGGCGACCGGCTCTATGGACGTGGCACCAGCGACATGAAGGGCTTTCTAGCCTGCGCACTCGCAGCCTTGCCCGAATTCGCAAAAATACCCTTGAAGAGACCGGTGCATCTTGCCTTTTCCTATGACGAGGAAGCGGGCTGCAAGGGTGTGCCACACCTGATCAAGCTCATCCCCACGCTGTGCGCGCTTCCGGATATGTGCATCGTCGGAGAACCGAGCGGTCTGCGGGCTATCAGAGCCCACAAGGGCAAGGCCGCAGCACGTGTTACCGTCAAAGGACGGTCAGGCCATTCTTCCCGGCCTGATCAAGGCCTGAATGCCATCCATGCCATGAGCGAGGTGCTGGCGAGCGCCACACATGCAGCGCATGCACTGACGAGCGGACCATTCGATAGCAGTTTCGAACCACCCTACTCCTCGCTTCAGGTCGGCAAGATCAGTGGGGGACAGGCGGTCAATATCATCCCGGATCTCTGCATGGCAGAGATCGAAGCAAGGGCGATTTCCGGTGTCTCACCCGCCTCCTTGCTGGAGCCATTGCGCAAAGCGACGGAGGCGTTGCGCCGTGATGGATTCGAAACGGCATTCGAGATGTTGAGCGAGTATCCAGCCCTTTCGCTGCCAGCCGATGCTCCGCTTGCCAGCCTCATGCATGAGCTGACCGGCATAGAACCGCTGGCGGCAGTGAGTTATGGCACAGAAGCCGGGCTTTATCAGGCAGCCGGTATCGACAGCATTATCTGCGGTCCCGGCGACATCGCACGTGCGCACAAGGCAAATGAGTTCATCACCCGCGATGAACTCTCCGCCTGCCGCAGCATGCTCGTCAATCTAGGAGCGCGATTGAGCGCCTGAACCAGCAAATCGGTCAGATGTGCTGCGGGCCATCGCCGCTTCAGTGCATCCTGCCGTTCGAACTGGGCCAATTTCGGCTGACATCAGAACGAGGACTGACCCATGACATTTCTGTTCAATTCCGACGCGGCACGGGCGAAAATATTCGCTGAGCTTTTTGCGCGGGAGTTGCCGGATGTCGCCTTCTCCTCCGATCCGACCTCTGTCGATCCTAACAGTGTCCGCTATCTCATCAACTGGACTGCCCCTGCCGATCTCGCACGCTATGACAATCTGGAAATCCTGTTTTCCATCGGCGCAGGTATCGATCAATTCGATGCGTCTGCCCTACCCGCCCATGTCAAACTGGTGCGGATGGTGGAAGACGGCATCATCAGGATGATGCAGGAATACGCGACGCTGGGTGTGCTGGCGCTGCACCGCCGTCTGCCCGACTATCTGGCCCAACAAGCCCAGGCCAAGTGGCAAGCATTGCCGGTTCGGCAAGCGCATGACCGGCGCGTGGGCGTGCTCGGTCTCGGTCATCTGGGTAAGGCGGTTCTGGAGCGACTGAAACCCTTCGGATTTCCTTTGTCTGGCTGGAGCCGCAGCGCTCATGAGATCGACAGCGTGACCTGCCATCATGGTGCAGACCAGTTGGACGCCTTCTTGGCAAACGCCGACATTCTCATCTGCTTGCTGCCGCTGACGCAGGAGACGCGCGGTTTTCTGAACGCCGACCTTTTTGCAAAACTGCCATCCGGCGCGGCTCTTCTCCACGCAGGCAGAGGTCCGCAGCTCGATCAAACTGCGCTCGTCAACGCACTCGATAGCGGCCACCTCTCCGGTGCGATGCTCGACGTGACCGACCCCGAACCGTTATCCGCCGACCATCCGCTATGGCGGCATCCCGGTATCATCATCACCCCGCACATCGCCTCCGTCACCCAGCCGGAATCGGCGGCGAAAGCCGTCATCGACAATATTCGTCGCCACCAGAGCGGACTTGACCCCATCGGTCTCATCGACCGCAACCGCGGCTACTGAACACCTCAGAAAGGACTTCCCATGTCGCTTATCACCCGTATCGATACCAACCCGCAGACAACACCGAAAGAAGCGCTGCCGACGCCCGAGCGGCTGATTTCCGGCAACCCCTCCTTCAAGACATGGGCGCTGGATGATTGCCGTGATGGCACCGTCCACACCGGCATCTGGGAAGCGACACCCGGCGAAACCCATTCCATCAAAGGCACGACCTACGAGTTCTGCCACATCATTTCCGGTGTGATCGAACTGGACGAGAAGGACGGCGACACTGTTACCTACCGTGCTGGAGACAGCTTTATGATGAAGCCCGGTTTCGTCGGCGTATGGCGCACCATCGAAACGGTTCGTAAGATCTATGTGACCGTAACTGACCCCATGTAAGGAACGACGGCCATGACGCTCAGTTTCGATCCAGACACGATTTCGCTGCCGCATTACCACTTCATCGGTGGCGAGAAGGTGGCTGCCAGCGAAGGTATCGCCATGCACCGCCCGTCCGATGGCGCTGCATTTGGCGATTGCCCTGTTGCCAGTGCCGATCTTGTCGATCAGGCTGTGCAAACGGCGAAAAAGGCGTTGAAGGACAGCAACTGGGGCGGTGTGCGACCGCGCGATCGAACCAGGGCCATGCAACGCTGGGCCGATCTGATCGAGCAAGACGCGGAAAACCTGGCAAAGCTGGAGGCCGTGTCATCGACCCGCCCCGTCGGCCATCTGGTCGCGGGCGATATCGCCGTCACCGCCGAACAGATCCGTTTCTTCGCCGAGTTTGCGGACAAGGAAGGCAGTGACCTCGTTCCGACCTCCGACACCAGTCTCGGCATGATCATGACCGAGCCCTATGGTGTCGTCGGCGCCATCACACCGTGGAATTTTCCGTTGTCCATGGCTGGGTGGAAGCTGGGGCCTGCACTTGCGGCGGGTAATGCCGTGGTACTGAAACCATCCGAAATGACGCCGTTCTCAAGCCTGCGCATCGCTGAGCTTTCTATCGAGGCCGGTATACCTGCCGGTCTCATCAATATCGTGCTCGGCGATGGCATGGTGACCGGCAACGCCATCACCGGCCATCCCGATATTTCCAAGGTCAGCTTTACCGGCTCCACCGCCGCCGGTTCCGCCATCATGCAAAATGTCGCCCGAACCGGCATCAAGCCGATGACGCTTGAGCTTGGCGGGAAAAGCCCGCAAGTGGTGTTTGCGGATGCCGACATCGACCGCACGGCAAAAGCCGTCGCGCAAAGCATCATTTCCAATGCCGGGCAGGCCTGCGTGGCGGGTTCCCGCCTGATCGTCGCCAAGGAGATTGCGGAGGAACTCATCGCCGCCATCACCACCATCATGCGCCGGGTCGAGACCGGCCCGACATGGGATGAGAACACCCAGTACAGCCCGATCATTTCGCAAAAACAGATCGAGCGGATCGACGCAATCGTTCGCGCGTCCATCGGCGCAGGCGCGGAATGCCTGACTGGCGGGAAGATCATGGACCGCGAGGGCTATTTCTACGCCCCGACGTTGCTCGGCAATGTTACGCAGGATTCACCCGCTGTAACAGAGGAAATCTTCGGACCCGTGCTGACGCTGCAAACCTTCGAGGATGAAGACGAAGCGCTGGCGCTGGCAGATCACCCGACCTATGGCCTTGCGGCAGGCGTGTTCACGCGCGATCTTTCACGCGCCATTCGCGTGACCAGGGCGTTGCAAGCGGGCACGATCTGGGTCAATCGTTACGGAAGATCCCGCGACCACATTCTGCCGACCGGTGGTTATAAAAGCTCAGGCATCGGCAAGGATCTGGGACGAGATGCCTACATGGCGAACCGGAAGTCCAAAAGCGTTCTTATCGATCTTTGAAACGGATAATGCTGATGAAAAACCATTCCATTGCACTCATTCCCGGTGATGGCATCGGCACTGCGGTAACCGAAGCCGCATGGCAGGTGTTGCAGGCAGCCGCCGCAAAGCAGCGTACGTTCACGTTGACGGGCAAAACGTTGCCGTGGTCCTGCGCCTTCTACAAGGAAACCGGCGCGATGATGCCCGCCGATGGAATCAATATTCTACGCGCCTATGACGCCATTCTATTGGGTGCCGTAGGCTGGCCCGCGGAAGTGCCGGATGCTGTTTCCCTGCACGGTCTGCTGCTACCCATCCGCAAGGCCTTCGTGCAATATGCCAATATCCGCCCCCACCGTTTGCTGCCCGGCGTCGAAGGACCACTTAGGAAAGAGGGCTTCGATATTCTCTGCATTCGTGAGAACACCGAAGGCGAATATTCCGGTGCCGGTGGCCGCGTGCATGTCGGCACGCCTGACGAAGTGGCTGTGGAAACCTCGATCTTCACCCGCACAGGCGTGGAACGTATTCTGCGCTTCGGTTTCGAACAGGCACGCTCCCGTCGTAAGAAACTTGCGTCCATCACCAAGTCCAATGCCCAAAAATACTCCATGGTGTTCTGGGATGAGATGACGGCGAAGATTGCTGACGAATATCCTGACGTGGAGGTGACGAACTATCATATCGACGCCATGGCGGCGCGTATGGTCATGGCACCTGAGAGCCTGGATGTTGTCGTCGCCTCCAACCTGTTTGGCGATATTCTGACCGATCTGGGTGCGGCTATCCAAGGGGGGCTTGGCTTTGCGGCTTCGGCCAACATCAACCCGGACAGATCAGCGCCATCCATGTTCGAACCGGTTCATGGCTCGGCCCCCGATATCGCCCATCTCGGCATTGCCAATCCTATCGCGGCCATCTGGTCCGGCGCAATGATGCTCCATCATCTCGGCGAGACCCAGGCCGCAGCCGATATCATCTCGGCCATCGAAACGACAACTGGCAAGGGCATTGGAACCGTGCCGGGCAAGGACAAGACAGACGCTATTACTGCCGCCGTGCTGACAGCACTGGTTTGAAGGAGGAAATGGAATGAATTTTCTAAAAGATCAGAGCCTGTTCCAGCAGCAGGGTTTCATCGGCGGCAAGTGGCTGGATGCAGCATCTGGCAAGACAGTCGATGTCATCGATCCCGCCACGCAAAACGTGATGGGCACGGTGCCGGATATGGGCGGCGATGAAACACGCGCAGCGATCGACGCGGCAGCGAAAGCCTTTGCGCCATGGAAAGCCAAAACCAACGCCGAGCGTGCAGCACTTCTGGACAAATGGTACGCGCTGATGGTCGCTCATGAGGACGATCTCGCGCTGCTTTTGACCATGGAACAGGGCAAACCGCTTGCTGAAGGCAAGGGCGAAATCCGCTACGGCGCATCCTTCGTCAAATGGTTTTCAGAGGAAGCACGTCGCATCAACGGACACACCATTCCCTCCCCCACAGCGGACCGGCGCATCGTCGTCCTGAAGGAGCCGGTTGGCGTCTGCGGCATCATCACGCCGTGGAATTTTCCCAATGCGATGATTACCCGCAAGGTCGCACCGGCGCTGGCAGCCGGATGCACGGTCGTCATCAAGCCATCCGAGTTCACGCCCTATTCGGCGCTGGCGCTCGGCGTGCTGGCAGAGCGTGCCGGCATTCCGGCTGGCGTCATCAATATCGTCACCGGCATGCCGACCGAAATCGGCAACGAACTGCTGGCCAACGAGACCGTGCGCAAGATCTCCTTCACCGGCTCCACCCGTGTCGGTTCACTGTTGATGCGCGGTGCAGCAGACAGCATCAAGCGCCTCAGCCTAGAGCTCGGTGGCAATGCACCCTTCATCGTGTTCGATGATGCCGATATCGATCTGGCTGTCGAGGGTGCCATCGCATCCAAATTCCGCAATGGCGGACAGACCTGCGTATGCTCCAACCGCATTCTGGTTCAATCGGGCGTCTACGACACCTTCGCAGCCAAGCTATCGGCGCGGGTTTCAGCCATGAAGGTCGGCCCCGGAACGGATTCCAACATCGATATCGGCCCTATGATCAACGCCGCCGCCATCGACAAGATCAATCGTCATATCGAAGATGCCCTTGCGAAAGGTGCTGAAATCATATCGACAGCTCCGGCATTGCCCGAAGGTTCGCAGTTTACGGCACCGATCGTGCTGGGTGGAGCCACGACGGAGATGTTGCTGGCCGATGAAGAAACCTTCGGACCCGTCGCCCCGCTTTTCCGCTTCGATACGGAAGAAGAAGCGCTGAAAATTGCCAATGGTACGCCGTTCGGCCTTGCCGCTTATTTCTACACAGAGAGCTTAAAGCGCTCCTGGCGAGTGGCGGAAGCACTGGAATTCGGGATGATCGGTCTCAACACCGGTTCTGTTTCCACGGAAGTCGCACCATTCGGCGGCGTCAAACAATCCGGCCTTGGCCGTGAAGGCGCGCAATGCGGCATCGAGGAATATCTTGAAATGAAGTCATTCCACATCGGTGGATTGAACTGAAACAAAGGAGCCCGCAACGTTCGCGTTGCGGGCTTTTTGCATCACTGAAATTTGTCGAGCATTTTGTAATAAAAGCCGACGACAGGCAGGAACCATGGCTTGCCGGAATATCCGGGCACCGCGTTCCAATCCAGACCCTTCAATGGATTTCGGTCCGGCTTGCCCAGCAGCTTGTCTGCCAGAAGTGTTCCCATGTGGATCGACATCTGCGCGCCGTGGCCGGAATAACCCATGGCGAAGTTCAACCCTTCGACTTCGCCCGCACGAGGGAAACGGTCGCTCGTCATACCGACCAGACCGCCCCAGCAATAGTCGATGTCAACGCCGCGAAGCTGCGGGAAGATTTCGGCCAAGCCCTCTTTAAGAATTGCTCCGCTTTTGGCATCCGAACGCGCATCCGATGTTGCGGAAAAACGGGCGCGACCACCAAAGATCAGGCGGTTGTCCGGCGACAGGCGGAAGTAGTTGCCGATGTTCATCGAGGTCACGCAGGTGCGGTTGCCGGGCATGGCAGACGCGAGTTCCGCATCGCTCAATGGCCTCGTCGCCACGATAAAGCTGCCGACGGGGATGATACGGCGCTTGAAATAATCGAACGGGCCCGCGGTATAGGCATTGGTGGCAACGATGACGTTACGCGCCTCAACGAAACCACGGGATGTCGTCAGACGATGAACACCGCCCTGCTTGCTGCGCCCAGTCACCGGTGCTTTTTCGAAGATCGTCACGCCGTGTCGCACGCCAGCTTCCGCGATACCGTGAACGAAACGGCCCATATGCATCATGGCGCTCTTCTTCGAGAGCATCGCACCGTGGAAGTTTTCCGAACCTATCTCGGTCTTCACCTCGGCCTTGTAAAGAAGCGCCGTATCAGGGTCGATCTCGCGATGAACGACCTCGAAATTCCTCGCAATCGCATCGAAATGCGCTGGCTTGGACGCCAGTTTCAGTTTTCCGGCCCGGCGGAAACTGCAATCGATGCCCTCTTCCGCAACGATGGCTTCGATTGTATCGACAGAATCATCATAAGCGCGGTAGAGCGCGCTCGCGCGCTCCATGCCCAGATGTTCCTTGGCGGACACGAAGCTGTGGGCGATGCCGTTGTTCAGGTGCCCGCCATTGCGGCCGGAGCCACCGAAGCCGACATGTTGCGCTTCCAGCACCACCACTTTCGCGCCGCCCTTTGCCAGACTGCGGGCCGCTGAAAGACCGGTAAAACCGCCACCGATAATGGCGACATCGAACGTGCCCTCGACCGGCCCCGCTGTCGCAGAGGTGAAGACCGGAGCCGTATCGTGCCAGTAAGATTTGAACTGCATGGTCGTCATCCGCCTTTGTGAACCACTTTAAAGCCCGACAACGCCAGCAAGGCCGGAGATATCCTTGATTTCGGTATAGCCGTAATAAGGATTGGCTGGCTCATGACCTCTGTTGACCCAGACCTTGTTCTTGATGCCGAGATCATGCGCCGACATCAGATCATAACGGAAGGACGAGGAGACATGCAGAATGTCTTCCGGGTTACAGCCCAGCATGTCGAACATGTATTCGAACGCCTGGAAGCGAGGTTTGTAGGCATTGGCCTGCTGCGCGGTGTAGACCTTGTGGAAAGGCGCGCCGAGCTTTTCCACATTGTGCATGATCTGTTCATCCATGGCATTCGACAGAATGACCAGCGGAATTTCCTTGGCGACTTTTGAAAGGCCAGCAGGCACATCCGCGTGTGGACCCCAAGTCGGAACCTGCTCGTAAACGAAACGGCCATCTTCTTGCCTAAAGGTCACACCGTTCTTTCGGCAGGCGCGTTCGACCGCATTATGAACGACCTCGTTATAGGGTTTCCAGTCCCCCATAATTTCGTCCAGACGGTAGGCCGCAAAGTTCTTGATGAACTGCGCCATCTTGTCCGCATCCAGCTGGTCGCCGTAAAGCGTCTGCGCTGCTTCCGCCATCTGGAAATGGGTCAAGGTGCCGTAGCAATCGAAGGTGATGTATTTGGGCCGAAACTGGGTCATACGGTTTTGTCCTCTGGATTGGCTGTTTGGATGCATTCTTTTATGACGCCCATCATAGGTGCGGGAATCCGGTTGCAGTCACCGCAATCGCCGTCGGCAAAGCAGATTGTTGCGTATAGGTGCGAAGCTTTGGCAGAGAGTTGCGCGAAATGCCCATCCTTGTCGCCTGCATGGCCCTCACCATTCAACCCGCAGCATAAGATGCGGCGGCCAACGATAGATACAGCGCAAACCTGCCGCACCGGTGCCGAGGTCAGGACGATGTTCTTCACGCTGAGGGTTATCAAATAGAAAAGCACATATGCCACGAGGAAAGATGCCATGTTGGCAAACCAGATCGATCTCTTTGAACTGACCACAGCCCATCTGGAGGGAGCGCTATCGCTTTCGCAACAGGCGCAGTGGCCACATCGTCTAGAGGATTGGGCCATGGGTCTTTCCCTCAGCAAAGGTGTTGCCGCCGTTCACAAGGACCGGGTTCTGGGTACGGCCATGGCCACGCTTTATGGTGGTGACGTCGCGACCATCAATATGGTCATCGTGGATGAAGCCATGCGCGGCCTGGGCATCGGCAAGCGTTTGATGGATTTCGCCCTTGATGCGGCAGGGACACGCGAATGCCGACTGGTTGCCACCCAAGACGGCCTGCCGCTTTATGAAAAGCTCGGATTTAGCGAGACACATCGCATCGTCCAGCATCAAGGGCCGATATCTTCGGTAACCTCACCCGGTCATGTTGAATGGGCCAATGCTGCGGATACGGCAGAATGTGCGAAGCTCGATCACGCCGCGTGCGGCATGGATCGTCATAACCTGATCGACTATCTGGCAGTTCATGGCCGCCTCGCCGTCATTCGTCGCGATGAGCTTATTGCCGGATTTGGCGCGATACGCCGCTTCGGACGCGGTGATGTCGCCGGGCCGGTCGTGGCAGAAAATGCTGAAGATGCGAGACATCTGCTTTCCTTTCTCTTCGCAGGTCGCGAAGGCCAGTTCATGCGTGTCGACACCAGCGAAGAAAGCGGCCTCGCCCCTTGGCTGACCGAGCTTGGCCTTGCCCATGTCGGCGGCGGCATTGCCATGGTTCGCGATGGCAAGCCGCGCGAAAACACCACCATCACAACATTTGCACTGGCCAGTCAGGCCCTCGGTTGATCCTGGAGATCGTTATGCTCAGCAATTCCCTTATCGAACTCGACCGCGCACATCTGGTTCATCCGGTTGCATCCTACAGGGGCCATGAAAAACTCGGTGTCCGCGTGATGAAATCTGCCAAAGGCGCAACAGTGACGGACATGACCGGCCATCAGATGATCGACGGTTTCGCGGGTCTGTGGTGTGTGAACGCCGGTTACGGACATGAGAGCATCGTGGAAGCTGCGGCAAAGCAGATGCGCGAACTTCCCTATGCAACCGGTTATTTCAGCCTCGGTTCGGAACCAGCGATCCGTCTGGCATCGGAACTGGCAGACCGCGCGCCGGGTGATCTCAACCATATCTACTTCACGCTGGGCGGATCCGATGCGGTGGATAGCACCATCCGCTTCATCCGCTATTATTACCACTCTCTGGGCACGCCGCAGAAGGACCAGTTCATTTCGCTCGAGCAGGGATACCACGGTTCCAGCACGGTTGGCGCCGGGTTGACGGCCCTGCCGATCTTCCACGCCGGCTTCGGATTGCCGTTTGACTGGCAGCACAAAATTCCGTCGCACTATGCCTATCGTAACCCTGTCGGCACTGATCCAAAGGCAATTATCGATGGTTCCGTTGCAGCCTTGCGTGCAAAGATCGAGGAGATCGGTGCGGAGCGGGTTGCGGCCTTCTACGTGGAGCCGATCCAGGGTTCGGGCGGCGTTCTGGTGCCACCGGATGGTTGGCTGAAGGCGATGCATGAGGTTTGCAAGGAATATGACGTGCTGCTGGTGGCGGACGAAGTCATCACCGGCTTTGGCCGCACCGGACCTCTGTTTGCGTGTTCGGAAGAAGACGTGGTGCCGGATTTCATGACCACGGCAAAGGGCCTGACCTCCGGCTACGTACCGATGGGTGCGGTCTTCATGTCCGACAGGGTCTATAATACGATTGCCGATGGTGCAGGTGCCGCCGCTATCGGCCATGGCTATACCTATTCCGCACACCCGGTCAGCGCCGCCGTGGGGCTGGAAGTGCTCAGACTCTACGAAAACGGACTGCTCAAAAACGGTGTCAAGGCCGGCGCGCGCCTGATGGCCGGACTGCACAGCCTGGCTGACCACCCGCTGGTTGGTGATGTCCGCGGTCGCGGCATGCTGGCGGCCATCGAACTGGTCACCGACAAGCAGAAGAAGACACCTTTGCCCGCCGCCGCCGATCCATCGCGCCGCATTTTCGACCGCGCCTGGGACAACGGTCTCGTTATCCGCGCCTTCGGCAACGGCGTTCTCGGCTACGCGCCGCCACTGTGCTGCACCGAAAGCGAGATCGACGCCATTATCGAGCGTACGCGGATGACGCTCGACCAGACGCTGGAAGACCCGGACGTTCGGTCAGCCATGGTTTGAGGGGCTGCGCTGGAAATACCGCTTTGATGGCATATTCGGAATATTGTGCCGCAGGGGTCTGGTCTTTCAGCGAATCTCGCGATCAATTGTTGCGATGATGGACGCAACGAAGGCCAAATACGGCAGAAAAGCCGGAAAAGACGCGATCACGGGTAAAAACGCACAGCATAGAATTCTGCCAAGGCCACCAAGATCATCCGCGATCCGCTTTTAAAACAGGAGCATGACATTGCCGAAGAGTTTAGCAGACTTCAAATATCTGAGCTTCGACGTGGTGGGAACGCTGATCGATTTTGAAAGCGGCCTGACGGATTGCCTGAAGCAGATCGCCGACGAAAACGGTGTAACCTTCGATGCCGAGGCAGCGCTGACATTGTACCGCAAAGCCCGCTATCTGCCGGATGTCGGCCTGTTTCCAGATGACCTCGTTCGTGTCTATCTGGTGATTGCGCCAGACCTCGGCCTGCCTGCCGACCGTGCTCTTGGCGAACGTCTCCGCGATTCCGCAAAAAGCTGGAAGGCGTTTCCCGATAGTGCGAAGGCATTGGCGCAGCTTGCGACACGATACCGGCTGATTGCCATGACAAATGCGCAGCGCTGGGCATTCGAATGTTTCGCGCAAGAGCTCGGAAACCCGTTTTACCAGGGCTTCACCGCTGACGACACCGGTACCGAAAAGCCCGACCCCGCGTTTTTCGACTACGTCTTCGAATTCGTTCAGTCCGAAGGCAACACCAAGGACGACATTCTGCATGTTGCACAAAGCCAGTACCATGACATCGGGATTTCCAGAAAGCTTGGCATGACGAACTGCTGGATCGAACGACGCCATGCGCAAAAAGGCTATGGCGGAACCATCGAGCCTGAAAATTTCACCCAACCCGATTTCCATTTCACCTCCATGGCCGCACTTGCCGGCGCTGTGGAGGAGAAACACGACGCCTGACGCTGCCCTCCAAGGGTAAAAGCGGCATCCATAAGCCGTTCGACCCGTGACTTTAACAATAAAGGGGAATGAACATGACCGATAACACACTGATCAACTGGACCTCCACCGACGATGCGATGGTTGAAAACGCCATTCGCCGGGGTGCGAGCCGCCGCGACCTTCTCAAGATGCTGATGGCAGGCGGTGTTGCCATGACCGCAGGCTCGGCCATTCTGGGACGTGCCGGTCAGGCGCTTGCCGCAGCTCCGGTTTCCGGCGGTTCCTTGAAGGCAGCCGGCTGGTCCTCCTCCACCGCCGATACGCTGGATCCCGCCAAGGCATCGCTTTCCACGGATTATGTTCGTTGCAGCGCCTTCTATAACCGCCTGTCCAACATCGATCAGGCGGGCATGACGACGATGGAACTGGCTGAAAGCATCGACAGCAAGGATGCCAAGGTCTGGACCGTCAAACTGCGCAAGGGCGTAACGTTCCACAATGGAAAATCGCTGACATCGGCTGACGTCGTCTATTCTCTCAAGCGCCATCTCGACCCTGCGGTCGGCTCAAAGGTCAATTCCATCGCCAAGCAGATGACCGGCTTCAAGGCCGTTGACGAGCTGACGGTGGAAATTACCCTTGAAAATGCCAATGCCGACCTTCCGACCATCCTCGCCTTGCATCATTTCATGATCATTGCCGATGGCACCACGGACTTCGCCAAGGCCAACGGCACCGGTGCTTTCGTCTGCGAAGTGTTCGAGCCCGGCGTTCGCTCCGTCGCCATCAAGAACAAGAACTACTGGAAGTCCGAGGGTCCGTATCTCGACTCCTTCGAGTTCTTCGCCATTTCCGATGATACGGCTCGCGTCAACGCACTTCTGGCAGGCGATATCCAGCTGGCCGCATCGGTCAACCCACGGGCCATCCGCCTGATGGAAGGCCAGCCAAACGTCGTCATCTCCAAGACGACCTCCGGCAACTACACCAACCTCAACATGCGTCTCGACATGGCACCCGGCAACAAGGCCGATTTCGTGCAGGGCATGAAATACCTGGTCAATCGCGAGCAGATCCAGAAGTCCGTGCTGCGCGGTCTGGCAGAAATCGGTAACGACCAGCCGGTTTCGCCAGCCAACATGTATTACAACAAGGATTTGAAGCCGAAAGCCTTCGATCCGGACAAGGCGAAGTTCCATTTCGAAAAAGCCGGTCTTATCGGCCAGTCGATCCCGGTCGTCGCTTCCGAAGCCGCCGCGTCCTCGATCGACATGGCCATGGTGGTTCAGGCCGCAGGCGCACAGGTTGGCATGAAGTTCGATGTCCAGCGCGTACCGTCGGATGGTTACTGGTCAAACTACTGGCTGAAAGCACCCATGCATTTCGGCAATATCAACCCGCGCCCGACACCGGACATTCTCTTCTCGCTGCTTTATGCGTCCAACGCACCTTGGAACGAAAGCCAGTACAAGTCCGAGAAATTCGACAAGATGCTGGTGGAAGCCCGCGGCTTGCTCGACATCGAAAAGCGCAAGACGATCTATAACGAGATGCAGGTCATGATCGCCGAAGAGGCTGGCACGATTATCCCGGTCTATATCTCCAACGTCGATGGTATCTCTTCAAAGCTGAAAGGCCTTCTGCCCAGCCCGCTTGGCGGCATGATGGGTTACGGCTTTGCCGAACACGTCTGGCTCGAAGCCTGATTTCGGACCTTTGCCCGCCGCATCAGGTGGCGGGCAACAGTCCGCTTGCTTCCTCCCCCGCATTGCTATTCGCGGCCTTTGGCCGGACAATGCCATCATCGGGAGCCGCGATCGTTTTTCGAAAGAGAGGCTGCATGAACAAACATGTCCTTGCACTTGTTGTAAACCGGCTGTTTATCACGATCATCACCCTTTTGATCGTCTCCTTTACCGTGTTTTTCGCGACCGAAATGTTGCCCGGCGACGTGGCGCAGATCCTGCTTGGCCAATCAGCGACGCCTGAGGCCGTGGCCGGTCTTCGCACGGCCATGCATCTGGACGATCCGGCCATTTTGCGGTTTCTGCGATGGCTGGGCGGTCTTGCCATGGGCGATCTGGGCAAGTCTTACGCCAACAACATGGCCATTGCCGATCTGATTGGCGGCCGTCTGGTCAATACGATGAAGCTCGCCGCCGTCACGGCGCTGTTTTCCATTCCCATCGCTCTGACGCTTGGTATCACCGCCGCCATCATGCGAGGCACCGTCTACGACCGCATCGTCACTACGGTCACCATCGCGGTGATCTCCGTGCCGGAATTCATGGTCGCAACCTCTGCCGTCCTGATTTTCGCGGTCTATCTGAAGTGGCTGCCGGCGCTCGCCTTCGCCAACGAGGTCCACTCGTTCGGTGAGTTGCTGCGGGTCTTCGCCATGCCCGTCATCACGCTCAGCTTCGTGATTTCCGCCCAGATGATCCGCATGACGCGTGCCGCCGTGATCGAGACGCTCGACACACCCTATGTGGAAATGGCGCTGTTGAAAGGCGCATCACGGTCACGCATGGTGCTACGGCACGCTCTGCCCAATGCCCTTGGCCCCATCGTCAACGCGGTGGCGCTTTCGGTGTCCTATTTGCTGGGCGGCGTCATCATCGTCGAGACCATCTTCAACTATCCCGGCATCGCCAAGTTGATGGTGGATGCCGTCGCCACCCGCGACCTGCCCCTCATCCAGACATGTGCGATGATCTTCTGCCTCGGTTATCTCGTCCTGATCACCATCGCCGACATCATCGCCATCGTCGCCAATCCGAGGCTTCGCTGACCATGGCCCGTATCGCGCTTTCTCCCCGCAGCTTCGGTTATCGTTTCAATGCCATCGGCATTGCAGCGGCAAGTGTCATTCTCTTCTGGGCACTGATTGCGATCTTTGCGCCTCTGCTCATTCCCTATCCCGTCGGGGATATCGTCGATTTCGACTATTTCGGCCCCATGTCGGAAAAGTTCATCATGGGCACCGACTATCTGGGGCGCGACATCTTCTCGCGGATCCTGATGGGTGCGCGTTACACGGTCGGCATCTCGTTGGCCTCCGTTCTCATAGCCTGTTTTTCCGGCGTGACGCTGGGCATGTGTGCGGCGGTTGCCGGTGGCTGGTTCGACCAGTGCCTGTCGCGCTTCCTCGATGCGTTGATCTCCATACCCAGCAAGCTTTTCGGCCTGGTCATCGTCGCAGCACTAGGCCCATCCATCCCAATCCTGATCATGACGATGGCGATCATTTACATGCCCGGCTCATACCGCTTTGCCCGCGCCCTTGCCGTCAATATCAACACGATGGATTTCGTGACCGTGGCACGGGCGCGTGGCGAAGGGGTGTTTTACATCATTCGCGCTGAAATCCTGCCGAACATATTGGGGCCGGTACTGGCTGATTTCGGGCTGCGCTTCGTCTTCATCGTGCTGCTTCTCTCCGGTCTTTCCTTCCTCGGCCTTGGCGTACAGCCACCCAATGCAGACTGGGGCGCACTGGTGCGGGAAAATATCGGCGGTCTTTCCTTCGGTGCGCCAGCGGTGATGTTTCCTTCGGTCGCCATTGCGACACTCACCATCAGCGTCAACATGCTGATCGACAATCTGCCGCAGAAAATTCGTGACAGGAGTGCGTGATGGCCAATCTCGTTGAAATACGTGACCTGAAGGTCGAGGCCAAAACCGATACCGGTCGCACCGTCGAGATCATTCGCGGCGTCAGCTTCGACATTGCCGATGGCGAGATCGTCGCTCTGATCGGCGAGAGCGGTTCGGGCAAAACGACCATTGCCCTGACGATGCTGGGCCACACCCGCCCGGGCTGCAGAATCGTCGGCGGCTCCGTGCGACTGGGCAACAACGATATGGCTGCGACCTCGCAAAAAGGTTTGTCAAAGCTGCGCGGCACGGACGTTGCCTATGTTCCGCAAAGTGCGGCAGCAGCCTTCAATCCCGCACAGCGCATCATGGATCAGGTCATCGAGGTCGTCCGCATTCATGGGCTGATGAGCGATACGGAAGCAAAACAGAAGGCTGTCGAACTGTTTCAAGCTCTAGCTCTGCCCAATGCCGAGACCATTGGTGATCGCTACCCGCATCAGGTCTCTGGAGGGCAATTGCAACGTCTGTCCGCTGCGATGGCACTGATCGGCAATCCGCGTCTGGTGATTTTCGATGAGCCGACGACAGCGCTTGACGTGACCACCCAGATCGAGGTGCTGCGCGCGTTCAAATCCGTCATGAAGGCTGGTCATCTGGCGGGT
This sequence comes from Agrobacterium sp. rho-8.1, assembly GCF_033957725.1. NCBI lineage: Bacteria > Pseudomonadati > Pseudomonadota > Alphaproteobacteria > Hyphomicrobiales > Rhizobiaceae > Agrobacterium > Agrobacterium sp. rho-8.1. Next base: position 75,483 of record NZ_CP192789.1, read on the forward strand.
GTCTATGTCTCGCATGATCTCGCCGTCGTGGCGCAGATCGCAGATCGCATCGTGGTTCTCAAAGGCGGCGAAATCCAGGAAATCGGCACGACCGACCAGATCATCAACCGCCCCGAGCATCCCTATACGCAGGAATTGCTGGCAGCCTTCAAACCGCGTATCCATGCAAGTGCTGCAGATGCGGATGCGACGGCTGACAAAAAGCCTTTGCTGGAAGCAAAGGGCATCACCGCAGGTTACGGTCCGATCCAGCCGAACGGGCTGCCGCTGGCACTTGCCCTGAAATCGGTCGATATCTCACTTGAAGAAGGGCGCAATCTTGGCATTATCGGTGAATCCGGCTGCGGCAAATCCACGCTGGCGCGTGCGATCGCAGGCATCTTGCCACCGGTTTCAGGCCATGTGATTTTCGACGGCAGGGAGTTGGCCCCAAATGCGCAGGACCGCCAGCGCGAAGAGCTGCGCAAATTGCAGATCGTTTTTCAGTTTGCCGATACAGCGCTCAACCCCTCCAAGTCGATTTCAGACATTCTGGAGCGGCCGCTCGCTTTCTATTATGGCATGGACCGACGTGCCCGTGAGGCACGCGTGGAGCAATTGCTCGACATGGTGCAACTGCCTCGCAACATGAGATTCCGGCGGCCCGGTGAATTGTCCGGTGGGCAGAAACAGCGCGTCAACCTTGCCCGTGCCCTGGCTGCCAATCCCAAGGTCATTCTCTGCGACGAGATTACGTCTGCACTGGACACGGTGGTTGCCGCCGCCATCATCGATCTGCTGAAGGAATTACAGCGCGAGCTGAAGCTTTCCTACATCTTCATCAGCCATGACCTGTCTGTGGTTCAGGCAATCTGCGATGAAATCGCCGTGATGTATGCGGGTGAAAAGGTGGAGCAGATGCCACCATCGGCTATCGGCAACGCCAATGCCCACCCCTACTCGAAGCTTCTGTTTTCATCCGTTCCCAAACTCGATACCCATTGGCTGGATAGCCTGGAGCGAGACCCGGAACTGGTGCGTGCCTTCGCAAAACGGTAAGGCTGTAAACCCTACATAGGGAACAGGCTGGTCAGCGGCATGTGTGGCTTGACGATGGGTGACTTCAGCACGACGAAGCTGAAATATTTGTCGATGCCGATATCCATGTCGATCAGGCGTTCCATGATCGTCTGATATTCGCCAATACTTCCTGTGACGAATTTAAGCAGGTAGTCGTAGCCACCGGAGACGAGGTGGCATTCGATGACGGAATCCAGCTTTTCGACGGCGGCGAGAAAGCGGGCGAAATCGATCTGCCGATGGTTTTTCAGGGTCACCTCGGTAAACACAGTCAACGTCTGGCCGAGCTTCCCGATGTTGATATGCGCGGAATAGCTGGTGATGAACCCTTCCGACTGCAATTTCTTGACGCGCATCAGGCACGGGCTTGGTGACAGATTGACGAGTTCTGCCAGTTCCACATTGGTGATGCGGCCGTTCTTTTGAAGTTCATGGAGAATCTTGATGTCGATCCGGTCAAGCTTCATGGCACCATATTTCCTGCTGGGTCATCATGACACAGCATAATATGCGGCCATGCTGGTTCCGCAAGCAAAACCGCCAAGTTGCCGACGTGGCAGGAGCTATAAATGCGATTTTGGCAGATAGATGCGGCGGAGCCATTCGCTACAGAATAAAATTCTGCCGGAGCCGCGTCCTGCGGCAGGTGCAAAACGGCTTGGCTGATAGTATGGGACGTCCATAGGAGACTGCCATGCCCGCACCGTTGTACCGTATCGAAACCAACGACGAATTGCCTCAGGAAGCCGATGTCGTCGTCATCGGTGGCGGCGTTGCGGGAGTGTTTTCGGCCTATTATCTGGCCCGGCGCGGATTGAAGGTGGCATTGGTCGAAAAGGGCTTTGTCGGTGCCGAACAAAGCAGCCGCAACTGGGGCTGGTGCAGGCAGCAGAACCGCGATGCCCGTGAACTGCCCATGTCCACGCATAGCTTGGCGCTATGGGAACGTTTTGCTGCCGAGACGGGTGAAGAGACCGGCTTTCGCCGCTGCGGCTTGCTTTATCTCAGCAACAACGAGGCCGAAATCGAAGCTTGGGCGCGGTGGCGCGATTTTGCCCGTACCGTTGGCGTCACCACGCATATGTTGAGTGCAGATGAAGCCAGGCAGCGCGGCAGCGCGACCAACCGCGATTGGAAGGGGGGCGTTTTTTCACCGACGGATGGCATTGCCGACCCGTCACGGGCAGCACCTGTCGTCGCGCGCGCTATCATGAGGCTCGGTGGAAGCGTGCACCAGATGTGCGCTGCGCGCGGTCTGGAGTTACAGGCGGGCCGCGTTTGCGGTGTCGTTACAGAAAAGGGAACGATTGCGACCAAGACCGTGGTGCTGGCGGGCGGCGCTTGGGCCTCTTCCTTCTGCCACCAACTCGGCATCCGCTTTCCGCAGGCATCCGTTCGATCGTCCATTCTGTCCGTCACAGCAGGCGCGCGGGGACTACCCGATGCGCTCCACACGGCAGATGTTTCCATCACCAGCCGCGGCGATGGCGGCTACACGCTGGCAATCAGCGGCAGGGCGCGTGTCGATCCCACACCGCAGCAGCTTCGCTTCTCCCGCGAGTTCGTCCCGATGTTTCTCAAACGCCGGAAAAGCCTTGCCATCGGTGGACTGGAGGGCTGGAAGGCGGGCCATGAGACGTTGAAAAAATGGCGGATGGACGACATCACCCCCATGGAGAAGAACCGCATTCTCGATCCTAAAATCGACCAGACGCAGATCGACGAAACACTCCGCCGCGCTCTGGCGCTGTTGCCAGAGTTGCGAAAGACAACCATGGCAAACAGCTGGGCCGGTTTCATCGACAGCACACCAGATGGGGTTCCAGCCATTGGTGAAGTCGAAACCATTCCGGGACTCATTCTCGCAGCGGGTTTCAGCGGCCACGGTTTCGGCATCGGTCCAGGTGCAGGACATCTGGTCGCCGATATCGTGACCGGAGCAACGCCGATTGTCGATCCGGCTCCCTACCGCCCTGCCCGCCTGAACACATCCGTCTGGGGCAAGGTGGCGGAGTTTTAGGCCTTCGATACCCGCAACAGCCTCAAGGCGTTGAGCGTAACAAGAACGGTCGCGCCGGTGTCTGCGAGAATAGCGGGCCAGAGGCCGGTGATGCCGATGATCGTCGTCACCAGAAACACCGCCTTCAGACCCAGCGACATGGCAATATTCTGGTGAATATTGCGCATGGTGCGTTTTGACAGATCGACCATGCGGGCGACATCGGCAACGCGACCGTGCAGAATGGCAGCATCGGCCGTTTCCAGCGCCACATCCGTTCCGCCACCCATGGCGATGCCGATATCGGCCGCCGCGAGCGCTGGCGCATCATTGATGCCGTCTCCCACTTTGCCAACGACAAAGCCTTCTGCTTTCAACTCACCGACAATCCGTTGCTTGTCTTCTGGCATCAGTTCGGCGCGCACGTCGATTCCCAGTGTCTGGCCGATTGCCGTTGCCGTGCGCTTATTATCGCCCGTCAGCATCACGATCTTGATTCCGCGCTCTTTCAGCTGGTTGAGACCGTTGATGGCATCTGCACGCGGTTCATCACGCATGGCTATGGCACCGGCCAACCGGTTGCCGACGACGAGAACGGAAACGGTCTTCCCCTCGTCGTTGAGCGCAGTGATGACCTGTTGATGATGCTCGGAAAGAACAACACGCTCGCCTGCTGCCCGCGGAGAACCAAGGAATGTTTCCTGCCCATCAACGACGGCCGTTACACCCTTGCCGCCCAGCGCCTTGGCGTCGCTGGCTGCTGGAATATCAACACCCCGTTCGGCAGCCTTGGCAAGAATGGACAAAGCAAGTGGGTGGCTGGACCCTGTTTCGAGGGCGGCTGACAAACGCAAGATGTCCGCCTCTTTGAATTCGAAAGGCACGATGTCGGTAACCTTCGGCTTGCCTTCGGTCAATGTACCGGTCTTGTCCAGCGCAACGGCCGTCAACTTGCCAAGACCTTCCAGAACCGCGCCACCCTTCATCAACAGACCCTGACGCGCACCGGCGGAAAGGGAGGCTGCAATGGCCGCTGGCGTGGAAATGACCAATGCGCAAGGGCAACCGATCAGCAGAATGGCAAGGCCCTTGTAGACCCATTCGTCCCAATTACCTCCCATGAAGAGTGGCGGTATGGTGGCCACCAATGCTGCAACGACAACCACGGCCGGCGTGTAATATTTGGAAAAGCGATCGATGAAGCGTTCGGTCGGTGCTTTTTTCTCCTGCGCTTCCTCCACCAGCTTCACCACACGGGCGATGGTGTTGTCCTGCGCCGTGGCGGTCACTTTTACCCGCACGGCGCCGTCGCCATTCACAGTTCCGGCAAAAACGGTGTCACCAGGCTTTTTATGAACCGGCACACTTTCACCGGTCACAGGCGCCTCATCAATGGCGCTTTCGCCAGAAAGGATCGTTCCGTCGGCCGAAATGCGATCACCGGGCCGCACGAGTATAATTGCGCCAAGGGTAAGGCTTTGGGCGGGCACCTCACGGGTTTTCCCATCCTCCTCGACAAATGCCGTCTTCGGAACAAGCGCCGCCAGGGACTTGATGCTGTCGCGGGCTTTACCGGCGGCCACACCTTCCAGAAGCTCTCCCATGAGAAACAGGAAGACAACCGCTGCGGCCTCTTCCGTGGCATTGATGACGAGCGCGCCCAAGGCCGCAATCGTCATCAGCATTTCTATGGAAAACGGTGTTCCGGCGCGCGCGGCCATAAAAGCGCGGCGGGCGATGGGAACGAGACCGACAAGCATTGCGGCGGTGAAAGCGTAAAATTGAATATCCGGGACCAGGTGGCCGATACCATAGGCAACGACCAGCGCCAGACCGGCCAGAATGGTCGCCCGCCCCTTCTTGCTTTTCCACCAAGGGCCATTGCTTGGTCCATGATCGTGACCATGCAGCCCCTCAACCGCAACCGACGTCGCAGCAACGGGCGCGTGACTATGACCATGGTCATGGTCATGATTGTGATTGTGACCGTGATCATGCGAGCAACCAGGGCCATGCTCATGCGTTGCCGCCTGTGCGCTGAAGCCGCCTGCAGGCAATTGCTTGACCTCATAACCAAGCCCGCTCACCTTTTTGCCGATGGCAACCAGATCGCTCCTGTCGTCATGACTGACAGTCATCGTTCCGGCTGTCACGGACACGGATACATCCGCCACGCCATCCATACGACGCACCGCGGTATCGATCTTGTTGGCACAAGAGGCGCAGTCCATGCCCTCTACACGAAATCTGGTCTGCAAAGCCGTGCTCATGATGTGGTCCTTCTCATCTGTAAGCACAGCCTTACGACCTATAGCCACTAGAGCTACAAGAGGAAATACAATGTTTCGCGATATAAAATCGGAAAGCGCTCCGCCTATGTGCCTTGAGCCCATGAATTGGACGTTCTGAACACGCTCTAAGATCAAAGGGAGACGCTACGTTGAGTGATTTAATGCTTCCGTGGCATATGCATCGCAGCAACCGTCATGTTCTGGTTGTGATTTAACGAGGCATGAGCCTAGCAAGTTTCCGAAAATGGGAGGGGACCAACGGTTCAGCATAGCGATCATTGACATGACCCTTAAATTCCCTTATGAAATCAAACTGTTCGAGGGGTGCGCTTTCCAGCGCTGAGATGACTTGGTCAAACTCTTATTTACCTGATCCGGGTCATGCCGGCGTAGGAACGGAACAGTCTGCCAATGGCCAAGCTTTTCTTTTCTTCGCTCGTGCGTGACCTCCGTGATCATACATCTGGAGCGAGAGACCCATGCCGAGCTTTCCGACGGCAAACAGCGCGGCAGAGCTTATAGTGCGCGTGCGGCAACGACAACCACGAGTGCATTGCCTGATGAACACTGTCGTTCAGAAGTTTACCGCTGACGGTATAACCGCTGTCGGGGGCATTCCCTCCATGACATCTTCGGAAGAGGAAATCGAAAGCTTCGTTTCCAAGGTCGACGCGCTGACGGTCAATCTCGGCACTTTGGATGCAGCAAGACGCAAGGTCATTCGCATTGCTGTGGAGGTCGCAAATGCCGAGGGTAAGCCCTGGATCGTAGACCCCGTTCACTGCGACTACTCGCCCTCACGGTTGAAGTTTGCGCAGGAACTCATCACGCTTCACCCGACCATCGTACGCGGTAACGCGGCCGAGATGGCTGTTATCGGCGATATCGGCAACGTGCTGCGCATCCAGACCGGCCCTCAGGATGTGCTGAAGGATGATCGCCGCAAGATCAATATCGTCAACGGCCATCCATGGATGGCGAAGGTTACCGGCACCGGTTGCCTCTCCGGCGGCGTGATCGCCGCTTTTATGGCTGTAGAGCCGGACGCGATGTTGGCGGCCGCAGCGGCACTGGCGGTGACGGGCGTATCGGCACAGCTTGCCGCCAAGCACGCACGTGGTCCCGGCACCTTCGAAGCGGCCTTTCTGGACGCGCTGGATGCGGTAAACACAAACGACATTCTGTCCCTTGCAAGGATTGAGCACAATGAGGATTGATTACAGGCTGAACGCTTTGGTGGACGCATCGCTTGCCGATATCGCACCCTTGCCGGAACTTGCAGCTGTTGCAGCACGGCACGGCGCAACGATCATCCAGTACCGTGACAAGCAAGCCTCCACCCGGGAGATGATTGAACAGGCCAGCCTCATGGTCGAAGCGTTGAAGGCGACAGGCGTTCCTCTTGTCATCAACGACCGTATTGATGTGGCATTGGCATCCGGCGCAGATGGTGTGCATCTGGGTGTCGATGATATGGACCCGCACATGGCGAGACGACTGTTGGGGCCAGATGCGATTATTGGCCTGACCGTCAAGAACATGGGCGACGCAGAGCGTGTTGCCCTGGCACCTGCGGACTATGCCTGCATTGGCGGCGTTTTCGAGACGATCTCCAAGGTCAACCCCGATGCGCCGGTTGGCTTGGAGGGATTAAGGGAACTGCGTTCTTATCTCCGCGACCTTCGGCCCGATCTACAGGTCGGTGCTATCGCAGGCATCACGCTGGAGCGCGTCGCAGCCGTTATTCAAGCGGGCGCTGATGGCGTTGCCGTTATTTCTGCACTGTTCCGCGCCGTGGATATTGCAGCGGCAACGGTTGATTTCCGCCACCAAGTTGATGTCGCGCTGGAATCATCCCGATGACCGCGATTGCCCTGACGATCGCCGGATCCGACAGCAGCGGCGGGGCCGGGATACAAGCCGACCTCAAGACATTTTCGGCGCTCGGCGTTTACGGCGCCAGTGTGATTACGGCAGTTACGGCGCAGAACACGAGAGGCGTGACAGCTGTTGAGAATATCTCAGCACAAATGATCACGGCACAAATGGACGCCGTTTTCTCCGACCTCGACATCGGGGCTGTAAAGATCGGTATGGTTTCGCGCATCGAGACCATCGAGACGATTGCTACGGGTCTGCGTCATACCGGCAAACGGGTCATTTTGGACCCGGTGATGGTAGCGACATCCGGCGATCGCCTCTTGCAGGAAGATGCCATTGAAAGTCTTTGCAACAGGCTGCTGCCTTTGGCACTCCTGGCCACCCCGAACCTACCGGAAGCAGCTCTTCTCAGCGGCCGAAAGGTTGCAACGAACCGGCAGGAAGTGATCCGACAGGCGGAGGCAATCCTGAAGACAGGCGTCAATGCTGTTTTGATCAAGGGTGGACATGGCACGGGTTCTGAAAGCGTCGATCTTTTGCTTGATAGTGACGGCATACAGGAATTTTCGATGCCCCGCATCGACACGAGCAATGACCACGGCACGGGCTGCACACTCGCATCTGCCATCACTGCAAATCTGGCTCTTGGCTACCCTCTGGCAGACGCGATTGGACTGGCAAAGGATTATTTGCAAGGCGCGCTGGCTGCGGGTCGAAACCTCCATATTGGCGATGGTCACGGGCCTGTGCACCACTTTTACCGCTGGTGGAATGCCTGATCGTTAGCCTCTTGGCTTCGGGCTGGCCAATGCGTTGCGGATAGCGAAACTGGAATGAATGCGCGAAACGCCCGGCAGTTTCGACAGAATGTCCTTGTGAACCCGCTCGAAATCACCGGCACTTTCCACCTCTACTCGTAGAAAATAGTCGGAACCGCCGGTCATCAAATAGCACTCGCGGATTTCGGGATAGCGACGCACGGCGCTTTCGAAACGATTGAGAAAATCTTCTGTCTGCCGATCCAGCGTGATCTGGATGATGACAGAGATGACCTCACCGCCCGCTGCATTTCCCGTCAGTGCCGTGTAGCCGCGAATGACACCCTCGCGCTCCAGAATATCGACCCGCCGCAGGCAGGCAGACGGCGACAGACCAACCTCTGCCGCCAGCTTGGCGTTGCTGATGCGGGCGTTCAGCCTGAGCATGCGGATGATGTGACGATCGGTAGAGTCTAAAGCCGACATAAAATCATTCCGTTTCACCACCGAATATTGCGTTGAATCGATATTGTTCGAACAATCGACGTATCAAACTGCGAAAATTCGATGATCGTTGCAATAGTCTTCTAGAAAATAACAAGGGAACGATGATGGACATGACGATCAGTCGCCAAAAGGCGAGTGGCGGTGCCAGCGGTTATCTAACCATAGACCTTGGTGCTCTGCGCGACAACTATCTGACGCTGAGGGCGATGGCCCCCAACGCCATCACAGGCGCCGCGGTCAAAGCCAACGCCTATGGTCTTGGTGCTGAGGTTGTCGCGCCCGTGCTTTACGATGCGGGATGCCGCCACTTCTTCGTTGCCCATATCGATGAAGGCATCGCATTACGCCATCGCATCAGGGGCGATGCTGACATCTTCGTTCTGAACGGGCTCCAGCCCGGCAATGAAGCGTCCTGCGCCGCGATGTCGCTGACGCCCGTCATCAACTCCTTGGAACAACTGGCGCAATGGGTCGCTCACGCACAAACGCTGGGCAAGACATTGCCTGCCGCCCTTCAGATCGACACGGGCATGTCCCGCCTTGGTATGGCACGATCCGAAGTCGAGACGCTGAAAGGCGCGCCCGATTTGCTGGGAGGGATCGCGATCACTTTTGTGATGAGCCATCTGGCCTGTGCCGATGAGCCGGAACACATCGCAAATGGCGCGCAACTGGCGGTCATGCGTGAGGTGGCAGGTATGTTCCCTGAAGCACCAGTGTGTTTTGCCAATTCCGGCGGCATCTTTCTCGGTGCTGATTACCACAACGCCGTCATGCGCCCAGGCATTGCTCTTTATGGTGGCGCTCCGTCTTCGGTTCGTCCCAACCCGATGAAACCCGTGGTGCACCTGGATGTCGCGGTCGTGCAAACGCGAACTGTTCCTGCCGATACGTCGGTCGGATATGGCGGCACCCTGCGCACATCGGGCGAAACCCGATTGGCCACCATCGCAGCGGGCTATGCGGACGGCCTTCCGCGCGCGTTGAGCAACCGGGGCGCGGCCTATTTCAATGGTGTACGTTTGCCTGTTGCGGGCCGCGTTTCCATGGATAGCATCAGCATCGACATCTCGGCATTGCCGGAGGGAACCTTGACGCACGGTAGTCTCGTTCAGATCATCGGGCGGGACCAATCGCTTGAAGAGATTGCCCAGGACGCGGATACGATTGCTTATGAAATTCTGACCGGTCTCGGCCACCGTTACAGCCGCACTTATATCCAGCCTGAACAGGCTGGCGCAACTGATAGAGGCGAGTGAGAGCAACATGAACATCATCATTCTCGGAGCCGGTGTCGTCGGCGTTACATCGGCCTGGTATCTGGCAAAGGCCGGTCATTCGGTGACCGTCATAGATCGCCAGCCTGCGGCGGCACTTGAAACCAGCTTTGCCAATGCAGGCGAGGTTTCGCCGGGCTACTCATCCCCATGGGCAGCGCCTGGCATTCCGGTGAAGGCCATGAAATGGCTGTTCATGCAGCACTCCCCGCTCATTATCCAGCCGACGCTCGATCCGGCCGCTTTACGGTGGATCAGCCAGATGTTGCGAAACTGCACTGCACAGCGTTACGCCATCAACAAGAGCCGCATGGTGCGCATTGCTGAATACAGCCGTGATTGCCTGATGGCTCTGCGCGAGGAAACGGGCATTCAGTACGACCAGCGGACCCAGGGCACGTTGGAGGTATTTCGCACGCAAAAGCAGTTCGATGGCATAGGCAAGGATGTCGCGGTTCTGAAAGCGGGCGGCGTGGCTTATGAAATTCTGGACCGCGATGGTTGCGCATCGGTCGAGCCTGGCCTGTCATCCTCTAAGGACAAGATCGTGGGTGGTCTTCGATTGCCCGGCGACGAGACTGGCGATTGTTTCATGTTCACCACAGAACTGGCAAAGCTTGCCGAGCAGGCCGGTGTAAAATTCCTCTACGATACCGGCATCACGCGCCCGATCACAGAAGGCACCCGCCTAAAGGCAATCGAAACCACGAAGGGTATCATGGAGGCTGATATATTCGTTGGCGCCCTCGGCAGCTACACCCCGAAGTTCGTCGAGCGTCTGGGGATAGAGCTTCCTGTCTACCCGATAAAAGGCTACTCGATTACGGTACCGATCATCGATGCGGCGCGCGCGCCCGTTTCGACCGTTATGGACGAGACGCATAAAATAGCCATGACCCGGTTGGGTGACCGCATTCGTGTGGGCGGAATGGCCGAGATTGCCGGTTTCAGCAACAGTCTCCCAGCCAAGCGCCAGGCAACGTTGACCCATTCGATAGAGGATCTATTCGGCGGGGCTGGTGACCAGTCACAGGCAAAATTCTGGACCGGGCTGCGCCCGATGACACCGGATGGTACGCCCGTCATCGGCGCGACTCGATATCAAAACCTTTACCTCAATACCGGTCATGGTACGCTGGGCTGGACCATGGCGTGTGGCTCGGCACGCGTTCTGTCAGATATCGTCAGCGGCAATAAGCCGGAGATCGAGACCGCAGACCTTGCCATCAGCCGTTACGCGGCATGAGAAACGATCGTGGATCGGTGGTAGCGGAGCGCCACCGACATGCCACAATTCATTCAGCGCGGGTTCAGCCTGCAGGCGTTAATTCTTAACCATTGAATAACAACCGGCAGCGCCTGCCATCTGGATGGATAAGAAAATGGCCTCCTTCACAGCTAAAACACTTCTGGCTTTTGCTGTCTCTGCAACTGCCATCATTCCGTTGAATGCAGCCCATGCCGACGAATGGCGTCACCGCAACCGCGACGCAGCACTCGTTGGCGGCGTGCTGGGTCTCGCGGCTGGCGTGGCGGTCGGGTCAGCGCTGGCTCAGCCCCGCTACTCCGAAGAACCGGTCTATGTGGACCCGCCTGTGCGCCGTTATCCCGCGTATCAGCCCAGCTATGTCTATAGCCAGCCGGACGACGATTATTATCGCCCTGCCCCTCGCCCGGTCTACCGCGCGCAGCCGGTCTACGACACACGCCCTGCTTACCAGCCACGCCCTGTCTATCGCACTGCGGAGCCGTGGACGCGGGCTTGGTTCAACTACTGCTCGCAGCGTTATGGCAGCTTCAATTCACGCACGGGAACGTATTTGGGTTATGATGGCCAGAGCCACTTCTGCGTTGCCGGCTGACCCGTAAAACTTGAGATAGAAGCCGTGCGGCATCATCCCTTTCGGGTGAAGTCCGCACGGTTGATGTTGTGGCGTTGCAGCTTATCGTAAAAGGTCTTGCGGGCGATGCCGAGCGCACTGACCGTGCCGGTGACACCGCCATCGAATTTCTCCAGCGTCTCCCGAATGATCCGCGCTTCGTGCCTGTCCATCTTTTCTGCAAGCGTTCCCACGACAAGGTTTTCGTCGGAATCCAAAGGCCTATCCGAGGCCACACCTTCCAGGCCCAACACGACCCGCTCGGCAAAATGTCCGAGTTCCCGGACGTTCCCCGGCCAGTCGTGATCATTGAGATGTCTCGAAATGAATGACGTCATCGACGGTATCGGCATGCCAAAACGGCTGGATGCTTTTTTCAGAAAATGCGAAAACAGCAACGGAATGTCTGGCCGGCGTTCGCGAAGCGGCGGTATGGAGAGCGTGACGACATTCAAGCGATAATAGAGGTCATCGCGAAAGTCGCCGCGTTGTGCAGGATCGCCAAGATCGACCTTGGCCGCCGCAACGACGCGAAGATCGACGGATCTCTCCTCGTTGGAGCCGACCGGCGAAACCTGACGCATTTCCAGCACGCGCAACATCCTGACCTGAACAGCGGGTGGCATGCTTTCGATTTCGTCGAGAAACAGCGTGCCGCCGCTGGAGTGCTCGATTCGACCAATCCGCTTTTTCTGGGCACCGGTGAAGGCTCCGGCCTCGTGGCCGAACAATTCGCTTTCGATCACCGTTTCAGGCAGCGCACCGCAGTTTAACGCAACAAAATTGCCGTTGACCCGCCTTTTGCTCCACCGGTGCAAGGCGGTAGCCACCACTTCCTTCCCGCTTCCCGTTTCGCCAGCCACGAGAACATCGACATCCGTATCGGCAATGTGGCGCAGCGTATTGCGCAAGCGCTCCATGGCGGGCGTTTGGCCGATGAGCGGAAGATCATCCTGCACCTCGGCGGCGTTGCGGCGCAAGGCGCGGTTGTCCATGACAAGCCGACGTTTCTCAAGCGCGCGGCGCGCACTTTCGACCATTCGCTCTGCTGGAAACGGCTTGGATATGAAATCATAGGCCCCACTTTGCAGCGCCGCCACGGCCATGGGAACATCACCGTGGCCGGTAATCAGAATGACAGGCAGATCAGGGTCGATCTGCCTTACGCGCTCGAACAGTTGCAGGCCATCCATTCCGGGCATTCGCACATCGGTGATGACAACCCCGTCAAACGTGTCGGAAAGAGCGTCCAATGCCTGCTCAGCGCGGGAGAATGGCATGACGGTCATGCCATCGAGCTCCAGTGTCTGCCGCATCGCCTTGCGAAGCTGGGAGTCGTCGTCCACGAGATAGATCGTTCCGTCCGTCATCTTATTGCGCTCGCTTCAGAAAAACAGAAAAACGGGTGCCATTCTCACCCGTCTCGACCTCGATACGCCCGCCATAATCGGAAGCGATATCCCGTGAGATGACCAGCCCAAGTCCCAGCCCACCCTCCTTCGACGTATTGAATGGCGAAAACAATTGCTTGTGGATCTCGTGCGCAATACCGGGGCCGTTATCGGCAATCGACACCACGACCTCACTATCCACCTCCTCGACACGGACCACGACTTGGCCATCACGCCTGTCTTCAACCGCCTCCAAGGCATTTTGCAGCAGGTTGATGAGGATTTGCTCCAGCCGGATTCGGCTTCCCAGCACCATGAGATTTTCTGCGGGAAGCTCGATATCCAGAGCGTCCATACGCCCGGCAAAACGGCTTCGTAATAGGACGACCGCACCCTCCATCACGAGACGAATGCTCACCGGCTCGGCGGCAGTCCGCCCTTTTCGCGCCAGTATCTTCAGATCACTGGTGATAACCCCGATCCGCTCGGTCAAAGATGCGATGCTTTCGAGATTTTCATCCGCATCCTGCTTGCGATCTCGTTTCAGAAACACACGCGCATTGTCGGCGAAGGCCCTGATCGTCGCAACCGGCTGGTTGATCTCGTGCGCAACGCCAGCTGCCACCTGCCCGAGAATAGACAGGCGGTTGGCTTTGACCAGCTCGTGTTGCACGCTTTGCAGTTCCTCGGTCGTCTGCTCATGCCGGATGATTTCCGCCTGAAGCCGGTCCCGCGCCATGGTCAGGTCGATTGTCCGTTCCTGAACGCGGCGTTCAAGCTCCGTGCGATCATGTTCGGCGGCAGCACGTTCACGTGCAGCCTTTTGCCTGCGCCACATCCAGATGGCGGACAAAGCAATCAGCGGCATAAGGCTTGCCGCAGCAATCGTTCGCATCTCACGAATGGCGGCATTCGTGGTTGCGGCGACCGGCTGCAAATAGTGAAGCGACCAAGCAGTCGTCGGTATCGGCAGTTCGAGCCTCAGATATTCACCCTTGAGTTTGGCAGGGGCATCGACATCGACAATCGCGACATGGTCACCGGGATTATGAACGACACGCATCGGCAATGGGGACAGCTTCTCGTCACCGAACTGCAAACTGTCTGCAATCGATTGCCTGCGCGCTTGCTCGATCGGCGCTACCGTTGTGAACCGCCACTCGGGAATGCTGGTCATCAAGACAACGCCATTTGCATCGACTGTATAGACGGGTTTGCCCCCGATGCTCCAGTCTGCTTCGAGGCGGTTGAACTCGACCTTTGCAATCACGACGCCCATTGCCTGCCCTTCTGCCGTGTCCACCCTTCTGGAGATGTAAAGTCCGGGCTTTCGGCTGACATTGCCCAGCGCATAATGCTCGGACGCACCGCTGCGCATGGCGCCTTGGAAATATTCGCGAAACGCGTAGTTGGAACCAACGAAACTTTCCTGGCTTTGCCAATTGCTCGACGCGACCGTCACACCATCCTTATCAACCACATAGATGACCGAGGCCTGCGTGCCTTCGATCAGACCTTCGAGCTTGCGATCCAACCGCTCGACGGACGGTCCGCCTGCTTCCAGAGCTTCCACAAGATCCTTGTCGCGGGACAAGACGAGCGGAAGGACGCGCGGGCGCTCCAGCGCCACATTGAGAAGCGCCGATTTCAGTTCGGCATCTGTGGTTGCCGTCGCCAGAAGCGTCTTCATCGCCTTGACGCGGCCGACCTTATCGGCGGCTATAAAGGCACCGATGGCAATGATGATCCACATCGCTATGAAAGCGATCCAGCGCATACGGGATGTGTCGAAATTTTGTGACATCAGCTTTTCTCACGGAAGTCGCCATTGTGCGGATTTCTACACAAATAACAAGAAAATCCGCGCAAAAATCTACACAGCAGACTCTTGTATTAAAAACTTTGAAAATATTTTCTAGCATTATCAATATATTACGCAGTGGATCGGAGCTTGGCACGGCACTTGCTGACCGTGTTTCCTAACGGTCATGGACCGTGGAACCAAGAACGGCAGACCCGGGAGGCCGCACGGCAGGGTCAAGTCCGAGGAGGACTAACATGATTGATAGCAACACCGTGGCCGACAGCCACGTTAAACTTCCATTTTATCGGCATCTTTATTTTCAAGTTATCGTAGCCATCGTCGCAGGCATTGCCCTGGGTCACTTTTCGCCTGGAATTGGTGAGCAGATGAAGCCCCTTGGCGACGGATTTATCCGTCTCGTCAAGATGATCATCGCACCCGTTATCTTTCTGACGGTCGCAACCGGCATTGCTGGCATGAACGACATGAAGAAGGTTGGTCGCGTTGCCGGCAAGGCGATGATCTACTTCCTGACTTTCTCGACACTGGCGCTCATCGTCGGCTTGATCGTTGCCAACGTTGTTCAGCCCGGCGCTGGCATGAACATCGACCCTGCGTCGCTGGATGGCAGCGCGGTCGCGACCTATGCCGCGAAAGCCCATGAACAATCGATCACCGGCTTCTTGATGAACATCATTCCGACGACCATCGTCGGTGCCTTCGCCGATGGTGACATTCTTCAGGTCCTGTTTTTCTCAGTCCTGTTCGGCATCGCACTCGGTGTCGTTGGAGATCGCGGCAAGCCTGTCGTCGACTTCATGCATGCCCTGATGTATCCGATCTTTAAACTGGTCGCGATCCTGATGAAGGCTGCTCCAATCGGCGCTTTCGGGGCCATGGCGTTCACTATTGGCAAGTACGGCATTTCGTCCGTGACGAACCTCGCCATGCTGATCGGCACCTTCTATTTTACCTCGTTCTTCTTCGTGTTGGTCATTCTCGGTGCCGTCTGCCGTTACAACGGCTTCTCGATCCTGGCGCTGATCCGCTATATCAAGGAAGAGCTTCTGCTCGTTCTCGGAACATCGTCTTCGGAAGCCGCTCTGCCCGGTCTGATGAGCAAGATGGAAAAAGCAGGCTGCAAGCGCTCGGTCGTCGGCCTCGTCATTCCAACCGGTTACTCGTTCAATCTTGACGGCACCAACATCTATATGACGCTGGCGGCACTCTTCATTGCACAGGCGACGGGCATCCATCTTTCGCTGGGTGAACAGATTCTCTTGCTTCTGGTGGCCATGCTGAGCTCGAAGGGCGCAGCGGGCATCACGGGTGCAGGCTTCATCACGCTGGCAGCCACATTGTCCGTCGTGCCTTCCGTACCGGTTGCCGGTATGGCCCTCATCCTCGGCATCGACCGTTTCATGTCGGAATGCCGGGCGTTGACGAACTTCGTCGGCAACGCTGTTGCAACCATCGTCGTTGCCCGCTGGGAAGGTGAGTTGGATGAGGCGCAGCTTGCCTTGATGCTGAGTGGAGACAAGACCGCCAACATTGGCGACCTTCCATCCGCTCCGGTTCAACCGGCAGAATAAGCCAGAAACACGCTTCGAAGACAAAAGCCCGTCCGGGAAACCGGGCGGGCTTTTCTGATGTCAATAACATCAGATGATCGGCCTTTGCCTCTCAACCGCGTTTGCGCGACGACAGATTTCTATAAAACGAACGAACATTGAAATCCCTTCGCTCTTCGACGTGTCTTAGCACTGGTATCGTCTCCAACGAGCATTGAAGCTTGCGGAGATGAAACGATGACTGCGACGGTAACCTACCTACAGGAAGAAACCGAGAAGGTTGCATTCGATTCTGCCGAACTGAAAGTTGCAATGCGCTCCCTGGCTGGCGGCGTCTCGGTCATCACGGCCGGCACTGGTGCGAACCGTACCGGAGCAACCGTCACCTCCGCCACGGCACTGTCAATGGATCCGGCAACCATGATCGTGAACATCAACAAGTCGTCTTCGACATGGCCGATCATCGCTCGCTACAATCATTTCTGCGTCAACATTCTATCGGCAGAACAGCAGGATGTCGCTGCGCGCTTCGCAGGCTTCGGTGGCGTAAAAGGGGCGGAGCGGTATCTGGGATCAGATTGGTTCACGCTTGAAAGCGGAGCCTACGCCTTGAAAGGTGCGCTGGCTGCCATCGACTGCGCGGTCGAAGACGTTATCGAGCGTCACACCCATGCGATCATCATCGGGCGAGTATTGGCGATAGAACAGGGCAGCGGCTTGCCGTTGGTTTACCATAACGGACAATATACACAGCTCTCCTAGACATCGCCGGTTTCACAGCGACATGGGCCGCTGAATCAGGCTGTCCGTCCGGCCACAGCAACGCCTGTATTGGAAGCGAATTGCTCCAGTGTCATCGTGTCCAGAACGGATGCCATAGCGTCTCTCACGTCTGTCATCGAACGGCGGACCTGACAGGTCGCTGGATCATCACAGTCCTCGCAGGCTTCGAATGCCGAGCGACTGGCGCAGCGTATCGGCGCTAAAGGTCCATCCAGTGCGCGAATGACTTGACCGATGTAGATGTCTGATGCCGCCTTTGAAAGCGCATAGCCGCCGCCGGGGCCCTTCTTGGAGCGCAGCATGCCCTCATTGCGCAGTTCCAGCAGAATGGAATCCAGAAACTTCTTGGGAATGTTGTTGCGGGCGGCGATATCGCTGACGAACGCCGTTTCGCCCTGTGCGAGGCTCGCCAGATCGATCATGGCTTTTAACCCGTATTTTCCCTTTTTCGTCAGCATTATACTCTTTCGCGCGTAAGGAGATGACAGCACATATCCCGCCTCACATGAACTTTCAATGAATTGCAAAGCCAGATCTCAAGAACGGTAACGATCTCCAATCATGGAACTTTGCTTTTGCTCAGGGATTGGGAATGTTGCGGTTTTGGTAGACTCGACCTAAAAAGGCACGCAAACAACGGGATGGATATGACAGATCAACCGATGAGTGCTACACGCCAACTTTCCGATGAAGTCAAAAGATTGCGCCACTGGCTCGATCAGGACGCCCTCCCCATGTGGTGGGACGTTGGAGCAGGGAAGCCCGATGGTGGCTTCTATGAACGGATTGGCCAGAACGGCAAGCCGATGCTCGGCGACAAACGCCGCTCGCGCGTACAGCCGCGTCAGGCCTATTGCTACGCCGCGGCAGGTCAAAACGGCTGGACAGGCGATTGGCAGAAGGCTGTCGATCACGGACTGCATTGGTTCGACAAAGTCTATCGCCTTGACAATGGCCTCTACGGAAATCTCGCCGATGCCTCGGGCAAACTTATCGACGACACCTTCGATTTCTACAATCAGGCTTTTGCCCTCTTCGCTGCCGCCCAGACTGCCATGGTCTTCCCTAAGCGCAAAGATGAGATGCGCCAGCGCGCGCTTGATATCCTGGGCGTCCTCAAGCGTGATTACGCTCATCCAAAAGTGGGTTTCGAAGAAGCGAATCCGCCGGTCGAGCCTTTGTGCTCCAATCCACACATGCATTTCTTCGAAGCCATGCTCGCATGGGAAACCGTGGATACGGACGGACCATGGCATCAATTGGCAGATGATGTTGCGCATCTGGCACTGGAGAAATTCATCGATGCCGAAACCGGCGGACTTCGTGAGTTTTTCGACCACGACTGGGCTCCGATGCCCGGTGAAAAGGGTCGCATCATGGAGCCGGGCCACCAGTTCGAGTGGGCTTGGCTTCTGACGCGGTGGGGCAGTCTGCGTAAAGATGAGCCTGCGATTGCGAAAGCCAGACGGCTCTTTGAGATTGGCGAAAAATACGGAATTTGTCCGCGTCGCAAAGTTGCAGTCATGAGCCTTTACGACGACTTCACTGTTCACGATCCGCTGGCGCGCCTATGGCCACAGACAGAGTGGCTGAAGGCTGCCGTACGCTTGGCCTCCATCAGCCACGGCGAGGAACGTTATCGATATCTGGGTTCCGCGCTGCGTGCGATCGGTGCTCTGCAGCCGTTTCTCGATACGCCTGTTCCGGGCTTGTGGTTCGATAAATGGCCTGCCGACGCGCCGATGATCGATGAACCCGCACCCGCCAGCACGTTTTATCACATCGTCTGCGCCATCTACGAGGCGGAAGACATGCTCGCGCTGAGTTTACAGCCGTAAAGGCGTCATCCTCGGTTTTTCCGAGGATGACGATAGTCGAAGCACTCAAGCTTCCAGCCAACGAACCTGTTCAGGCGTCAGCTTGATATCGAGTGCGGAGAGACTGTCTTCAAGTTCCGCAATCGTGCGCGGCCCGATGAGCGGTACGACCGGGAAAGGCTGGGCGATGACGTAGGCCAGCGCGATGTGGATCGGATGCCGGCCGAGTTCCTTTGCAAGCTGAATGGCGCGGTCCCGACGCTCGAAATTGCGGTCGGAATACCACACGCGCACGATCTCTTCGTCGTCCCGCTTGTCACGCCCTGCCCTGTCGGTAAAGAATCCGCGCCCCTGGCTCGACCACGCGAAGTTTGGAATTTGCCGCTCACGCTGCCAGGATTTCCACCCGTCATCGGACGCCGCAACGCATCCGGCCCAGATCGGGTCCAGCATCTCTGCCAGTGAGAAATTGTTCGACAGGGCGGCGGGTGCTTCCTTGCCATTCTTTTGCGCATAGGCAGCAGCTTCATCCATCCGCTCTCGCGTCCAGTTGGAACCACCGAAGATACCTCTGATACGGCCCCGTTTGACCTCGGCGTCCATGGCGTCAACGAACTCACCCACAGGGACGGAAACATTGTCGCGATGCATGAAGTAGACATCGATATAATCTGTCTTCAGCCGTTGAAGTGATTGATCCAGCTGCTTGGCAATCATATCCGGGTAGCACAATGGCGAGTGCGCACCCTTGCCAATCAGGACGACCTCCTCGCGCGGCACGTTTCGACTGGTGTGCCAATCGCCGAATATACTTTCCGTCTTACCGCCGCCATAGACATAGGCCGTGTCGAAGAGATTGCCACCTGCCTCATAGAAGCTATCGAGCGTCAAAGACGCAGATGCGAAATTCGGAAAGAATTCGAAGCCCAGCGCGACGACAGAGGCTGGCTTGGAAAGACCGGGAATAGTGCGTTTGGGCACGGTGTTGCCCGCAACGACTTTCCCGCCAGAGATATTGGACACCCGCTTGGCTGATGTCTCCACACCATATTCCAGGCCGACTGAAGCCCGCCACTGGTCCATGACCCTAAGATTACCGAGCGAATCTGCCCAACTCATGCCAGGATACGCGAATTGCTGCTGTCCGTTACGAATGGCTGTGCCAGCGGCGTCCACTTCGAATGCATAAAGCCAACCGTCTTCTTTCACGTCGATGGTTTGCCTCTCCTTGCCTTTGATAACGTCGATCTTGCCGACGCCGCCCTTGTGACCGGATGCAAACCAGAAGTCCTCCACCTCGATGCGGCCTTCCGAGCCGATGATGCGCAGCACATTGTCCTGTTGCGCCATGATGGAGCAAGACACTTCCGCGACGATGCCGTTGGAGAACTTCAACACGGCAGACGCCCATTCATCGACACCGGATTGACCGAGATGAGCGACGCCCGACACCTTTTCCGGTTCAAGAACCGGATGACCCGCTGCGGCACCGGCGATCAGACGCGCCATGGACACAGGATAGCCACCGACATCGAGGATCCCGCCACCGGCTGCATCATTGGCAAACAGGCGATGATCAGGCTTGAAACCACCCATATTGAAACCGAAGCTCGTGCGGATAATGCGGACGTCGCCGATCACGCCACTTTTGACGAGGTCGACGATCTTCGCAGTCTGCGGGTGCACACGGTACATGTAGGCTTCGCCCGCAAAGACGCCCGCCTTTATCGCCTCGTGGAAAATCGCATCCGCATCATAGGCAGACAGCGCAATCGGCTTTTCCACCAGCACGTGCTTGCCTGCACGAATGGCTTTGATGGCCCATTCGGCGTGACCTGTATGCGGCGTGGCAATGTAGACGGCATCGATCTCGCTGTCTGCCAGAAGAGCGTCGTAGCCGTGAACGATCCGGGCGCCGGGAAAACCATCTCCCAATCCCGGCTTGTCTGGGTTACGACTGGCAATGGCCACAAGCTTGCCGGTCTTTGAGTGAGCGATGCCTTCTGCAAATGTGCGGGCAATTGTTCCGGGGCCGATAATGCCCCAACGGACAGGTTGCGCGTCAGTCATGTCAAATCCTCATTCGATTGTCTGGAAAAAACGGTTCAGCGCAGGCGCTGCCCCGCGCTGTCAAAAAGGAAGGTCTTGGCCGCCGAAATCGCTACGGTCAGACGCTGCTGGTTTGTGGTGTGGCGTGATTCCGGTTGTTCGATCACCAGGGGAATATCGCCAGCCATTCGTGCATAGACGTAACTGGTGTTACCGAGATGCTCGGCCACATCGATATCGACGTTCAGATCGGCATCGCCCGCTCCGGCCTGCCCGAAATGTTCAGGACGAATGCCAAGAACGACATCGCGACCGTCCTCGACCGGCGATGAGAGAGGCAGGATGATGCGGACGTCTGGATCATGTGTCAGAGACAAGGTGACGCCGTGGTCGGACCGCCCCATGACTTTCGCGGGCAGAAAATTCATCTTGGGCGAGCCGACAAAACCTGCAACAAACCGGTTTGCGGGATCATCGTAGAGATCGAGCGGCGCGCCGATCTGTTCGATATGACCTGCCCTCAACACCACGATCTTGTCTGCCAGCGTCATGGCCTCGGTCTGGTCGTGTGTGACATAGATCATCGTCGTTCCCAACTGCTTGTGAAGCCGGGAGATTTCCACGCGCATCTGCACCCGGAGTTCCGCGTCGAGGTTCGACAGGGGTTCATCGAACAGAAAAACGCGTGGCTGGCGAACGATCGCACGCCCGATGGCGACACGTTGGCGCTGACCACCGGAGAGTTGTTTGGGGCGACGCGCCATCAACTCGTTGATCTGGAGAATATCGGCTGCACGTTTCACACGCTGGTCCGTATCGGCCTTCGGGTTTCCGTTCATTCGCAGGCCGAAGGAGAGGTTCTCTTCCACCGTCATGTGCGGATAAAGCGCATAGGACTGGAAGACCATGGCAATCCCGCGATCGGTCGGCTCGGCATCGTTGACGACCTTGCCGCCGATGCTGATTTCACCATCGGAAATCTCCTCCAAGCCAGCGATCATGCGCAAAAGAGTGGATTTTCCGCAGCCGGATGGGCCGACGAAGACGACGAATTCGCCATCGGCAATCTCAAGATTAGCCCCGTGGATGACCTCCAGAGCGGCGTAACGTTTGACGACGTTTTTCAGTGACAGGTCCGCCATGCGGTTCCTCCCGGATTACTTGACGGCACCGGCAGAAATGCCGGCGATGAAATGGCGCTGCAGAGCCACGAAGATGATGAGAACAGGCCCGGTCAGCAGAACCGCGCCCGCCATGATGCCACCCCAAGACACCTTGGTGAGACCAATCAGCGAGCCCAACGCAACGGGTGCCGTCATCATGCCCGGCTTCGAGTTGATCAGCAGTGGCCAGAGATAATTGTTCCACGATGCAAGGAACAGAATGATCGACAGAGCCGCCATGGTCGGGCGTGCGAGTGGCAGTGCGATGCGAAGGAAGATTTGCCACTCCGTGACACCTTCGACGCGCGCAGCATCAAACAGTTCTGTCGGCATCATAGAAAAGGATTGCCGCATGAATAAAACACCAAGCGAATTGAACAGCGGCGGCACGATGAGCGCGACCCATGTATTGGCAAGCTTGAATTCCCGCGCCACCATGATGAATTGTGGAATGACGACGACCGCATAGGGCAACGTGATCGTTCCCAGAATGATGGCGACGACGACGGAACGGCCTGCAAAACGATACCGTGCCAATGCCCAGCCCGCCATCGAAGTCAGCATGACGGACAGCACGGTATAAACCACGGCAACGCCGATGGAGATCGTCATGGCACGCACGAAATCGGTATCGGCCTGAAGGTTCTGGAAATTTTCCAGAAAATGCGTGGATGGCAGCAGCTCTATATTCGGGCTGAAGATGCCGTTATCAGGCATGGTGGAAAAAACGAACATCATCCAGATCGGAAACAGCCAGATGAGGGCAAGCGGCAACAGCGCGGCGTGAAGCCAGATTTTTTGCCACAGCAGAGACTTTGACCTGGACCTCATTTCGCGTCCCTCCCGACCCAGAGTTGAAACAGAGAGATGACGACGGCGAGGGCAGCAATCGTATAGGCGATGGCCGAGGCGTAGCCAAAATTGAGTGCCGTAAAGCCTTGACGATAAAGGAAAATACCGAGCGTCTCGGTCGCGCCACCAGGCCCGCCTCTGTTGGTGATAAGGAAGGGTTCGGTGAACAGCTGCATGGTGCCGATAACCGATAACACGACGCAAAACATGATGATGGGTTTAAGCAACGGCAGGGTGATGTGGAGAAATTGCTGGCGTTTGCTGACATGATCGAGCCTCGCCGCTTCATAGACATCTCCGGGAATGGATTGCAGCCCCGCCAGAATGATGATGGCGTTGTAACCGGCCCAGCGCCAGGTAACGGCAATGATGATGACAGCCATGGCGGCCGTGCCATTGTCGAACCAGGAAACGGGTGAAAGCCCAATCGACATGATGAACTTGTTGATGATACCGAAGTCGGCGCTGAACATCAGGCGGAACACCGCTGCATAGGCAACCTCACCCACAACGACAGGGGCAAAGAAGGCAAAGCGGAACAACGGTCGCGCTTTCAAAAGTGGCGAGTTCAACAGCACAGCCATAATGGTGGCCAGCGAAATCATCACAGGCACCTGAACGATGAGGATGACGATGGTGTTCTGGAGAGCATTGTAGAATGCCGGGTCGCCGAACAGCCGTCCCCAATTCATCGATGGTGCGAACCGCCAGGGATTGATGCGGGTATTTTGAAATGACAGCAAAAATGAACTGATGATCGGCCACAGCCAGAAGGTGGCAAAAATCAGCAGATAGGGGGCAAGAAAGGCGTAAGCGACCCTGTTGCGCAACGGCATATTGATGACCTCACGAAGCCAGATTGTGCGTGGAGCCGGACGCTTTTCGCAAAAAGCGCCCGGCGACGATCAGCCTGGGAGGCTATTGTGCAGTGGAGAGCCCAGTTGCGGCCTCGATTTGCTTGGCAGCATCATCGAGAGCTGTCTTCGCATCCGGAAAACCGCCCGCAAGATATTTGGTCTGCGTTGCGCGGAAGATTCCTTCAGCATCGGACTGAAACGCAGTGCCGCGGCTTGGCACGATCTTCGGCAACGTGGCGAGAATATCAGACCATACCGCCTGACCGCCCCAATAAGCTTGTGGTTCTTTGACGAAAGGGTCTTTGTCGGCAGAGAGCAACGAAGGTACAAGGCCGAAAGATTTCAGCATGGTGATCTGCCCCTCGTTCGTCAGCAGGGCGTAGTCAATGAACTTCCACGCCGCTTCCTTGTTCTCGGACATGGAACTGATGGCCAGCGAAGAACCGCCGAGATTAGCGGCATGTGGACCATCCGCGGTCAGGCTCGGCATGGCGTAAACACCCCATTTGCCAGCCAGATCAGGTGAACCAGAACGGACCGTCCCTTCATACCAGCCGCCATACATCTGCGTCGCCACCTTGCCAGACGTGTTCGACTGGATTTTTTCATCCCAGATCGCAGCGGTTATGATGCCAGCGTCTTTCATCTGCTTGAGCTTGTCGAGCGTCGCCACGCAGGCAGGCTGGTTGATGGTGATGTTCTGACCATCGGTCGAAAAGTAACCGCAACCCTGCTCGTTGGCGATCATGCGAAACCATTCGCTATCGCCGTTGAAGTCGGCTTGTGTCATGACGGTGCCGGGATTGGCTGCCATCACCTTCTTGCCTGCAGCGATGAAATCATCCCACGTCTTGACGGTCGCGGGATCAACGCCTGCTTTTTCATAAAAGTCCCGGCGATAGAACATAGCAACCGGACCGGAATCCCACGGCACGGCGTAGGCAACGCCATCGACTTCCAGCTCCGTTCGCTTGAAATCCGGGAACAGCGCTTGCTTTTCTGGTGTGTAGCCAAGCTGCGTCACGTCCGCGAAGCAATCCGGGAAGCGGCTCCAGAACACCTCTGCTTCAAAATTTTCCATTGTGACGATGTCCGGCAATCCTTCGCCGCCTGCGGCGCAAGCGGCAATTGCCTTGTCATAGACCTGACTATTTCCGAGATCCTGAACGTCGACTTTGATATCAGGATTTTGCTTATTGAAACCCTCCAGCGTGGATTTCAAAGCGGATGCGGCAACGTTCCAGCTCCAGACGGTAATAGTGGTCGATTGTGCAGCAGCAGGCGTGGCAGCAAGCAACGCAAGCGATACGGACGCGCCGATAAATTTAAAGTCCATTGAAAACCTCCCTTTTCAATTGCCGTCCTCCAACGACAAGGGCAGATTAGCGAGTGGTTGGAATCTGTCTCGTTGAAAGGGCATATCGATTTGGCGAAAAGTAAGGTCGATGAGCGAGCAGTCTATCAGCCGGGTGCAAGCAGCATAGAAGGCACCCCGACGAAGCTGCAATTTTTTCGCGCGCATCCTCACCGGATGCTGATGCCACACTGGCACGCTCAGATCGAAATCAACTATGTCACATCGGGCAGCGTTCATTACCGCATGGGCGACCACTCGCTTCGCTTGAAGGCCGGGCAGATGTGTCTGTTCTGGGGTGGACAGGCGCACCAGATGGACGAATCGTCGGAGGATTCTTTTTATGCAGGCGCGCATCTGCCGCTTGTGCATTTTTTTCGCATGCGTCTTCCTGCTGCCGTTTCGACGATGTTGATGGGAGGCGCGACCATGCTGACATCGGTGACCGATACGGCAGACGACGAGAACTTTTCTCGCTGGTTCCGCTACGCAGATTCCGGCGATCCGCAGAAAGCTGAAAACGCCGTTGAGGAGTTGCTTCTACGCGTCGAGCGGATGTTTCTCGAGCCCTACACAGTCATTTCGCCTGCGTCACAGACCAGCACAGCGAGTGACGGAGACAGTTCGCATTCGGTCAGCGTCGTGCGCATGTGCGACTTTATCGCAGCCAATTTTCTGGAGGATATCGATGCCGCAGATATCGCACGTTCGGCCAGCCTTCATCCCAAATATGCCATGAATCTGTTTCGGAAATCTACGGGGATGACCCTGATCAAGTATCTGACGTTGCTGCGACTCTCTCGGGCACAGGCGATGCTTATCAATGACAACGCCAATGTGCTCCAAGTTGCGATGGAAAGTGGATTTGGCTCCGTCAGCGCCTTCAACAAGGCCTTCAAGCAGGTTGCCGGAATGTCTCCTTCAGACTTTCGCCGAGGTATGCGGTTTAATCTATCGCATTAGGACTGGCACTGGATTAGGACAGATCAAGACCAGGGGGTTGTCAGCGATATAAAAGCATCCCTTTAGTGATTGATTTATAATCATAAATCTGAAAACTCAACACCATGAACGGTATTTTCAAACAGCTCGATTGAATCCTTACCAAAATTTAACTGTTGCCCTGATCGAAAAGATGGCTATTTTCCGTGCTGCGCTGCAGCATAGCCTCTCCTTTTGCAGCGCTATCGCATTCAATGCCGGTAACTCCAATGGACTCCGGGTCTATTCAATGTCCATTCCAAGGGAGATTTTAATGACAATATCCGTTACCCATCTTTATTCCAGCGACCAGACAGATACTCCATTTGCGGAAAAAATTGCCGTAGCCCGACACACTGCTGGCTACACGATCGAACAGCTCGCGATCACCTGCGGACTGACGGTGGAGGAAATCGTCGCATTGGAAGACGGTTCCGACAGCAACCCTTCACATATCCAGCGCGTAGCGGCAGCTTTGCAAATTCCGCTTTCAAGCATTGTCTGATCACTTGCGCCACCCTCGATAAAGAGGGCCTTTCCTCGCCTGCCGCTACCGAGCTTTCATCGGCGGGACGGGCGAGGAAATTGTATCTTTCCCAAGTTTCCCATGTCCCCTTAAAAATTGCTTTCGCAAATCCCACATCAGGGCCGCGTAACCAGACGCATAGTTCGGTAACGCATATTTTATTATTGATGACCTGACCTGTGGACACCTCATGACAGAAGATCACGCCGACCTGTCGTATCATCGAGCAACAGAGCAATCCTGGCCATCGCAGCGTTCCGGAATCTTGAACTGGCTCGTTCTTGAAGCCCATGAGCAGCGCTTCATTGACAATATTTTCGTGGAGCTTTGCCAACGGTTGAACAGTGCGGGAGTTTCCGTCGCCAGGGCATCGTTGAGCTTTATGGTCGAGCACCCACAATGGCGGGGCGCTCGAATTCTCTGGACGAAAGGTCGAGCAGACGCCGAGTTCACAACGTATGCCTATGGCACGGAGAATACGCAGGAGTATCGTAACTCTCCGATACACGAAATACATTCTGGCACTGAAGAGCTTCGTCACAAGCTTGATGTTCGACCGGTAGACTCGGAGTTCTCGATCTACGCAGAGCTACGTGCCGAGGGCCTGACCGAATATTGCGCGTGGCCGCTGAAGCACACTTTTGAGAAGCGTCATGTGGTAACATTCTCCAGCGACCAACCGGGCGGTTTTACCGATGCGGAGGTCGAGATGTTGCGAAGTCTCGTGCCCGTGATATCTCTGGTATCGGAAATTCGGCTCAAGAACCGCATCGCACGGACGCTGCTTGAAACCTACGTCGGTCCGCACGCCAGCCAGGCCATTCTGGATGGCGCAACGCGAAGAGGCAGCGGCATGACTGTCGGTGCCGCGATCCTCATTTGCGACCTTCGCGATTTCACCCATATTTCAGATCTGTGGCCACGCGACGATGTGATCGAACTGCTCAATGCCTATTTCGATGCTATGTCCGATCCGATCGAGAAATTCGGTGGCGAAATCCTGAAATTCATGGGCGATGGTCTTCTGGCCATCTTTCCGTTGAGCAATCCAGATGCCTGCAAGAACCTTATCTCCGCGATAGAGGAGGCGCAGGTCCACCTGCAAGCGTTGAATGAGGCCAACATCAAGCGCGGCCACGAGCCGCTTGGCTATGGTATCGGCGTCCATGCGGGCGACGTAATGTATGGCAATATCGGCTCAAAAAGCCGGTTGGACTTCACAGTCATCGGCCCTGCCGTCAACATCGCATCGCGACTGGAAAGCCTGACGAAGCAGATAAAACGGCCCGTGCTCATGTCACAGACCTTTGTCGAGATGGCTGGAAACATCAGAGATTTCGAGAGCATTGGCATGCAGACATTGCGCGGTCTTGAAAACTCTATTCATGTTTATGCACTGCCCACGCCTGACAGGGGCTGAGTTTTGCAATATATGGGCACCGAAAGCCCAAACTGAACATTGCGACAGGACCTGATGTCGTTGACCGATGACATGGAAGCACCCGCTGCCCCCACCGCCAGAATGCTGACCTGGGTGCGCAACTCGACCATTTACCGGCTTCAGCGCCAGATGCTGACGGAGCGGCAATTGTTCGATGCCATCAAGCGCAAGGCAAAGCAAAAATTCGAAGAGATAACGCCAGAGCAAATCGACGCGCTTGCCCATGCAGCCGTAAAATTCGGCCACGACCTCAAAGCGCTTGACGATGTCGCCTATGCCGAAAGCGCGACACGATCAGCCATCCGGAGCGGTCGGTCGCGTCGTGCCATCGCACAGAGACTGAGCATCAAAGGCGTGAGCAAGGAGATCGTGGAGAAAGCGTTGAACGAAACCGACGATCTCTATTCGGCCGTCGTCATGGCGCGCAAACGCCGGTTTGGCCCTTTTCGACGGGAAGAACCAGATGAAAAGCGAATGCAGAAGGAGATATCCGCCTTCGCACGCAACGGGTACAGTTTTGAAATTGCCGGTCGAGTCTACAGGATGACAACGGACGAAGCGGAAGCCATATTGGCAGACAGTCCGCTGTGATCTGTTACTTCGGCGCCTGCACCGTTTTCATGTAAGCGATCAGATCGTCGATCTCGCTTTCGCTCCACAATCCAAAAAAGCGCATTGCCGTGCCTGGCACGGTTTTCTTCGGACTATATAGAAATTCCTTCAGCTTTTCGTCGGTCCAGACCATTCCCTGGGCACCTGCGTCTGTCATAGCCTGCGAGTATTTGTAGTCCGGCACCGAACCGGCCGTCCGGCCGACAACGCCCATAAGATGCGGCCCAAGCCGGGTCCGGGGTGAGTCGATATTGTGACAGGCGGAACATTTACTGAATGATCGCTCGCCACGCGCCGCATCACCTTCGGCCAATGCTGCGGACGCGGAGAAAAGCAAAGAGGATAGCATCAGAACCTTCAGTCTCATCGTCATCTCCACAGATCTGTCCAGACCACACATACAAAAACGCCCTTCCGGTCCATACGACAGAAAGGGCGCTTTTTAGAATGCGTCAGATTGACCGACCTATCAGCCGTTGATTGGGTTCAACGTCACAGATGTGCCTGTAGCGGCCAAGTTCAGACCAACCTGGCCAGTGACACTGACGGTCTGCAGCTGGATCGAGCCCGATGTGCCGCCGACGAGAATGTTGGCACCGACTCCCAAGCCAACCGTAGCTTCAGCAGTCGCACCCTGGTACAGGCCACCAAGCGAACCTTTGTGATAACCTGCGGTCGGAGCGAAAACCGCCCAGACCAGACGACCCTGCGTCGTGAAGCCGAGGTCTACGCCAACCTTGCGAATGGCACCGCTGTAATGGTCAGTGCGGCGCGCGCCCATCGTCGACTGGAAAGTGCACTCGAGCTCTTTTGCAGAGCCGACAACGTAGCCTACGCCACCGCCAACTTCACATGTGAGGTAGCCGATTTTTACGCCGTTGCGCTCGTCCTGTTCCTGAGGTTCCTGATAGTTGGTGAGGTCTGCTGCGATTGCGCTGGCAGTTCCGCCAAGACCAAGTGTGAATGCGGCGAAGGTGACGGCTAGAGCCTTTTTCATATTCTTTTCTCCTGTTTAATTCTTTACCCGCGGCAGCCCCGTTGCCCTTTTCGGACTATGAATGGCGCACCATTAACGTTTGTTCCAGAAAATCGATCCAATTGCAGACTAAGTCGGCAAAACAATCGGCGGATAAGACGCATTGGCAGCTAGATGGCCAATGAGGCGCTGTTAGGGCGCCTCATTTTGAAGGGCTGTTCTGGAGTAAAGATCCGGTATCAGTCGCGCCGATAATCGTCTTCCAGACGCTTGATATCGTCTTCACCGAAATACGACCCGGTCTGGATTTCGATCAGTTCAAGAGGGATTTGTCCCTCATTTGCCAGGCGGTGCGGTTTGCCGAGAGGAATGTAGACGGATTCGTTTTCCGTCAACAACCGCGTCTGGTCATCGATGGTAACCGTCGCGGTGCCGCGGACGATGATCCAATGCTCCGAACGATGATAGTGCTGCTGAAGCGAGATTCGGTGTCCAGGCTCGACCTTGAGATGGCTGACCCGATAGCGTGGACCGAAGTCGGTTTGCTCTATGTGGCCCCAAGGTCGGTAGGCACGCTTGTGGACCTCCGTCTTGTGCGCGTGATCGCTGTTTTTCAAAGTCTCAACAAGACCTTTGACGCTCTGGACCCTATCTTTCGGGGTCACGAGTACGGCGTCTTTCGTAGCGACGACGACGATATCCTTGGCTCCAACCACCGTGGTCAGAATACTGTTGGAGTGGATGAGGCAACCCTCAGAATCGATGAAAATGCCCTGTCCCTCGACGGCATTGTTGTTGTCCAGCTTGTCGGCGATCTCCCAGATTGCGTCCCAACTGCCGATATCAGACCAGCGGAAATGGCCCCGAACGACCGCCATGCGCTTGGTGTTTTCGATGACCGCGTAATCAATGGAATTTTTTGGCGAGGCTTCGAAACTCTCCTTGTGCAAACGCACAAAGCCAAGGTCGCTTTCATGTTCGTCAACCGAGCGTGTGACGGCCGAAAGAATATCTGGAGCGTGAACTGAAAGCTCTGATATCATCACATCTGAGCGGAAAAGGAAGTTTCCGGAATTCCAGAGGTAACCTTTCTCGACGTACGAAATGGCCGTTTCTTCATCTGGCTTTTCTACGAAGGCTTCAACGACACAAAGATCTTCATTGCCATTGATAGGCTCGCCGGGATTGATATAGCCATACGAGGTTCGTGGTTCGGTCGGCGTGAGACCGAACACCACGATGTTGCCCTGCTCCGCCGCTTCGGCACCCAACCTGACTGCATCCGAAAACTTTTCATTGTCCAAGACCACGTGGTCGGCAGCAAGCGCGAGCACGAGCGATCCCGGTTCCCGGCGCTCTGCGAGCACAGCCGCAGCAGCCATCGCCGCAGCGCTGTCGCGACGTGCCGGTTCTAGAACCACCGTTGCTTTCAAATCGATGTCTTCGGCCTGCCGTTGCGCAAAGAAACGAAAATCCTCATTCGTGATGACAAGCGGCTCATCATAAAGCGCTGTGTCGCTTACACGCTGGAGGGTCTGCTGATAGGTGGACAGGCTGCCAACGAGTGGCTGAAACTGTTTTGGCAATTGGTCGCGTGATACCGGCCATAGTCTCGATCCAGCGCCACCTGCCAGAAGTACCGGGATAATCTTTCGAGTTTGTGCGCTCACGTTTCTACCTTTCCAATTCCAAGTCACTTGCGTCTTACGCTTCCGGTCGGCACCAAAACACGTGTGGAAGTGAATGCCAAGCTTCAGCGCCACCCGCCCCCAAAACCTTTTCCTGCATCCAGTCCTTTGACTGTGAACCGACCGGACGGTTTTCCAACGACGACGTGAGGCTGCGGTTCCTGAAATACAGAACGCCTAATCGATTGAAGCGTTCTGATTTCGTGCGTTTCGTTGGATTAATCGCTATGAAGGACACTGAACCCTTGGCAGCGTCATGAAAAATACAATAACAACGACCACCATTCGATAAAGAAAAAGAGAAGGGGGAGTCATGTCCGACAAAACGACATCCACGAGCGGCAAAATGTCCGTAACGGATCAAGAGGCTCTGGACTTCCACTCGCAGGGCCGTCCGGGCAAACTCGAGATCACGCCAACAAAGCCGATGGCGACCCAGCGGGATCTGTCTCTGGCCTACTCACCTGGCGTTGCGGTGCCTGTGAAAGCCATCGCTGAGAACCCCGATACCGCCTACGACTACACCACCCGCGGCAATATGGTTGCTGTGATTTCCAACGGCACTGCCATTCTGGGACTTGGAAACCTTGGAGCCTTGGCGTCCAAGCCGGTGATGGAAGGCAAATCTGTTCTGTTCAAACGTTTCGCCGACGTCGATTCGATCGATCTTGAAGTCGATACCGAAGATGCAGACGAATTCATCAATTGCGTGCGTTATCTTGGTCCGTCCTTTGGCGGCATCAATCTGGAAGACATCAAGGCCCCGGAATGTTTCATCATCGAGAGCCGCCTGCGCGAACTCATGGATATCCCGGTTTTCCATGACGACCAGCACGGCACGGCGATCATTGCCGCCGCTGGCCTCATCAACGCCATTGCGCTGACGGGCCGTGATTTCAATACAACCAAACTTGTCTGCAACGGTGCAGGTGCTGCCGCGATCGCGTGCATGGACCTGATCAAGGCGATGGGCTTCAATCCTGCAAACATCATCCTGTGCGATACGAAGGGCGTGATCTACCAGGGCCGTAGCGAAGGGATGAACCAGTGGAAATCCGCGCACGCTGCAAAGACGGACAACAGGACGCTCGAAGAAGCGATGAACGGTGCCGACGTTGTCTTCGGGCTCTCGCAACAGGGTGCGTTTACCGAAGATATGATCCGCTCAATGGCCCCCAGGCCGATCATCTTTGCCATGGCAAACCCTGATCCGGAAATCACGCCGGAGGAGGTCGCCCGCATTCGTGATGACGCCATCATGGCGACGGGGCGCTCCGATTATCCCAACCAGGTCAACAACGTCCTCGGCTTCCCGTACATCTTCCGCGGCGCACTGGATGTTCGCGCTAGCCAGATCAACGATGCGATGAAGATTGCCGCCGCCAAGGCGCTCGCTGATCTTGCCCGTGAAGATGTTCCAGACGATGTTGCCGCCGCCTATCAGGGTGTGCGTCCACGGTTTGGACCGCAATACATCATTCCTGTTCCATTCGATCCGCGTTTGATTTCCGCAATCCCTGTGGCTGTTGCAAAAGCTGCCATGGAGACGGGCGTTGCCCGCCGTGAATTGAGCGATCTCGAAGAATATTCTCGCGAACTTTCCGCACGGCGCGACCCCATGGCATCGACCACGCAGCGGCTCTACGAGCGAGTCCGTCGTTCTCCGCGTCGCGTCGTTTTTGCGGAAGCCGAAGAAGAACAGGTTATGCGCGCGGCCATTTCTTACACTGCGCAGGGTCTCGGCACTGCCATCCTGCTTGGTCGAGACGATATCATTCGTGCCAACGCAGAGCGTGCGGGCATAGATCTGGACCGCCCCAACATCAAGATCACCAACGCACGCCTGTCCGAGCGCGTCGATACCTATATCGATTATCTCTATGCGCGCTTGCAGCGGCAAGGTTTCCTGCTGCGCGACGTTCAGCGTCTGGTCCACAATGACCGAAACCACTTTGCTGCCTGCATGGTAGCGCTTGGCGATGCCGACGCGATGGTGACGGGCACAACCCGCAATTACTCAACAGCCCTGGAAGACGTGCGCCGTTGCATCAGCACCAAACCCGGCCACCGCGTGATCGGCGTATCGCTTGTAGTATCGCGTAACCGCACGGTCTTTGTGGCCGACACCGCCGTTCACGACATGCCATCCGCCGAAGAACTGGCCGATATTGCCGAGGAAGCCGCAGGTCTGGCTCGCCGTTTCGGCTACGAGCCACGGGTGGCCATGCTTGCCTACTCCACCTTTGGCCATCCCTTGGGTGAGCGGTCCGACAAGGTTCGTGAAGCTGTACGCATACTGGATAAACGCAACGTGACCTTTGAGGTCGATGGAGAAATGGCCGCGGACGTCGCGCTGAACCACCACAAGATGCAGAGCCAATACCCGTTTACGCGCCTGTCCGGTGCCGCCAACGTTCTGGTCATGCCAGCGATCCACTCGGCATCCATCTCGACAAAGATGTTGCAGGAGCTGGGTGGGGCAACTGTCATCGGCCCGCTGCTGGTGGGATTGGATAAATCCGTCCAGATCACATCGATGGGTGCAAAAGACAGCGATATCGTCAACATGGCGGCCATCGCCGCCTATAATTCCGGCGGCTTTTGATCAAGGGCTGCCACGGATCAAGTAATGTTTGTGGCAGCACCTCCAAATGCGCCATGGTTCGGCCACATAGTACAGCTTCTTCGCGAAAAATTATGCTGCATAAACACTCAATGGACGACGCATGGCTATCACGGGACATTCGGCAGGGACGCCGTCGACGGAAACAAACGGGCTTCGCAAAAAGGTTTTGCTGTGCCTGACCGACAACCCCAACGCAGTCATCCTGCTATTTGGGGCATACTTTTTGCTACAGACCATCGTGCGGCAGCTGGTACCTCCAGCGCTGCGGATCGATGAAGCGCAGCAGGTGCTTTTCGCGCAATGGCTGGCACTCGGCTATGATGCACAGCCGCCTCTGTACAATTGGTATCAGCAGGGAATCTTCGCGGTCCTTGGGACATCCATGGCTACCTTGGCTTTTGCCAAGAACTTTATTTTGTTTCTGACCTTCGCGATCTATACAAAAACGGCCGAATTGGTGCTTGAGAACAAGCGTCTTGTCGTTGTGGCCGCAATGGCACTTTTCGTAATACCCCAGGTGTTCTGGCAGGCGCAGCGCGACCTGACACATACGGCCATGCTGATGCTGACCTTTGCATCGGTCATCTATTGCACCATCAGGCTGATACAACGTCCAACCACTGCGGGCTATATCCTTGTCGGCCTGGCCGTTGGCCTTGGCATGCTGTCGAAGTACAATTTTGCGCTTATTCTTCCAGCCTTGCTGGTTGCTGTATGGCTTCATCCCAAAGGTCGTGATCGGATTTTAGACAAGCGTTTTCTCCTCACGCTTGGCGTCAGCCTTATCGTCTTCATACCCCACGTCTTCTGGCTGATGGATAATCTGACCTTCGCCTCTGAGGTGACATTGAAGAGAATGGCCGAGGATGCGCCGGAAAGCCGTTTCCTGCAGATCGCACGCGGGCTAGGTCGTTTCCTGTCCAGCTCTGCCATTATTGTCGCTCTGCCGACGGCGTTGCTTTGGCTTTCCGCCCGGCGGGGAGAGAAACAGGCCGCGAAAGCAGAGAGCCCTTGGCTGCGTTTTTTCATCAACTATTTCATCGCAATCGCCATTTTGATGACACTTGTCATCCTCACCACGACTATGACCGAACTGCGTGATCGCTGGCTGCTGCCGTTGCTTCTGCCATTTCCGATCCTGGCAACACTTTTCATAGAACAAAGAGTTGCGAACACCGAACGTCTGTCGGACAAATTTATCCCGCTCGCACTTCTGATTATGATGATCGTTCCGGTCGCGCTGTTGCTGTCACAGCCCGTCACGGCGCTCATGGGTAGAGTGTCCAGCTCGAATTATGACTGGCAGGCGTTTCGTAACCACATCGTCGACGAAAAGAACATTTCGCCGTCCCTCGTCGTCACGCCCAATTGGCCTAGTGGCGGGAACCTGCGTTTCGTGTTCGACAGCGTTCCTGTTGGGACGACAACCTATGACGATTACGATCCTGTCTTCGCACTCTCGGAAGATCGGCCAGTTCTCCTGGTTTGGACGGGTAACGATAGCCGCGATATGGAGTCGATGACGAAATGGCTGGGCGACCAACTGAACGCAAGGGTCGAAGGTGTCACGGCGACAAGGCTTGATGTGCCGATGTATTACCCTGTCAAAAACAAGTCCCTTCCGTTTAACTACGCAGTCGTGAAACCAAAGAATATCGTCAAAAATTAACGCCGCCAATCAAACCTTCAATCTTGTCGACAGTTTGCATTTAAGCGTGCTATCTGTGCCTTCTTACATGGGGTGATTTTGATGGATTCATCGGAACAGTGCGACGTGCTGGTCATCGGCGCCGGTATCATCGGTGTGATGTCGGCTCTTTATCTCCAAAATTCCGGCAGGCGCGTTACCCTGCTGGAGCGGGACGGTGTTGCGGAAGGCGCAAGCGCTGGCAATGCCGGTATTCTCGCTTTTCCTGAAATCATTCCAATGGCGGCCCCCGGCGTCATGAAAAAGGCGCCCAAGTGGCTCATCGATCCGCTTGGACCTCTCAGCATTCCCCCGGCCTACGCGCTAAAGATTGCCCCATGGCTTTGGCGGTTCCGGAAAGCCGGCTCACCGCGCGCCTTCGAACACGGTCTCAACGTGCAGAAAACCATGATGAGACTTGCGGCAAGCGAAATGCAGACGGTGGCTGCCATGCCGGAACTGGCTCACCACATATCGAAAACGGGAACGCTCGATCTTTACGACAGCCGGGCAAGCTTTGACGCGGCTGGTGGCGACTGGGAGGAGAAAGCCCGTGCCGGCTTTACATTCTCGCGGGTCGGACGCGAGGAAATCGAGACGTTGCAGCCTGGACTGGCGCCGCAATTCCAGCACGCCATGTACAGTCCCGATGGGCTGCAGGTTGGTGACCCCCAAGCCTTCACCCGAGCAATCGCCAACCTTGTGATCGCAAGGGGCGCAATTTTGCGTAATGGCGAAGCCTCGGGCGTTGCCATGTTGGGCGACAAGACCGTCGTCACGCTGACCAACGGCCAGACCATAGCAGCGGACAAGGTCATCGTCGCCTGTGGCGCATGGTCCAAACCGCTGGCCGCCTCTCTCGGAAACACCGTACCGCTGGAGACCGAGCGCGGCTATAACACCACATTGCCCATAGGCTCATTTCACTTGACCCGGCAGCTTTATTTCAATGACCACGCGTTCGTCGTGACGCCGTTATCATCCGGTATCCGCGTTGGCGGCGCGGTGGAACTCGGTGGTCTGCATTTGCCAGCGAACTTCCGCCGATCCGAAGCCCTTCTGAAAAAGGCGAGCCGTTTTCTTCCCGGATTGAAGACCAAGGACGGCAAGCAGTGGATGGGTTTGCGCCCATCCATGCCGGATTGCCTGCCCGTCATCGGCCCGTCACGCGCCAGCAGATCCGTCATCTACGCATTCGGCCACGGGCATCTTGGGCTAACGCAATCTGCCGCCACGGCAAAGCTCGTCACAGAGCTTGTGACAGGGGTGGACACGTCCATCCCCGTTGACCCGTTCCGGGCAAGCCGTTTTTCCTGATCGTAACAGAAAAGGCCCGCTCTCTCGAACGGGCCTGACCATCTCCACCAGGTACTAGAACGGTGAGTCGGGGAAGTAGAAACCTTCGGCATTCTCCTTCGTGACGAGAGTGGCATCGAGAATATAGGTGCCACGGACGGGGACCTGATCATAGAAATTGGCGGCAGTAAGCTGCATCGCAGTGGCGACCATCGCTGGCGGATAGAGAACATCCACAGGGATCATCTCGGCGCCATCCATGACTTTCTTGATCATGTCCTTGGACCCGGCACCGCCAACGACGTATTTGATATCGGTGCGCTTGGCCTGCTCGATCGCCTGCAGGACGCCGACAGCCATATCGTCATCCTGACACCAGACAACATCAATCTTCGGGTACTTCGTCAGATAGTCCTGCATGACTTTAAATGCGTCATCGCGGTTCCAGTTACCGAACTGTCGGTCCAGAATCTTAACCTTGGAGCCTGCAATTCCCTTGTCGAATCCATCTTGACGCTGCTGATCAATCGGGATCGGCAGACCACGAATGACGACGACCTCGGCATCCGGCGTCGTCTCTGCGATGTATTTGCCCGCAACTTCGCCCAGCGCCGGATTGTTACCGGCCACGTAGAGATCGCGGACGCTGTCGTCGTTGACGCTGGGTGCGCGGTCTACGAGGGCTACGAATTTGCCATTACTTTTCACTTCTTTGATCGCGTTAACCAGCGGATCAGGATCGGACGGCAGAATGACAAGCGCGTCGATACCCTGCGTTTCCAAATCCTGCACGGCATTTGCCTGGGTCGCTGCATCCGGCGATGTCTTGACGATGACGTTGAGGCCTGGGTGTTCTTGCATCAACAACTTTGCCACGCGCTCTGCATGATAGACAACACCAGAGGTCCAGCCGTGATCGGCTGCAGGGATCGAAACCCCGATTGTCACCTTTTTGTCCTGAGCTTGAACCGTACTCGAAAGCGCGACCAGCGCCACGGCCATTCCCAACAGTTTCTGTCTCATGTGTTTTCCTCCCACATAGATAAGGTCTTTATTTTCAGAACCGGGCGACCCGTGAACCCGAAACCTCTTATGAGCGACGCATCAACGACCGCTGGACCAGCATGGCAATGATGATGATCGCACCCTGTATGGCGCCGATCAGATATTCGCTGATGAAGTTCGAAAGCAGCATGATGTTGCCGACAAGTTCGAGAATGAATGCACCGCAAATTGTGCCCCACACTCGGCCAGCGCCGCCCTTGAGCGCAGTGCCACCGACCACGACGGCTGTGATGGCCTGCAATTCCCACATCATACCCGTCGTTGCCGACGTAGAGCCCAGTCTCGGCACGTAGAGAAGGACGGCGATGGCGACGCAAAGTCCCTGGATGACGAAGGCAACCGTACGGACGCGATTGACCGTAACACCGGAGTATTTTGCCACGTCACGGTTGGACCCGACGGCCGTAACATGACGTCCGTACCGGGTGCGGTAGAGAACAAAGGCGGCAATCGCCGTCACGATCAGTATGGCGAGGATCGGCAGCGGCATTCCCAGAAACGATCCGAAATAAACCGGACGATACATGGCCTGTAGCTGAGGATCCCGCAGCGTAATAGCGCCGCCCTGCGACAGCCATGTCGTCAACCCTCGATACACACCCATGGTGCCCAGCGTTGCGATGAAGGGTTCTATCTTTCCGACTGTCGTGATCAAGCCGTTGGCAAGTCCGCAAAGAGCGCCGGCCACCAGCGCAAAGACCACAGCCAACACCAGCATCAAGGCGGGGTCCGCCACGACGCTGGAATTCATCAGCAAGATCATGAGGCTCGCAACAAAGGCCACCATGGAACCGACCGACAGATCAAGATCTCCCGCGGAAATCACGAATGTCGCGCCCACAGCGATAATGGCGATGAACGCGCTCCGGGTAGCGACATTCGTGAGATTATTAATGCTGATGAAATTCGGATTGACCATTGCTCCAAAGATCAGCAGCAGGGCCAGAGCGACAAAGGGTGCGACGGCACGCAGGTCTATATCGCGCAGGGATCGCCCTGCCTTTTTCTCTTTGCTGTCTTCACTTACGCTCATACCCAAAACAGAT
This sequence comes from Agrobacterium sp. rho-8.1, assembly GCF_033957725.1. NCBI lineage: Bacteria > Pseudomonadati > Pseudomonadota > Alphaproteobacteria > Hyphomicrobiales > Rhizobiaceae > Agrobacterium > Agrobacterium sp. rho-8.1. The sequence goes on from NZ_CP192789.1 coordinate 114,720, forward strand.
CTCCCACCCTGTCATATCGGCCATCTGACCGCCCGCTATGCTGCAGTCTTCGTTTTTAGGCCTGCTGCATAACGCATGATTTCCCGTTCGTTGATTTCGTCACCCTCCAGAATGCCGACAAGGCGCCCTTCGCGCATGACAGCAACCCGGGTGCAAAGCCCGATGACCTCCTGCATTTCGGACGACACCACGATGACCGAGTGGCCATCGCGTGCCAGAGCCGAAATGAAATGGTAGATTTGCTGTTTCGTCCCCACGTCAATGCCACGCGTGGGTTCATCGATGATGATGATTTTGGGTTCAGTTTCCATGACTTTGGCAAGCAGCAATTTCTGCTGATTTCCACCTGACATGCGTCCAACAACGACGCTTCCATCTCGCACGCGGATATCGAAACGCCGACGCGCTCTGTCGAGTGATCTGGCTTCGCTGGACGCGCTGAGATAGCCGAACTTGCCATGCCGTTCCAGGGATTGGAGGGTAAGGTTGAGGCCCATGCCAGCACCCAAAAGAAGGCCTTTGGATTTACGGTCTTTCGTCATGTAGGCAAGGCCGGCAGAAATCGAGGCATGCAGGTCATGGGACGGTAACGAATGCCCATTGGCATGCACCTCACCGGCTGCGCGATTGCGCAGCCCGACAATGGCTTCTGCAAGCTCGGTACGACCAGAACCGATCAGGCCAGAAAAACCGATGATCTCACCTTTGCGCAAGTCGAAACTCACATCCTTGACATAGCGGGTCGATAGGCCGCCGACCTTAAGAACAATCGCTTCGTCGACATCGGGCTCGCGTTTGGCCGGATAAAGGCTCGACAGCTCTCTTCCGACCATCAACTGCGCAATGGCCTCGCCATCCAGCGAGGATGTCGGCGCAGTTTTCACCCAATGACCATCCCGAAGGACAGTCACACGGTCGGTCAGTTCCATCACCTCGTCCAACTTATGCGATACGAAGACGAAGCTCGTACCCTTGTCGCGCAATTTGCGAACCTGCTGGAACAGGTAGCTTGTCTCGTCACGCGACAAGACGGCTGTTGGTTCATCCATGAACACGATACGGGCGTCGCGGCTGATAGCCTTGGCAATTTCCACCATTTGCTTTTCAGCAATCGATAATGTGCCAATCAGCGCGTTTTCATCCACAGTACAACCGAGTTCATCCAGGACACACCGCGTTTCCGCGCGCATGGCCTTGCGGTCGAGAATCCCGAAGCGTGTGACTTCCCGCCCTAAAAACAGACTTTCAGCGACAGTGAGATGTTCGGCAAGATTGAACTCCTGGTGAATGATGACGATACCAAGAGACTCAGCCGTCCCGTTTGGCGGCAGCATCACAGGTTTGCCATCGAGAAGAATTTCACCTGAACTTGGCTGCTCGAAACCGGAGAGAACTTTGACGAGCGTCGACTTGCCCGCGCCGTTCTCACCCATAAGCGCGTGGATTTCACCTCGCTTCAGCTCAAAATTGACGCTGAAGAGCACCTGCACACCATTGAATGATTTAGAGATTCGACGTGCCGATAGCACGGTGTCTCCGCTCTCTGCGGTGGTCATCTCCATGGCACCCCTCCCCAGGTAGCTCCATCTCCAAATGCTCATGTAAACCTTTACACTCATCATGTAAAGGTTTACATCAGGCTGATCGCACGGATTTAATGGATCAAGTTTGACGGATCAAATGCTACGTGTAGTGTCCGGTCGCGCACATATCCGAGGCCCTCATTGTCGATTCCCTCATCTGCCACGATAGAAGACGTTGCCCGAATTGCGGAGGTTTCCATCGCAACTGTGTCGCGCGCCATTCACATGCCTGAAAAGGTAGCGAACTCGACTCGCCTTAAGGTCAACCAGGCAATTGCGGTGACAGGTTACACCACCAACGCGATGGCCCGCAGCCTCAGGCTGGGCCGGTCCAATATGATTCTGGTGGTCGCACCGGATATTGGCGATCCTAATTTTTCCAACATTCTGGTTGGACTTGAAAACGAAGCGCGCGCGCATGGCTACGGCATTCTCATCGGCCACACGCAAAACGACGCGCAGCGCGGTCTGGAATATCTGAAATTCCTCAATTCGAACCAGGCGGCAGGGCTCATTCTTTTCACGGGCATCTTGCCGTTCGGTCATCAGGCGATGACAGCGCGACTACCGCCAAGCGTGGGCGTCTTCGAGCCGATCTACAATGGCGGTATTCCGTATGTTGGCGTTCACGACATGGCCGGGGCGCGCAAGATTGCCGACATGCTAATCGCCGAGGGTCATCAGCGCATCGCTTTCATCGGCGATTCCAGAACCCGTCTTGCCTATAGCAGACGACGCGCCGGATTTGATGAGGGCATGAAGGGAGCAGGTCTGACCGTGGTGACGGATCTTGTCATCGAGGGAGATGGCACACTGGAAAGCGGGCGACTTGCCGTCGAGCAACTGTTTATGCGCGACAATCTCCCAACCGCTTTTATGTGCGTCAACGATCAAACCGCAATTGGCGTGATGATCGGACTGGCAGCGCGAGGATATGATATTCCACGCGATTTTTCGGTGACCGGCTTCGATGACATTCCACAGGCGGCGTTTATGTCGCCAGCGCTGACGACCATTCGCCAGCCCAGAACATCCATCGGCAAACATGCGATGGCACTACTTTTGGATCTCTTGGAAGGACGCCAGCCGAGCGAGCCCGAGATATTATTGAGCCCGGACCTTATCGTGCGAAATTCGGTCGGCGGGCCTGCGCGGCAGTTATAGAACGCTACGCTGAACCACTTCAGGTTTATGGGACTTCAGTAGGTCTCGCGACGAACAGGTTCATCCTGCTGCGAGGCAGACCAGAGCTCGGCTTGGACGGCACCCTGAAAATCCATGATTTCCTGGCGCATGGCAAGCTCGTCATATCCAAGGCCGGTCAAGTGAGCGGCGAGAGTCCTGCACTCGCTCCGCCAGAAGAGATTTGCCTCTTCTCCGTTCAGTTGCTCAAGCATCTGAACACAGCGCTTGATGTCTACGACGCGATTTTTAGCGGGAAACGCAATTACTTCAGAACGCTCTGTCACACGCACACCTTACTGCTTCGGGAATCAACATCCTATGTTTACCTGCCGCATGGTTAACGAAGTCTACAGACGCTGGATTATCGTCCTGCAGGTCTCGTGTTTTGTGAGGTTGATCGGGCCAAGAGGCCTGATGAAGCGGAACACGGATCCCATGTGGTTTCACTTTCAACCGTCAATTCAACGGCTTTTATTGAAACACCGCACTTCGCATGAGAAGGGATCAAAAATTTGCGCAAATTTTACCATTAAAGATCACCAAAACTTCATTCTGCGCGTTTTAAGAGAAGTATAAGGATATTGAACCGGATTGGGTTCCGTAATATACTGCGTTCAAAAGAAACCAATAAAAAAGCATACCTCAATAGTGAGAGAATGCTTTACGGAGGAGAGAAACATGTACGCGCCGCGCGTTTTCATCAGTATGATGTGTGCTTTGCTGGCGTTTGCAGTTGCGACCTATGTTATCTATGGGTCTTTTTACACGGCTTTCATCCAAACCGTACTCGGCCTCGTCATTATACAGGTCGGCTACTTTGCTGGCATAGTGTTTCTTGTTGCGAAAGAAAAACAGCGTCTGCGCGAAGCCTCTGGTTTTCAGAAAGATGCGCCAATTCTGCCCGAAACGACAATCGTTGACACGATTGCGGCAGTTGCACCACATCGCGCTAAATTAAGCGACTTCTGAGACCTGATCCCTACTCCATTCCTTTTCGCAATTGCGAAATAACGCCCGTCTGTCCATATCTCTGACATTTTCTACGTTGAGAAAACAGCAACGTAACAATGCAGGGAAACGGCATGGCTCCGGGCTTACAATCCATTTGTGTAATCATTGCTGCGAAAAACGCTTCTGACACGATCAGAACTGCAATCGTATCGGCATTGTCGGAGCCCGAAGTTGCGGAAGTCGTCGTTATCGATGACGGTTCGACGGACGCAACGAGCGCTGTGGCGCAGGCGTGTGACGACGGAACAGGACGGCTGAAAGTCGAGCGTTTCGACACGAATCGCGGGCCATCTGCCGCACGCAATCACGCAATCTCCCTATCGACATCGCCACTTATCAGCATTCTCGATGCCGATGACTTTTTCTTCGAAGGCCGCTTCGCAGCTATGCTCTCGACCGATGATTGGGACCTCGTTGCCGACAATATCGCGTTCATCCAGCAATCGGTCGCGAGCGCATCCTCACTACGTCCCGCTCGATTTTCTCCCGAAGAGCATTTTCTCGAACTAGCGGAGTTCATCGAAGGCAATATTTCCAAACGGGGTGTGGAACGCGGCGAAACAGGATTTTTGAAGCCGGTCATTCGTCGCGCTTTTTTGGAAAAACATGGATTAAGGTACGATGAAGCTTTGCGACTGGGCGAGGATTATGAGCTCTATGTTCGCGCTCTCGCTTGCGGCGCGCGTTACAAGGTCATTCGCAATTGCGGCTACGGCGCCATCGTCAGGGGAGACTCCCTGAGTGGCAGCCATCGTACGGACGATCTGAAACAGCTCTTCGAGGCCGACCAGAGGATTCTGGCAGCCTATCCGCTCAAGGAAGAGGAAAAACGCGTTCTTCTTGAACACGAGCGCCACATTCGCGAAAAATTCGAGCTGCGCGATTTCCTCGATGCCAAATCAAAGGGCGGAATGGGTGCAGCGCTGTCCCATGCGCTCAACCGCCTCCCTGCAGTACCAGCGATCGTCCAGGGCATCGTGCGCGATAAAACCGCACGTTTCCAAAAGAATCCTCAGCATACCGCAGACATCAGATATCTTCTACGGGCAACGCCGCTCAATTCTTGAAACCGAGCGGCGTTTTATCTCAGAAGTAGTCTTTTTTGATTGTTTCCAACACAGCCTGAAAACGCTGTTTGCGCTCCTCGAGCTGGCCGTCCGGGCTAAGGCGCGGTTCGGCACGGCTTGCCTGCCACAGAGCGAGCGTGGATGGCGCTGCAAGAACCTGCTTCGCCAGTTTGCGTATAGAACGCTGTTCCTCCTGCGGACGAACGAGAACGTCACCCTCATGGGCGGGCGCTTTCAATGCGGATGCCGATGTCTGTTCGACAATCGCCGGTGGAGGTGGCGGCGGGAAACTCATTCCCCAGAACTTGGAGCCCTTCTTCGCCGCTTCGGCGCGTGTCGAAACCGGGATGTAACGCGGCTCATATTTTACCCCGACACTGCCAGCCCAATCGCTCCACTTGAAGCTGTTGATGGAGGTGGAGGTGCTGACCGCAACCCATGGCACACGGAAGGCATCGGCCAGAATTGCGCCATGCATGGATTCGGCCACGATGAATTCCGATTGGGCGATATGCCTGATGACTGCCTTGGCCTCTCCACGGGGGTCGAGATAGGTCAGTCCTGCGGGCTCGCAAACAGTGTCCCACATGCCGAACTCCGCCGACTCCCAATGCGGGACGAATGTCTTCTTGTGGATTTTGGGCAAGTTCTGGAAATCCGGCATCTCGGTGACCATGACGGCTGGATCGACAATCCCCATCTCAGGCGGAAGGCCAAGCTTGCCTGCAGTCATCTCTCCACGAACGCAACGTATGTCCCAAAGATCGCGGTTCGAAATATCCGGCACGGCGCCATAACCGTAACCACTTCCGACAATCAGCTTGCGCTGCGTTGGCGGAAAGAGGACATCGTTCAGGACAGTTCCGACGCCGACAAGCAACACGTCCGGATGAACGTCCCGCAAACCAGGCAGCAGAAAATCCCAAAGCCATAGATTAAGGTCATCGCCGAAATTGCCGTGATGCGATTCCCAATGATAAGGTCTCATGGACTACTCCTGAATAAAATATGAGTGGCAAGTCGCTTATTTCGGGCGAGCCAGTTTGCCAGTTCCCAACTCGAATGCAGCACGCAAGATCGCCGGATCACGCATCATCCATTTGAACAGAAGGCCCAATTCCGGTACCTTGCGCTGTTTCAGCTTTCCTGCCTGGCTCCACAACGCCTGCTTGCGGGCCGTGTTCTTGTAGGATGCGATGGACGCAACATCGGCTGGACGCTTGGCAAAGCGGCTCTGCAATGTGTCGAGCGCCACCCAGGTGTTGAATTGCTGGCGCAGAAATTCCGGCGAGGTGTTGTCGATGCTATGGAAAATGTTGACGCCCATGCCACGCATGGCACCGGCATCGTCACACAACAGGGAACGCTTGGATGCGAGAATGCAATCGCAGAAAAACAGGACGTCTTCTGCCGCAAGGCGCAGAACAGGGTCGAACCGTATCTTCTCGAACAGCGGCCGACCTATGACCATGCACGACAGGTGCAGGAAGCTCCAGTTGCGCAACATGACGGTGGCGAGATCCGGTAATTCGATGATTTTGGGTGACTCCGACAAGCGCTTTGCACCTTCGTCATTCTCCAGTTCCGCAATAGCGAAGTGATAATAGAACTCGTCACTCGCCTGCATCGACGCCCAGTAGCACTCGCCGCCAAACGTATCGAGGCTGAAAGCGGCATTCTTCAAGTGGTCTGGTGTCCACATATCGTCCGAATCGAGAAAAGCGACGTAGGTGGTTTGTGCAGGCACGTTGTCGAGGCCTGTGTTGCGCGCGCCACCTGGACCAGCATTTGCCTGCTTGACAAGCTTGATGCGCGCCTGTTGGTCTGCGCTGAGTTCGGCGATCTCCTTCTCAATCGGATAGGGCGATTCATCATCGACGATGACGAGATCGAAATCCTGAAGGGTCTGGGAAAAAACCGAGGCCAATGCACGGCCAAGGATGCCATGCTGTTTTTGATAATAAGGAATAACGACTGTAAATTTCGCCATTGTTTCGCCCCTTGTGTTGATCAAGAAGTGTCGGGCCCGATAAGAAGAGCGGCCCCGATGAGTGGCTAACCCCCTGCCAGCCCCCACTGGCCTCCGAATTTATAGGATGCACGCATGCCCCCTGCTCCGAGCGTCAAGACGATTACCGCAAATGTCGGTTGGAGCATATTGTCAAAAACAGGCACATTCGGGCTTAAGTTTGTCACAGTGCCAATTCTTGCCCGATTGTTGACGCCTGAAGAGTTCGGCGTCGTTGCAGTCGGGCTGACCGTTGTCCAGTTTCTCACAATGATTGCCGGCGCGGGGCTGACGTCAGCGCTGATCGTGGAGAAGGAAGAGGATATGGACACGATCCATACCGTCTTCTGGGCCAATCTGGCGATTTCCTGCACCATGGCCGCCATTCTTTACTTCGGCGCGGAGTTTTTCGGCGGTCTGCTGGGTGCGGTCGAAAGCGCCTATCTGCTGCGCATCATGGCCTTTCTGATTCCCTTGCAGCTGGCGGGCGACGTTGCCTATTCGCTTCTGGCGAGGCGCATGAATTTCAGCAAGGACGCCATCTGGAGCATGACGTCCGAAAGTGCCGCTGCCATACTTGCCGTCATCCTTGCCTTTTCCGGCTTCGGCGTGTGGGCGCTGGTCATACAGCTTTTCGCCGCGGCCCTGATTCGGCTTGTCGGCCTTTATGCCGTATCGCGCTACAAGCCCGCCTTCATCATGAAGCCAAAGCGTCTCATTCCTCTCCTGGGTTTCAGCTCTGGGTTAATGGGGTCAGAGATCGCCAATTTCGTCACTTTTCAATCGCCGATGGTTATCATTGCCCGCTATCTCGGCCTTGCGGATGCAGGTGCATACTCGGCATCCAATCGTTTCGCCAGCATTCCGAACCAGGTGGTCCTGTCTGCCGTCATGGGTGTTCTGTTTCCCGCGTTCAGCCTCATGATGGATGACAAAAATCGTCGTCGTGAAGCGCTGATGTTCAGCACGCAGGTGCTAACCGTGTTGTTGGCACCCATGATGTTCGGGCTCTGGGCTATTGCCGAGCCTGCAATGTTGGTAATTTTTGGCCCGAACTGGGCCTACGCCTGGCCGGTGCTGGGGCTTCTAGCCTTGTCGAAAGCCATTTTGACGCCGTGCAGTACATTTATTCCTTATCTCAAAGGTGCAGGATACGGTCGTGTTCTGTTTTGGTCAGCAACGATCCGCGCTATCGTCACCACCGTTGCCGTCTGGCTGGCTGCTCGTTATGGGACGCTGATCGACGCGATGGTTTGGCTGTGCATTGTCAATGCTGTGACACTCGTTGCCTACTCCTGGGCGGTGTTCCGGGCAAGTGAAACGCCGCTTCTTCGGGGCATGTATGTCAGCAGCAGACCGATGATTACCGCATTCGTTATGGCGCTCTGCGTGCGATATGTCCTGCACATATTCGAAACGAGCCTGCCGCACGCCTATATGCAGGTTCTGGTGGGAGCCGCCGTTGGCGGCGTTGTATATGCTGTTCTGATCCTGCTGACGGAACGTGTCCTGCTTCGAAAGATTGTTGGTCTTGTGCGTGACCGGAAAACGAAGCAGGCAGCGGTGTAACCTGCTTAAACATAGCAGTCTGACGGCCACAAAGCAGCCTGCTTTCAACGAGTCACATCCGATTAGTGCGATGAAAGCAGCTCTGTTTTTGCATCGCAATAATTTTAGATGCCTTAAATTTCATCATCCTCCTCAAAGGAACAAAACGCGTGTTTTTAATTTTATTAATTAAAATCAATATTTTAACTATTTTCCTAAAATAAAGAGCTGGCGACTACGCAGATTCACCTGTGATATTTCGGCGGAACTTATGCCGCGCCGCCACATTTTGTCCGTAACTAAAACCGAGACTGCGTTTTCGGGCATACGTTCGTTATGATTGAAATGCGGTTGAGGGAGACACCGCGCAAAAAGGGTAACTGACGTGACTTTTGATCAGAACCTATCCTCCCGTATCAATTTGATGCGCATAGTCTTGATATCTGGAATCGTGTTCGTACACGTACCGCACGATCCTGATACCAGCCCGTTCCTGGGTGTTTATGGCTTTTTCGACTGGATACGTGTGTTTTTGGGTGACGCACTGTTCCGGATCGGCGTCCCCTGTCTCAGCGCGATATCTGGCTATCTGCTTTTCAGGCGTGGTTTGGCGGACTTCGACTATCCGGCGACGATCAAGTCCAAAACACGAACCGTGTTGCTACCGTTCATATTGTGGAACGGGCTCCTGTTTTTAGGCGTCCTCCTGATGCAGCGCTTCGGCGTTGGTGTTGGATATTTCCCGGATTTGTGGAATGCGACCGCACGCGAAATCATGAACCATGGCGCAGCTATCGAAGAGTTTCCTCTCAACGTTCCCCTGTATTTCCTGCGTGACCTCTTTGTCTGCATTCTTCTGTCCCCGGTCCTTGCATTTCTGGTTCACCGTTTTCCCTGGCCGACGCTTGCAGTTCTGCTCATACTAACGGCACTGCCGGATCTCCCACTTTGGATCGTTCAGAAAAAATCGATTCTCTTCAGCTTTTCGCTCGGTATCGCGCTCGCACTTCACAAAGTCGACTTGAAAACGCTCGATCCCTACGCCGGCAGAATAACGCTCGCCATCATGGTTGCAGCAACGCTGTTGGCGACAGGATTGTATTTCACAGGACCGGGATTTACCTTTGAATTGAACCTGCTGCGAAACCTGCTTGCGGTTTCCGGCGCGATCGGTCTGTGGGCATTTTCCTCGATCATGATTGAAAGCCGGGCCGGGCGACGCCTTTCACAGACCGGCAGCCTCAGCTTCTGGATTTTCTGCGCTCACTATCCGCTTCTCGTGATCATGTGGATGATCTGGAACAAGGGCGGTCCAGACTTCTATCCTGCCTTCTATATCGGTGCCGTATTGTTGTCATTCGCCATCCTTATAGTGACGAACGCTCAGGTTCGATCCAAGCTTCCGTCGGTTTACGCCGTGTTGACGGGAAGCCGCAGTAGCAAGCCGAAAAGCCAGACACCTCTGACATCGACTGCGTCGGCGCTATCACATCCAACATCGGCAGACACAGCCTACTCGCAACGACATAGGTGACACCATGACCGCTTCTTTCATATTTTCTCAATCGCGCCTGATCACGGCAGCGATGCTCGCCTTGAGCCTCGGAGCACCCGCCGCAATGGCGCAGGAAGACAACGGCAAGTCATTTGTCGAAAAATTTGACAGCATGGATCGCTCCTTCTGGTACGTCTCCGACGGCTGGAACAATGGTCCACACCAAAATTGCACCTGGTCTAAAAAGCTCGTGAAATTCGAAGATGGGCAGTTGCAGCTCGGCTATCAGGAAGGCAAGGCAGGTGACCGCAACTACTCGTGCGGCGAAATCCAGACCAAGGGTCGCTACCGTTACGGTACATATGAGGCGCGTATCAAAACGGCACCCGGATCCGGTTTGAACTCGGCGTTCTTTACCTATATCGGCCCGACCGACAAGAAACCCCATGACGAAATCGATATGGAGGTTCTCGGCAAGAACAGCTCTGAGGTCCAGTTGAACCAGTATGTATCTGCCAAGGGTGGCAACGAAAAACTTGTCGATGTCGAGGGTGGAGCGGACAAGGCTTTCAACGACTACGCCTTTGTTTGGGAGCCTGAGCGCTTGCGTTATTACGTCAATGGCAAAATGGTACACGAAGTAACGGATGTGTCCACAATTCCACAAAATCCGCAGAAGATTTTCTTCAGCCTTTGGGGCACGGACACGTTGAAAAGCTGGATGGGCAAGTTTGCCTACACAGGCCCGACCGTCATGAGCGTCGAACAGATGGCGTTTACGGCACTCGGCGACGAATGCCAATTTCCTGAATCCGTTGCCTGCGTGTCAAACTAACGCGACAACGCATAGGTAGATTGTCTCGACCACCTTTTTTCAGGACGCATTTTATGACGCATATTCTCTATCTCGCTCACGACCTAGCCGACCCGGCCATCCGCCGGCGGGTTATGACGCTGCAAGCGGGTGGAGCAAAGGTCAGCCTCGCAGGATTTACGCGCGGTGAAAACAGGCTCGCGACTGTCGACGGCGTCACGCCCATCATATTGGGCGAGACTGCCGATGGGCAGTTTGTCCAGCGCATCCTGTCTGTTGTAAAATCAAGTTTTTCCCTCAAACACCTTCTGAAAAACGTGACGAGGCCTGACGTCATCATAGCACGTAATCTTGAGATGCTGGCATTATCACGCCGCGTATCAAGCATTTATGGGCGTGACGTACCTGTGGTCTACGAGTGCCTCGATATCCACCGTCTGCTTCTGAACGAAGGCCCAGCCGGGACGCTCGTGAACGCCGCGCAACGCTATTTCGCCAAAGACGCCAAGCTGCTGATCACCAGTTCACCGGCGTTTGTGAGCCAGTATTTTGCACCACGCTCAGGCTTGGCCTTGCCAGTACTGTTGCAGGAAAACAAGGTTCTCGTTCTTGACGCAAACCAAGCGCAGATCGCCCCCCAGCCCCGCGCCCCAAAAGCCGGTGAGCCCTGGAGAATCGGTTGGTTTGGCGCACTGCGTTGCCGAAAGTCGCTCGAAATTCTCGGAAATTTTGCGAAGCGGATGGATGGCAAGGTTGAAATCGTATTGCGCGGTCGCCCGGCCTACTCCGAGTTCGACGATTTTGACGGTTACGTTGCCAATGCGCCGCATGTGACTTTTCGAGGGCCATACAAGAACCCCGAAGATTTGGCCTCGATCTATGATGACGTGCATTTCACGTGGGCGATAGATTTCTTCGAAGAAGGTCAAAACTCAAGCTGGTTGCTGCCAAACAGGCTCTATGAAGGCTGTCTGTATGGCACTCTTCCCATTGCAGTGGCGGGAACAGAAACAGCTCGTTTTCTGGAGACCAGAAACATCGGGCATGTTCTTCCAATTGCCAACACTGAGACCCTTGAGGCACTTTTCCAGCAGATGGATGAGCCGACCTATCTCGAATCGTTTAAAAACCTTGCATCCATCGATCGTGACCACTGGGTGACGGATAATCAGGACTGCATTCAACTCGTTCATAAACTTGCGTCATTGGCAGCGCCGCACAATGGCCGCTCCGTTGCAGCAAAACTATCAACCGCTTGACGGGGTCAGCCATGAAGTTGCAAACCATTCCAGACGTAAAAACTTTGATCGTCATTCCGTGCCTCAATGAGGCACGGACGATCGATGACCTCCTCCTGAAATTCTCCAGCACGCTGAACAATCTCCAAGACCGCATCATCGTGGCAGACGGCGGAAGCACGGATGGAACACGCGACATCGTCGCCAAGTTTTCCATGCAGGATCCCAGGATCATTCTTCTCGCCAATCCAAAGCGCATTCAGAGTGCGGGGATAAATCTGGCCGTCGAGATGTTCAGCGAGGGATATGATTATCTCATTCGCATCGATGCGCATGGCGATTATCCCGATGACTATTGCCATCGCCTGCTGGAGGATGCCGTTCAAACAAACGCTGATTCGGTCGTCGTCGCAATGGATACGGTGGGGCATGGGACGTTCCAGAAGGCCACCGCCATCGCCCAGAACTCCAAACTTGGCAATGGAGGATCGAAGCACCGCGAGGGGGCGAAGGGCCACTGGATCGACCACGGCCATCACGCACTGATGCGGATTTCCGCATTCAAGACTGTCGGCGGCTATGACGAGAGCTTTAGTCACAATGAAGATGCCGAGCTGGATTTCAGGCTTCGCAAGGCCGGTTTCCGCATCTGGATGACAGACAAGACGCGTATGACCTATTATCCCCGCGCGGATGTGCGGCCTCTGTTCAAGCAATACATGGCATATGGTCGCGGACGCGCGAAGAACCTCTTGAAGCATCGTTCCTTGCCAAAAATTCGCCAGATGATTCCACTGGCCGTCATGCCGATTGCGCTCTTGGCTGTGCTGGGTATTTTTTATTGGATTGCTCTCTTGCCCCTGTGCCTTTGGATCGCCGCGTGCCTCGGTTACGGGCTTTGGATGGCCGTCGCTCAGAAAAACCCATATGGTCCTCTGGCGGCCTTCGCCGCGATGGTCATGCATTTTGCATGGTCAACAGGCTTCTGGCTTGAACTGGCTGGGTCTTTTGGCACTCCGGCGCCGATGACAGGAAAGGCGATCTCATGAGCAGCACGTCACTTGCTTCGGCTTCACAACCGGTCAAAGTCGATATTGGCATCTGCACCTACCGCCGCCCGGCGGTGGTCGCCACGTTGAAGTCCCTGTTCGATCTCAGCGTTCCACACAACGTCACAGTTCGCCTCATCGTGGCCGATAATGACGCAGAGCCTAGTGCGGAAGCGTCAATCGACCGGTTGCGCGAAACCTCGCCCTTTGAGATTACCTACGTTCATTGCCCGAAATCAAACATCTCGATTGCCCGCAACGCGTGCCTCTCCACCAGCGATGGCGACTATCTGGCCTTCATCGACGATGATGAAACCGCACCTGCAGAATGGCTCGTCGAGCTTCTCAAAACCGCGGATGAGACGGGTGCCGAAACGGTCTTGGGACCTGTGACAGCAATTTACAAACCAACCGTTCCGGACTGGATGCGCAGAGGTGATTTCCATTCGACCCGGCCAGTCTGGGTCAACGGCCAGATCATCACCGGCTACACCTGCAACACACTGTTGCGTATGAAGGCACCCTCACTCAGCGGTCGACGTTTTGCCTTATCGCTCGGCCAGAGTGGAGGAGAAGACACGCACTTCTTCTCACATATGCATGCGGATGGCGGACGTATCGCCTTTGCAGAAAAGGCACTGCTTTCAGAGCCCGTGCCCGACACCCGCGCCAGCTTCATGTGGCTCGCAAAACGCCGCTTTCGCTCCGGACAGACGCACGGTCGGTTGCTCGCGGAGAAAAAGCCGGGGATTTCCCGCGTTGCGCAAGGTCTGATTGCCGGGGCAAAGATCATTGCATGTGCTGCCATGGCGGCAATAGGCGCGTTCGATCCTGTGCGGAGGAACAAGCAATTGCTTCGTGTGGCGCTTCACATGGGATCTCTCAGTGGTGCCTTCGGTGTGCGTGAGATACGCCAGTACGGCGCCGTGGAGGCAACATGATGGAGGCGCTGGCACAGCCCGATGTTACCTTTATCATAGCAGCATATAATTCAGCTGAAACCATCGTTCCCGCTATCGAGAGCGCTTTGGCTCAGGAAGACATCTCGCTGGAAGTCATCGTCGTAGACGACAAGTCATCCGACGCGACGCGCGAAATCGTCGGCGCTCTAAGGCATAAAAACCCACGCGTGCGACTGATTGCGCTGGAGCACAATCTCGGTCCAGGCGGGGCGCGGAACGCTGGGATCGATGCTGCCAATGGTCGATGGATCGCCGTGCTGGATTCCGACGACGCGATTGAGCCAAAGCGCGCGGCGCGAATGATTGCCCGTGCAGAAAACGCAAATGCCGTTATGGCAGTTGATAATCTCGATGTCGTTTACACAGATGGACGTCCAAAGGAGACGATGTTTCCCGAGGCGCTTCTGGAGGCGCGTCGCGTCTTGACGCTCGAAGACTTCATTGCCTCGAATGTATTGTTCCGCTCGACTTTCAATTTCGGCTACATGAAGCCGATGTTCAGTCGTGATTTTCTGAATACGCATCAGCTACGGTTTCACCCCACACTGCGGATCGGAGAGGATTACCTGCTCCTGGCATCCGCCCTCGCCGTCGGTGGTCTCTGCGTCATCGAACCACAGCCGGGCTATGTCTACAACATCCGGGAAGGCTCCATTTCCCGCGTGCTTGAGCTTCGTCATGTGGAGGCTATGATCGCCGCCGACGAAGAGTTCCTGGCCCATTATACGCTGCTGCCAGCAGCAAAAAACGCACAGAACCAACGAAGCCGAAGCCTGATCGAGGCGCGTCATTTTCTGATGCTGGTATCGAGCATCAAGAAGCGCTCGGTCGGCGGCATCCTGAAAATTGCGCTGCGCGATCCGGTTGCACTGCGGCATCTTCGCATGCCGATCGAATTGCGATTGAGGAAACTCCGCGAATCCCTTTTTACTTCAACGATTGATCGGGACGTGAAGCGGCAGGCATCCTGATGCTTGGCACGACCCGCTCGTAAAGTATTGTCCAAGGAGCATGCTGTGGACCTGAACAGGACCGTCAGAAAAGCTGTTATTCCCGTCGCGGGAAATGGAACGCGATTCCTGCCTGCTACAAAGGCCATGCCGAAGGAAATGCTGACAATTGTTGACAGGCCCGTCGTACAATATGCCGTCGACGAAGCGATGCAGGCTGGAATCGAACACATTATCTTCGTCACCAGCCGCAACAAAACGGCGATCGAGGATTATTTCGACAGCGCCCCCGAACTTGTGAACACTCTGACGCGGGCCGGAAAGACAACGCAGGTTCTGCAACTGGAAAAAATGTTACCGCTTGCCGGAACCGTCAGCTACACGCGCCAGCAGATACCACTCGGTCTGGGGCACGCCGTTTGGTGCGCTCGAGAACTTGTCGGAAAGGAGCCTTTTGCCCTGCTGCTGCCCGATATGGTGTCTTATGGAGCCCGCGGTTGCATCTCGGGACTGATGGAGCTGTATGAAGAAGTCGGCGGAAACATTCTGGGCGTGGAAGAATGTAAGGCTGAGGAAACATCGGCCTATGGCATTGTCGGCGTCGGCCCGACGGTAAATCACGGATTTCGCGTCACGGAAATGGTGGAAAAGCCTGAACCTTCCCAAGCGCCATCCCATTTTTACCTCAATGGTCGGTATATTTTGCAGCCGGAAATTTTTGATACTCTCGCCAAACAGGAGCGCGGCGCAGGCAACGAGATACAGTTGACGGATGGTATGAGGCGCCTTGCCGAAACACAGCCGTTTCATGCCCAGAAATTTATCGGGCGAACATTCGATTGTGGTAGTAAACAGGGGTTTATCGCGGCAAACGTTGCCTTCTCGCTAATGCGCTCTGACATGGAAGCCCAAGTCCTGGCTTCTATCAAGGAACTTGTCTTAAACCACGAAAGCCGCGTCAAAGCTGCCTGATATTCAATAATCCGATGCAGGGAGGGCAGAGAAAATCTGGCTTCCCGCTCGCAATTTAAACCACAAGGTGGGTCCATGCACCACAAGACCTTTAGATCGAACATGAATTTCCAGGAACCATCGAAGGATGCCGATACATTCATAGACCTCGACCGTCTCTGGGCGGCCGTCGTACGCCGCGCGAATATCATCGGTGCCTGTGTCATTGTCTCCATGGTTCTGGCTGGACTTTATCTCGTGTTCGCGACGCCGGTTTACACAGCGATGACGCAAGTCCTGCTGGACGATAGCCTGTCGCGCTATGCCGAAGAAGAGGATCCTGTTCCGGCGGCTCAGGTCATCGACAACCGCATCGCCAGCGCCGTCGAAATTCTGAAGTCGAAGGAAATGGCCTTGACGGTCGTCGACAAGGCCAAGCTCGACCAGAATGAGGCGATCGTCAATCCGCCGATGTCGCCCATGGATCTAGTCAAGTCTTCCATCAAAGGGGTCGCTGATCTGCTGACGCCAAATTCGCCTCCGGCATCTGAAGCGGCGATCCGCAATGGCCGTCGCGAAAAGGCGGCTGCGATCATTCAGCAAGCACTGACGGTTGAACGCGTTGGTCGAAGCTCAGTCATCGCCATATCCATTCTCTCGACTGACCGGCAGTTGGCGACCCAGATCGCCAAGACCTACGCTGAATCCTATCTGACCGAACAGTTGAACGCGAATTTCGATGCAACAGAACGGGCGTCTGTTTGGCTGCAAGAGCGACTGACAGACCTTAACCAGCGCTCTCAAGCTGCATCCCTTGCCGTTGAAAAATACAAGGCCGCCAACAACATCGTATCGTCGCGTGGTGAGTTGATGTCGGAAAGCCAGCTTTCTGACTTGAACGGACAACTGATTGCCGCCCAGGCGGATGCCGCAACTGCGTCGGCTCGTTACAATCAGTACAAGTCGATCACTGATCAAGGACCCGACAACGCGGTCAACAACGCGATCGTATCCGCGCGCGATACCGACAACTCGGTCATCCAGGATCTGCGCAAACGCTACATCGCCATCACGGACCGTGAGCGCGGCGTTGTCCAGCAATTTGGCAAGGATCACCCGCAGGCGATAGCGCTGGCGAGTGAAAGAGGCGACCTCTCCCGCCAGATTTATCAAGAACTTCAGCAGCTCACCGGCAGCTTCAAGAACGATTTCGATGTCACGGAGTCGCGCGTGCAGTCCTTGCGTGAGAACATTGACCGTGTCGCTGGTCGAAATTCGGAAGCCAATATGACGCTTGTCAAGCTTCGAGAGCTTGAGCAGCAGGCAGCGGCGCTGAAGACGCTTTATGAATCGTATCTTGGCCGCTTTGAAGAGGCGTCTCAGAAGCAGTCGTTCCCGATTGCCAAAGCTCGTATCATCTCCGATGCGGGACTACCAACGTCCCCGTCCAGCCCCAAAAAGACGATGACCATGGCGCTTTCCATCGTGCTGGGTCTGATGCTCGGTGGTGGTGTCGCTGCAATTCTGGAATTCCGGGACAGATACTTTCATACCGGAAACGATGTGCGCGACAATCTGCGTATGCGCTTCCTTGGTTACCTGCCATTTATCGGCGAAAGGGGCGTCGACGTCACGAAGCCAGAAACGGGTGCGGCGACGCCTGATGTCCCCGATAGCGACATTGAAGAGAACGGACAGGTCTCGTTCCAGAAAATGCTGCGTCTCGCCGTGGATAGCCCCCGATCCAGCTTCACCGAGACCCTGCGCAATGTGAAACTGACCGCAGATGTTGTCATTCAGGAGAAACAGTGCCGTGTGATCGGCGTCATCTCCTGCTTGCCGAACGAAGGGAAGTCCGTCGTTGCGCTTAACCTGGCTGGCCTCATCGCCACGACCGGCAAACGCACGCTGGTCGTCGACGCCGATATCCGCAATCCCGGTCTCAGCCGCATGTTGACTACCCGCCAATCGGCCGGTCTCGTGGAAGTCGTGCTGGATGAGGTGCCGTGGACGAAGGCTGTGAAGGTCGATAGCCGTACGAAAATGGGTATTTTGCCCGTTTCAACCAGCAACCAGTTCGCGCATTCCAGCGAGTTGCTGGCATCTTCGGGCATGCGCAAGTTCATGGAATCCGCGCGGGAAGCCTGTGACTACATCATCGTTGACCTTGCCCCGGTGGTTCCCGTCATCGATGCCAAGGCCTTTGCGTCGCAGGTGGATGGCTTCGTATTCGTGACCGAGTGGGGCAAGACGCCTATCCAGATGGTGCAGAACCTGATGAGCCACGAGCCGGAGATTGCCAACAAGACACTTGGTATCGTGCTGAACAAAACCGACATGACCGAGTTGCAGCGTTATGCCGGCCCCGGCGGTTCCGAGCATTATCACGAGAAGTTCTCGGCTTACTACGGCGATGCAAAGAAGCCGGTAACCGAACCGGCCTAAATCCAGAACAAAATGCCCGCCTCATGCGGGCATTTTTTTGAACCGAGCGCTGGATTTCACGCTCGGTTTTCCGCATTGATGTCGCACGTAAATCTGCGCAGGATATTTTCAACCATGGCTTCCCCTATCGCATTCGTTTCCCGCACGACAGAAGCCAATGAGGCCGAGTGGATCAAAACCCTGTCCGCAGCATTGCCGGACGAGACGATCCTTTCCATCAAAACGCTGACGGATGAGCAAAAGTCACAGGTAGACGTCGCTATCGTGGCAAATCCTGATCCAGCAGATATTGCTCAACTGACTGGATTGAAATGGATCCACAGTCTGTGGGCAGGCGTGGAGCGCCTTGTCGCAGAGCTCGGTACGGCATCGCCGCCGATCGTTCGTCTAACGGACCCGGAACTGTCTCGGGTGATGGCCGAAGCGGTGCTCGCATGGACCTATTATCTCCAACGCGATATGCCTGCCTACCGACAGAACCAGCTCAATTCAGTCTGGCGGGAATTGGATTACCGACATCCCAAAGACATGACCATCGGCATATTGGGGCTCGGTGCTCTGGGCGCTGCGGCAGCCGCAAGATTACGTCAAGCGGGGTTCAACACTGCAGGCTGGAGCCGGTCATCCAAAACACTCGACGGTGTCGAGACGTTTTGCGGTGACGAAGGTCTCACAACACTGTTGAAAAAAAGCGACATTCTTGTCTGCCTTGTTCCACTGACGGCCGACACTCGGGGCCTATTGAATAGGAACAGCCTCGGTATCATGAAAAAAAATGCTGCTATCATCAACTTCGCGCGCGGTGCGGTCATCGTTGCAGATGATCTGCTAGCCGCTCTTGATACAGGTCATCTCTCGCACGCGGTTCTGGATGTGTTCGAGGAGGAACCACTTTCGGCTCAGTCGCCGTTCTGGTCACATCCGAAAGTCACCGTTCTGCCGCATATTTCGGCGCCTACGAACCGGCAGACATCTGCCACTATTGTTGCCGCAAACATCGAAAACTGGCGCCGGACGGGTGTGCTTCCACCGACAGTGGGTATGGCTCGCGGCTACTAACAGCTCTAGACGTCAGCGCTCATCGCCTGAGTGATGGCGAAGCGAACATCGTTTTCGTCGTAAGGCTTACAAAGAAGGACAGAACCGGCCGGGGCATTCTTCGGCAGAAAGTTGTCACCGGTCGCAAACACGATACCGATTTCCGGCTTGCGTGTTTTGATGAACAAAGCAAGCTCTGAGCCGCTCATATCCGGCAAGCCGACATCCGTTACAAGCACATCGAACTCTTCGCGTTGGATGAGGTCCATGGCCTGTGTGGCGTTTGCGGCTTCTATCACCGTATGTCCGCCCTCCAGAAGGATGTCGGCCGTATTCATGCGAATTAGATCGTCATCTTCGACCAGCATGACACGCATTGATGTCTTGGCCCGCAATTTGGCAAGAGTTGCCTGTTCTGAGGAACGGTCCCGGCTGGCTTCAACACGCTGCTTCTGGTTGGCGATCACGTGGCGCAAACGTCTGGCCAAAGCTTCACGCGTATAGGGCTTCGACAGCAGCTCGATCCCTGCATCCAGCTTACCGCCATGGACGATGGAATTTTCGGTATAGCCGGACGTGAACAGGATTGCGAGGTGCGGCAGACGCTCTTTCGCCCGTCGTGCCATCTCGCTGCTTTTCATCGGACCCGGCATCACCACATCGGTGAAGATCACGTCGATGGGCACTCCGCTTTCGGCAACTGTCAAACCTGCCTGCGCATCCCGCGCCGTCAGCACGCGATAGCCGAGATCGGACAGCGTTTCGACCACGATGCTTCTTACTTCGTCATCGTCCTCGACTACGAGCACAGTTTCCGTGCCGCCGACAATCGGGCCGGTTTGCGCGACAACTTCACGGTCCTCATCCGAATGCGAGCGGGGTAGATAAATCTTGACGGTCGTCCCCTGCCCGACCTCGCTGTAAATCTTGACATGCCCGCCAGACTGCTTGACGAAACCATAGACCATGGAGAGGCCAAGTCCCGTCCCTTTGCCCTCGGCTTTGGTCGAAAAAAACGGTTCGAACACCTTGTCGACAATCTCTGGCGCCATGCCAGAGCCCGTATCGGACACTGCGAGCATCACATATTGGCCAGCCTCGACTTCAGCATGCGTTCGCGCATAATCCTGGTCCAGAGATGCATTTCCAACCTCGATCGTCAGTTTTCCGGAACCTTCCATCGCATCGCGGGCGTTGATCGCAAGGTTCAACAGAGCGTTCTCTACCTGTGTGGGGTCGGCATAGGTATTCCACAGGCCACCGACAGTGACGACCTCGACTTCGACTGCCTCACCGAGTGAGCGTCGCAGCAGGTCGTCCATGCCGACAACGAACTTGCCGACATTGATGACCCGCGGCTCTAGCGCCTGGCGGCGGCCGAAGGCCAACAACTGACTGGCGAGTTTCGCCCCGCGACTGACACCCGCCAACGCGTTGCCAACCCGCCGTTCAGCACGTTCATTGCCAGCGACGTCTTTCGCCAAAAGCTGAAGATTCCCGGCGACGACCTGCAACAAATTGTTGAAATCGTGCGCAACTCCCCCCGTCAATTGGCCGATGGACTCCATTTTTTGTGCCTGTTGAAGCGCTCTTTCTGCCTGTCGACGCTCACCGATTTCGGCAGCGACACGCGCTTCGAGACCTTCGTTGAGGTGGCGCAACTGGTCTTCTGCCCGTATGCGGTGGCGAATTTCACGTTCAAGATTGGCGGAGTGCTCTTTCAGCGCGACTTCAGCGGTGCGTTGTTCGGTAATATCGGTGTGAACGCCGACCCATTCAATGATTGATCCTGCGCTATCGAGAATGGGAATGGCGCGTATGGCGAAGGTGCGGAAAACGCCATCGTGACGGCGAACGCGGTGCTCCCACACATAGGTGGACTTCATGGCGACCGCTTTGTTCCAACTGTTGATCGAGCCCTCACGATCATCGCTGTGAACGGCCTCTGCCCAGCCATAACCCTGATACTCATCGAATGTCTGGCCGGTGAGTTCCCCCCAACCGCTTTGCTCGCCAACCATCTTCCCATCCGGGCTGTTGGTCCACAGAACCCCATGAACGGCACTGACGGCAGCACGAAAACGGTTGTTGCTGACCAACAGCTCCCGCTCGGCGCGCTTGCGTGTTTCTATATCGATGATGAGAACATAGCAGCCATCGATTTGACCTTGCGAGGTACGTCGCGGGACATAGCGGATTTCGGCTGCACGCTTTACACCATCAGCGCCTGGAATCTCCGCGTCGTTGACAACAGTTTCCCCACCCAGAGCACGCTCGATAAACGGAAGCCGTTTCTGATAGAATATCTCGCCGATAACGTCCGAGACTTTTCGTCCCAAAACGTCTTCGGGACGGTGGTTGAACCATTCCAGATAACCCTGATTGGCGAACTGGTAGACATGATTTTGATCGATAAATCCGACAAGGATTGGCAATGCGTTGGTTAGGCGGCTCAGCTCTTCCCGGCTCGCAGCCAGCTCCGCCATGGCCCTAACCTTGTCGGTGTTTTCAAGGACCGTGCACAAAACGCCATCAACGGTGCCGGCATCGTTGTGGATGGGTGTGTAGAAGAGATCGAAGATCACGTCTTCGGGCTGCCCATGCCTTTTGAGAATAAGCGTTTGCTCGCGGAAAGACTGGACCTCGCCACGAAAACCCGCTTCCAGGATTTTCTTGTTCCAGTCCCAAATCTCGGGCCAGATGTCCTCAACGGTGCCACCAAGCGCTTTCGGATGGTAGTTGCCCGCAATCTCGATATATCCGTCATTGTAGATCATGACGTGGTCCGGCCCCCACATCAACACCTGGGGGATCGGCGAATTGACGACGGAATTGACCTTATGCCGCAGATTTGCAGGCCACGATGGAATGGCACCAAGCGGCGTTTCAGACCAGTCAAATGCGCGGACCAGAGAACCGGCTTCACCGCCACCCACAGGCCATTGGCCGAACCCAGAAATATCAGTCATAAAAGATCACCAACGAGAGCACCAACCCTCATCCACCCAAAGCTGCAGTCAAACGGGACTGACAGGCACCATCCAATGCATGCGAAGAAACTTATCAAGCGTTTTTTTGACGCCGACGCAATAGGACATTGAACGATATCGTCAGCCCGCAGATTTCAGCCAGTCGACGACGCCCTGCCCTGCTGCTTTTCCCGTAGCAAAACAAGCTGTTAGAAGATACCCCCCAGTTGGGGCTTCCCAGTCCAGCATCTCGCCCGCCACGAACACGCCAGGCATGGATTTCAGCATGTAGCGGGCGTCAATACCGTTCAAAGCGATTCCCCCGGCACTGGAAATGGCTTCTTCAATGGGCCGTGTTGCCACAATCGAAATCCGTAGAGCCTTTATCTGCTCGGCAATCTCCGTAGGCGACATGGCGGACACGCCAGGGACGCATTCGCGCAATAGGGCGACTTTGATCGGCGACAACCCTGCCGCCTTTCGCAATTTGTTCGAGAGACTGTCTTTGCGAGAGTGTGTTGTCAAAGCGCTAGAAAGGCGATCTTCAGAGCGCCCCGGCGCCAGATCAACGATCAAGCTGGGCTGTTCACCCTTCTCAAGCGCATCACGAAGGCAGGCTGAGTGCGCATAGATCAGACTGCCTTCGATACCGTATCTCGTTACGACAAACTCACCTTCGAAACGTCCTGCTCTGGAACTCGCAGCGACGGATTTGACGGGTTCTCCGGCACATCGATCGCTGAAATGATAACTCCAGCCGACGTCGAACCCGCAATTGGCAGGGCGAAACCCATCAATGTCGATGCCTTTCTGCGCCAACCACGGAACCCAGGCGGCATTAGAACCGAGCTTCGGCCAACTCGCGCCGCCAAGAGCGAGGAGAACGGCGTCGGCAGTGATAACAATACGGCCATTGGGCGTATCGAACGTCAAAGCATCATCTTCAAAACCGGTCCAGCGATGCCGGGTTTTGATATCGACGCCCTGTTGCTGCAACTTCGCCAGCCATGCCCGCAGAAGCGGTGAGCCCTTCATAGTGACCGGGAAAACGCGACCAGACGTTCCCGTAAATGTTTCCTGTCCAAGCGAAAGCGCCCAGGAACGAAGCTCGTCCGGCCTGAACCCGTCAAGTGCGGGTGAAAGCAGATCACGGGCCTTGCCAAATCGGGTCACGAAATCCCGGTAATCTTCTGCATGCGTGAGATTAAGGCCGGACTTGCCTGCCATCAGGAATTTCCGCGCAACCGTTGGCATAGCCTCAAACACCGTGACGGCAAGACCTGCAGCGGACAAAACCTCTGCTGCCATCAGGCCGGCTGGCCCGCCTCCAATGATGGCGACTTGCTTGTCCTGCATTGCCAAATTCCCACCGCGGTTTTCGTTATGATCTGCCTTATAACGATTTGCCTGTCACAATACATGCGCTAATGAAGCGTCATGTTCACGCTCAATGGCCTCGAAACCTGTTCTCAGGACATCAAGAAAAGCCGGTTCATTGCATGGGCCAGCCCTGTCGCGGATGAACAGTTGGCCAAATGCTTCATCGAGGAGCGTTCGGATGCCACGGCCAACCATAATTGCTGGGCATGGCGCATTGGCCAGGTTTATCGTTTCAGCGATGATGGCGAGCCATCCGGAACCGCTGGCAAACCCATCTTGCAAGCCATCGACGGACAGTCCCTCGATCGCATTGCCTTGGTTGTCACGCGATGGTTCGGAGGCATTCTTTTGGGCAGCGGTGGCTTGATGCGCGCTTATGGGGGTACCGCCGCAATTTGCCTGCGTAACGGCGGAAAAACACCGTTGGTTGCAACAATCTCGACGACCCTCGACTGCGGATTTTCCGATCTAGCCTTGGTAAAGTCCAGGCTTCTGGCTGTGCCGGATCTTGTGATCAAAGCAGAGACATTCACAGATAGCGGTGCAAGCCTATCTCTCGTGGTACCCGCTTCAAATGCCACCAAAGTTGCCCAGATGGTTTTGAACCTGACAGCTGGACGCGTAACGCTTCCATTGCCACAATCCTCGCCATAGACCACCTCGCCATCAGACAAATTTATGCTATGAGACAGCATGTCATCTGCGCTTTCAAATCCGCATTACCATCCACCGATGGAGCCATATATCTCCATGCTCTACCGGGATGGCGATATCGTCGTGCTCGACAAACCGAGTGGCTTGTTATCGGTTCCAGGTCGAGACCCGGCACTTTCCGACAGCCTGGCAACGCGGGTTCAAAAACAGTTTCCCAAGGCTTTGATGATCAACCGGCTGGACAAGGATACATCAGGCATCGTGCTCATGTCTCTGAACCGCAAGGCTCATGCCGCGATCGCGTCGCAGTTCGAGAACAGAACGACGCACAAATCCTATGTCGCTGTTGTCTGGGGACATGTTGATGGCGAGGCAGGTCAAATCGACCTTCCACTCGCGATTGATCCTGACAATAAACCGTGCCACCGCGTGGACCATGAGGCTGGCCGGGCATCGCAAACTGAATGGAGCGTTCTTGAGCGTCTGCCGCTTCCAGCAACGCGGCTTACGCTTCATCCATTGACCGGGCGGACACACCAGTTGCGGGTCCACATGAAGGCGATCGGTCACCCGATATTGGGCGATGAATTTTATTCCGATGGCGAAGCTTTGAAGGCTTCCGTACGATTGCTGTTGCATGCCGAGGCGTTGGGATTTCGACACCCTGACGGTCGCGACGTAACGTTCAACGTTGCCAGCCCTTTTTGAGGTGACGATGACGGACAAAGATCGTGACGAGCGCTTTATCGTAGATTTTGTAGGCGGAGCCGTCGGGCACAGATTGCGCTCGGGTGAGGGCCGTGGCCAGACACTGGCCAAAGCGGCCGGGATCAAAAGTGGCAAACTTCCGAGAATAGTCGATGCCACCGCAGGGCTGGGACGGGATGCGTTTTTGCTGGCTTCGCTGGGAGCGGAAGTGACACTCATTGAACGATCGCCGCAGATGCATGCCCTGCTGCACGAGGCGATATTACGCGCCATATCTGAAGGTGGCATCTATGAGACTATCGTGTCGAGAATGACACTACTTCACGGAGACTCGCGAGAAATCATTCCTACGCTGTCTCCAGAAGTCATCCTGGTCGATCCAATGCATCCACCGCGTCAGAACACGGCTCTTGTGAAAAAGGAAATGCGGGTTTTACGGGAATTGGTGGGGGCCGATCCTGACCAGACCGAGCTTATGCACATTGCGCTAGCCCACGCTCAAAAACGTGTCGTTTTGAAATGGCCACTTCGTGCCGACCCTATGCCCGGCATCCGTAAACCATCCCATCAATTGCTTGGAAAAAGTACGCGTTACGACGTCTTCATGATTTTGAATACAACAACATTCACCTGATCAGCGAAGCACGGCCTTTCTCTGGGCATTCATCAAAAGTTCATGGCGCGAAGCGAATTCTCCGAAAAGTGTGCGCAAACGCGACTCCTCTGTTTCATCCAGCCGATAACGGCGGCAGAACTCCGCGACGCTCTGGATCGGCTTCACATCCGCCGTTTCCATTTCCGTATTGACCACGATTTGCATTCTATCCTCCTTGGCATTTCAAGGAAGCAAAACCCGTGGCAAATCAAAGCGTTCCAACTCACTTCTTACCCATAAAATATCAGCCCTTCCCATTTACACGATGGAATCAAGTTTTGTTGAGACAGTTTGACGAAACGAAACTGCGACCCATATGTTTCCGGCCAGTCATCATAAATTGGAAGGGAGATCCATGCAGCGCGTTCATCTACTCACAACGACCGTTCTCGCCATGTGCCTAGTGGTGCCACTCGGCACGAACGCCCACGCACAATCCGCCAACTCGGCTGAAGCGGGTCAGGCAAATGCGCCGGATCAACGACCCGCGTTTCAAGGACAGACGCGCGCTCCGCAACCCGACACATTGCCATCATTGACCAAAACCGTCGTTGCAGAAGGGCTTCCTCACTTGTGGTCGATGGAAATACTCCCTGATAGCCGCATGATTGTGGCCGCCAAAGAAGGCACGATGCATATCGTGACAGACGGCAAGGCGAGCCCCGCTCTCGAGGGTGTGCCCAAAGTCTCGTCCGCTGGCCAGGGCGGGCTTCTGGACATCGCGCTTGCGCCTGATTTCGAAACGTCGAAAATGATTTATTTCTCATTTTCGGAACCGCGTGATGGCGGCAACGGTACCTCTGTCGCATCTGCCAAACTCGTCGAGAGCGACGGAAAAGCCCTATTGGAAGATACGAAAGTCATTTTCCGCCAGATGCCAACCTATGACGGAGACAAGCACTTCGGTTCGCGCCTCGTCTTCGGTCCCAATAAGGAATTGTACGTGACTGTTGGCGAACGCTCCGACAAGGAGCCACGTGTTCAGGCACAGGATGTATCGAGCGGCCTCGGCAAGATTTTCCGCATCGATGCGAATGGTAAAGCCTTCCAAGGCAATCCCTTCATCGGTAAAGACAACGCTTTGCCTGAAATCTGGAGCTATGGTCATCGCAATATGCAATCCGCAACCCTTGACGGTCAGGGTCGTCTATGGACCGTCGAGCACGGTCCCAAGGGCGGAGACGAACTCAACCTGCCCAAGGCCGGTTTGAACTACGGGTGGCCCGTCATCACGTACGGTATCGAATACAGCGGTAGTGCCGTTGGCGACGGCATGACGTCCAAGGACGGAATGGAACAGCCCGTCTATTATTGGGACCCGGTCATCGGTCCATCAGGCATGGCCTATTATGATTCCGACGCCATTCCGGAGTGGAAGGATTCGATCATCATCGGTGGCCTCGTCACCAAAGGCATCGTTGTTCTAAAAATCGACAACGACAAGGTTGTCTCTGAAAGCCGCTTGCCCCTGGAGGAGCGTATCCGCGATGTGAAAGTCGGTACCGACGGCTCCATCTATGCGGTGACGGAGCAACGCGGCGGCGGCAAGTCCCAAATCCTGAAGCTCACGCCGGGCGCATGAAGCAACGCGGCCGGGAGCGATGACAAACCCGCTCCCGGCAGCGTCCTTTAGCTGCTTCTGGAACACGGACGCGCTGGGCGCATTATCCTCCATAGGACGAGGAGCCATTTGCGAACATGAACCAGTTGCCAATCCGCTTATTGAAAAAAATCGGGCTGACTTACGTCAGCGATCAAGAACCGGGCATAGCACGTGAACGCCGCGGCAACGGGTTTTCCTACCGCCTGCCAAGTGGCGAACTTCTCTCAGACAAAATCGAAATCAGTCGCCTCAAATCGCTTGGCGTGCCACCAGCCTATGAAAAGGTGTGGATTTGCATCGATCCAACCGGCCATTTGCAAGCCACGGGCTATGATGCGCGTGGGCGCAAACAATACCGCTACCACCCTGAATGGCACGCCTTCCGGGGCGATACGAAATTCTACCAGCTCAAGACGTTCGGCGAGGCTTTGCCATCAATCCGCAGACGCGCAGCATCCGACATTGCAAAGCAGGAAATCGGGCAGAATGCGACCCTGGCTGCCCTCGTTCTCCTTCTCGATGCAGCCCATTTGCGTGTGGGCAACAAGACCTATCTGGAAACAAACGGCACCTATGGTGCAACAACACTTCTCAAGAAACACATCAAATTCGGGGAAACGATCGAGCTACGGTTTGCAGCAAAGGGGGGACAGCGCGTCAAACGCAAGCTAAAGCATCCTCGCTTGCAAAGAATTCTGGAAAATATCGCCGACCTGCCCGGCAGACAGCTGTTTGTCTGGCAGGATGACGAGGGTGACGTTCACCCGGTCGATTCCAGCGCGTTGAACGCCTACATTTCTCAAAGCGCTGGCGAAGGAATTTCCGCAAAAACGTTTCGCACATGGGGCGGAACTCTTGCAGCCTTTGGGCATGCCGTGCGGGCGCTCGAAGACGGTGATCGGCCAACCATTAAAAGCATGTGCGTTGCGGCATCCGAGGAATTGTCAAACACCCCGACAATCTGCAGAAAAAGCTATGTGCATCCTGCGGTGTTGGATATCGCAACGGATGAAAAGTCGATCAAGCGCATGGAGAAGGTCCTTGGCAGCGACTTGAAACAAACCTCTGGCCTGCGAGCCGACGAGCGTAAACTCCTGGCATTTCTTCCGTAGCGTCTGCCAACCGTGGCGCGGCATCGACCCTTAAAAGCACGCTGGACATGATGACGTGCATCGACAACACGTCGTTCAGTTTCATGTCAGCTACATGACACATCCACCTTCCTAAACACCATCTTGCGTCGCCGCTTTTCCCGGCGGGGGCGCCTATGGTCTGGCTTATTGGAAGAAATGCGATGTCTTTGTCATCTACAACATTGAGAAACGGTCGTGCTGAGATCAGGCGGCCCGCTGTCGGTAGCGTCACGCTTGGACTGGTGACAGCCCTCTATGTGCTGGCTTTCACAAATCACACGTTCTGGGCAAAAGCTCACACCTATCTTGCTCCTTATCCAGTCGCCATTTTCGGGCTATACGTTGCGCTGGGTGCTGCATTTTCGGCCGTCTTCATTCTGTTTACGGCAAAATATGTCACCAAGCCGATCTTTGGGTTTCTCATCATCGTCGCTGCGGTCTCGTCCTGGTTCATGGACAGGTTCGGCGCAGTTATCGATAGCGATATGGTGCGAAACGCGTTTGAAACGACACATGCCGAAGCCAACAATCTGATGACTCCGGGATTTGCCTTACATCTCGTAATCTTTGCTGGCATCCCGATTGCTATTCTCTGCGTGATCAAGATTGAGCACCGCCCGTTTTTTTCGAAACTGTTGTGGAACACACTCGCCATCATCGCTTGTCTTTCAGTAACGATTGCCATCGCTGCGGCGAACTCCAAGACGTTCACGACCGCCGTGCGCCAGCACAAGGATCTCGTCAAAAGTCTGAACCCGCTGACGCCGATTTCCTCGACGATCCATTACGTGATGCAGGCTGATCAAGAGGCGAAATTGACGGTGTCCCCGACCGGACAGGACGCCAAAATCATGCCTGCTCTGGCTGGCGTTCATAAGCCGCGCATCACCGTCATCGTCGCCGGAGAGACGGCACGTGCGGTGAACTTTTCCCTGAACGGATATGGCCGTGAGACAAATCCGAAACTCAAGGCGCAGAACGTCGTCTACTTCCCCAATACGGTGAGCTGCGGAACCGCGACTGCCATATCGTTACCTTGCATGTTCTCCCGCTTTACCCGCTCGGAATACAGTCACAGCAAGGCATTATCGAATGAGAATCTCGTCGATGTCCTTGTCCATGCCGGTGTCGATACCCGTTGGTGGGACAATGATACGGGCAGCAAGAACGTCGCCGACCGCATACCCTATTTCGATCTTTCCGCCACTCAGGACCCGAAATTCTGCCCGACGGGCGAATGTCGCGACGATATATTTCTGGACAGGCTTGATAGCTGGCTGGACGGCGTGACAAAGGATAGCGTGATTGTCCTTCACCAATTGGGCAGCCACGGCCCCACCTACCATCTTCGATACACGGACGAATATCGCAAATTCACGCCCGATTGCCAGACCGCCGAGCTTGGGAACTGCCAGGATTCAGAGATCGTGAACGCCTACGATAATACGATCCTTTATACAGATCACTTCCTCTCAGCCATTATCGACAAGCTCAAAACGCGATCCAACAAGCTGGCGACCAGTATGATCTATGCGTCGGACCACGGTGAATCGCTGGGTGAAAATGGAATCTATCTGCATGGTGCGCCTTATATTCTTGCCCCGGCCGAGCAGACGCATGTCCCCTTTGTTGTCTGGGTTGATAATGACTTTGCAAAATCGATGGGATTGGACAGCGCTTGTCTTTCTAAAGATGCGCAGGCTGGCGGTCGGTCGCATGACAACTTCTTCCACAGCATTTTGGGCATGATGAACATATCGACATCCGTCTATGACCGGTCGCTTGATGTCTTCAGCAACTGCACCCGCAGACCGGCAGCTTGATCATATGGAGCTTGACGAGATCAGATACGCAGAATACCCACTGTAATATCCCAGTCATTGGGGTCGAAAGCGAGGTATTCTTGCGTGTTCTGCTTGTCGAAGACGATCATGTGCTGGGCGAAGCACTTCGGGATCACGTTGCGGCAGCAAGCCATGCAGTCGATTGGTTCAAGACCGTCGCCGACGCGACGGCTGCAACGCAGACTGTTACCTATGGTCTCGTTCTGCTCGATCTTCGACTGCCAGATGGTGAAGGCCTTTCCATATTAAAGGGCTTGCGAAATCGCAATGATGCGACGCCGGTCATCATTTTGACCGCTCACGACCAAGTGTCTGACCGTATTGAGGGTTTGAATTCCGGCGCAGACGACTACCTCGTCAAACCGTTCAATCTGGGCGAATTGACCGCGCGCATGCTGGCCGTTTCCCGTCGTTATGAGGGCCGCTCGGCATCGGTCGTCAAACTGCCGGGCATAGAGATCAATCAGGTTGCCCGCAACATTATTGTCGACGGGCAGTCGCTGACGCTGAGCGCACGCGAGTGGGCCGTGCTGGAAAAACTGGTTGAAAGACCCGGAGCCGTCGTCTCGAAGGCGCAGCTGCACGAGACACTTTACGAATTCGGTGCGGAAATCGAGAGCAATACGGTCGAGGTCTATGTCAGTCGCCTTCGCAAGAAAATTGGCTCCGACAGGGTCGAAACGGTACGCGGCCTCGGCTACACGATCAGGTAAGGCAATGAAACGAAAAGACAGTATGACCCGCACAATGGTCATCGCGCTCACAAGCGTGGTCGCGCTCTCTTGGCTGGTCGCCTCTGGTCTCGGTATCATGGTCATGCAGGATGAGTTCGCGGAAATCTTCGACAGTTCCGTGCAGGAAACCGCTGAGCGGCTGATGCCGCTGATCGCCGATGACCTGAAAGAACGCAGCCCGGAAGCGGAACGCCGCCTCGTGCAACCCGCCTCGGGCGAAGAGTATCTGACCTACCAACTGCGGGATCGCGAAGGCGAGCTTCTGCTGCGTTCCTACGAGAGCGCGGCCGAACCCTTTGACGTGCCGGTTACGCCAGGGTTTGCCGATACGGCCACGCACCGCATCTATACGGTCAGCAACGCGGACGGCAGCCTCTATCTGCAAGTCGCAGACGCCTTTGCCAACCGCCGAGAGGCCATTGTCGAAGCCGGGACGGCGCTTGTGCTGTTTCTGCTGTTTCTGATCCCAGCCAGCATCGTCGCCGTTGTCCTCGTCGTTCGGCGAACACTCGCACCCGTGCAGACATTACGCGATGAGATCGGGCGCAAGGACAGTGGCAACATGGCACCTGTTGATGACCAGCATTTACCGCGAGAACTTCACCCGATCGCCAGATCCGTCAACCTTTTGCTGGAGCGTCTGCGCGCAGCTCTGGAATCCGAGAGGGCGTTCGCGTCCAATAGCGCCCATGAATTGCGAACACCCATTGCAGGTGCGCTTGCCCAGGCCCAGCGGTTGAAGGCCGATATTCCCTTAGCGTTCGCGCCGAGAGTGGACCAGATCGAGCGATCCCTGTCTCATCTCGCGCAACTTGCAGAAAAACTCCTGCAAATGTCACGGGCGGATGCCGGCATTGGAACATCGGAGACCCATACGGATTTGCTGCCCATCGTCGAACTCATGTTGGAAGACATTGGACGCTCGGACCTCGGAACGGGTCGCATTCAGCTACATCTGCCTGACGATGGCGGCTTGGAGGGCAAGATCAGCCCTGACGCCTTCGGCATCGTTGTGCGCAATCTCGTTGAAAACGCCCTCATTCACAGCCCGGAGCGAAGCCGGGTGGATATCCATGTCGACACTGACAATTCGTTTCGTGTGGTCAACCAGAGCGCCATTATCGACCCTGAGCTCCTGCCAAAACTGACCACCCGGTTTACAAGAGGCGCGACGCAGGCTGCAGGCTCGGGCCTGGGTCTTGCAATCGTCCACCATCTGGTGAGCCAGATGAAGGGATCGATGCTGATCACTTCACCTGCCACCGCTCGTAACGATGGCTTCGAAGTCAAGGTGTCCTTGCCGAGGACATAAAAATCCGGGTAAAACCATATGAAAGCCAGCGCCGAAATTGCTTTCATATCGGCTCCATCCTATCAATTTTCATGCTCTACGATGTCACCCGCCTGCCACTCGACCGCCTGCTCCTTGCATCCACCAAGGCGACAGAGGGCTTGGCGCGTCTGGACGAACGGATCTTGCGCTCGCCGATCGGTGAAGGTTTTTTGCAGCGGCAAGACTTTATGGATGCGGTCTCATCGCTCTGGATTGATGGGGAACTGGTTCACATCGAAGATCTTGTGCTGCACGATGCGCATATGGATATTCGCGCGCCGACCCACGAGATGGCGATAGCAAACCGGATTTTGCGCACCCGCAGGCAGATTTTCGGCAACGGGCCTCTTTGGGCATTGAGCCCATCCGGGCTTTCGCGTCTGCGCGGTAACGACGTTGCAGATAAGGGCAACACGCTGCATCTTCATGTGTCTCCAGGCGAGCAATATCCGGTTGCGCCAACTGATGATGAGGACGCGATGCTGCTCAGCGATGAGTTATCCGCCATCGACAGATTGATCGCCCGCAGCACAGCCACGCTCGCCTCGATCACGACGAAGGACACGCAACCGCAGCATCGAGCTGACAGCCTCACGCGTGATCCGGACTGGAACGAAGACGAGCGACTAGGGGAATGGAAACAATCGTTAAAGGCGACGGAGGGATTGCCCTCCGTTCTGCGCGCCGCTGTAGCCCTCGACGCATGGCAGCGGCTGGAAGTGCTGCAACGGAGCCCATGGCTTGGACGGCAACTGGCTGCGGCATTACTGAGGGAGGAAGGGCTGACGACGTCCCACTTGGCCGCATTGAATAGCGGATTGCGGGCAATTCCCCGTGAGCGCAGAAATGCCGGGACGCAGGTGGAGCGGATCAGTGCCGTTTTGGATAGTCTGCGAGAGGCTGCCGCCCTCGGCATGAAGGAGCACGATCGGCTGTTGAACGCCAAGAGCCGCATGGAGCGAAGGCTGACCGGTCGCCGGTCAAACTCGCGCCTGCCGGAGTTGATCAAGCTTGTCCTTTCGCGACCCGTCGTCTCTACAGCCATGATTGTCAAGGCCTTGGGCACGACACCCCAAGGTGCCGTGGGCCTCGCCAACCAGCTGGAGCTACGCGAAATGACCGGGCGCGGCCGCTTTCGCGCCTGGGGAGTCATCTGATCGCTGGCGTCCGGATCGGCTGATAACTGTCGGTATCCACGATTATATTAGCGGGCTAACCAACAACTCTCCACCATCACGAAGAAAGAGGTTGCTAGTGGCCGCCTAAGTGAGCAAGAAATGCTGAAGGCGATTCTCAATCGCCGTATAATGAGTTCATGGTAGGGAGGAAATTCCATGAAAGTCGTTCTCACATCGGTGACTACAGCTGCAACTGCTCTTTTGATGGCGTCCAGCGCGCTCGCCGCGACGGAAATCCAGTGGTGGCATGCCATGACAGGTGCAAACAACGAAGTTGTCGAGCAGCTTTCAAAGGAATTCAACGAAAGCCAATCCAACTACAAGATCCTGCCTGTCTTCAAAGGTACCTATCCTGAAACGCTCAACGCGGGCATCGCGGCGTTCCGTGCCAAGCAACCACCAGCCATCATTCAGGTTTTCGATGCTGGCAGTGGTGTGATGATGGGTGCACAGGGCGCGATCGTGCCGGTGGCCGAGGTCTTGGAAAAGGGCGGCTTCAAATTCAATAAAGCCGACTATCTACCTGGCATCGTCTCTTATTATTCCAAGCCTGACGGCACAATGCTGTCATTCCCGTATAATTCCTCATCGCCGATCATGTACTACAACAAGGACACCTTCAAGAAGGCCGGACTGGATGCGGAAAATCCACCGAAAACATGGTCTGAAGTTTTTGAGGCTGCCAAGAAGATCAAGTCGAGCGGCGCTGCTCCTTGCGGCTTCACATCCACGTGGCTGACATGGATCCAGACCGAGAATTTTGCCGCATGGAACAACCTTTCCTACGGTAGCAATGAAAACGGTCTGGCTGGCACCGACGTGAAACTGGCCTTCAACTCCGAGCCTTTCGTCAAGCATTTCCAGGCGATTGCCGATCTCGCCAAGGATGGCACGTTCCGCTATGGCGGTCGCACGTCCGAGGCCAAGCAGCTTTTCACGTCCAGCGAATGCGGCATCCTGACCGAGTCTTCCGGTGGCCTTGGCGATATCGTCAAGAGCGGCATGAATTACGGTATCGGCCAGCTTCCCTATGACGAGGGAGAGGGTCGCCCGCAAAATACCATTCCCGGCGGTGCCAGCCTCTGGGTCTTCGGCGGCAAGTCCGACGACGAGTACAAGGGCACCGCGGAGTTCTTCCACTTCCTGTCGCAGACCAAGATTCAGTCGCGCCTGCACCAGGTGTCCGGCTATATGCCGGTGACGCTTGCGGCTTATGAGGACACCAAAAAGTCTGGCTTCTATGAAAAGAACCCGGCTCGCGAGACCCCACTGCTGCAGATGATGGGCAAGCCCCCGACAGAAAACTCCAAGGGTGTGCGTCTGGTCAATCTCCCGCAGGTTCGCGACATCATGAACGAAGAGTTCGAAACGATGCTCGCTGGCAAGCAGGATGCAAAAGCCGCCCTCGACAAAGCGGTCGAACGCGGCAACGCAGCCATCCAGCAGGCGATCGGCAAGTAAACCGCCTTCTAGCCGCTCGCACCCGCTCAGGGTGCAGCGGCGATGGTTGGATCGGAGCGGCACGGTTGAAACGCGCCGCTCCTCATTCGTTCGCGTATCGGATGATGTCCGGCTCATTTTTTCGGTCCGATGCTCTCAAGGAGCCCGCCTTTGCAAAGCGTTGTCTTTCCCAACAAGATACTTCCGTATTTTCTCGTTGCTCCGCAGATCGTTC
The DNA here is from genome assembly GCF_033957725.1 of Agrobacterium sp. rho-8.1. Lineage (NCBI taxonomy): Bacteria > Pseudomonadati > Pseudomonadota > Alphaproteobacteria > Hyphomicrobiales > Rhizobiaceae > Agrobacterium > Agrobacterium sp. rho-8.1. Next base: position 149,930 of record NZ_CP192789.1, read on the forward strand.
TGACGGTCATTTTCTTCTTTTGGCCCGCGAGCCAGGCACTTTACCAATCGGCGATGCGAGAAGACCCGTTCGGCCTTCAGAGCACCTTCGTCGGCTTTGCGAACTTCTCCGCCATTCTGTCTGACCCCAATTACTTGCACGCGCTTCAGGTCACCGTCGTCTTCAGCATTGCAACCGCGCTGCTTTCGATGGCGGCGGCCCTTTTACTGGCAACGGCTGCCGATCTGGTGGTGCGCGGCAAGGGCTTCTATCGCACGATGATGATCATCCCCTACGCCGTCGCGCCTGCCGTGGCCGGTATGCTGTGGCTGTTCATGTTCAACCCGGCCATGGGCACCCTCGCCTATCTTCTGCGCCGCAATGGCATCGCCTGGGATCCTCTGCTGGATGGCAATCAGGCCATGGCGCTGGTTGTCGCTGCTGCTGCCTGGAAGCAGATCAGCTACAATTTCCTGTTTTTCGTCGCAGGTCTTCAGGCCATACCCAAGTCTCTGCTGGAAGCCGCTGCGATCGATGGTGCACGGGGAGCCCGGCGATTCTGGACGATCATCTTCCCGCTTCTGGCACCGACGACCTTCTTTCTGCTGGTGGTCAACACCGTCTACGCCTTCTTCGATACATTCGGCATCATTCATTCCGTCACCGGCGGCGGACCGGCCAAGGCCACGGAAACGCTGGTCTACAAGGTTTACAATGACGGCTTCGTCAATCTCAACCTCGGCTCATCCGCCGCACAATCGGTGGTCCTGATGGTCATCGTCATTGCGCTCACGGCATTCCAGTTCCGCTTCGTCGAGCGGCGCGTGCATTACGGTTGAGGAGAACATCATGATCCAGAACCGTCCCATCGCAACGCTCATGGCGCATCTGATGCTGATCATCGGCATCATCATCGTAGCGTTCCCGATCTACTACACATTCATCGCCTCTTCGGCGACATCGACCGACATTCTGCGCCCGCCCATGTCGTTGCTGCCAGCCGGACATCTGGCGGAAAATTACCATGAGGCGATTTCCGGCGGTGTGGAGCGCGTCGTGGGCGTCAGTCTCGAGCGTCTGCTGTTCAACAGCTTCGTCGTGGCTGTTGCGATTGCGCTGGGCAAGATCGTCATCTCGTTCCTCTCGGCGTTTGCCATCGTCTTCTTCCGGTTCCCCTTCCGCATGGGATTCTTCTGGATGATCTTCGTGACGCTGATGCTGCCGGTGGAAGTCCGCATTTTGCCGACCTACAAGGTGATCGTAGACCTCGGCCTGTTGAACACCTATGCGGGCCTGACGCTTCCCTTGATGGCGTCTGCCACGGCCACCTTCCTGTTTCGCCAGTTCTTCCTGACGATACCCGGCGAACTGGTTGAGGCGGCGCGCATCGACAATGCGGGGCCGTTCCGCTTCATGCGCGATATTCTGCTGCCGCTTTCGACAACGAATATCGCGGCCCTTTTCGTGATCCTCTTCATCTATGGCTGGACGCAATATTTGTGGCCGTTGCTGGTAACGGATCGCGCTGAAATGAACACAATCATAATTGGCCTGCGCCGCATGGTGGATTTCACCGATGCATCGACGCCGTGGAATTACGTGATGGTGACAGCGATCCTGGCTATCATCCCGCCCGTTCTCGTCGTCGTCTTCATGCAGCGCTGGTTTGTCAAAGGCTTGGTGGAGACTGAAAAGTAATGGCGACAATCGAACTCAAGGACGTCCGCAAAGTCTATGGCGGCAACATCGAGGCGATCAAAGGCGTCTCGCTGGACATTCAGGATGGCGAAATGATCGTGCTGGTCGGGCCGTCTGGTTGCGGAAAGTCGACCCTTTTGCGCATGGTGGCCGGGTTGGAGAGTATCAGTTCGGGCAGCATCGACATCGCGGGCAAGCGCGTCAACGATCTCGAACCCGCCGAGCGCGACATTGCCATGGTCTTCCAGAACTATGCGCTTTATCCGCACATGACGGTGCGCCAGAACCTCGCCTATGGCCTGAAGAACCGCAACACACCGAAGGACGAAATCGACCGCCGGATAACGGATGCGGCAAAAGCTCTGGAAATCGAACAGTATCTGGAGCGTAAGCCGCGCCAACTGTCAGGTGGCCAGCGTCAACGCGTTGCCATGGGCCGTGCCATCGTGCGCAAACCGTCTGCGTTCCTGTTCGATGAGCCGCTGTCCAATCTCGACGCAAAGCTGCGCGTGCAGATGCGCGTCGAAATTCGGCGTTTACAACGCTCGCTCGCCACGACCAGCATCTATGTGACCCACGACCAGATGGAAGCGATGACGCTTGCGGATCGCCTCGTGGTCCTGAATGCAGGACGTATCGAGCAGGTCGGCACGCCTATCGAACTTTACGAAAAGCCGGCGACGAGTTTCGTTGCCACCTTCATCGGTTCTCCGTCGATGAACCTGCTGCCGCTCAATGGCTCCGTCTGGAACGTGCCGGAAAACGGAAGCATTCCCGCCAACGCGACCACAATCGGCATTCGCCCTGAAAACCTTATTATTGCGGACACGGCTTCGAACGCCGCATTCAAGCTACCAGTTCAAGTGGCGGCGGTAGAACTGGTCGGCGCGGAGAGCTACGTTCACGGCGAAATGCCAGACGGTAGCACCATCGTCTTCCGCGTCCCCGGTCGCTCGGCGATGGAAATCGGGCAGACCGTAACGATCACGGCAGATCCAGCCCATTTCCATCTCTTCGACGCCGCTGGTTCGCGCATTTAGCGCAAAGATGGGTAACGACCGCGCTCAAAGATCGCGGTCGTTCACAGCCTTATGCCTTTCAGCCTGCCAAACGCTGCTCGGCAAGCTTCACCCAATAGGACACACCATAGGCAATCGCCTCATCGTTGAAGTCGTAGGCAGGATTGTGCAGCCCGGCACTCTCGCCATTGCCGAGAAATATGAAAGCGCCTGGACGTTCGTTGAGCATGTAGGAAAAATCCTCTCCCGCCATGGATGGGTCCACATCAGGATCGACATTCTTGTCGCCGACGATATCGCGCGCGATACGAATGGCGTGCTCCGTCTCATCGGCATGGTTGACCGTCACGGGGCAATGCCGCTCGTAAACCACTTCCGCCTCAGCATCATTGGCTGTCGCAATGCCCTCAGCAATCTGCTTGATGCGGTTTTGTGCCACGTCGCGCACCCCCTCATCCAGCGTGCGGACCGTGCCTGCGATCACCGCCTCGTTGGGAATGATGTTATGGCTGGAACCCGCCTGAAAACGCGTAACAGAGACGACCACCGAGCGAATGGGATCGGTATTGCGCGAGGCAATCAGCTGGAGATTGGTCACGATCTGCGCCCCGATTGAGATCGGGTCTATCGTACGATGCGGCTGAGCCGCATGACCGCCCCGCCCCTTGACGACGATGGAGAATTTATCCGGGGCCGCCATGATCCCACCCTTGCGGATGGCAAATGAACCCAGTGGAATACCCGGCATATTGTGCATGCCGTAGACTTCATCGATCTTGAAGCGGGTCATCAGGCCGTCTTCGATCATGGCAAGCGCGCCAGCGCCACCCTCTTCCGCTGGCTGAAAGATCACAGCGACAGAGCCTGTGAAATTGCGTGTTTCTGCCAGATGTTTTGCAGCCCCCAGCAGCATGGCCATATGGCCATCGTGGCCACAGGCATGCATCTTGCCTGCAATTTTCGACGTCCAGGGCTTGCCGGTCTCCTCCACGATCGGCAAAGCGTCCATGTCGGATCTGAGACCTATGGTGCGCCCTTTTCCATGCCGACCATGGATGATCCCCACGACACCGGTGCGACCAATGCCTGTCACGATCTCGTCAACACCAAAGGATTCCAGCTTGCCTGCGATGAAAGCCGCGGTGTCGTGAACGTCGTAAAGGAGTTCAGGATTTTCATGGAGATGGCGCCGCCACTCGCTCGCTTCTGCCTGCAATTCGGCGGCTGTGTTCAAAACTGGCATACTGTTATTCCCGATTTCCCATTCTCGACATCTGCATCACGCGCGTTCGCTACGAATATTGCGCCGCATAATTGACGCAATCAATGTACTTGCAAGATGCTTATTTTGCACATGTGTCGCTCTCGCTTTATCGCCTTGTTATAACGCGTAAACCTCTGCCACGCAGCAAAAAGAAGATTTTGAGGTAGTCAAATCTTTGCTCGCCCTGATCACCAACTGGAATTAACTCTGAGTTGTAGATACAACTTATAGGAGTTACGCAAATGGGTTTTAAGGTCTGGGGCAAGATCGACGGCAAGCGTTTCGAACAGGTGTTCACAAGTGTTGCTGAATGGCGTGCTGAGCGTAGCGTGATCGAACGTGTGGCTGCGGTAGTCGTTATGGGAATGGCGAGTGTCGAGGTTGCAGCGTGAACCAACTGCTCACACCTGAACTACGTGCGAAACTCTTGCACAACAATGCGACAGCGCGGGAACACGATCATATTCCAGTCGTCAAGTGGTTTACACCTTGGGGTGCTGCGACGTGGCTGCTTACGGCATGGGCGAACCTGAACTCGGCTATGTCAGCCTAAGCGAAGTAACAAGCGTATCAGGACCACATGGTTTGAAGATCGAGCGCGACGAGCATTTCAACCCAACCAAGCGTTTATCCGCTTACGTTGAGGCTGCGCGACAAGATCGACGAGTGGTGGACATTTAATTGAGGATGATCTTTGTCTTGTGATCAGACTCGGACGCAGCAAGCCTTCTCAATAACTCGTTGAATGCATCGTCGTTTTGCACGGCGTGAGATAAAGCAGATCGTGAGGTCTGCTTTATCATCTCGTGGCTAAGGTGCTTGGACAGTTGATGCTGTTGGTCTGTCATAAATTTCGCCTTGTGTTCCCCGACCACCAAACGAAAAGCAAAACCGTAGGTTCCAACGGAATGGCTGAAAAACTCTAAGTGGTTGCTTACGATCAGTGATTTGTGGGTCTATCGATGAAGGAAACGATCTTTGAAACGCTCGGCATCGCGATAGTCGGTATCATCGATAAATCGACTGATCTTTCCCATTAGAAACCAAGCGCGGATCAACAGGATGACGAATGCGCCTGTGATCAGATAACCCCAAAACTCCATGTGCTTGCCTCCATCGCAAAAGCAAAGCGCTAGTGCCATGGATTTCATTGGGCAACCGCCCAATGAAAAGCCCGCTTGGAAATGAGCAAACCAAGCGGGCTATCGATCCCAGAGGTGGAGTAAACTCTTGCATTGGACCAACGCCACCACAACATGGCGTCCGTCCTTATTTACTCAGGGGCATTCAGACCGCGTAATTCTGCGATCCACTGGCTCACCCGCAGTATGCGGTGCTTTTCTTCCGTCTCTGGCACATCAAACGCTTCAAAGCGTTTCAATATTGTCGCCTCTCCTTCGAGAGGTTCTGGTTTGCGTCTGCGGGTTGGTTGGGTCTTGAACTTATTTTCCATTCCCCATTATGCGTCCGACCCATCACCTGGGTCGATAAAAGAATGAGGTCATCGCTGGAATGCTCACTTAAAGTGAAGCATTCATCCCGCGCCATAGACGCTCATACAGCGAGGTCAAAAAAGCCCTGCGTAATGTTGCGCGGTTGACGTTAACCGTACCCAGTGACGCTCTTTGACGCGTTTCCGTCAGCGCAATTGCATTTACCTACCCGCCACTTCTTTATTGCCTACGGCGTCGCAGACGGAAACACTGACGGAGTGGAGCGAAGCGACCAAACGGATATCACGAAGTGGAGCGGAGCGACCAAAAACAATGGCTATGCCGCCAGCAGTGAAGTGGAGTTCCCAATTGGGAACGAGCGAAAGCGACCGCGTGTAGCAGAGGTGAGTGGGATTTGAGTGCCAACGAAAACCCGCGAAGCGATGCGTGAAGCCGCCAGCGCTTTGCGCTAGTAGAAGTGGGATTTGTTGGGTCCATATACATATATGTATATGGATCTAATTAACCTACCTCTGTTAGTGTAATGCCTGTTCTATATTATATGGTTCCTATCAACCTACCTGTCAAAGATAAGACGAATGAAAATACAATGATGAGATAAATAACAGGTAGATGAAATATTCTCCATGTCTTTCCTCGACATGCGCCGTGGCCGATCTCAACTTGGCCACGGCTTTTTTATGCAAGAAATATCATGACTTAATCCACGGCAATATTTTATAAATAGATAGACTAAGCGCAGTTGAGATAGCGCCAATAATAAGAAAAGAGGAACAACATGGAATATCCAATCAAGAAGCCGAAAGCATCGGCCCGCGAAGTTATCCGCGCAATCACAAAACAATCTGATCCAGTTGAGATGGCTGCCGTTGTGGATGCAGCATTGTACGCGCAATGGCAAAACGCCCGCGATTATCAGGAATTGAAGAAGCGCACGTTCACTCTGACATTTGCAGAGTTCCTGTCGCTGGTCACTTCAAGCCGTCGCCAACGCATGGAAAAGGCAATGGCGGAGGGGCAGTTCGAACGGATGATGAAAGGCAAGTTCGGTTATGTGCTGGGCTGGAAGAACCGCAAGGCATTCCAAACCGGCATAATGAGCGTGGAAACTGCCGCGTTTCTGAATCGTGAAGATAGCGAACGTTCCACACAGTTCGGTCCCGGTGATCAGCATTCCGATGAGAGCAAAGACCTCATCCGCAAAGCCCGCACTGGCAAAAAGGCTTCTGACACGACGAAGAAGAAAATGTCCGACGCAAAGAAGGGCAAGACGCGTGATGCCGAGACAAAACAAGCCATCAGTGCAGCGTTGAAGGGCAAGCCGAAAACGGAAGAGCAGAAAGAGAAGATCAGGGCCGCTGTGAAAGCGCGTCTGGCGGAAAAGAAGGCCGCAAAAGCAGGGGAACAGAAATGCCTAGAAAACACACTGACGCAACCAAAGCAAAAATCGCAAATGCCCGCAGAGGCAAACGTCATTCCGATGATGTCAAACGCCGGATCGGTGAAGCCCAGCGCGGCAAGACCTTATCCGCAGAACATCGCGCAGCAATTGCAGAGGGCCAGCGTATTCGTTGGGCGAAAGCCAATGGTCAAACCATATGAGGCCGTTTTGAGCGTGCAGGCATAAATACAACGTTAGACGACCATAAAAAGGAGAACTCAAAAATGAGCAATGACACAAAACTAATCCAAGCGTTGGACGACGCAGCCGATGCCATCCAAAAGGCCATCGCTCACTTCGCACGTACAGCGAAGGAGAACCAGCAATGAGCATCAGATCAGAATCAATTTTCGAGAATCGCAAAAAGCGCCTCCTGAGAGAGTTCGCAAAAACATTTCCCGGACAGACACCACCGACAACCGATGAAGAAGTTCACCACTACTTGGATGAAGAGCAGTTTCTGGCTGTTCGCAGTCTCGTAAATCGTCAGTATTCGTGGTGGCATCCAACTTTGGATAAGCCAACCTCCCGCGAAGCAATCTTAGCGATCCGTCAGTGTCACTTGGGAGAAATGGACCTCGATGCAGCGCATGAGGAATGCACGGAGGAAACGGGCAAGAAAGAGATCATCGCGCTCGCACGCAATATCATCGAGCAGCAAAAGATGACACAGGAGCAAACCCGATGAGCATTTCAATTAGCACTTTTGCAGACATCTTCGAAGTCGTTCAGACTGTCATTGAAACCCATCCCGACGCACTGGCCCTTGATCCAATTGCGGACCTCAAGGCCAAGTCAACAGTTCGCATCCCATACACACGGAAGCCCAAACAGAATGCCTCGTCCGCGTTCATGACTATCAAGAAAAAACATAAGAATTGGATTGGTCTACTGCTTGGTGAACTTCAACATTTTGTAACTGGCGCTCACGGTGACATCACCATCATGCATGGCAAAGCAGGTGCAAAAAGCAGCGTCAAGCGCAAGTCGCAGACATGGCACGAGTTTGTCACCGAACTGTACGACGACAAAATTGCAAACCGCGACAACATTAGCGAGGCACAAGCCCGTCAACTCGTCGCATTGATCGCACAGTTATCCGCAAGCGGTCACAAGTTGAAGGGTTGCGGTGATATTGAGTTTGTCGATGAGACCGGGAAGGCGCTGTGTTGAGCGTCCAACGCGACTTTAGAACACGCAAGTATGTTCACTCAAAGTGAAGGGCTTTCACACGAAGAAAGCCCCGGCGACTTCGCTGTCATCCGGGGCCTTGTTTTTTAAGGGTCACCATTCGAATTTCGGATTGATGTCCCACTTGTCGATTGCAGTATACGGTAATCCGAGTTTGTGGTCGATGTACCAGAGATACGGTAACTTCTTCAGGGTATCCATGTCAGGCCAGTTGTTGAACTCGTGCTTCGTTCGAAAGTGCAGCCGCCAAGGAAAGCGACGTGCGTGATCATGCGACGTGATGATACCGGGAAAATCACTTTCGACAGGCTGTTCTGGTAACTTCAGCGGGTCTTCCAGATAAACCCACTCGTTGTCTGTGAGTGTCTGGTGATAAAGGCGAAGATATCGCACTTCGACCATTTCCCTGCGAAAATCTTTGCCCCAGGTAGTTCTCCATCGAAAGTCGTATTCTCCGTCAGATCCCCGCTTGCTCGGGCATTCTCGGATAAGCCGATTGAGATTGGTCATCACGTAGCAACTACTATAAACGTTGTTCCGTAAATGCTCTGGACAAACATCTGCTGGTTTCGTCAACCCGATATAGTCGCTCAGCAACCGACCATAGAGTTTTGCAATCGCTTCAAGTTAGTCTTCGTTGAAAACGTGCTTAAACTCATCAACCCTAACCGGTTTTCCCAGACATAGTCGGTCACGAAGTCCATGAAGTGTGTTTGACCGTAGTTTCTCCTGAATGCTCGCATTGAAAGGGCTAACAAACACAGGAGAAGAAGGGGCGGGATTAACCGCCCCCTTTCGTTTCCTCCGACCGAACCGCATCATGCAGCCTCTTTGCTTGAAGCCTTTGTTGCCTCGTTCAAATTGGCCACCTGCTTGTTGATCACACGAAAAAGCGCATCACCTTCCAATCCGCTATCAAAGAGGATCGTAAGTTCGCCTTCTTCAACGTGGACGATGACAGCAGCGTAGCCGTCACTCAGTTTCACCGACTTTAGAATGTCATCGGTGACCGGAAGTTTTGCGACCGGCCCAAAGAGAGCCGCAGCAGTCTTCGCTTCGTCGGTCCAAACGTTCGTGTTGCGACGAGCGCCTTTTTGTTGAACCGTATCAGCAGCAACGATGTCGCTGATGCGTGGCCTTACACCGTCTTCCGAACCTTCTATCTCGATGACGTCATCACCAATCAAGATTTCAACGACCTTTTCGTGGCTGATCTTGTTGTGGAGAAAAAACCGAATGACACTGGCATACTTTTCGAAGGATCGATTGCGCGACCACTTCTGTTTTGGTTTGCCATCTTTGTTCTTCACCGGCTTACCCGTTACGGGGTGCAAAACCGGCTTCCAATTTCCATCAACGATGCTCATCATTGGAAGGAAAATGTTCGGGTTTTTCGCCATCACTTCTGGATCATGCAGATTTACTGGCGTGATGCCATGCGCAACGCATTCAGCATCAATCTTCGACTTTACATCGGAGACATTGACGTAGGCCTCTCCCATTTCGACAAAAGACGCCACCATGACAGCCATAGCCTTTCGGCTTCGGCTCTCAGCGACGTTCATCGCAGTGATGGTTTCTTTTACCTTCCGCATAAGCGACTTCGCGTCGATCGATGCAGCAGGGAGAGTGGTGGAGGTGTTCTTTTCAATAGACATTTGCGCGTTCCTTCCGCTTTCCACCGGCACCATGCCAGTGGCCCCTTGGAAGCCGACGCGCTCGTTGAGCAGGTCGTTTGAATGGCCCCAAGGTTAGCGCACGCTTCGAATGACGAATGTCAGCCGAACCCGTCTCCGATGCATCTCAACGATATCGTTGAGTTCGTGCCGATTTGAACGGCGTACCCCAGACGGTGGAATGCTAGCGCGAATGTCAATTTTCAAAGAACAGTCGGTCGATTTCTCAGCCAGACATGGGCGTTCTAACATGGACTTCCCGATAGTCAACAATAAAACGCAGTAATAAGTAATTTTATGCTTCACCTGCGAGTGAAAGATGAATAATTAAAATCTTGATGAAAGCATTAGTTAAAATTCTAAATAACAAATACTTCACTTAAAGTGAAGAAAGCGCAGCTTCGTTCACATAGTTCACTCCGTAAGCCCTTTCGAAAGAGCGGGCTTTTCTTATGATAAGCCGCGTACATGCGTTGGAGCCTACGGATTCGCCTTGTTTTCTTCTTGTGTCCCGTCAATAGCAGAGGTCGTGGCTTGGCCAGTCGGGCTACGTCTTGAAAACACTAATATCATGGCAACGAAAGCAAATAGGGGCAAGAAAATGAAGGCAAGTCCGGTCACGATGGTTTCATCTAGCAGCCAGTATCGGTCCTCAATGTATCTCGTGGCGACAGAGGCACCTTTCTTTTCAGCGTGATCGGCAATGTCCTCCGATTTGAAGTAACTCTCACCGTATGTCGCGAAGGCGGTAGCCTCAGAGTAACCATGCATAGCGATCAGTCGCACCATCTCGCCGGGCGGAATGTTAAACGTCATGGTGGGCTTGTCGATTTTGGTGCTCTTGCTAGGGGCCGATTGATAGATTTGGTCTGCACCACGGATAGTAACCTCGACGTCGCGGAGGACCACGTCAGACTCATTCACGACATTAAATTGCGTGATGATAAAACCCGATGAAGCGTTACTTAATGCTCGTTCGAGGTCGGGGTCTTTTGCCTCTTCAATAGCGCGGGACCGGACATCATAAGGAATTGGTTGCGCTGGAACCCGTATCTGCTGAGACAATAGAGAAAGTTCTGGCTTCTTCGGCACGGTTTCTTTTTCGTTAGAACCGACAGTTAGTAGATAGCCACCGACGACCGTGACGACCACACCGACAAAAATCGAGTTCAACGTCGAAATCCAAGCCTTCATGGTGGGGCATCAACCTTCTAATCTTCTTCGATTCAATGTCGCTACTATATCACCGCTTCGGTCGAAACCTGTTAACTGATCCTTAACTCACGCGCTGAATCCTCAACAAGTCACAGGTTTGCTGGCCGAGGCCAGCAAAGGTGTGCCTGAGCATCACGTGGAGCCAGTGCGTACGTTCGCCATCCAGTAAATATGGGATGGCAATAAACAAAGCATCCATCGATTTAATCAGGCAGTTTGAAGGCTGCGAACTCACTGCATATCTTTGCCCCGCAAACGTGCCAACCATCGGATACGGCACCACAAAGGGGCTGAAACGCGCCGATGTGGGTCGGAAGACAATTACTGAGGCAGAGGCAACCCGCTTGCTGCTTGAAGACGTGGCTCGTTTCGAGAAGGCCGTGGACAAATTGGTGAAGGTCACATTGACCGATAATCAGCGCGGCGCACTGGTCAGTTTCACCTACAACCTGGGCGAAGGAAACTTCGGTTCATCCACACTGCTGAAGAAGGTCAACGCTGGTGATTTCAAAGCCGCGCAGTTGGAGTTTGCGAAGTGGGACAAAGCCGGTGGCAAAGTGCTTGCCGGTCTTACTCGTCGTCGTGCTGCCGAAGCAAAGTTGTTCGGCACGCCATGAGGAACCGCTTTGAAGAAAAGGTCGCAAAGACGCTCGGCCCTGAATACGAATATGAAACGCTACGGCTCTCCTACACGGTCCAGCGTAAGTACCTGCCTGACTTCATTGATACAGCGGGTAAGAAGATCGTGGAGGCCAAGGGGCTATTCACTGCCGAGGATCGAGCCAAGCACAAGGCCATAAAGGCGCAGCACCCGGATTACGAAGTGACCATCGTGTTTCAGAACGCACAGCGCACGATCTCCAAGACCAGTAAGACCACATATGCGGGCTGGTGCGATGCCAATGGCATCAAGTGGCAGCAGGCTTGATTGGCATACAAGAATTTTCGATAATCGCTTTTCCACAGATAACGCATCAAAACTCATTGACAGGTATTGTCGGCAGGCAACCGTATTTGTATAAAGAAGACGAAGGGTGTGCGTACTAAAATCACGCCCAGTCATCCCCATGCTGCGTTGGCAGTTGTTTTGGAAATCGAAGTGCTGGCAACGATTTCCGGTTGGGTTAAAGTAAGCCAGATGTTGTTGAGTTTCTTGTCGGGCGAATGTGGTGCTCCGACACGGTTTTGCAAAAAGTCACGTAGAGACTTGTAGGTGCCAGTACACCGTACGAAAACCGAGAAGCGGGACGACATCTTCAATTCAAACGTGAGAGCCTCATGGACAATTTGTTCGATAAGGCGATTGCGGCTGCATTGAAGATGATCGATTTCGTGAACCTGTCCGAAACAATCGTATTCATCATCGTCGTTGCCGTACTTCGCATCCTCCATCTCCTTGCTGCTGGCTGGGTAATGAAACATTGCGGCCTTCAAAGGTTCAAAACGCTCGGAATGACGCTTGAAGCGCCGCCTGCGATTAAACTAAAGAAGTCCGTTGATCTTGTGAGGCCATCCAGAGAGGACGAAGCCGCTTAAAGGTCTTCCAGCGGAACTGTTGGCGTATTGTAGCGGCCAATGGCCTCTGCTGTGGCACGAAGTTTCTCGATAAGCGCGGGTAGATCACGAGCGGTATCAAGATCACGCCAAGAAACTGTGATCTTTCCAATCGGAATACCGCGGCCATCGCGGACGCCGCATTGGAGCATTTCAACAGTGCCAAGGTTCTTCATGCTTGCACGTATGTAGGCGCTTTGAATGCCTGCTCTAGTCCAGTGACCACACTCGGTGACACCCGGCGAGGGAAACAACACGTTATTAGTTTCCGCAGCAATCGAGTTTGGTATCTTCTGGAACTCTTCGGGAATGTAAGCGATGCCTTCACGGACGAATGGGCAATGCACATTCGCGTAGTTGAATGGCACACCACCGAGGCCATATGAGCCATTCGAGAATGTCCAGAACGTTGCACGCTCTGCATCGAACTCTTCGCCAATCTCATCCACAGCCGCGCATGTCAGTGCATCACGTGGAATGCTCTCTTGCAATCGCTTTGCTTCTTCTTCCGGTGGAATAGGAACAGGGATTGGCTCGATCAGTGTTTGCTGGGCAGGGACCACATACACGGCAACCTTCTCGGCAATCTCAAAGGCACGAGGTGGATCAGTAAAACCCACGTATATGAGCGTGCCAATCGCAGCGACCAGTGAGAGGATTAATGTGCCGAATACAGTGTGAAGTGGTCGGCGCGTAAGAGTGTCGATAAACGACGAGAACGCCGTCGATAATGCTGTAAAGTCCATAATGATCCCAAATGCAATGCGTAGAGTATTTAAAGGAAACCAGCGTTTGGGCGCATCGAATCAATAGATAGATAAATACCTTACACAACAATAAGTGAGGTAACAAAATGAGTAACAGAAACGACGAAGTCTTTGCCGAATACATGGTGCGACTGGCGAAGAAGATGATCGAACGTGAAGACCAGCGAGAGGAAGAGCGAGAGGCTGCAAACGCGGCATTATCGGCAGCGAAACTGGCAATGACCCAAATAGCCATGACGACGCAGACTACGTCCGTCGCAACGAAGATTGCGGCGCTTGCGTTAATACCGCCGCAATTCGTTAGATTAGTATCCGCAAACGAGCAGAACGTCACCCACGACGAGATGGCTGTAATCCGCGCCTACTTCAACGGTGAGGACGTGCTGACGACAATCCTCAGCCAAACTCGTTGAGGTGAGTGATGAACAAAGTCACCATTCAAATCCCGCTAGGTATCGAATATTACCACGCGAAAATCGCTGTTGTCAGAACGAAATCTTTGCTGCCGATAGACCCGCACGAGTTGCTGGATCTTGTGGTAGTTCAGATGCGAGAAACCTTGAAAGAGCGGTTCGAAGCAGAAGAATACCAGATCGAGCCACCTGCGATCATCAGAGTGGAATTTCATAGCATCGATGACGATTTGATAGACGTCGAATTGTATTTCGCTAACGAGAAAGCCGCCATCGTGTTCAAACTCGCCCATGGAGGCGAGTGATGCCCTACACGATCAATATTCCGGTCGACTACAACAAGATTATCAAAGATGCGTGGGCAGTCATACAAGCGGGCTTCACTAGCGGTGCACCAATCGCGGACATGATCACTTTGGGCGAGTTTGAACACGATGTTCAATTCGATCTGCTTTACGAGTTTTTAGTGGCGGCTCATGCCCGCGCAATTATCTGCGACCTCAATGGGTACGATGCCACCTACAGTCGGGTGGTCAAGGCGCATTGGCTTGGCGAGCACTCCTATGCGGAAGTAGAATTCCAGACAAAAGCGGATGCCATGGTGTTTAAACTCGCGCACACCTAGACGAAAAATAATTCTCGATGACAAGCATTATTGGGGTTGCCAAGCGGAAATTCCTGAGTGACCATGTTTATACCGCAAACATTGAGAACAGAAATGAAAGTAATTTTAAACGTAATCGCCGGCGTATGCGTGGGTATTGCTGCCGCTTCCATCGGACTAATCTATCTCTATAGGGTAATGGGTGTACCAACCGACCCAACACCATTCAAGATTTTCTTAGAGAACTATGGATTAAACCTGCTTGGAGACTCCTTGGCTGGTATAATGGCTTTGGTCACACTGTTGGTTGTTATTGCATCGCTTGCGTTTCAGATGGAGGCTGCAAAACAGACCGTAAAAGACATGAAAGCCCAAAATGATCTGAATGCGCAGATTGCAGACGCTAACTACAAATTGGCCCTCCATGAGAAACGTTTGGCTGTTTATCTTAAGTTGAAAGAGTGTTTCTTCGATTCTTTGAAGACTAATAAAATTACGCCTGCCATACGGGTGGAGATACTATCCGCCATCGAGGACGCGAAGTTTCTTTTCAACAAAGACGTCTTTGGATATGTGGATAATATGGGCAATAAGGCCGTAGGGCTTGCGATTGAAGACGAGAAAGAAGCGCGACTCAAGCAAGAAAAAGGAGGAACACCTTTGGATAGTGAACAAACGAAGGAGTGGAGGAAGGTTCTTGATAAAAAGCGTCAAATCGAAGAGTCTTTAAAGGCTGAACTAACGCCTGAAAACCTGCGAAAACACTTTCATCCATACTTGGAACTTCCAGAGAGCATCGCTAAGGCTTTGTACAAAGACACATGACTGTAATTCGGATCACCATTTTGTTGTCCAGCATCATGCTGGCTTGTGCTGCGCTTTGGATGGTCTATTCGTTCCACGTGTATGGCGTTCCAGTCGAACCAACAGATTTGAAGAACTATGTAGAGCGAACCGGTTTGAACCTAATAGGTGACGGACTGGCGGGCTTTATGGCACTGGTCACACTGTTGGTGGTTATCGCGTCATTTGCTCAACAAACTGCGCAGGCGAAGCAGACCATCAAGGACATGAAGGCGCAGAATGACCTGAATGCGCAGATAGCAAATGCCAATTACAAAGTGATGATGTTTGATCGCCGTGTCGAGTTGGTCAGCAAGTTGAACAAGATCGCTGATGCCATAGTGCAAGCGGGTTCAATGGAACCAGAAACAAGATTTATGTTTTTGGATGCCGTCGAACATGCCCGATGGATTTTCGATGGCGACTTGCTGGACTGGCTAAATGACCTTTCAACCAAGTCTCATGCAGCAATGGCGTTAGAATTTCGAGTTGGACGGCTTTCGAAGAAAAAGCAAATTCGGGGATGGTCAGCAACGGAAGAAGATTCCTACACGAAGATGCTGGATGAGCAGGAAAAGATCATGGGGGAGATTGAGGCCGAGTTGCAGCCTCCGAATCTGCGAAGCAAACTTGAAGGCTTTCTAATGTTGCCACCAACTATCATCACGACAACGTAACAGCGATAAATCAACGCGTCTTGAGGAAGACAGGTAGCACATAAGGACAGTCTACGATTTTCACAGACTGCCACAAACTTTCGTAGACAGACATAGACTTCACATATGAACAACCACATCGCCCAGCCTGCTCAAAGAGCCGTGGTAAATCCGTAGGGTTGGCTATTGTTAGCCTTTGGCATCAGAGGGCAAGCCTATCTTTGGCTTTGCCCTTTTGTTTTTTCGGCAGCAGACATTCGACGTGCAACCAATGTCAGAGGCTACAATGCAACCAGTACAACCGCAGCAGTTTGTCGCTTATCTCCGCGTCTCCACACAAAAACAAGGGCAGTCGGGTCTAGGACTTGAAGCGCAACGCACTGCTTGCGCGGGTTATCATCCAATCGCAGAGTTCGTTGAGGTCGAGAGCGGCAAGCACGATGACCGTCCAGAACTTACCAATGCCATTGCTTATGCGAAACAGAACAACGCCGTTCTATTGGTGGCTAAACTTGACCGCTTATCTCGTGATGTGGAGTTCATCGCGGGGTTTATGAAGCGGGTTGTCCCATTCCGCGCCGCTGATATCCCCAACGCGGATGAATTCATGCTGCATATGTATGCGGTGCTGGCTCACAAAGAACGCAGGTTCATATCGGAACGGACAATAGCAGCGTTGGCAAAGGCCAAAGAGAAAGGCGTTAAACTAGGTGGCGCTCATCAGTCCAAACAGGACAAAGCAGAGGACTTTGCACAGGGTATTCGTGCAGACGTACAGGCGATCATAGACAGCGGCATAACCACACCAGCAGCAATCGCTAAGGCGCTTAATGAAGCCGCTATACGGACGCCACGTGGTGCCGCATGGGGAACTGGTCAGGTTGTAAGGCTACTGCGAAGAATAGGGAAGGGATAACCATGCACCACCCCCTATGGGCTCTTTAAATTCTCTATTAGATGCTACACCAATTTTGATACGAAGTCGTTTATGGGGAAGTTAATTGTATATCGACAGAATGACTTTCAAGGCCGGGTCCTCAACTGGTGAGCCGCCTCTAACGATCACTCCAAAAAGGGTTACTGTGTTTGTCGGCCCTAATAATGGTGGGAAAAGCGCTTCCCTGCGAGAGATATACGGAAGCATTTCTACGGGACTAGACCAGAATGTGATTTTTTCCGAGATTTCACACTCGATACCTGAACTTAGCGACATCGAAGGATTGATCAGCCCCTTTGTTTTCAGGGACATGCCAGTAACAAATGCCGGCCACGTATTGTTTGGATACCGGGGCAGTCGGCAGGAGGTAAACCTCGATTACCTTAGAAGTCGTTTTTCGAGGGGCCCAAATGGGAGACCCTCCGACTACGTATACGCGTTGGTGTTGAAGCATTTTGTTCTCAATCTAGGGGGCGAGAACCGACTGGGTATGGTGCACGGAGGTGGGGCGCAATCATTGAGAGAAGAGCCTCAATCGACAATTGCTACAATTTTCAAAGACAACGAATTGCGTCGCAGGATTTCTGACATTGTCAACGAGGCATTTGGCCAGCACCTAGTTGTCGATCCGACTGTAATGGGCACGTTCTCATACGTCTTCACTGACGAATATCCGCCAGATGAAATCAGTCAGTCGTTCAACGAGTCTTCGCTGGATTTTTTTGCGCGATGTTCGCCTGTGGCCTCTGCCTCTGATGGAACGAAAGCATTTATCGGGATTATGACAGAGGTGATGGCAGGTCGTCATGATATCCTGACAATGGACGAGCCCGAGGCGTTCTTACATCCTGCGCTTGCTTATCTTCTGGGCCGGGAAATCACTCGAAATCTTTCTGACGACAAGCAAATGTTCGTCTCGACCCATAGTCCCCATTTCTTGATGGGATGCATATCTGCGGGGCTTCCCGTTGATATCGTTCGGCTAACTTATAAATCGACAAAAGCAACCGCTAGACTTCTGCCTTCCGAGGAAGTCAAAAAGATGATGTATGATCCCTTGCTGAAGTCAATTGGCGTCATGGGTGCGCTTTTCTTCGAAAGTGCAGTAGTTGTTGAAGCAGACAGTGACCGAGCATTCTATGATGAGATCAACAGTAGATTAACTCTCTATGGAACCGGCGGAGTGAAGCACGCCTCTTTCCTCAACGCGCACAATAAACAAGAGGGTGCTCACATCGCTCGCGTGCTTCGCAATGTTGGCATTCCGGCTGCAATGATACTCGATATCGACTGGATAAAAGAGGATGGCAAGGTCGCTAATCGATATTTCGCAGCGGCTGGTGTGCCTGCTGGTTTACGTCCTGGACTACTCGAGACCCGTCGCAGAGTGAGAGCATCGCTAGTGGCAGTGGATGAGAACTATAAAGCAACCGGTGGAGTTAGCCTGCTACACGGCGATGATTTGGCAACCGCGAATATCTTCTTCGACCAGATGGCGACCTATGGGCTTTTTACTGTGAGAAATGGCGAACTTGAGCATTGGCTACCTCACCTTGGAATCAAGGTGCGTAAAGAGTTGTGGCTCGGTGCTATGTTCGAGCGTCTGGGTTCTGATCCGTCTGACGAAAATTTTGTGAGACCAAGTGGAGATGATGTTTGGCGACAACTACGGCTCGTCGACATTTGGATTCGGGATTCCGAAAGAACAGGCATGACATACGTCGACCCGGCAGAACTCTAGAAGTAGAGGCTACTCGCGTCGAAAATCTTCCGTTGCCTTAATTATCAACAGATATCATCGAAATGCCGTCGACTGGCGTGGTTGATTTAGTAGCGTCCAACGGCGGACTATTCGTTTAATGAATATGGAGGTTTGGACCTCCATCTTTTAGTCTGAAAGCGATCAAAAAACGCGAAAAAAACACCCGCCATGATGATAATTAACCCGATGAAAACAAGCGACCTAATCGCTTCGTTACTGTCGGGAATTGGCGACGTGATGAATTCCGACACGCCAATAATGACGATCATCGTAACCAAACTCATAAACGTATTGGGAATGGCGGAGAGAAGGGTATCAAAGAATCCACTCCGGTCGCTTTTCATCTTACCTATGCCCTTCAGCGTCCCATTAAGGCTAACCGTGTTCTCCGCAGCGGTGTGCAGTATTTCACATTTAAACCCTTGGTTTGGATCAAGGAAATCGAATGTCGGGAACACGCCACTAGATGTCAATAAGTCCACTCGAACCGCGTTTGCTGACACCTTGGACATTGTGGTGAGTTGGAGGATTTGAGTTCCTTCTGGGAGCGCGATGCTGATCCGGTCATTTAAAGCGATGTCAGACGAGTTGATTGTCCTGTTACCGCTGTTCCAAATCCATAAGGTGGTTCTCGTAACTCGGTCGATCACCATATCGTCGAAGCGAATTTCAACCCTGTTATCGAGCATAACTGGACTGTGGCCTCCGACGATAGTTTCGTCTGTTATTTTGTAACTCATGTTGCGTCGCTCTCGCGTACGGACATAGGTGTAGATTGAAAACAGCCCGGAAAGCACCCCAAGTGTCAGACCAATGTAGTCAAGCGTAAAGTAATCACTGAGCATTGATGGCATTTTTTCTTCCGTGGATTGTGACTTGTAATAAAAAATCCGTGACGTCGGTTATTGTCAATCGCACTTCGGCGTTTACTCATCGTTTAAAGATTTTCTGACCTGAGCAGTCTTCGCTCGCCCTTTGATCCTACTGGAAACAGGAAGAGAGCAGCAGAGCAATAGCGCACTGCTTGAATCGAAGGAACTAAACAATGGCAAACGCACTCGACACACTTAAAGCAGCAGCAACAACTGGTCACATCGCTGGTCAGAACCCCGTCGATATCTTCTTTGGTAAGTTGAAGACACAGATCGATTACGCTGGTCAGGTCAAGGAAGGCAAAGCGATCAACTCGAGGTCGCTATGGTTCCGCAAGCAAGGCGCAGAATATGTGGTGCGTATCGGTCGCAACGCTTTCGAAATCGCAGGGAGCAAACTATTCCGTGCAAATGACCTCGATGGCGTGGTTACAATCCTCAACGCTGCTAAGGAAGCAATCGAGGCGGATAAGAAACTGCAAGACACCATCGCACTGCATTCTCTGGAGCGCAGTGAGCGGTTGAAGGTTGGTCGTGCAAAGGGCAAGGCCGCGAAGGCAAAGTAACTGAAACTCCTCTTGCGCAAGTGGAGTGGCCTCGGCAGCAATGTCGGGGCTTTCTATCAAACGATCAAAATACCAGCATCTATGAGCCGCACTTTAGCAGCAGACAAAACGATCTCGTCAAATTGCTCGGGATGACGCAACACGACAGCCTCGAAAGTCAGTTCAGACATCTCACGCTCTATCAACATGTGGAATCCCTCTGACGGTTTAGGTTTCATCACCAGCGCTTTGATTGTCTCCAGTTCACCGACAGCAGTGATTTTTTGCCGGGTGCGGCTAAGTCGCGTGGTTTTTTCTCTCTCTTGAGTGAGTGTCCCCTCCAACGCATGGATGCTTTTCCAGACATCGTACTCGAGAGTTCCCGGCGCTTCCTTCGGAAGGACCTGATAAAGTTTCAGGTCTGCTCTTCGGGCGACGTCGAATTCCCCTAGTTTGCGGGCGTTGACGCCAATACTGCGAAGTCTCTCAGGGTCTGTCGACGTTTCGATCATTGTTAGAGCGCGTGCTACTGCTTCACTATTCATGGCTTTCATCCTCTGCGTTACGCTACTGGAAGTGACTGGAGAAACTGGGATAAGCGTTCGGCTTCCCTTGCGGTCAGGTCCGCTGGCAATTCGAACTGGACTTGCACGCCAGGGCGAAGATGGAAACTATGGCGAAGGTTATCAGTGTTTTCAGAAATGGCTTGGACAGAACTGCTAGGGCTTTCCAAATCGGATATCGCGGCGACGATACGCTCCACATGTTGAGTCCCAACATTTGCGTTCTTTTTCATGAGGTTATGAAGAAACGTTCCGCTGATTTTGAGTTTTTCTCCAAGTGCTTGATATGACATTCCTGTCGTATCTTTTATCTTCGCAAGACGTTGGAGCGTCTCAGCGTTTAGTGGGCCGTTAGGTGTGGATTGAAATTTTGTAGGATCAAACATGGTCGTCGTGCGCTCCGCTGTTCAGATGACGATAAAGTATCAAACTTTATGATAGTTGCCAACTAGACGGCGCGAAACTGTTGGCGCTTTATGATTTTCTCTACTGGCGATCTTTGACCTTCACTGGCCGCCACACGATCCGCTCAGGTACTCGGTCAAAGCCATCGGGTTGCAGATAAATCTCGCACGCGCCGGGATCGCACTCGGTGCATCTGAACCGTATCGTCCGGTAGTCACGCTGTCGGCCATAGACGCCCGCAAGATCACTGGCAAAAGCCTTGGCTTCTCGCTTGCAATGCTTGCAGCGTCCTACGACAACCATGCGTTTCTCAGCGGCATATCCAAGGCTCTTATCTGGCATGATTGAACGCTAGAACAAAATAAGAACGCAGGCAACGGCTATCAAAGCAATCCACAGGCCCGATCCCTAACTGACTACAAAGATGCTGTCATTCTTGGCATCATATTTGATAGAGGACGGGAGGTAAAAGTGAGGCGGACAGTATGAAAATTACAGTGCAAGATTTGACGATTTTTATTGCGGGCTTCGTTGCCATATTATCCGCTTACACTGTTGGCAGCACAGGTGCGCTGGGGGTTCTAGTAGGATGGGAACTTGCGGTTCTTGTTGTTCCGCCAAACCTGTACGAAATGGCACTGGCCGCTGTTCGTGTGATTATTCTACCAACGTTTGCGTTCTGCTTCGCAAATGGCCTAGCACTGGTGTCCCGCTCTTTCCGTCAGGAACATATTCGGACCGTTTATATCGTCTTGATAATACTGGGTCTCTTTGTCCTCGGTGAGGTATCGGACAAATGGTTTACCAGCGAGTTGTCAGATTTAATGATTTACGTGGTGACTACCCTAATCTTCGCCCTAATTATCCTCGAAGGCAAAAACCTGAACCTGAGTGTGGTGTTGATGGCCGCGCTAACCTTACCCTTTATGATGAAGGGGTACATGGATCAGTCACGTGAATTCAAGCACACGATGGATTTCCCAGGGAGGTCACATATTGTCGCTGGAGACAAGAACTATGTGAATACAAAGATTCTGCGCTCAACGTCGACAGGCGTTTTGATCGCTTCAGGAGGTGAGTTCATCTATTATCCAATGAACCAAATCACCCAAATCTCGCGAAATCAGACGCTCAATTAAATCACTACGTATCAAAATCGTTGCTTGGGCTCTCGCAGAGTTTGATCGGTTCGACAGCGACAGCCTCAATAACATTCGCCTGCAAGGTTTTGCGTGCGCGGGCCGCATCAGCGAGAATGTCGGCCATATGTGTCACCTGCACGTCAACGTCGAGTTTCTGCGCTGCTTTGCTAACGAACGGAGCCAGAAACATATCTGTGGCTTTTAAGCGGACCATTTCGTTTGTGCTGTTCATCATCAAGTCGTAGGCGACCGCGACTGCTTCCAGCGTTCTAGCCTGTAGCGCTTCTTTGATCTCATCCGGCAACGGTGGGCGACCCTTTGGATTACCACTTTGCCCCGGCTTAAATCGATTGCGTTGTAGGGCTGCTTTTTGGGCTTCGCTTAGTTTACGTTCAGCCATTATGCCTCCATCTCATGACCGCCCAGCATGGCGAGAAACTTCCGGCCATCGTCTTCGTAAGTGAAGTCCACGATGAACGATTTCGAACTGGTCTGTTGGAACTTGTAATCTCCACTGATTATCGTGGTGATCCACGCCCCGAAACGCTTCTCAATCCATTGAGTAGTCGCGTCTTTGGCTGAAATGCCGGGGTTTGTTTTCAAGTACTCGTTAAGCCCGTTCTCTCCGCGCTTATGGCCTTCTGCGATTTCATATTGAATTTTCATAGGTGTGCTCCTGCTGCCAGTATTTAGCCGGAGCAAGCAAAAGAGCCGAGTTTTCTGTTTGAGCGTCCAAAACGTGAGGTGAAAATAAATAGCCGGACTTAAACAGCCGGTAGACAAAATATGAACCTCAATGACGAGGAGAAGAAGCAGTTAGAAGAACTGCTGATTTCGTTCCAAAATGACATAGAACTCTTTGCAATCGCCATATGGGGCGAGGAAAACGCACTACGCCCCAAGCAGATCGAGTTCTGCAACGCATTCCGCAATAACAAGCGCATTACATTCAAGGGTGGCGTTGGCTTCGGTAAAACCCGATCTCTCGCGATTCTCGTGTGGTGGGCGTTATTCACTCACAACGACGTTCAAATAACCATCTTCGGTCCAAACCAAGATCAGTTGAAGGGCGGTATCTGGAATGAACTGCAAAGCCTTCACGGCAAGATGCGTGCAATCTGGAAGGACAATTGGGACGTAACAGCAACCCGCATTCAACGCGTCAAAGACGGTGCTGATTGCTTTGCTGAATTTCGCCTTGCCAACAAGGACAACATCTCAGCCGCACGCGGTATTCACAAGACGAACAACTTCGTTTTCGTGGACGAGGCAACGGGCGTTCCAGACGAGGTCTTGACCGTTCTCAGTAACGTCCTGTCCGACCCAAACGGCAAGTATTGCCTCATCTCAAACCCTTCATCGGCTAGCGGCTACTTTTGGGATACGTGGAACGGTCATCTCGCCCCGTTGTGGACGAAGGTGCACGGCAAAATGACCGATTCACCGCATGTCACAGAAGAAGACCTGTATGCGAAAGAAATCGAGTACGGCGGCAAGTTCTCGCGTGACTACCGCATTTACGTCCATGGCGAGTTCCCACTCAGCGATACTGACGGTCTGATCCCTCGCAACCTCGTTGAACAGGCCATTGAGAATGAGGACGCAAAGCCCTCAGAGCGCCTACCAATCATATGGGGGCTTGATCCCGCTGAAGGTGGCGACCGCAGCGTGTTGGTGATCCGTCACGACAACAAGGTGCTGGACGTTCACTCATGGCGCGGACTTGAAACCAAGCAGTTAGCATTCAAGGTCCGTGATCTCTATCAGGCAACGCCAAAAGCGCAGCGACCTATCGCAGTCTGCGTGGATGCCATCGGTATCGGCAATGGCGTTTGGGGTGATCTCCAATACATGGGCCTTCCGGCAAAGAAGGTCATTGTCTCATCCAGTCCAACGCGCCGCCCTGACTTCTACAGCCGATTACGCGACCAGTTATGGTGGGAGTGCAAGGAGTGGTTCGCAACCGAAAACGTCTGCATTCCGAATAACGAAGACCTCGTTATGGAATTGCTTCTGCCAACTTACGAGAGCGACAGCGGCAAGATCAAAGTCGAGAAGAAGTCAGACATGAAGAAGCGTTCAAAGGGCGCTTCTCCTGACCACGCAGACGCGCTGTGTCTGACCTTTGCAATCAGCCCGACCAGATACGCCAGCAAATACGAGTGGAAGCCAGACGTGGACCTCAGACACTACGAGTGAGGCCAATACAGCGACCCGTAATAAATACCGGACAATCAATAAAAATAAGAACGGCGGATAAAACCGCTGCGAAAGGCCCAATGGCGAAAATCACCAAGACGAAGAAGATCGATGAAGACGCGATCACTCGCAGCATCGCATTGGCAGTCAGAGAGGCGGTTGGTGTTTCAGTAACAAACATCGCCAACAAGCAGGAAGAAGCCCTTAAACTTTACATGCGCGAGCCGTTCCAGACCGACAAGGCAGGAGATGGAAAAAGCAAGTGGATCAGCGCAGACGTTCAGGAACGAACCGATTGGGCTACAGCGCAGTTGATCCGCGTTTTCGATAGTCAGAACCAAGTCGTCAGTTTCTGCCCTAACGAGCCGAATGACCAGCCCATCGCAGATCAGATGACAGACGTTTGCAACTTCGTTGTTCGCTCGAAAAACTCCCACGTCGCAATGCTCAGTCCTTGGGTCAAGAATGGCTTTCTAACCGGCCTTGGCATTACAATGGTCGAGTTCCGCAAAGAGCGGGAGGAACTGAAAGAGGAAGTGCTTAAAGGCGTGGCAGATCAGCAGTTGGTTGATCTCGTGGCGCAGGAAGAAGCAGGACAGATCGTCATTGAAGAGCGCGGTGAGGCATATGATGCTCCTGCGCAGGCAGTGCCGGGAATGCCGGAAGAACTGGCAGCGATTGCAGCACAGATGCAGCCAAAGGTTCGCGATATAAAAATTCGTCGTGTTCGCGAAATTCGTCAAATGAACATTGTGAACCTTCCACCAGAAGATTTCATCGTTTCCAAGGATGCGCAGTTCGACCAACAGAGCGGAGGCATCAAAGCGAAATTGCAAGGCCATAAGCGAACGCTTAGCCGCAGTGAATTGCTTGAGATGGGTTTCGACAAGGCAAAGGTCGCATCGATCCCGCTGGCTGATGCCGAAAGCGATGGCATGGCTTTGCAGCGCTCCAAGGAAACCGATTATGACGATGGCGTTGGTGAAGTCGAAGATGATGTAATCGTCTACGAAGTCTACACTAAGATGGTCGTTTCCGGCGAAAAGCGTCGTCACTATCGCCTCGTGCTTGGTGGTGATCTCGAAAACAAGCCAGTGCTGCTCCACTATGAGGAAGTCAGCAAGTTCTACCCATACGCTGCGTTCGTCCCGTTCCCAATTCCCAACACACTGTTTGGACAGGGCATGGTGGATCGCGTTGGTCCAACTCAACGCCTTGTGTCGCAGATCACTCGTGCGCAGCATGACAACCTAAACAAATCGGTCAATCCGATCACCGTCTACAATCCCGACCTTGTTCGCGCCGATGACCTCTTGAACATTCACGCGGGCAAAGCAATCCGCAGCGAAGACCCAAGCGCGGGCATTTCGTGGGTGCAGCATCCATTCACAGCAATGCAGGCACAACCCATGCTGGACAGTCTCAAGCAGGACTTGGATTACACAACGGGCGTGGGTGGCGCTTTGGCCTCGGTCAACGCTTCGGACTTGCAGAACACGACAGCAACGGCAAATGCACAACGCGCTAGCAGCCAGCAAATGCTTGTGGAGCAGATTTGTCGCGAATTCGCGGACACAGGCTATCGCTACCTATTCCGCATTATCGTTGACCTATTCCAGCAAAATCCAGAGGACGCAGAAGTTTACATTCGTCGTCTCACTGGCAATTACACGCCTATCCAGATCGATATGTGGGATGCTGATATGGACGTAACAGCGAACGTTGCGTTCGGCGTTACCGACAAAATCGGCAATGGCGCAAACCTCAATATGATCCTCACCCTACAGCAGCAATTAATGCCGATGGGCTTGGCAAATCCGCAGACGTTGTATCACACGGCAGTCAAGATCGCTGAAAACAGCGGTGAGAAGAACGCGACGCCGTTCTTCGTTGATCCATCGACATTGCCGCCGCAGCCGCCGGCTCCACCACCACCGGACCCAAATGCGGCGTTGATCGAGGAAATGCGTATCAAGGCGCAACTGGATCAAGCGGCAAAAGAACGCGAATACGAATTTGAGATGCGCAAACTCATCATCGAAAACGACCTGAAGCGTGACCAGATGGCACAGGATTTGGAACTCAAGCGTGCTGAGATCGAGGCGAAATATTCGGCCCAGGTCGATATCGCACGGATTGGGCAGGAGCAGGCACGCGAGCGCAGTGATGTTGATTTTGCCATCGCAGCGCAAGACGCACAGGTGCAAATCAAAGCGGCTCAACAGCAGCAAGCACAACAGGAACAGGCAGCGGCACAGCAGGCAATGCAACAGCAGCCTATGATGCCTCCGCAGGCTCCTATGATGCCCCCACAGTTTTAAGGAGTAAGCAGTGAACCAAGAAATTATCGCACGCGGTCAGAATGCAAAGCGCGTGTTGGACATGCCAGAATTTAAAAGCCTAACAGAAGAGGTTCAAACCGAGTTGTTTGGGCAGTTCCGCAAAACGAACGTGAACGACCGATCAGAGCGCGAAGAAATTCACAGGGTGATCTACGCCTGTGACCTGTTCGTGGCTCGTCTGGAAAAGTACGTTTCACAGGCAGAAACAGAGATCGCAATGGCTAACCAAGTGCCAGATGCATAAGAGCAAGCAAAACAACCTACCTCACTAAATACGTTATCACTAACGTTACTGAGGTAATTTATGGAAACGACCAATACTCCCAATGAGGGAACTGGTTACTCTGTGGCAGAAGCCGCAACACACATCGAACAACTCTTGGACTCCGAAGGAACAACCGAGCAAGTAGATGCTGATAACGAAGCCGATGAGGTTTCAAACACCCTAGACGCAGAAGTCGAGGACGACACGGACACGCTGGAAACAGAATCCGAAGAAGTCGATCTTGAAGAAGCCGAAGGCGATGCAGACGAAGTAGAAGAACCCACAGTCGCTGACCCAAACGAAATCGTGTTCGAGCATGACGGACAGCAGATTACTCGTGAGGAAGCAACAAAGGGATATCTACGCCAGTCTCAATTCACGAAGAAGATGCAAGAACTCGCAGAACACCGCAAAAAGTGGGTGGTTCAAGAAGTCGAGTTTCATCAGGTTCGTGCTCAATCTGAGCAAGTGCTGAACAATCTAGCATCTCACGTTGCGCAGGTATTCGAAATGTCCGAGTTCGGCCAAGAGCCGGATTGGGAGTACGAATTCCAGACTGATCCTTACGAAGCAAATTTGAAGCGCATTCGTTGGGAAAAGGACAAAGCAGCGTGGCAGCAGAAGCAAGGCAACCGTGAAGCCGCTGTAAAGGCGATTTACGAGGCACAGACTGAGGTGGCTCGCCAAAACGAGGCATTCTTGAAGAACAAGCAACAGCACGAGATTATTGAAAGTCGTGAAATGCTTGCTCAGAGATTGCCTGACGTATTCGGCGATCCGCAAAAGGCCAATGTCCGTCTTATGGCAATGTCCTCGTTCCTACAGGATCAAGGTTACAGCCCAGACGAAATTCAGAACGTCACAGACGCTCGCACAATCGCTCTAGCGCATTACGCAATGCTTGGAATGGAATCTGCGAAGAAGGTCAAGGCGGCGGTTCAGAAGATTGAGGCCAAGCCTGCGATGACAATGCCCGGCACGACAACGGCACGTACGCCGACCGCTGACCAAGCATTCAACAAGGACAGGAAGCGACTAAAGCAGAGCGGAAGCATCAATGATGCGGCGGCTCTAATCAGCAGACTACTATAAGGAGAAGCCAAAAATGGCCACATTGAAAACTACGGACCTTAAAAACGTTCGCGAAGACCTTGGTGATTTCATCAGCGATATCTCACCAAAGGAAACACCTGTTTTGACCTCTATCGGCAAGACTAAGGCAACAAACACCTACCACGAAACCCTCAAGGACGAACTTGCTCCTGCAAACAAGGACAATGCTCGTGCTGAAAGCGCAGACGCACCAGAAGCGACGAATTTCGGTCCACAGCGCATCGGTAACTGGACACAGATTTTCTCCAAGCAGGTTTCAGTGTCTGGCACTCTTGAAGCCGTCGACAAGGCTGGCGCACGCAGCGAAAAGGCTCGTCAGATCGCAAAGGCTGGTCTTGAACTCAAGCGCGACGAAGAAGCAGCAATCACTTCCGACAACGCTTCTGTTGCTACTGGCCTAAAGAAACTCGGCGGTATCGGCGCTTGGCTAACAACCAACGTGAATAAGGGTGCTAACGGTGCTTCCACTGGTTTCAGCAACGGTATTGTTGCCGCGCCAACAGCGGGTACTTCCCGCGTACTGACTGAAGTAATGTTCAAGGACATGGCACAGAAGGTTTGGGAACAGGGTGGCGATCCTACTCTAGTGTTCGCTCCCGGCTCGCTAAAGGCGAAGATTTCCGGCTTTAACGGCGGTGCGACAAAGTTCAACGCTGTTGAAAAAGAAACAGTCTACGCGAACGTGGATATCTACGTTTCCGACTTTGGAACTCACAAGATCATTCCTCACCGCTACATGCCATCCACAAGCGTCTATTTCCTAGACAAGTCGCTTTGGAACAAGGCTGTGCTGCGTGGTGTGACAAAGTACGACCTAGCGAAGTCTGGTGACTCTGAGAAGATGGAACTGATCGAAGAGATCACACTAGAAAGCCTCAACGAAGCAGGCAACGGCGTCATTCGCGACGTAACTGCTTAATCGACTACAGAATGGGGAGCGAAACGCTCCCCATTTCGCATAACGCCGAAAACAAAAATAATAAGAGGCGACATTGATTGAACCAGAATTCACAATTGGTGACTTGGTCACGCATGGAACATACGTCCTTGTCGATGACCCCCAAAAGACCGTTTACATAACCCGCGATGGCGACCTCATGCACGTGACAACGGCATGGAAGGGTGTGCAAGCGACATTCGATCTAAACGCAAGTGATGCAGCCGATTACCGCCGTAGCGATGGAATGGGTGACTTCCAGAAAGTAGGTCGTATTCCCCTTGGTGTTTACCACAAGTGGGTTGATGACGGCATCATGGATGATCAAAAGGCTCTTGCTCGCCGCTTGAACAATGGTGATTTCAGCAAGTTCCGCGTCAACGATGTGAGGGTTTGATATGGCCCTCGACACATACGAACAAATCAAGACAGCGATTGCCGATTACATAATGCGACCAGATGCGCCGATTGATAATTTCATCGCGCTTGGACAACAGGACGTTGCCCCATACATCAAACATTATTTGCAGGAAACGACCGTCAATCTGCGAACCGCTGCAAACGCGGCGACATTGCCAGCGGACTTTCAAGAGGCGCGTCGTGTCGTGGTTGATGGCGAGTTAGCCAATCCCACGAGCATCTACCGTAAAGACTTCGTCGCCTGCTCACCCAACTACTATCAGAAGGGCAAGCAGTTGGTGTTCGTGCCTGAAAAGAACACGAGCCGCAGCGTTGAACTTACCTATCACGCTCGCTTCCCATTCATTGACGCTACACGCCAGACGAACTGGCTCACTGAAAACGGCTTCTCGTCCGTGATCTTCCATGCTGCGCTGGTTCGCGCCTATCGCTGGATGAAGGACAAGGATTCAGAAGCAACCGAAAAAATCAGTCTTCAGGAAGCAATTGCAAATGTGGTGGCCGACAACAGCCGCGCAATAAGCAGCAGTAATCAGGTCGAAATCGACTTTGGAGGGCCACTGTTTTGATCCTCGAAAGTGTTTTTGGACCATGGCGCCCCGACCTACCAGACCTCAATAATCCCGGTGTAACCGTGGCTCATAATGTCACGCCTGGCATTGGGGCGCTTGCCGGTTCTGTGACCTACGGCCCGCTTCGTCGTGCGTCTGTGTTTTCTGACACTTCAATGGAGAGCCGACCCACTGGAACAGCCGTGGGACAAGACCAGTACGGGAATGCCAAGGTCTACGGTGGTTGCGCTAGCCGACTTTACAGACTTGCACCTGCAACACGCGCATGGACCGATATGAGCCGTAGCGGCGGCTACACAAGTGGTGATCGTGATCGATGGAACTCGGTGGAGTTCGGTTCGTATCAGATTTTCAGTAATTTCCATGATGATCCCCAATACATCGACATGAACACCGACGATGCGCCGGGGGCAATCTTCAAACCCCTTACATCGCTGGTTCGTGGTCGCTACATCGGCACCCACAAGGGTTTCGTGGTCCTCGCAAACACGTGGGACCCGCTCGACGGACCAAAGACGAACCGCATCCGTTGGAGTGGGCTGGAACTTCCCGGTGATTGGGGCTTCTCGGCGCAGACACAGGCGGATTTCCAAGACATTCACGGCTACGGCGCGATCCAAGGCATCGTCTGCAATGACAGTGTTTGGATCTACATGCAGCGTGCAATCGTGCAGATGACTTACATCGGCGCACCTTACGTTTTCCGTGTTGATACTCGTGTTGAAGGTAAAGGCTGCTCGGTTCCTGAGAGCCTCGTAACCGTTGAGGGAAAGACCTTCTTTTTCAGCGAAGACGGCTTTTACATGCACGAGCGAGGCGATCAGTTGCTGCCCATTGGTATCGGCAAGGTCAACAAACATTTTCTAGCCGACGCAGACGTCTCGCAGTTTCAATACATGACAGCGGTTGCTGACCCTCGCGAAACACTCATCTACTGGTCCTATGTCAGCAATGACGCCGTGGATGGCACGCCCGACAAGATGCTTATCTACAACTACCAGACAGGCGAATGGTCTGAGGCAGAGTCAACTGCCGACTTCCTGTTCGCCTCTCGCAGTTTGCCTTTGACTATCGATCAATTGGATCGCTACGGCAGCATCGATAACGTACCCGCAAGTTTCGACGACCCTCTATGGGCCGGTGGTAATGCGATGCTTTGGGCAATGGACGTGACTGGAAAGGTCTACTCGTTCTCTGGCTCAACCCTGTCCGCGACAATCGAGACACAAGAGCAACATTTAATCAACGCGGTGAGGGCTCTCGATCCTCGCGCAATGGGAGATCGGACGAATGTTTTCGGTGTCCGTCCATTCTTCGAAGGTCATAGCGCATCAGCAGTCCTAAGTGTTGGGTCGCGAAGCCTTAGCGATGGTGATCTAACATGGTCGTCTCCTACGCTTACTCACCCAGATACTGGCTTTGCACCGTTTCGTTTACAGAACCGCTTTCATCGCTTTCGACTGCAATTGAATGGCGATTGGCTCAAGGCTTACAAACTGGAAATCGACGCTAATTCCGCTGGCTTCCGGTAAATACGGGAACAGAAGAGGTGAAGCGTGCAGAGCATTTACAATCCAGATGACAAACGAGCGATCGCACAGACCATCAATGACCTTGTACGTCAGTTCGAAAACTACGGATCAGTAACGCTCGTAACTTCTGACACGAAGACAATAGTTAGCAATCCAAAGGTGTTGCCATCAAGCGTGATCGTTTTGCAGCCCACGAGCATTGGCGCAGCATCAGCAGCACCCACAACATTCGTCAGCAGCAAGAGCAGCGGACAATTCACGATAACCCATACGAGCGCAACGACAAGTCGCGTGTTCGACTACGTAATTCATGGAGCATAATGGCAGTACAGCGGATCGATAGCGCAGCGCAGTTTGATATTGAATATCCTCGTGTCCGCGAGTGGCTGAATAAAGCACTCAAGCGCCAAGTCTCAGGCGGCAATGAAACCGACCTTCTAGAGGGATTGGTGGCTCGTAAGTACGTGCTGTGGACAAGCCCAAATGCAGCAGCGGTAACCGAATTCGTCAATATGGATGGTGCCGAAGTTTGCCACTTCTATCTCGTGGGCGGCACGCGAGCCAATGCGCTCGATGAAATCCTCGGTGAAGGTATTAGCGAAGTAGAGCAATGGGCAAAGTCCAAGGGATGCAAGGGCTTTTCCGGCATTGGACGACCGGGATGGGAAAGCGCTCTCGCACCGCATGGTTTCAAGGTGCAGTCGATCAATTTGTATAAAAAGTTTGAATAAAGGAATTGCGTTATGGGCAGTACGCCGAAGGAAACGACAACTAAAACAGAGCCGTGGGACGGTGCGCAGCCATACATCAAAAAGTATCTGGCACAAGCCGATGAACTCTACGCCGCTGGAAAGCCTGAATATTATCAGGGTGACACAGTCGTAGATCAATCATCTGCAACTAAGGATTCATTGGCTCAGCAAGAAGCCATTGCACGTTCCGCAGGTGCAGCCGGTGGACTGGCAACAGCAAGCAATGCTGTTAACAACATCACGTCTGGAAACGCATTCAGCGGTCAAGCCAACAACACGCTATCGCAGTTGCAGAACGGCATTAAACTGGGAGCAAACCCTGCCGCTGCTACCGCTGCAAATCTTGCTGCTGGTGGCGCTAACGCTCCGGGTAATCCAACCCTTGCCGCCGGTCAGAACTTCACGAACGCAGCGTTTGGAGCACAGCAGGCACAAGCCGGTGCGTTGGCATCCGGTAATAACCCAGCGATGGACTATCTCAAATCAACAGCATCGGGCGCGAACATCGGCAAAAATCCATATTTGGATTCGATGGTTCAGAACCAGCAGTCAAAAATTGCCGACCAGTTCCGCAATATCACCGCTCCGCAGATTGATGGTCAGGCTGCAAGTCTAGGCCGAATGGGTTCAGGTGCATATGCGACACAGCGCAATAACGCGGAAACGACAGCAGCGACGGCAATGGCTGACGTAGCGACGAATATGTACGGCAATCAATACAATACGGACAAAGACCGTCAGTTGTCGGCTGCTGGACAGTTTGGAAACTTCTACAATAGCGATCAGACCAACCAGTTGAACGCAAATGCCAACTTGGCAAGCACAAGCAGCAATCAGCAGGGCTTGCGCACAGACGCAGCGAATGCCGCCAACAGCCAATATCAGTTCGACAAGAACCTTCAATTGCAGGGTGCTGGCCTACAGAACGATATCTACAATTCCGGCATCAGCAACCAATTGCAGAACAACACGCAGAAACTGAATGCTGCGAACTCTCAGGCCGGAAATCAGGTCGCGCAGGCTAATACCCAATTGGCAGGCGCTGGCATGGCTGGTGAGCAGTATGCAAACCAGTATCTCCCAACAGACAAACTAGGTCAGGTTGGTCAGCAGATCGATACCCGAAATCAGGACGTGAGAAACGCCGATATTCAGCGTTGGGACTTCCAGCAGAACCAACCCCTTTCCAATATCGCGAACATGATCAATCTCGCGAATGGCGGCAATTATTCCAACACGACAACGCCGGTCTATTCCAACAAGGGCGCTCAGGCGGCGGGCGGTATCACCTCGCTACTCAGTCTTCTCGCAATGTGTGACGAGCGCACGAAGATCGTCTTCGAATGCGTTGGTAATTTCCCGAACGGCATTCCGATGTATCGCTTCGCTTACAAGGACAATCCCGACGAGTTGTTCATTGGACCGTTGGCGCATGAAGTTGAAGCCGTGTTGCCGGATGCAGTCGTTGAGATCAACGGCATCAAGCACATCATCACAGACACATTCATAGAGGCAGCGTAATGTTTGACCTATTGGAATTACTCAAGCGCTTTCAGGAAGAAGACGCCGCCCCACAGGGGACAATCGCTACTGCGCAGCCGCCGCAAGCCGTGCCCCAGCCGCAACAGCAAAATCTTCTCTCACGCTTTCTTCCACAGGATGAGGACAAGCGCGATGCTTTGTCCATGTTCCTTCTAAATGCAGGTGCCGGGATGATGGCTGCTGGTGGGCCTAGCACGACCCCTGTCAATTTTGGAAGTGCCGTAGGCAAGGGACTCGGTGCTGGTGCACAAGCATATACTCAGGCACGCAAGGACGCAGCGGACGGCGCTGTGAGCCGCGCTAAAGTGCGTGGGGAGCAGGTTAAACTCCTACAAGCGCAAGACGCGCAAGATTTCGCCTCAAGTATGCCTACCAGTGGCGATGGCGCGTACTCGGTGCCAGACCTCAAAAAACTTTACCAACGTTATCTGGCGATGGGTGAATACTCTGCTGCGAACACGATCCTTGAGCGCATTCAGCGTCTTGATGATGAGCGCCGCAAGGATGGTTTGGTTCAAGGCCCAGGTGGAGACTACGAACTTGCTGGCGGTGTGGCCGAAGGCGCAAACGAAATGGAGCGTCAAAAATCGGCTGGCCGTGTTGAAGGCGAGGAATTGTTCAAGAAGACCGACGACATTCGCGAATACGAATACGGGCAGGATGATCCTGCTTTCAAGACACAACAGGCGGAAAAGACCAATGCTGGACGTCAGGCAAACCGCTTGCAAAAAACCGGCGCATACATCGATCCAAAGAGCAGCCGTCGCTTCAACGGTTATTTCGACAGCGCAACAGGGCGCACAGTCTATATGGATGCTTCGAATAATCCGGTCGATGATCCAGACGTTATCGACCGCATGGTTGAAGACACTCCGGGCCGTACGAAAGCCAACATGAGTGACCCTGTGGTCAAGGACGAGCGTTCAGCAGAAGCAGCACTTGCACAAGCCGCTGGACGATCTCAATCCACAGTGGGGGTCATAGATCGCATGGAAGGCTTGTCCAACGACATCAATACGAATTCGTGGTTTGGTACTGGTGGCTACAACAGCACAGCGAAAATGCTTGATACGGTTCTTCCCGGCGACAACTTCTCCGGTTCAAAGCGTCAGGAACTAGACAATTTGATGCAGGAGCAGATCAAGCAGGAAATTGAAAGCCTTCGTGGTCTTGGTGCAATGTCCGACAGAGACTTGGCCGCAATTCAAGATCGCGTTTTGAACGGCAGTCTCAATCCTGATGCTCTGGAAGAAATCGCAAATCGTATGCGCAAGATTTCGACCTACAACGCATCCAAATATCAGGCTTGGAAGGACTCAGGACAGAATGACGAGTTCCGTCAGTGGTCGTTTAAATACGACAATGACAAGTACGAAGGCTTCATGAACCCAAAGAAGGAACAGAAGCAGGTTCAATCAAACGATGTGATCGTGACCGGTGGAGATGGCGTTCAATACCGCTTCAAGGGTGGTGATCGTAACAAGAAAGAGAATTGGGAACCCATTCTCTAACCCGCGCAAGCGGAGACAATAAGAAGCCCGAAAAGGGACGAGGTGCAATTGGCAAAGCCAAATCTTAACAGCAACGCGATGTATGCGTATCGCTACCTACAGGACAAGTATCAACTGAAGCCTCACCAAGCCGCTGCTGTGGTGGGCAACCTCATGCAGGAAAGCACGATGAATACCGGGGCGAAAAATCCCGGTGATGGTCGTGATGGCACGGACAGCATTGGTATCGGCCAATGGAATGGTCAGCGTGCGAGAAACCTTAGAGGCTTTGCTGGTGAGAACGCCGGTTCGCTCGATACGCAACTTGATTTTGTCATGCACGAGATGAGTGGCAAGGGTGACAATGGCGGCGGATCAGAAGCCTACGCCTACAACAAGTTGATGGGCGCGGATAACGTTCATGACGCAACAGCAGCAATGATTTCATATGAGCGTCCTGCGGGCTGGTCACGTGCCAATCCCACAGCAGGCCATGGTTTCGACAATCGCCTTTCGTGGGCTGGCGAAACCCTTGGTATGTCGCCGGATCAGGTGGCCGCTGCAAAGCCTCAGTCATCGCAACCACCTGTAGTTCAAGCAGGGCAAGCCCCGCAAGCACAGGCTCAAGCCGTGGCTGCTACAGACGAGCGTGGCATAGGCAAGAAAATCTTCGACCGTGTTCTCGGTACGGAAACACCGGAACAGGCCAAAGCATCTGTGTTGCCGAAATTACTTCCAGACGAATTCATGGGTGTGAACACCAAGAAAGGCATCAACCTACTTGGCGCTCTTGGTGGGGCTTTTGCGGGCGCAGACCAGACGAACACACTTAACCAGCAAGCACAACAATCAGCACAGGCAGGACAAGCCCGCCGTGGTCAGGCGCAGCCCGTGGAAATGGGACTGATGAGTTCGCTCGCGGAGGCAAAGAATGAAGTTCCCGGCGGCATGGACGCCTTGGCAGGACTAACACCCGAAGAACTGATGGAATTGCTCAAGAAGCAAAAGATGGGAGGTCTTGGTGGCCTCGGAGGATGGCGCGTATAATGGCAATGCCTTGGGAGATGAACTGGGAAGACCCAGAAAAAGAAAAGACAGTCGATGGTCCTACAGGTGGAATGCCTTGGGAACAGGATTGGTCTGCTGAAAAGTCCAGCGAACCTCAAGAACCCAAAACTGTGTTCAGTGGCTCATTGCTCCCTTTCAGCAAGGACGAGAACGGCGATGTTAGTTTCGACACCAACGCTGGTCTGCTTGGCGGCTTTACGCGTTCCTTTATGACCCCCGGTGATGCAATGGCCGGTAAGTTCGATCCAATGAGCGAAGAGGGCATTGGTCGTGCATTCGAGTTCGCGACCACGTTCAGCCCAGCCGGTACACGTTTTGCAAGTCCAAAAGTAGCAGAGACAGTCTTGCCTCGTGGCGGCTTCAACCCCGTCAAGAACAGAATAATCGGAGGTGCCGACGAGGCCGCTGTTATCGCACAGCGCGTGAAGGATTTTACCGATATCGGCGTGGAGCCAACAACTGGCATGGTTTCCGGCTCAACTCGCGCAGCGGCAAAAGAACAGGCGCTTTCAACTACGGGCGCGGGTAAGAACCTTCAAGCGCGAATGGAAGACGCTTACGCCAAGCAAGGTGACGAGTTTGGTCGCGTTATCGATGGCATCACCACACGCAACAATCCCGGCGCAAAGACGAACACTCGCCAAGAACTCGGTGACATGCTCCGGCAGCAGGCGCAGTCGGCAAAGGATGCAGCCTTCACACGCTCGGAAAGCCTCTATGATGATGTTGGTCGTATGACCGGCGAACGCGCTGTTACGGGCGATGCGACTAAGGCTTTCAGCAAATCACTAGCGGAAACGAGGAAGGGTCTTGGAAAGTCCGAGACAATCAATCGCGGTCCTCAAATCGATCAGGCTCTTGTTCAGACGAAAGCAATTGTCGATGACATGAGCAAGGGCATGACCTTCACGAAGTTGAAGGAAGCACGCACGGCCATCAGCCAGATCGCAAATAAGCCCGATGTTGATCCCACTTTGAAAGCACACCTACAGGGGCTTCGTAACGCGATCACAACCGACATGGAAGCAACTGCACGCGGCGCAGGGGAGAACGCGCTACAGGCGTTCCGTAAGGCAAACAACCACTACCGACGCACCGTGGATGCCGAGACTGGTTTCGGCAAGGGAAGTCCTGCTAGCACGCTGCTCAACAAGAACACGCCAGAAGAAATCTACGGCTACGTCATGGGCAAATCGAAAGAGGGCGGCACACGCTTGAACGCGGTTCGTCGTCAGATCGAGAAGTCCGACGATGGCAAGGCTGCTTGGGACAATCTCGCTGGTTCAGTGGTTGAACGGATGGGCTTGAAAAACGCGGATGATGTCAGTTCCTATGATCCCGGCACATTTCTGCGAAACTGGAAGACGATGGCTCCAGAAGCCAAGGACGTACTGTTCAAGGGAACAGGTCGCTCGCAATATCGGTCAGACCTAGACCGTCTCGCACGCATTGCCGATGACATGGGAAAATACAACAAACTCAAAAACCATTCCAACACTCAGACCCACAAGACGATGCTTGAAGAAGCGAACCCCTTTGACAAGGGTAGTCTGCTTGCGGCGGCGTTGGCTGGACCAAAAGGGTTTGCTGTGGCGGTGGGTGCTAAGGGCGCTAACGCCCTGACGAAACGCTATCAGGCAAAAATGCTTGCCGACCCTGAAACTGTTCGTTGGTTGTCTGGCATTCCAAAGGCCCAGATCGAAAAAGGTGGCCTGCGCAAACACGTCGATAACTTGGTAGATATCGCACGCAAAACACCTGATCCACTGACGCGCACTGCGGTTCATGAATACCTGCGTAGCGTGGGCTACGAGGTCCAAAACGACGAGAACGATTAAATACGGAATACGAAGCGGCAAAGATCGCTCGTGACACCCAATAAGAAGAATAAGAAAGCGGTGATCGCCAATGGTAGATATTATTGACCCAAAGTGGTCTGAACTGGATGCAGCGAATAACAGCGCTGCACCAGACGGCATACAAGGCACATATGCGCCAAGCACGGTCGCACCAATCCTCAAAGGCACGAGAGGTGCGATCAAACGCGCCTATACGAGAATAAACGCCATCTACACGACTACAGGAACATCTGCTGCTCTTGTCCTGACATATGCGCAAGCGCCCGCTGCATATTCAAAGGGAGAGCGTATCGCGTTCTTTCCCAATGCGACGAATGAAGGTCCGATGACCCTCAACATCAATTCGTTGGGTACGAAAAGCATTCTTGCTGCTGATGGAACACCACTAACAGCGGGAGACATCGCAAGCGGTGAATTCACAGAACTCGTTTATGATGGCACTGCATTCCGCATTGTCAGTGGTGGCGGTGCGAAGTTCAGTGGCACAGTGACGGCTGGTTCTTTCGCTGGGAATGGCTCGGCCCTGACGGCACTCAACGCTTCGAACATTGCCACTGGCACGATCAACGAAGCCCGTTTTCCTGCCACGTTCAATGGCAACAAAACCTTCAATGGCGGCTTGACGCTTAACGGTGCAACAGCCGCCGACAGAACTATTGGCTGGCAGACTGCCGGTACGCGACACTGGTCTGCATTTACGACCAACGGCACTGGTGAAGCCGGTAGCAATGGCGGTTCTGATTTTGCTTTAGCCAGACATACGGACAACGGAACTTACATCGATCTCGCTCTCTCCATCAATCGCGCTACCGGCAGTGTCAACATTCCAAATGGTTTGTCAGTCGGTGGCAATCGAGTGCTTACCGTTGCGGATTACGGCACAGGAAAAGGAATAGACGCTGACAAACTGGACGGCCAAGAAGGCTCGTATTACCTCAACCGTGCCAATCAAACGGGCTCTGTTCCGCTAGCAAACGTCACCAATTTGCAGGGTTCGCTAGATGCGAAATTGAACCTAACAGGCGGCACGATTACAGGCGGGTTAGTGGTCAACGGTGGTATGTCTTCCGCTGGTGATATTTCAATTAACAAAGCCAATCCTTCGTTGACCCTGCATTATCCGGGTGTTCGGCAAGGTCAGATGCTAGTCGACGGTAGTGGATCACTGATATGGCGCGATCAGGGTAGTGGTGACATTAAGATGTACATCACAGACGGTGGGGCGATTTGGACTAAGGAGTTAGGTTCTCTTAACAACCGCATCGAAGGTCGTGCTCTTGCTTGGGCAAATGATCGTGTCGCCAACCTATCGTCCAGATTGGTGGCCCGTGGTGTAAGCACCGCTAATGATTGGGAAGGGGCAAGCGGCACAGTAGTAACCGGATATACCCGGGAGGGCGGCACTGCTGGTCAGGTGAGAACTCTCTACTACCGTTACCTACAAATGTTTGATCCGGTGCGTGGTTGGGTCGGGACGTATTACACTTGATGGAGCATATTATGAAAATTATTAATTTTGGACATTTCAAATCAAGCCTGCAAGGCAGCACGTTTGTTTATGTCAACGAAGACGGACAAGACTGGTATGATCTACGACGCGGGTTGACCTCGTGGACCGAGAGTGGAGAGTTTATCGACGCCATCTATGGCGCTTGGGCAACCGTTGATCCACAGACATTACTCGTTAGGAACGTCGAATACGATCCATCCCGATTAGTACCCGACAATCGCATTGTCTTGGGGATAGATGCGGATTGGCAGGATATCAAAGAGGGTATGCTGTTTCAGAACGGGGAACTCGTAGAACTTCCTGCGCCACCGCCTGACCTTGTTCCCGTAACCAAGCGTCAACTTCGATTGGCTTTGGTTCGTAACGGCATCAGCGTGAATTCCATCGGAGAATTGATCGACGGTATGGAAGACGGTCTTCAAAAAGAGGAAGCGCAAATCGAATGGGCAGATGCTAGTTCGTTCGACCGAGATCATCCAACGCTTCTCTTGATCGCCCAAGCACTCGGCCTGTCAAAGACCAAGGTCGATGAGATGTGGATAGAAGCCATGGCAGCGTAAGATGAGCAAGGTGAAACGCTCACGGACCTACGAGTAGCAGGGGCAATAGCCCTTTGTGATCTGTTAGTGGATTAAGCGAGACGACTACCTTTGCTTAGCCTTCGCTCTTCTCGCTTTCAGCGCCTGAACATCAGGATCGTCAAGCCGAGGATTAACTATAGGCTCTCGCTTCGACAGAGCGTGAACTATTTTGAGCCGGTCTTCGCGCGCATCAAGGTCGCTTTGTATGTCCGTTGTAAAATGCTCAGGTTTCAAAGCACCACCAGACACGAGAGTTGTACCGCCATCACGATCAGTCCAAAATACAGGTTGCGCTGGTCGGTCAATAATCGGCCCCATGTCATAGCGTTCGGTGATGTCCCCGGAATAACTGAATTTGTAGGCCCGCAAGCCACCAGCCACAGCAATCATCAACTCTTTCTTACCGAGATCGATCGTCATGGTGACGATGATGCGCTTCAGCATCCTTGCAACGCGGGAGCGGCTGTCAAAAACGTCGGTCGTAGTCCCGTTAGCCCAGGATAGTCGCTCTAAATTCAGGCGTTCTGCGAACGATGCTAATTCATGTCGCTTCGCTTCGATGTTGGCGAGATCTTCTTTCTGTTCATTGATCTTGGCTTTCAGTTGCTCGATCCTCGTCCGAGCCCCATTCATTTGAGCAGCCACGTCTCTTCTTGTTTCATCATCATCAATGAGAGCCAGCGAGGCCATGAGATTTTTACGAACGCGCTCCTGTTTTGGAATTTCCGCCTCATTGGCTTGAATAACTTTCAGAAGGGCATCGCGAAAGTTTCCATCGGCTTTGCCATCGGTATCTTTTTCTGGGTCGAGTTCGACAAGTTTGCTGAAAACGATCTCTTCCAGTTTATCGTACCGATATAGGCCACCAATGCTGGAGCAATTTGCGGTCCTGTAAAGGTTGTCGCAGTAGAGATATTTGTGTGGGGTACCAGTGCGCAGCCGTAGCGAATTTCCGCATTGTGAGCATGCGACGAGACCGGAAAACAGGTTAGATATGCTATTTCCTTTGTGGCGCCCTTTTGCGTAACCGACTTTGATTCCGCGCTGGACACGCCAGAACAACTCGTCACTGATTACAGCCGGATAATAATCCCTAATTGGCTGACCTAGGCTCTGCCTCACTCCTTCCACGACATGGGTGGGCTGGTATGTCCCAACGACACTCTCATCTCGCAGTATTCGGCCAACATTCGGCGCAAACCAAAACCCTTTGCCACGAAATGTTGGTATCTTTTCCTCGTTCAGTCGCCTTGCTATTGTGACCTGTCCAATCCCACTATCTGCGAGTTGAAAAATCCTTCGAACCGCTCCTGCATGCTCATTTAAAGTGAAGTCCCACTTATTGGGACCGACTTGCTCGCTTTTAATCCAGCCCACGTGCGTAGCACTGAAGCGCCCTACCCCTTTTGCGGCTGTCCTTTTGCGATTTGCAGCCACTGCCTTCAATCGCTTGCTTTTCGTCTCACTTTCCTCGTGAGCGCGTGCCATAATCGTCAGTGAAACGATCAATTGCGTGAAGTTGGCATCGACAGTGGCTTTGGAATAGACTTGATCGTCCGACAGCGTGACGATCACGATGTCCGCATTGATCAGTTCCATAAAAGGCACGAGCGCGTTGCGCACTTGTTGGCGGCTTATGCGGTCAAGGCTTTCGACAAGCAAATAACTCCCCGCTTTTATTTGCCCTGATTTGGCTGCCGTTAGAAACTGGCCAAAGGCTCCCTCGGTCAGGTTTGCTCCGGTCCAAGCACTTACGCCCTTGTCGGAAACCATCGAACTCTCATCGAGCCGCAAGCCATGATTTTCGGCGTAAATTTTGGATAGTTCAAGTTGCCGTCTTAGGCTGTCCCCCTTGAGTTGCCGCTTCGAACTCATGCGAACATATGAATATGCAATCGGGCGCTCGTCAAATTCTTGCACTTCAATCACCTTAACACTTGCAGTTTGTGCTGCGCTGGGCCTTAACTCCGCGAGGGATTGTGCAAGATTTAAGACCTATGCGTTTAGGAAGTGTGCAAAAAAAGCAACGTGTTTTGCCATTGCAAGGACATATATGGTGAATATTGCAAATCCCGAAACAAAGACGGGAATTCGAGGATAAGCCTTGCAAGAAAAATCCAGACCAAACCGTGCCGCAGGGCGGCTCGTGAAAACCTTTGCTGCGATCTCCGCCAGTGTTCTGGCTTTGACATCGGTTGCCCATGCCAATCCCAAAATGGTGATTGATGTGCGCACTGGCAAGGTCATTTCGCACCAGGAAGCCTTCCGCAAATGGTATCCCGCATCCCTCACCAAGCTCATGACGGCCTATATCGCCTTCAGCGCCATGAAATCCGGCAAGCTGAGCCCCACCACGGAAGTGGTGATGAGCAAGAAAGCCGCCGACCAGCCAGCCAGCAAGATGTACTTCAAGCCGGGCTCAAAGCTGACGCTGGATAGCGCGTTGAAACTTCTGCTGATAAAGTCCGCCAACGACGTGGCCGTTGCGATTGCCGAAACGGTTGGCGGCACCACCGAAAATTTCGTGGCACAGATGAATGCGCAGGCCGCCCGCCTCGGCATGTCCTCCACGCATTACGTCAACCCGAACGGTCTACCGGGCAAAGGGCAATATACCACCGCGCGCGATCTCGCCGTTCTCGCCCTCATTTTGAAGCGCGAGTTTCCAGAATACGCGGGATACTTCGCGCTGGAAGGCGTGAGCACGGGCAAGAAAAATTACGCCAATTACAATATGCTCGTCGGGCGCTTCCAGGGCGCTGACGGAATGAAGACCGGCTTCATCTGCGCGTCCGGCTTCAATCAGGTGTCCTCTGCAACGCGCAATGGCAGGCAGGTCATCAGCGTTGTTCTCGGTGCCGATAGTCTTGCGGGCCGCACAGACCAATCAGCGGACCTTCTGCAAATGGGGCTGACGGCACCGACCAGCCAGGGCGTATCGATTGCATCGCTGGCACCCTACGGTGAAACGCAATTCGTCAATGACGTCAGTGCCGATATCTGCAATCCGAAAGCTGCAAAAGTGCGCAGCGAAAGTCGCGACGATGCAGGACGGATGATCATCAAGTCGCCGTTCGTTCAGGAAATGACGCGCCCACCTGTCTATTCCTATGCGGGCCTGATCCCCGGCAGCGAGACGTTAGCAGCCAACACGCCCGCGAAGGATAACACGGCGAATGTGCCGATCCCGATCCCGCGCCCCACATTCTGACACCTTTCTGAAACGGTCCATTCCCTGCAATGGGCCGTTTTCACTTTTGTAGATCGACACTTTCGCATGCGGTATTTCTTGCTATAAGACGTCGCTTCAAATGTAATGTTCTAACGCTACAGGTCGTCTATGGCACTCGATCGCATTCCAGTTTCCATCATCACGGGTTTTCTCGGCGCGGGAAAATCAACGCTGCTAAATCAACTCCTTAAAGACCCTGCGATGCAGGACGCCGCCATCATCATCAATGAGTTCGGCGATGTCAGCATCGATCACCTCCTTGTAGAGCGGTCCGGTGATGGCATCATCGAGCTGGCAGAAGGTTGCCTGTGCTGCACGGTGCGCGGTGAACTTGTGGATACGCTTGCGGAGCTGATGGACGGCATCCAGACCGGAAAATTGAAACCGGTCAATCGGATCGTCATCGAAACCACGGGCCTTGCGGACCCCGCCCCTGTGATGCAGTCCATCATCGGCAATCCCGTGATTGCGCAGAACTTCTCGCTTAATGGCGTTGTGACAGTCGTCGATGCCGTCAACGGATCCTCTACGCTCGACCAGCACGAGGAAGCGCACAAGCAGATTGCCGTTGCAGATCGGCTTATCGTCACAAAACAGACGATGACGGATGAAGCCCACGTCGCCGCCCTCATCGCCCAGATCAAAACGCTCAATCCACGCGCCCCCATCGAGAATGGTGATCGCCACGACTGGTCTGCAGTCGCGCTTCTGGAAAACGGCCTCTACGACGCGGCGGCAAAAGTGGGAGATGTCAGCCGCTGGCTGGGTGAA
Organism: Agrobacterium sp. rho-8.1; assembly: GCF_033957725.1. Lineage (NCBI taxonomy): Bacteria > Pseudomonadati > Pseudomonadota > Alphaproteobacteria > Hyphomicrobiales > Rhizobiaceae > Agrobacterium > Agrobacterium sp. rho-8.1. The sequence goes on from NZ_CP192789.1 coordinate 194,115, forward strand.
GAAGCGGAACACGATCATGACCATCACGATGATCATGCCGGACATCACCATCACCACCACAACGTAAACCGACACAACGCGTCGATCCGCTCATTTTCGATCGTTCACGACGGGCCGATCGACCCGATGGCGCTTGAAATGTTCGTCGATCTTCTCCGGTCAGCGCATGGAGAGAAGCTTTTGCGCATGAAGGCCATCGTTCAACTGTCGGATAATCTCGACCGCCCCCTCGTACTGCATGGGGTCCAGTCGATCTTTCATCCGCCACAACGGCTGGCTGCCTGGCCTGACCCATCCGACAAGCGGACCCGTATGGTGCTCATCACCAAGGATTTGCCCGAGGCTTTCGTGAAAGACCTGTTCGGGGCCTTTACGGGCGCCGCCAAGATCGACACGCCGGATCGACAGGCGGTGATGGACAACCCTCTCGCCGTTCCGGGCATGCGTTTCTGACGGCAGCCTTGCGCCGCCAACATCCAGCCGCCCACTGAAACGGGACGGCTGGACGTGCAATGACGATCAGCCCTTCGTCAGCATCTGCCGGAACGCGTGGTAGCTGTCTTTCGGTTTGCGATCTCGGGTGGCAGAGTCCATTCCGACAATGCCGAATTTCGGGCCATAACCTTCAGCCCACTCGAAATTGTCGATCAAGGTCCACGCGATGTAGCCTCTGACATCGGCGCCTTGGCGTTGGGCATCGATGATTGCAGCAAAATGTTTGTCAAAGAAATCGATCCGCTTGGCTTCATCGGCTTCCGACATACCATTTTCAGTGACGTAGATCGGCAGTCCTGGATAGTCTTTGGACGCACGCACCAGAAACTCCGTCAGGGCCTGCGGATAGATTTCCCATCCGATATTGCTCTTCTCCAGATCGCCGCGTGATTGGGTGAAGGGGAAAACAGGCACGCTTTCATCGTATTTATAAAGCGAACGGGTGTAGTAGTTGATGCCAATCCAGTCGATGGGAGGGCTCAACGTCGCCATGTCGTCTTGCCATTTCGTCGGCAGGTAGGGCTCCAGAATTTTTACAACTCTGTCAGGATACGTTCCCTTCACGACACCATCCAGAAAGAAGCGATTGAAGATGTCGTCGCCCAGTGCTGCAGCTTCCACATCCTCCGCGCTCTGACTGAACGGTTCTGTCTTTTCCATGTTCACGACGATGCCGAGTTTTGCCTTCACACCCGAATCACGCATTGCGGTGACACCGAGGCCATGCGCGAGCAGCACGTGATGCATGGCGCGTGCCGTCGCTCGGACATCGCGATAGCCCGGCGCGTGAATCCCCATGAAGTGGCTGAGCACGGTCACGCACCACGGCTCATTGAACGTCGCAATGCTTTCCAACCGGTCACCGAAATGGCGCGCCGCTTCGGCGGCGTAGTCGGCGAAGGCATAGGCCGTATCACGGTTCATCCAGCCGCCACGATCCTGCAATGCACTCGGCAAATCCCAATGGTAAAGTGTCGCGAGTGGCTTGATGCCACGCTCCAGCATGCCGTCGATCAGACGGTGATAGAAATCAAATCCCGCATGGTTGCGCGCACCGGTTCCCTCAGGAATGAGCCTTGGCCAGGCGAAGGAAAACCGGTAGGCATCAAAGCCCGCGTCTTTGATGAGATCGAGATCTTCGGGCCAACGATTGTAATGGTCGCAGGCGATCTTTCCCGTATCCGCGTTCTTCGTATTCCCCGGCGTGGCGGCAAAAGTATCCCAGATGGAAGAGCCTCTCCCGTCCGTCTGCCCGCCCTCGATCTGGTGCGCAGCCATTGCAATGCCAAACAAAAAATCTGGTCCGAAATCAGTTCTATCGTGTGAAAACATTATCGCATTCCTGTAGCCAAAAATGGCCTTCTTCTGTGTGCTTTAAACGCGCGCTGACGCGATGACCTTCCATCAGTGAAACAACCTCACGACCTGAGCAAGGCGTTCGGCTTTAAGCGGGATAAATTCCTTTAATTTCGCGCTGACATACGAATCCTTGGATTTAGAGCTTACTTTAACGTTACAGATTGGTACAAAGCAATGCGTTTGCGATTTGATTTACGGGAGGAAATCATATGAAGACGGTCGGCATCGGCATCATTGGCTGCGGAAACATCTCCAGCGCCTATCTCAAAGCCATGGCATCTTTCCCCATTCTGGACATCCGGGGGCTGGCGGATATGAACCCCGAAGCCGCCAGAACGCGGGCTGATGAATTCAGCCTTGTGGCCAGAACAATCGAGGATTTGCTGGACGATCCCGAAATCGAGATCATCGTCAATCTCACCATTCCCAAAGCCCATGTCGAGGTGGGTCTGCGCGCATTGAACGCTGGCAAACACACCTATTCGGAAAAGCCGCTGGGCATCAATTTCGCCGAAGGCAAAACGCTCGTGGATGCTGCGAAAGCCAAGGGCCTGCGTGTCGGATCGGCACCGGACACTTTTCTCGGCGGTGGCCACCAGACGGCACGTACGCTCATCGACCAGGGTGTTCTTGGCATTCCCGTTGGGGGCACAGCGACTTTCATGTGTCCTGGTCACGAGCGATGGCACCCCAACCCCGGCTTCTATTACGAGGTTGGCGGTGGACCGATGCTGGATATGGGGCCTTACTACATCACCGATCTCGTCAACTTGCTGGGGCCAGTGGCAAAGGTGGCGGGCTTTGCCTTTGCCCCTCGCAACGAGCGGATCATTACAAGCGAACCCAAGAAGGGTGAAACGATACCGGTCCATGTCGCAACCCACGTGTCTGGCATGATGGCATTCGAAAACGGCGCGGTCGTCCAGATCGGCATGAGCTTTGATGTCGCTGGGCACAAGCACGTTCCGCTGGAAATCTACGGCACGGAGGGCACGATGATCGTCCCTGACCCGAACTATTTCGGTGGTGAAATCGAGCTTTTGCGCAAAGGCGGGGATTTTGAACCGCAGGCACTGAGCGCACCCTATAGTGACGGCAACTACCGTTCCATCGGTGTCGCCGATATGGCCTACGCCATCAGACAGAACCGCCCGCACCGCGCAAATGGTGATCTGGCTTTGCACGTGCTGGAGGTCATGGAGGCTTTCCAGAAAGCATCCGACACCGGCACGACGATATCCATCACGACCAAGGTGGAGCGTCCCGCTCCGCTCGCACAATCGCTGGTCGATGGCCAGCTTGGACGTTAAAATTCTGAGGAGGAAAGAAATGCCAGAAGCACTGATCGTTTGGGGTGGCTGGAGCGGACATGAACCGGAGCAATGCGCCGACGTCGTCAAGACCATGCTGGAAGCGGATGGTTTCACGGTTCTCGTCGAAAGCTCGACGGAAGCCTTTGCCGATCCGTCGATCCACGATTTGAGCCTCGTGGTGCCCATCATCACCATGTCGAAAATCGAGAAGGAAGAAATCAAGAACCTGGCGAAAGCGGTTGAAAACGGCGTTGGGCTTGCCGGTTTTCACGGACAGGCGGGCGACAGTTTTCGCGAATGCGTCGAGTATCAGTTCATGATCGGCGGACAATGGGTCGCTCACCCGGGCGATATCATCGACTACCAGGTCAACATCACACGTCCCGATGATCCGTTGATGCAGGGGATTTCAGATTTCCCCTACACCTCAGAACAATATTACATGCATGTCGATCCTTCGAACGAAGTGCTGGCCACGACGACGTTTACGGGCGAACACGCATGGTGGATCGATGGGGTCGTCATGCCCGTCGTCTGGAAGCGGAATTACGGAAAGGGCCGCGTGTTCTTCTCGGCCCTTGGGCATCAGGCAAAGGAGTTTTCCGTGCCCGAAATGAGAACCATCTTCAACCGTGGTGCAAACTGGGCAGCGCGCGTGTAAAGACGACCCGAAGACGATCTCGTGGCAGGACGTGCTCCTGTCACGAGATCCCGCGATTTGCCAGAAAATCAAAGCCGAGGACGGCTGCACCGACGAGGCCTGGCTCTATCGTGCATTGCGCCTGCACCACGAGCGGGCGCGCGAAACGCCTCAGAATACGGGAGCGAACAGCCTGATCGATGGCTTCGATCAATGCCGCTGATTTGGACAGTCCACCACCGACCGGGACGATGGTCGCGCCTGTGACATTGACGACCATTGCCAGCGGGCCAGACAGCATGTCGATATAGACATCGATCGTGCGTGCGGCATCCCCATCCCCGGATTGCCAGCCGCCGATGATTTCCTCCGCAGTCAGGCTTTTTCCAGAGATATGCTTGTGGAGTTTTTCGATGCCGCGCGCGCTACAAATAGCATCCAGACAGCCATCCAGTCCGCAACCGCAGGCAAAGCGGGTAAGATCGAGCGGTGGGTTTCCTGCGCGTGTTGCAGCCACCGGCCCGTGGCCCCACTCACCGGCAAAACCACCCGTGCTGTTGATCAACTTTCCATCGATAACGAGACCGCCACCGACACCGGTCCCCAGGATAGCGCCGAAGACGACGTGATGACCCCGCGCTGCCCCGACCCCATATTCCGCCAGAACGCAGCAATCCGCATCGTTTGCGAGCAACACGGGAAGGCCGAGCGCCGCTTCGAGATCAGACTTCAGCGGCCTGCCATGCGCACAGGGAATGTTCGCGATAATAGCTTTGTCCGTATCGGGGTCGATAACGCCCGTAATCGACAAAGAAATGCAATCCGGCACTGCTCCGATATCCGAAATCGCCGTTTTCAAAACACCGACGAAGGCATCGAAATCATGAACAGGTGTCTGCTGGCGTGGTAACGGCCTGATATCATCCACAGCCCAAGCCCCAGCACCCTTAATGGCCGTTCCGCCAATGTCAAAACAGATAATCACGCGCCAGCCTTTCGTCGCTGCATATCCACAAGCATACGAACACCTTAACGCGTCTGCCCCGCTTGCGTCTTCCTGTATCAGACCGAACTTGTTGCAATCCAGGACTTTTATGCTTGGCGACCGCTGCATTCCGGGATAGGCACGAACTTCGTAAAACACAGCATTCTTTTGGGGAAGCAATCATCGTGATGGCGAGCAATCGAGCAAGTGGCAGCGGATGCCCTCTGCGTTTCCAGTCTTCACAGGAGCGACCAACATCATGGGCGTGATGACCGATTGCCTGTCCACACCACCCGTTACTCCCTTGCCGGCCTGTGAAGATCGCGAATGGGCGCGCCGAGCAATCGGCATCCTTCAGGGGGATGGTCGTCGCTCTGCCGATACGCATCTGGTCAAGCCCGTCTTCAAGGGCTTGAAAGGTATTTCGATCTACCTGAAGGACGAATCGACCCACCCGACCGGCAGTCTCAAGCACCGACTTGCGCGTTCGCTGTTTCTCTACGGCATCTGCAACGGAAAGATTGCGCAAGGCACAACGCTGGTCGAGGCATCCTCGGGATCGACCGCGGTCAGCGAAGCCTATTTCGCGCATCTTCTGGACCTGCCATTCATCGCCGTGATGCCGCATTCCACCAGCCGCCAGAAAGTCGAGGCCATCGAGCGCTTTGGTGGCACCTGTCACTTCGTTGATCGGCCTTCAGAGGTCTACACCGTTGCCGAACGATTGGCAGCCGAAGCCGGTGGTCATTATCTCGATCAGTTCACCTATGCCGAACGCGCAACGGACTGGCGCGGCAACAACAACATTGCCGATTCCATATTCGAGCAGATGAGAAGCGAAGAACACCCGGAGCCCGAATGGGTGGTCATGAGTGCTGGAACGGGTGGCACCTCTGCCACCATCGGCCGCTATATCCGCTACCGTAATCTTTCCACCCGGCTTTGCGTCGTGGATGTCGAACACTCGGCATTCTATGCTTCCTATATGTCCGGCGACAGCAACGTGACCTGCTCGACCCCATCCCGCATCGAAGGCGTCGGACGTCCCCGCGTGGAGCCCTCGTTCATTCCAGGTGTTATCGATCACATGATTAAGATACCGGATGCTGCCTCCATTGCCGCGATGCACGTTCTGTCGGACCGTCTGTTCCGGCGCGTTGGCGGGTCCACCGGCACCAACTTCTTCGGCCTGTGCTGGATCGCGGCGGCGATGATGAAGGAGGGCAAGGAAGGATCGCTGGTCTCATTGATCTGCGATAGCGGCGACCGCTATGCCGCGACCTATTACAATCCCGATTGGCTGGCAAAAAACAACATCGATATAACGCCATACCGCGACATGCTCGAAACCTTCATCGACAGCGGCACATTCGAAAACTTCGGGACAAAAGTGTGAGGAAAAACGGAGCAATGCATAACTTGGGATATATGCATCAAGCCTGATTTATTCATTTTACATTACCGTTTCGCCCCGCCTATGATCGACACGGGTGCGGCTGCCTGTCGCCCTGGTGCGGGAGTGCGCCATTGATCTGGGAGGATTTATGAAACGGTTCGTTCTGGCCGCGCTAGCGGCAATCACCATAAGCAGCGCGGCTTATGCCGATACCATCAAGGTCGGTGTCGTCGGGCCGTTTTCGGGGCCGTTCGCCTTGCAGGGCAAGAACTTCAAGGCCGGAATAGACGCCTATATCGCCACCAACGGCAACAAGGTCGGCGACAACACTGTCGAGATCATCTATCGCGATCTGCCAGCGGCAGATCCTGCACAATCCAAGGCACTCGCGCAGGAACTCGTTGTCAAAGAAAAGGTCCAATATCTCGCCGGCTTCTATTTTACCCCTGATGCCATGGCTGTCACGCCTATCTTGAAACAGGCGAATACGCCGCTCGTCATCATGAACGCGGCCACATCTGCCATCGTTACCAAAAGTCCACTCGTCGTTCGCACCTCCTTCACCACGTGGCAGACCTCGACGCCAATCGCAAAAGTCGCGCACGACGCTGGTGTCACGAAAGCCATCTCCGTCGTCAGCGACTACGGTCCCGGCGTCGATGCCGAGAACGCCTTCAAGGCGGCCTTCGAGAAGGAGGGCGGGCAGGTCGTAGAGGCGATCCGTATGCCGCTCTCCACCAACGACTTCAGCCCCATCATGCAGCGTATCAAGGATTCTGGCGCTCAGGGTGTTTTCGCCTTTCTGCCGTCCGGTCCCACGACCCTGGGCTTCGTGAAAGCCTATAACGAAAACGGACTGAAATCCGGTGGGATCAAATTCTTCGCACCCGGGGACCTGACACAGGAATCCGACCTGCCTGCGCTCGGCGAAGCGGCGCTCGGCATCCAGACGACTTTCCACTATGCGGTCTCGCATGATTCTCCTGAAAATAAGGCTTTCGTGGAAGCAGCCTCCAAGGCTATTGGCAACAAGGCGGAACTTTCGTTCCCTTCCGTCGGTGCCTATGATGGCATGCACGTCATCTATAAAATGATCGAGGCGACCGGCGGCAAGCAGGACGCAGCAAAAGCCGTCGAGGCCGTGAAGGGATTGTCGTGGATCAGCCCACGCGGACCAGTTTCGATCGACCCGGAAAGCCGCCATATCACGCAAAATATCTATCTGCGTGAGGTCACCAAGGCGCAGGACGGGACGTATTTCAACAAGGAAATCCAGACCTTTGAAAAGCAGGGTGATCCCGGCCTCTCCGCAGCCAAGTAACGCTCGCATCATGGCCTAACCGCTCGGCAGATCACGGACCAGGATAGCAAAAGCGCATCGAGGTCCGTGGTCTCCCACTCGTCCATAGCGCATCGGGATCACCTCATGCAGACAGTTTTCAGTATCGCCGTCGATGCGCTCGCCTACAGTATGGTATTGTTCGTCATTTCTATCGGCCTGTCTGTCACCATGGGTCTGATGCGCGTCGTCAATCTTGCGCATGGCGCCTTTGCGATGATTGGCGGCTATATCGCCTCCTATGCGGTGCGGGACCTGGGGTTCGGTTACGGGATCGGCGTTCTCGCCGCTGTCATCGGTACGATCATCATCGCCCTTCCCATCGAGCGCTTTCTCTACCGTCGTATTTATGGCGCGCCGGAACTGACCCAGGTGCTGATGACGATCGGTATCACCTTCTGCATCATCGGCATCGCCAATTACGTTTTCGGGCCGACATTGAAAACCATCCCGCTGCCCCCAGCCTTGCAGGGATCGGCAGATCTGGGCTTTCGCACCATTCCCATCCATAGGCTTTTTGCCATCGTCTGCGGGCTTTTTGTGGCGATCGGCCTGTGGTTTGCCATCGAGCGAACGAGCTTCGGCGTCAAGTTGCGAGCTTCCGTGGATAATGCGTCCATGGCTGCGGCTCTCGGCGTTCGAACCGAGATCATCTACGCCTTGAGTTTTGCCATAGCCGTCGGCCTCGCTGCGATGGGTGGTGTCATCGGTGCCGAACTTCTCCCCGTGGAGCCTTATTATGCGCTGCGCTATATGGTCACGTTCCTCGTGGTCGTCTCGGTGGGCGGAGCAGGCTCGATTTCAGGCGCATTGATTGCCTGCCTCGTGCTGGGCAGTATCGACACGACAGGACGCTACCTCATGCCTGAATTCGGCGAGTTTTTCTTCTATCTCGCCGTCGTCGCCGTCATCTGCGTCTTTCCGCGCGGCTTTGCCGGGAGGGCACGTTGAGATGGTGACACTCGCCAACCCAAAACAACAAGGGGCCGCACGGCTGCGCCGCTCGATCCTGCGGGACGTGGGCGGCATTGCCGCGATCATCATCTTCGCCGTGATCGGCTATGTCCTCTTTCCCGATAATCTCGCTCTGCTCACCCGCATCATTGCAGTCGCACTTCTGGTCTTATCGCTCGATCTGGTGACAGGATATTGCGGTGTCGCCACGCTGGGGCATGCCGCACTCTTTGGGTCCGGCGCTTATGCGGCTGGCATCGTTTCGGCCCATTACGGCATCAACGATCCGTTGCTGATGACGCTGGCCGGTATCGGCGGTGGCGCGCTTGCTGGGCTTTTAAGCGGTATCATCCTTCTGCGCGGACACGGGCTCCCACAACTTGTTTTGTCCATTGCGCTCATTCATCTGTTCCACGAATTTGCCAATAAGGCATCCAGCTGGACCGGTGGCAGCGATGGGCTGTCTGGCATATCGCCCGATCCTATTTTCGGGCTGTTCGAATTCGATCTCTATGGACAAACGGCTTATGCGTTTTCCATGGCGCTTCTCCTGATCGTGTTCATCATATTACGCCTCATCGTCCGCTCGCCATTCGGCATGCTCTGCCGCGGCATCAAGGAAGATCCTCTGCGCGTGCGTGCCATGGGCGGATCACCCAAAACAGCCATTATCAAGATGTTCGTGATCTCGGGTGCTGTTGCCGGTGTCGGCGGCGCGTTGAATGCGATCACGACCCAGGTCGTGGGCCTCGATAGCCTGTCGTTTACTATGTCTGCCGAAGCGCTGGTCATGGTCGTTCTCGGCGGCACCGGCTCGCTGTTTGGCGCCTTGATGGGAACCGTCGTTTTCATGCTGTTCGAAGACTATGTTTCGGCAGCAAACCCCTTCCACTGGTTGACGATGGTCGGCGCGCTCCTGATCGTCGTCGTCTTTTTCGCCCCCAAGGGACTATACGGAACGGCAGCGACATGGCTTGCCCGCAAACGTCAGGTGCGCCCATGAGTGCTGTGTTTGAAGTCGCCAACCTTCAGAAATCGTTTGGCGGACTTTCGGTGACCAACAACGTTTCCCTGTCGATGGCACCGGGAGACAGGGTTGCCCTCATCGGTCCGAACGGTGCCGGCAAAACCACCTTCGTCAACCTCGTCACCGGCAACCTCCATCCCGATTCCGGGGATGTCAGGCTCAACGGAGAGACGGTGACGAAAATCGATGCCAACGGTCGCGTCAAACGCGGCCTCGTGCGTTCGTTTCAGGTCACACGCCTGTTTCTGGACATGACCCCGGCCGAACATATCGCTCTGGCGGTTTTGCAGCGCCAGGGGAAAACCGGACGCATGTTCGGAAGCTATCTCGGCATGCCCGATGTCATGGCTGAAGTTGATGCGTTACTGAACACGCTTGGCCTGACCGACTTGATGCATCGGAGCGTCAGAGAGATTGCCTACGGCCAACAGCGGCTGCTGGAACTGGCGGTCGCCATGGCGCTCAAACCGAAGGTTCTCCTGCTCGACGAGCCCGCAGCAGGCGTTCCGCAGAGCGATACGGGCCGCATCGAGCAAGCCCTTTCCGATCTACCGCCCGACCTTGCCGTGCTGATGATCGAACACGATATGGACCTGGTTTTTCGCTTCGCAAAACGCGTGGTCGTGCTGGCTGCCGGTACCATCATTTTCGACGGCTCGCCTGCCGATGTTACACAAGATGCCCGCGTTCGCGAGGCCTATCTCGGGAGCTACGCCAATGCCAGCCATGCCGCTTGATGTCGCAGGACTGTCGGCCGGCTACGGACCGACGCGGATTCTGGAAGATATCTCCTTCTCCGTTCCATCCGGCGGGCGGCTGGCTCTGCTGGGGCGCAATGGAATGGGCAAGACAACGTTGCTGTCGACGCTTGCCGGACAAACGAAACGCTACGGCGGCACGATCAATATCGGGTCTGTCGATGTCACGCCTATGGCCAGTGCCGCACGCGCATATGCCGGTCTCGGCTACGTGCCGCAGGCCCGGTGTATTTTTCCCAGCCTGTCCGTGGAAGAAAACCTGTCCGTTGGCCTTAAATCCCGCCCCAAAAGCGCGTTGGAAGAAGCCTACACGATGTTTCCGCGTCTGAAAGAGCGACGCCGAAACCTGGGCAGCCAGCTGTCCGGTGGGGAGCAGCAGATGCTGTCCACCGCGCGCACCATCCTCGGTCGCCCCTCGGTGCTTCTTCTGGATGAGCCTCTCGAAGGCCTCGCACCCGTTATCTGCGAAGAGCTGATGATCGTCTTTTCGGAACTGGCCAAGACAGGGGACATGACGATCGTTCTGGTGGAGCAACGTATTCAAAGCGCTCTCGACTTTGCAGATACCGTCATCGTCCTCGAGCGCGGACGCGTGGCATGGACGGGAACGCCGAGCCAACTGTCCGATGACAAGGGTGCAGTCGAACGGCTGCTGGGTGTCGGCGGGTTGCACTGATGGTGGCTCACAAGAAGCTATCCTTAGATAGGTTCAACCTTGCATAAGCGTCTTTCAGCTCATAATGATTTTCATGATAGCTCTAGGTTTATAAATATCGACAATTTGTAGAGGGACATATCACCGTGTCACGCCTGTGTATTGCCGCATTGTCTGCCGTTATCGCCATTTCGGCTCCTGCGACGGGCATGTCTCAAGATGCCGTTGCCACGATCGAGACACCCTCGCCAGCGACGCCGCCCAGAATTGCGACCATGCGTCAGGGCTTCGATCTCAAGATGCTGGAGCCCGTCAACGGGATCGATTTTAGAAAATACAGCCACATAACCTACGCCATGTTTCTCGATCCCGATGGCGACCACGAGGCGGTTTACCAGAAATTCGGAACCGACAAGGCTAGCTTCGATGCCGCAAGCACTGCATTTGGCGAACGGATGAAGGTTGATACGACCTTTGCAATGGTAGAGATTTTCGGTGCCTATTTTGCAGAAAATGCGCAAGGCACCTATGCGGCGTTCGGTCAGGATGTTGCGCAATCGGTGCTCAATCAGGCACCTCTTACGCAAAGCGAGCCGATGCCGGAGGAGACGTTTCGTGAAATCCAGGTCTATTACTCCCGGAAAGCGTCGGTGGCTGGCACGTCGTTGGGAGAACAGGACGAGGTCCTGAAACCCTACCATATAACGTTCAACGACTTTAACATTCTGGGTGCGTGGTTTTCGAGACGGCTGGCTCTCCAGACCATGGACCTCTCGGCTCCTCAGGTTCGCTCCGACGGTGGTGCCGTTGCGGCGCCAACGGAGCGGCCTGAATGGGGCGGTCTGTGGCGCTTCACGTGGAAAACGCTGCAACGGACCGAGACGGAGATGAAGGTCGTAGAAGCTTCCAAGGATATCTGCGTCAAGGACGACATGACAGCCGACACTCTGCCGTTGATGCCGAAACCGGCAGGCGTAAAATGCGTTCTGATTGATAAAGTCCATTTTTACGACAGCGGCGTCCAAATGCGCGCGGAGTGCGACCTCGGTGGCATCGGGGCATCATGGGGCATGTATCTTCAGCCCGAAAAGGATGGCGAGAATTTTACCGGCCAGATTTCCTACAACGAGACCTACGAAGGCGATATGGACATGCCGCAACCTACGACCGATGTCGTCGTCAACCGGATGGGGGAATGCAAGTGATGAAGACCACCTCACTCATCCGGCTTTCGGTTCCCTTTGCTCTCTTGCTGCTATCGACACCCGTTGTGGCGCAGGAATCCGGTCTTCCAACGGGTTTGTGGCAGGTGCGTCTCTTCACCCCCATTCCGACACCGGAGCTCAAGAACGATGAGCAGGTCTTTCAGATCTGCTATAATGAAGCGGCCGCAAAGGCCCATGTGAATCCGGTTCTTCCCAAGGCACAAGCGAGCAAATGTGATCTGGATTTCACCGACATGGGTGATCTGGCCTATGATGCATCTTGCAAGGACGGCGACCACCGGCTTCGGATTTCCGAAGCCGCGGAGGGCCTGTGGCGTGGAACCTACAGGTTTGTCGGCAAGGCTCCCGACACAATGCTGGAACCCGCCGTCGAGCTCAAAAAAATCGCAGACACCTGTCAGTAGTCCAAGACGACGCTCACCTCAATTTTCCTCAAACTCTTCACCAATCGCAACGAGCGGGCGCGCTCATCTGCATGATGACTAGTTCAGATGCGAACCTTTGAAGCGAAAGGACGTATTTTGGGCGTGAAGCCAGCTCATCTGAGGCAAGATGAAATAAGTTTTCATCAATCGAGAGGGTTCCGCCATGACCACTAAATATCCGCATATCGTTTTGGTTCGTCACGGCGAAACGGACTGGACGCTTTCGGGGCGACATACGGGGCGCAGCGATATCCCGTTAACTCCAAATGGAGAGGCGGCAGCACGGCTTGTGGGAGGGCGCTTACCCGCGCTCGTTTTCGATGCGGTGCTGTCCAGCCCGTCGCAACGCGCGCGAAAAACCTGTGATCTGGCGGGTTTCGGCGCGAGAGCCGAGGTAGAGAACAATCTCGCGGAGTGGAACTACGGTCGTTACGAAGGTCTGACGACAAAAGAGATACAAACGCAGACGCCGGACTGGAATGTTTTTCACCATGGCTGCCCGGACGGAGAAAGCGTCCAGGATATCAGCGATAGAGCCGATTCAGCCGTTGCAAAGATCAGAGCAATCGGCAGCAATGTTCTCATTTTCTCGAGTTCGCATTTTCTTCGGGTTTTGGTTGCCCGGTGGCTGGGCTTGGAGGCAGCAGCCGGTGCCTGCTTCATTCTGGACACCGCCAGCATCAGTGTCTTGGGATATGAACACAATCTTGACGAACCGGTGGTGCGAAGCTGGAACCAGACATAATCCGGTCTGAAGCATGCACTAGCTTTGCCGTGATCAACCGAACGTCTCAGTCTTTCGCGAATGTGGAGATATCATTTTGGACGCTGCCCCCGCTCCTCCCGTTACCCTCGTTATCTTCGGCGCTACGGGCGATCTGACCCGCCGCCTCCTTATCCCGTCCCTCATCAACCTTACCCGCAGCGGACTGGTCGGTGATGACCTCCACATACTGGGTGTGGGTATAGAACCTGGCGACGATGCCATGCTGGTGGAAAAGCTGGACAGCTTCTTGTCCGGGCTGGGCGGCGCGGAGCCGGTTTCTGCGGATCAGGCCTGGCTTCGCCTGAAGCAGCGTATTTCCTACATCAGTGGAGACTTTACCAAGGACGAAATCTACACCCAGATCTCCAGCCGTCTTGCCGGCACCGCTGTTGGAAATGCGGCCTTTTATCTGGCTGTCCCACCCCAGTTTTTCGGGACGATCGTCGAAAAACTGGGCCAGCATGGGTTGGTTGAAGAAACAGATACGGCGTTCAGACGGGTCGCAATCGAAAAACCCTTCGGAACGGATCTCGCCTCTGCACGAGCGCTGAATGCGCGGATTTTGAACACGATCTCGGAAAAGCAGGTTTATCGGCTGGACCACTTCCTCGGCAAGGAAACAGTCCAAAACATCATGACGGCACGCTTCGCCAATATGATGATCGAAGCCCTCTGGAACAACAATTACATCGATCATGTGCAAATAACGGCAGCGGAAATCGTCGATGTGGGTTCACGCGGGAAATTCTACGATGCCACCGGCGCCTTGCGCGACATGGTCCCCAATCATCTGTTTCAGCTTCTGGCCATGGTTGCCATGGAACCGCCAAACAGCTTCAATGCCGAAGCCATCCGCAACGAAAAGAGCAAGGTGCTGGAAGCGTTGCGCATCTACACGCCCGAGGAAGCACAGAGCCACTCTGCCCGCGGTGCCTATAGTGCCGGAACATCGAACGGTGCCGCCATTCCCGCATACAGGGATACGAAAGACATCTCACCGCAATCCAACACCGAGACATTCGTTGCTTTGAAGCTCTATGCGGACACATGGCGCTGGGCGGGTGTCCCGTTTTACCTTCGCACCGGCAAGTCAATGGTCGCCCGGGACACAGAGATCGTCGTGACGTTCAAACAGGTTCCGTTCGCGCAATTTCGTCAAACAGATGTTACACCTGACCTTCCCCCCAACAGGCTCGTCATTCAGGTGCAGCCAGATGAGGGCTTGAGCATGGAACTGTCGATCAAATCGCCCGGCCAGTCGGTCGATACCGTGCCGGTGGCGCTTGATTTCCGCTATGCGGACCGGTTCGATATCAGCAAGACGACAGGTTATGAATCTCTTCTCTACGAGCTTTTCGTGGGAGATCAGACGCTCTTTCAACGTGCAGACGGTATCGAAGCCGGTTGGGCTGCAGTGCAGCCATTTCTGGACCTTTGGGCAAAAGGCGGAACGCCCGAGCCTTACGAACCTGGAAGTATGGGACCAAAATCTGCGCAAGATCTCATCGAGCGCGATGCACGCCAATGGCGTGAACTCGGCGTGCCAAGTGGGCACAAGCAAACATAAACATTTTTTTTGAAAACGGCTCTGGTTGGATTTGCAGCCGGCAGGGCCGATTGGATGTGAGAGCAAAAATTGCTTGCGTTTGGCAACCACTTGGTTGCTAGATTGCAAGACCAAACAAGGAGACATTCGATGGCCAAGGGTCAAGTCCGCAGCAACAAAGAAGTCAGAAAACCAAAAAAAGACAAGGCCGCAGCAGCTCCGGCACCCACACTGGGATCGCAGGTAAAGGCGAGCGAGAGCACGACAAAAAAGAAGTGACGCGACCTTAACGACAGCCTTGCGGCGCTCAGCCTCTGAACGCCGCAACCACTTCCCGCCGGAGAGCCACATGGCGTATGGATTTCTGGACATTGCGACAACACCCAGTGTTCGAGCCGCGCAAGCCGAGATGGGTGCAGATCATTTATGGTCTGATTTCAGTGGACACCGCGAGTTCGACCGTTTTACCGAAAACGAAGAAGCGTTTGTTCGTAGTCGCGATACGTTTTACATGGCTTCCGTTTCTGAAACTGGCTGGCCCTATGTCCAGCATAGGGGCGGTCCACCTGGATTTCTCAAAGTGGTCGATGACCGCTCACTTGCATTTGCTGATTACCGTGGCAATCGCCAGTACATCAGCACGGGAAATTTTGCGGCGAATGACCGCGCCTGCTTGATTCTCATGGATTATCCCAGCCGCAGCCGTCTGAAAATCTATGTCCATGTTGAAAAGCTCTCGCTGGACGATGAGCCAGGGCTCACAGAACTCGTCATCGATACCGCATATAAAGCGAAGCTCGAGCGCGTTTTCCGGCTTAAATTGGTAAGCTTCGACTGGAACTGCCAACAGCATATCACGCCGCGTTTCACCCAGCCGGAGATCGCAGCCGCGATCGAGCCGCTACGCGCCCGTCTCGACCAGCTTGAGGCAGAAAATGCAGAGCTGAAAGCGCGTTTGGGTTGACCAAGGCTCCTCACCCTAAGCGCGGGTCGGAATGGTCAGGTTTTCAGATTTACATAATATAGTCCGAAATTGACGGCCAGCATGAACAGCAGAATTATCAATGACGCCGCGATGAAATATCCCAACCTTTTAAGGAAGCTCCAAGGTTTGTTCTTCCTGCTAAACGCTGCATATCCAGCAGCGCCGAAGGAAATACCGATAATAGCGGGGAGCGAAAGCATTTTTATTAACCTTACATGATGTCCGGCATATCCGGACCGACAGACGTCCTTAAAGAGCGCGATGGGAGGTGCAATTCTAAGGAGAATCAACCACCGGCAACTTATGATTTCGATCAGGCTCTGATCAATAGGTTTTCAAAAAATATCCGCACTCGACTGACGAAAAATGGGGATGGTGCTCCATTTGGCATCCAAGACATTAAAGTATCTGTTTTGATCAAGCAGTTTTTTGGGTCTATTTCCGGTTGTTCCGCAGCAGGTCGTTTGCGAGCAGGATGAGCTTGCGCATAATGACGGTGGCAGCGAGCTTTGGCGGTTTTCCAGCAGCTTTGAGCTGGCTGCATCTGATCTTTAGGTCTGGGTTGGAGCGGCATGCGAGGGGCGCGGGCCTGTACAGAGCCTACGGACGATGGCCCTTCTGCCCGCAATGAAGACGCGTCCGTTTCATCATCCGGACTGACGGCTTAGGGCGTTTCACTTCTCGGACCAGAACCACGCTATAATTGAGGATTGTTATCCAACGCATTCATTCCAGCCATTGTGACGACCGCGTTCAACTGCTGCTGAAAGCATCCGAATAAAAGGCCAGAGCAGCCGCCCCGACAAGACCCGAGTTCTGCCCCAGCGCGGCCTGCACGACCGGCACTTCCCTGAAAGCGGGCATCGCCCATTGGCTGATATAAGCTTGGATGCCGGGCTTTAGCCGTGCGAATTCATGTGAAAGACCACCGCCCATGATGACGACATCAGGGCTGAATAGGTGGATCAGACTGGTAAAGCCCCTTCCAAGAATTTCGGCTTCGTCCTCGATCAGCTTGTTGGCTAGGCGGTCGCCATCTCTTGCGGCAGCAAAGACCGCTGCTCCGTCAATGGCCGTACCGTCTTTGCCGAGGCTCGTTTCCGAACATTGCAAGGCGCTTTCAATCGCACGCAACGCAAAAGCTGTTCCCGACCCATAGGCTTCAAAGCAACCATGGTTTCCACAGGGGCAAAGCGCACCGTTCGGCTGAACCGACATATGGCCGACATGACCCGCCATACCTTTTCGTCCCCGAAGCACCCGATTATCGAGAATAACGCCGCCGCCTATCCCCGTACTAACCGTAACATAGACCAAATTTTCAAGCCCCATCCCCGCACCGAACTGCCACTCTCCGATTGCTGCAGCAATACCATCATTCTCCAGGCTTAATGGGCAGGCGAAGCGCTTTTGCAATTCAGCGCGCAATGGAAAATCCACAAACCCTGCAAGCGTTGGCGTATAGGTTGCAATTCCCGACACAGTGTCGAGTGGGCCGGGTGCCGATACACCGACACCCACCACAGTGAGAGGATCGATCTCCGCAAGCAGACCATCCGCCAGCGCCTGTATCTGCTGCAAGACCTGTTCCGGGCCAGCTGTTGCGTCCGTGCTATTCTCTACGCGGGCGAGAACCTGGCCGCGCCGATCCACAAGAGCGGCACGAACCGTGGTCCCGCCCAGATCTATTCCGATGGCGATGTTCTTCATTCACATGACCACGGGTTAGAGAGCGTGGAGCCACGTCATTCGCTCTGGAAGCGATGGCGCGTTGAATGCGAGGGAGCCTAGAACCACGGTTTCCGCACCCGCGGCCCGCAGCACAGGCACGGTATGTTCGCGAATACCGCCATCGGCGGCCAGCACGATGCGATGGTCGGCGCCGGAAGTTTCGATGATCTGCCGCGCTTGCCCGAGGCGCTCGCCAGCCTTCTCATCAAGACCTTGGCCCTTCACGCCGATGGCCGTGCCGAGTAAGGTCAGGAAATCGAGACGGGCGGCGTATTTACGCACGCGCTCAACCGGGGTTTCAACGCGCAGCACCATGCCAGCGGCAACACCACGGCGTTCCAGGAGATCGAGCGCCTCATCAGCCACCGCATCGTTCTCAACATGCAGGCTGATAAGATCACTGCCCGCATCTGCAAATTGTTCAATCTGCGAGAGAACAATATTGTCAGCAATCATCAGGTGCACATGGATGGGCTTTTTCGTGAGCTTGCGCACGCCCGCCACGAGATCGGGGAAGAACAGCATGGCAGGCGCGAAATGGCCATCGGCAACGTCGATATGCAGAACATCGACATGTTCATCGACACGGGCGAGATCGTCGGCCAGGTGCACAAGATCTGCCGACCACACGGAAAATTCCGCGATAAGCCGGTCTTTCGGGAGATCGTTGATCCAGGTTTTATGGGGCATGACTTCAAAGTTCCTTCAGAAAATTGCCGATAGCGAGATGGAAATCCGCGACATATTGAGTGCGGCTGACGGTTTTGGGGGTGATCTGCACAAGACGCGCAGCGGGGATCATGGACGCCAGCGCCTGCGCATGGGCGAGTGGATGAACGACATCCTCCTCGTGACCGATAACCAGTGTCGGCACACGGAGATTGCCAAGATCGGCTTCGCTGACACCGGGTCCATCGCCGGAAATTTTGGTGAGCAAGGCAGCCGTGACATCATGCGGCTGGCGCGTGAAAAAACTGGAGAGCGAGGCCAGATTGTCCGGCGCCTCAAGCGCCAGACGTTGACTGGTTTTGCCTGCCAAAAAGACGGCTTTTGCCTCTTCCGGCGGCATGGCCTCCAGTAGACGTCCGACCTCGGCATTGGGTGCCATACTGGCGGGAGCCGCATCTGTTGACCATGCGGGCCGTGCGAGGATCAGGGCTTTCACCAGATCGGGACGCGTGACTGCAAGGCGCAGAGCAATGGCCGCCCCCATGGAAATGCCGCCGACAACCACCGGAGCGGTGAGGTTCTTCACGGTATAGAGGGCTAGATCATCGGTGAAGGTTGCTATGGACAGACGGGCAAGATCGCCCGGTTCCGAACGCCCGTGGCCCCGTGCTTCAACGGTAACACGCCGGAAACCGTTGCCAAGCGGAAACGCCTCTGAGACTTGTCTGGCATCGCCGCACAAGCCATGCTGGAACACCACAGGCATGCCGTGACCAGAAGTATCGACATTCAGAAACGTACCATCCGCCGTTTTGAATGGCTCTGCGTTGCTCATCACACAAGCTCCGCAAGTTGCTGTTTGAGGAATGCAGAAACGCCTGGGGCTTCAGCCGCCGTGAGACCATGGGTAATCAAGCTGCTCTCGAAACCAATGGCTTTCAATCTGCCGAGATAATGCGGATAATCGAGAACACCCTTGCCCGCGGTTGCAAAACGTCCATCGAGGTTGCGGTCCTTGGCATGGGCCATGGCGATGCGGTCTCCCAGGAGATCGATCGCTTCTGACACGATATCACGCTGTTGCTGGAGCGTAGCGATCTCGAACAAATTGGCCGGGTCGAGGACGATTTTGATGCGCGGGCTTTTCAGCTCGGCAATCAGCCTATGGGCCTTTTCAGCGGAGTTGATGACATTGGCAAGTTCCGGCTCGATACCGAGATCGATGTTGTAGCGATCGGCAATACCGATGGCCGTCTCCATGGCTCGCAACAGATCGCGCCATGCCTCCGGCGTATCGTTGTCCGGGTGCTCTTTCCATTGGTCATGGGGGTCGCGGGTGCCGGTGCAGAGCGTAATCAGGCTCGTTTGCATGTCAGCGCAGCGTGCGGCAAGGGTTTCCAGCCTGCGGAGCCCCGCCTCGCGCTGCACCAGATCGGGATGGATCATGTTGTAGGTGCCTGATACCGCAACGATATCGATACCCGTCTTTCTAGCCGCATCGGCCACGGTGCCGGCCTGTTCTGCGCTGATCTCATCCGCCATCGAGGGCAACCCGGAGCAGGCCATGTTATACTGGGTGCAATCGAAGCCCGCAGCAGCCACCGATGACAGCACCGTTTGCGGCTCTGTTCCCTCAAAAGTCTTGGCGAAAATTCCGAGCTTCATCACACGCCACCTGTGACATCGCTAAGCTTTACTGGCTTGCCAGTTTCAACCGAGCGGGCAATAGCCACCATGGCCTGCACCGAGGCGAGGCCATCATGAATATCGGCGCCCTCCATAGGTGTGCCGTCAAGAATGGTGCGGGCGAAGCCCTCTACCTGGCGGCGATAGAAGTGGCCATCGGCACCGAGAACACGGTGGGTCGCACCATCTGCCTCGCGGAAAATATCGACCTCGCTGCTTTTGTAATACCATGGGTTATAGGTCTTGCCGAGAATGCTGCCGTTCTTACCGTAAATCTGGAAACCTTCGTGCCAGTCCATGCGTACCTGAACGGTGAGATCGAGATGGCCGAGCGTGCCGGAGGCGAATTCGAGATCGACAAACCAGCACCAGATCCCGGCGCGCTCCAAAAGCCGGGCCTGCACAGAGATGATGTCGCCTGCAAAATAACAAGCGGTATCAATGAGATGACAACCATGAGCCAACATATAGTATCGCCGCAGATCGGCTTTGGGATTGGCAGATGGCTTTCTGGCATTGGCGCTTGTGACGACCAGTGGCTGCACGGCATCGGTCATGGGATAGCGGTGAGTGCTATCGCAATACCATGCCTTGAGCGCCACCAGATCGCCCATCTCGTCCTGAATGAAGGACTTTGCCGCCTGAAGACCGGCATCGAAGCGCTTCATATGGCCAACCTGAAAAACCTTGCCGGATTTTTCCACGGCAGAGCGCAGTTCCACGCATTCCTCAACGGTCAGACCAACAGGCTTTTCGCACAGTACATGCTTGCCAGCTTCAAGCGCCCGGATGGAGGCGGGAACGTGGAAGGCATCGGCTGTGGCGATGATCACCGCATCGATATCGGGATCCGCCAGCATCCGGTCATAGTCGTTGTAACCCTTTGCTGCGCCGTGAGTGATCACCATGCGCTCGCGCAGATCGTCGGCCACATCGCAGATGGCGTGGAGATCGGCATTGGCAGCCTTGGTGCAGCTTTCGAAATGGGCCGCCTGGGCGATTTGCCCCGCTCCTAGCACGCCGACCCGTAGTCGGTTTTCCTGTTTTGCTGGCATTTTATAAGTTCCTGAATTCACGATTTGAACGGGTAGAGAACGGCTGGCCGTTCAGCTGATGGGCCGATCCTTGCTGAGCGCAAGACCGCTTTCGGCATCGAACAGCACAGCCTTTGAAAGATCGATGGAGAAGGCTGCCTTTTGTCCGGTGCGCACCGGTGTTCCGGTAGGCAGTCGCGCCATGATTTCCTGTTCGCCAGCTCGCAATGCCACGAAGACATCGGGACCGGTCGGCTCGATGACATCGACCTGCATATCGATCCGCGCCAGCGTGTTCTGCGCATCTGTAACCAACGAAAGCCATTCGGGGCGCAGGCCGAGCAGAACCTGTTGTCCGTGCGAAAGCGCGGGCACCGGAACCGGCAGTGTCTCGCCGGTACCCTTTAGCCGGAGCTGCGATCCGCCCTCACCTTCCACCACGGTTGCGGGCAAAAGGTTCATGGCGGGAGATCCCATGAAGGTGGCTACGAAGACATTGGCGGGCCGGTCATAGATCTCTTCCGGCGTGCCGAATTGCTGGAGAATACCGTCTTTCATCACCGCAATGCGGCTGGCCATGGTCATGGCCTCGATCTGGTCATGGGTGACATAAACGATGGTCGAACCCAAGCGCTGGTGCAGCTTCTTGATCTCGGTGCGCATTTCCACACGCAGTTTGGCATCGAGGTTGGATAGCGGCTCATCGAACAGAAAAATTTTCGGTTCGCGCACAAGCGCCCGGCCCATGGCCACACGCTGGCGCTGGCCGCCCGAAAGTTGCCCCGGCTTGCGCTTCAGAAGGTGAGTGATCTGCAAAAGTTCCGCCACCTTGTTAACGCGTTCGGTGCGCTCGGGCTTCGGCATCTTGCTCATTTCAAGCGAGAAGCCGATATTCTGCTCCACCGTCATGGCGGGATAGAGCGCGTAGGACTGGAAGACCATGGCGATATCGCGCTCTTTCGGCTCCAGACCCTCCACAGACTTGCCGTCGATGGTGATGGTTCCCGATGTGTGGCTGTCGAGACCGGCGATGATAGCCAGCAGCGTCGACTTTCCGCAGCCGGACGGACCGACAAGAACCAGAAACTCTCCATCCTGTATCGAGATATTGATGTCCTTGAGGACTTCGAGGCTGCCGAAACTCTTTGTGACATGGTTGATTGCGAGATTGGCCACGATGGTTATCCTTTGACTGCGCCGGCCATCAGGCCACGAAGGAAATAGCGGCCCGCCGCCACGTAAATGATGATGGTTGGCAGGGCAGCGATCATCGCAGCAGCCATATCCTCATTATAGGCTTTGGTTCCGGTCGACGTATTGACGAGATTGTTGAGGGCGACCGTCACGGGCTGGTTCGAACCCGCTGCGAACGACACGCCAAAGAGGAAGTCGTTCCAGATGCCGGTGAATTGCCAGATGATCGAAACCATGACGATGGGCCAGGAAATCGGCAGCAATATGCGGAAAAACACCGCCCAGAAACCAGCGCCATCAATGCGCGCTGCTTTGAAGATTTCGGCAGGTACAGTCACGAAGTAATTGCGAAAAAACATCGTGGTGAAGCAGACACCATAGATGACATGGACGAGAACGAGACCTGGGATCGTGCCTGCCAAATTGAACGTTCCGAGCAGGCCGGCCATCGGAATGAGAACGATCTGAAACGGAATGAAACAGCCGAACAGGATCAGGCCGAACAGGACATTGTCGCCTTTGAAACGCCAGTTGGCGAAGACATAGCCGTTCAGCGCGCCGAGACCCACAGAGATAAGGGTGGCCGGAATGACGATGAGGAACGAGTTGCCGAAATAGCCCTTCAGCCCGGTGCAGGTCACGCCGATACAGGCGGCACCCCATACTGTCTTCCACGCCTCGACCGTCGGGGCCATGGGAACGGAAAGAAGATTGCCGGAGCGGATTTCCTCCATGCCTTTGAGCGATGTGAAAAGCATGGACACCAGAGGTGCCAGAAAAGCTCCTGCAAGAATGGTCAGGCAGGCATAGATGAAGACACGTCCAGCCACTTTCGAAACGCGCAGCTTTCCTGCCGTATTGCTTTCAGGCTGTGCGGTCATTGCCAAGCTCCGAATAGAGATAGGGTACAATGATGCTCGCAAGGCTGACGAGCATAACGGTGGCGCTGGCGGCACCCACCCCAAGTTCGTTGCGGGTAAAGGTCATCGAGTACATGAAGGTCGAGGGCAGTTCGGTGGAAACACCTGGGCCGCCCTTGGTTAGTGACACCACCAGATCGTAGCTCTTGATGGCAAGATGGGCCTCGATGACGAAGACGGTGAGAAAAACCGGGCGCAAGGCGGGAATGATGATGCGCGTATAGACTTTGTGGATCGGCGCGCCATCGATACGGGCAGCGCGAAGGATTTCGGTATCGATCCCGCGCAGACCGGCCAGAAAAAGCGCCATGACGAAGCCCGTAACCTGCCACACACCGGCGATAACGATGGTGTAAATCGCCATATCCGGATCGACAAGCCATTGAAAGGTGAAGCTTTCCCAGCCGAGGCTGCGCATCATATGCTCAAGACCCACACCGGGATTGAGCAGCCATTGCCAGATGACCCCTGTGACGACAAAGGAGAGCGCCATGGGGTAAAGAAAGATCGCTCGGAACACGCCCTCCACGCGGATTTTCTGATCGATCAAGATGGCGATGAACAAGCCGAGGCAGGTTGCGCCCACCACATAGAGGCCGCCGAAAATGGCCATATTTTCTATGGCAGTGATCCAGCGCGGATTGTCGAAAAGGCGTTCATATTGCCGCCAGCCGACGAAATCGAAACGCGCAAACATCTTCGATCCGGTAAAAGACAGCAGTGCAGTATAGGCGATGAAGCCATAAACGCAGACCGTTATCGCCGCGACAGATGGCGACAAGACAATCGCCGGAAATGCGCCTCTGACACGTTTTGAGAAAGCCATGAATTGTCCACCTGTTTTGCCCTGAACTCTGGGCCGGATCATGTTCACCGCCACATCCGAAGATGTGACGGTGTTCTCCGGGAGAGATCATTATTTGGCTGCGTTGACCGATTTGATCAGGGCGGCCACGGCATCCTTAGACGACATGTCAGAGTTGAAATGCTGGGTAACGACATCAAACATTGCGCGCTGAATACCGGATGGTTCGGCATGACCGTGTGCAAGCGAGCCCATTAGTGTGCCAGCAGCCTCAGCAGTTTTCAGATCGGCCATGGATTTCTGTCCGCAAGCATCGAATTTCGTGCCGGAAACGTCGGTTCTGGCCGGGATCGACCCCTTCACCAGATTGAATGCTTCTTGGAAGCTCGGTGACATAACGCTGGTTGCCAGCTTGTTCTGAGCATCAACCTTGTCTTTTCCAACCGGGAACATCGCGAAAAAGTCAGTATTGAAGAGGAACGAACCTTCTGTACCGGGAGCGGTAACACATAGAATATCCACACCAGGCTTCAATCCGGCCTTGACGATCTCGCCCTTGGCCCAGTCACCCATAAGCTGCATAGCGGCTTCGCCCTTGAGAACCATACCGGTTGCCAAGTTCCAGTCACGGCCTGAGAAGTTAGGGTCAACGAAACCACGAATTTTGCGCATCTGGTCAAAAACCTTGACCATGGTATCTGAACCGAGCGCTGTTTCATCGAGTTGAAGAATAGCTTTTTTGTAAAAATCTGGACCACCGAGACCGAGCACCACATCATCAAAAATGGTCGTGTCTTGCCAAGGCTGACCGCCATGCGCAAGCGCTACAATGCCCTTGGCTTTCAACTTTTCGGCGACCGTATTGAATTCATCCCAGTTTGTCGGAGGCTGAAGGCCGTTGTCCTTGAAAACCTTCGCATTGATCCATAGCCAGTTTGGGCGGTGAATATTGACGGGAACCGCTTCCCACTTGCCATCATGGACGGCAAAGGCTTTTATCGCGCCGGGAACGACTTTGTCCCAGCCTTCCTTTGTGGCAACAGGCGTCAGGTCCCCGAGAAGACCCTCTTCAGACCATTCATTGACTGCCATGCCGAGCAATTGCGCAGCGGTTGGCGGGTTTCCCGATGCGACACGGGCTTTCAACGCGGTCGTCGCGGCTTCTCCACCGCCGCCGGCAACCGGCATATCCTGCCACGACACGCCCTGCTTCTGAAGGTCTTCCTTCAGTACGCCGACAGCGGCGGCTTCACCGCCCGACGTCCACCAGTGCAAAACCTCGACGCTCTCCTGAGCAAAGGCATAGCCTGATACAGATGCACCAAGGACGGCCGCTAGGGCCATCTTTTTAAAGGTAGAACGCATATTATCCTCCCACAGACCGGCCCGATGCCGTCCCTCCAAAACAAACGATACTCCTCCCGTTTGTTTGGGTTGAAAACAAACATAATGATCGTTTAGTGTCAACCTGCATATTGTTGGAGCCATACGATGCTGACGGGAATAACGACCATTCTGCTTTTTCAACTGATTGGCGAGATCATCGCCTATTTTTCAGGCAACATCGTTCCAGGTCCGGTCATCGGAATGGCTTTGATTGCGTTTTTTTTAAAAGGACTGACGGCTCGCAATTGGCTCCCTGGCCTAGAAAACAACTCCGTCAACGCTGCGAAAGCATTGCTTGCCAATCTCGGAATTCTGTTTGTGCCAGCGGGAGTGGGTATCATTCAGCACTTAGACCTTCTCGCAAACCGAGGCATCGCGCTGTTGATGATCGTCTTCATCTCCACGGTCTTAACTCTTCTGGTGACCGTTTTCGTTTTCATATCGGTGAAGCGCCTCACTGGAGGAGCCAGACATGAATGACGGCCTGTGGGTCTATCTGTCGACCTCACCGCTTCTATGGCTGGCGGGAACTCTGGCAATATGGCAGATTTCACTGCGTGTGTGCGACCTGCGTCCGGCTAATCCTTTGCTGAACCCAGTCATGATGAGCGTCTGCCTCATGGTTGGAATCCTGCAAATTGCAAGCATCGATTACACAACGTATTTCGAAGGCGCGCAATTTATACACTTCCTTTTGGGGCCTGCTACCGTTGCACTCGGTATTCCGCTCTACCGGCAGCTTTCACTCGTGAAAGCCAACCTGTTTCCCATCCTCTGCGCATCGGTTATCGGCAGTGTAACTGCGGTGAGTTCGACGATTTTCCTGTCTCAACTCTTCGGTTTCGATCAGACAGTGATAGCGTCACTGGCACCGAAATCCACGACAGCTGCGGTAGCAATGGCTATCTCGTCAGGGTCAAACGGAGACCCTGCTTTAACGGCTGCTGTTGTTATTATAACCGGAATTTGCGGCGCAATCATCGTGACGCCACTGATGAATGCCCTGAAAATCCGTGATTATAGTGCAAGGGGATTTGCCGTAGGACTTTCATCCCATGGTATCGGCACGGCCCGCGCTTATTCCGTTGATCCAATCGCAGGACTTTTTTCCGGTATCGCGATGGGCCTGAATGCAATCCTGACGTCCCTGATCGTCCCTCTTTTACTTTAGAATGCCAAAGGCCAGAAAATCGATGTCCATGCCACGCGCCGTAAGGCACATAAACGAAATACGGGTTCTGGAGGTTGTTTTCCGCGCGGAAAAGGTCAGCCGGGCAAATATCGCCCGTGAACTCGGTCTGACAAGATCGACGGCTAGCAGTCTTGTTGCGGGACTGGCTGATGAAGGTCTCCTGCTCGAGGATTCCTCGGGTGAAGATAAGGGTGCCGGCACCGGAAGACCTGGCACATTCCTGCGCCTAAACCCGAAACATGGTCTTTTCCTGGGAGCGGATATTGGTGTCGGGCACATCACGATCATTGCACTTGATTTTGCCGGATCGATTATTGCCAATCGTAATTTCCAATTTGAAACCGACAGGAAAGACTTCGAGAAGCTCACCAGCCAACTTGCTCGTTGCGTGAGCAAAGTGGTGCGCAGTATCGGACCAAACTACATTCTCCGAGGTTTAAGCGTGATCGTACCGGGCGTCATTGACAGGTCAGGCACGGTTTTGCGTGCACCGTTCCTGGGGTGGAGGCGGGTTCCACTGTTGGAGCGGATGTCTGCCCTTTTGCCGGAAATGCCTGTTATCGTTGCCGAAAATGACGCTAATGCTTTCGCACTTGCCGACGGATACAGATCTCAGATCGATCAGAACGATACCAGTATTTATATCCTTCTTGACGCAGGTGTGGGTGGGGCTGTCGTGACCTCTGGCCAATTGCTCCGTGGTCACGATGGCTATGCCGGTGAATTCGGCCACATCATTCTTGGAGAACAAGGCTTCGTCGAACTCGCCACACCCAGCGGGTCATTCGAAAGTTTTATCGGCCACGATGCCGTTCTTGCGCGCAATCGCCATTATGGAGGAGCGTGCAAGACCATCGACGCGCTCGTGAAAGCTGCACAGAGTGAGGAACCCGCTGCACTCAAAACAATCAGCGACTGGTCGTTTTATCTTGGACGCGGACTGGCGCTTATCAGCAGCATTTTCAATCCATCACGAGTTGTTCTGGGCGGGCGCGTGGCCGCGCTTTACCGCCTGTGCGTCGAACAGACGCGACTGAACATCAGGGGCAATTTATTAGACGATCATCCACTACCACTTGTAACTCTGTCGCGTACAGGGTTAGAGGGACCGGCACTCGGAGGTGCGTCAATGCTTCATCGGCAAATGTTCTCGGTCGACAAAAACCTGGTTTTTCGGACTGATTTGCAGACCTAGATGTAGAGCCCCAAAGTGTGATGGTGTATCTTTTTCACGATCACTGAAGGAAACTTTATGGGCCAATTTCTTCATGGCAACGCCAACAGGGCAATGACGGCAGCGACATGCAGCCAGCCTGATGCGGTCCACAATAGGTGAAGTCGGCAACCCGTTTCCTGTTCGTCCGCTCTGCCATGAACTGACGGTCCGGCACATTCGGCATCACGACGACACGGTCACCGGCATCCTTCGGCAAGCCACACCATTTCGGCTTGGCCCTGAGCGCATTTAAGCGCATCAGCCGTTCAACACGATGGAGGCCACAGGATAACCAACAGAATGTCAATCATCGAGTTTTATGATGCCGTCCGACAAACCCCACAACTTCCAATGCGGCCTAGACTTAGGTCATATCCACCGCACATACTTGTCTGACATATTCATTTATGGTTTTCATAGATGGATGGAATCATAAGGTGGACGATTTTGAAGCAGATCCTAGCATTTGGCGACAGTTTGACATGGGGTGCCGATCCGGTGACCGGGGGGAGGCATACTTTCGACCACCGCTGGCCGACATCCTTAGCCAGTGAACTCGGCGGTTCGGCGAACATCGTCGCTGAGGGGCTCGGTGGCCGGACGACGTGCTTCGATGATCACGCCGCGCCCAATGAGCGCAACGGCGTAAAAGCGCTCCCAATGTTGCTGGGAAGCCACTACCCTCTTGATCTCGTTATCATCATGCTGGGAACGAATGACCTCAAACCACAGCTTTGTGGTCTGGCGAACGGGGCTCAGGGTGGCATGAGGCGATTGGTCCAGCTTATCCAGCTTTACCCTTGGAAATCGGGCGTACCGGTGCCAAAAGTCCTGATCGTTGCCCCACCACTCTGCTGCCTGACGGACGACCGCCGTCCGCCTGCGCAAAATCGCCTGGTGGCGGAATCGCAGAAATTGGCTCCGCTCTACGCGGCGGTAGCGAGCGAAATGGGCACAGGTTTTTTTGATGCGGCCAAAGTCGCGGAACCCTCTTCGGCTGATGGCGTACATCTGGACGCCGACAACACTAAGCGATTGGGTATCGCGCTCGCACGCCCGGTGCGAGATCTCCTTCTCATGTAACTCATACTACAATTGACAAATTTTGTCATATATGATGCAAATCGCTAACCGCATGCTGGTGGAGGCTAGGCGGTTTATCTTGGAGGTTTCATGAACATATTTCTTTCGACGGTTGCTACCGTCGCACTCAGTGTCAGCATTTTGAGCGTACAGTCGCCGGATGCTTTCGCCGAGACCCCAAAAAATCAGCTTGTCGTGGCGACGTCCATGGCGAATATTCTTTCGCTCGACCCAGCTGGAATTACCGGTCGCGATGCGGTGATGGTGCTTTCCAGCGTATATGACAGCCTGATCGTTGCCGATCCAGCCGACCGCAGGAAGCTTGTCCCGCGCCTTGCGGAAAGCTGGGAGGTTGCCCCGGATGGCCGGTCGATCACGTTCAAGCTCCGCGCGGGCGTCAAATTCGCATCGGGCAACAAGTTTACGGCAGAGGACGTCGCCTATTCTTTCAAGCGACTGATGATGCTGAACCTTGCGCAAGCGTCGTTTCTGAAAACACGAGGCTACACCGCCGAAAATGCCGATGCCTCGTTCGAAGTTGTGGACGAGACTACGTTCAAGCTCAACCTCCCTAAAGCTGATGATCCAGATTTCGTCATGATGACGATCTCACAGGCCGGTCCCGGCTCGATCGTCGATAGCGCGCTCGTCAAGGAGAAGGAGCAGAACGGTGATTGGGGCGCTGCATGGCTCAAGACGAATTCAGCGGGTTCTGGCGCTTACAACCTGCGTGAGTGGCGCTCCAACGAATATGTGCTGCTCGACCGCAACACTGGATACTGGGGCGCAGAGCCTCCCATGCGTCGCGTCATGATCCGCCACCTTCCCGAGTCACAGTCACAGCGCTTGCAGTTGGAGCGCGGTGATATCGATGTGGCATACGCACTGCTTGCAGCGGATTTGCAGGCACTTGAGACGGCCGACGGTGTGAAGGTAGAAACGACGCCCGGTGCTGGTTTCTATTACCTGGCCGTCTCCATGAAAGACGAACGGTTGGCCAATGCCAAGGTCCGCGAAGCCCTGCGTTACCTTATCGATTATGAAGGTATCAACAAGTCTGTAATGCCGTATTATGGCGTCTCGCATCAACGCCCGCTGAGCACCGGTGTGATGGGGCTTCTGCCTGATCCGGGCTACAAGCTTGATGTGCCGCGTGCAAAGAAGCTGCTCGAAGAAGCTGGCTTCAAGGACGGCATGCAGGTGACTTTACGCTCGCTTTCGGAGCCGCCTTTTATCACTATTGCGACAGCTATCCAGGCGACTCTTGCACAGGCAGGCATCAACGCTCAGGTCATCACCGGCTCGGGCGACCAGATTTACGGTGCAATGCGTGAACGAAAGTTCGAACTGCTAGTAGGCCGCGGTGGCGGCGGACAGCATCTGCATCCGGATTCCAACCTGCGTGCCATTGCCTACAATCCCGACAATTCCGACAAGGCGGGCTTGGCGAATTATCAGGCATGGCGCACCAGCTTCTTCGACGAGAAACTCAACAGCCTGATTGTCGAGGCCTTGCTTGAAAAGAACAAGGAAAAGCAGGTCAAGGACTATGAGGACATTCAAGTCTATTACGAAAAGATGGTCCCGGCCATCCAGCCGTTCTCGGAAGTGGTCGACACTGCAGCCTTCCGAACGGATGTGAAAGGCCTGATCGTGAACCCTTGGATCACACGCTTTGAAACCGTGACCAAAGACCGCTAACAAGAAAAGCGGGCTTCCAAGCCCGCCTTTATTTTTCTTGACGTTGGAATGCCGGATCTGGATCCAGCGTCTCTCTCTACGCCAAATCTGTCGTGAGCAGGTCGGTCGAGGCGAGATAGGGGCCGCTATGCACTCTGGAATGAACACCTTCAAGTCGGTTGAGTAGCCATATATCGAACGTGCATCGGAAAAGTGCTGGGGCATTTTCGGCTTGGTTTCCCGTTTGATAGATGGTCAAACCCGGTGTGTTTCAGGCTATGCCATCACCATTGACCGCAGCGCAAAAACGCTGCGGCTCATTGATGAGAGGCTATTCGGTTCAAGCCTGAATGAAGGCCAGGAGATCTGCGTTGAGCACCTCGGCATTAACCGTCAGCATGCCGTGGGAGAAGCCTGGATAGGTCTTCAGCTTACCGTTCTTCAGCAGCTTGACCGACTTGTGCGCTGAATCGGCGATTGGCACGATCTGATCGTCTTCGCCATGCAGGACCAGCGTCGGGACGCTGATCGCCTTCAGATCTTCTGTCTGGTCTGTTTCCGAAAAGGCCTTGATGCCATCATAATGTGCCTTGGCTCCGCCCATCATGCCCTGACGCCACCAGTTCTGGATGACACCTTCGTGCACTGTCGCGCCATCACGGTTGAAGCCGTAGAAGGGGCCAGCCGGAACGTCGCGGAAGAACTGCGCGCGGTTTGCGGCAAGTGCGGAGCGGAAACCATCGAAAACCTCCATGGGCAGGCCTTCGGGGTTGGCATCCGTCTTCACCATGATCGGCGGGACGGCGGATACGAGAACGGCCTTGGCAACGCGGCCAGCAGGTTCACCGTGCTTTGCAACATAGCGGGCGACTTCGCCGCCACCGGTGGAGTGGCCGATATGAACGGCGTTCTTGAGATCGAGCGCTTCAACGACGGCAAAGGCGTCCGAGGCGTAGTGATCCATATCGTGACCTTCCGAGACCTGGGCCGAGCGGCCGTGGCCACGACGGTCATGGGCCACGACGCGGTAACCCTTGGAGAGGAAGAACAGCATCTGCGCATCCCAATCATCGGATGACAGCGGCCAGCCGTGATGGAACACAATCGGCTGCGCGTCCTTCGGACCCCAGTCCTTGTAAAAGATGTCTACCGCGTCCTTGGTGGTGATCGTACCTGTCATATCCATAGTTCCTTCTGATTTAGAAATAGCGGGCGTTTTTGCGATCGCCGAAACACTCAGTCCGGCAAGCGAAATGGCGGCGCCTGCGCCGACGAGGACCTTGCGTCGGGTGGTCGTTGGACCGAAGCTTTCTAAAAATGTAGCCATTGTTTTTCCTCTCTCGGGGCTGCTAGCGTTATTGGCTGCGATGGGAACGGGTGTACTCGGTTCCCACGTCCTTGTGAGGTGGCGAAAATGACTTTAAATATGCCGAAAGTGACAAATGGCTGGTAATCTCGATCTTGTCTCCGAAATCGGGCTTCTGATCTACCCAGACTGCCAGCTGTCTGCCGTCTACGGATTGACCGATCTGTTCCGCATCGCCAACCAGTGGGCACCGCAAACAGCCGAAAC
The DNA here is from genome assembly GCF_033957725.1 of Agrobacterium sp. rho-8.1. NCBI lineage: Bacteria > Pseudomonadati > Pseudomonadota > Alphaproteobacteria > Hyphomicrobiales > Rhizobiaceae > Agrobacterium > Agrobacterium sp. rho-8.1. Next base: position 226,153 of record NZ_CP192789.1, read on the forward strand.
CATGAGGGCAATTCGGGTGTCGCATTGGCAAGTCGTCGATAACGCTGTCGTCTGTGTGTGGGACAGCCACCCGGAACACCGTCATCGCCTCGGGCACGTCATTGCACCACCCAGCATCATCATGCCGAGGGAGATGAAACCGATGCCAGCCGCAGCGGCCTGGATGGTGCAACAACACACGTCGGGCGCGACAATCTGCTCCGTCTGCGCAGGCGCCTTTGTTCTCGCTGAGACAGGTCTGATCGACGGACGAAAAGTCACCACGCACTGGGCTTTCAGTGAGGAGTTGGCTGCTCGCTATCCAAAGATTGAGCTTGCTGCAGAAAGACTGGTGATAGACGACGGTGATATCATGACGGCGGGCGGCATACTCGCCTGGACAGATCTGGGATTAACGCTGGTGGAAAGGTTGATGGGTTCCGGCGTCATGCTGGCAACCGCTCGTTTCCTGCTGGTTGATCCGCCGCGGCGCGATCAAAATCTCTACCGCAGCTTCATTCCAAAATTCGATCATGGCGATCCTGCGGTTCTTGCAGTCCAGCACCACATCCATGCGGATGTCGCCGACACACACGAGGTACCGGCAATGGCACTGCGTGCCGGATTGGCCGAGCGGACCTTCCTGCGACGGTTCACCAGGGCAACCGGGCTGCGGCCTACGGAATATTTACAGCAGGTCAGAATGATGAAAGCGCGCGATTCACTGGAAACAACGAGCACTCCCATTGAGAGGATTGCATGGGAGGTCGGCTACACCGACGTGACGGCGTTTCGCAGGGTTTTCCAGCGCTTTACGAGCCTAAGCCCTGGCTCATACCGACAAAGATTTGGGATTGGCGGAAAAGTGCTCAGCACAAGATCACATGAATATTGAACTCAAAGGCCACCTGTTGCAGCTTGTTAACACGACTTACGGAACTGCTAATTCGTTACCGCTCATGTCCACTGTAAATGCGCGCCGAAATGCCTCGAGAGCATGTTCTGGCTGATCTTTTGCATAAGCCTCCATTCCAACAGGACCACGGTAGCCCATATCCAATAGTGCCTTGGCGATGCCGGAATAGTTGATTTCACCTGTCCCTGGTTCATATCGCCCAGGCACATCGGCAACCTGTATTTCGCCGATCCAGGGCAAGCACGCCTTGCATGTCTCTATCAAATTACCCTCACCAATCTGCACGTGGTAGAGATCGAGATTGAGCTTCAAACGTGGATGGTTGACGCTTTCGACCAGCGCGAGTGTATCTTCCGCACGACCAAATGGGGTACCAGGGTGGTCAACCGGAAGGTTAAGGTTTTCCAGAGTAAAAAGGACGTCTTCCTCTTCGGCGAGGTCGGCGATACGCGCAAGTGTATCACGCGCCTTGAGCCACATTCGTCCTGTCATCACTTCGCTTGCGCGGACCGGAAGCCCGCCTTCGCCAAGGCCTGTGCCATGCAGATTGAGGCGTGCCACCCCCAGCCTTTTACCGACCTGGGCCGTTTCGCGAGCAGACCGCAGCAACTCCACGGCCCCCTCGTCGTCCGCAAGTCTGCCCGTGAGATAGCCGTTCATGATCGAAAAGGTCGCTCCCGACCTTTCCAGCGCCAACAGATCATGCTCCGGCCAATTCCATAAACCCACCATGAAACCAAGATCGTTCAGACGCGCACAGCGCCACTCGATAGGTTTGTCACGCCAAAGCATTTCAGCGCAGGCGGCAAGCGCAAACGGTTGCTCCATTGGTTTCTCCTTTTAAAGGCTGCTTCCATACCGCTACAAGCGGATGAAGGCTCCGTTCGATGTGGCCATGGCATGGATGATTTTTTCTATCTCGAGCCCATGGGCGAAATCAGGGCCGACATTCGGGGCTCCGGCGATAGCGGCCAGAAAGTCGCGTGCTTCGATAACTTTTTGCTCGTTGAACCCGAAATTGTGACCGGGTGCAGGGCAGAAAGCGGCGAAATCGGGCTGATCCGGTCCCGAGAGGTGACGGACAAACCCTGCCTCACCGGTCTTGTGCACCCAAAGCTCGTTCATGTTTTCCTGATCGAAAACGATCGTGCCGTCCTGTCCATGCACTTCCCATTGAAGCCGGCATTTGCGTCCGCGTGCCACCCGCGACGTTGCAAAGGAACCCTGAGCACCCGACGTGAACCGCAAGAGCGCCATTGCGCTGTCCTCGTTCTCGACCGGCTTCGGCCCATCGGGAGATGGACGCGTTGGAATGGCGACCTGGGTTTGGGCGACCACATCGGCCACTGGCCCCATCAGTGCCAGCATGTGACTCACGAGGTGGCAGCCAAGGTCGCCAAGTGCGCCTAGGCCACCACCTTCGTGAGTCATCCGCCAAGACCACGGGAGGAGTGGGTCGGCGGAGTAATCCTCGTCATAGACCCCGCGGAATGCGAGCGGTCGGCCAATCGCACCGTCTCGGATCAGTTGTCGTGCGGCCTGAAAGGCAGGACTTCTCAGATAGTTGTAGCCCAGCATAGTCGCTTGATCGGGATATCTGGCGGCTGTCGCTGCCATCGCCTCGGCATCTTTGAGCGTCAGTGCCATCGGCTTTTCGAGCCAGACGTGCTTGCCGGCCTCCAGAGCAGCTTCGGCCATTGGACGGTGCATGCCGTTCGGAGCCGTAATCGAAACGACATCGACGTTGGGGTCGGCCACCGCCTCCTGCCAGTGTGCCGTAGACCGGGAAAAGCCGAACTGGCGGGCAAAGCTTTCAGCACTTTCCGGCGTGGCATCGCTGAGAATTTCGAGACGATGGTGGGCGCCACCGAAGACGGCAGCGACATTTCGCCAAGCCATGGCATGGCACTTGCCCATAAAACCAGTGCCAATCAGCGCAATGCCAAGCGGTCGGTCGGGAAGGATGGATGGTGTTACCATGATAAAGTCCTCAGATCGTTCCGCCAAGCGAGCCCTCGAGCGTCGCCATTTCCTGCCCTCCAGCCATCATGTCCTGCAGTTGCGACGGTGTGATTTCCCCGCGCGTGGCGGTGCCAAGCGTTTGGCCACGGTTGAGAACGGTAAACCGGTCGCCGACTGCCATGGCATGACGGACATTGTGCGAGATGAACACCACACCAATACCCTGTTCCCGCACGCGTTTGATGGTGGCAAGCACATTTGAGGTCTGTCGAACCCCGAGTGCCGACGTCGGCTCATCGAGGATCAGCACCTTTGCGCCGAAGTAAACGGCGCGGGCAATCGCAACTGTCTGCCGCTCACCGCCCGAAAGTGTACCGACAGCCTGATCCGGACCACGCAAGTTAATGCCCATCTTGCGCATTTCGGCCATGGTGACTTCATTGGCATGCTCGATATCGAAGCGCTTGAACAACCCCCGGCCCTTGGTCGGTTCTCGCCCCATGAAGAAGTTGCGGGTCACCGACATGAGCGGGATCATCGCAAGATCCTGGAACACAGTCGCTATTCCGGCCTCCATCGCGTCACGCGGGCTGCTGAATGACAGCGGCTTGCCCTCGAAGGTGATTGAGCCTTCCGTCGGCTTGTGCACGCCCGACATCGTCTTTATGAACGTCGACTTTCCCGCACCATTGTCTCCCAGCAGGCAATGGCATTCACCCGCCCGCAAGTCGAAGGTCACGCCGTTCAGCGCAATCACGTTGCCATAGTGCTTCTTGATATTCTCCATATGGATGATCGGCACAGACATGCTCAGCGTTCCCCTGTCACACGTCGACGAATGACGTTGTTGAAGATGACGGCCAAGAGCAGCATTGCGCCGAGGAACACCTGGAACCAGTCCTGGTCGAAGCGGGTGTACGTCAATCCGATCGTGACCATCCCGAAGATGATCGCGCCGAAGAAGGCCCCGATCGCGGAACCATAACCTCCCGTGAGAAGGCATCCACCAATAACGGCTGCGATAATCGCCTCGAATTCTTTCATGAAGCCACGACGCGCATCCGTGGAGCCGGCATCGATGACCGTGATTATAGCCACGAGCGCCGCAGCAACTGCCGTGAGCATGAAGAGCGATATCCTGACGCGGCGAACCGGTACACCTGAGTTCTGCGCTGCGACGGAATCGCCACCAGTCGCAAAGATCCAGTTTCCAACCGGCGTCCGCAGAAGGATATAGGTCGAGATCAGCGCGAATGCGATGAACCAGATGATCTCGACAGGGATGCCAGGCACTTTCGGCACACCCGACTTGAAACTGTCAACGATACCCGCTTCAGCCAGCCATCGCATGACGAAGCCGAAGGCGTCACCGGAAAACAGCGGTGCGAGGAAGTCACCTTCAACGGCCTCACGGATGCCACGCAACTGCGTCGAGCCTCCTGTAAAAATCTTGAGGCCGACCAACGAAGCCCCCCTGAGGACAAAGAGGCCAGCAAGCGTGACGATGAAGGACGGCAAGCCTGTGCGCAGGACGATCATCCCATTCGCGGCCCCGAGAGCCGCAGCAAGCCCCAGGGTCAAAGGTATAGCAATGATCAATGGCATTCCGACATTCACGACGAAAACGCCAAACATCATACCTGCGAACGCCACCATTGAGCCGATCGACAGGTCGAATTCACCGCCGATCATAAGCAGGGCCGCAGCAATGCCAAGAATTCCAAGCTGTGCCGCCGGGGTCATGAAATTCATGATACCTGACAGGGTAAACATGGTGCGGTCGGCAGTGATCATGAAGAAAAGCGTGACGAGGATTACCCCGCCTATTGCGCCGAGTTCCGGCCGTTTCATCAGTTTCGTGGCAACGGATTCAGACTTGATCCGCTCGTCCACATGTCCGGCTGAGTCTATCGACATTGGTTTGTCTCCTGATCGGTGTCCGGACCGCAAAGACGTGTGCGGTCCGGTAACGATGCGATTAGCGAATGCCCTTGGCCGACAGGTCGATGACCTTGGCAGCGGTGTCTTTGGTCACAAGGTTGGGGCCGGACGGTACATCGCCGCCAGGCATCAGGCCGTATTGCGCATTCAGAGCGAGAAAGGCGACCGGCAGATAGCCTTGCAGGTATTGCTGCTGATCGATCGCAAATGCGGCCTTGCCGTCAGCGACATCCTTGAGGAAGCCAGCCGACAGATCGAAGGTCGCGATCAGGACGTCATCGCGGCCAAGCGCCTGGGCTGCCTTGACTGTCGGTTCTCCGACGAGAGATGCATTGAGCCCGAGTACAACGTTGACATCCTTGTCGGAATCGAGCGCCGCCCGAACCTTGGATTCCACTTCAGTCGGGTCGTTGTTGGTTGGAAGAACGCTGACGTCCTTGCCAAATCCCTCCTTGAAACCGGCGCAACGCAGGTCGAGCGAGACGTTGCCGACCTCCTGGTTGACGCAGATGGCCTTTTTGCCACCGAGTTCAGCGAGTTTTTGACCAGCAACCTTACCGGCATCGAACTCGGACTGGCCGACATGCAGTTTTGCGCCAAGCTTGCGCGCGACATCAGAGCCGGAATTCATGGAGATAACCGGTATACCTGCGTCAACAGCACGCTTGATCGACGGGCCAAGCGCGTCCGCATCCGGGATCGACACAACGATACCGTCGGGATCCTGATTGACCGCAGCGTCGATCAATTGACCCATCGCAACCATGTCGAAGGTTTCGGGTGAGCGGAAATCGACGTTGACGCCAGTATCCTTACCAGCCTTTTCGGCACCATTCTTGACGACAGACCAGAATGGGTCATTGGCCTGGCCGTGCGCAACGACGATGATGTCGGTGGCGAGCACCGGGGTGGCGGCAGCAATAAGGGCAGCGGCAGCAGCAGCTGCGAGCAGTTTCTTCATAACATCCTCCCAATTGAGTTACACAGCGTCACTCCCACGACGCTACGTCTACCGGTCGCACGGGGCCGGAACCGAATGGCCGTGACACACGCCTGCGTGCCGCAGCAATCTCCTCTGTGCCGCCTCCAAGCGGCACACCTCATCTTTAAAAGGCAACCGCGACCGGCTGGCCGGACCGAGCCGACTGGGTTGCCGCCTCGGCTAGCGCGAGAGCTGCAACTCCGTCTCGCAGCGTCACAGGCACACTCGCGCCATCAAGTATAGCGGAGACAAAAGCATCCCATTCTGCTGCATAGGCGCGCATGTAGCGTTCAAGAAAAAAGAACTCCGGCTTGGCGCTCAGGACACCTTGGCTGGTCGCCTTCGAGACTGTATTTTCGAGCACGTTTCCGGCCGACAAAAGCCCATCGGAGCCCAACAGCTCCACACGCTGGTCATAACCATAAACGGCGCGGCGGCTGTTTTTGATCACAGCGATGCGGCCATCTGCATAGGTTAGCGTCACCACCGCCGTATCGACGTCGCCGGCCTTGCCAATCTCGGGGTCGACAATCGACGTGCCGACCGCGTGAACCGCTGCCGGCGTATCCCCCATCAGGAAGTTTGCCATGTCAAAATCATGGATCATCATATCGCGAAACAGACCACCCGACACTTTGATATAGGAGACCGGAGGTGGGGCTGGGTCGAACGACGTGATTGACAGCAGTTCCGGCTTGCCCACTTCGCCGGCAACAACAGCCGCTTTGATTGCAGCGAAATTGGGGTCAAACCTTCGATTGAAACCGATCATGACCGGCACGTCTGTCTTCGCGACGACGTCCAGGCAGGCTTGAGCGCGCTTGAGCGACAGATCGACCGGCTTTTCGCACAGCACAGCCTTGCCGGCGGCAGTTGCCTGCTCGATCAGATCCGAGTGCGTATCGGTTGACGTCGCTATCAATACCGCATCGATCGAGTCGTCGTTGAGGATAGCGTCCAGACTGGCGTATGTGGAATTGTGAGCCGCCGCCAGTTGTCTGGCCGCCGCCTCGTTGACATCCGACACGGCAGCAAGCCGACTTCTGGCATGACCAGCAATATTAACGGCGTGAACCCGGCCAATGCGGCCAGCACCCAGCAACCCGACTTTAAGCATGTATATTTCTCCTCAAAGAGGCACTCCCCTGCCCCTGGCTCGAGACAGTACAGTTTTTGCACCCGTGAGCAAGCTAATTTTGCTCACGGGTGCAAATTTTGTTTCAGGTAAAATCGAAAATGCTTATAAGCATTTCAGAATCGATCGACGAAGATCGCGGAGTTGAAATGACTGACGACGAGACGGCACCATTTGCCCACATCACTGCTGACGATGTCGCCGAGGAAGCGGGCGTTTCGCGTTGGACCGTCAACCGGGCGTTCCGTAAGGACGCCTCCATTTCGGCGAAGAGCCTGGAAAAGGTCCATGCTGCAGCAACGCGCCTTGGATACGTTCCTGACTTACGCGCTGCGAGCCTTTCCTCCGATCGCTCCAATTTGGTTGCGCTTCTGATCGATGATTTCGCAAATCCCCACAAGCTCGTGATGATGGAGCGTCTGACCCGCATTCTTCGGCGCGAAGGGTTCGATATTCTGCTCATCAATACGCTGAACCGTGAAGATGCCAGCCGAGCTCTCCTCAATGCCAGCCAACGCCGCGTAGACGCCGTCATTCTGATCGGACTGCAGTTCGATGATGAAATGCTGGAGACCGCCCTGCACGCACGCCGGTTTCGAAAGCTTATCATTTTTGCCCGTACGTCGCGCAATCCCAATACGATCTCGATCGCAGTCGATGATGTTGAGGCCATGAAAAAGATTGCTGATTACGTCAGGGAACAAGGCTATCGCAGACCGATGTTTGTCGCCGGACCAAGCACGTCGTCGGCGCATCTTCTTCGCAAAGAGACTTTCATGGACTACTGGGGCCAGCATTTTGGCTACCAGCCAGAAACAATCGAGGTCGCTGCTTATGATCCGGCCCTCGCTTCGACCGTTGTCGAGATGGCTCTTTCTGGACGTGAGCCAACGTCGCGCCCGGACATTCTGGTCTGCGAGAATGACGCGCTTGCGATCGGCGCCATCGACGTCATTCGTCACAAGCTTGGTTTGCGCATACCGGAAGATATTGCCATTACCGGGTTCGACGACGTGCCCCAGGCGGACAACCCCAACTACAGTTTGACAACCTATCGACAGCCGCTGACCGAGATGGTTGAATACCTCGTCAAAGTCCTGGCAAACCCGGACCGAACAGATCTCGACCGCTTGTTTGCGGGGACGTTGATCCAGCGCGGCAGCGCCAAGGCGCGTTGAAGCCGCCGATCATCCAGACAACGACCGGGCGACAGCCATCTGCCAGTGAGATCAGGCCATCTCTCAGCATCCCCTCGCCTATCGTGTTGATGAGCACGTCACAACCATAGCCGAAGAGAGGAACGACCTATCCGTTCAGGCATAGCCCGCGCCCCTATCCGCCATCTCGTTCGTTTCGAAAAGCGAGATAAAAAATTCCAATTTACTTTTATGAAATGTCAATTTTTGTCTTGTGAAATCTCAGAACGAATATATCGTGATCGCATGCTAGATCAATCCTCGCCGCTCACCCATTCGATCCTGCAACCTGAAGGCAAGAACGCCTTTGCTCTCAAGCGCCTCAGGCGGGCCTTGATTGACTGCGAGCTTCGCCCTTCAGATGCCGTATCGGAGGCTGATGTGTCGGAGCGGTTTGGCTTGGGCAGAGCCGCAGTTCGCAACGCATTTGCAAAACTGGAGATGGAGGGGTTTATCTCCCCGATCCCAAGAAATGGCTGGCAGATCGCCCCGATCACCGGTGCAGCGATTGGCGATGTTCTGGAGGCGCGATGTGTTGCAGACCCGCAACTTGCTACTGGTCCACTCACGCAGCAGGATTTGGGAAATCTCAGGATAATTTCGTCTCAGCTTGAAGCCTTGGCGGGCCGCACAGAGGCTGAGGCCCTCGTCGCTTCAAGAGCCCTTGATCGGTCGTTTCTGAATTTGCTGTCAAAAAGGCGCGGTGAAATCATCGCGCAATGGGTAACTGGCGCACTTGATCATTCCGGGAGACTGCTCTCATACTTTGAAGCCGGGCAGCCGGTTTACGCCCCATCTTTGCGCACCCAGTTGGTCGATCTTCTGGAACGCGGCGATGAGCCCGCCGCACGCGGCCTCCTCTTGCAAGAGGTTTTGCGGTTCCGGGAATATATTGTCGGCCGCATGCTGCGGTCCAGCACATTTGCATCTTCGCTAACTGATGTCACAGGCACCACTGCGATGGGCGATCAGCTTTCTGTCGATCGCGGCACTGCGTCACGCCGACCCACAGCTCCATTGATTTCTAAAGACAAGGGTACTGAGCAATGACCAATTCTTTGGGTAAAAAACTACTGGTTTCAGTCTTTGGCGCCTTTCTCCTGACGGCGCCATTGGTGACCCCTGCGATGGCAAAGGACAGCCTGACGATCGATCTGGTCAACGAGCCTTCGTCGCTGGACCCACACGTGCAATGGAATCCGGACAGCTATTACGTCTATAGAAATATTTTCGACAATCTGGTCACACGTGACGACACCGGCAAGATCATCCCACAGGTCGCCACGGAGTGGAAATATCTTTCCGATACGAAAGTTGAATTTAAGATACGCGACGACATTACGTTTCATGACGGTTCCAAGCTGACCGCAGACGACGTGGCATTCAGCGTCGAGCGCATTACCGATACGAAATTCGGCAGCCCCCAGCTTGGCCAGTTCAACAAGATTCTGGACGCAGAGGTAACCGGGCAAGGGACGGTTACGTTGACAACCGACGGGCCCTATCCTGCGTTGCTCGCCCAGCTTGTCAAACTGTCTATCGTCCCCAAAGCCATTGTCGAGCGGGTAGGCAAAGACGCGTTCAATCTTCAGCCGATTGGCAGCGGGCCCTACAAGTTCGAAGCGTGGCAGCGTGGCGTCTCCGTCACCCTTGCGCGCAATGACGCCTATTGGGGTGAAAAAGGGAAGTTTGAAAAGGCAACCTTCAGGGCTGTGCCCGACGCCTCCACCAGATTGGCCAATCTTCAGGCTGGAACATCGGACCTCGGCGTCACGCTCGATGGGGATCTGGCAGCTCAGCTCGAAGGCTCAGCGTCTGCAACGACATTGTCGGCCTTGACGGAACGTGTTGCTTACCTGCGCCTCAATACGCAAAAACCTCCCTTTGATAATGTGAAACTGAGAGAGGCCGTTGCACATGCCATTGATAAGGAAGGCCTGATCGAGGGTATTCTCGGTGGCCATGACAAGGCAGTCGACGAGCTGGCAACACCAGTTCATTTCGGTTGGGTAGACGGCATCAAAGGTCCGGCATTCGATCCTGATCAGGCTAAGAAAATCGTCTCCGAGGCCGGAGAGTCTGCGAAGGCGAAAATCAATTTTGCGACAGCGCCAGTCTTCGATCAACGCGTGGTGCAAGCCATACAGCAGATGCTGTCCGATGTCGGCTTTAACGTCGAAATCGAAATGACGGATATGGCGACCTATCTGAAACGCTCTCAGGGCGGTCCGGAAACTGCGTCCTTGCTAGGCTACGGCCGCTGGTCATGCGCGTGTCAGGATGTGGACGGTGTTCTCTTCCCGTTGCTAGACTCCAAAAACAGCTGGTCGACCTATCGAAATCCCGCTGTTGACAAGCAACTGGCCGATGCCCGTTCTACCCTGGATGAAGGCAAGCGTCTGGAAAACTACCGGAACGTCCACGAAACGGTAGCAACCGATATCCCTGTGATACCGCTCTATCAAGTCGCCGCAATCTATGGTGCCTCCAAGCATCTCGTGTGGAAGCCGACCCCGAATGAAAGTCTGTTTCTGAATCGCATGACGTGGAGTGATTGAGAAGCCGTATCGCACGCCTTCCAGAGCGTATCTGGCTCTAGCTCAAAGAAGCAAAAAGCTTCGAGTATAAAAGGGAACGAACATGAAAAACGTGAGGAACGGTCTGCTTGCCATGGCCGCAGGTTGGTTGCTTTTTACCACCAGCCCGCAGGCGGCGATGGCAAAGGATATGTTTACGGTCAATCTTGTGAACGAGCCGTCGTCACTGGACCCGCATGTTCAGTGGAACCCGGACAGTTACTTTGTCTATCGTAATATCTTCGATAATATCGTCACACGCGATGACGGTGGCAAGATTGTTCCCCAACTCGCGACAGAGTGGACGTATCTTTCTGATACGAAGATCGAGTTCACCATCCGCGACGACGTGACCTTTCACAATGGCCAGAAGCTGACCCCGGAAGATGTCGCATTCAGCGTGAAGCGGATTATCGACCCAGCTTTCGCAAGCCCTCAGCTGAGCCAGTTCAATAAGATCGTGAATGCGGAAGTGACAGGCCCGTCAAAGGTGACGCTCACAACGGATGGTCCTTATCCAGCCTTGCTCGCGCAACTCGTGAAACTTTCCGTCGTGCCGAAAGAGACCGTTGAAAAGGTCGGCAAGGATGCTTTCAATCTCAATCCTGTCGGCAGCGGACCTTATAGATTTATGCGATGGGATCGCGGCATTGCTGTCACGCTTGAGGCAAATCCGGATTACTGGGGCGATAAGGGACCGTTTAAGGGCGTGACATTCCGTGCCGTACCGGATGCGGCGACGCGCCTTGCAAATATTCAGGCTGGCGCTGCGGATCTTGTCGTGACGCTGGATTCCGACCTCGCTGCACAACTTGAGGGATCGCAGAGCGGCAAGGCACTTTCTGTTTTGACCGAACGGGTCGCCTATTTTGCATTCAATGCGCAAAAGCCGCCGATGAACGATGCCAACCTTCGCAAGGCAGTGGCTTATGCGATCGACAAGGAAGGCATCACTCAGGGTATTCTCGGTGGCTATGACAAGCCAGTCGATCAGTTCATGAGCCCGGCACATTTTGGCTGGGTCGAGGGTATGACGCCAACACCTTACGATCCGGAAAAGGCCAGAGCACTCATTGCCGCCGCCGGTTCTGCGGCAACCCAGCCAATCCCGCTCTTGACGTCACCGGTCTATGACCAGCGCGTTGTCCAGGCCTTGCAGCAAATGCTCACGGACGTGGGGTTGAATGTCGGAATCCAGATGACCGACATGGCCACCTGGTTGAAACAGATGCAGGGAGGGCCGGCAACTGTCCCTGCAACCGCTTTCAGCCGATGGTCTTGTGCCTGCCAGGATGCGGACGGCATTCTTTTCCCCACTCTCAACTCCACAAGTGGATGGGCAACAGCAGGCGACAAGTCGATCGACGATGCACTGGTGGCGGCAAGACAAACGCTCGATGACGCCAAGCGTCTGGAATTTTACAAAACCGTTCAGCAGATCAACTCGGAAAAAAACTATCTTATTCCACTTTATCAGGCAGCGATCATCTACGGCGCTTCCAGCAAGCTTGGATGGCAACCAACACCAAATGAAAGCATGTTTCTCAATCGCATGACATGGTCTGAGTAATGTTGGCGGCAACATGAAACATTTTCTCATCAAACGTCTGGGCGAGGCTTTGGTCGTGGTGTTCGGTGTTACGACACTGATTTTCTTTCTTCAGCGTCTGACCGGCGACCCGACCTTTCTGCTCGTGCCGGAGACCGCATCGCTTCAGGATATTGAAGCAATGCGACGGTCCCTTGGTTTCGACCGGCCGCTTCTTGTGCAATACGCCTCATTTCTCGTGGATTTGGTCAGGCTCGATTTTGGACGATCCGTCATCCAGAATATACCGGTTGTCGATATCATCGCGTCGAGACTGCCATACACGTTGATGCTTGCGGGCGGCGCACTTTTCGTTGCCTGTGGAATTGGCATTCCCGTTGGAATATTCCTGGCCCTGTTTCACCGTAATCCGGTCAGCGTGTTTCTGGCAGGCGTCGTACTGGCCGCCCAAAGCCTTCCCACATTCTGGAGCGGCATCCTGCTCATCATGTTTTTTGCCGTGAAACTCGGTTGGCTGCCGCCATCATCGGCAGGCGGGTTCGAACACCTGATCTTGCCTTCCATTGCCTTGGGCCTGATCAGCATGGCGACGTTTGCTCGCGTCACACGCACGGCCCTGATCGACGAAATCTCCAAAGACTATGTTCGGACAGCACGCGCCCGCGGTGTGCCAATGGGACGTCTGGTCGCAAAACACCTTCTCAGAAATGCCTCCATACCCGTCATCACCGTTGCTGCACTTGAAATCTCCAATCTCTTGGCCGGTGCCGTGATCGTTGAAACGGTCTTTGCCTGGCCGGGTCTCGGATTGTTGACCGTGCAGTCAATCATTTCCAGAGATTTTCTTGTTGTGCAGGGCGTTGTCATCATGGGGGCTTTTGTCACCATCGCGCTGAACATACTGGCAGATATCCTCTACAGCGTGGTCGATCCACGCATCAGGCTGGAGATCAAACGATGAGCGGCGCAGTTTCTGCAGCATCTCCGCGCGCAAACTCAAAGCGCCTGCGTCGCACTGTCAAGGCGCTCCCATTCATCGTCATCATGGCGCTCTTCGTTTCGGCTGCGATCTTTGCACCATTGATCGCGCCTTATGATCCCAACACGCAAAATCTACTGGGTCGCCTGAAAGTACCGGGTACGACCGCACGCAACGTGTTTTATGCGCTAGGTAGCGATGAACTGGGCCGCGATCTCTTGAGCCGTCTGATATACGGGGCGCGGGTGTCGCTTTTTGTCGCGTTCTCGTCTGTCATTCTCTCCGGTCTTGTCGGCACGGCCCTTGGAATGGTGGCGGGCTACGCCCGTGGTGCCGTCGAAACGATCATCATGCGTCTGACCGACATCTTCCTTTCCATCCCTGCCATCCTGCTGGCAATCATCACGGTTGCTATCCTCGGTCCGGGCCTCGTCAATGTCGTGATCGTCCTCGCACTCACCCGCTGGCCACGCTACGCACGGGTTGCCTATGGCCAAACGCTCTCTGTTGCCAACATGCCTTACGTGCGGCTGTCGCGCTTCATGGGGGCAAGCACTTTCCACGTTCTTCTGCGGCACGTTTTGCCAAACATCATGGGCGCGCTGATCGTTGTCGCCACGCTGGAGTTCGGTTTGATGGTGCTGTTCGAGGCCGGGCTGTCTTTCCTGGGACTTGGCGTTCAACCGCCAACCGCCAGTTGGGGAGCCATGCTGAGCGTGGGTCGCAATTATGTGGCAACCGCTTGGTGGATCGCCACTTTCCCAGGCGTCTGCCTTTTTCTCCTTGTCCTTTCCGTCAACATGCTCGGCGACCAGCTTCGCGATCGCTTCGACCCAAAAATGAGGTAGTTTCATGAGTAGCGATTTTTCCGGTAAGAGGGTCGTTGTGACCGGTGCCTGCGGCGTGATCGGTCAGTGGATCGCAGAGGCGCTACATTCAGCGGGAGCGCATCTGTGTCTTACTGATGCAAGAACACCTGAACTTGATGCACTTGCTGCGCGGCTCGGGCTGTCGGATCAGTCATTTGTTCACACCTGCGACCTGACCGATGCGAAATCCATACAGGGACTTGTGGAGGCCGTTGGAGCAACCTGGGGCGCGCCCGATGTCGTGGTGAACAATGCCGGGATCTACCCGAGCGGCTTTCTTCTCGATATCGATGTTGCCGAGTGGGACCAGATATTCGACATCAATCTACGGGCTCCCTTTGCGATTACACGCGGTATGGCTCTATTGATGATCAAGGAGCAGGTACGAGGCAATATCGTCAACATTTCTTCAGGCGCAGCCCGCAAGATGCGCCGTACCGTCGTGCCTTACTGCGTGTCGAAAACAGCGCTTGATCGTTTGACCAAGGGGTTCTCACTCGAGTTGGCAGAATATGGCATCCGCGTGAATGCGCTGGAGCCCGGTTTTGCCGCGGGCAGCGCTGTCAGCAAACTTACCGACGACCACGTCAATACCGTTACCAACACCATCCCTTTAGGTCGGGCATCATCGGCGAAGGATGTGACAGACGCGTTGTTTTATCTCGCTGGCGACAAGGCAGCTTATGTCACTGGTGCTACGCTGACAGTTGACGGCGGCAACTCCGCAGGGGTCATGACGGTCTTTCAAGACAAGAGGAGTGCACTTTGACACCTCTTTTGAAGAACTCGGGCCCATGGCCCGATTATCAGTGGCCCGACAGCAAGAAAAGCGCATTCTCGTTCTCCGTCGATGTCGATGCCGATTCTCCATGGCTATGGCAAAATCGGGACGACGCGTCGCCGCGATACCTGGGTCAACTGGAGCAACGGCGCTATGGTCCACGTGTCGGCATCTGGCGCATTTTCGACCTGCTGGAGAGATACGATATCAAAGGCAGTTTTTTCGTGCCGGGTTCGGTGGCCGAGTTCTATCCGGAGCTGTTGCCAGCCATGGTCGAACGTGGCCACGAAATCGGTCTGCATGGCTACTTTCATGAAATCGTCTCGCAGACCAGTGACGACGAGTTCTCCCAGGCGCTTGAAACATCCCTCGAGATTTTTCAGCGCCAAACTGGGATTAAACCGGCCGGTTTTCGCTCGCCCGCGTGGGAATTGACACCGCATATGCTGGCGGAGATCAAACGGCACGGGCTGTACGATACGTCCCTGTCGGGTTTTGATCATCCATACGTCATCGACGATATGGTTGAGGTTCCGGTGCAATGGGCGATCGACGACGCCATTTATTTCAAGTTTCTCGGCGGTGGAGCCGACAACTGGTCGCCTGCATCGCCACAGGCTGTATTCGAGATATGGCGTGACGAGTGGCAAAACCTGCACCGTTATGGCGGCATGCTGATGCTGACGGTCCATGACTGGATTTCCGGCAGGGCGCATCGGATCCATCTTCTCGAAAAGCTACTCGACCTCGTAACCCGCGAAAAAGATGTCTGGGTTGCCACTGTCGGAGACATAGCCAACCACCACAAGAACTCGCCAAATCACGACAAATATCGTGTCAATGCCGAAATACCCGTGGGGTTCAAGACCCGCACAACTATGGAATGACCTCATGCAGACCTGGACAATACAAAAGCCTTCCGTCGAAAATCGCGCGGGCATCGTCTCGGCCCAGAACCGCTTCGCAGCAGAAGCTGGAGCAGATGTTCTGGCGAGAGGCGGCAACGCCATGGATGCTGCAATCGTCACCGGCCTTGTCCTGAGTACTGTGGAGCCTTGGCTTTCAGGTATCGGCGGAGGTGGGTTTCTGCTTTATGCCGATGTCAAGACGGGCGATGTCCAAGGTCTGGATTTCGGCGTGACGTCATCGCGCAAACTGGATCCAGGAAACTATCCGATCATTGGCGATCATGGTGGCGACTGGTTCAATTGGCCTGGTGTGAAAGACGACGCCAATCTCATTGGTTATCCGTCCATCTGCGTCCCAGGAACAATTGCAGGCTTCTCCGAAGCACTCCAGCGCTACGGAACATTAAGTTGGGCCGAGGCGCTGGCCCCTGCTATGGAACACGCCGAGCGCGGACTGCTGATGGACTGGTATGCCTGTTTCTGCATCGCAACCGAATGGGCAACGCTGTCGAGGTTCCAGACGACATCTGATATTTTCCTGGAAAACGGGAAACCGCCCCGGACATCGGATCGCGCTGGAGACGTTTATCGCCCCATGAATGCCAAGGTCAAGGTTCTGCGGCGGCTGGCAGAGGCGGGTGCGCGTGACTTTTATGAAGGCGATGTCGCTGCAAGTCTCGTGCGTGACCTGAACGCGGGTGGATCGCCCATAGACATGGAGGATCTGGCCTCCTATCAGCCGCGTTGGGTCGAACCCAAGACGATGGATTATCGAGGGTTCGAGATCAACGTCATGCCGGGATTGAGCGGCGGGCCAAGCTTCATCGACGCCATGGAATTGCTTGCAAGTTCTCTTGTGGCTGACGAAATGCCGAATGCGGCGTCTGCCGTTGCCTATGCAAAGGCCGCACGCACATCATATCAAAAACGGTTGACCACAATGGGACAGGCCGCGACACCGGATGGTGATTGTACGAGCCATATCAGCGTGGTCGATGCCCACGGAAACATGGTGTCGCTTACCAACACGCTTTTATCTCGGTTCGGATCAAAGGTCTCTCTACCGGAAACTGGGTTCTTGATGAACAATGGTATGATGTGGTTCGATCCGCGTCCCGGTCATCCGAACTCAATTGCTGCAGGTGTGAAGCCGCTCGCAAACATGTGTCCACTTTTACTGCGCAAAGATGGAAACCCGTTCATGGCCATCGGTGCGGCCGGTGGTCGGCAGATCTTTCCGGCCCTGACACAGCTCGTATCATATGTTGTCGACTACGGGTTAACGCTTGAGGACGCGTTTCATCGCCCCCGCATCGACAGCAGCACGCCGACAATCAAAATTGACCAGCGTGATGCCGACGATATAGCAACTGCGGTGTCGCGACATTATCCGGTGGAGATTGTCGACAATGCCCTCTACCCGGTGAATTTTGCGGTGCCATCGGCAGTTATGATCAGACACGACGGTATGCGTGTCGGGCAAGCACATCCCTACAGTCCTTGGGCCCATGTGGCGGCTGAAAGCAAGACCGGCAAGGAGGTCACGTGATGGTTGGGCAATCGGCGCCACTGCTTGATGTGGAAGGGCTGCGCGTCAGCATCGATGGCGCCACGATTGTCGATGGTATCGAGCTTTCGATCAAGCAAGGCGAAATACTCGCTATCGTCGGTGAAAGTGGCTGCGGCAAGAGCATGACGGCCTTATCCATCCTGGGTCTTTTACCTGATGCGGCAAAAATGCAGGGCCATCTTCGAATCTGCGATGTCGATGTGGGCAATTTGCATCCAAAAGAGCGCCGAGCCTTTCGCAGCGCGAATATGTCCGTGATCTTCCAGGAGCCGATTGCTGCTCTCAACCCCCTGATGCATGTCGGCGACCAGATTGCTGAGGCACTCATTCTCAATCGGGGAACAGGCAAGGCAGAGGCCAAAAAGACCGCCATTGAGATCATGCGACGCGTGGGCATCTCCGACCCTGAGCGGCGCTACAGCCAGTATGCGTTCGAGCTGTCCGGTGGCATGTGCCAGCGTGTCTCGATTGCGGCGGCACTGATCTCGAAGCCGAAACTTCTCATTGCCGACGAACCGACCACAGCACTCGACGTGACGATTCAGGCGTCGATTCTCGATCTTATGAAGAGCCTTCGAGAGGAGACGGGAATGTCCATCCTGTTGATCACTCACGACATGGGCGTCGTCGCTGAAATGGCCGATCGGGTCGCCGTGATGTATGCGGGAAGGATCGTGGAGACCGGGTTGGTTGACGACGTTTTTGCAGCGCCAGCTCATCCCTACACAAAACTGCTGCTGACCACGATCCCCAAGCTTTCGGGTGAACGCAAGACCGAACTCAATACCATAAAAGGCACCGTTCCCGATGTCGGCAACTGGCCTGATGGTTGTCGTTTTCGTAATCGCTGTCCATTGAGCGACGCGATTTGCGAAACACAGCCAGCCATCGAGCCTGCGCTAGGTAGCAGCACCGTCGAGGGATTTACTCACCTGCGTGAATGTTGGCACGCCGAAAGAACGGTTGAACTGGCATGACCTTTCCCATTCTCTCCGTCAAGGACCTGAAAATCCATTTCAACGTGAGCCAACCAGCAGCCTCCGGTGGGCGCGCGGTGCTAAAGGCCGTGGATGGAGTCTCGATAGACATCGAGCGCGGCAAGACGCTGGCGCTCGTTGGCGAAAGCGGATGCGGAAAATCAACTACAGGATACGGAATTCTGGGGCTTGCGTCCGTCACAAGTGGCGAAATCCATTTCGAAGGAAAACCTCTGCATTCCATGCAGCCACAAGCGCGCAATGACCTCATATCAAATGAGATGCAGATTATTTTTCAGGATCCGAGTGCGGCCCTCAATCCGAAAATGACGATTGCAGACAGCATTGGTGAACCCTTGAGGATCCGTAGCTGGTCGCGCGCTGATCGCGCAAAACGAGTAGCTGAGCTTATGGAGATGGTCGGTCTTCCAGCCACGCAGGCAAGCCGATTTCCGAACGAGATATCCGGTGGTCAAAGACAACGTGTTGTCATTGCGAGGGCGCTTGCACTATCGCCCAAACTGATCGTATGCGACGAGCCCGTTTCTGCCCTTGATGTCTCGATCCGTTCGCAGGTTCTGAACATTCTGATGAAGCTTCAACGAGAGCTGAACTTGAGCTACCTGTTCATTTCTCATGATTTGTCCGTTGTTCGTCACATAGCCGACGATGTCGTGGTCATGTATCTCGGCACCATCGTCGAGCGGGGAAGGACGGATGACGTATACGGTTCACCGCGCCATCCCTACACGGAGGCGCTGCTATCGGCTATTCCGCTGGCAGACCCCGTGGCGCAAAGAGCACGTAAGAAGATCGTTCTGTCGGGCGAAATTCCAAGTCCGCTTGCAGCACCTTCAGGGTGTCCTTTTGTTACGCGCTGTCCCATCAAGATTGAGCGCTGCTGGACAGATCGGCCTCAACTCGAGCCTACGAGCAATGGCACCGATGTCGCATGCCATTTGCGACGCGAACAAGCTTAGGATCCATACCCCATGTCGATTATAGATCACATCACAGGATTTCTTCCCGATCTCGTCTCCATTCGCCACGATCTTCATCAAAATCCGGAAATCGGGTTTGAAGAGGAACGTACCTCCCATGTTGTCGCGACCTACCTAGACGCCCTTGGCATAGACGTTCATCGCGGCATCGGCAAAACAGGCCTCGTTGGTTTGCTAAGGAATGGTGACGGCCCGACGGTTGCGCTGCGGTCAGATATGGATGCTTTGCCGATGCAGGAGTTGACCGATCTGCCATACCGATCCCGAATTGAAAACCGGTTCCATGGCTGCGGGCACGACGGACACATGACAATGCTTCTCGGTGCTGCCCGTTACCTTGCTGAAACGAAAAACTTCGCCGGGACCGCGATGTTTGTTTTCCAGCCTGCCGAAGAAGGGCTGGGCGGTTCGCGGGCGATGATTTCAGATGGACTTTTCAAGCGTTTTCCATGTGATGAAATCTACGCGCTTCACAACGCACCCCATCATCCCAAGGGAACGGTTGCCATCTCTAACGGCCCAGCGATGGCGGGAGCAGACTTCTTCGATATTCGTATCCAGGGCAAAGGAGGCCACGCTGCGCTGCCGGACACGACGGTCGACCCTGTCATTGTCATGAATACACTTATTCAGTCCTTCCAGACAATTGTCTCGCGAAACGTCTCTCCCATATCGTCGGCCGTCATTTCGGTGACGAAGATATCCGCGGGATCAGCCTATAACGTCATTCCAGACTTGGTGGAGCTGGGTGGAACGATCCGCGCTCTGGATGAAGGGACGCGAGCGCTTGTGCGTAAAAAGATGCGTCAGGTTTCAAAAGGCTGCGAGGAGCTCTACGGGGTCGAAATCCAAGTCGATATCCGCGACGTCTTTTCCGTGCTTCACAATCATCCTGTTCAAACGCAGTCGGTGGTTGACATAGCGAGTTCGCTTCTGGGGCAAAAACAGGTGGCGGCGAATTGCCCACCTTTCATGGCAAGCGAAGACTTCGCGGATATGCTAAAGATCGTTCCGGGCGCTTATTTTTTCATTGGCCAGGAGGACAGCGCTCCGCTGCATAATCCATCCTACAAGTTTGACGATGATATTATTCCAGTCGGTGCAGCCCTTCTTGCCTCCATTGTGGAAACGAGAAGTTCAGTCCGCTAGCACCGGCTAAAAAGCATCATCGAGAAGCCATGGGGCGCTCGACCCAAGGTGCGCTGAACCGTGTGCCGTTTGCAAAATCCATGATAAACGACTTGAGGTAACAACCCCACACTGGTCACTCCAAGAGGGCCGCTCAGCTTAGAGGCAGGGGGGTGAGATCGCTTTTTCCAAACTGCACGCGGAACAACCGCTGGCCAACAATCTTTACGATCTGACACAGGAATGGTTTCCCTTAATAAGGAAATTACACCGGCAGATTTCCAACCCGCGTTTACCGGTGGTTTGAATCGATAGGGCTTTGAAAGGAAGAAGATATGCTGTCCGTTTCCAAAATCATCGTCGGAACCCGCACATCGGTCATCGCGGGCATGTTGCTCGCCCTATCCGTTGGCTCTGCCACCTATGCTGCCGATCAGGTCCGTGTCCGAGGCACCGTCGAAAGCCTCGAAGGCAAAACCCTGTCCGTCAAGACCCGAGAAGGTAGTGATGCCATGATCGTGCTGAAGGATGACTTCAAGGTTTCGAGCGTCGCCAAGGCATCTATTGATGATATCAAGCCCGGCGATTTTGTGGGCATCGCATCATTGCCTAAGGCAGACGGTGGAGACGGCGCCCTGGAAGTCCTGATTTTTCCGGCAGCCATGAAGGGTACTGGCGAAGGAAGCTATGCCTGGGATCTGAAGCCAAATAGCTCCATGACCAACGCAACGGTCGCAGATTCGGTCAAATCGATTGATGGCCACACCGTTACGTTAACCTATCAGGGAAAAGAGAAAAAGATCACCATCCCTCAAGGCACGCCTATCGTCACATTCGCACCTGCCGTCGTCGCCGACATAAAGGCAGGCGCGACCGTGTTCGTACCATCGGAAAAGGCTGCTGACGGATCGATGTCAAGCGGCCGCGTTGTCGTCGGCACCAATGGCGTTGTGCCCCCGATGTAACGGCCCTGGAATCAGTGCCCGTTGTCTACCTTCACGGGTAAAGACGCGAGCGATGCTGTTCACACCCGCCTGCGAGACGTCGACACTTAGCGGTCCTCGTCTCGCACATTGCCTGCTGGTCAAACATCTGGGTTTGTGACCATGCCCACGGGCATATTCAAAGTATATTGACACAAAAAATTTGGGGGTATATGCACGCATTATGGCCCACTGTTATTCAACAATGCTGCGCGAAGCGACCCGGAAGGTTTCGTCACTCTATGACGAGGCGCTTTCGCCGGTCGGCATTAACGTCGCGCAATTTTCGATGTTGCGGCGTATCGAACGCTTGCAGCCCATAAGCCTCAGTGAACTTGGCCGAGAGGCATATCTTGACCGCTCCACGATTGGCAGAAATGTTAAGGTCATAGAGCGCATGGGGCTTGTTGAAACCCGCCGTGGCGACGTCGATCAGCGTGAGGCACTCATCATGCTGACCCAAGCAGGAACGGAGATGCTGGAGATTGCCGGGCCTGTCTGGGACGATTGTCAGGCTGCGATGGAAAAACGGCTTGGCCCGATCAAGATGACTGCGCTTCAGGATATCCTTCGTTCGATCTGATTTTTAATCAAAATGATGTATATACCCGCATAAGGAAGCTTTATGGCAGACCCAACTCCCGCTGCTTCAAATACGTCGCCAATGGCATACGCCTTGTCGAAGCGCGGCATTCATTATGGCTGGGTGATCGTTGCGGTGACCTTTCTGACCATGATGGTTGGCGCAAGTGCCGTTGGCGCGCCGGGTGTCCTGATCGGCCCATTACAGAAGGAATTCGGCTGGGACGTCGCCGATATTTCTGCGGCTTTTGCCATTCGCTTCCTTCTTTTCGGCGCCGTCGGCCCCTTCGCCGCGGCCTTTATTACACGTTTTGGGGTGAAGCGCGTTTCCGTTTTCGCGCTTGCATTGATCGCGGCTGGTGTAGTCGGATCCTTCGCGATGACCACGCTGGCCGAGCTGTTCCTTCTTTGGGGTGTCGTTGTGGGGCTGGGAACAGGCTTCACGGCAATGGTCCTTGGCGCGACTGTCGCCACCCGCTGGTTTGTCGCCAAGCGCGGTCTGGTCATCGGCCTGCTCAGCGCCAGCGTGGCCACCGGGCAAGTCATATTTCTCCCAGCCTTCGCCACGCTTTCCGAAGCATGGGGCTGGCGCATTGCGCTCAGTCTGCTGCTGGCGTTGCTTGGCCTCAGCGCCGTCGTCGTTCTCTTTCTAATGCGCGACAGGCCTGCCGATATCGGCCTCCTGCCCTACGGCGCGACGGAAGCGCCTGTGCCGGAACCGCACGCACCATCGCTCGCAAAAACGCTTGTCGCACCTATTCGCGTGCTCCGTATCGCTGCCAAGTCCGGCACATTCTGGATCTTATTCGGCACCTTCTTTATCTGCGGGGCAACAACAACCGGGCTTGTGCAGACCCATCTGGTTGCCATCTGCGGTGATTTCGGCATTGCACCTGTCATGGCCGCCGGCATGCTTGCAGCTATCGGGGCCTTCAATTTCATCGGCACCATTGGCTCTGGATGGCTATCAGACCGGTTCGACAGCCGCTGGTTGCTGTTCTGGTACTACGCCCTACGCGGCCTCTCGCTTCTCTATCTGCCTTACACCGATTTCGGGTTCTATGAGCTCACCATTTTTACGGTCTTCTACGGTCTTGATTGGCTGGCGACCGTTCCACCCACTGTCAAATTGGTAGCGGAGAAATTCGGGCCTGATGCGACCATCGTTTTCGGCTGGGTCTTCTTCGGCCACCAGATCGGCGCGGCTCTTGCCGCCTGGGGCGCGGGGCTAACCCGCAGTCTCTACGCCACCTATCTTCCCGCTTTTTATATTGCGGGTTTGATTTGCCTGATTGCTGCCATCGCAGTGTTCGCCATTCAAAAAACGGATCTCACCCACAAACCCAAAATGGCCTGACCGGCCCCTGAAAAGGAAATGTCATGAACTACACCAGCTTTGGAAACACCGGCTTGCGCGTATCACAAATCGCGCTTGGTACTGCTAACTTCGGCACAGGCTGGGGACATGGCGCCACACCGGAAGAAAGCGCTGCAATCTTCAATGCCTATGCCGAGGCGGGTGGCAATTTCATCGATACAGCTGACATCTATCAGTTCGGCCAATCGGAGGAGATCATCGGAGAACTGTTGCGCGATCGTCGTGAAAATTTCGTGCTGACGACCAAATACACCAATGGAGCGACCCCCAATGCGGACCGTCTCATGACAGGGAATAGCCGTAAAGCTATGGTCGCATCACTGGAAAGCAGCCTCAAGCGTCTAAAAACCGAGCGGATCGATATTTTCTGGGTTCATCATCCTGATGGCTTGACCCCGTCAGAAGAGATTGTTCGTGGGCTTGATGACCTCGCCCGCGCTGGCAAAATTCTTTACGCAGGTCTGTCGAATTTTCCGGCTTGGCGGCTTGCGCGCGCCGTGACCATCGCTGAACTCACCCGCGCAATACCGATTGCCGCAGCGCAGTTCGAGCACAGCCTCGTGCATCGCGAACCCGAAGCCGATTTGTTTCCGGCCGCCAAGGCACTTGGTCTCGGTATTGTAACATGGTCTCCCCTTGGTGGTGGTGTCCTGACCGGCAAATATCGAAACGGCGAAATTGGCCGTGCAGAAAAAATGGGGGGGCGCGTCTTCCAGGCCGAGAACAGCGAGCAGCGCACGCGCATTCTCGATACTGTGCTTGAAATCGCCGGGGAACTCGAGACAAGTCCTGACCGCGTCGCGATTGCCTGGGCCGGTATTCATGGCGCTGTACCGATGATTGGCCCACGGTCGCTGGCGCAGTTGCAGGCCAATATCGGCGCGGTCTCGATCCAGCTTTCGCAGGAGCAAGCCAAACGCCTGAACGACGTGAGCGATCTCGTTGGTGTTGCTGTGACCGCTTCAGCCAGTCCACAGGACCGCAGCGTGTCTGTCGACAAGATTGTTGCTTGACCCATGACACTATTTGCGGATTTTGAAAGCGGTTCGCTCTCAGTCAACGGTGTCGAAATTTCCTATGTTGCCGCAGGCATTGGGGATCCCGTTTTATTGCTACACGGGTTTCCACAAAACAAAGCGCTCTGGGCGAAAATCGCGCCAGCACTCGTCTCACTCGGCTACCGGGTGGTGTGCGCGGATCTTCGCGGCTACGGACAGTCATCCAAGCCAGTGGCCGACGCGAACCAGTCAAACTACAGCTTTCGCGCGATGGCTGCGGACCAAGTGGAACTGATGCGTCGCCTCGGTCACCATAGGTTTCATGTGGTTGGTCATGACCGGGGTGCGCGTGTTGCCCACCGTCTTTGTCTGGATCACGAAGGCGCTGTTGCGAGCGTGACGCTGATGGACATCGTGCCCACTGTCGAGTTGCTGAGTGATCTTCGAAAGGAGGTTGCGCAAAGCTATTGGCATTGGTTTTTCCTTGCGCAACCAGCACCGTTTCCGGAGGAAATGATCAAGGCCAATCCGGATCTGTTTTACGAGACCTGTCTTTTCGGCTGGGGCGGGGCGACAGCGACGGATTTCGCAGAGGATCAACTGTTGGCATATCGTGCATCTTGGCATGACCATGATGCAATTTCTGGAAGCTGCAACGACTACAGAGCCGCTGTGAAAGTCGACTTTGCCAATGACCTCCAAGATCGCGACCGGCTGGTAGCAGCGCCATCATTGGTCCTGTACGGAGAGTCAGGTGCCATGGCCAGGCTCTATGACATGCCGTCGGTCTGGATCCCGTTCTGTGCCAACCTTGAGGTTCATGCCGTCCCAGGTGGACATTTCTTTCCCGATATCGAGACTGAGCGTGTCGTCTCTCATGTTTTCCAGTTCTTGCAAAGACATCCACTGTCCAACGAGGGATGAAGGCCGGGCTCCCCGAGCCTGGTTCCGATCTGCTAGCCCATATCGCGAACGATATCTTGCGTCATGGGACTCCGTCTCCAGTGACGCTGAAAAAGCGCGAAATGTTTAGTCACGAGGAGATATTGCGCTCTGTGGGTATTTTTCGAGAAGCCATGGCGGATCTGACACCCATGCCATGAACCCACATCTGCCCGTGATACCCCGCAACGTCGCCGATGACGCACACGCTATCCTCGTCATGGTTCACACAGGGTGGCACATGTCCAACAAGCTCAGCGATCCGAAAACATCAGGCAACTCATGCACGCCAACTGGTTCTCGAACCGTATATTCAAATCCTACGCCGACATCGTTGACTGTTACTGCAGCGCCTGGAGGAGACTGCAAGATCGTCCATGGAAGACCACCTCAATGGGCGACGCAGCTGGGTTCTGATCGATGACGGCTGATATTGGACAATAATCCGATTGGATGGTGTGGAAAAGCCGTACCGCTCCTATATGAAGACATGCAGCGTGTTCTTAAAAGGAGCTGAGCGCTTTATGCCACCGACAGACACTGGTCCCGCGTCCAGTCACTTACTTTCAAAAGATATTGATAGAATTCAATTTCGTACGTTCGAATATTTCTGGCTTGGAAGTCACCCCACATCTGGATTGGCCAGAGATCGCATACGTTCCGATGGAACGGTTATCAACGACATCGCATCGGTATCGGGGACAGGCTTTGCACTGCTTTCTGTTCTGGTTGGCAGTGAGCGACGCTGGATTACGCGCAGCCAAGCGTTGGAACGCGCCACCGCGATCGCGGAATCTTTGCACAGGGCTCAGAGGTTTCACGGTGCATTCTCTCATTTTCTGCACGCCGAAACGAGCGAAGTCATTCCTTTTGGTTCCAAGGATGACGGCGGTGATTTGGTCGAAACCGGTCTGCTGCTGCAAGGCCTGATCTGTGCTCGCCAATATTTCTCCCGCCCGACGATGGATGAAACACGGTTCCGACAAAGAGCCAATGCATTGATCACAGGCGTGGAATGGAAGTGGTACACGCGCGGCGGCGACGGTCCGATGTGGTGGCACTGGAGCAAGAAACACAGGTGGAGCCGCAACATTCCGATCACTGGCTGGAACGAGGCGCTGATCTGCTATGTGCTTGGAGCAGGCGCTGAGCAGCATGCCATCGACCCCGTCAATTATCACGCTGGCTGGGCACGGTCAGGCGATATGAGAAACGGCAACGCCTATTTCGACATCGTGCTTCCGTTGGGAGAACCGTATGGCGGGCCTCTGTTTTTATCTCAATACTCGTTCTGCGCGCTTGACCCCAGAGGCCTGAGCGATACCTATTGCGACTACTGGGCCCAGATCAAGGCTCATACGCAGATCCACTATCGATATGGCTGTGATAAGTACCCGGACCAAAACCTGTGGGGAATGACGGCAAGCGATAGTCCTGGAGGTTACCGGGTCCACTCTCCCACGGACGACAATGACGTGATATCGCCAACCGCTGCCCTGTCGAGCTTTCCATTTCTTCCAGAGGAAGTGTCCCGTGCCGCAACGGCTTTCCTGAATTTCGCAGACGGTAAACTCATGGGGCGCTACGGGCTCGTTGACGCGTTCTCGCCCGGATCAGGGTGGATTGCCGATACTCATCTTGCAATCGACCAGGGGCCAATCGTCGCTATGATGGAAAATTATCGTACAGGCCTGCTTTGGAGACTGTTCATGACCGCGCCTGAAGTTCAACGCGGTCTTGATCGTCTTGGTTTTACGATCGCGTGAAAGCGGCTCGCCTTAGCACCGAGCAGTCTTAGCGCCTCTGCTCTGGCGACATGACGGCGCAGATCGAAAGAGCGTGACCGAGCTCTATGGGGCGATGGCCGTTCTGAAGAACCTCTCGCTATCCCTCAAAAGCAATAAATTCATGGTCTTTCACGCTCCGTCAGGCTGCGGATGGTTGCCCAACTCAAAAGCGCTGAAGAAGGCATGGTGGACTTGCATCGGTAAAGTGGAGAGGTTTCTTGAGTCGACAGGAAGCCGGAATGCCGAAGCATAAGAATTTCACCAAGGAATTGGACAAGAAAGCGGTGCGCCTGGCGCAGACGAGCGACCAGACGGAGCTCGATTGGCCCTTTGCACCGGTCGCCTTACCCGCTGATGGATTCCTCGAAAAGCATCTTCGAGTACGGGACGTTCGTAATGCCCTGTTGCAAATCGGATCGGGTCAATTCGTCGACAAAAGTACCGTCCTTCATCACCAGGACCCGATCGCACATATGCGCGATGACCGATAGATCATGGCTCACCAGCACATAGGTGAGCGCTCGCTCGTCTCTCAAATCGCAGAGAAGATTGAGCACTTCGGCTTGAACTGAAACATCGAGTGCCGACGTGGGCTCGTCCAGAAGCAGGATGTCCGGTTCCAGCATCAGAGCACGGGCGATTGCCACGCGTTGGCGCTGTCCACCCGATAATTGATGGGGAAAACGATCAGCGAAGCTGGTTGGCAATCCGACCTGTTCCAAGGCACTCGCGACGCGGTCAAAGCCGCTCCCCCTGTTCATCGCGCGAATTGGTTCTGCAAGCACGCGTTCAATGCGGTGGCGGGGATGGATAGATCCATACGGATCCTGAAACACCATCTGCGCCAGCAATAAATGTTCCTTGCTGCGTTCGCGATCGACGTTCGTTCCCGCAAGGGATATCGTTCCCTGCCAATGCCGGTCCAGCCCTGCGAGCGAGCGCAGGACGGTGGATTTGCCACAACCCGATTCCCCGATAATGCCCAGAGTCTCGCCCTTGTTGACCGAGAAGGACACCGATTTTACGATCTGTTTGCGCGAATCGCCTTGACCGAACGAAACAGACAGGTCTTTGACCTCAATCATCATAGGCTCCCCGCCGCATTGATTGTTTTCCGGTCCAGAACCTGCAAACGGGCAACAGGGCGCCTGGGATCCGGCATGGCAGCGATCAGACCTCGCGTGTAGGGATGTTTTGCCTCATCAAGGCTGTGCAGTGTTTCAATGACTTGCCCTTGATACATGACGAGGATTCTCTCGCAAAAGGATGCCACCATGCGAATGTCATGGCTGATCAGGAGAAGGGCCGAGTTGTTCTCTCGCACCAGCTGGTCGAGAAGTCGCAGTACATCGCCTCTGACACTGACATCCAGAGCCGATGTCGGCTCATCGGCAATGACGAGGCGCGGCTTGGCGAGCAACATCATTGCAATCATCACCCTCTGGCCCATGCCGCCGGAAATCTGGTGCGGATAAAGATCCATGGTTCGCTCAACATCGGCAATACGCACGTTTCCAAGCATCTCAGCCGCAAGTTCGAAAGCGCGTTTTTTGCCGATCTTCTGATGAAGAAGGGCCGCTTCGGCCACCTGTTTGCCGACCCTCAACACGGGATTGAGGGAATATCTGGGGTCCTGCATGATCAACGCTATGCGGTTGCCGCGAAGGCCTCGCATTGCTTTTTCGCTACGAGACAGCAACGGCGAGGATTCGAAATCAAGTGTCGAAGCTTCGACCCTTGCCGAGGGCGGTAAGAGCCGCATGATTGCACGGCCGAGGGTGGATTTTCCAGAGCCGGACTCCCCAACGATACCGACACGCTCTGCGCCAAGGTTGAAGCTTACGTTCCGAACAGCCGGGATTGCGGCTCGCCCGAAGCGGACGGACAAGTCCTGAACTTTAAGAATGCTTTCGTTATCGGGCATGGCGTGGATCCAGAATATCGCGAAGCGTATCGCCGACAAGATTGAACGCAAGGCTGGTGACGAGAATGGCGATGCCCGGCATAACGGCCACCCACCAGTTATCCAGCATGAATTTGCGCCCGTTGGAAATCATCGCGCCCCACTCAGGATCCGGTGGTTGCGCACCCAGGCCAAGGAAACCCAGCGCCGCAGCCGTCAGAATGACGCCAGCCATGCTGAGCGTCAGCCGAACCACCACAGAGGGAATGCACATCGGTGCGATGTAGAGCAACAGCAGTCTGGTGCTGGATGCACCATAAAGTCTGGCCGCAGCCACATAGTCCGTGTTGCGCACCACGAGCGTCTCTGCGCGGGCCAGTCGTGCAATCGGTGGCCATCCAGTCAGCGAAATGGCAATGATTGCGGTGTTGAGGCCGGCTCCGAGCGCCGCTGCGAACGCGAGAGCGAGGATGAGCGAGGGAAAGCTGAGGACGATGTCCGTCGCCCGCATCAGGAAAGCATCGATACGTCCACCTGCGAAGCCGGCAACAATCCCGATGAACAGTCCAATTGGACCGACGATCAGAGAAACGGCAAGGACTGTCTGGATGGTGATACGCGTGCCGTAGATCAGTCGCGAAAGAATGTCGCGTCCGAACTCATCGGTTCCCGCCCAGTGGGAGAGGCTTGGGGGTTGCAGTGCCTGTGACAGATTTTGTGAGGTCGCACTATAGGGTGCTATCCACGGGGCAAGGATTGCAACGATGACCAGAAGCAGAAGCACGATAAAACCGAACATGCCCAAGGGTTCATCCGCCAGCTTTTTGAAGAAGCTCTTGAGGCTCGCCATAGCGCGACTGAAAGCGCCCGAGGTCTGGCGAGGGGCGGCCAGGATTTGATTTGTGTTCATGTCGTGGCCTCTCGCGTACGGGGATCGAAAATCAGATAAGCGAGGTCGGAGAGGAAGTTGAGCATCATGAAAATCAGTCCGATGATGAGCGTCCCGGCCAGGACCGCATTCATATCGCCCGTCATCAATGCATTGGTCATATACTGACCAATGCCGGGCCATGAAAACACGATCTCCGTAACCACTGCGCCTTCGAGCAAGCCGCCATAGGAGATTGCGAGAACGGTGATGAGCTGTACGGCAATATTTGGCAGGAGGTGGCGCGACACGATTCGCATGCTCGAAGCGCCCTTGGCACGTGCGGCGACCACATAGTCCTGGTTCAATTGCTCCAAGGTGAAGCTGCGGGTCATGCGGGTAATGTAAGCCATTGCTGAATAGGCGAGGATACAAGCGGGAAGAATAATATGATGAACTGCATTCCAGAACACCTCCGTATCGCCTGCCAAAAGGCTGTCGATCAGAAGCAGGCCGGTTCTGGGCTCAACAAGTCCTTCCAGATAGACATCCACACGCCCGGGACTGCCAGCCCACTGGAGCCCTGCATAAAAGATCACAAGGCCCACGATGCCGAACCAGAACACCGGAATAGAGTGACCAACGAGCGAGATAACCCGTGTGAACTTGTCAAACCAGCTGTCGCGAAAGAAAGCAGCGGTCATGCCGAGGGGAACGCCCAGCAGCGTCGATATGATAACGGCCAATGTTGCGAGTTCCAAAGTCGCCGGGAAAGCGTTCTTGAGGTCCTCGGTTACGGGGTTGCCGGTCAGGATCGCGGTCCCGAGATCTCCCCGAAGAAGGGAGGTCATATACAACCAGAACTGATGATAAAGCGGCAGGTCCAGACCTAGCCGTTCCCGCATCGCCTGATAGGCTGCGGGATCGGCCAGTTCGCCGACGATCGCACCGACGGGATCGGTCGGCAAAATGCGACCAATCACGAAGGTAACGATCAGCAGCACGAACAGGCTTATCAGCAGATGTCCGACCCGTTTGGCAAGCTCTATGAGAGTAAACTCTTTCATGTGCGCAGTGGCCTGATTATGGAGCGTCGGATTTTGTTACGCCTTCAACGCGGGTCAAAGACCATGGATGGCCGCTGTAACCCTTCAGCCGGCTAGTCAGCACGATGGGTTCAAAGCGTTCAAACATCGGCAAGACGGCAGGCTTCAACGCGATGAACTTTTCCTGGATCTGTTTGATGAGCTCCATGCGCTTGGTATCATCCCTTTCGCTGTTAGCCTGCTCGCGAAGAGCATTCAGCTCTGGAATGTCCCATGCAGAACGCCAGACAAAGTTGCCTGCGTTGTTAGCTTCCTTGGAGTTGTTGGGATTGGACGCAAAGTTATCCAGCGAACCAAGTGCAGTCGGCATGAACGAGCCGGTTTGCGGAATAAGCAGATCGAAATTGCGCGCCCGGTGTGCTGCGACAATGTCCGCGCCATTACCCTGCTGGATGGTCACTTTGATACCGATGTCGGCGAGGTTGGCCTGAATGGCCGTTGCCATATCCACACGCGGTGTTTGCGAGATTGTTTTTAACGTTACCGTGAAGCCATCCGGATAGCCGGCATCTGCCAGAAGCTTCTTGGCCTTTTCAGGCTGGAAAGACCAATCGGGGTTAGCAATGGCACCTGCCCAGTCTTCTGGCACCGGAACGTTTCGGACACGACCGTATGACCCCAAAATCGTATTCGCTATGCCTTTATAATCGATGCCGTAAGCAATCGCTTCCCGGACGCCAGGCTTGGAGAATGGCTCAGCGCCTGCATTCATTGCGAGGACGTAATAGCCACCGGTCTTGACCTTGTCGATGACAAAGCTTGTGTTCGTTTCGAACGTCTTGACATCCGCGGCGGTCAGGGCACTGGCAATATCGATATCGCCGCGCTCGAGCATCAGACGGGCGGCCTGACTTTCGGGGACATGGCGCATCACAATGCGGCGCATGGTGGGTTTACCGTCGCGATAATCATCATTGGCTTCCAGCAGGACAATGTCATTGGGTGTCCAGCGGCGCAACACGTAAGGACCTGAACCTGCGGTCTTGGTTCTGAGCCACTCATTGCCGTAGTCGTTGTTGTTGACGTGCGTTTGGACCTCCACACTGTCCACGACGGATGATACACCCATGGCGAGACGATAGAGGAGCGCTTCAGGGATAACCTTATCGGTCAGCTCTATCCGAAATGTCTTTTCGTCGGGAGCGGAAACAAGGCCTTCAATATTAGCAGCAGTATACCCGGCCGTCTTGTAATTGGTCGCTGCAGATTGATCGAGCTTCAAAAGCCGGACGATGGAAAACACGACGTCCTTGGAGGTTACCGGATTTCCGGATGAGAATTTCGCATCTTTGAGTTTGAAGGTGATACCCTTGTCATCAACCTGCCAGCTTTCGGCCAGTTGCGGCTTGATTTTGTTACCGTCCTTCTGATCAGCGAAAACAAGGCGATCATAGGTGTTGGCCAATATCTCCTGCGTCTTGACTTCAGTAGCTTGCTGCGGATCAAGCGAGAGCACCTGGGCAAGTGAAGTGCCAATAACGAGTTGATCATTCGGGGTGGCTGCGGTGGCTGCCGTGGCCGTGGCAAGCGCTAAAGAAAGCGTTGCTGCAAAAACACGATTGGAACAAATTAGGGTCATAGGTTTCCTCTCCAAAATGGTCGCTTCGGCGCCAGACAAGTCATACGATGATTGCGTATAATTATCGCCGCCGGCGAGAATCTAGTATGATGTCTTAAGCTTTGGGCCGTATCCTCTGTCCTTAGTGAACCCTAATATCGCTCGACGCGCAAGCTGTGTTTGCGCGCAGATGGAAGTGGAACGCGGCTTTTCGAAAAGCAAGACAGTGGCATTTCCAGAAAAGCATACAATCAAAAAGAAATATCAAATCATGATTTAAACTCAAGGTAATATTAGACATTTTTATATAAATAATATTTTTCAGATAGTTAAAGATCATTGATAAGTGACTTTGGACGCGGACTCTAAATCGTACTCCAGTTGCAACAATATGACAGGGCTTGCTTATGGGAGAACCTCGGATATTGAGAATTATTGCAACTCGACAATTGCCCTAAGAGGTATTATCTCTTTCAGAACAATCAGGAGGAATGACATGTATGTTGGCACGCAACTGGCAGCCCGGGACGATGATGATTATCGGATATGGTCGCAGCTTGGCATTAATAATATCTGTGCGGACCCAGATGGCCCGATGGACAGCTGGAGCCTCGACGACCTCAAACGCTTACGTGAGAAAGTTGAAAGCTTTGGTCTGACACTGGATATGATCCAGCTTCCCTTGCCTTCAAGCCCGATTGAAACAGCCACATATCCAGATATTCTGCTGGCCGGTCCAAACCGTGATCGCCAGATCGATGCAATCTGCAAACTGATTGAAAACCTTGCCGAAGCCGGTATTCCTGCAGCCAAATACAATCTCAATCTCATCGGCATTCCCCGCACCCCCGATGAGCCTGGACGAGGCGGTTCAAGGAATGCATCCTTCCGCTGGGACAAAACTGATCAGAATGCAGCGCCCGGTCAGGCAGGCATTCTCTCGGAAGATGAAAACTGGGAGCGGATCGACTATTTTCTCGAACGGGTCGTGCCTGTCGCCGAAGCGAACCGTATTCGCCTTGCCTGCCATCCGCACGATCCCTATACGCCGCCGGGTTACAAAGGGGTGACCCGCGTTCTTGGAACCGTAGACGGTCTTAAGAAATTCGTCATGATGCGTGAAAGCGCCTATCACGGCCTAAATTTTTGTCAGGGAACTGTCGGCGAAATGCTCGATAATCCCCGTGACGAAATCGATGACGTTATTCGCTGGTTTGGCAGCCGGAACAAGATTTTCAATCTTCACTTCCGTAACATTCGCGGCAAAAAACTTTCGTTCATGGAGACCTTTCCGGATGAAGGCGACATGGACATGGCACGATCGCTGAAAGTCTACAAAGAAGTGGGCTACAAATACATGATCATGCCCGACCATGTTCCCACCATTTCTGGCCGTGATCCACAAGGCGTCGCTTTTGCCTATTGTTATGGTTACACCGCAGCCTTGCTTCAGGCCCTCGATGCCTACAATTCCTAGGCTACGGTCAGCGGGGCAAGGTCCCGTTCTGTTTTCTGTACGAATTGAATCTGCCCGACCTCGCTTCAAAAAGCGTGTTCCGTATATCGTGATTCATGCGTCACTGGCCTCAGGAGCGAATTTTCTGAAGGCTCAATCAGGACAGAATTGGTGCAAGAAACTCTGCACGCTTTGACGTCCATGAAGTCTGATCGCGGACGTGCTGAAGTCTGGTTTTGTCGGGAAGGACGCCTGGGCGTGTAACCGGCTGCCAGACAATGCTGCCGATGAAGCCGATAAACAAGAACGGAGAGTTGATGTAATGAGAAAGATCACATTTTTCGCGGCAACCTCCATCATGGTTGCGAGTAGCCTTTTTGCGAATGCAACCGTAGCTCTGGCTAGAACAATGGTCTATGTGTCCGCGGCAACAGACGGAGACATCAACACCTATAGTATGGATGAAAAAACGGGAGCCTTGACGCCAGCCGGCAAGGTGAAGGCTGGCTTTTCTGTCATGCCTTTGGCCGTCAGCAGCGATGCCACTCATCTTTATGCTGTTGTTCGGTCGCAGCCCTACCGCGTTGTGTCATATGACATCAACCAGGACACGGGTGGGTTGACGGAGAAGGCCGTGGCGGCACTACCAGACAGTATGCCCTATGTGTCGATAGAAAAACGTGGTCGGCTGCTATTCTTCGCATCCTATGGCGGAAACAAGATTGCATCCTTGCCGATAGGTGCTGATGGCCTTGTCAAGGAAGGTGTCAAGCAAGTCATCCTGACAGGGAGAAACGCCCACTCGATCGTGAGTGACAAGACCGGGAAATATGTGTTCGCTTCAAACCTCGGCTCCGATGTCATTCTGCAGTATGTTCTGAATGACGAAACCGGAATGCTTGAACCCAATAAGCCCGCGAGCGTTGCAACAAAAGCGGGACAGGGACCACGTCACATTCGGGTCTCGCCCGACAACAAATCGGTTTATGTCGTCACGGAACTGAGCGGCGATGTCATTCATTTCGCGCTAGACGCCGCCACAGGAACTCTGACAGAAAAAGAGACGGTTACAGTTTTGACAGCCGATGCCGGCCTTGAAAAAGGCGTCGCGCCTCCTGCACCACCCGCGTTTAATGCGCCTGCGACAGCAATCCAAACTCCCGCGCCTGCGGCTGCTCCTCAGCCAAAGATTTGGGCTGCCGATATCGACATCACGCCTGACGGAAAGTTCCTCTACGCGTCAGAGCGTTCGACCAGCACGATTGCGATCTTTGCCGTAGCCGCTGATACGGGCGCGCTGACCCGGGTTGGCTCCATTGCAACCGAAAAACAGCCACG
The DNA here is from genome assembly GCF_033957725.1 of Agrobacterium sp. rho-8.1. NCBI lineage: Bacteria > Pseudomonadati > Pseudomonadota > Alphaproteobacteria > Hyphomicrobiales > Rhizobiaceae > Agrobacterium > Agrobacterium sp. rho-8.1. The sequence goes on from NZ_CP192789.1 coordinate 261,501, forward strand.
CGGTATTCGCATTGATCCGACGGGTCAGTTCCTGATCGCGGCGGGGGAGAAATCTGAAAAGATCTCTGTCTACAGTATCGGTCAAAAAAATGGCTCACTGCAAGGTGTCGGGCGTTACGACGTTGGCAACGGTGCAAATTGGATCGAAATCGTCCGTCTTCCCTGAAGCCATAGCGGCCTTTACTCAACACTATCTGGCTCTCCGCGATCTTCTGGCAGAGAATGGAAGTGCCCCAACCCCTGCTTATCCATAGCCCGGATCGACACCCCTCGCCGACCGGGCGTATTCTACCGATACGACAAGGAAATGAGCCCCAGAGCGCAACCTGTGGCCAAGCATCCCGGCGAAAACAAACCACAAGCAGACTTTCGGCTTAAGTCACTGGATTTGTTGGGAAAGCAACAATCAAACTAAAATTTACGGACATCAACGTGCACTCCGCTTGCCGACCCCGGCATAAATGAGCGCGGCGACAACGACCAGCATGCCTTGGAAGAGGTATTGATAGGTCTGGGTCAAGCCCAGGAATGTCACCGCGTTCAGCACCTCGGTCAAGAGAACAGCACCGAGCAGGGTTCCGACGAAAGTTCCACGCCCGCCCGAAAGGCTGGTGCCCCCCACAACGACCGCAGTGATGCTGGCCAGCGTGTAGTTCACGCCTTGGCGGGGATCACCCACCCCAATCTGGGTCATCAGCATGATTGCACCCAAGCCAGTCAGCAGCGAGCAGGCAATGTAACCGGCGATAAAGGTCATCTCGACAGGAATGCCAGCGCGGCGGGCGGAGTGCTCATCCGATCCGACAGCGCGCAGGCGCCAGCCAGCCCGCGTCCGGCGCAACACGGCTTCTGCCGCCAGTGCAACAGCGACCAAAACGAGGAAGGCAACCGGGAACGGTCCCCACTGCCAGTTGATCCAGTCTGTAACAGTCGCACTGATATAGCCGCCCGGATTGTCCCGCAGCAGAAAGCTGCAGCCCTGGATCGCGATATACATCGCAAGTGTGGCTGCAATCGGCGTGAAGTTGGCAAAACGGATTAGCATGCCGTTGATCGCGCCGGTGACAAAGGCGCTCGCGAACATCAGCAGGAAACCGGCCAACATCATCGCGGAGGAACTGTCATCTGTGATGAAGAAAGACGCGACCACGACCAGAAAACCGGTAAGGGGGCCGACCGAAAGATCGATGCCGCCCATCAAGAGCGCGACCGTCTGGCCCATGGCAATGAAGCCGAGGGCCGTGGCAAGAAGCAGGATGTTGTAAATATTGTAGACGGACAGGAAGTTCTCGTTCTGGCCATAGACGTAAAGTCCAAGCAGCAGGGTCACGATAGCCAGCGGCACGGCTGGAGCATTGTCGGACCTCAGCAAATCACGCCACCGGCCGCCAGCATTTGTATGAGCAACCGTCGAACTGCTGTCGCCGTGGGTTTCAGCCTTGACGGCGGCAGCAACGATGCGTTCTTCGGTGACGTCGTCACCGGTCAGGATTTCGACCACCTGTCCGCGCGACAGTACCACAACCTTGTCACACAGTCCTTCGAGTTCAACGGCATCGGAGGAGTTGACGACGACCGGTGTTCCCGCCTCGGAGACTTCGCGCAGAATGCGATAGATTTCGAACCGGGCACCGACATCCACTCCTTGGGTCGGCTCGTCGGCGATGATCAGCCCTGGCTCGGACAGAAGTGCACGGGCCATAACGACCTTCTGCTGGTTCCCCCCTGACAGGGCAAAAATCGGCGCCTCCATTCCCGGTGTCTTGACTGCCAGCTCGCTGAAGATCGCACCGACCTGGTGAAGTTCCTTCTTCCGGCTCATGACGCCAGCAACCGCAAACTTTTCAAGTGCCGAAAAGGTGGCATTCTCGCGCACGGTCAGGCTACCTGCGACACCCTCGGCATGACGGTCGGACGGCATGAAAGCGGCTTCATGCAGCAGCTCGGGCTGCGTCAGCTCGCGTCCACGCAGGACAATCTGCCCCTTCACCGGCTGTAGACCGGCAAGCACGCGCATGAGTTCAGGCTGGCCATTGCCCGCAACACCGGCGATCCCGACGATCTGCCCCCGTGGGACGTCGAAACTGACGTTTTTCAGGTCTTTGTTGGAGAGACCACTGACGGAAAAGCCGGTCTCCGACACGGTTGCCGAGGCTTTTGGCGGGAAGGCAGATTCGAGGGTGCGCCCGACAATCATGCCGACAAGATCGGTATCGCTGATCTCGCCAATCAACGCGGCGCCGCGCACACGTCCGTCTCGAAGCACGGTTACGCGGTCTGCAATCTGGCGCAGTTCGGCCAGACGATGAGTGATGTAGATGACCGATGTACCTGCGGCTGCCACCTCGCGGATCCGGGCGAACAGCATGTCTGTCGAGTCCTGGTCGAGCGAGGCCGTCGGTTCGTCCAGGATCAATACCTTCGGATCAAGCGCGAGAGCCTTGGCAATTTCGAGTAGATGTTTCTGGGCAACGGTCAGACCGTCTGCGCGCATGCCAAGGGGAACGTGCAGCCCGACTTTGTCGAGCACGCGTCGACCAACCTTCTCGGGTTTCGCCACAGAAAACACGGATGCAGGCAGCGCGACACGCAGGTTTTCCAGGATCGACAAGTCATCCACGATTGCCGGATGCTGGAAGCAGATGCCGATACCATGAGACTTGGCGATGTCTGGCGTCATCTGCTGGACAGGGTGTCCACCAAAAAGGATTTCGCCACCTGTCGGCTGCAACGTACCCGAAATGATGTTCATCAAGGTCGACTTGCCGGCACCATTCTCGCCGAGGATGGCGTGTACTTCGCCAACGTGAAATTCCGCACTGACGTCGACCAGAGCCGCAACGACAGAGAAATATTTCGAGATACCTGCCAGACGGATCACCACGTCCCGGGTGTCCGGCGCGATCTCTTGACCGTTTCGTGCCAACATTGTCTGCGATCCATCCTGATTGCTAAACCCCGGAGTGTAAGCCCTCCGGGGTCATTGATGCATGGGTTGCGGTTACTTGCCGACAACCTTCGCTTGGTCCTCGGGCTTGAGCTCGGAAGACATGTAGATAGCGCCTGGCAAATCCTTGCGGCACTGAACTCCATTCGGCTTTCCAGAGACAGAATCTTCATAAGCAGGCGCCTTGAAAATTTCTTCCTTCGGCAGTTCGCCGCCGGTTGCCAATGCCCCAGCCCATTGGACCGCCAGGCGAACATTGTCGTTGCCAGTCGCGACGGTGAACAGCTTGAAGTCCGGGTTGGCGGCGTGGTTCTCTTCCCAGAAACAGCTGAGCGAATTGCCGTCGGACGTTGCCAGCGCCGGGATCGACTTGCCCTGCTTGGTAAAAGCGGGGAGCGCGCCGACAAGTGATGGCCCGAAGTCGGAGACGATCACGTCGATCTTGTCATTCTTAGCGATCTCGGCCGTCAGCACCTTCTGGGTGAGAGCCGGGTCCCAGTTGGTCACGGCGAAGGGTGCCTGATTGACGAAGACGTATTCAGGCCCAAGCACGCTCTTCAGGCCCTTCAACTCATCGATGCCCTGGCTGTTGCCGGCGGGGCCGCTGAGAAAGAGGACATTGCCACCCTTGGGCAAGACGCCCTTGATCCAGTTGCCCCAGGTCACGCCGTCGTTCTCGAAGGAGGACCCGATGAACTTGGAATAGTTCATGCCTTCCTTGCCGCCCACCGCGACCCTGTACGGCACGATGATCTTACCCGCCTTGAACACACTAGTGATCGCCGGGAGCATGGCGGGACCTGCATCGCCGAAAACGACGAGTGCATCGATGCCCTTGGCTGCCATGCCTTTGATGTCAGAGATTGCCTTTTGCGTGTCACCTTGGCCGTCGGCATATTCGTACTTTGTAATGCTGGGGCAGAGCTCAACGGTCTGCTTTCCGGATGCCGTCGTGACCTGACGCCAGCTATTGCCACCGTAGCCGTCAAGAAGGGCGAGCGTCGCCTTCTTGGGTCCGCACCAGGACGGCATTTCTGCCTTGGCGACGTTCGCACCTCCCAGTGCGACGAACGCAGTCGCAACCGATACTGCCATGACCTTGGTCAAATCCGCATAATTCATGTCTGCTCCTCCACTTGTTATCGTTAGGTCGTTTTTTTGACGTTTCTGCTCCAGTTGAGCGAGTAAACGGCGATGCCAAAACCCAGTGCCAGGGCCTGGATAATCGTTTGGGCCGAATAGGGTACGCCGACCGACAGCGCGAATTGGCTCAACTGGTTCAGAAAAAAGGCGGCGAGCACCGTCGAAACCGGAAAACCGCGGCCGCCCAGCAGCGAGGTGCCACCCAGGACGACGACAGCGACGGACGGCAGAAGCAAACTGTCGCCCTGAAAGGCTGTGGGCTCGCGGGTAATACCGGCAATCAGGATACCTGCCAGGCAATAGAACAGCTGTGCATAGACATAGGCCATCATCTGGTGCGACCGGACACGCAGCCCTGCCGCCTCTCCAGCGGCCGGGCTGGCGCCGATTGCCTCAAACCGGCGACCACCAACGGTCTTTTTCAGCATGAAAGAAACCAGAGCCGTCGCGCCAAGGGCAAAATAGATCGCATTGGGGAGACCAAAGGTTTCGCCTCCGGCAATCGTAGCGAGGAGATCGGTCGTTACGGAAGGAACCCCGCCCGACATCGCAAAAACGGCTGCGTAGAGAAGTGCATTGGTGCCGATCGTTGCAATGATCGCATTCATACGGAAAACGCTGATCAGGATGCCGTTGAGGACGCCGATCGAAAGATTGAATGCCAGCGCCAGCAGCACCGCCTGATAGAGGAACGCGTCATTCTGATTGGGGAAATGCGTCGACACAACAACCGCCAGAGACACGGCTCCGGGAAGCGAGAGATCGAACCCACCCTGCTGGACGACAAGCAACTGGCCAAGGCCGACAATTGCAATGATGGCTGCGAAAGGAAGACTGCCCGACAGAGCGCCCCAAGACACGCTCGACGGCGCAAAGACAAGAGAGGCGATCAGAAGCAGAACAATCGAAAGGATAACCGTCACGAAACTGCGCGCCAGTTGAAAATGGCCCGCGCTATAGTTGCTCGAACGCGTCGGGGTCGTGGAGATGGCACTCACCAGGGAGCTCCTTTCGGCAAACATGCTGCCGCAAAGCAGACGCAAGCATTGCTTGCCAAGGGTTTCGATCGAAGGTCGGGGTCAGGAAAGTTGCTCAGGAACAAGATTGAAGCGGGTGACGAACCGTCTCGGCACAATACGTCGGCTAAGCCGCCGTACAGGACGTCAAAAACTGACCCCTGCGCCCCTTTTGGATACTTGGTAAGACACGACGCTTTCTCAAAGTTGTCAATCATCGTGCCCTACTCTCGAGACGATCACGGTTCGTTTAAGATGAAGCAGTCAGAAAGACATATCCGAGCGACACGACAGCTAGAGCCCCAAGCTTTGGCAACAATCTAGTTGTCTCCAAACCGTTGAACGGTCAGAACTGTCAAAATCAAAATGATCTACGGATTGCCCAAATTCTTGCTCCTCCAAGAATTTGTCATTGGATCTGCCGCTCGCCCCACCAACCGATGAGTATACAAGGGCTGACCATCAAATCACGTCAGAAAACTTACTCCTCCGAACTCCTCATCAATGACTTTATGCATTTTGAAGACTGCGAAAACCACGAAAATATCCGCTTTGGATAAGTGTGTTTTATTGAAAATATTGGTCGACGCGCATTCAGGGTGCCCGCATTGTGGAGTGATAGGTTTCGATCAGCAATTCAGCGTTTTCCGGCCCCGCGTCTCGTGCGTGCGCTTCGATTTCATAGGCCAGCTCCACCACACGCTCGTTGATCGGGGCGGCAAGTCCGTGGGCCTTTAGCGTGTCGATGACCCAGCCGTTCACTTCATGGATCTCCGCCCGTCGGCCCTTGCGCCAGTCCTGCAGCGAAGTGGTGAGCGTATCGGCCTGCGAGAAGACGGTCAGCACCTCCTCGAATATCTGGTCGACATAGCGCTCCGGATGATTGGTGGTCACCGGTGGCATGCCGATAATCGGTACGATCCTGGCGCCATCGGCAATTGCAGCCTGCATGGCCTCATAGCCTGCAGCCCGCATCACGTCGAGCATTCCTGGACTGCGTGCGGCATCACCAAGCGGTAGATTGACGATCGCGGAAGGAATGAGTTCAGCGGCATTGACGACGAGTTTCATCCATTTGGCAGAGCGTATATCGTTGGTAACCTCGACAGTACCCGTACAGCGCAGAAGTTCGGCCACCGCCTCCACCCTCGTCTGAACATCGGGGTCGAGTGCACCCAGGGCAAACCATGAGGTATCTTGATCGTTTTGCCGATTGGTCACACCCGGTACGAACATATTGGAGGCGATTTCGATGACGGCACCGATGGTGCGTTCGCGCCCGACAATCGCTGCAATGTCTTCATGGGTCATGCCGTTCTGGAGACCGATAACCAGGCCGTCCTTTGCCAGAACCGGCTCGATCAGCTGTGTCGCCCACTTGGTATCGTAGGCCTTGACCACAAGGAAAACCAGATCGAATGGCTCCTTTACCTCGGCCACCTCGCACAGATGCAGTGCGGCAACCTTGGCATTGATCGTCCGGGTCGGCAGATTAACGGTAATTCCGTTCGCCCGGATGGCGTTCACATGGTCCGGCCACTGCTCGATAAAGGTCACATCGTGCCCTGCGAGAACGAAGTCTGCACCAATAGATGCACCTTGGGCGCCGGTTCCAAGAAAGGCAATTCTTGGTTTTTTGCTGGGACTGAATGTCACGCGACCGTCTCCTTAACTATCTTTGCGGGCGAAGATTGCCCCTTCAAAATCGGAACAGTTTCCGGTTGCCATTCAGCGGACGGTTAAATGTGCAGGTCTTTGCAACGCAGGCGACGCTGAAGCTAGCAGAGGTAGTCCACCTGATGGCGGGCGATGCGGATACCTTCCAGATCAGCGCGCACCTTGGTGTGGGCAGGATGCTCCGCGTAGCCCTGGAGTGCGGCTTCATCTTCGAATTCCGAGTAGAGAACAACGTCGCAAGCGTATGATATACGGCTGATATCAAGCCCCACTTCAACCGTTTTCAGGCCCGGTATCTGTCCAATCAGGCTTTCGAACTTGGTCTTGATCATGATGGCGGCATCACGCTTCTGCTCAGGCGTATCCCCGCTGACGTTCCACATGACGATATGCTTGATCATGGCTTTCCTCCTCAAGTCTCTATGGTGCGAGCACGCGAATACAGCATTGCCGCAGATGCGGTATTTAGACGGCTAATATATTCGCCGCGGTGCAAGCTCGGGTTTGCGGACCTGTTTCTTGGCCGCCTCTTCCGGACCACCCAGACCGTCATCGACAACATGGGCCGATCCCAACTCACGCATCCAGTTCGATACTATTTGCAAACACTTACTCAGCCATGGCTTCATCTCGTCCCCCCCCCCTTTCTTTTGCATTCCTCATTCCGGCCGTCGGCCCTCATAGGCGTTCGCCAGCAGGCGACGAATTCCCTCTTCTTCAAGCTCCCGTGGGTTCCAATAGGCATTCGCCATCGCCTGTTCGGCAGCAGGATCAATGCCATCGGCGGGCATGCCCATCGATTTCAGCGCCATGGAGGAACCCAGTTTCTCCGCGAGATCAAAGAGCCCCCCCGCAGCATCCTTTGTGCCCAGAGCGCCCGCGACACGCCGCATTGCTTCGGGAACGGCTGGTGCGTTGTAGGCCACCGCATGTGGCAGAAGCGCCGTGTGCATCGGCGCATGGGGTAGATTGAACATGCCGCCGAGCGTGTGGCAAAGCTTATGGTGCAGCGCCATGCCGACGGATCCCAGGCACAGGCCGCAGAGCCAAGCGCCGTAAAGCGCGTCCGCCCTCGCATCAGTATCCTCCGGCTGAAGGGTGATGATGGGAAGGGCACGAGCAAAGGCCGAAATCCCCTGCTCGGCCAGCAGCGAGATGACCGGATTGCCCTCCCGTGCATAGAGGGCTTCCACCGCGTGGGCCACGGCGTTCATCCCACTGGTAACGGACATGGCAACGGGCAGTGTCAAGGTAAGGTCGACGTCATAGATGATGACTTCGGGCAGGATGCGCGGATCGGATTTGGTCACCTTTCGACCATTCTCCGTCTCGCCCAGAATGGGGGTTGCCTCCGATCCAGCATAGGTCGTTGGCACCACGATCTGTGGCAGATCGGTGCGAAAGGCGATCGCCTTGCCGAGACCGGTCGTGGACCCGCCACCAATCGAGAGCAAGGCATCCGCGCCAACATGCTCAACCATCCTCATTGCATCGACCGTCACGTCAACCGGCGTATGCATCTGCGCCTTGGGGTAAAGACCTGCAAAGCGCGGCCCCAGAACAGCCGCTATGGCTTCAGCCTGCTCTGCTTGCTCGGGCGTCGACAGGACCAGGACCCGGTCGACCGACAGGCGCTCGGCTTCCTGCGCCAGAGTTCCGATTGTGCCGCGTCCGAAGACGACACGCGCGGGCTGGCTACTATAGACAAAATTCTGCATGCCTAACCGTCCAGTTTCTGCTGTGGCGTCACCAGCACGAAGTCACATGTAACGGCCTGGAATGGATTGGAAAAGCCGAGTTTAGACGCTCTTGCCGGATCGTCGACTGCGTGGAAGTCCGCGATGAGATCCTGCTTCACACCAAAGACCGCATCGGAATGCAGATAGGGACAATCCGGCGTGAAAATATGCGTTGTGATCGGCTCGAAGCCAGCAGCACCGACAATAAAGTGGATGTGGGCAGGCCGGTAGGGATGCCGGCCCATCTGGCCGAGCAATTTGCCGACGGGACCGTCATCGGGGATCGGGTAGTATTTCGGACGCACCGATTTGAACCAGTATCGCCCGTCAGCATTGGTCGTGAAGATGCCGCGCAGGTTCATCTCGGGTTGCAAGCCCTTCTGCTGGACATCATAAAACCCGTCTTCATTGGCCTGCCATACGTCAAGCATGGCGCCAGCGATCGGCTGACCCTGTGTATCGGTGACGCGCCCCGTCACAAGAAGCGGTTCGCCCTTGCCGTCGAGGCAGATGTTGGCGCCGTTATCATAGCGTGGCGCATCAGCGACGTGGAAGGGACCGAGGACTGTCGTTTCCGTCGCACCCGATGGTTTTCTATTGTTGATGGCGTCAACGAGCATCGAGACGCCCAGTATATCCGACAGCAGGATGTATTCCTGTCGCCAGTCGTTGCATATCTGCCCGGTCTCGGTCAGGAACGTGATCGCCTTGCCCCATTCCTCCTGCGTCGGCTCCACTTCCTTTACGAACGCATGCAGATGCCGGATGGCGGCGTCCATGATCTCACGCAGACGCGGATCGGTGTCGCTGGCGATCCTTGCGATGACGACCTCAGCGGAATCATCCTCGGAAAAGTAGCCGCTTTCGGCCTCGTGGTTGCGCGGATCAGTGGTCATGTCGTCACCCTTTCCTTATGTCCATTACGGAACCATGTGATTGGCGCAAAGGCGGTCTAAGCCTCGGTGAAGGATTTGGTGGTGCCATGATCTCAACCATTCAACAGAGTGATCTTGATGCTCTTGGTCGCGTCTTTTCCAAAGCCGAATGCCTGAACGGCATCAGTCAGCGCATAGTCGTGGGTCTGGATCGGCGACAGGTCGATGCCGGTACGCTCAAGGAACCGAATGGCTGCGGGCCACACGCCTGGTGACCCGATACACCCCCGGACGGTCAGGTTCTTCATTTGGATCTGCCCGATGACCACGGGAACGCTGCGCCCGATATTGATGCCGACCATCGACATGCGGCCGTCTTCGCGCGCATAGTCAAACGCTGCAGCCAGCGAAGCGTCCTGGCCGGAGGCTTCGACAACCAGATCCGCGCCGTGGCCACCGGTCATCTCACGAATGCGAGCGGCCGCACCGCCATCGCTCGGGTCGAGTGCCGCATTTGCGCCAAGCTTGAGAGCAACCTCCCGACGGGATGCCAGCGGATCGACGACAATCACGCGAGCACCCATGCCGATGGCAGCTGCTGCCGAAACCAGCCCAATCGTGCCACCGCCGGAAACGACCACCGTCTCGCTTGCATTGGTGCCACCGGAACGCAGCACGGCATAGAAACCGCAAGTGAAGGGCTCGATCAGGGCAGCCTTCTTGTCATCGACCGCGTCGGGCAGCTTGTGCAGCCATTCCGGATTGACGTTGAAGAACTCCCGATCGGCACCGCTCATGGAAAAGCCGAAATGGTGGAGACGCTCAGGGGTGCGCACCACGCATTCGCCTACCACCCTGTCACCGATCTTAAAGCCAGTCACATTGCGGCCGACCTCGACAATTTCGCCACTCCACTCGTGGCCTGGGGTCACGGGATAGGAGATCGGTATGATGTATCGGCCCGCGAGGAGTTCATAGTCGGAGTGGCAAATGCCGACCGCCTGGGTCCGTACCAGAACCTCGTTGGGAGAAATCTCCGGCATGTCCAGATCCGCGATTACGGGCTTGTCCGGCGCTTCGAATACCAAGGCTTTCATAGCAATCTTCCTGTCACAGTGTTTCGACCAGCCCCGTACGGGCAGAGCGGATGATGGCTTCCAGCAAGGCGATGTTGTTGATCATGTCGTCACCGCTGATTGGATAGGCGTCCAGTCCGCGAACCGCACGTGCAAAGGCACGCAGGTTGTCCCGAACCGGTTCGGCGGGAGCCACTTCGCGAATGGTAATCTGCTGCCCCTTCCATCCCTCTGTCACGATCCAGCCATCCGGCGATTCGACATGCGCCTTGTCCCGCACTTCGATCCATCCAAGCGTGCCGAAGATGGCAAAGCGGGAGATGAAGGGCGTCGCAAGCGTTGCCGATACATAGGCAGATCCACCGCCCTTGAAGCGGACATGCGCGCTCATCGTGTCCCCCTGTGGGATCTCGGAGGCAAGATTTTCACAGACGACCCGCACGTCTGAAGCCGGTCCCATCAGCTTTACCGACAGATCCGTCAGATGGATGCCGGTGGCCGTCATTCCACCTGCCGGTGCCTGTTCAGCGTTCAACCGCCAATTGGAAGAATCGAGCGTCAGAAATTTGTCGTGGCTGAAATTCGCCTCGATCTGCAACAGGCGACCGAGACGGCCGGACGTTGCCGCCTCGAGGATGTCAATGATTGGTGGCTCGAACCGCCGCTCATGACCCATGCCAAGGACGAGGCCCGCGTTCCGGCAGAGCGCAACAGAGGCTTCGGCCTCTCTGCGGGTCATGGCCAGCGGCTTCTCACAAAAGACATGTTTTCCGGCAGCGACAGATTGCGCAATCTGCTCCTGATGCAGCGCATGCGGCGTTGCCAGGATGACGGCTTCGACGTCTGGATCCGCAAGCGCCGCAGAAAGGTCTGAGGAAAACCGCATGCCAAGATCAGCGGCAAAACCCTGCACGTCGGCATTAGGATCAACGCCATGGACGAAACGCATCTCCGCCCCACCGGCGTTGACGAGGGATGCCATCTTCTTGCCCCACCAGCCAAGGCCGACGATGGCAGCACCGACCGGGCGTTCTTCTTTAGCGCTCATCGATTGTCGACCCGCTTGCTGAAAGGGTGAATATTCACGGATGCCCAGACGCCGGCAGCACTGAAGGGATCGGCCTTGTTGAAGGCCACGACCTCTTCCTTGGTTTCGGCCTCGAACAGGAAGAGCGAGCCGATCATCGTCTCGTTATCGTCCGCAAGGAGTGGACCCGAGATGACGGTCTTCGTCTTGCCAGCAGCAAGATAGGCTTTATGGGCATCATAATGGGAGAGCCGTTTCTCGACGCCGCCAGGGTGATCGAGGCAATGAACGATGTAATGCATGACGAAACCTCTTGGGTTCAGGCGTTTCAGGTCTTGCAAGCAGCCTGGACAGGCAGGTGCCGCATTTCGGTAGTCAGTGCCAAACGTGCCGACGCGTTACACTCTCGTCGCAAGCAGTCTGAGACAGGGCTCGTCGGGGTTCACCCCTTCATGTTGACGAGGATCTTCATGTGAGAGGCGTTCGGATCGAGCAGCGCCTCGAACCCCTTGTCGACCACATCCTCCGGCGCAATCTGCGCCGTAACAATCTGCTCCACCGGGAAAATGCCTGCGCCGATCATCTGTGCAATCCGTGGCCAGATTGTCACGGGATAGCACCATGTCGCCTCGACGGTGATGTCCTTCAATGCCCACAGCATGGCGTCGATAGCAGCGGGTTTGACGTGCAGTCCGACCTGAACGACGGTCCCCTGGCGTCTGACGGCTGCGGCACAAAGATTGAGCGAGGCTTCCGCGCCGACGCATTCGAGCGCTACGTCGACACCCACTCCATCTTCCGTATGCTGACGGAACAGGGATGCCGTATCTGTCTCGCGCGGATCGAAGACGATTGCCTCCGGCACAAGTTTCTTCGCCAGCGCCCGGCGATTGGCGTTGAGTTCGGAAACGAAGATGGTCGTTGCACCGGCCGCGCGGGTGGCGAGCAGAACGAGCGCACCGATCGGCCCCACACCGGACACCAGAACCGTGCTTCCCGCTTCCACCCCGCCGCGATCGACGCCGTAGAGGGCGACGGCCGCCGGTTCGATCATCGCGGCCTGAACGTCACTGACGCTGTCGGGCACCGGAAAAACGTTATAGCCATTGACGACAGCCAATTCGCCCATGCCACCCCAATCCCAGGAGAGACCGACACAGGCCATCTTTTCGCTGAGGTGATATAGCCCGCGGCGCCCGTAATAATCGTCACGCGGCGAGATAAGTGGCTGCACGGACACTCGAGTTCCAGGCGTGACATGGGTCACGTTGCGGCCAACCTCAATCACGCGCGCCGAAAACTCGTGTCCGAGGATTTGCGGCAGGATCGCGCCGGAATAGACATGTGGCGTCATTGGCGTGACAATCGGTCCGGCGACATATTCGTGCAGATCCGTTCCGCAGATGCCGCAGACCAATGGCTCGATGAGCACCATGTCGTCTGCGAGCGGCCCTGAAGGTGCAGGTATATCTTCGACCCGAATGTCCTTGCGCGTATAATAACGAACTGCTTTCACCTGCTTGTCCTTCCCAAACAACTGGCTCAACCTCGCGAACCATGAATACCGTCATCAACCCAAGAAGCGCTCCGATACTCCCTGTTGACTATCGCGCAGGGAGAACCGCACAAGGGCTCTCCATGAGACGGCGCGATCCTTCAGGCAGCCAGCGCTCACGTTTGAAAAAGAGACAATCCCGAAAATGTCGCTGCATCACGAATCCTCCTCCGAGCCTTGATCTGACCTTAGACAACAGGAGGTGCTTGCACGGTGCTGTAAAGCACGCCTGCAACATCCTATTGTTTCTGTCAGCTTTTCCTCCCACGGAACGCTGAACGATCCGATGGCAACGCTAATGGATTACCAAACACCTCACAGCCCAAGATTTATCCGAAACGGATATTTTGTGCAGAGCTTTCGATCGGCAGTTCGCCATAGTGACTGATGGGAGAGCATGGCGCGGCGCACCGGACGCGCAGCCTCAATGCGTGTGCTCCGTATTCGAGAGCCGGTTCGCTGGCTCGCCATGAGTGACTGACGACACGGACGGGAGGATGACATGAACGAAAAGGTTTCGGTCGGATGGGCAGGTATCGGCAAAATGGGGGCGCCCATGAGCCGCCGCGTGCTGGATGCGGGTTATCGGCTTCACGTCTATGAGCCCCTGCCGGAAAACCGTGCAACAATCGTCGCTGAGGGCGCAAACGTCGCCCACACGCTGGAAGACCTCGCCGCCGGATCGGATGTGGTTGTCCTCACCATTCCCAACGATGCCGTACTGCGTGATCTCATTTTTGGTCCCGGAGGGCTCGCCGGCGTAATGAAAGCTGGCCAGACATTGATCGAGATGAGCACCGTATCGCCCGCGATCTCTGCCGAGGTGAACGAAGCCATGGTCGCGCTTGGTGTGGATTACTTGCGGGCACCGGTCTCAGGTAGCACGGCGACGGCGTCCGCTGGTACGCTTTCCGTCATGGCGTCAGGACCGGAACAGGCCTACAAAAATGCCGAGCCGATCTTCGAGTGCTTTTCCGCCCGCCGCTTCTACGTCGGTCAGGCGGAAGAGGCACGCTATCTGAAACTCGTTCTCAACGCGATGGTCGGGGCCACATCAGCGCTTCTTGGGGAGGCACTGACACTCGGTCTCAAGGGCAATCTTTCGCTCGATACCATGCTCAATGTCATTTGCGAGAGCGCGGTCGCCTCGCCCCTGATCGCCTACAAGCGGGATCTACTGGTACAGCGCAATTTCGACCCGGCCTTCTCCGTGGCGCAAATGATGAAAGACTTCGATCTTATCCTCGACGCTGCGCGTGCAGACCATATTCCGATGTACATGGCGTCTATGATCCGTCAGCAATACGAAGCGGCATACGCAGAAGGTTTGGCGGAGAAAGACTTCTTCGTGCTCTTCGAGCAATCCGAACGCCTTGCCGGAATTCTGCCTCCGACTGGCGAATAGCCCCCAACAAACCAGTATGGGACATGGACCGCGCCTAGCCAAAGGGCGCGCCAGCCGCTAGGAACATCGTCACAATGCGCGACGGACGGGAGGCCGACGTGAACGACTACGAAATGCTCCGGGTAATCGAATTTCTGGAAAAGACCCGGCGCCCCTTTCACGAGGTGATCGCTGGCTTCGACGAGGACCCCGTCTGGAAAATCGCGATCTTCCTGATCAAGGCCCACATCCACAGCCAGAGCGTGGCGATCTCTACGCTCGGGCAGGAATCCGGCCTTCCCTATGCCACCTCGATGAGGCTGATCAATCGCATGGTCGACAGCGGCTATATCATCAAGGTACCGAAAGGCTCGTCCGGCAAAACCTTTTCGCTACAACCAAGCGAAAAGCTGCTGCAATCCTTCCAGGCCTATGCCGGCAAGACGAAGTCGCTGCTGGCGCAGACGCTCGGCTTGCGCAGCGGCGAGCAGGAGGACGACTACTACTTCGGCGGCACCCCTCTCGGCTCGCACATCATTCCACCGATGCGACTGGTGCAGAAGCGGGTGGAATCCCACGTCGAGCTGCGCTTCCTTCTCAATGACGACAACTACTTTTCCGCTATGCGGAACATGTGGGCCGACTTCCGCAACAATCTCGCCTCGCGGAAGAACTTCGAGCTTCTGCCCTTGCCCGACCTCTATCGGCGCGTCCTGGAAAATCGCTCCAAACCTGTCTCGGATTACGACGTGCTCGCAATCAACATGCCTTGGCTCGGCGAGTTCGCAGAAAAGGATATCATCCAGCCGATCGACGCGCTGATCCAGAAAACTGGAATCAATCCACTCGATTTCCATCCATCCATCTGGTCGACCGCGCAATGGAACGGTCGGGACTACGGCGTTCCCGGCTATTGCACGGTCGAGATTCTGGCGGCTCGAAAGGACCTATTCGCCGATGCCGGGCTGGATTTCCCCCGCAAATTCGAGGATGTCCTGTCCGCCGGACGCTCCTTCCATGCGCCACAGAACGGCATGTACGGGGCGGTATGGGATGGCGCGCGCGGCATGCCGATTGCCTCCAGCTTCCTGTTTTTTCTCGGTGCATGCGGCCAGCCGGCGATTTCATTGAGACGGTCGCGGGCCGGTTTTACGTTCGAAGGTGTCAATCTTGAGGAGCTTCACTGTACCGTCGTGTCAGACGCTGGCCTTGCTGCACTTGATTTCATGCGCCGGCTGATGGAAATCTCGCCGCCGGACATTCTCAACATGGCCTGGGACAGAACGCTCGACGTCTTCATGAAGGGAAAGGCCAGTCTGGGCTATTTCTGGACCATGCGGGCTGCGCGGTTCGAATACGACGTCCAGTCTGTGGTGAAACGGCGGGTCGAATACCTTCCGCAGCCTGCAGGCCCCGGTGGAACACGCGCCTCGCCAATCGGCGGCTTCCTGTTCTGCATTCCCTCAAACCTGCCGGAAGAACGTGTCGAACTTGCCGCCGACGCGATCGCATGGATGGCATCGCGGGAGGCGATGAAAGCCCATGTGAAGAACGGTTTTCCGATTGCCCCACGCTTTTCGGTGAGTGCCGATCCGGAAGCGGCGGCCAGTTCGCCGATCGTGCGCTTCGTGGACCAATTGGCCAAGAAAAACCTGCTACACACCTGGCAGCGTCCCAACATTCC
This sequence comes from Agrobacterium sp. rho-8.1, assembly GCF_033957725.1. Taxonomy (NCBI): domain Bacteria; kingdom Pseudomonadati; phylum Pseudomonadota; class Alphaproteobacteria; order Hyphomicrobiales; family Rhizobiaceae; genus Agrobacterium; species Agrobacterium sp. rho-8.1. The sequence continues at coordinate 277,624 of NZ_CP192789.1, forward strand.
GCAATATGCCGCAATCGAACGGATCCTTGGCGAAGAGGTACACGACGCCTTGTCGGGCATCAAAACGGACAGGGCAGCGCTCTCGGACGTGGCAGACCGGATAAACCGAGAACTCAGGTCTCCTACCCACTAGCCCCCCCCGTACTCCATAGACAAGGCCGTGAGGGAATGACATCGCCTGACCGTCGACAACTCGTCGTCGTCATCCCGCTCGACCAGGCCTACGTCACCTCAAGTGCTTTCTCCCCACATGTCGGCTCAATAGGTCTTGCTATCTTCAAGCGCGGCTCTGAGCGGCCGTGTGAAAAGGTCGTGATCCGGCGCGGGATCAGAAACGAGTTCACACTCGGATGCCTTTGCAACCCCGTCTTTGTCTATCCAGCAAACGAGCAGTTTCATGTCTGATTTTCGCGTCTTTCCAAAACCCGCGCTTGATTACCGCACACCGATCGCTGGCAAAGACATCGCATTAGAGGCTCTCCCCGAAGATGGTGATCGATTGGAGCCCTTATATAATTATATGTCGTAACGGCGCCACCAAGCGTACGATCGATGCAACCAGTTTATGCATCTGCATCTGAGTTGCGCGCAACGTTTAAGCGGTAAACTCTCATTGCGTATTTTAGTCAAACTCAAAAATGATGATTTAAGATTATGAAATACCTCATGAAAATATAATTTCATGAAAACTGGCATGAAAAATGCCTAGCATATCGCGACCGGTTTCGTGGCCGGCAATAACTCTAAAAAAGAGGGAACGGTATGACGCAGACTTTGAATAAGGCGTCCGCAGTAGGCAGCATTCGGAAATCCATTTTTGCCGGCGTTGCCTTGCTTGCCCTTGTTGCGCTTGGCGACAATACGGCCCTTGCTGCAGGTACGCTTCGGATTGGTATGACGGCATCCGACATCCCGTTGACCACGGGCCAGGCCGACCAGGGCGGCGAAGGCCAGCGCTTCATGGGATACACGATCTACGATTCACTGATCGAATGGGATCTGTCGAGTGCCGACAAACCTTCAGTCCTCACGCCGGGGCTAGCTGTCTCGTGGGAAATAGATGCTACTGACAAGCTGAAATGGGTTTTCAAGCTGCGCGATGGCGTCAAGTTTCATGATGGGAGCGCATTCACCGCCGATTCCGTCGTTTGGAACCTCGATAAGCTCCTCAAAACCGATGCACCGCAGTTCGATCCACGCCAGTCAGCACAGGGAAAATCGCGTATTCCAGCCGTCGCAAGCTACAAGGTCGTAGACCCGCTGACGGTTGAAATCACCACCAAGACACCGGATGCTACGCTTCCCTACCAGTTGAGCTGGATCACATTGTCGTCGCCCGCCAATTGGGAAGCGCAGGGCAAGAGCTGGGACGCCGTCGCCCAGAAACCATCGGGCACCGGACCATGGAAAATGGAAAATGGTTTCACGCCGCGCGAACGCGCTGAACTGACGCCAAACAAGGAATACTGGGACAAGGCCCGCGTGCCGAAGCTGGACAAACTGGTGCTGATCCCTCTTCCTGAACCGAATACCCGCGTCGCGGCACTTCGCTCTGGCGAGGTTGACTGGATCGAAGCGCCAGCGCCGGATTCGGTGGCTTCGTTGAAGGATGCCGATTTCCAGATCGTCACAAATGCCTATCCGCATAACTGGACTTGGCACTTTTCGCGTGTCGAAGGTTCACCGTGGAACGACGTTCGCGTCCGCAAGGCCGCCAACCTCGCCGTTGATCGCGAAGGCCTGAAGGAGCTGCTCGGCGGATTGATGATCCCCGCAGAAGGTTATCTGCCGCCCGGCCATCAATGGTTTGGCCACCCGACCTTCAAGCTCACCTACGATGTTGAGGCAGCGAAAAAGCTGATGGAAGAAGCCGGATATGGACCGGACAAGCCGATAAAGACCAAGGTGATCATCTCGTCATCGGGCTCCGGCCAGATGCTGCCTTTGCAGATGAACGAGTACATCCAGCAGACGCTCGCCGAGATCGGCATCCAGGTGGAGTATGAAGTGGCGGACTGGAACACCGTCATCAACATCTGGCGCGCAGGTGCCAAGGATGCCAGCTCCAAGGGTGCCACTGCCGTGAATTACAGCTACTTTATCCAGGACCCATTCACCGCACTCATCCGCCAGTCCCAATGTAATCTGGCGCCGCCAGCCGGAACCAACTGGGGCTTTTATTGTGATCCGGAAATGGACAAGCTGTTCGATCAGGTTCGAAACAGCTTTGTGCAGGCCGATCAGGACAAGGTGCTCCAGAAGATCCACGAGAAATATGTCGATGAAGCGCTGTTCCTGATGGTCACACATGACGTCAACCCGCGCGCGATGTCCAAGAAGGTCAAGGGTTTTGTGCAGGCGCAGAACTGGTTCCAGGACTTCTCGCCTGTTTCTATCGAAGAGTAACTCAGAGACTGGTGACAGAAGGATGCGCCGGTGTCCGGCGCATCTGGCAGTGTTCCCCCATTTTTTTCCGTGAGGACCACCATGCTGGCCTATACTTTGAAGCGTCTTATCCATCTGATCCCCGTTGCGATCGGCGTCAGTATCGTCTGCTTCCTACTCATTCACATTGCACCCGGAGATCCGCTGGCCGCCATCCTGCCTTCTGATGCCTCCGCTGAACAACAGCAACAGGTTCGAGCCTTTTATGGTTTTGATAGACCGCTCGTCGTGCAATACGGGTTATGGGCAGGGAGGGCGCTACAGGGCGACCTCGGCCAGTCGATTGCCACGGGACGCCCAGTCCTTCGCGAAATCGCCGATGCAGTGGTCAATTCGCTCATTCTCGCCTGTGCCGCCACCCTCATCGGCTTCACGCTGGGTGCCAGCCTGGGTTTTCTAGCAGGTGTCTTTCGCGGCACGTGGATCGACAAGATCGCCTCAGGCATCTCGATGATCGGCGTCAGCATTCCGCATTATTGGCTTGGCATGGTATTGGTTATTGCCTTCTCGGTCACGCTCGGCTGGCTACCGGCAATGGGTGGAGGACCTGGCGGGTCGGATGGCCGAGCCTTCGACTGGAGCTATATCCGCTATCTCATCCTGCCTGCCATCACCATGTCGGTCATTCCGATGGGTATCATTGCCAGAACCATCAGGTCGTTGGTGGCAGATATCCTCGCGCAGGATTTCACGCAGGCTCTGGCTGCGAAGGGTCTGATGACGTCGCAAATCCTGCGCCACGTCATCCGGAACGCGGCACCCACCGCGATCTCGGTCATGGGCCTTCAACTTGGCTATTTGCTTGGCGGTTCGATCCTCATAGAAACGGTTTTCTCCTGGCCCGGAACGGGCTTCCTGCTCAACGGCGCCATCTTCACCCGTGACCTGCCGGTGTTGCAGGGCACCATCCTCGTGCTGGCGATGTTCTTCGTTCTCGTCAACCTGATCGTCGACGTGGCGCAAAGTGCCATCGACCCACGCATCCAGAGGAGCTGAGCCATGTCATCCGCGTCCTCGTTCACCGCACCAGCATCTGCGAACCTTGCAGCGCCTGTGGCCATCGTTCGTTCACCGGGCTTCTGGAACGGTGTTGTCCATCGCCTCTGTCGTGATCCAGTGGCACTGGTGGCACTCGGATTGATCTTCTTCTTGATCCTGATCGCCATTTTCGCTCCCTATCTGGCGCCCTATGATCCCGCCAAAGCCAGCGTTATCCGCCGCCTGAAACCGATTGGTACACCGGGCTTCATTCTGGGAACGGACGAGCTGGGCCGCGATATTCTTTCGCGGCTGATCTACGGCGCTCGCCTCTCGCTGATCATGGGCGTGATCCCCGTGCCAGTCGCCTTCGTCATCGGCTCGGCAATCGGCATTATCGCCGGTTATGCAGGCGGCATCGTCAACACGCTGATCATGCGCACGATCGATGTATTCTATGCTTTTCCGTCAGTGCTTCTGGCGGTGGCGCTGTCGGGCGCTCTTGGTTCTGGGCTCACCAATGCTCTCGTCTCGCTGACCGTGGTGTTCATCCCGCAGATCGCGCGCGTTGCCGAAAGCGTCACCACTCAGGTCCGTCGTCTCGATTATGTCGATGCGGCGCGTGCGTCCGGTGCAGGTCCGGCGACGATCATTACGGTGCATATTCTCGGCAACGTGCTGGGACCGATCTTCGTCTTCGCCACGAGCCTGATTTCCGTGTCGATGATCCTCGCTTCTGGCCTGTCCTTTCTAGGGTTGGGCGTCAGGCCGCCAGAAGCGGAATGGGGGCTGATGCTCAACACGCTCCGTACGGCGATCTATAACAACCCCTACGTCGCCGCTCTGCCCGGTGTCATGATCTTCTTCACGTCGATCTGTTTCAACCTCTTCTCAGACGGCCTGCGCAAGGCAATGGATGTAAAATCATGAGCAAGATCGTCGTATCTCCGCCCATGGTGGATTTTCCGACCGGCGAACGCGGGGGCCCGTCACAGCCGCTGATCTCGGTGCGAGACCTGCAAAGGCACTTTCCGGTCAAAGGTAGCGGCCTATTCTCTCCCAAGAAGAAGGTGCGTGCCGTCGATGGCATCGATTTCGATATATTGAAGGGAGAAACGCTCGGCGTCGTCGGGGAGAGCGGTTGTGGCAAGTCCACCACGGCACGCGTTTTGATGCAACTTATTCGGCAAGACCAAGGCGAGATCCTGTTCGATGGAGAAACAGTCGGTGGCACGCTGGCACTCAGCGAATACCGCAGGCAGGTGCAGATGGTCTTTCAGGACAGCTATGCCTCGCTCAATCCGCGCTTGACGATTGAGGACTCGATCAGCTTCGGGCCGCGTGTGCACGGCGTTTCAGCGCGGATTGCCATGGCCCGCGCCCACGATCTGCTGCACCGGGTGGGGCTCGAGCCTGGCCGGTTTGCGGGACGCTATCCGCACGAACTGTCCGGCGGCCAGCGCCAGCGTATCAACATCGCCCGTGCGCTGGCACTCGAACCGCGCCTCGTCATTCTCGATGAAGCCGTCTCGGCACTCGACAAGTCTGTCGAGGCCCAGGTGCTCAATCTGCTTCTCGATCTCAAACGCGATTTCGGCCTAACCTACCTGTTCATCTCGCACGATCTCAACGTCGTGCGCTTCATGTGCGACCGGGTAATGGTGATGTATCTGGGCAAGGTGGTGGAGATCGGCAGCCGCGATGCGATCTTCGAGCATGCCGGACATCCCTATTCTTCAGCGCTGCTTGCCTCGATGCCGAAAATAGACCCTGCGGAACGCACCACGGAGCCCCCATTGTTTGGCGATCCGCCAAACCCGATCGATCCGCCATCCGCCTGCCGTTTCCACACGCGGTGCAATTTCGCAGAGCCGGTCTGCTCTGCGAAGGCGCCATCGCTGTTCGGCGAAAGTCCCGATCACTCTACGGCCTGTCTGATGCCGGTGCCGGGGTCCGGCCACAGCCGGGCACCAGCGCTGCGCGCACCCGTCCAGATGGAGGCATGAGCATGTCTGAAATCGCACCGATGATCGATATCAAGGATCTCTCCGTCACCTTCCGGCGCGGTCGCAACCCGGTCAGGGCCGTCAATGGTGTAAGCCTGACGGTCCGTCCCGGCGAAGTCGTAGCCCTTCTGGGTGAATCAGGTTCTGGCAAGAGTGTGACGATGCGCTCACTGCTGCGTCTGCATCCGGCCGGAACTCTGATCGAAGGCGATGTGCATGTCGCCGGGCGCGATGTCATGGCATTGTCGAAGCGAGAACTTGGAGATCTGCGCGGTCCGATCGTCTCGATGGTGTTCCAGGAACCGCGTCTGGCGCTGGATCCGGTCTATACGCTCGGTGACCAGATTACGGAAACCATACTGAGGCACGAGAAGGTAAGCCGGACTGAAGCACAGGCCAGAGCGCTGGCTCTTTTCCAGAAGGTGAAAATACCGTCGCCTGAGCGAAGACTCGGTAATTATCCGCATGAGATGTCAGGCGGCATGTTACAGCGTTCCATGATCGCCATGGCAATCGCCTGCAATCCGAAAGTGCTTCTGGCAGACGAGCCGACGACGGCGCTTGATGCAACGGTACAAATACAGATTCTGCTTCTGATCCGCGAGTTGCAGCGCGAATATGGTCTAGCCGTGATCTTCGTCACCCATGATATTGGCGTTGCTGCCGAGGTCGCCGACCGCATCGCGGTAATGTATGCGGGGCGGATCGTCGAGGAAGGCAAGGTTGCCGATATCATCCGCTATCCACGCCATCCCTACACACAGGGTTTGCTCGGTGCACGCGTCGAACTCGCCAATGGCCGAGACAGGCTGATCACCATTCCTGGCTCACCGCCGGATCTCGCCAACCTGCCGCCAGGCTGTGCCTTTGCGCCTCGCTGCGAAAGGGTCTCCGACGAATGCCGCACAGACGTGCCACCGCTCTTTCAGCATTCTGATGCTATGGGCCAGGTGGCTTGCATTCATCCCGGATAGCTGTCTCCGGCATCAACCGACCAACAATGAAAAGGGAGGCGCGCTCTGATCCTCGGTGTACGTTCAAAACAATGCCACTGATCCGACTGATAAACCCGAATACGTCACAGGCAACAACACGGATGATGACGTCTATCGCGCGTTCGACGCTCGATGCTTCGTTCAATCTGGAGGGAGTAACCGCCACGGACGGAGTTCCGATGATCTTGGATGCCATGCAGCTTGCTGCTTCGGAACAGGGTGTTGTCGATATGGCCGTCGTTGACAAGGACAGACTGAGCGGCATCATCATCGGTGCCTTCGGTGATCCGGCCATAGATCGCGTGCGCAAGCGTGTGGACTGCCCGGTGGTCGGTCTTTGCGAAGCGAGTATGCTGGAGGCCTCCGCAGGTGCGCGTAAATTCGGCATTGCGACAGTCACGCCACGGCTCGTGGAAAGCTTTGCCGTCAAGGCGGATAGTCTTCAGCTTGCCCATCTCTTCACCGGAACAAGGCTGACCGAAGGTGATCCCGAAATGCTGGCAGGCTCGCTCGAACGGCTCGAAGAGGCGTTGTTTAACACGGTTCAGGACTGTTTCGAAAAGGATGGTGCGGATACAGTCATCATCGGCGGAGGGCCGCTGGGAAAAGCAGCGCTCGCCCTCACAAATCGGTTCCGAAAACCCGTCATCGCACCCATACCCGCAGCGATAAGGCTGCTGATGCAACGGATGAGAGATTGGACCGTGGATCAAACGTAACAGTCTGATTGCTCTCGCGTTTCGCTCACTGGGCAAGATCAAAACACGGTTCCGCACCCATGAACATGCATACCCGCGTTTCTGTTGCAAACGGTCCTCTTTCGGCAGACATTCCGCAAAACGATAACGTTAGGGAGGTGGAATTGCCCTTGAAAGAACGTTCATTTCTCTATCGGGTCCGGCAGGCTTTACCGACCCTACATCCGGCAGAGCGGCGGCTGGGAGATTTCGTGTGCGATTTTCCCGGCGAACTGGCAAGCTATTCAGCATCTGAACTGGCGCTGCTGGCGCACGTTTCGAAGGCGACAGTCTCTCGCTTCGTCCAAAAGTTGGGTTATGAAAACTATGACGAGGCAAGACGCCATGCGCGCGCCGAAAAACAGACGGGGTCACGGCTCTTTCTGCCGGCGCAGGGCGGCGCCTCGGATGGTCAGTCGATTGCAGCGCATGTCGCACAGAGCATGGCAAATATCGAAACCACGTTTCTGAAGGTATCGGACAGCCAGATCGACGCCATCGCGGAAGCCCTTTCTTCGGCTCGAAAAGTCTGGGTCATGGGGTTCCGCAGCAGTCATCCCTTCGCTTCCTATCTGCAATGGCAATTGACGCAGGTGATTGAAAACATCGTCGCCATTCCTGGTCCCGGTCAGACGCTCGGTGAACATCTGGTCAGCATCGTACCGGATGACGTGGTGGTGTTCTTTGGCCTGCGTCGTCGGATCGCTGGCATGGACATGATCCTCGAGCAGATCGAAAAGGCGAGGCCGAAGCTTCTTTATGTGACGGATGAGGGGGCTCCGCTGCTGGGCGGAGCAACGTGGCATATCTATTGCCAGACACTCGCTCCAGGACCGCTCTTCAATCACACCGCGGTCATGGCCTTGTGCCACCTCATCATAACCCGCTGCCTCGAAAAAGCGCACGTCACAGGCCGATCACGTCTTCGCGCTATCGAGGCGATAAACGACAGCCTGGATGAACTGTAAACGCGTCTGTCGATTTTGGCAGGATGACATAAGGATACCACCCGGCCGCGCGGGCGCTGAATGTACAACCAGACTTGGCCTCACGCGAGAGCGCTACCTAGGCGCGATGACGCAGCGCCTGGCCGAAATCGCCTGCCATGTCGACGAGAATGCGCAAGCTGTCCTCAGCGTATATCAGGGCGGTTGGCATAGGTGCAACGATCTCATCGTGCCTGAAAACATCACAGTCCTGCCACGGCCGCCGAGATCGCCGGAGCTAAACTGATCGCAGACCTCTGGCACGTCATGCCCGAGAACAGGCTCTCGAACCGGATGCTCAGACCCCCAACACGAACAATTTCACCCTCAAGGTTGGATTCGTTACGGTGACGAGCAAGAGCTTATTCAAAACGGTACGACCAGTCACCTTCCGTCGCCCCTTACTGGATCAACCGTCTCGGTGAGGAGGGTCTGCGGCGTCAGGGCACGCTCGTCATGAGTGGCACAATTGGTATGAAAGTTGGCGTTTGGAAATGGCGGACGCTCTGGGTAATGTTAGGGTGTGGCCTACCCTGTCGAAGCTCTAACGTCTCCGTTGGAATGACGATGCTTGCCAGACGCATAAATCTTTGAAAAAGTTACGAATAACCGTCGCGGCGAAGAAGGATTCCCCGAAACCCGTTCTCTATATACATTGACGTTTATATATCTATTACCCCTTACTATTGAGGGAGAAAAATTGATTTTAGAGCATTTTATGCAATTTTCGGTTGACATTATATCTGTTAATCGTATCGTCCGAGCTATAGAATGGTCTATCAATTTCATCTTGCAAAACGCGCCCACAGACATATACGCCAATATGAAAATTTTATTTTTGCAAGAATCGTAAGAGTTGTTTGCTGGTCCGAAAATATGCGAAATTAAATATATAGAAAACCTCATCGTCTCAACGAAGCGATGCGATATTTGGTTGGTTATTATGGCGCTTGTTAGAAATTTGACGTCCCGAAACGGAACTGCCATCGCAATTTCAATGGTCATCGGTTCGGGCTTGTTTGGTTTGCCCGGACTCGTCATTAGTGAGACGGATGCCGTGACGGCGCTTTTTTCATGGGTCGTCGTAGCGCTGTGCATAGCGCCTACAATACATATTTTTTCGGAACTGGGTTACCGACTTGCTTCTTCGGAAGGTGTCGCAGGTTTTGCGACCTATGCCGTTGGCAATTGGAGCCGCGGCGGATTTACGCTTATCGCTTGTGGTGCGTTGGCAGTGGGCATGCCAGCATTTTTCCTGGTCATTGGCGCCTATGCCTCAGAACTTCTCAATTTGGACCCGACCACTTGGCGTGGCCCGATTGCTATCGCTGTCGCGTGGTTCGCAACATTGATGAATCTGCGTGGCGTGCATAACCTCGCTGTCGTCAACCAGCTTATTGTGATCTCTGTCTTGGTCATTATGACCGGAATCGTGGTGCTTTCCCTGAGCAATCTCGGTATCGCTAGTCAAACTTTGACCCGTGAGGTGATGAATTATACTCCAAACATCAATTCACTCTGGGCTGGTTGTGTCATCGTTTTCTGGGCATTTCAGGGTTGGGAAAATCTATCTTTCGGACTGGAAGAAGTACGCGATCCCGAAAAGACAATTCCACGAATCTATTGGTTTAGTTTCGTGATCGTCGTCATTCTCTATCTCGCCTTTGCGTGGGTTGTATCCGCTTCCGTTTACGCTGGGGTGGACGTCACAGGTGTTTCCGGCCTCTCAGCTCTTCTAGGAACCGGCACCGTCAGAACCGTGCTTTTGTTCACCATGGTCGTTGTTCTGATTGCCAATGCTAATTCCTGGGTGTTTGGAGCCAGCCGTGCCTTCTACGCTGCGGGTAATCTTGCTCTTCTGCCGCGATCACTAGGTCGCACAGACGACAAGGGAACTCCTGTCGTGTCGTTGCTGTCCGCTGCGACGATTTACACCCTCTTTATAGGACTGATCGAGATTTCAGGAACCTCTCCATCGACCGCATTCATGCTAACAACGCAAGGCTTCATCATTCTTTTAGGCTTCTCCATCTTGGCTTATCTGAAGTTTAAGCGCCGTGTACCGGGTGCATGGTTCATTGGCGCGTTGGCGATGATTGGCTGGATATTCCTCGTTCATGGGTTCAGTTTATTGCTGCTATATCCCATTTCACTCTTTGCGATTGGTTGCATAAGGCAATCAATGACCGTGCTAAAAAGCCCTTGAATACAAATATATAATTTTTTGATCATGTCATGCTCACTTCATGTGTCTGCCAAATTGACAGACACATGAAGAAATCTCCTAACTTATTCCCGAATAATAATTTATAGATTACATTTTATATTAATTTAACCAATTTTGTATTGACGCAACCGTCTAATGAATTTATGTTTTCTAGTGTAAATATATTTTAAAATGAATCCTTCGATCGACGATGCGTCGTAAAAAATTACATTGCCTTAAATTTCTATTTTGAAAAAGGAAATTGTCATGATTGATATGTATAGGTGGTTTTTTATTGACACATTTATTATGCTTATCTACGGCATGCAGCACACACTGCTGACGACTAAGACGGCTGTGGCTGTATTCGATAGGTTGTTTCCCCCGCAGCTTTGGAACATTTGCTACAGCCTAATGTCTATTATTCTTCTCGTTATTGCGTTCTCATTTTGGCAAAGCTCTGGTGTCGTGATTTACAGGCTTGAGGGTCTGTATTACTACGCCGCCATCGCCGGCATGGGAGCAGCACTTTTCGGTTTCTTTTACTGTTTCAAATACACAACGTCATTCGCACAATGGATTGGCGTGGCCCAAGTCAAATCCATGATGACAAAAAGCAAGCCAGCCGCCTATTATCGCGTTCGGAAAAATGGGCCTAAAAGATACGTTCGATTTCCACATCACACTTGCCTTGCGCTTATTTTCTGGTCTCAGCCGGTTATGACACTTGATACACTTTGGCTGGCTATTTTTGCGACCCTTTACACCTACCTCGGGACTGTGCATCAGGACAGCCGTGGCCGCCGTATTCTCGGTGACGAATGGATTAACTACTCCAAAACTACAAATTTGATGTTTCCCAATCCCGTCAGAATTTTGCGCGACATATTTAACGGCAGATTCGGAAAGGAAATGACCTCCTCTTAACGTGATAAATATATAAATATTCGGTAAGTTTCTTGTAGAGCGCGTAGCCGAAAAATTGATGCCGGTCACTATGAATAGAATTTCGTAAATTTTTAGATTTAATTTTTATTAAAATCAATATTTAGAGTTTTTTCCATTTATGAAGGAGATTTTACATGTCTTTTCATGAACTTGATGCAAATCCTGTACTTCACCCATCACCAATTCCTGGTCTGAATTTGCCCAGTAATCTGGATCAGACCGTCGTTGCCAACGCAAGGTTCTGGCCAGAGCGTAGCAAGCATTCTGTCGCCGCTATCAAACTCCTCAATCCATCAGAAAGTGGTTTATCGGAGGCCGTCATCGCAGCCCTCAAGGAGGCAACCCAGCTTGCTGAAATTATCCGAATTGTCGAGGACCTTGATATCTCAGGCGGCTCGGAAGGCCTCGGCTTCGTTGCAAGGACAAAGACTGCAGATGTGCTTGAAAGGGCGGCCGATGGGATCGAATGTACTGACTCAGCACTCAGCCTAAGGATAAGGGCGCGCATATTACGTCATGGATCCAACAAGGTCCTTCACGATGAGCTGACCGGACTGGACGAGAAGGTGCTGATGTCAGTCTGCGGCCCTCTGGGTACGTGGCTCGGGAAAAGCAAGGGAACCTACCATTCTGCGCTCTTTGCAATTGTTAACACGGAACTGAACGACATCACTGCAAAGGTTGATGCTTGTTATACCCAAAGTGAAGCGTTTCTGAAGGAACTGGTCAATCCGGATCTGGTTCTGGGCGTACCGCCTGCAATCAAGTTCGCGGAATTGATGTTCTGTGGTGGCGAAGCAAACCTTTATCCGAAACACTTTGCCTATTTTCTTCCTGAAGATGAAGGTATAAAGCGGGCGCCGCGCAAAAAGACACTTGTTTTATCGAATGTCTATCGCGAGATGTATTATAGAATCAGCAAGCCTTTCTCGAAGGATATCATTACGCTCATGGCCAATGCCGAAGATGGGGTGATCGATTTGCAGTTGGCCTTGTGGTTTCGGGGACACGATACCGGACATGAAGTGCGATTGGCACAGACCGACTACAAGATCATGCGGTGTGAAGGTCGCTGGCTCTCCATGGTCATGCAGGAGGCCATGGCAGATGTCTTTGGTTTTCTGCTGAGCACAAGCGGTCCATGGAAGAAAGTTGCACCGAATGCTAGTTTACAACTAGCGTCCGATATTTATATACGTGAAATGTTGCGATATCTTTGCCGGGGCGGTGATGATTTTCCGGATGCAGGTGCAGCACTCATTCAGATGAGCTTTTTGAGCCAGCATGGTTTCATTGATATCGATCATGAAAATATTCGAATTAACACGACGCATGACCGCCTTTATGCCGGCATGGTCGCCTTGGCCAAAACCTTTACCGAAACAGCTCTTGCCAATAATGTGGCAGGCATTCAGGCCTTGATTAACGACTATTATCGTGACGAAATGGCTCGTGATTTCGTCAAACGCTGCGGCGTCTGCGATGTTGTTCTCGATTACGCCCCGCATATTTCTTGAGGGGCCATAATATAGTTTTTTTTAACACGACTGAGCTTGTGGACCCTCCAAAAATGAAGAATGAGGGCGCATGCAAAGCATTCGGTTAGAAGAATCCAACCGATGCCAGTTCTTCATTTCGAATGCCAAGAATAAAATAGACTGACGGGATTGTATTGCGCGTAGGCGTAATCGCCCAATGGCTTATGCGTGCCCAAAATAAGCGAAGCCCAATCCATCCGGGTTTCGGACCGGCGGGTTTCAGATCAGGGTTTGGAGATGCTCCAGAATCGAAGATATCGAAATCTAGCATTTTTCCGTAAAAACTAAGAAATTGGGATATTTCGTCAGCGATGAGCCGGGATTCTTCGTGATCGTTCATCACTGTTTTGACAGACATACAAAATGCTTCAGGGAGACAGCACATGGCGGGACGACATCCGGATCTGGCTGAAAAAAAAGTACTTATTACGGGTGCAGGGAGTGGTATCGGTGCTGCGACAGCCCAACGTTTCCTTGATGAGGGAGCTATAGTATTTGCCGTCGATATGAACGCGCAGACGCTGTCGGAAAGTTGGGAACGGTCCCCCGGGGATCGATTGCACCAAATTGTGGGCGACGTAACAGATTACGACGCCATGATTTCAATTTACGACAACATTGGCCGCGACCACGGCGCCATTGATGTTGTCTTTGCCAATGCTGGGATCAGCATTCGCCATGACTTGATTGACATGTCGCATAAGGATTGGCAGCGCGTGATTGATGTAAATCTCCACGGCGTCTTTCACACCGTCATGCCCGCAGCACGGATTATGCATGCCGCTGGCTCCGGATCGATTATCATGATGGGTTCAACCAACGGCATGAGCGCCCATAAATACTATGCGGATTATAATGTCTCGAAGGCCGGCGTCATCATGTTGGCCCGTTCCATGGCGTTGGAGCTTGCGCCGGTTGTCCGCGTCAATGCAATATGCCCTGGCTATGTTCTGACGCCGATGCAAAAGGCGGAATATACCCCTAAAATGCTTCGGGCGGTCGATCAAAAAATACCGCTCGGACGTCATGCCGATCCGGCAGAAGTGGCGGCCTTGGTTGCTTTTCTCGCATCATCCGAGGCGTCTTATCTCACGGGAACCCATATTCCGATCGACGGAGGGGAAACGGCATGATCTCCCAAGCATTTCAAAAGGCTGAGCATGCCAGGATTGTAACGGCCGACCCATTGGCGGCAGCAAGGGCCATTGCTTTACGCGCACGTGATGTACCCGCTTTTCGAGGTGTTCACCCAGCCGATCCAGAGTCGGGACTAAAGGAGGTTTTGGACGCTTTTCCCGTGACAGATAAAGATTTCTACAGCCAACAAGGTGCTCACGCATATCAGGAGAGTGAGCGATCTGTTCTGCTTTTTGCAGAAAGTTCAGGCACCAGCGGCTCCAAGCCTCTGCTTACCCCCCGCGGCAGGACGGACCTGACCTGGAACACCTATAATCAGTCGCTTGCCTATCGGCGTCATTTAATCGCGGGTCAGGATCGAGTCATGCTGCTCAATCCTTCCGTGATGAGCCCGTTCATCGAAGGGTCGGCGCGCGCGCTTTACGATCTAGGAGTGGCCCATATGCGAGCCTTTCCAATTCCGAAAATCTGTGATTGGGCGCGGATTGGCAGGCTCATCAAAGATTATGAGATCACCGCCATTATGTCGACGCCGACACTCATTCTGAAACTGCTCTTCGAACTTGGTAGACTGAAAATTCGCACGCCCAGTCTCGTCAAGTTGCTGGTCACGGGTGAACATCTGTCTCGCCCACTGCTGAAGGCATTCGATGCGTTGCTGGGCGTCCCGGGCGCCGCGCGCCCGTTGATCTACGGTTCCAGCGAAGCTGCGTCAGTCATGTATGGCCGTGAAGATGGCGATTACATAGGGTATACGAGGGACTTTGTGTTCGAAGTTCTTCCAATCGAGGCAGAATGGCAAGGAAGAATCATTCAGGACCTCCCGGCAAATGCTCAATTCGGCAGGCTGGCAATAAGCTGGCTGCGTGATGGGATCATGACTTTGGTCCGCTTCGATACAGGTGACCTATTCTCTTGTTGGCCTGATCCAAACAAGGAAGACATCATCTTCCGTTCCCATGGCAGAGCTAATGTCGCTGGCCTTTCTCCGGTTCAGATAGATCAAATCGAAGGAGTGCTGTGGGCCGGGGAATACACGCTTGGAAAAGTTGTCCATTACGATCTGTTCGTCGGAACATCGGAAGTTGATGTTTGCCTTATAACCCGACCGGACGTGGTCCTAAACGCATCCAGCAATCTTATCACCGAAATTGAAAATATAGTTGGAAAGAAAATCAATCTCAAGGTGAACCCAGCAAATCATTCCTTTCTCGAATTTTCACCATCCGCAAAGACAAACAGGTTTCGGCAATAAAACGCCAATGTATAAAACTAAAATTACGAGCCAAATTTCCAGATAATAATTCTTTGTTTTCAATAAATATTAGAAATTAATAATATATTGAGGAGTTTGATATGGAGTCGATTTCAGATTCGGCGCATGCACGCGACATCGGGGCAGATGAACAGAAAGAAGATACGATAAACAGATGCCCAGTCGTGCATCTGCACAAGCAAGATCAGAGGCCAGTGCAGGCTGATGGTTTTTATATGAAGCCGATCATGGACCCCATAAAGGAGGGCGAAGCTTTTCTTCGGCAAATGTTCGAGGAGGACGGCATATCGGGCGGGCTCGAAGCTAGGCTTACGGAGATGCGCAGCGAGTTCCAGAAAAACGGAACCTGGCATCATAATCTTGACGAGTTGACATTTGGCGCGAGACTTGCGTGGCGCAATAGCATCCGTTGCGTCGGAAGAATGTTCTGGCGATCTCTAACAGTATTTGATGCCAGAGATGCTGAGACGCCCAAGGAAATTTTCGAGTCCATTCTGTCTCATATTGATTGGGGTACCAATGGTGGCAACCTGCGTGCAGCTATTACTATATTTCGCCCGGGTGAACCGCAAATCCGCGTGTTGAACTCCCAGCTTCTGCTTTATGCTGGCTACAAAAACTCCGATGGGACAATTCTGGGCGATCCAAAAAATGTCGCTATAACAGAATTAGCCCGAAAATTTGGCTGGCGCGGACGTGGCACACGTTTTGACATCCTCCCCCTTCTCATCAAAATTGGAGACAATACCCCCGAGATTTTCGATATTCCGCAAGACAAGGTTCTTGAGGTTCCGATATGCCATGCCGAATACGAGGCCGTTGAGGTGCTCGGTCTGAAGTGGTTTGCACTACCGGCAGTGTCCGGCATGTCGCTCGACCTTGGCGGAATTCAATATACTGCCGCACCATCCAATGGGATCTACCAAGGCACGGAAATCGGCAGCTTCAATCTCGGCGATCCCTCGCGTTACAATCAGTTACCCCAGATTGCCGAAGCGCTGCAACTTGATACGAGCCGGAACAATCCGCTGTGGCGCGACCAAGCCATGGTGGAGCTTAACCGGGCGGTCCTTCATTCCTTTAATGGCAGTGGAGTACGGATCATGGATCATCACACGCTGTCCTCTAGTTTTGAAAAGTTCTGCCAGCGTGAAGAGATGCAGAACAGAAAGGTTTACGGCCATTGGCCATGGATTATCCCGCCATTGTCCGCAAATCTATCTTGGGCGTGGCACGAAAAAAGTTTCAGCAAAATTATACTGAAGCCTAACTATTTTTATCAGACGTGAATTTGATTTTGTAATTGAGCCGTCAAGCGGTTTGGAGGAGCGATGCAGCGAATTTCGACAAACTCTCTATGGGAGGCACGCATTGGATATTCGCGCGCTGTGGCGGTGGGCGGGTTGGTTTTCATTTCCGCGACGGCAGCGACAGATAGCTCCGGCGCAGTCGTCGGTAAGGGCGACGTGTACGTCCAGACGCGGATGATCCTCGACAAGCTGGCAGCAGTGCTGATCGAGGCCAACTCGACCCTTGATCGGGTGGTGCAGACGCGTGTCTACATTACGGATGTCTCACTTTGGGAGGAGGTCGGTCGAGCTCACAGCGAGACGTTCGCCGGTCACGGCCCCGCCTTGTCGATGGTGCATGTGAAGCCGTTTGTCGATCCCGACATGCTTGTGGAGATTGAGATGGTGGCCTCAACCGGACTTGTCGCGAATGTTTCTGGTTGACCCAATGCTGACCGAGTGAAGAGTGCGAGGTTGTCCCCCAGTGATCCGGAAAATTCGAAAGGAGTGGGAAATTTGAGGCTCAAAAACGCGGCTGGACTGATGGGTCGTCGGATTAGGCGGATTTCAGGTCGCCTTGCAGGGTTGCTATCGGGTTGGGTGACAGCTAGACGACGCTAGTCCGTACTCCTACCGCGCTCGCTTTTCGGACGCGCGACTGGAAGCCCCGTCGCGTCCGTGCCTATTTCGGTAATCTGATCCCCATGAGCCTTGATTTCGTCTACGATCGTCCCCTTGCAATGCCACGAGCTCGGGCGGGCCGATGGCAAAACCCGAACGCCATTCGATTCACGGACCAGCAATAGGGCGGCAGCCGTGAGGCGTAAAACTCATATCAATCGTCCTTAAAGATCGGGTCTTGAGTGAACGGTCCGCCCATATAGATCGCCAGAGGAGAATTCGGTTCGGGCCGCGCCACCGTTTTCTCCAGTTCGACGCGATAACGCTCTGCATTGTCTTTCGGCCTCCAGCCGAGAAAGCGTGCCTTGCTGTTATCCCACCATGCAGAGTCGTTGTCCGAGACGCCCCAAATCGTCGGGCAGCCAAGCATCGGCGTTCTGAATACGCATTCTGTCAGAGAAACAAAGTCGTCATAGGACAGCCAGCTCGAGATCATTCGGTGATTGCGCGGCTCCTCGAAACATGAGCCAATACGAACGATGGCGGTCTCCTGACCGAACTTGTCGAAATACAGCCGGGCCACCGCTTCGCCGAAACATTTCGACGCACCGTACAGACCATCTGGACGAATAGGAGCATCGACGTCGATATATTCGTCCTGCCGATAGAAACCGACGGTGTGGTTAGAGCTGGCGAACAAGATACGCGGTTGGCCATGCGCCCGTGCTGCCTCGTAGAGATTATAGATGCCAATAATGTTGCCATCGAGAATCTTGCTGAAAGGCGCTTCCACTGAAATCCCGCCGAGATGGAGGACGGCGTCGCATCCTTCAACAAGTCGATGAACGGCCTGTGCATCGGCCAGATCACATTGTACGATCTCTTCATTCAGACTGGGCGTTCCGAGATCCGATATGTCAGACAGACGCAGGACATCGAAATTAGACGCCAGCCGCTTTCGCACCATCCGACCAAGGCCGCCTGCTGCTCCAGTAATCAAAAGTCGCTTCACGCTGAAAGGCTCCGATGCTCATTCTTTTCAAGATCAAGCCTATCATACATGTTGGTCAGTTCCGGTCAATCTGCGCACAGGATACTAACAACTTGACTTACGACACGCCCCCGGATTGTCTACAGTCTCATTCGATAATGGAAAGATCACCTTGACCGCGCATTCCGATGCCAAAACCCCTCGTTCCTCAGAGAATCTCGTTGCGCGCGTAAGCAAGATTCTCAGGGACTCGATCCAGTGCGGCGAGTTCAAGCCAGGCGAAAGACTGCCCAGCGAAGCCAAGCTTACGCGAGAACATGGCGTTAGCCGCACCGTAGTGCGTGAGGCAATCTCAGCGCTCCGCTCGGATGGGCTGGTGAAAGCAAGGCAGGGCGCTGGCGTCTTCGTTCTCGAGACTCCTCATCAAGAAATTTTTCCATTTCAGAACCTTAACTATGAACGCATATCTTCGGTAATCGAATTGCTGGAATTGAGAACGGGCGTCGAGGTGGAGGCCGCAGCGCTTGCAGCCATGCGCCGCTCACCGCAGCAGGAAGAAAAGATCATCGATTGTCATCGAGAGATTCTCGCACGGCTTGAGCGAGGAGAACCGACCACTGCGGCTGATTTTGCGCTCCACCTGGCCATAGCAGATGCTGCGAATAACCCGCGCTTCCGAGAATTTCTAGCGATGATCGGCAGCGGCGTGATACCTCGCGCTGCTTTGCAGGCTGGCAGGGACACCAGTTCAGGTGGCTACATTGCCAAGCTCCATGGGGAACATAGCGCCATCATCGATGCTATATCGAACGGTGATGAAGACGGCGCCAGAGAAGCTATGCGCCGGCACCTCAGAGGAAGCCAAGCGCGCTACCGCGCAATTCTGCGCCAACCGCAGCAAAACATATAATACAACTTATTGACAGACATATGCTGACTCTTGTAAACCATTCGGAACGTCCCGGATGAGGTCAGAAACGTGAATCCTTCAGAAATCAAGCAGCGGCTCGGCTCGGGCCTTCTTTCCTTCCCCATAACCCACTTCGATGTTGAGGGGCGTTTTGCGCCGGAAAGCTACAAGGCGCACGTCGAGTGGCTTTCGAGCTTCGACGCTCCGGTGCTGTTTGCAGCGGGTGGAACGGGCGAATTCTTTTCGCTTTCCCCATCCGAGATTCCTTTGATCGTATCTGCGGCCAAGGAGGCTGCTGGTGACACGGCTATCGTATCGGGTTGCGGCTACGGAACCGATATTGCCATCGATATCGCAAAATCTGCAGAAAAGGCCGGCGCGGACGGAATTCTGATGCTGCCGCATTACCTGATCGATGCACCACAGGAAGGTCTCTACAACCACGTCAAGCGTGTCTGTCAGTCCGTTGGTGTGGGCGTTATGGTCTACAATAGAGACAATTCGGTATTGAACGCAGACACTTTGGCTCGCTTGTGCGACGAATGCCCCAATCTTATCGGCTTTAAGGACGGCACGGGCGATATCGGGCTTGTCCGCCAAATCACTGCAAAGATGGGTGACCGTTTGATGTATCTCGGCGGGATGCCGACTGCCGAGTTGTTCGCCGAGGCGTATTTGGGCGCGGGCTTCACAACCTACTCGTCGGCCGTCTTCAACTTTGTTCCTGGTCTGGCGGTACAGTTCTACAAGGCTCTGCGTGCCGGTGAGCGGGCGACCTGCGAGCGCATCCTAATCGACTTCTTCTATCCCTTCATGGCGATCCGTAACCGTAAAAAAGGTTACGCGGTTTCGGCCATCAAAGCAGGCGTTCGCCTTCAGGGCTTCAATGCCGGCAAGGTTCGCAGTCCGTTGGCGGACCTCAGCCAAGAGGAAGAAGGCATGCTCGACGCGCTGATTCAACCTTACCGTCGCGAAAAAGCAGCCTGATGACAATTGCCTCGATCTGCACCCATCTTCTGAAACACAAGCTGGCAACGGCCTGTGAAAGCGCATCGATGCGTTTAGACAGAAGTCGCTGTGTGTTGGTCGAGGTCATTTGCGACTATGGCATCCCGGACGTCGACGCATGCGTCGGTCCCGACCGTGAGACGACTATCGAGACAGATGCAAACTGTCTTGTCTGTCAAACCGCGCTAGAAACAAGCAAAATCTGGACGCCATTTCACAATTCGTGGCACCACAAAGGCCCAACGATCATGGCGCGTGACTGTAACGACATCGCTCCTTGGGATATCGAGAGAAGACACTTCCGCGTTAAAATATCCTCTTACGCTGGCCGTCCTCGACAGCTAGCCAAGACCTACGGCTCCGGACGCATCAACAAAAACAGTTTTGGCTGGCCTGGGGACCACGCATCTAAGATGGCTGGCCATGAGATAGACCGGTTCGAAGGACCAGCCGTTCTAGAGTACCTCGGTACTAACCGCTCTGTTCGCGCGGGGCAGCCAATAGTGATTGGGGGCCGAAAAATCTGGCGCACCCGCAGGCACATAAGCGAGCCGATCAAAACGCGCAGCGTGACGCTTATACAGCCGGATTTGTGCGGTACAGCGCCTTTTCAGAAGCCTTTGAGAATATCGCATTCGCGACGGTTACCGGAATTCGTGCCGTTCCGCTTGTCTGGGGCACGGCGGTCCACATTGTCGTCGCCCTTTAGCCCATGCTCGCCAAACACAACAGCGGTGTCGATCCCCTCCTGGAATGTGACTAGAACTATAATTCGCTCTGACAGGAAGTGGCCAACCAGCCGCGTTGCCATGAGGGTACCGTCGCGGTGCCCGACCGTACAGGTATCGGCCTC
The DNA here is from genome assembly GCF_033957725.1 of Agrobacterium sp. rho-8.1. Classification (NCBI taxonomy): domain Bacteria; kingdom Pseudomonadati; phylum Pseudomonadota; class Alphaproteobacteria; order Hyphomicrobiales; family Rhizobiaceae; genus Agrobacterium; species Agrobacterium sp. rho-8.1. The sequence goes on from NZ_CP192789.1 coordinate 298,548, forward strand.
GGATATCGACCTTGCTACCCGCAAGGAATTCAGGATGAAAGACGCATGACGATAATTCGCAAGCTCTCCGGTGACCCACCGAAAACGAAATTGCCGCGTGGCGCGGTCGATGCCCAGATGCACCTATATCTGCCTGGTTTCGAAGCGCAGGCGGGCGGGCCTCCCCTGCCCGGCGGCACTCTGCCCGACGCTGCACAATACAGACAGTTCGTGCAATGGATCGGCATCGAGCGCGTCGTCATCACTCAGGGAAATGCCCATCAATCCGACAATGGCAATCTGATCGCCTGCCTCCGGGAAATGGGCGGCTTTGCTAGGGGCGTTGCAGTTATCAGACCGGACGCGCACGACGCTGAACTTGCCGAACTCGCAGACGAAGGTGTCGTCGGCGTACGCATTATGGATCTCCCAGGCGGTGCCATCGGCCTTTCTGGCCTTGAGGGTGTTGATGAACGCGCCAAAGCGCAGGGATGGATGATTGCGGTGCAGTTTAATGGCAGCGATCTGCTTACCCATCTACCCCGGCTCGAGAACATCAAATCGAATTGGGTTTTCGATCACCACGGTAAATTTTTCGACGGCGTGACGGATGCTCACATCGGTGCGCTGAAAAATCTAATCGATCGAGGCAATGTCTGGTTCAAGTTTGCAGGCTGCTACGAGTCTTCGAAGTCGGGAGGGCCGGACTATGAAGACATAGCTGTTGTTGCTCGCGAGATCGCGGCGCACGCGCCAGAACGGATCGTCTGGGGCTCCAACTGGCCTCACAATCTCGCCAAGACAACCGAAGAGTACCCGGATGACGCTGCGCTGACGGACACCGTTCTTGGCTGGTTCCCTGATGAGCGTTCTCGCAATCTTGCCCTCGTGGAAAATCCACAGCAACTGTTTGGCTTCCCCGCTTTGTAAGACGCCTGCACATCCATACGAAAGACGACATGATGATCATTACAGACGTTTCCGTCAAAACTTTCCTTACCACGACGCGCCGCCATTCCGACAGCGCGGGCCACGCTCATCCCGGCCCTGCCCATCAGGTCCAGCAGGCCATGCTCACTATCCGCACAGAGGACGGGCATGAGGGTTACAGTTTCACGGCACCTGAAATCGTCCGGCCGCACCTGATCGAAAAGTTCGTCAAGAAGGTATTGATCGGTCAGGATCACCGGGACCGCGAGCGGCTATGGCAGGATCTCGCTCACTGGCAGCGTGGCTCGGCAGCGCAACTCACGGATCGCACGCTTGCCGCCGTCGATGTGGCGCTCTGGGATCTGGCTGGCCGCGCGCTTAATCAGCCTGTCTACAAACTGATCGGTGCTTATCGCGACAAGATCCGGGCCTATGGGTCGGTTATGTGCGGCGACGAGTTGGAAGGCGGCCTCGCGACACCTGAAGACTATGCTCGTTTCGCCGAAAAGCTGGTCAAGCGTGGTTACAAAGGCATCAAGCTTCACACGTGGATGCCGCCCGTCAGTTGGGCCCCTGACGTGAAAATGGATATCAAAGCATGTGCCGCAGTGCGCGAGGCGGTTGGTCCGGACATTCACCTGATGATTGATGCGTTCCACTGGTATAGCCGGGTCGATTCCCTCGAACTCGGTCGCGGACTCGAGAAACTCGGTTTCGACTGGATCGAGGAGAGCATGGACGAGCAATCCATGTCGTCCTACAAATGGCTGGCCGATAATCTCGATATTCCGGTTCTTGGACCGGAGAGCGCAGCCGGAAAACACTGGCATCGCGCCGAATGGATCACCTCCGGAGCAGTCGATATCCTGCGGACCGGCGTGAATGATGTCGGCGGGATTACGCCTGCGCTCAAGACAATGCGGCTGGCAGAATCCTTCGGCATGGATTGCGAGGTCCACGGCAACACGGCCATGAACCTGCATGTGGTCGCGTCCGCAAAGAATTGCCGCTGGTACGAACGCGGGCTACTGCATCCCTTCCTCGAATACGATGACGGTTTCGATTACCTCAACGCACTGTCGGATCCTATGGACGCCGACGGTTATGTGCACGTGCCGAACCGCCCGGGTATTGGTGAAGATATTAATTTCGAGTTTATTGAGAATAATTTGGTCAAAACTGCTTAAATATCGACAGAAAAAGTAAAAGCAATGGGACGGATCAGTATCGTAAAACTCGATCCGTGATGGAGGGCATGTGATCATCATCGCGGAAGAAGATATGCGGTGTGAGGAACCCACCCCGCACGGAAAGATTGGAATGTCGACGGCATTCCGTCTGACGGCGGATATTCCTGGCCGTACGATGGAATTCAGGAAGCGAATTCTTCATCCTAGAGCCGCGATCGGCGCGCATCTGATCGACCATGACGAGGTCTATTACGTTCTGTCAGGTGAAGGCGAAGTGCATTCCGGTGATAAGAAGCAATATCTCGGCGCAGGCATGATGGCTTATCTCCACAGCGGCGATACGGTGGGCATCCGCCAAACCGGGTCTGCGCCCCTCGAATTGATCATATCTTATCCCGCACCTCCATTGGATTGACAATCCATCTGTTTTATATGACAAGTAAACTAATATGTATGATGAGATAGCGTGGCTGTCATCATGCGGGAGGAGTGTATGTCAGAAAACCCGAAGACTGCCGGCTGGACCTCAAACCCGGCTGCCCCACCTGCCACGAAGCTGCGGCGACAATTCAACTGGCGTCCAATGACCTCGCAGCTTCTCACCGTCGCCGTAACCCTTTTCGGGCTTCTGGTGCTGACCTTCGTGATCGGCCGCATGATGCCATCAGATCCTGTCCGCGCCATTGTCGGTGAAGACGCCACGCGGGAAACCTATGAGATGGTATTTCACCAGTTGGGCCTCGACCGGCCGATATGGGAGCAGTTTTTCATCTATCTGCGCGACGTACTGACCGGAAACTTTGGGGTATCGATCCGCACCGGCCAGCCCGTCATAACCGACATCCTTCACGTGTTACCGGCAACGATCGAGCTGGCCACTTTCGCTATCCTGATTGGCGCGACACTCGGTGTTAGTCTGGGCGTCCTTGCTGCAGTCAACAAGGACCGTTGGCCCGACCACGCCATTCGCGTTTTCAGCCTCATGGGCCACTCAATGCCGATCTTCTGGACCGGTATGATCGGACTTCTGTTGTTTTACGCAGCGCTTGGATGGGTGGGCGGAAGCGGTCGCATGGCCGATTTCTACATCGGCCTGGTCGATGAACGCACCGGCTTCCTGCTGATCGATTCCGCTATCGCGCAGGACTGGGAAGTGTTTCGCTCGGCGCTCAATCACCTGATCTTGCCCGCCACCATTCTCGGCTATTCGTCTTCGGCGTATATCACCCGAATGACGCGCAGCTTTATGCTCGACCAGATCAATCAGGAATATATCACGACTGCCCGCGTAAAGGGTCTATCCAATAGACAGACAATTTGGCGTCACGCATTTATGAACATCCGCGTCCAGCTCGTTACCATCGTGGCTCTTGCATATGGCTCGCTGCTTGAAGGCGCGGTTCTTATAGAGACGGTTTTCGCTTGGCCGGGGTTCGGGCAATATCTGACCAACAACATGCTGATCGGCGACATGAACGCCGTGATGACGTGCGTGCTGATCGTCGGCGTCATTTTCATCGCTCTCAACCTGATATCCGACATGCTCTATCGCATCTTTGACCCGAGGACGCGCTGATGACTGCTCAAGCCACAAAATTTACCCTTCCCGGCCCGCTTCTCGCGCTCGGAAATATTGTCCGCTTTCTGCTGAGAAGTCCTACTTCTGCTTTCGGAGTTCTGGTCATCTCCGTGCTGATCGTTGCTGCGATTTTCGCACCCTTGATCGCTACACATGGACCTTATTCCCAGGATCTCAATAACACGCTAGCTCCACCGGGAGGAGCACACCTGTTTGGCACCGACGAATTGGGTCGCGATATCTTCAGCCGCCTCGTCTACGGAACACGTATCACGCTCACTATTATCTTCCTGGTCTCAATTGTCGTCGGCCCCATCGGCGTGTTTGTCGGCACGACTGCCGGTTACCTTGGTGGTCGTTACGATACCGTGATGATGCGCATTACCGACATCTTCCTGTCGTTTCCGAGCCTCATCCTCTCGCTAGCCTTTGTCGCGGCCCTCGGACCAAGCCTAAACAATGCCATCATTGCAATCGCCCTGACCTCGTGCCCACCAATTGCCCGTCTGGCACGTGCTGAAACTCTAACCTTCCGCAGTGCCGATTACGTGGCAGCCGCACGCTTGCAGGGTGCTTCTACGATACGCATCATCGTTAAGTCGATCGTGCCCATGTGCCTGCCATCCGTCCTAATCCGGCTTACCCTCAACATGGCAACGGTTATCCTCACCGCAGCCGGACTTGGCTTCCTTGGTTTAGGCGCGCAGCCGCCAACTCCGGAATGGGGCGCAATGATTGCCATGGGTCGTCGCTACATGATCGACAGTTGGTGGCTCGTTACCTTTCCCGGCCTTGCTATCCTTCTGGTCAGCCTTGCCTTCAATCTTCTCGGTGACGGCTTGCGTGATGCGCTTGATCCCAAACAGATGAACCGGAGATAGACCTATGACCGGTGAACCTATTCTGAATGTGAAAAAACTCTGCGTCAGCTACCGTAGCGATGGCGCCTATATGGATGCCGTTCGCAATGTCTCCTTCACACTGGGTCGCGAAAAGCTCGGAATCGTGGGGGAGAGCGGCTCTGGCAAATCAACGATCGGCCGCGCCTTGCTGCGCCTGCTGCCAACTGCGCGTATAACTGCCGAAAGTATTCGGTTTGAAGAGCTGGATCTCCTCAACATTTCCGAACGCGAGATGCTCAAGGTTCGCGGTCGTCGCATGTCGATGATCCTGCAAGATCCGAAATTTTCGCTCAACCCTATCCGCTGTGTCGGCACGCAAATCTCCGAAGCCTACCTGACGCATTTCAAATGTTCCAAATCCGAAGCCCGCGCTAAGACCATCGACATGCTGGAAGCGGTGCAAATCCGGGATCCCGACAGGGTTTACGATCTCTACCCCCACGAGGTTTCCGGCGGCATGGGCCAGCGCATCATGATTGCGATGATGCTTTTAACGGACCCGGATGTCGTCATTGCAGATGAACCCACATCTGCGCTCGACGTTACCGTGCGGTTGCAGGTTCTCAACATTCTAGACAAGCTGGTGAGCGAGCGTGGCATTGGGCTTATTATGATCAGTCACGATCTCAATCTCGTGCGTAATTTCTGCGACCGGGTATTGATCATGTATGCCGGGCAAGTTGTTGAAAGCCTCAAGGCGTCGGAACTCTCAAACGCTCAGCATCCTTACACTCAGGGGCTGCTTGCCGCACAGCCCCGCATCGGTGGCGGACGCAAACCACTAAAAGTTCTTGATCGTCGGCCGGAGTGGGAAGACCTTCTGGAGGCGCAGACATGAAGTCGGTTGATGTAAAAAACCTTAGGATCACGCTTGGAGAGGGACTGAAAGCCGTCACGATCCTTCCCGACGTCTCGTTCTCTGTCAAATCAGGCGAGTGTTTTGGACTTGTCGGTGAAAGCGGGTCAGGCAAATCGACGATTTTGCGCTGCATGTCACTGCTTTTTACACAATGGGAAGGCGAAATAAGGATTGGAGATGAGTCAATTCGCGATCTGCCGCTGATTGAACGTTGCCGCACCGTCCAGATGGTATTTCAGGACCCCTATGGATCGCTCCATCCCCGCCAATCAGTACGCACCGTTTTGTCCGAACCTCTCCATATCCACAAGATGGACCGTCAAGCGGAACGCATGGAACGGGCGATTACCGAAGTCGGCCTGCCAATGGAATTCCTCGACCGTTATCCGCATCAGCTTTCCGGCGGCCAGCGTCAGCGTGTCGCAATCGCCCGTGCCCTAATCCTTGAACCATCGATCCTTTTGCTAGACGAGCCTACCTCCGCGCTCGATGTGTCCGTTCAAGCTGAAATTCTCAACCTCCTCTCCGACCTTCGCGCTCGCAACGGGTTCACCTATATAATGGTGAGCCACGATCTGGCTGTCGTGGATTATATGTGCGACCATTTTGCCGTAATGCAGGCAGGTAATATTGTCGAAATATTAAGCCGTGATGCACTCTCTGGCAACAAGGCCACCCACCCCTATGCCCGACAACTGATCGAGGCGTCGCTGGAATATGATAACGCCATCTGACGCACTCCCCGTTTTCCTTGCAGAGCGGATTGCAACGCACAGCCATACGCTGTCTTTCCGCGAGCCCTTCGCAGAATGGCAGGGCGAATTGCGCAACATCTGGCGAGCAAGCTTGCCGCCATCAGGCATCCTGCGCTACGAGTGCCTGAACCATAACAGTAACCGCAGACATCTGCGTATGCATTACGCGACCGGCGACAGCGGAGATGCCATACTGATAGTGCCCGAGGAAAACGGGCCGCACCCAGCCGTTATTCTGATGCACGACCACGGTGGTATTTTCGATATTGGCTGGCAAAAGATGGCCTCTGACGAGGCAGGAAAGGCACATGTCGCGCAGCACTACGACGGACATTTTCTGGCCGATGATCTCGTAGAACGCGGCTATGCCGTTCTTATCTGCGACGCGCTGGGTTGGGGCTCGCGATTTGCCGGCGGGTACCACGAGCAACAAGCACTTGCGGCTCAAACGATGCAGGCTGGCTGGAGCCTTGCCGGTCTGGTAGCCGCAGACGATCTTGCTGCCTTCGAATGGCTGAGTCGGCAATCGGAAATCGATCCGACGCGCATCGGCACACTCGGCTTCTCTTTCGGCGGCTTTCGCGCCTGGCAACTTGCCGCACTTGAACAGCGGACAAAAACATGTGCAGCCGTTTGTTGGGCCGGGACGAGACGTGGGCTGCTCATGCCCGGCGCAACACTCCTGAAGGGCCAGTCAGCTTTCTACACCCTTCATCCCGATCTGGCCGCTTTCGCTGACTTTCCCGACATGGCGGCTCTAGCAGCTGACCGCCCGCTTTTCATGCGGGTTGGGTCGCAAGACCGCCATTTTCCTGAAGTGCCAGCGGAGCAGTTTTTTGATGTGGTTCGGAAAGCAGGACTTTCTACCGGAACGGCACCCGACATGGGTCTTTTTCCATGCGCTCACAGGTTTCCGCTCCCATTGCAGGAAATGGCCGCGAGTTATCTGGACAGACATCTCGGCTGCCCAGTGCATGCCAATGTCTAAAGAGATTTCTGGGCTGGTCGCATTTTTTCAGGCTAAGACGTTGGCCGCGGCCCACACCTCTTTGGCCCCTCCCCAAACGCAATAAATCCAAATCTCCGGCGTCAAGAAGAGGGTTAAGATGCTGCCAGGGAGGGTCATTACGTAAAGATTTTGATGGAGAAAGTCTCAGCACCCTTCGGAGTCTCATACCATCCAAGTTCGTTTGCGAAATCTGGACAACAGAGCTGAAAAGATCCATGATTTTCCTATAAGCTTAATTTCATCTCTATAGAAAGAATTTCAATTTTAGTTTAATATACATTTATGGTTACGACAGATTTTTTTGCTTTTTTTACGATCGAATAATATTTGCACCACTAAAAAAATCTATAAATTTATCTGATTTTTGATAATTATTGATTTCGGATTTATGGTTTCGATTGAACATCTACGCGACGATGCGAATTTGTCTACTGCTGCCACCACGCTGGGCCATTCGTCACAGTAGTCATCAATCACCATGGTTCCTTGGATTTTGAGGATAGGCCAGTATCTCTCCATATCATCTGTTACCGATTTTTCGTCATGACCAGCATCAATATGTATCAGATCCGCCGTTATCGACAGTTCTGATAGAATGTCTGCCGCGTTTGATGAGGTTTGTTGAAAAGGCAGGATATAGTCTTGCATGCCGGCGTGGGCAACATTGCTCAAAAACTGCCAGTAAAGCTGAGGAGAGCCGTGCCGGATACGTAGATCTTTTCTATAGTCACCGAATTGGTGAGGGATCCAGTGCTCCGAGCTGCCCAAGAACGTGTCTACAGCGATGACGACGCCGTCTATCGCTTGATCCCTGAGACGTCTGGCCAAGGCCAAGGTTGATCCACCCTTCCAGACGCCAACATCAATGATCGTCTTCGGCCCGGTCCGTTCGAATGCCTTGTCAAAGGCGAGACTATCGCTATTCCAGCCCTGCAGGTCCTCATCATACTCTGGCGTGTAACCTTGAAACGGATCTTCCGAATGTATCATAGAAGTAATACGATCGCGTTCGGCTGTCATTCACTGTTCCTTTTGGCTTGGTTTGTGGCGTTTCCGCCAGGTTCATAAAACGGTTGAGGGGCACGCGATGCTCGCTTTTCGTCTATTTCTATGCGCTCAGAGCAAGCTTCGGTTGCCATCCTGTTACGACAATGCCGGGACTTGCAGTCAGGTGAAATCCGTCCGAAAAGCGGGCCTCGAATGGCTCCTCATCAAAATTGAACACGCAGTAGCTGCGAGCTCCCTCTTGTTCAAAGACCGCATAGAATGGAGCGTTGCAGCTGACGTCCTCTACGGGGTGGCCAATGGCAGCAAATGTTTCGATCCATAACCGAACGGTTGTCGGATGCAGCGACCATTCGGTCAGCGCCTTATCAGGCAAGGTTTCCAGCAGTCTTTCGGCCCTTGTGGGGTCGGTAAGCGCCTGCGCCATAGCGATCAAACCGCCCCATCGTGGACCGGCGCGCTGCCAATCCTCATAAATACTGTCCAGAACAGCCTGCAAGTTTGGATTGCCGGAAAGGTAGATTGAGCTTGCCTGAATCGGCAGAAGATTGACTCCCAACGCTTCAGTTGGGCGCACATCAAACCAAGATCTGCAGCTTCCACCGCTCCCCCATAGCATTCCCACAAAAGGCTGGCGGAAGTTGTCGGGAAAGGCGTCGTCCCAGCGATTGAACCAATAGTCGAGAGTCGCTTCGCATTCCGCGGTGTAGAGCATGATCCCCAGATCACGGACAGCTGGTTCTTCGATCAGGCCTCCAAGCAACGCAAGTGCCGCTGCGAAATTGATAGATTCGCTTGAGGGCTCGGCATTTAGACCTTGTGAATAGGCTCCGTTTCCGTTGCCCCATGAATGACCTGCGTAGGAATCAAAGCAGCGGAGAAACGGGAACCTTTCACTCTCGCGATCAAAATTGGCAACGTCGGCGGCGATTTCCAGCAAGCCATTCTTGATATCGGGTCGATTGATCCACTCACGGTCAACAAGCCCTACGGCAACAGCCGCACGGAGAAAATATCCGTAATAATAGACGTGGTCGTTCATCTGTTCGGCTACACCGTGCACTTGGCATGGTACGAAGAGCAACGTCGCCCATTCTGGGTCGTAATAGAATCCGATGTCGTGACCCTTTGCCAGATACGCCTCGGTTTTGGTCTTGATTAAATCGAAGCATCTTTGCATCACGTCGTTATGCCCGAACTGTCGCGCGGTGTTGGCCATATCCGCCAATCGCACGAGTGCCTTACCTGCCCAATATCCGTCATCGACAGAAGCACCCTCCAGGGGGCGCTGCCACAGTGCCGCTTCGTCCAGGCTTGCAAAAGACTCACTGATTGTCTGCCGGAGCGTTTCAGAAACATCAGTGTCTTCAGGTAGATACGGAAGGAATCCCCGCTTTTGCATGGTAACCGAAAATTCGCTGGCATTTATGAGAGTCATCGCTCCACGCGGTGAACGATAATGGCCAAGCGAGACGAGATCGCTCGTCCGGCGCCATTGGTGCGGCATAAGGGTTTGCATCAGATTGTCGGCCAACAAGCCGTGCTCATTGTGCATCGTAAAATGCATATCAACGCGGTTTTGGTCATGATCGACCGTCCAGCGAAAGGTTCCTCCAACTGGCTTTCTTGTTCCCTGAGCGATGAACTGTCCCAGTGCCGCCTCGCTATCGTCTGGAAGGAGGTGGATGGAGATCGCCAGTCCGTCCGAGACATCCTCTACAGTCATCAGTTTGCTGTCCAACACCTGTAAATGACAGTTGCTGTAGCAGATCAGATACCGCGCGCCATCAACTGACGCGATAACGCTGCTGCGATCGGGTATGATTTCAAAACTGGCATCGTCTTCGAACGCGATTTCCAGATTCGAATGTCCTTGAGCCCAAAAGTGTACGGAGGGGCACCCCTGAATCGCGCGCATGTGGAGTTCGCCGTCACATCCCGACCATGAAACATCCACGGTGCGGTCCGAATAACCATCGACACCAAAGTGGCTGTCGGACAGTTTGTCCTTGGAACGAATGGTAAGGTCATGGCGGAAAGGCAGTTCAAAAGTTCGATTGTCGGGACTGACCTGTGTTTCACGCGGGTAGCCGACCTTCATCCCGTCTGGAATCGCCTGAAACGACAGGGGAGCAGCATACATGTACTCGCAGAATCGCTCATCGTCCGCCTGCCACAACATGGGTGTCCACCACTTGTGAGTGATCGGCAGATCTTGCATCCGCCGCGTTGCGCGGGGCGTTGCCGGTCGCAAGCGGCCGTCGGTCTGCTGGGTCGCAGGAACCGGGCGAAGCTGATTTTCCTCGTCCTGCCAGATATAGTCCTGCACCGTATCTAGCGAAACGAGATAATTTCCCGATACAGCCCGGAGCTCATTTGACTTTCCGCTTGAGAACGTCTGCTGCGCGTACAGAATCCTCAGTTCTTCGGCAACAATACCGTGTTTGTCCTGAAACGCATGATTCAGAATTTCTGCGGCATCGTTGGCATCCATCCCCTGTTGAACGCGGCGAAAAAGGTGTGCCTCCAACGTCCTGTGCTTTTCGCAGAAGTGATTGAGATTTATGTTTGCTTGACGCATGCGGTCGGCCTTGGCGTCCCGCAATCCCACATCGCCCAGGCGATGGATCTGATGGTAGTTCAGCGCGTCGTTCGTAAACTTGATATGATAACCTTGGTTCACGAGGCCTAAGCAGAAATCGACGTCCTCTACGCCCCATCCCTTATAAGCCTCATCGAAAAATACGGGCTCACCCTGATTTCGTCTGAATGACAGGTTGGCGGTCGTTCCCCACATCCAAGGCATCAATTGGGCCGATGCGGTTTGAGCGCCCGGTTGGTTGTCTATTTCGTCTCCGATTACGCAGCGTTTCCTGAAGGTCTCAAAGTCATGAACCACCGTGTCAGCGCTGATAAGCGGCTGCCATTTATCGCCCAGCATGTAGGGCAACCCGAAGCCGGTAGAGGTTCTTATAGTTTCGAAGTCGTTGGGCGTCATGGGAAGAAAATTACGCCAAATCGTCAAGGCGCGCTTTTTCCAGCCGATACACACCGCGAGTGGATCATACTGTAAAGCGTCAACATGCTGGGAAATGAAGTCAGGTGCCGCGATGCGATCATCGTCGCAGAATATGATGATGTCGCCGGTGGCTTTTCTCAGTCCTGCGTTGCGTGCCCGTGCGCGACCTTCGCATTTTTGAACACAGGCATGGATTGGAAGTTTCTTCTCATATTGCCGAATGACATCGCCAGTGCCATCGCTCGATCCGTCGTCTACCACGATAATCTCGTCAGCCGCTCTTGTCTGGGCAAGGAATGACGACAAAGTCAGATCGAGATATTCCGCCTTGTTATGGGTCGGCACGATCACTGATATTTTCAACTCCAATCTCCCTGTATCTGAGATGATGTGCTTGCATGCATTGGTCCATCCCGTTTTGGCCGGGATGCGGTGATGTCCTGACGATCATGAAAGCTGAGGTGATCACACAGACCGGTATCGACGCGATGGAGTGGGCCATTTGCGCCGTTGATTCCGAACGCTTCTCCTCGCGCCGTTACCTCAGGGTTGCCGGATAAGGGAAATCGCATTGCCTTCGTCAAAGACATCTGCCATTGCAATTTTATGGATACTAAGTGCTTATTTGACACCCGAAATCATATGAATACCATTGAGATCCGAGGTCTGTTCTGGGATCAGCCGTGGGAGAAACACCATCGCCTCAGCTTGATGCTCAAGCCGTGAACCCGAAGACCACCAAAGCGTAACGTCCTTCTCACTCGGTTGCCATGACGCGGGCCCAAACGCGGCTCACACAGGCAAACCATTACAGCACAACAAAAAATTCTTGCGAGAGATCAGCATTTGCCCTCGCCAATATTCGATGAAATATGAGATCATAAGAAAACCTGAATATAACTTGGTTCAAATCAGTAAAATTACTTTAAGTTGCATATATTTTTATAGTACCCAATGATTGTATTTATGCAAGGGTGCAGTTCAAAAAAAATCTGTACTGTCACGCGGGGAACAAAATGTGGTCCACTAAATCATTGTTTTCGCAAGTTTTTTACCGAATTTTGCCTGCGACTGATGTGGTTTACGAGACGGGCTTGAGCACCGACATATAAGGCTAAGGGCCAGCGCTCTGAGACAGAGCTTTGGTCAATTTCAGCGCTGTTTAAAGCCGAAGAATGCGCCAATTGCTGCCGATATGCCCGCGCGTTAAATGGACGCGCTATGGCTTTCCCGACTTTACATAGTCTTTCAAAATCGTACCCAGCCTGGCAAGATTTTCCTTCAGCTCAGAGTAACCTCCACTTTTCTCTCGGGTCACCTCATCCATGTAGAGGCTCCGATTGAGTTCGATCTGAATGCTATGGCGGTTTTTCGCAGGTGCGTTGTAGGCCGAGACAAGCTCGGCACCACGGAACGGAACGTTCAGAGAAACGGAATAACCGAAGCTTTCCAGTGTTTTGATCACCAGTTGGACGAATTCCGGTTCACTGCTTGTGCCATCGTAGTCGCCAATGACGATGTCCTTGCGGATCGTCCCGGCGGGATCGGGAGACAGGACATGACCGAAGGCTGGCATGGAGTGACAATTCACGTGATAGACACGCTCGAACGTATCATATGTCTTGTCCAGTAGATGAACCAGCGCCCGGTGGTATGGACGCCAATAGGTGTCGATACGGTTTTCCAGCTCAGCCACACTGAGCTTGCGGCCATACATGGGCTGATCGCCCCAGGCGAAGCGCCAGATCAGTCCCATGCCGCGTCGGGCAGACGCGCTTTCTCGCACGGCGTGCGGCCATGTTCCATCGACCAGTTCCAGATCGACATCTTCCAAGGAGCGATTGAGATCGAGAAAACTCCGTGGGAAATGCGCCAGAAGCATAGGCGCACCGATCGCAGGTGCAAAGTCGAACAGGTCATCGACATATGTATCGGAAGCAACGAGCACCAAGTCGTCCGGCGCTATTTTTTCAAAATCCTTCGGGATGGCCAAGCCGCTGTGGGGCGAATCGAACACCATCGGTATGGGCGGCGCTGTCGCCGGGATTATGGAGAGTACGCCGTCGATATCGAGAGGCGAAATAGAAAATTCCGTCATGTGATCTTCCATTTATGCGACAGCGGCGAAAGCGGCTGGATAGCTAGTGTCAGCCATACCGATAAATCTTTCACCGCGACGACCAATCATACCGGGTGCAGCGAAAGGTCTGGGGAAGACGACTTGCGCAGCGGGCTTGACCTTGGCGATTTCTGCCAGCGCCGCGATATAGTCAGCCCGCATATCGACATTGACGATGATGTCACTGTGCGGGCCGGTGGTCATGCGCGGCATGTTCATCGCGTCTTCGATATCCATGCCGGCGTGAACGATCATTCCTGTCAGTTGCGCGAGGGATGGGACAATCTGGTTGCCACCTGCGGCGCCATAGGCGGCGAAGGTGCCGTTTGCATCGGTAACGACGACAGGGCACATATTGCTGGACGCATAGGCATTGGGAGTTAAGGAATTTGCGCGGCCCGGCGTCGGGTCAAACCACGACATGCCATTGTTGAGGAGAATGCCGGTGGAAGAAGACAATGCCCTTGCGCCGAACCGATTGAGCAGCGTGAAGGTGATCGCGACCATCCGCCCTTCAGAATCCACGGCATTCACCTGGGTCGTGCTGGTCTTGTTGGTTGTTTCTGCGGGATTGAGCCTGCGGCGATGGGCGCCAAAGGCCTCCCACAAGGCGTAGGACATCGTCGTGAAAAAACTTGCATCAACAGGGCCAACACCACGCTTCTCGTCAAAGAATGACAAGGCGTCAAACAGACGCTGTCCAGCACTTGTGTCCCCCGCCACATGAATGGTCTTATCCTGTAACGACATCTGCCGCGCGGTGTAGATCAATGGTTCGTAAGCCACCAGATCCTCAACTGTCATGAAGCTTCCGTGAGCCTGCATATCCTCGATCAGACGTTTCCCGATTGGACCTCCGTAGAGCGCATCCGGGCCTTCATTTGCCAGCGTTTCCAGTGTTTCAACAAGCGCTTTCAACGGCAGAACGGTTCCAGGTTCCGGGGGATAACCATCCGGCAGGAACACAGAACGCGCGCCTTCGTCTTTTGCGAGGCCGGATGCGGCGATGGCGATAGCCAGCGTGGTATGCCAGTCCACAACAAGGCCCTTGCGTGCCCTTTCGATGGCTGGTGCAAGCGCTGCATCAAAGCCGATTGTGCCGTAGCGCTTCAGCGCCTCCGCGAAACCGCGCACGCATCCCGGAACAACAGCCGCCGTAAACCCGTCAACGTTACGATTTTCTACCGATGCCGGATGTCCGATGAATGTCTTTATGTCGGGGTCTGGTCTGTAAAAGTCGGCGTCGAAGGATGACGGAACACGCCCGGTGAATTCAATTGTATCAACCGTGCCATCCGGTTGCGCCACCAGCATATAACCGCATGCTGCAAGACTGGTCATCCACGGTTCGACCGTCTGGAGAGTGAACGCTGCTGTCACCGCCGCATCGACAGCGTTTCCACCTGCGCGAAGCACAGCAGCCCCGGCTTCTGCCGCGACGAAATGCTGTGAGGTCACCACACCGCGTTCGCCAACGCCTGCAGTCTTGCGTGTGATACTGCGTTCTACGCGCAAGTGATCGAACTGCGGATTTTCCATTACTTAGTCTCCAGCGCTGTCGCCACCATCCGGCTGGCGCCCGAAAGGTCACCCAGCTTTTCGCCGGCTTCGATCTTGCCCTTGTTGCGACCGGCGCGCGCTTGCCTGATCATCGCCTCGGCGACGACCTCCTCTGCCTCATCGATTGGGATGACAACAATGCCGCTGGCATCGGCGATAACGATATCGCCCGGCATGACAGGCACGTTGCCGCAGGAAATGGGAAGGTTCAGAGAGCCGCCCAGATCATTCAGCCGGGTTGTTATGCCCGAGACACCGCGAGACCATAGGGGCATATCAAGTTCGATTATTTCTTCGACATCGGTACACGGTCCGTCAATGACGACGCCGATTGCGCCCGCAGTTTTGATGGCGAACGCAACGCCGCCGCCGATGCAGGCATGCCGATCATCCCCCAAACGATCAACGAACAGAAAATCTCCGGGACGTATGACGGACACCGCATGATGAAGCAGCGTCGAGTCCGTTGCCGGAATGGCGACAGTGACGGCGGTGCCAACTAGTGTGCGTCCTACCTCGACAATGGGCCTGATCGCGTGGTGAACGAAGCCACGGTGACGGAAATGCCCGATAGTGGCGACCTCGACACTCTCAAATCGCGCAACCAGATCTGGATCGACTTGCTTCGGTTGGGTGCCAATATGATATTTTTTCATGATATATCCTCTGCGGCTATGCTGGCATCCTGCATCGCTGGCTTGTGCTGCCAGCCTTTGCCCGGAACCGCTGCAAGCAGTTCTCTGGTGTAAGCCTCTTTCGGCGCCCCAAACAGCGACGCGGGATCGCCGCGCTCGACGATGCGGCCATGGCGCATGACCGCGATGTTGTCGCAGATCTGGCTCGCTACTCTCAGATCATGCGTGATGAACAGAATGCCGAAGCCAAGCCGCGCCTGCATTGTTGCCAGAAGTTCGAGAACCTGCGCTTGCACCGACACGTCAAGGGCGGATACGGATTCGTCGGCGATCAGCAGCTCCGGTTCCACCGCGAGCGCACGGGCAATGCAGATACGTTGCCGCTGTCCGCCGGAAAACTCATGCGGAAACCGTGTGGCCGACGCGCGATCAAGACCACAGGCCTCCAGCAAATTAAGCGCCCGGTCCATGGCCGCCTTTGCGTCAAGACCGTGGACGATAGGCCCTTCGGCGATGGCATCACCGATCCGTTGGCGAGGATCGAGCGCCGTATAAGGGTCTTGAAAAACGATCTGGACCTTGCGTCGTGCCTCGCGCAGCGATTTGCCGCGCAGACCGGAGAAATCACCATCGGAAATGACGATATCGCCGCTTTCAGGCTGGACGAGACGGATCACACATTGCGCTAGCGTTGATTTTCCCGAGCCGGATTCACCAACCAGTCCAAGCGTTTCACCTCTACGAATGGTGATGTCGACATTGTCCACGGCCTTGACGACACGACCTGAGCCAAACACGCCCGACATTGAAAACGTCTTGATGATGTTTTTGGCAATCAGAACAGGCGTGCCCAACCCTTCGCGTTCTTTTCGTGGCGTCAGAGTAGGAACCGCCGCCAAGAGTCGTTTTGTATAATCCTGTTGCGGATGATTGAGGACGTCATCGCGGGTTCCGATTTCGACGAGTTTTCCCTTTTGCATCACGGCCACGCGGTCGGCAATCTCCGCAACCACACCAAAATCATGCGTGATGAAAATGATGCCCGTTTCATGCCGCTCCCGCAATTCAAGCATCAGCTTTAGGATTTGCGCTTGCGTGGTGACATCGAGTGCCGTTGTCGGCTCATCGGCAATCAGGACGGAAGGATTGAGCGCCAGTGCGGTGGCAATCATCACACGCTGGCACTGCCCACCGGATAGCTGGTGTGGATAAGAATGGAAGATTTGCTCCGGGTTAGGCAAATGCACTTCCTCAAACAGCTTGATGACCTTTTCTTTGATCTGCGATTTCGACAGTGATGTGTGAACGCGAAACGCCTCGGACACCTGTTCGCCAATTCTGAAGATGGGATTGAGTGCCGCCGTGGGTTCCTGAAAAATCATGGCAATGCTGCGACCGGTTATGCCGCGCCGCGTTGCATCGTCTATCGTCAGGAGGTTCTTATTTTCAAACATGACCTGACCAATCGGTTTGCCGAGATTGCTGGGCAGTAACCCCATGGTCGCCAATGCCGTCAGGGATTTTCCCGACCCGGATTCTCCGACGATGCAGAGGATTTCACCCTTGGCGACGCTGAGAGACAAATCTTCGACGGCAAATCCGCGATCCGCGCCTTGCGGCAAGGGAACGCTCAGATGATCGATCGATAACCTTACGTCACTCATGGTCACATCGCCTTTTGTGTTTGCTGGGATGGGGAACGCATATCCCACACGCGCATGTGGTCGACAAACCGGCTGCAGAAACCGACGAGATGTTCGACGATACGTTGGCCATTTTCGGCGCTTGCCAGTTCGGGATTCCCACCCAGCATGCCATCGGCGTTCACTTCATGGCAGTTGAGCGGCACATGAACCGGCATGCCCTCGAACTGCACATTGTTGACGCCACCGGTGGAAAGTCCGAATGCCTTGGCACGGCCTGCCGGTTTTCTGAGGTCCATCCGCAGCAAATCCGGGAACAGATGCATGTAGACGGAGGTCAGAGGTTCGCCACCGTGACCGCGTGCCTCAGCAACGGCAGAACCATAAAGATCTTTCCACAGGGTTTCCGGTATGGACTGCCACAGATTAATCGACGCTACCGATACACCACGCTCTGCTCGAATGCGGCGAACAACCTGATCGATCAGCGACGCGTTGGTCGTGTGACCGTTAAGGATCAAAATGTGCTCTATACCGTGGTCCAGAAAGGCGTTGACCATATCCTCAACGACAGCCGAAAATGTCGATGGCCTCAACTGGATGCCACCGGGGATGGTTTTGAAAAAGTCCGCATAACCAAACGGAATGGTCGGAGCGGCGATAGCGCCTGACAGTTCGGCGACCTTGAGAGCGATCGCCTCCGTCAGCATGAAATCGCCCATCGGAGCATGAGGCCCTTGCTCTTCCTGACTACCAAATGGCAGCAGTATGACGGGTTTTTCAGGAAGGCGTTCGCGAAACTCCGCGAACGTCATATCCTTGAGGGCATTCTTGCGCATCATATTCATCATACGAACTTGAAGTAATCGCCGTAGATGCGCATCTCGCCGTTCGGCTTCAAACGAAACTCGATCCCGGCCCGATGCGCGCAATTATAGACGCTCTTCCAGAGGTAATAACCGGGCGTTACGCGCTGCCACTCATCCGAAAGCGCCAGATACGCCTTTTTGCGGCTTTCGAAATCAGTCGTGGCATCGAATTTCTTGCCGAGTTCAATGAACTCAGGCGTTGGATCCCAAGTCTTCCAGGTTGCTGTCGAACGAGACGCCGTTGGGCCCCAATCGAGCCACAGCGGCTGATAAGGATCACCTGGAATGAAGTCCGAACTCATCGACATGTTCATCATGTGGTACGGCCTGCGATAAACCAGTTCGAAATTGTCCAGTACCTGAGCCTGAACATTGACGCCGATTTCACGCCATTGCTCAATCATGATTTCAGCTGCAGCTTCGTAGTTCGGGTAGAACTGGCGCGTGATGTGCCAGAGCAACGGTTCGCCTTTGTATTTTGTCTTCGCGACCAGCGCCTTGGCAGCTTCCACGTCATAGGGCAGCTTGACCGGCAAATCCGGATCGTAAAACTTGCCATATTCTTTGAAGTTGAACGGTACTGCCGGATGCTCGGTCGTTCCGTTGAACAGCGCCTGCACGATGGCGTTCATGTCGATCGCCTGAACCATCGCATAACGAAGGTTGGGATCGACAAGCGGATTGTCGACCGGATCGGCCCGTGTATTGAATGCAAGTGCGGGATAATTATCGGCCAGCACACGCTTCAGCGTTACTCCTTCATAGCCCTCCAAAGAGGCTTCCTGATCGGTGGGTATGTTGACGATGAAGTCGAATTCCTTGGACACGAGACCTGCCATGCGGGCGGCAAATTCCGGGATGATTTTCCAGTTGATTTTCTGTGCCGGCGGCGGACCAGCCCAATAGTCGTCAAACGCGTCCAGCACCATGATTTCGCCAGACCGAAACGTCGTAACCTTATAGGGTCCTGTCCCGATGGGCTTCTGGCCGAAGGCATCGACGCCCACTTCGAGATAGTATTTTTTCGGAACGACGAAGCCGACGTAACCCGTCAGTTTGGCGGGGATATTTGGGTCAGGTGCTACGGTCTCAATCTCGAACGTGTATTTTCCGGTTGCTTCGACCCGTTTGAATCCAGCAGTGAATGTCTTACCGCGCGGTTCGAACGGTTTTTCACCCCAGAGGCGTTCAGGCGACAGAGTAAAGACCGCATCTTCCGCTGTCATTTCAGTGCCATCGTGGAATTTAACGCCTTCGCGCAGCGTGAATGACCAGACATTTCCCTTCTGCTCCCATTTTGTCGCAAGCTTGGGAGCGAAGATCAAACCGTTCTCGTCATTGATATAATCGCGCTCGACGAGCGTGTCGTAGAAATTGGGGAAAATGCGACGCGATGTCGTGGAGATGCCGTTGATGGGAGCCATCGTCGCCCATAGATTATCAACTGCGATGTTGAGGGTTGGTCGCTGCTGGGCCTGTGCCAACGGCACACGGCCCGCGAGGGTAACTGCGCCTGCTGCGAGAAAAAGACTTCCAACTTCACGCCTGGTAAACATATTCTACGCTCCTTGGTCGCGTTCTATTTATGCGTTTCGGCCCTGCAGCATCGGATCAAGCCGGTCACGCAGCCAGTCGCCAACGATGCTCATTGACAGTGTTACGAGGAAAATGACTGTGCCGGGCCAAACCGAAATCCACCAGGCAGTAGAGAGATAGTCGCGGCCATCGCCAAGGATTTGACCGAGGCTTGTCTGAGGTGCCTGAATGCCAAGACCCAGGAAACTGAGGGATGTCTCAAGCAGAATGATCTGCGGAAATGTGAGCGTCACCTGCACGATCAGCGCGCTGGCGACATTTGGCAGCACATGCCGCAAATACAGCCTGCTGTTTCCAGCCCCAAGCGCGACGATTGCCTTGGCATAGGGTTGATTGACCGCCGAAAGCACCACACCTCTGGCAAGACGGGCGTATTTTTCCCACCCAAACAGTCCCATCAACAGGATAAACAGGGTGAGGCTGTTACCGAAGAATGCCAGCAAGGTCAGTGTAATCAGGATGAACGGAAGCGATGCCTGAAAATCTACCAGCATCATCAGCACTTCATCGACCCAGCCCCGAAAATGTGCGGCAACAAAGCCGATCAGCGAGCCGAATACAGCTCCGATAATGGTGCCTGCGACCGCCACCGTCAGAGACATCTGCAAACCGGCGATAATGCGGGCCACCATATCGCGACCAATACGATCGGTGCCAAGTGGAAAATCAGGGTTCCCGCCTAGAAACGCTGGTGGTTTCAGGCGCGCCAGCAGGTTTTGCTGCGTGACACCGTGGGATGTAAAGATATTGCCGACAATTGCGACAAATGCTGCCAGTACCAGGACAATCACAGCAAATATGAGAATGGGAGAATGGCGCTTCATCGTGTTCGTCCTAGTTCGAGACGCGAATGCGCGGGTCGAGCAAACCGTAAAGCAGGTCCACAATAAGGTTGGCCGTCACCATTGTTACCGCCATGACAAGGACAAGGCCCTGTACGACTGCGAGATCACGAGATGAAACCGCAGTGACAAGCAATCTCCCAACGCCCGGCCACGCAAACACGGTTTCGACCACAATCGCACCGCCGATAAGTTCGCCGAGATTGAGCCCCACGATTGTGATGATGGGAATGCCTGCATTGGGGAGGGCGTGGAATACGATACGTTTCCAGTAGCTTACACCCTTGGCGGCCGCGGCGCGTATGTAAAGCTTGTCGAGCACCTCCAGCATTGCCGCCCGGGTAAAACGGGCAAGTGTGCCAGCCGTAAACGTTGCAAGGGTGAGAGCGGGCATCAGGATGTGCCAGACCGTTCCGGTTCCGGAACTCGGCAACCATTGTAAGGCCAGTGAAAACAGAAGGATCAGAAGAATTCCAAGAAAGAAATTCGGGATGGCAAAACCGAACACGGCAGTGGCCATGATCAGGTTGTCAAACGGAGATCCACGTTTGATAGCAGCGACGATGCCAGCGGGGATGCCGATGAGAATTGCACCGGCATAGGCGAACAGGCCGAGCATGATCGTCCATGGGACGCGTTCCGCAATGATATCGATAACCTGGCGACCGTCGCGATAAGAGATACCGAACTGCCCGGTCGCCATCTGCCCGACATAACGCAGATATTGTATCCACAGCGAGTCATCGAGACGCCAAAGCGCACGAAACTGCTCGATTTCGTCAGGCGTGGCGTCGGCTCCGACCAGTGCCACCACCGGGTCGCCGGACGTTCTCAGAACGACGAATGTGAATGTAACGACAAACCACAGCGTCAACGCCGTGCGCAATATCTTTAGCAACCAGAAGCGTGTCATTGGGCTCCGTTTTCTGGAACTGATGTTTCAGCTATTCCCGTTTTTCTATATTTTTTTTAAGATAATCACGGGAATAGATTATTATCTATTACAAAATAAGCCGGGTATTGATATCTACAGGATATGAAATATGGCATCGAATTTCGTCACCTACATTATTTTGCCTGCGTTGCTGAGGAACTGCACTTCAGTCGCGCGGCGGACAGGCTCGGCATGGCCCAAGCACCTCTCAGCCAGCAGATCCGTCAACTTGAAGACCGCATCGGAACGCCTCTTTTCCTCCGGACGACGCGGAGCGTGAAACTGACACCAGCGGGGGAAATCTTCCTGCGGCACGCCATGGAAATCCTAGGGGGTATAGATCGGGCGGTCACGCACACCCGTTCTATTTCTGGCGACGATAGTGGAAAGATTTACGTCAGCGGCGTCCATGTCGCTTTGTCCCACGTATTGCCAGGCGTCATTGCTCAGTTTCACACAAAATATCCTGCGATACAGGTGGACGTGCAACTATTGGGAACTGCGAGCCAACTGGAAATGCTTCAGAAAGGAAATGTGCAAGTCGCTTTCATTCGTCCGACAAACCCTGCCGGTTTTTTGAAGACAGAACATCTGCTCAGGGAGGGTTTCGTCGCCGTATTGCCCAAGCATCACAGACTTGCGGAGCAGACCAATATCAGCGTCAAGGATTTTGCTGGAGAACCCATCATCACCTACGCACCAACAGTCGGCGCAAGTTATCACCACGTCATCATGGACGCATTTCGTCGCGCAGGCATTTATCCGATGGTGGTTCAGGAGGTATCTCACACCCTCGCAATCGCGACACTTGTCGCGGCGGGCGTTGGTATCGCAATCGCGCCTTCGTGGCTCGCCCATAATCTCAGCCCACATCTGGTCTACCGCGCGCTGACGGAGATACCGGACGAGGTGGAACTCGTCGTTGGCTGGCAGGCCAATGAAAAATCGAAAGCCGTGCTGGATTTCGTCGAATTTTCAAGGCGACAATTTTCCGGCCGAAACCGTCTCTTGCCTGCAGATGTCGCATAGCCGTGCAATATCCGAGAAGGAAGAATCGATGGGTACGTCTGGGAACGAGATCGTGGGATAAACAGTGACTGCCATCCGTTTTCACCCTCTTGGACTTGCCTCGGAAAAGTGGTGGCATGTTTCAGATCATGCGGCCAGTCACTCGGCCTGTGCTTGGCTTAAACAGTCAAGCGCCTTTCGAAGCGTGGCGAAATCAATTAGAAGACTGTCGGGCCGAGGCTGCGGAGAACGAAGCCACGCCCCGCCGACAATCCTGCCGCGACGCTGAATGAAATACAGAAGCCGATTATCGATGCCCATCTTTCCGGCTTGCCCGACGGGCGAACAATCCGCATTCTGGGTTCCCACAGCCTGTTTTTCGCCGATGACCGAAAACGCGCACCTGCCTATGCGGAGGTCGGTTTGCGCCGCGTCGCCGACCGTTTTGCCGCCGCCGGTCATCGCATTCCGGGCAACAGCCTCGAGGATTTGATCAAGGCCCTAACATTACAGTTGCATTTTAGATTTCAAATGAGCGCGTCGTGCGATGGCTTGCTGTCGCCACGGACCACGATCGCCGATGCCGCAACGCGCTCCTGCGTAACAATCCGCGCATACGCGCCTTAACGTCACGCAGCGACGAAGCCCAAAGCTCCAAAGTTTGCTCGATCAATGCACCCGTTATCCATGACCTCCGAAGCATGAAGACCGATAGATTCAGAACCTGTTAAAATACGCAACTTCAGCACTATCAGTCTACGGGAATACAACCAAGATGCCGCACACACATCTCTCAACCGGTGACAACCCGATATAGTCGTCAACTCAGATGCGCTAACGACCCCGCATGTTGTGTACGCAGATAAGACTTTCCACATAAAAATGGCGTTGGAGGGGAACAATTATTCCCCTCCTCCAAGCGTTAAATGGCATCCCAAGGCTTCAGCACAACCTTGCCAGTGGTCTGCCGGCTTTCCAGCAAACGGTGCGCTTCTGCGGTCTTTGATAGAGGGAGCACGAGTCCGACCTGAATCTTGACCTCGCCGCTCATGACCAAGCCGATCAACGAACCAATTTCGGACATCAGCAAGGCTGGGTCGCCCGCAAAGCCGTTGACGTAAAAGCCGGTAACGCTGTGGTTCATCGATGTCAGACGCCACGGATCGATCAGCGCCGTCTGTCCGCTCGATTGGCCGAGAAAAATCATTCGGCCGAATGGCGCCAAAGCGTCCAACGCCTGATTCACTGTCTCTCCACCGGTGGTCTCGACGACGATGTTGACGCCGTGACCGTCGGTCAGTCGGAGAACCTCTTGCGCCCAGTCAGGTTTGGTATAGTCGACCGTCGCGTCAGCGCCGAGCGCTTCCGCTTTCGCGCGTTTTTCGGGCGTACTGGCGGCCGCAATAATTTTGCCAGCCCCGTAGTGCTTGGCAAGCTGGATGGCGAACGAGCCGACACCACCAGCCGCACCTTCGATGAGAATGGTTTCGCCCGGCTGTATCTTTGCCACGTGCTTCAACACGATCGATGCGGTCAGGCCGTGTGCCAGCAGCGCTGCGGCATGAACGAGATCAAAACCCTCGGGCAGCGGAATGACTGTCGCAGCCGGAACGGTGATATATTGGGCGTAGCCACGGGATCCCGGCACTGCGACAACTGGCAGGCCGACGGGGATATCGTTTACGCCTTCGCCGAGAGCAGCGACCGTACCCGCCACTTCAATGCCCAGAATGAACGGCGTAGGCGAGGGATCGGGATAGTCGTCGCCGCGGCGGCGCATAACATCCGCATAGTTCATCCCGACCGCCTCTACCTTGATAAGAACCTCGCCTGGTCCCGGCGTTGGATCGGCAACATCCTCATAAACGAGAACCTCAGGTCCACCGGTTGCGTGGAAACGGACTGCTTTCATGATGCGTACTCTCTGTTTGTAAAACGGATGAACTTAAGGTATAAAATGTAAACCAAGTGTCAATTAGGTACTTTAAGTACACCAGGTATAAAGAAGTAAACCACGATGACCGATGCAAAATGCCCGACAGAATTGAGCGATCATCTCAGCCGGATGATCCTTGACCAAATTGCTGATAAGTGGTCGATCCTCATCGTTGCGGAATTGTGCTCAGGGCCAATGCGCTTTAATGCGCTGAAGCGTGAGTTGAGGGGTGTTACGCAAAAGGCGTTGACCCAGACGCTACGCCGTCTGGAGCGTCTGGGTCTCGTAGAACGCCGCGTCATAACGGCATCGCCGGTGGCGGTGGAATACAGCGTCACGCCGCTCGGAGATTCCTTGAAGGCTCCCTTTCAGGCAATCTTCCAGTGGTCCGTTATCCATGCCCCCGAAATAGAAGCGGCGAAGCAGAAATTTGACGAAGACCACGAGGGTATCTGAGTGGGGTCCGATCCCAGAAATAAGGGGAAACCCGTGTCGGGTCACGTCGCATCGGCCAGCGACAGTCCGCGCTTCACTGCGTGTATCCTGCGATAAATCCGCCACGTGACGTCCAGGAAACGTCTGATTGAACTTTTGGCTACTTTCTTCCGATACGGATTCGCTTCGCGACAGCTATTGAGTAAGATGCCGTTCATCATATATAAGTGGCATTCAATGAACAGAGATCAAAGCCATGAAAGTTACAAAGGAAAAGGCCGACGAAAACCGGCACAATGTTATCGAGACTTCCAGCCGATTGTTTCGAGAAAAGGGCTTCGACGGCGTTGGCGTCAGCACGCTGATGCAGGCAGCCGGCCTAACCCACGGTGGTTTTTACAAGCAGTTCAAATCGAAGGATGACCTCATCGCCAAAGCGACACAGGCGGCGCTGGATCAGACAGTACAGCGCGTGTCGTCGTTGATCGGGAAAGACAAGCGCGCGGCGTTGGAAAAGACAGTCGGCGTTTATTTATCCGACCAGCATCGTAATGGCGTGTCGGAGGGCTGCGCTTTTGCGGCGCTTGGGCCGGATGCGGCGCGTCATGGCCCCGAAGTTCGCCAGGTCATGCAGCGTGGCGTCGAAGATCAACTCGCGTTGCTTCAGACCATCGTCAACGCAAACCCCGAGACATCCACCCGGGAAGCAGCGATTGCGACAATGGCCACAATGGTCGGTGCTTTGGTGCTGGCGCGTGCTGTGGAAAATAGCGCTCTGTCGGGGGAAATTCTGGATGTCGCCGCTAAGTCCATTCTGGCAAAATAAGGATGTCAGCCTCGCTGTGAAGGGGCATGCGATTTACTGCATGCGATCTCAGGATCGGCATTGACAACCTGTGTTATGCTGGAAGCAACAAACCGGCGTGTCTCTTCCAGTATCCTGTCTGAAAGTTCCGTGTCATCGACAGCCCTGGCAAGAATCGTGGCTCCGACCATTGCCGCCCAGTGCCCAATCACTGTCTGACTGTTTGCCGCTTCAGCAGATGGAGACACCCCGGTTGACATCGTGTCTATGATCTGACGAGCACCTGCCGTCATTACCGCCCGAGCTTGCGGACTCTGATGGCGCATTTCGGATGCAAGTGCCGCGAACGGGCATCCTTCTCCAGGATTATCTCGATGTTCGGCGGAGAGGTAATGCTTCAGGTAGCCAAGAAGACTAAACGGACCTCCAACGTCAGATGTCAAAATATGCAAGAGTGCCTGCGCGACCAGATCGTCCTTTGAGGAAAAATGGCCGTAAAAGCCACCATGCGTCAAGCCTGCGCATTGCATCACTTCCGCCACACTGACAGCATCTACCCCCTTGCTTCGGAAGAGCCTGCTCGCCGAATCGAGTATGCGCCGCCTGTTTTCCGCGACCTGTTCACGCGTAACCTTCATGGCGCTTTTCGCTCCGTTCTCGTATGTCGCAGCGGATGCCCCGCAAATTATCGCGACTGTAAAAAGGCGCGGGGAGACAAGTTTCCCTTGCACCATCCCGCGCAGCCTGCCTTCACGCGTTCACGTCGACAACGGTTCGGCCTTTTACGCCGCCCTGCAGAATTTTTGGAGCGAGCGCGACGACATCCGAAAGTCCGACCGTCGTCACGGTTTTGGCCAACTTCTCAAAGTCAAGATCGAGGGAAAGGCGACGCCAGGCCTCAAGCCGGACCTCTTGAGGTGCGTTGACGGAATCAATACCGGCAAGCGTGACGTTTCTCAGAATGAACGGCAGGACCGTTGACGGGAGATCCAGCCCTTGCGCGAGGCCGCATGCGGCGACGACACCGCGATACTTTGTCTGCGCGAGTACGTTCGCAAGTGTATGGCTTCCGACCGAGTCGATAGCGCCTGCCCAGCGCTCGGAGGCGATTGGACCGCCGGGTTCCGAAAGCGTCTTACGATCGATGATGTCTGCGGCACCGAGTGCGCGCAGGTAGTCGGCCTCCTGTGGCCGCCCGGTCGAGGCGATAACGCGATAACCGAGCTTTGACAGAAGGGCGATCGCAATCGAGCCGACCCCGCCATTGGCGCCCGTCACGAGGATATCGCCCCGCTCAGGTGTCAGGCCACCATGTTCAAGCGCGATAACGCAGAGCATCGCTGTGTAGCCGGCCGTTCCAAGCGCCATTGCGTCCTTCGTAGAAATATTCTCCGGCAGCTTCACGAGCCAGTCGCCGCTCACCCTTGCCTTTTGGGCATATCCACCATGATGGGTCTGGCTCAGGCCCCAACTGTTGGCGACGACACGGTCGCCAACAGTGATGCCTGGATAGGTCGAAGCCTCAACGACGCCGGCGAAGTCCACACCAGCGATAAGGGGAAAGGTCTTGATGATCGGCGGAGAACCTGTCAGGGCCATGCCATCCTTGTAGTTGACGGTGGAATAGTCCACCGCCACGGTCACATCGCCGGCCATCAAGTCGTTTTCATCGAAATCAACAATGCTTGCCGAAATCGCATCGCCAGCTTTTGTCGCCAGCAGAGCTTTGAAACTCATACCTTTATCCTTTCCGTTGAGAGCTTGTGTTCGCGTTACTTCGACGCGAGGTATCGACTGGCGGCCGTGGTGTGACCCGTATCCTGTACAAGCGACTTTCGGGCGTTCTCCATAGCCTGCCAATGGGCCTCCTCATGCAGATGCGGGATTGTCACGGCCTCACGGCGATCAAAACCTTCAAGGGCGGCATCGACCAAATCGGAGACTTCCATCATCGGAGGATGCTTGTCCTGGTCCAGGAAATTCCAGATGTCGGTTCGCGTTGCCGCAGGAGCCACAGCCTGAACGTAGACGCCCTGAGGTCCGAGCTCGGTTTGCAGGGCTTGCGACAGAGACAAAACGAACGCTTTCGTCGCCGTATAGACGGATGTTGCCCATTCGGGAGCCCACGCCAGCACCGAGCTGATGTTGACGATAGCGCCTTCACCCTTTTCCGCAAAGCGTGGCGCGACCGCATGAGCGAGGCGCAGCACGCTGGTGGCGTTCAAGGTAACCAGCTTCGTCAGATCATCGATATTCTGCGTGACGAATGTGCCGCCGACATTGCCACCTGCATTGTTGACGAGAATGCCGATCGAGGAATCATCGCGCAGTCTCTTCTCGACAGACAGAAGCTGGGTTGCGTCGGTAAGGTCGGCAGGCAACAGCTCAACTGACACGCCGGTCTTCTCCCTGAGCAGTGCTGCATTCGCCTCAAGCTTTTCAACATTTCTGGCGACAAGCACAAGATTGTGTCCACGCTCTGCGAACCGCTGGGCATACATTGCACCGATACCGGTGGAAGCGCCGGTGATGAGGACTGTAGGTTTGGAAGACATGCATAAACTCTCTGTATGGTTTGGATTTAATGATCTTTATCTCGATCGTAATTATAGATGATGATCGTAATCATCGCTGTCAAGAAGGAGACAGAATAATAAGGTTCCTGCAATCGGGGTGCGGGCAACGTGCCATCTATTTGCCAGACGTAGCTGCTTGCGGATTAATCCAGCATTTTTCGAGTTCGTGGTTGTGGCGACTGTCGCATCCACGTGTTTGGCAAGCTGAATAGCCAGGTTCCCGACCCCGCCGAAGCCCCCTGCCCCTTGCGGATCTTCCCGAGTTCAATCAACGCCTGCATGCGCAGTCAAGCGGCAAGGAAAGTCAAAGCGGTTTTGCTGAAGGCGTCATGATTTTGGAAGATGCCGCCATGTCCCGCATCTGGATAGACAATGAGTTCAGCACCCTCGATACGTCTCGCCATGTCGACGCTGTTTGCAGTCGGCACCATGATGTCATTATCGCCGTTGGCTATCAGGACCGGGATCTTGAAGGCGCCTAGGTTCTGCGGTGCATGCCGACCCCAGGCGGTGATCGCCTTGAGTTGCCTCAAAAACGCCTTCGGCGTTGGAGCTTTGTCGCGATCGGCTTTGCGCTCTTTAAGGCGACTTAGAAATGCCGCCGCGGCCTGACGACCGTTGGCCGTAGAGGTAAAAAACAGGTATGTCTTGGGATCACGCATGGTCAACATTCCCTTGAGGATCAGCGGCCAAGAAATCTTTCCAACCCGGTCTATGCCTTTGCCTCCAGCAGGACCAGTGCCAGCAAGGATCAATTTTCGCACCAGACCTGGAGCGTTGAGGGCGACATCCTGTGCGACGAAACCTCCCAGCGAAAAGCCCATGAGATCAACGGTCTCGAAACCCATTTTCCGTATCAGATTGATCGTGTCCTGCGCCATCTCGCCCACGGTGAGTGGTGCATCTCCGCCCGACCCGCCGATACCACGATAGTCAATCGCGATCACCCGATGCTGAAGCGCTAGCGCATCAACGATGCGCGGGTCGAAATTGTCGAGCACCGCACCCCAGTGATTGAGGAGGACAATCGGAATACCCTCTTTCGGCCCGAGCTCCCGGTAGGCAAACGGGACCCCACCGACCGCAATCCTTTGATTTGGCGCATGGATGTAAAGAACGCTGGCTCTTGCAATATTGGTATTGTTCGACATGTCTTGCCTCATATGAACTGCAGACTTTGCGTGATAATTTTGTGCAGACACGATTATCGGCCTACGACTTCTTCTGGTCGCGCCTAAGCCCAAGTCTGATGATGTTCGTCATCTTTATATATGACGGTCATCATCATTAAGTCAAGAGGATCGTGTTTACGGTTCTTCGACCCTCTCGTGATTTTGGCTAGGTCGTTGAACTCTAATGAGAACTGAACCGGTTGGCGATGCACCGGCCCCAGTGCCTGACGCGCGTCGGCGTCCTGACGGCTGAAGTGGTCACGGACTACCGGCGAAAAGCGCGGGAAGGTCTTGATAGCCCCTCAAAACCCAGATCTTGCAGCTTGCATTTAGATATTTGCATCACGCCGGCTTGACATTTTTGAATTCAGACATCACCTATAAATTAATAATTATGAACGTAATCAAAAATATCCGGCGTTCTCTTGCACCCATGCAAACGGACAGTTCGGACAGTTGAAAGGCAGGAAGTGATGATGAACGAAAAGCAAAAGACAGCGTTTTTGACAGGCGCGTCGAGCGGGATTGGTAAAGCCGCAGCCGCAGCACTGATGAAAGCCGGTTACCGTGTAATCGGAACAAGCCGCACGGCAAAGCCTGACGAGATACGCGATGGCATTCGCTTGATCGCGTGCGATGTGACATCAGATACATCCGTCGCTTCGGCCGTAAAACAAGCCTATGCAGAACTCGGCAGGATAGACCTTTTGATCAACAATGCCGGGTTCGGAATTCTGGGGGCTGCCGAAGAGAGTTCGATCGATCAGGTCCGCGCGCTTTATGATACCAATGTCCTCGGGGTCGCACGGGTGACCAATGCCGTCTTGCCCATCATGCGTGCCCAGGGTAGCGGTCGTATCCTGAATGTCGGCTCCGGGCTTGGCCTCATCCCCGCGCCGTTCAATACTCATTATTCCGGGACCAAACATGCTCTCGAGGGCTACTCGGAATCGCTGGACCATGAGGTTCGAGGCTTCGGGATCAGGGTTGTTGTCATAGAGCCGGGCGCAACGAATACTTCGTTCGAGTCCAGTGCCATCCCTGCGGATGCGCCGCTCAGCAACTACGATGCATTGCGTGCCAAATATGACGTCGCCTATGCCAAGGCGATGAAAGTTGCGGATTCGGCCGAAGACGTCGCGAAAACCATCCTTAAAGCAGCATTGGCCAACAAGCCGGACCTGCGGTATGCTTCCGGCAAGTCCGTACAGCAAGGCGCATTCGCCCGCCGGTTCCTGCCAAGGTCGCTTTTCGACAAGGTTCTGCACAAGCAGTTCGGTCTTGATTGAGTTGACCAATCCCTCGACGTATTTCGAGAAACCGACACAGCAAATTCCGAAATTGGAGAAAAGCCGATGAAGGCTTTCATGGTTGAAAAGTACAAAAAGAGCGGGCCCCTGCGCCTGGTTGAGACGGCAGAGCCCGTTGCAGGGCGCAACGACGTTCTGGTCGAAATCAAGGCTACCGGCGTGAACCTGCTGGATTCCAAGCTTCGCGACGGGGAGTTCAAGCTCATCCTTCCATACAAACCGCCGTTTATTCTGGGCCACGATGTCGCCGGAACCGTTACCGCCATCGGCCCTGGTGTGCGACAGTTCAAGGTAGGAGACGAGGTTTACGCCCGTCCGCGAGACCATCGCGCCGGCACCTTCGCGCAGCGTATCGCAATAGATGAAAGCGATGTTGCGCTGAAGCCCAACAACCTCAACTGGGCGGAGGCGGCATCCATTCCGCTTGTCGGCCTTACGGCCTGGCAGGCGCTGGTCGAAATCGGCAAGCTTCGCAAGGGACAGGAAGTCTTCATTCAGGCCGGTTCAGGCGGTGTCGGTACGTTTGCCATTCAGCTTGCCAAACATCTCGGTGCAACGGTCGCGACCACCACCAGCGCCAAGAATGCCGAGCTCGTCAAAAGCCTGGGCGCGGATGTCGTCATCGACTACCAGACGCAGGATTTCGAAACCATCCTTTCGGACTATGATCTCGTCTTGAACAGTCAAGACCAGAAGACACTTGAGAAATCGCTGCGCGTGCTCAAGCCGGGCGGTCACCTCATTTCCATTTCAGGCCCACCGGATCCCACCTTTGCAACAGCCATGAAGCTGAACCCCTTCATGAGACTGGTGATACGCCTCATCAGTGCTGGCGTGCGTCGTAAGGCTGCGAAACGCGGCGTTCGTTTTGACTTTCTGTTCATGCGTGCCGATGGTCGCCAACTGGGAGAGATAACGAGCCTGATCGAAAGCGGCACCATCAAGCCGGTGGTGGATAAAATCTTTCCCTTCGAAAAGACGGGCGAGGCCCTGGCTTATGTCGAGGGCGGCCGCGCCAAGGGCAAAGTCGTCATAGAGGTACAATAGGCCATGAGCGTATCCTCCGAGCCAGTATTCGGTATCGCGACACTGGAACAGATCGCGGGCATGACCGGCAAACAGCACCTAAAGGCAATCATCGATGGCAGATTGCCTGCGCCGTCGATTGCCAGAACCATGTCGTTCCGGATGATCGAGGTCAGCGATGGCGAAGTTTTGTTCGAAGCCACACCGGGAGATCATCTGCTCAATCCGCTGGGCGGTGTGCATGGCGGGTGGGCGCTGACACTCATCGATACGGTCACAGGCTGCGCCGCGCACTCCACCTTGCCTGCCGGTGTCGGCTTTGCCAGCATCGAAACGAAGGCCAATTTCTCGCGCCCGATCGGAGTAGACACTGGAACGGTGCGCGCCGAGGGACGTGTCGTCAACAAAGGACGCACGATTATCTCGGCAGAAGGCAAGATTACCGATGCCAACGGGCGTGTACTGGCCCATGGCACATCGACCATTATGGTGTTGCCGCAACAGGCGAAATAGTCGCCGAGCGCGGTTCAATTCTAGAAACATAACAATACGCGCTAAGCAAGGCGATCATCATCGATGGGTCGAAACCAAACGCCTCCGTCCTGATCGCCGCTGCATCAATTCTCATCGGCACGGCCGGGCTTGCTAAAGATTTTCCGATTTATTTTCATGCCCTTAAAAGCGGGTATGACCTCCGGCCGACAGGCGACTGGTCGGCCGGAGGTCTCGACGGTGGTTAGCGAAGACCACCACTTGCAAAAATGTTTTCACCGGTCAGGAAGCGCGCATCGTCAGATGCCAGGAACGCGACAACCCTTGCGATGTCGTCGGGCGCACCGGCGCGACCGAGTGGGGTCTGCGAGACGATCCCTGCCTCCATATCCGAGCCGGCAATACCAGCAGTCTTGGTTCCCTCCGTCACCACAAAGCCGGGGCTGACCACGTTGACTCGAATTCCGCGCGGCGCAAGCTCCTTGACGAGCACGTCCGAGATCGCGTTCACCGCCGCCTTCGTCGCAGTGTAGACCGCAGTGCCCGGCGAGCGCAGGCTTGTGATCGAAGACGAAATATTGATGACGCTTGCGCCTTCCTGCAGATGCTTCGTCGCCGCCTGCGTCATCAGGAGGACGCCCAGAACATTGATATCAAACTGACGGCGGTAGTGGTCTTCGGTTACCTGTTCGACCGGGGAAAATTCAAAAATGCCCGAATTGTTAACCAGGATGTCGAGACGGCCGAAGTTAGATATGGCTGCATCAATAAGGCCTTGGGCATCACCAGCTTTGGAAACGTCGCCGTGAACCGCAACCGCTTGGCCGCCGGCCGATGTGATCGCTTGGACGACAGCGTCTGCGCCTTCCCTGCTCGATGCGTAATTGACGACAACGGCCGCGCCGTCCTGTGCCAGCGCCTTGGCAATTCCTGCGCCAAGACCCTTCGAGGCGCCGGTTACAATGGCAACCTTACCTTCAAGCTTTGTCATTTCTGCTACCTTCTCCAATTGGATTTAGGCCCGCATCGGTTTGATGCATTAGTCCTATAGTTCGGGATAATAGAACTATTGAACAATGCGTCAAGCTCCTATATGATTTGCCTCATGAGACCCATTTTTCACCCTGCTATCGAAGACGTTTCACCAGAAGCTATTCTCCACGCATTGTCCGATCCCAATCGCGCGGCAATTCTCGTCAACATCATGCAGGAGGGTGGTGGCAAACCCTGCTCGTCGGTTGCTTCCCTGGGTGATCGGGTCATCCCCAAATCGTCGCTGTCGAGCCATTTCAAAATTTTACGCGAGGCCGGACTTATTCGCAGCGAACGTCACGGCGTCGAGATACGCAACCATCTGCGGCTTGCGGAAGTCAATTTGCGCTTTCCTGGTCTCGTAGGTGCGATCATCGACGCATACGCGTCGAAGCCGGGGCGGGACAGCAACCCATTGCAGGAAGCGTAACAGCAACGAGGGCAAGGCCGAGGGATCGGTCAGAGCCACCCTTAGCTCAGAAACGGTGAAGGCTGCATGATGCGAGCCCGTATTGTTGGGAATCATCAGCGATGATATCGAGTGCGTGGGGCTTCTCAGTGGATCAGGACATGATCAAACCACCATCAACATTGATCGTCTGGCCTGTGATATAGGCGGCATCATCACTTGCGAGGAACGTTACGAGACCGGCGACATCTGCGCCTGACCCTGCGCGCTTCATGGGAATGCCCTGGACCCATTCCTTCATAAGCTCGCCGGGCGCATAGCTACCCAGCAACTTACCCCATACTTCGTCATTATAGGCCCACATATCGGTTTCGATGATGCCCGGGCAGAATGCGTTGACGGTGATGGCTTCTACTGCCACCTCTTTCGCTAAGCTCTGAGTAATGCCGACGACACCCATTTTGGATGCCGCGTAGTGAGGCGTATAGATGAAGCCATCGCGTGCCTGCCCGGACGCCGTGTTGATGATGCGACCGCCGCGCTTGTGTTTGCGCATGCGGGCAATGGCTTCCTGGGCGCACAGGAAAACTCCCTTCGTGTTGACCGCCATCACCTTGTCCCACTCGTTTTCAGTCATGTCTTCGACCTTGGCGATGGTGATGACGCCAGCATTCTGGATCGAGACATCAACGGACCCGAACGCTGTCTCGGCCGCGTCGTAAAGGTCAACGACACTTGTCTTGCTGGTCACATCGCCAACGAAGGATATGGCTTTGCCGCCATCCGCCTGGATCTGCTTTGCAATGAGGTGGACGGCCTCTTCATTTGCGGAGACGACCAAATTGGCCCCCTCCTCTGCAAAGCGCTTTGCAATTGCAGCACCAATGCCGCGACTAGCGCCCGTGATGACGACCGTCTTGTTATGAAACCGGGCCATGCGACCTCCGTTTGAAGTGTACGTTGAATGACGACAGAACGAGACGCCACATCACCAGCAGCAAAAGCCACCATCGACCAGCAGATCGACACCCGTTACGTAGCTGGCGGCATTTGACAAAAGGAAGACGGCGGGACCGACCATTTCATCAACGCTTGCCATACGCTGCATCGGCGTCTGCTCTTCGAAAAGTTTTGTCTGATGCACCATTTCCGGGCGGGTGTTCATGGGTGTTGCGGTGTAGCCGGGGGAAATGGTGTTGACGCGGATGCCACGGTCAACCCATTCCATCGCCATCGATTTCGACATATGGATCACGCCAGCCTTGGAGGCATTGTAATGCGCTTGGTTGAGTCCGCGATTGACGATGACGCCTGACATGGAAGCGATATTGACAATAGAGCCTTTGCCGTGTCTGAGCATGGCGCGTGACTGCGCCTGGCAGGATAGAAAAATCCCCTTGAGATTGATATCCATCAGGGTCTGATACTGGTCTTCTTCCATATCCTCGGCGCGGTTGGCATTGGCAATGCCGGCAGCGTTAACGGCAAGCGACAGATTTCCAAGTTCGGCTTCCGTGCGGCCGACAGCGTCGGCTAGGGCAGCTTTGCTCGTCACGTCAGCTGCGATCTGGATCGACTTGCGCCCAGCAGACCGGACGAATTCAGCCGTTTGAGCCAAGCCATCGTCAGTACGACGATCCAGCAGGGCAACGTCTGCACCGCATTGCGCCAGACCGATGGCAATTCTCTGGCCGATACCGCTGCCGGCACCGGTAACGATAGCGACCTGTCCGGACAAATCGAAAAGCTTGGGAGCATTGAGCGTGATCTCGGCCATCGCTCTTCCTTTCATTTATGTATTTAGGTTGTTGCGAGTTCCATGACGGAGACGTCATTGGCCTCGTCACGGTTGAGAATTCCGGCCTGATTGCCCTGTGCGAGGACAAGGATGCGGTTCGAGACACCGAGCACCTCTTCCAGATCCGAGCTGACGACGATGACCGCGACACCCTGTTTGGCGAGATTGGCGATGATATCGTAGATACCAGCGCGGGCTCCCACATCGATGCCGCGTGTCGGCTCATCAAGCACCACCACCCTCGGGTTTCGGGCAAGCCATTTGGCGATGACAACTTTTTGTTGATTGCCGCCGGAGAGGTCGGAGGCATATTGGTCGCTGCGCCCCTTCACACCGAACTTGGCAATGGCCGCATTCGCGAAGTTGCGCTTCATGCTACCAGTCAGCCAGCGGCCGCCCAGCTGGTCGAGATTTGCATAGATGAGATTTTCACCGATGCGGTGCTCAACAACCAGACCTTGATCCTTGCGATCCTCCGGTACCATGACGATGCCGGTATCGATGGCATCGGACGGGCTGCGCAGCGAAAGCGCCTTGCCATCCAGCCGGATCGTGCCGGAACGGATGGGATCTGCGCCAGCAATCGCGCGGACAAGCTCGGTCCGACCCGCACCAACAAGTCCGGCAATGCCCAGAATTTCCCCCGCATGCAGATCAAACGTCACGTTGCGGAACGAGTTCTCCGCCGACGTCAGGCCCTCGACTTTCAGGACGACCTTGTCGGTCGGCTCAGGCAATTGCGGAAATAGTCGTTCAAGAGAGCGACCGACCATGCTTTCGACAATCGTTCTGACGGGTGTTGCGCTGTCGGCAAATTCATTGACGCGCTCACCATCGCGCAAAACGATGATACGGTCGGTGATCTTGCGGATTTCTTCCATGCGATGGGAAATGTAAATGATGCCCACGCCTTCAGCCCGCAGCTTGCGAACCTGCTCGAAAAGAGCCTCGGTTTCCGCGCCACCAAGCGCAGCCGTCGGTTCATCGAGAATAAGCAGTTTGGCATCGAGCGCCAATGCCTTGGCAATCTCGATAAGCTGCTGGTTGGCTGTAGACAGGCCAGCGACCTTGCGGGTCGCAGGGATGTGAAGGTTGAGGCGCGACATCTGTTCCTGCGCACGGCTGACCATCTGCGCCCGGTCAACGACACCGTTGCGCGTCGGCCAACGTCCCAGAAAGACATTTTCGGCTATCGTCAATTCCGGCAGCAGTTGCAGTTCCTGGTGGATCAGCACCACGCCCTTGTCGATTGCCTCCCTTGGAGAGGCCGGGGCATAAGGTTGCCCCAGCCATGTCATGGAACCTTCGGAGGGAATGCGAGAGCCGGCAATGATACCGGACAAGGTAGATTTGCCCGCACCGTTCTCGCCGAGAAGTGCCACGACTTCGCCGGCATAGACGTCAAGGCTCACATTCTTGACGACTTCGAGAGGACCATACCGCTTCGATATGCCCTTCAGTGACAACACCGGTTCAGTCATGTCGCACCCTCCGCTGATTGCTTGTGAAGTAGAGATTACGGATGGTTGGCGATGAAGCCGTCAACGTTGTCTTTCGTGGTCAAGGTGGCATCCAGCAACTGCACCGCTGGCACCTTTTCACCGGCAACGATTTTCACCGCGGAATCGACGGCTTCGCGTCCCATCTTTTGCGTCTGCTGTGTCGCGGTCACATCGAAGACGCCGTTCTTGAGAGCTTCGAGAGCGGCGGTGTCGCCGTCAAACCCACCCAGCGTGATCGTCTGCGTCGGCTTGGCTACCTTGATGGCCTGAGCCGCGCCGAGCGCCAGACCGTCGGCTTGGGCAAAGACGATCGAGACGTCGGGATTGGCTTGCAGCATGTTCTGCATGATCTGGAAGCCTTCATCCTGGCTCCAGAGGTTTGACCACTGCTCCGCAACGATCTTGACGTCCGGATAGGCCTTCACAGCCTCCATGCAACCTTTGGTGCGGTCGACTTCCGGCGTGGTTCCCTTCTGGCCGTGAATCATAACCATCTTGCCCTTGCCGCCAGCCTTTTCGAGGATGTGCTTGCAGACGGCGTTGGCCGAAGCCACGGAATCTGTCGCGAGGAACGTATCGCCCGGAGCGCCGTCGGCGTTGCGGTCGATGTTGATGACCGGTACGCCTGCTGCCTTGGCCAGCTTGACAGGAACCGTCGCGGCAGCGGCACCCGCCGGGATGTAAATAAGAGCGTCGATGTTCTGCGTGAGAAGATCCTGGATTTGGTTGACCTGTGTCGGCCCATCACCCTTTGCATCTACGGTGACGACCGTGATGCCGCGTGTTTTGGCTTCGGCTTCGACAGCTTGCTTGATCTGGTTGAAGAAGTTTGCCTGAAGATTGGCGACCGCGAGGCCGATCTTTTTCACGTCCTTGGCCTGCACGGCACCGAACGAAAGCGAAAGAAGGGCAGCGGACGTCATCAGAATACGAGCTAGTTTCATTATTTCCTCCTGGGTTAAACCTGACCTTTTGGTACGTCCTCCGCCCTCAGGTCCTTGCTCCGCTTCAAATGTATCGAAGGGGAATTCTTCTATCGGGCCGTGAGGCCCGGAGGTATCAGCTCCTGCGGCGGCGAAGCGTTTCCGCGCCCACGGCGAGAACGATGACGACACCGATGATGACCTGCTGCAGGAATGGCGACACGTTGAGCAGGTTGAGGCCGTTTCGAAGCACGCCAATGATCAGCACACCGATCAGCGTTCCGCCGATACCACCCGAACCACCTGTCAGAGACGTACCGCCGATGACCACCGCTGCAATGGTGTCAAGTTCGTAACCAAAACCGCTCGACGGCTGAACAGAGTCCAGGCGTGCGGCCAGCACGATGCCTGCAAGCCCTGCCAGCATGGCGCACAGGACATAGACACTGATGGTAACAATATGAACCTTGATACCGGCAAGACGCGCGACTTCGGGATTGCCACCCACCGCGTAGACCATGCGGCCTTCGGCACGAAACTGCAGGAAAATCCAGGCCGCGATCAGCACCGCGATCATGACGAAAACCGTTGCGGTCAGCACCCCGAAGTGGCGGTCGATGGCCAGCATCATGAACCAGTCCGGGAAACCCACGATCTGCTGGCCGTCGGTAATCATGTTGGCGACACCACGCGCAGCTGACATCATGGCAAGCGTCGCGATGAAGGCAGGAACCCTGAAGGCCGTTATCAGGATTCCCACGATTAAACCGCTGATGCCAGAGGCAATAAGCGCCAGAACAATCGCAAAACCCATCGGCAGGCCAGCCACGTTGGCCGTCCACCCCATGATCATCATCGACAGCGCAAGAACCGAGCCGACCGAAAGATCGATGCCGCCGATCAAAATGACGAACGTCATGCCGACCGCCATGATGCCGATGACCGTGATCTGGTCGAGTATGTTCAACCCATTGCGGACGGAGAGAAATGTATCCGTGCCGAGACTCAGGAAGATGCACAGCGCCAAAAGGCCCATCAGCGGGCCAGTGGCCCCCTTGAGCTTGGCAAATGGATTTCTGGACGAGCGGCTTTGCTCTTTGAGATCAATCGCAGCCATCATTCCTCCCAATGATCGGCACAAATGCCGGTAAAGTAGAATAAATATTCACCTTTGCTGGAAAATTCATTAGCAATGGCTTTACCTGCTGTCAAGAGCGTATGTCGGCTCTTAGCTTTTAG
The DNA here is from genome assembly GCF_033957725.1 of Agrobacterium sp. rho-8.1. Taxonomy (NCBI): domain Bacteria; kingdom Pseudomonadati; phylum Pseudomonadota; class Alphaproteobacteria; order Hyphomicrobiales; family Rhizobiaceae; genus Agrobacterium; species Agrobacterium sp. rho-8.1. The sequence continues at coordinate 337,636 of NZ_CP192789.1, forward strand.
TTAGAGGTTTAGCTATGAACAAACCGCATCCCGCCTCTTGACTAATTTTGGGGATGTGCAAATATATCTCATTATGAATATTTATTCAGGAGAGACATGCTATGCAGCTTAAGGAGCTTGAGCTCATTGCTCGCCAGATCCGCCGGCGCGATTTACAGGCCGTATTTGAAGCTGGCGCGGGACACATTGGCGGCGAGATGTCGGTGATCGACATGCTGACGGCGCTGTATTTCCATGTTTTACGTGTCTCCCCGGATGCACCGCACGACCCCAACCGTGATCGGTTCGTTTTGTCCAAGGGACACACCGCTTGTGCGCTCTATGTAACGCTCGCTAAACGCGGCTTTATTCCGGAGGACGAAATTTCGACGTTCCTTAAGCCGCACTCCCGTCTGAACGGCCACCCGAACCGCAACAAGGTGCCAGGCGTCGAGACGAATACCGGCCCACTGGGTCACGGTCTTCCGGTTGCCGTCGGAATGGCGAAAGCGGCGAAACTGTCCGGTGCGGATTACCACACCTATGTTATCACCGGCGATGGAGAGATGCAGGAGGGCTCCAACTGGGAAGCCATCATGGCCGCCGCGCAATTCGGTCTCGACAATCTGACGCTGGCAATCGATCACAACCGTTTCCAACAGGGCGCGGCCCTGTCCGACACCAACGATATTGCGCCCCTACGCCCCAAGCTGGAAGCGTTCGGTTGGGACGTCACGGAGATCAACGGCAACGACATGTCGCAGATCGTGCCTGCATTCGAACATCGTGGCTCTCGTCCCCATTGCATCGTTGCCCACACCAACAAGGGCCATGGCATTTCCTTCATGCAGGACCGGGTCGACTGGCATCACAAAGTACCGAGCAAGGAACAATATGACATCGCCATGCTCGAATTGTCGGAGGCATCATCATGAACGCACCTGTATCAAGCACGAAACTTTATGACTGCCGCGATGCCTTTGCAGAAACTCTGGAAAAACTGGCCGCCAAAGACGATACGGTGGTCGCTGTCTGCAACGACTCGGTCGGCTCTTCCAAGCTCGGAGGCTTCAAATCCAAGTTCCCTGAGCGCCTGATCAATGTCGGAATCGCCGAACAGAATATGATCGGCGTCGGTGCCGGCCTTGCCAATGGCGGCCGCCTTCCCTTCGTGTGCGCCGCATCCTGTTTTTTGACGGGTCGAGCACTGGAACAGATCAAGGCCGACATCGCCTATTCAAACGCCAATGTGAAGCTGGTCGGCATATCCTCAGGCATGGCTTATGGCGATCTGGGGCCGACACACCATTCCATCGAAGACTTTGCCTGGACACGCGTGCTGCCGAACCTGCCAGTCATCGCACCTTGCGACAGGATCGAGACGGCAGCAGCCATCGAATGGGCTGCCAGCTATGCCGGCCCCTGTTTTCTGCGCCTGTCGCGCGTTGGCGTGCCAGACCTTCTGCCGGAGAATCACGTCTTTGAACTTGGCCGTGCCAACGTACTGAGAGAAGGCTCCGATGTCACGCTGATCGCGAACGGCACTCTGACCCACCGAATGATGAAAGCTGCAGACATTCTGGCGACGCGCGGCATTGAGGCGCGCGTTCTCAACATGGCAACCGTCCGCCCGATCGATGAGGACGCCATCATCGCGGCGGCCAAAGAAACAGGTGCGATCGTAACGGCTGAGGAGCATTCGATCTATGGTGGCCTTGGTTCGGCGATTGCCGAAGTCGTAGTCGATCACGCTCCGGTTCCGATGAAGCGCCTCGGCGTTCCAGGCATTTTTGCCCCCACAGGTTCGGCAGAATTTCTTTTGGACGAATTCGGCATGGCACCGGCAGCGATTGCCGATGCGACTGAAGCGCTTCTCAAGCGAAAGTAAGTCATTCAAACTATTGGCCGGGCCGTCGAAAGGTGGCCCGGCTTTTTGATGAGGACGGGGAGAGAGAGTATCATGCGGGCAATTCTTGCCATTGATCAGGGCACCACAAATTCCAAGGCATTGCTCGTTTCGGAATCCGGTGCCGTACTCTCGCGTGGTGCATCTCCCGTTGGCATATCCTATCCACAGCCCGGTTGGGTCGAGCAGGGTGCCGAGCGTATATGGCATTCCGTTTGCGAAGCGGTCGACGCCTGTTTGAAAGGCGTAGCAAACGTTAAGATTGATGCTCTAGCGATCTCCAATCAGCGTGAATCCGTCACCATGTGGGATGCGGAAACGGGTGAGCCGCTCGGGCCCGTCATCAGCTGGCAATGCCGCCGCACGGCGGCTGACTGCGTCCGATTGATCGAAGCAGGGCATCTTGATCACGTCCAGTCCGTCACAGGCCTGCCACTGGACCCCATGTTTCCAGGCCCTAAAATGCGATGGCTGCTGGACCGAGCACCGGCCGGACGGCGCATCCGTCTTGGCACAATCGACAGCTGGCTTATTCATCGTTTGACCGGCGGAAAATTGCATGTTTGCGATGCCTCGAATGCGGCGCGCAGCCAGCTGTTCGATCTCAAACGCCAGGTCTGGAGCGACGAACTCTGTGCTTTGTTTGGCGTAACAAAAGAGACCCTGCCCGACGTGCGCGACAGTTCAGGCGACTTCGGGGTTACACATGGCTTTCCCGGTGTGGCGGACGGAACACCCATCCGCGCAGCAATCGGTGACAGCCATGGCGCATTGTTTGGACACGGCGCATTCAATCCCGGTGATGGCAAGGTCACATTCGGCACGGGCTCCTCGGTGATGACAACCCTGCCGGAATTTCTTGCACCCGATCACGGTGTCACCACCACCGTTGCCTGGCGCATAGGCGGCGTGCCGACATTCGCTTTCGAAGGCAACATTCTCGTTTCGGCTGCCAGCCTCCCTTGGATGGCCGACATTCTTGGCCTGTCCGATGTCGCGGCTCTCGTCGATCTCGCCGCCACTGCCGAGCCCGGCGGACCGGGATTCGTTCCCGCCTTTGTTGGTCTCGGCGCTCCGCACTGGGACTCGGATGCACGCGCTTTGTTCTCCCAGATCAATTTCAGCACCACGCGGGCGCAGATGGCACGGGCAGTGACGGATTCCATCGGATTCCAGGTTCGCGATGTTTTCGCAGCGATGCAAAGCCTGGCCCAGACCAACTTTGGCGCGCTCTATGTGGACGGTGGGCCAAGTCAGAACCGGTTTTTAATGCAGACGGTGGCCGATGCGTTGGCACACCCCGTTATTCAATGCGAAGCACCTGAAGTGTCGGCACTGGGTGCTGCACACCTTGCCGGGCTGTCGATCGGCATGTGGCCAGATCTGGAAGCCATCTCGGCCCTTGCCCGCACCACATCCCGCATCGAACCCGCTGCAAACAGAAGCGGTGACGATATTCAGACTTGGAAAGATGCAATTGCTCGCTCGACGTTTCGACCGGCACTCGGTAAAGGTGAATAAAAATTCACCATGGAGTGATGATGGGACGCCTCAATGAACTCCGTCTGATTTCGCGCGTGGCACAGATGTATCACATCGAGCACAAGCGGCAGGCTGAAATTGCGAAACATCTGCGCCTGTCACAGGCAACGGTGTCACGAATGCTGAAACGAGCCGAGGCGGAAGACATCGTGCGCACGTCTGTCATTCCGCCAGCAGGAACATACGCGGATCTGGAGCAGGCTCTGCGCGAGCGCTACAATCTTCCAGAAGCCGTTGTCGTCGACTGTTCCGAGGACCGAGACGGCGCGATCATGGCGCGGATCGGCGAGGCCGCCGCTCATCTTCTCGAGATTACCCTCACACCCGGCGAGATAATCGGCGTTTCGAGCTGGAGCCAGACGATCTTTAAGATGGTCGAGAACATCCACCCCCAGAAAAGCGCACAGGCAAAATATGTCGTGCAGACTCTTGGCGGGATGGGCGACCCCTCGGTGCAAACTCATGCCACGCAGTTGACGACGCGACTAGCGAAACTGACCGGGGCGGAGCCAAAGCTTCTCTCGGTCCAAGGGGTCACCACGTCCCGTGAAGCCAAGCTGCTGATGATGGGCGACCCGTACGTGCGGGATACGCTTGATCTTTTCGGCAGCATTTCCCTGGCGATCGTCGGCATCGGGGCCGTCGAACCCTCAGAGCTTCTGGCTCGCTCGGGAAATATTTTCTCTGCGCGAGAACTGGCGGATCTGGCCGAGGCCGGTGCCGTGGGCGACATATCCCTGCGCTTTTTCGACAAGGATGGAAACCTCGTCAAAACACCGCTTGATGAACGCGTCATCGGCATTTCGCTGGAGGACCTTTCAAAAGTCGAACGGGTCATTGCTTTGGCAGGCGGACAGGAAAAAACCGCCGCTATCGCCGGCGCACTCCGCACCGGCGTCATCGACATGCTGGTGACAGACAAGTTCACCGCCGAGCGGCTCACGAGATAAAGCCCAACGGACATCCAAGCCAAATTTCATCCCTTCTTCTCTGTGACGATGAAATCACGTTCCAGACCAGTCTCCCGGCATTGAATGCCGGTGTCGAAGCTACTCGCGCTGGTGAAGCCGTAAAAGGGTTTTGCGGTGGTCGCGCAGGAGGTTCGTGAGCTCGGCAACGGTCCGTATCTATCAATCCGCATTCCACCGCTGATAGTCTGCGATCGCTCGCGGAGGGACGGAGCCACATGAATGCCGGCTCGTATGGCCGCAGATTCTTATCCTAACACAGCGCGCAAACCTGCGTCGCCGCCTAAATTATAATCAACGTAGCGATACGCAGATTTTATAAGCACCCCCACTTGCGCTTCCCTGATCTCCATGCTTGTATAGACAACTACGGGGTGGATGTATTTCGGTTGAGGCTGCGGATGTCTGGAAAAAAGGGATTGCGCATATGATTACCTTCGATCACGTCAGCAAGCACTATCGCGGCCCGACGACAGCAGTCGATGACCTTTCGCTGACCGCACCCAGCGGAAAGCTGACCATTTTCGTTGGCCCTTCCGGCTGCGGCAAGACGACTTCGCTCCGCATGGTCAACCGACTGATCACACCGTCGTCAGGACGGATTCTTCTTGATGGCGAGCAGACGGACGCAATGGATGTCGCCCTGCTGCGCCGAAAGATCGGTTACGTCATTCAAAACGCCGGGCTCTTCCCGCATCGAACGGTCGTCCAGAATATTGCGACGACGGCGCGGCTCAACGGCACGCCAAAAGAACAGGCTCTGCGCATCGCAAAGGATCTGCTCGAACGTGTCGGACTTTCGGCAAGCTTTGCAGACCGCTATCCTTGGCAGCTTTCGGGTGGCCAGCAGCAGCGCGTGGGGGTTGCCCGCGCGCTGGCTTCGGATCCGAAGTTCATGTTGATGGATGAACCTTTCAGCGCTGTCGATCCGGTTGTTCGTGGGCAGTTGCAGGATGAATTTCTGAGGCTGCAGCGCGAAATCGGCAAGACGATCATCATGGTCACGCACGATATCGATGAGGCATTGAAGCTCGGTGACCAGGTCGCCGTTTTGCGGACAGGTGGTACGCTCGCGCAGATTGCCACGCCGCAGGAACTTCTCGCGAGGCCAGCCGATGAATTCGTGGCGGACTTCATCGGTCGTGACCGCGGTTACCGTATGCTTGGTTTTTCAGAATTCAAGAACAACGGCATACCGCTGGGCATCGAGCCGACAGCGGCACTCGGCGCCAGTCCAGAGGCCCTTCGTCAGATTGCAACCGACAGATGGGTCCTCGTTGCGGATAACGAAAAACGCCCCCTCGGCTGGGCGGATGTCGAGAGCGTCAAAAGCCCCCTGCGTGACAGCGACCTTAATCTCAGCGGGACGCTGGCTGTCGAAGGGAGCAGCGTGCGTCATGTTCTCGACGCTGCACTCAGCTCTCCATCGGGTCGCGGCGTCATTGTCGGGCAGTCCGGCGAACTGAGGGGCACGGTCACCTTATCCCATGTCGCCGCCGCGATCGAAGCGGCACGAACGGGGCGGTTGGGGGCGCAGCCATGAGATTTGACTGGCTCTATCGTGAATCGGGCCGGATTGTCGAACTGTTCGTCTGGCATCTCGGTCTCTCTGTTCTCCCCGTTCTCATTAGCCTCGTTGTCGCATTGCCGCTCGGCTGGCTGGCACAACGTGCTGGTTTTTTCCGCTCAACCCTGCTCGGCGCAGCTGGCCTGCTCTATACCATTCCGTCTCTGGCGCTCTTCGTGCTCCTTCCCCTCGTTCTTGGCACGCGCATACTCGACCCTCTCAATGTCGTCGTCGCACTCACGGTCTACGCGCTGGCTCTTCTGGTTCGCACAGTTCATGACGGTCTCGAGTCCGTGCCAGCCGATGTGATTCAAGCGGCGAATGCGATGGGATACCGCACGCCGGCCCGGCTTTTGCTTGTCGAACTTCCCCTTGCCGTCCCGGTCATCGCGGCAGGGCTACGTGTCGCTGTGGTTTCGAATGTCAGCATTGTCTCGGTTGCAGCACTTGTCGGAACGCCGCAACTGGGTCTTCTTTTTACGCAGGGGCTTCAACTACGATTTCTCACGCCGATCATCGCCGGGATCGTTCTGTGCGTGATCCTCGCTGCACTGCTTGACGGCATTGTATTATTTGCCGCCCGCCGCATGACACCATGGCAACCAAGAGGTGCAGAGCGATGATCGCGTGGTTTTCAGACCCGATACACTGGACAGGCGCCGATGGCGTGTTCGCACTCATCGTCCAGCATCTGATCTACAGCGGCATAGCCCTGTTCTTCGCGTGCCTGATCGGCTTGCCGATCGGCCTCTATGTTGGTCACACAGGTCGCGGCATTGTCTTTATCGCTGGCCTTGCCAATGCGTTGCGCGCCCTCCCCAGCCTCGGCCTGATCGTTCTCCTGGTGATCCTGTTTGGACCAGTCTTTGCCTCCGATATGGCATTCGTCGTTCCGAGCATCATCGTTCTCGTGCTGCTTGCCGTTCCACCTATCATGAGCGGAGCCTATGCCGGTGTCGCGGCGGTGGACCCGGCAGCTGTGGACGCGGCGCGCGGAATGGGCAAACGTCCACTCGATATCCTCCTGGATGTGGAGCTTCCATGCGCTCTGCCGCTCATTTTCTCAGGGCTGCGCAGCGCGACGCTACAGATCATATCCACGGCAACCATTGCCGCTTACGTATCACTTGGCGGGCTTGGGCGTCTCATCATCGATGGTCGTGCGCAGAACGATTATTACCAGATGGCAGCAGGGGCCGCGCTCGTTGGCGCTCTGGCTCTGGCTGTCGACTTGGCGATCGGCATCATATCTCGGCTTACGATCTCACCGGGACTGTCGCGCCGCCTATAAACAAACACCGATCAATCAAACCCGCGTCTCCATTCCAACACCGTAAAACCTCAAGGAGTAGCTTGCATGGCATACAGGATTTTCAAAGCAGCTGGCGCTTTTGCGCTCATGGCGCTTTCCGCCACCACGACGCTTGCCCAGACCGACCCTCTCGGGGCTGCTCCGGTTGCACGAACGGATACGACCACCATCATTGTCGGTTCAGCCGATTTCCCGGAAAGCCAGCTTCTGGCGACCATTTATGCCAAGGCGCTTGCTGCGAAAGGCATAAAGGTAGAAACGAAACTGAGCATTGGCAGCCGAGAGGTCTATATGCCAGCGCTACTGGACGGTTCAATCGACCTTCTACCGGAATACGCGGGCGCAACGCTGAGCTATCTGGACAAGAATGCAACTGCCCATTCGCCGCAAGACGTCGCTGCGGCCCTCAAAGCCGCTTTGCCAGAGGGCGTTTCGATGCTCACCCCTTCTGAAGCGCAGGATTCCGATGGCGTTGCTGTCACGCGGGCAACGGCAGAGAAGTACAAGCTCAAGACTATTGCCGACCTCGCACCGGTCGCCTCGCAGCTCGTGCTGGGCGGTCCTCCGGAGTGGAAGACCCGCAAGGAAGGCATTATCGGTTTGAAGGAACTTTATGGTCTGGAGTTCAAGTCTTTCAAGTCGCTCGATGTCGGCGGGCCCCTGACGCTGTCGGCACTGCTGAATGATCAGGTTCAGGCAGCAAACCTGTTTTCGACCGACCCGACTATCGCCGCCAACGATCTTATTGTTCTTGAAGACGTCAAGAACCTCTTTCCAGCCCAGAATATCGTCCCGGTCCTTGCAAAATCCAAGGTCAGCGATGTCGTGACAAAAACACTTGATGCCGTATCGGCTGCCATGACGACCAAGGACCTGATCGTCATGAACGGTCGGCTGGCCAATCATGACAGCTTCGATGTTGTTGCCGGTGAATGGCTCACGCAACATAAATTGAACTAACTGGCGTGTGCGGGTATGACACTGACCATACCCGCACACCCTCTTCGGAACCGTCACATGCCGAACTGTCGAAGTTCGCTTTTTGGAGCCCTATGCCAACGGTGCAGAAACAGGTCGAAAAGAGACAGGACGAGCAGGCAACGGACAAGCCGCTTTACGTCACGCTCAAGGATTATGTTCGAAGCCGGGTCGAAACCGGAGAGTGGTCCATCGGTCAGCGGGTGCCGTCGGAGAATGAGCTGGTCGAATTGCTGGGCGTAAGCCGCATGACGGCCAATCGCGCCTTGCGCGAGCTGGCCGATGAAGGGTTCGTTGTGCGCGTCCAGGGTAAAGGATCGTTCGTTGCCAGCAAGAAGCGAACCTCCCGGTTTCAGAGCGTTCCCAACATCGCCGACGAGATCACTCTCAATGGTGGCACCCATACGGCAAACGTAATCGCGCTGGGGATGGAGACATGCGATGCGGAGCTGGCAGACGCTCTTGCCGTAGAGGCCGGCAGCCCGGTTTCGCACTCGATCATTGTCCACGCCGAAGATTCCGTCCCGATGCAAATCGAAGACCGGTTTGTCAATCATGTGATCGTTCCGCAATATATCAATCAGGATTTCGTCAAGATAACGCCGAACGGATATCTCACAGCCGTCGCGCCGATCGTGAGGGCCGAACAGCATATTGAGGCTGTGACGGCGCAACCGTGGGAGTGCAAACTGCTGGCAATCTCCAAAACGGAACCCTGCCTTCTGGTGCGTCGGCGGACATGGTCGCAGGCGGGTGTCATTTCCTCTGTTCGTCTGCTGTACCCAGGAAGCCGCTATCGTCTCTACAGTACGTGATGACCTTGGCGAGATGACCGTAAGCTGACCTCGAACGGAGGCGCTTCTCCACCCTATCAAAAATCAGGACACCCTCATGACCGTGTTGCTGGATGACAAGCTGACTTGGCAGGACGTGGCCAAGGTGAGCACAAAGGAAAGTCTCGCCCTATCGGACGTCGCATACAGCCGGATCGAGAAAGCGCACAAGATCGTCAAGAGCATCGTTGACCGTGGTATCCGTGCTTATGGCATCAACACCGGTGTCGGTGCATTGTCAGACACGGTCGTTGATCGCGCTGCACAGGGTAAGCTGTCGCGAAACATCATTCTGAGCCATGCCTGCGGAATAGGCCCCCTTCTTGATCGCCGTATCGTCCGCGCCATCATCGCATCACAAATCGCAAATTTCGCGCATGGGCATTCCGGCGTTCGCAAGGAGGTCGTCACCCATCTGGCAATTTTCCTCGAGCGTGACTGTATTCCTGACGTACCCTCCCGTGGTTCAGCCGGATATTTGACGCATAACGCCCATGTCGCGCTCGTGCTGATTGGGGAAGGGTCGGCTCGTATTGGCGATCGAGCTTTTTCCGGGAGGGATGCCCTGGCTGAGATCGGCCTTCAGCCTCTCATTCTGGAAGCAAAGGAAGGGCTGTGTCTCGTCAACGGTACGGCATGTGCGACGGGTCTCTCGAGTGTGGCTCTGGACCGCGCGGCCCATCTGCTCGAATGGGCAGATGCCATTGCGTCGCTGACATTGGAGGCAACAGGATGCCAGATGCTGGCGTTCAGTGAAGCCGCACTTTCCCTTCGCTCCTCCCGAGGCATTGCTACTGTCGGGGCAGCGTTGCGAGCGCGCCTCGATGGCAGCGACCTTATCGCCGCGGCGCAAGGCAAGCGGACACAGGATGCGTTGAGCCTCAGGTCCATTCCACAAGTGCACGGCGCCGCCCGCGACCTGTTTGAGAATTGTGCCGCCGTCGTTGATCGTGAGCTGGCATCGGTCACTGACAATCCCGCTGTTTCCGGCACGCCGGAGGAACCATTTGTGTGGTCGGAAGCCCACGCGGTCGCGCCTGCACTTGGGCTGGCAGCCGATGGCCTTGCTATCGCCATGACGCAGATCGCGGCCATGAGCGAGCGACGGATCGACAGGCTCGTCAATCCGCTGGTCAGCGGGCTGCCACCCTTCCTCGCGTCAGACGCGGGAAGCCATTCCGGTTACATGATTGCGCAGTATACGGCAGCGGCTCTTGCTAACGAGAACAGGCGGCTTGCGGCACCTGCTTCCACGGATGGCGGCCTGACATCCGGGCTTCAGGAGGATTTTCTGGCCCATCCCACAGCCGCTGCCAACAAGCTTCTCGCCGTGCTCGACAACGTCGAATATATTCTGGCGATCGAGTGGATGGCCGCCGCGCAAGCACATGATTTCCTCGCAGCCGTTGCTGGACGGGCGTCTGGCACAAACGCGATTTACAGCCTTCTTCGCTGCCACGTGGCCCACTATTCGGACGACCGACCAATCTCATCCGATATGGAGACCATTCGATTGCTTTTGTCACAGACCCCGACACCGAACTGATCCTCTTTGACGCGACAGTACCGCTACATCAGAAATCCGATATCGATGTGTTTGGCGCGGATGAAGGGAAGCCCCTTCCGCTGACCCGTCCAGCCAACAACATGCAGGGCTTCGGCAGCAGGTTCGTATCGTTTGGCCAGCATCCACGACTTGCAATCGATTGCGGCAAAATCGGCGTCACCTCTCGCAACGGCGATTACCGAGGCGCGATGCGCTTCGGTTTCAATCAGCTGATCAAACAGGCCAAGATTTTCGCCCATGGTTTCCAAATCGCGCCTCAGGCTCAGATAGCCGGACATCGACCGGTGTTCGTTGAACGCTAGTCTGCTTTGACGGAATAGATTGATCGGCAGGGTCGATTCGCCAGTCTCGGGCGCGATGACTGCGCTGCCATCTTCACCCTTGCGAGCGATGATGGCACTGGAATAGAGCTCACCGGCACCACCCATAATGCCGTCATAATTGCTTTGACCTATCACCTGCACGTGCTCGCGCAGTCCAAGCTCCATCGGTCCCCAACAGGTCATGGAGAGGAGCAGTGAAGGATGGCGCCACAATACGGCAAGATCGAACGCGTCGGGATCAAGCGTTGCCGGATCCGGCGCGATGATCGCACCGTCGTCCGCACAAATGCCGCCGGGAACGGGCGGCATATCGCCGTTGCGTCGGACGAGATGTTCGGGAGCGTCGATCCCGTTCTGGATAAAACGCGCGCGCATATTCGCCCAAATGGCATCCGTTTCGGCGCGCAATTCCGGCCAGTCATACATGGGAAGCGCTGCAATCCACCTCACGTTTGCATATCCGAGACGACGGCGTTGCCGGGCATGAGATAATCAACAAGGTCGACCGCCTCCTTTTGCGCAGCAATCGTCACAACAACAGGTTCATTGCGTCGCAGAACGGGGTGCACCACCGGCTCCTTCGCCTTGAATGCAAAAGCACGGAATACCTCGACATAATTGGCGAACACATAGCCTTCATTCATCCTATGCCACTCGGATCGTTTGGCCCTGTAGAGTGATGGCAGCCTATACCATGCCACAGTTGGCAGCTTGTGATGAATGAAGTGCAAGTTGTTGTAGAGAAAGAGCGGCGCAAGAAGCGAATTCTCAACGATAATCGTCCGTCCGTCCGGATGCTCCGACCATTGGTGCTCACAGTAGGAGCGAATGGCGATAATGGAAATTCCAAGATAGGCGGCGACGCTGATATAAAGCCAGACCGGAATACCAAACAGCAGGGAAATCACCAGCAGGGTCGGGATCAAGCCCGCAATGTGGAGGCTCCAAGCAAGGATGACCTTTCGATCACCCGTCATGATCTTGCTCCATTCCGACGCCGTGAAACCAACGACCATCAATGGAGGACCAATCAGCATACGCCCTGTAAGGGTATTGTTCCAGGAAAGCAGCCGCTTTAAAAATGCTGGCATCGTCTCCCAGTCCTTCGCGGCGCGGTAATAGCTTTCAGGATCGTCGAACGGGTCCGTCAGGCGTTCATCCGCATGGTGTTGAAGGTGTGTGCGCCGGTAGCTGCGGTAGGGGTAGAATATCCCCAGAGGAGCGAATACGAGCGCTTCATTCAGCCGGGCGTTTCGGGTCGGATGTCCATGAAGAACCTCGTGCTGCAGCGACGAATGCAAAGCAACCGCGACACCCATGATTATCAGCGCTACAACCGGGTGGCCGGGATAAAGAAGATACCCGGCAGCACCCCATAGACCATAACATCCGATCAGCAATGCGACAGTCGGCCACTCGATCCTGAGCGTTCTTGGCGGTTGCAGCCTGAAATGACGGTGAAGTCGTTTGATGGAAATGTGGTTCATGCTGTCCTCTGAAACGTATCGGAATCAGAGTTCCATCAAGTCATCCGCCGTACAACGGGATCTTGGTGACCAACTGTTGATTTTGATCACAAAAAAAGCGATATGTTTACTTTAGTAAACATTGAGGTCTTTTATGGACAAACGTGCGCTGGCGAACCTGTTCCGAACGAGGCTCATGGAACTGGTTACGCGCTCAGGCGACAGCCACGCAGCGTTTGCAACCGGAGTTGGCATCGACCGCTCGGCACTGTCTCAGCTTTTGTCCAGTGATTCGGCCCGTCTGCCGCGTGTGGAAACGCTCCTTAACATCGCTGAACGTCACTCGGTATCGCTGGACTGGCTTCTCGGTGTCTCACATGATCCTGGCCTGACAGGAGAATTGCGGCCGAGTTTCGAAATCGAAGAAGGTGGCGAGGATTATACCGATACGCTCCTGATGAAATGGCATGCCGAAGCGACCGGCTCCAAGATCCGATACGTTCCGGCGCGAATCCCCGACCTGCTGCGTACGCCTGAGATAATCGCGTTCGAGGCCAATGCGGCCCATCAGAGCGTAAAAGCGCAAGCGGTTGAAACAGCGTTTCGTCTTGACTACAACCGGAAGCCCGGCACGGACATGGAGGTTTGCATGCCGCAAGAGACCCTGGAAGCGCTGGCCCAGGGAAGCGGGATGTGGGCTGGCCTAGACCGTGAATTCCGGGCGTTTCAGTTGCAGCATATGGCGAGCCTTCTGAACGAGCTTTATCCTTCGTTCCGCCTTTTTCTGTTCAACGAAAAGGAGCGGTTTTCCGTGCCTTATACGATTTTCGGATCCCAGAGGGCAGCAATCTTCGTGGGCGGAATGTACCTCGTACTCAATAATGCCGAATCGATCCGGAAGATGCAGCGTCATTTTGATGAGCTGATCAGGTTTACACGCGTTCATGCCCATCAAAGTGCTGATTACGTGAAGGCTCTCAAAGTATCATAACCTGATTGCAGATAAAATCTTTCCGCAAGCCAGCTCACGGTACACAACGCGCGATCGTGACGCTTCAGCATGACGTGCGATGATTTCATCCAGTGGATTTCAGGCGTAGGCGTCTCATTCTACCAGGCCCCATACACACATGACACACCTCGGAACCAGTTGGCGTTCCCTGGATAAAGGCTATCAGAATAAACACGATAAAATCGTGATCTGCGTGCAAGATGTGATGCTTTACAACTATATTATAACATAACGAATGTCTAATTTGCGTCGTAATGCTCGAATATGCTGTTCCCTGGGGATGATAAATACGTAGACCGGCTTAAGCGGTCCCACCGGGAAATAATACATCGTGCTAGGTTCACACGTTAAACAATATACGTTCGACGTCGACAAAGCAGCCAAGCTGTTGACGATCATCTCGAGTCCCGTTCGGATTGAAATATTTCGTCGGATTCTAGTTGCGGAATGGGATGTTAATGGTCTTTGTGAAGACATTGGACTCTCACAATCGGCGATGTCTCAACATTTGGCCAAACTGAGGGAAATGAATCTGGTCGTCACCCGGCGACATGGGCAGCAGATATTCTATTCCTCCGCGTCGTCGCCCATACGGCAGGTTCTGTCGGACGTTGATGTTATAGAAAGTGCCACGGACGAGACAGAAAATTAAAAGCAACTGGCGACCGATTTTGTCCTTCCAGAGCCGGCCAAGTTCGGCTTTCATACATAGTCTGTTCTTCTCTCGTTCTAGGTGAATTAGATTTATCTAATGTAATTTCTCGCTTTAGTAAAAGCTTGCGGGCCATCACGGCACATTCCGACCATAAGGTCTGCGTCCATGGTGTTCACATCGTGCGACTTCCCACCGAAGGCACCCAACGTTTATTTGGTCGAATGGACCTGATACGAGCCAGTTCGCCATAGCCAGCGCGGGCCATTCCAGCGGCAAGGCGCTTTGCGGCTTTGCGAGAGTTTTCGATCAGGTCTCAGTCACGGCCTTCCGGTTGGCAACTGAAGAGAAAACGATCAGCATGAAGGCCCCGCTGAATACGGCTACATCTGCGAAATTGAAGGCTGGCCAATGGTTGCCGGACCAGTGAAAATCCAGAAAATCGGTCACAGCTCCACTGAAAAACCGATCCGAGATGTTACCGAGGGCGCCGCCGGCCATCACGCAAAGAGCGAGGCGCTCAACGAACAATTCCGCTCTGTAGGCCCACACCAACAGACCAACCACGATCAGGATTTTCAAGCCTGCAAACACTTGCGGCATACTCCCGACAAGGTCCGACATCATGCCGAAGCTTATCCCAGGATTATAGACCAGTACGATATTGAAAAATGACGTTACCTGAATAACGTCAGGCGGCATCATCACAAAATTTACGATCAGATATTTGGACACCTGATCGATCACAAAGGCGCACCCACCGATAAACAAGGGCAACATAAATCCAAGCGGCTTTGGTTCGTCTCTACGATGCGGGGCCGGTTTTTCAGTGTGCCGATCAGCGTCATGCATCTGGCGTCAAACCTCAATCGGCGGTGAAAGTTTCGTGACGACGATAGGCGCCTTGTCCGGAACCCGATTGTAGAGGTCTATAACGTCCTGATTGATCATCCGTACACAGCCGGACGATACCGCCTTGCCGATTGTCCACCATTCGGGCGACCCGTGTATGCGAAATATGGTGTCCTCGCCATTCTGAAAAATATAGAGGGCGCGTGCTCCCAAGGGATTGCTCAGGCTCGGACCCATTCCTCCGTTCTTGATACTGTACGGCTCCAGTTCGGGTTGACGCGCAACCATCTCGTCGGGAGGCGTCCATCTCGGCCACTGCCGCTTGTACTGAATGACGCCTCGACCCGACCACTCGAACCCCTGCCTGCCCAAGCCGACCCCGTAACGCATGGCTTGGCCGCCGCCCTGCGTGAGATAAAGAAAAAAGTTCGCGGTATCCACGACAAGCGTGCCGGGTCGCTCGCCGGTGGGATCGTTGACGAGCTGGCGATAATACCGGCTTTGCAATTTCTCATAAGGAATCGCAGGCAACGGAAACTGCTCGTCTGGAACAGCCGCATACATTGAAGAGTAGATTGTTTCAGCGGGAAGAGCGGCTGTTTTTGTTTGAGGCACCACAGGTGTTGTTGTCGCGCAGCCTGTCAACGTGACCAGCGCAAGACCTGAGCCACCCGCCATAAAGCCGCGTCTCGTCAATACTCTCTTGTTCAATTTTTCCTCGATTCCAGAGTGGGTTATTGCGGCGATATGCTTCCTCTAGCGACTAGAGGGTCAAGCCCCCTTCGGTTGATGCGACATTATCGCGCACCTGCATTCAGGTTCCGCGTTGCCGACAGAGCCAGTGTCAAAAAATACGTCGGTAGCCCTCTTGACCCTCTACCTACTAGAGGTCCCAAGATTAAGTGTGGAACACTCTTGGAGAGAATTTTGAAGGACGTGAATACATCGGCAGCCGACCCGTCATTTCGTCTTCTGTTTGCCGCCTGGATCGTAGCACTGGCAGCAACGGGTGGCGCTCTATTCGTTGGCGAAGTCATGGGCCAAGCACCATGCGATCTCTGCTGGTACCAGCGAAGCTTCATGTTCCCGCTTGTCGCTGTTCTGGGCGTTGGTGTCTATCGGTCCGAGCTTGTCGCGTCGCTCTACGCTCTGCCTCTGGCCATGAGCGGATGGCTTGTCGCAGCATTTCACAACCTGCTCTATTTTGAAATCATTCCAGCTGCCATCAAGCCATGCAGTCAGGGGCCTTCCTGTTCCGGCGATGGGATGACCATCTTTGGGACACTGCCGTTGCCAACCCTTTCGCTGGCTATGTTCACAGCTATTGTCGCGCTTCTTTTCGTTGCGTACCGGAGACATCATCGATGAAGAGACGAACACTCATGGTCGCCACAGGTGCCATAGCCGTGACGGTTTTTGCAAGTGGCGCAGCCATCTACAAGGCCAATCAGCCGCAGACCGTACCTGCGCAGGCGCCGGCTCCGGCCAACACCCTTGTGCGCATGCATTCGCCAGTAATCGGTCCCGTCGACGCGCCAGTGACGATCGTCGAATTTTTCGACCCGTCATGTGAGGCGTGCCGCGCTTTCTATCCCATCGTGAAGCAGCTTCTTGTCCAAACGGGCGACAAGGCCAGGCTCGTCCTGCGGTACACACCACTCCATGAAGGATCGGATGAGGTCGTCAGGATCATCGAAGCCGCACGCCGACAGGACAGGTTCCAGCCGGTGCTTGAAGCTCTGCTGGAGCGACAGCCCGAATGGGCAGTCCACGGTGCGCCGGATATCGAAAAAGCATGGCAGATTGCGGCCAGTGCGGGGATGGATCTGACGCGAGGGAGGCAGGACGCCATGACACCCGTTGTCGATGGTATCCTTGCGCAGGACATCGCCGATGTGCAGGCAAACAGGATTGAGCAGACACCGACATTCTTTGTCAACGGTCAGCCCTTGACGGATTTCTCACCACAAGGTCTTTTCGATCTCGTCAAAAAAGAATTTGACGCGACCCAGCGCGGTTCATGATCCATCACCTTTGACAATCGGTAGCCAAAACAGGGAAGTTTCGACGCTATGAGCGGTCATCACCATCACCACGATCATGCGGGGCAAGGGGGTGACAAACGCATCGCGTGGGCTATCTTCGTCAACTTTCTGCTGACATTTGCCCAGATCGTCGGTGGTGTCATATCGGGCAGTCTGTCGCTGATTGCCGATGCCATCCATAACTTCAGCGACGCAGCGTCACTCGTTATCGCATTCGGTGCCCGCAAAATCGCCCGTCGGCCAGCAGATCATCGCATGACGTTCGGCTATGCGCGCGCGGAGATCGTCGCCGCTCTAATCAATTACACGACGTTGATCGTCATCGGTGTTTACCTCGTCTACGAAGCTATCATGCGCTTTTTCCAGCCGGAACCCGTAAACGGATGGATCATCGTCATCATTGCAGGCATCGCGCTGGTCATTGATCTGGTGACCGCAATGCTGACCTATGCGATGTCAAAAGACAGCATGAACATTCGCGCTGCATTTCTGCACAATGTTGCAGACGCTCTCGGGTCCGTCGGTGTGATTGTCGCGGGAACGCTGATCCTGTTGTATGGCTGGACATGGATAGACCCAGCAATCACCCTCCTGATCGCTGGCTATATTTTATGGCAAGCGTTCACCGAGATCGGCGGATCTGTCCGCATTCTGATGATGGGTACACCCGACGGCACGGATATTGAAAAGATCCGTCAAGGCGTACTCGCAATCCCCCAGGTTAGCGATGTCCATCACGTCCACGTCTGGGCACTGGATGAAAAACGCCGGGCGCTTGAAATGCATGTCGTGATCACTGAGCTTACGCTCGAGGGCGCGGCGAAGATCAGGGAAAACATTCGTGGGTTTCTCTCGCTCGACCATGGCATTGCTCACTCCACTATCGAGTTTGAAACTCCGTTTGACCACTGTAAGGCGAGCGATGTGAAAATAGGCCATGCGGAACGCTAAGCGCAAGTCGGGCACGCCCGACAGCCAAGCAATTTCGCCGACTAAAGATGCGCCATATCGACATGTTTGCCTCACATCATTCATGGATGTGTCCTTGGACCATCAGGGCAGGAACATGCTCTTCGAAGAACTTGGAGAACGAAGCGATCCGCGGGGGTATGGCTTGGTAAGGCGGGTAATAGAGTGTCAGCCACAAGTCTGGCGGAGCCCATTCCTGTAGAACGTGCCGGAGCTGCCCTGATTGCAGATATGCGTCGACATGAAATTTTGGAAGCAATGCTACGCCCTTGCCTTTGGCTGCCATGCTTGCCAGCAGTTCACCGCTGTTGGCGCTAAAGGCTCGACCCGCAGAGATGCTGACGCTTCCACTACCGTCGGAAAGTACCCAGTTTTCCCGCCTGCTTTCCCCACTGTAACCAAGGCAATCGTCAGGCGTCAGTTCGCTTGGATGCAGCATATCTGAAAAACGGCTACTGGAGGCCGCAACCAGAATGCGCTTCACCACGCTGATTTTCCGCCAGATCGTGAACTTGTCAGATGGTGCCGCCGATATGCGGATCGCCAGATCGAAATCATCATCGATGATATTGACCAGTCCATCGCCGAGAGAAACCTCAAAACTGATCTTCGGGTAACGCTCCTGAAACCGTGACAGAATGGGCGGGAGAATTTGCTGGCCAAACCAGGTCGGCGCGCTGATCCGCAGACGGCCATGGTCCGCCTTATGGGTGTTCATCACATCTTTTCGGGCATTCTCCAAGGCCTCGAATGCGGGCTGTATCTGCGCCGCATAAATTGCGCCGTCTGTTGTCAGAGAAACCTGACGCGTTGTGCGAACGAAAAGTTGAACGCCGAGATCATCCTCCAAGGCGGCGATGGCACGCGTGACGGCGGCGGGCGTCATGTCCAGTTCGCGCGCAACCTGAGCGAAATTGCGTTTTTCCGCCGCCATCAGAAACGTTCGGAGCGCCTTGTAGTCGTTCATGGATTATTTCACCTCAAGCAATTCAATGACAATAATTATTGCAATTCTCGCGCATCGGCAACTGGCATAAATTTCCAATCACACCAGCCAACCAACGCACCGAAGGAAAGCCAACTGCATGATGTCACTTTCAGACAATCGGTCGGCATAACCTTCAAGACTTCACGCCTCCCCTCCTCCATTCCCTTACTCAACACACATCAAAAGGAATACGACATGTCCAGCAAGCTTCAGGTTCTTACACCCCAAAACAGCCAGATCATCTTCATCGACCAGCAGCCACAGATGGCCTTCGGTGTTCAGTCCATCGATCGGCAGGTGTTGAAGAACAATGTCGTCGGCCTCGCCAAGGCCGCCAGGATTTTCAACGTTCCGACCACGATCACCACCGTCGAGACGGACAGCTTCTCAGGCAACACCTTCCCTGAATTGCTGGCTGTCGTGCCAAACAATGACATTCTCGAGCGGACCTCGATGAATTCCTGGGATGATCAGAACGTGCGCGATGCGCTTGCCAAGAATGCAGCCGACGGTCGCAAGAAGATCGTCGTCGCCGGTCTTTGGACCGAAGTTTGCAACACGACGTTCGCGCTCTCCTGCATGCATGACACCGACTATGAAATTTACATGGTTGCCGACGCCTCCGGCGGCACCTCTGTCGACGCGCACAAATATGCGATGGACCGTATGGTTCAGGCCGGTGTTATTCCCGTCACATGGCAGCAGGTTCTTCTTGAATGGCAGCGCGATTGGGCTCGCAAGGAGACTTACGATGCCGTGACCACTCTGGTGAAAGAGCATTCCGGCGCTTACGGCATGGGCATCGACTACGCCGTTACACACGTCCACGGCGGCGCCGAGCGCGTGACCCATGGCAAGCGCATTGGCCCCAACCCAGCCGCCATCTGATTTGAGGCAGCCCCGTCTGAGTTATCGGGCGGGGTGACCAACTTGGAAAAGGAATGCTTCCATGAAAATCTACCTGCTTTCGCTTGCCGTCGGTCTTCTCGTCGGTGTCATCTATGGCCTGCTCAACGTCCGCTCTCCGGCCCCACCGGTCATTGCCCTTGTCGGCCTTCTTGGCATTCTTGTTGGTGAACAGATCGTGCCGCTTGCAAGGACGATCTGGAACAGGGAGCCAGCGGCGGTGTCGTGGCTGAACCACGTCAAGCCGCACATGTTTGGTCACATGCCGAAGGGCGGCCATACCAGTGTCGATCTTGCCGCCTCCAAACAAGATGCTCCAGAAGGAAACGGCTGATGACGACACGCCGCACATTTCTGGGTGCGGCTTCCAGCCTCGCCTTGTCCAATCTCTTTTCGTCGGCCAGCGCCGCAGATCCAAAAAAGACCGGAGCAGATACCATGCATCCTGATATCATCCTTCACAACGGCCGCGTCACGACGCTTGACCGCGCCAACCCCAACGCAACAGCTATCGCCATCAAGGACGGTCTTTTCACGCAAGTGGGTAGCGATGCCGATGTCATGGCGCTTGCCGGATCGAATACCAGGATTATCGATCTCAAAAGCAAGCGCGTTCTGCCCGGCCTGATCGACAACCACACCCACGTCGTGCGCGGCGGGCTGAACTTCAACATGGAACTGCGCTGGGATGGCGTTCGCTCTCTTGCCGATGCGATGGATATGCTCAAGCGACAGGTGGCAAATACTCCCGCCCCGCAATGGGTGCGCGTGGTCGGCGGTTTCACCGAACATCAATTTGCAGAAAAGCGCCTGCCGACGATCGAAGAGATCAACGCGATTGCCCCGGATACGCCGGTATTCCTGCTGCACCTTTATGATCGGGCGCTTCTCAATGGCGCGGCCCTTCGCGCCGTGGGCTATACGCGCGATACGCCCAACCCACCAGGCGGCGAGATTACCCGCGACATCAACGGCAATCCCACGGGGCTGCTGCTGGCGAAGCCGAATGCAGGCATTCTCTATTCGACGCTTGCCAAGGGCCCAAAGCTACCTTTGGACTATCAGGTCAATTCAACCCGGCATTTCATGCGGGAACTCAACCGCTTGGGCATTACAAGCGTCATTGATGCCGGTGGTGGTTTCCAGAATTACCCTGATGATTACGAGGTCATCCAGAAACTCTCCGACGAAAACCAGATGACGGTTCGTCTCGCCTACAATCTGTTCACACAAAAGCCCAAGGAAGAGAAAGAAGACTTTCTCAAATGGACCCAGTCGGTCAAATACAAGCAGGGCAACGACTATTTCCGTCACAATGGCGCAGGTGAAATGCTGGTCTTTTCCGCGGCCGATTTCGAGGACTTCCGCCAGCCAAGGCCTGAGATGGCACCGGAAATGGAAGGCGAGCTGGAAGAAGTGGTGCGGGTTCTGGCCGAAAACCGTTGGCCATGGCGCCTGCACGCCACCTATGACGAGACGATCACCCGTGCACTGGATGTTTTCGAAAAGGTCAACAAGGACATTCCGCTGGAAGGACTGAACTGGTTCTTCGACCATGCAGAAACGATTTCGGACCGCTCCATCGACCGGATCGCAGCGCTCGGCGGCGGTATCGCCACCCAGCATCGTATGGCCTATCAGGGAGAATATTTTGTCGAGCAGTATGGACACGGCGTAGCAGAAGCAACACCGCCAATCCGCAAAATGTTGGACAAGGGCGTCCATGTCTCAGCCGGCACCGACGCAACACGCGTGGCTTCCTATAATCCATGGGTATCGCTGTCCTGGATGGTCACCGGCAAGACCGTTGGCGGCATGCAGCTTTATCCGCGCGCAAACTGCCTCGACCGTGAAACGGCGCTGCGCATGTGGACGGAAAAGGTCACGTGGTTTTCAAATGAGGAAGGCAAGAAGGGCCGCATTGAAAAGGGTCAATTCGCTGATCTCGTCGTGCCGGACAAAGACTTCTTCTCCTGCGCTGAAGATGAAATCTCGTTCCTGACTTCGGACCTCACCATGGTCGGCGGTAAAATCGTCTACGGTTCGGGTGACTTCAAGGCATTGGATGAAAACGACGTGCCGCCTGCGATGCCGGACTGGTCTCCCGTTCGAAAATTCGGCGGTTATGCCGCCTGGGCAGAGCCGGAAGGTGCCGGTCAACGATCTCTGCGCCGAACCGCCATCACCTCTTGCGGCTGCGCCAGCGATTGCGGCGTTCACGGCCACGACCACGCAGGTGCATGGACCTCGAAACTGCCGATTGCCGATCTAAAGGGCTTCTTCGGGGCGCTGGGTTGCTCGTGCTGGGCGGTGTGATCGTCGTTGCTCTGGCGAACGGGCATCACAGCCCGTTCGCATCTCATAATTACAAAAAACGCAATTAAATCGAAACTATTGATGCAATTGTTGGCGGCAATGTTTCGGCCCAATATCACTCCATCGCAAGACGGATGCCCAACATACCGGGCCAACCTGCAGGAGCAATCATGACGTATCAAAGCCCTACCACCAGCCGACTGAAAACAGGTCTGGCGGATATTATCGCAAAGCCAGCAACGCGGACCATCGCACTGCTTGCGCTGTGCGCAGCCTATATTCAGGGCCCCCTGACCAAGATCTTTGATTTCAATGGCGCGATTGCAGAGATGGACCATTTCGGCCTGCATCCGTCCGCCATCTTTGCCGTCATCGTCATCGTTTTCGAACTAACGGCATCTGCGATGGTGGTTTCAGGCGTACTGCGATGGGCGGGCGCCGTGGCGCT
Source organism: Agrobacterium sp. rho-8.1 (assembly GCF_033957725.1). Classification (NCBI taxonomy): domain Bacteria; kingdom Pseudomonadati; phylum Pseudomonadota; class Alphaproteobacteria; order Hyphomicrobiales; family Rhizobiaceae; genus Agrobacterium; species Agrobacterium sp. rho-8.1. Next base: position 360,265 of record NZ_CP192789.1, read on the forward strand.
TGCAGGCTTCACGCTGATCGCCACATTCATCGCCCTTCGGTTCTGGGAAATGGCGCCCGGTATGGACCGTATGATGGCAACCAACGCCTTCTTTGAACATCTCGGCCTTGCCGGAGCATTCGTCTTCGTTGCCGCCGTCGATATTGCCAAGGGAGCGAAGTGATGAGCGCCAGCATGTCTAGAGGTGGAAGCTTTGCCCCGCTGCGCCAACCTGTCTTTGCGGTCCTTTGGGCGGCAACGGTTCTCGGCAACACCGGCAGCTTCATGCGCGATGTCGCCAGTTCGTGGCTGATGACAGACCTTTCCGCAGCGCCCGCAGCCGTCGCACTCGTACAAGCAGCCGGTACACTGCCGATCTTCCTTCTGGCGATCCCGGCAGGCGTCCTTTCCGATATTCTTGACCGCCGCAAGTTTCTGATCGCCATCCAGCTTCTGCTCGCCAGCGTCAGCATCTCACTGATGACTCTGTCCTATTTCGGCATGCTATCGGTCAGCGCATTGATCGGCCTGACATTTCTGGGCGGCATCGGCGCAGCGCTGATGGGCCCCACATGGCAGGCCATCGTCCCTGAACTGGTACCACGCGAAGATGTCAAAGGCGCGGTCGCGCTCAATTCGCTCGGCATCAACATTGCCCGTTCCATAGGACCGGCGGCAGGCGGCCTTCTGCTTGCTGCCTTCGGTGCTGCCGTCACTTACGGTGCCGATGTTGCCAGCTACATTCTGGTCATTGCAGCACTCATCTGGTGGCCTCGCGCCAAAAATGCGGATGATGCGTTGTCCGAAAGTTTCTTCGGTGCGTTTCGGGCGGGCTTGAGATATACGCGAGCCAGTAAACCATTGCATGTCGTGCTGCTGCGCGCTGCGATCTTTTTTGCCTTTGCCAGCGCGGTCTGGGCGCTTCTTCCCCTCGTCGCCCGTCAGCTTCTCGGCGGTGACGCAAGCTTCTACGGGCTTCTACTCGGCTCGGTCGGTGCCGGTGCCATTGGTGGCGCGCTGGTCATGCCGAAACTGCGAGAACGTTTCGATTCCAACAGCTTGCTTCTCGGCTCTGCCATCGTGACGGCTCTCGTCATGGGCGTTCTTTCACTCGCTCCACCGCAATGGCTTGCCATCGTTATCCTCCTGTTTCTCGGGGCGTCTTGGATCACGGCACTCACGACCTTGAACGGTGCTGCGCAGGCTGTTTTGCCGAACTGGGTGAGAGGTCGCGGACTGGCGGTTTATCTGACGGTTTTCAACGGCGCGATGACCGCAGGCAGCCTTGGATGGGGTACCGTGGGTGAAGCCGTTGGTATATCGGCAACGCTGCTCATCGGCGCGGCTGGACTGCTGGTCGCCGGCTTCATCATGCACCGCGTCAAGCTTCCCGCAGGCGATGCGGATCTGGTATCATCCAACCATTGGCCGGAACCTTTGGTTGCCGAGCCTGTCGCGCATGATCGTGGTCCCGTTCTGATCCTGATCGACTACAATGTAGAGAAGCATAACCGCATCAAGTTCCTGCATGCGCTCGATGAAATGTCGTCCGAACGCCGTCGCGATGGCGCCTATGGTTGGGGCGTCACGGAAGACTCCGCCGATCCCGCTAAAATCACGGAATGGTTCATGGTCGAATCCTGGGCGGAACATTTGCGCCAGCACAAGCGCGTGTCCAACGCGGACGCAGACATCCAGAGCAAAGTCATTGCATTCCATACCGGTCCGGACAAGCCCGTGGTTCGGCACCTTCTGGCAATCAACAGGCCGGGCAAGGCAGCATGAAAAGATTATTGCAATAATCGAAATTTAATCGACATTTTTATTGCAATTGTTCGCCGTGCATTTTCCCAGCATTCTCATCACATAGACAGACAGCAGAACCCGCACAGAGAAAAAGGAGCCATCGTGGCACACCATAATTTTCCCCTAAGTCGCCGTGATGCACTCCTTGCCGGGGCAGCCGTAACTGCCGGGATGCTCCTTCAAACCCGCTCACTTCACGCAGCACCTACTGCTCAACATTCAAATCCAACCTCAGGAGACAAGACAATGGGCTTTGTTAAAACAACAGACGGCACAGAGATTTTCTACAAGGACTGGGGTCCGAAGGACGCGCAGCCGATCGTCTTCCATCACGGCTGGCCGCTGTCATCCGATGATTGGGATGCGCAGATGCTGTTCTTCCTCTCCAAGGGTTACCGCGTCGTGGCCCATGACCGTCGTGGCCATGGCCGCTCGGCCCAGGTCTCGGAAGGCCACGATATGGATCACTACGCCTCGGACGCCTTTGCCGTTGTCGAAGCACTCGATCTCAAGAACGCCGTTCATATCGGCCACTCCACCGGCGGCGGCGAAGTCGCCCGCTACGTTGCAAGGCACGGTGAGCCTGCTGGCCGCGTCGCCAAGGCCGTTCTCGTATCCGCAGTCCCGCCGATTATGGTGAAGACGGATGCCAACCCCGAAGGCCTGCCCATGGCGGTTTTCGATGGTTTCCGCTCCGCACTTGCCGCAAACCGCGCGCAGTTCTTCCGCGACGTTCCGGCTGGCCCCTTCTACGGCTTCAACCGCGAGGGCGCGACAGTGCACGAAGGTGTCATCCAGAACTGGTGGCGTCAGGGCATGATGGGCGGAGCCAAGGCACATTATGATGGCATCAAGGCCTTTTCGGAAACAGACCACACCGAAGATCTGAAGGCGATCAGCGTCCCGACGCTGGTTCTGCATGGCGAAGACGACCAGATCGTGCCAATCGCCGATTCAGCGCACAAGTCGGTCAAGCTGTTGAAGAACGGGAAGCTGAAGACCTATCCAGGCTTCTCCCACGGCATGCTGACGGTTAATGCCGGGGTGCTCAACGCAGATCTCCTGGCCTTCATTCAGGCCTGATACATGCCGACAAGTTGCCGACGGCCAAGTGTCGTCGGCATCGCCGGGCTAATGGCGATTGCGGGAGCGCCATTCGTCAGGCGTAACACCGACTGCATGATTGAAATTTTCGATGAAAGTCGCCCGATCCTTGAAGCCGCAGACAACCGCAACATGGTCAACGCTTTCGCCTGTCTTGGTAAGATAAGATTGCGCTCTGGCGATCCGGGTTGCCAATAGCCAACCCTTTATGGATTGGCCGGTCGTCTCTTCAAAGCCGAACAACAAATCCTCCACCAGAAACCCACTCGCAAGAGCAATATCCTCAACGTCGATATCGCGAGACAAATTGGAGTTGATGTAGGTCTTGATCCGTTTCTCCTGCATCTCGGTGAGTTGCCGGGAAGACGAAAGCTGTTGAGCGGGAGACCGTCCATATTTGTGGGCAATATGCGCGATGAAGGCGAGACCGATGTGGGGAACAAGCGTATCGCGAACCTCACAGGGCATGTCGAACATCGGCATCAGTGCTGCGCCGATATTACGGACGACCTGATCGTGCAAACCACGACAGATCAGAAAATCATCAATATGGGGCTCGCCCGCTTCCTCGGTGAGCTCAACAAGATGCGCGGTCGGGATGTAGAACGCGAGCACATCGATATGACCATTGATGGAGATCGCAGCGCCCTGCTTAAGGCTCACCAGACAGATTGATGACTTGGGAAAGGTTTTGACTGGGCCTAAGAGATCGTCAGGTCCGATATCGGAATGGTTGGTATCCTCCAGATACAGCAAAACGAGGAAAGCGTTATCAGGCTCCAAGATAACACGGCTATTATCAGGTTTGTAGCATTTTTGAAGATGGACAACCGTGAGCTCAGCATTCCGTAACGGCTTGATGACCAATGCCCTCACCGCTCCGACACCAAAGCTTGCCGCAATTTTTTCGCTGACTTCCAACCATTCACTCACATGTGTTTTGTTCTTGCATGCACTACGTCGCAGGCAGGATTGCGGATCATCGATTGCAGTTTCCTACACATCATTTGTCGCGGTATCTTGTATAAAAGCGTTCCTGTAGATCGGTTGGGTAAGTACTGACTGTGATATGGGAACGGTCGCGATTATCAGGAAGGTAAGTTTTCATGAGTACCGGTTCTACCGATAGAAGCCTTCCGACCACTGGCAAACCATCGGACAAGTTCGGTTGCACTTTGACGCAATTATCGATCAACCAAAGTCTGTCATCCTCAAATATCGATATTTTCCGCAAGGCAACACGATCCACTCGGCTCGATCAGGTGAGCACACCGCCAAGCGACCAAGGTTTTGTCATCGGGGTCTCCTTGTCTGAAGGTCACCATCGCCGGATCTTTCACGGGCATCACGCCACCGACCACGGCTTCTGTGAAAATGCAGTCTACGTTCGCAACCTCTCCGAAGATTACAAGGCCGACCTCAGCACGCCTTTCGATTTTATGCTGTTTCAGATTTCGCCATCATCACTTGCGAAAATAGCCGACGATGCGGACGTAAGTGGCGTCAACCTGCTGACGACGGAAACGGCATCAAAGGATATCGTTCTCGCCAATCTCGCGCGTGCTCTGCTCCCTGCCCTCCAAAGACCTGAAGAGGCGAACGCCTTGTTCGTTGACCAGATGACAACAGCAATCGGCAGCTATCTGGTTCAGCGTTACGGAGGAAAGACTGTCCGGACTGTCAAAAAGACACCGGCATTGTCCCGCGCGCACGAAATCATGGCCAAAACGATCCTTCGGGACAGTCTGGAGGGTGAGGTATCGATTGCAGAGGTAGCAGAAGCCTGCAATCTGTCGCGGGGATATTTCATCCGTGCTTTCCGTGAAGCCACAGGGATGACACCGTATCAATGGCTTTTGAACCAGCGCATCGATCGCGCCCGGGACTTGATCAGGGCGTCCAATATATCTCTCGCCGAGATCGCCGTTGCCTGTGGCTTTGCAGACCAAAGCCACTTCACGCGTGTGTTTTCCAGTGTTGTTGGAACGTCTCCGGGAAGTTGGCGCCGCAACGCGTGACATCTTTTCTCAAGAGCTTTCGTCCCGGGTTATCGCAAGGCGAGGACCGAGCCAGAATTATTTATCAGACGTTTTGAAAGCCTGAGCGTCGGATTTCGAGGGAACACGGTCAGGGGCTATTTGCCTTGCCGCTGAATGCATCGATCAACACCTGACGGAGTTCGTTCATCGGCCTCTCCTGCGTTGAGTTGGGCGTCATTCCCCAAGAGAAACCGCCCTCCTGTAAGCGCATAAGAAGTTTTGCATCATCTGTGACGATATGCACCGGCACCGCCCTGGAGGCATCTGACCCGGTTATGATGGACGCCGGCTGGTGATCACCCAGGATGATGTAGACCGCGCCTTTCCCCTGTCGTGCCATGAAATCCCCCAGCGTTGCCAACGAATAATCAATTGTCTGGATGTACTGGTCGCGAACCCGTTCGGGATTGGCCCAAACCAAAGAAGGGGGATCGCCGCTGGTAGCCTGACTGTTGAAAATTGTGCCATCACCGATGTCGTCCCAGTCAACGAGTTTTGGCACGGGCGTCCATGGGGCGTGGCTGGAGATGAGGGCAATTTCTGCCATTACGTTTTGTCCGCGTCCATGGGCGGGCTTCAACGCAAGTCGGTCAAAGGCAGACAGGGTGTACTGGTCCGGCATCGTGACCCAGTTAAAGGGCTTTCCGTGGTATTCCAGGTCGGATTCCGAAAGGATCTGATCGTAGCCGAAATAGTCTGCCTCCGGCCACGCCATGGTGATGGCCGGCATGACAGCGACGGTCTGCCAGCCCGCCTGCAAAAACAGCCGGTTCAAGCTCGGCTGGTGGCTGATCATCAGACGGTCGTAACGGGCCTGGCTATCTACCCATAGGCCGGAAAGCAACGTGCCATGAGCCAGCCAGCTCAGTCCGCCAACAGTGGGCGATGTGACCCAGCCGCTTGCAACATTCAGGCCTGCTGTCTCGATCTGCTTCTGCATTGCCGACAGCCGGGGTATGGTGATGCTTGAATATCTCTGATCCTCGATTGCAGAACGCCCGTAGGATTCCACGAAGATGAGGATCACGTCCTTGTCTTTTACGGCCTGGAAGAGATCCTTTCCACTCTGCGGACCAAGGCCAGTATCGAGTTGTTTTTCGAACACCTGCATGTCTGCGAACGAGCGGACGATGAGGCCAAGCCTTCCAGCCAGAAAGTTGGGTGTTCCCAACTCGACACGCGTCTTGTCGAGCCAGACAAGGATTCCAGCGACTGCAATTACGGTCGAAAAAACGCCGATGAGCAGTCTTCGAAGCCCTGCACCGGCCTCGGCCATCTGCCGAAGCGATTTGAGAAAAACCGTGACGATCAGCAAGATGAGGATGATACCGCCGGCCAAAGCTACCAAAGCAGCGGGCGTTCCGATCGTGCGGGAAATCAGATTCCAGCCATCGGTCAACATTTTCATATCCAGATAAGGATTGAACGGCCGCTGAAACGCCGTCTGCACACCGATGTCTGCAATTTTCAGGAAGAGGACGATAAAGATCAACAAACTGCAAAGATAAATGATGAGACGCCTGAGCAGACCTCGTGTCATCAACACGACGATGGCGATAACAGGCCATTCAAGCGGGATGCGCAAAAAGGCGTTCAGCCCAAGAGATTCGGGGTGATCGGGGAGAGTGAAGGCCATAAATGCGGTGACGGAGAAAAGCGCTGCGCCAACAGCGGCTTTCAGGTTAACGTGTTTGATCTCAACGCATTTTTTTCCAGTCACTTCAATCTGCCCCCATCGATGGCACGTACAACGCTCTTGGAAAAACAGACAAAACACAGAGGCGGCTGCGATTGAACAAACTGCGAATCTTCGTATCCATTATTGCCCTAGCGTTCCTGGGAACCATCATTCTTCGAGCCGACTTGGCGGCACTCAAACAATCGCTGTCCCGCATTTCTTGGACTGCGGCTCTATGTTGCCTTGCGCTCGTTCAGGTGCAAATCGTGCTTTCGGCGTTGCGGTGGCGTTTCACGTCCCGGCGTCTCGGCCAGGACATTGCACTTTTTACAGCAATCCGCGAATACTATGTCGCCAGTCTGTTGAATCAAACGTTGCCCGGCGGCATGGGTGGTGACGCTTTGAGAGCGTGGAGAATGCGCAGCGAAGAGCATGGCGGATGGAAAAAATCCGCTAAAGCCGTTATTTTCGAAAGGCTTTCCGGCCAGATTGCCCTTTTTGTCATGGCTTTCATTGGTCTGTGTATTTGGCCCTTCATCACGAAGGCTGATCTCTTCCAATATTCGTGGCATGACGTCGTTCTCGGCATGGCCGTCGTCGCAGCCATCATGCTGGTCACCATTTGGGCCAAGACGTGGAAGGCAGTTGAGAGGGAGTTTCTCGAAAGCCTGCTGACCGTCTTTGTCCGGGAAAAGGCATGGCTGTTCCAAGCCTCGACAAGTGCCGCCATTCTTTGCTCCTATATCGCAGTGTTCCTGATAACAGCAAACACTGTGGGCTCCAATCTGCCATGGATCGCGGGGCTTACAATCATCCCGTTCTGTCTGGTGGCGATGCTGATCCCGACTGGGTTTGGCGGATGGGGAACGCGTGAAGCCGCAGCGATGGCGCTGTGGCCCCTGCTCGGCGCCTCTTCTGTCGATGGTCTTGCCGCAAGTATCACTTATGGCTGGCTCTCTCTTGCCGGTGCTGCACCCGGGGTCGTCTTTCTCGTCGCTCCCGCGCTCCTCAAGCGGCAAAACCGCCAGGACGGACCGGCGTAAAGGGAAAAACGTCGAATGAAAATGTACGATACAAGCCCCCGCCAAAGATGGTCATACGGCACCTCTCCGTCGCAGAAGATAGACGATGTCAATGGCAAAAGACATTGTCAGCATGGCCAAAGAAACCGCCGCAAGATAGCCGGACACTGGCACGGTGACAGAGGGAACGAGGATCAGGCATAGCGCTGACACCTGAACCACACAAACAAATTTGCGCCTCATCGACGGGGGCAAATCAGCCGACAACGCTGGGATAAACCAGCCTGCGGCTACGAACCCGTAACGCATCAAACCAATGAGAAGGACCCATGCCCCTGCCTTTGCCAGCACAGCAGCGGCCACGGAAAGAATGAGGATGAGGAGGGCATCCACTTCCATATCAAAACGCGCTCCAAGCTCGGATTCCTGGCGGTATTTACGGGCGAGATAGCCATCGATACCATCCAGAGCTAGCGCAAGAACGACGACCCCTACCAGTACCCATAAAACAGTATCGGCTTGATGCAAGCTTTCGAAGCAAATCACCGTCGCGCCCGTCAGGCTGACAAGCGATCCTCGAAACGCCGTGACCAAATTGGCATAACCGAACCGGCGGTGTGGATAACTCGGCAAAAGATACATGACGAAGCCGAAAATCAGGGAAAGGGACAGGACTGATACTGCCACAAAATCCCAACCCAACGTCGTTTTCGATCGCACGACGATCGCAAGGATGATCGTCCCAAGCATAAGACAGGCGAGGTTCGCTAGCGTGTTATAAATAAGGGGCCACCGATCCCTTATTTTGTCAGGGAAATAACTTGGAGTCAGTGCCATTTAATCCTCCTTGGTCGGCATCACTCTGCAGCAATCAGAGCGTTGATGTCCATAAGATGCCCGGCACGAAGCGTCTTGGTGCGGAGGTAATTCTGGTTCTCGGTTGTTACGGTCCCGTTGACCGCTGCACGCGCATGGACCTTGATCCCAGCGGCTCTCAAAGCGCTGATCTTTGTCGGGTTGTTGGTAAAGACCGCAACGTTCGAGATCTTCATGTGAAGCAGCATCGCAACTGCCGCTTCATATCGACGATGATCCTCCGCAAGGCCAAGCTCAGCATCAGCGTCGATGGTGTCTAAACCAAGATGCTGATATCCATAAGCGCGCATTTTTGCACCAATACCGGTGCCTCTACCTTCCTGATCAAGATAAAAAAGAACACCGCCGCCGGCCTGTTTGAGAAGAGCAAGTCCGTTTTGAAGCTGATCGCCGCAATCGCATTTCAGCGAACCACAAAGATCCCCGGTAATGCAGGAGGAATGGATCCGGATCGGAACGGTGCGCGATATGTCAGGCTTTCCAACGATAATCGCGACCTGATCCTTCTGCGCGAGCCCGCCACGGAAAACGACGAATTCGGCATCCCCAAGTCCTTTAAGAGGAACACGGGTGCGAGCAACCTGTTCAAAGCGCTGGCGAGCAACATCAGCGCCCTTCAAATGGGCAGCAGATAACTCGCAACATCCCGCGAAGTTTTTGCTTGTGGCAGAGATATCAGCGATGACCATCGCGGGGAGCAAAAGAGCAATCCTCGCCAGTTCTGCCGATTGGCAAGCAAGAGCGTCCGCTGCGATCCACTGTGGGGGTTGCTCGGCACCAAGAGCATAGGAAAGCCGCGACGCGGCCTCGAAATTCACACCTGCAAGAGGTGTCAGCACGTCTCCGTTGCCTGTGATCCCGAGGCGCGCGGCGCGAGGGGCTGTCAGCAGAAGCGAATGTCGGTTTTCTGTCGCCGCTGCGAACTGGTCGTAAAGTGATGGCGCGACGGCATCGAGAGCAAGAACGGCAATCTTTTGGTCGTTGGAGGAAAACAGAATGGGGCGGCCATACCGGAGCTCTGAAGCGGCACGCTCTACGTCGATTTCTGGCTTGCAGAACTGAAAAGATGGCTCGGCGGCATGCGACATCTAACATGGTCTCCCTATACATTTTCGTTTTTTACGAGCAAAATCGCAGGCTGGATTTCTTACAGACGTAAATTTATTGACTGCCGCTCAGGGAACAAAACGTCGCTCCCGGTCATACGCTCCACTGACACGCACATATTGGGATCACTCTTTTGGCACCTGCTTCCGGCACGACGACAATCTCCGACCGAAAATCATCCCGAGCGTTATGGATAGAAAGCGAAGGTCAGTGTGCCATAAGGGAGGAAATCCTGAGAACGGCAGCTCCTCACGAGGTGCTTGTTCGAAGCCTGTACAGCGGTATCAGTCGAGGAACGGAATCCCTTGTCCTCAACGGTTGTGTTCCACGAAGCGAGTTCGAGCGGATGCGCGGGCCTCATATGGAGGGCGATTTTCCGTTTCCTGTAAAATATGGGTACTCCTGTGTCGGGCTGGTGGAAATGGGGCCATCGGAATTGCTTGGTAAGACGGTATTCTGCCTCCACCCCCATCAGGATGCATTCATCACGACATCGGACATGGTTTCTCCGTTGCCTGAGCAGCTTCAGCCAGAGCGCGCCGTACTCGCCGCGAATATGGAAACCGCTCTCAACATTGTGTGGGATGCTCTCATTCAGCCCGGTGATCGCGTTGCGGTCTTCGGCGGCGGCGTTGTGGGAACACTTGTGGCCAGTCTGTCCAACAAAATAGCAGGAACAGAAACCGTTCTCGTTGAGGTGAACCCTGATCGCTGTGCCCATGTGGAAGCCATGGACATCCGCTTCATTCAGGCCGGTAATCTGGACGGCGAGTTCGACGTGCTCATAAACGCGTCTGCATCCGCCGCCGCTCTTTCTGATGCCATTCAGCACGCAGGCATGGAAGCGCGGATCGTAGAAGCAAGCTGGTACGGCGAGAAAAGCGTCACGGTTCCGCTCGGCGGCGCGTTTCACTCCAGACGACTGTCATTCATAAGTTCACAAGTCGGGTCCATTCCAGCGTTTCGTAAAGCGCGCTGGACGTTTGGGCGCCGTATGGCAAAAGCTCTCGATCTTTTGCTGGACGACCACCTGGATCACTTAATTTCCGGGGAGACGGCATTCACTGATCTGGCCGGTGAGTACCCACGTATTTTGTCATCGAAGCATACGCTTTGCCATCGCATACGCTACCCATGAAAGAGAGACGATGTTCGCAGTTGAAGTCAGAGACCACATTATGATCGCCCATAGTCTCCCGCGCCCGGTCTTCGGTCCAGCTCAGGGCATGCACGGTGCGACCTTCGTTGTCGACGCAGCCTTTTTTACCCGCGATGTGGATGAGGACGGTCTGGCAGTCGATATCGGCGCAGCCACCACAGTTCTTTCTGAGGTCCTCAAGCCGCTGAACTATCAGAACCTGGATGAGGTCGACGTCTTCAAAGGCAAGATCACAACGACGGAAGTCATCGCGAAACATATATTTGATGAGCTTGCCTTAGCCGTCGCAGCCAAGCGCCTCGGACCAGGTAGCCACCGGATTTCGCGCCTCAAAATTACCTTGCATGAATCTCATGCGGCTCGCGGATGGTATGAGGCAGACCTTTGAATCAAAGCCTTATATTCGCTTACCCCGGAGACCTCAAACTGAGGACCGGCGGCTATGGCTATGATCGGGAAATTATCAGGGAGTTGAGACATCTCGGTTGGGAAGTCACACTTCTCCCTCTGGGGGACGGCTTTCCGTCCCCCAGCCCGGAGACACTGAGAGAAGCAGAAAGACGGCTGTCCGCTCTGGAGGACAATACGCTTGTCATGATCGACGGCCTGGCTTTCGGTGTCATGGACGCCTGGGCAGCCCGCGAGGCTGACCGCCTGCGGATCATCGCGCTGGTCCACCACCCGCTGGCACTCGAAACTGGACTCAGCGAAGAGCAGCAGACACAGGTGCGGCAAAGTGAAACCAGAGCGCTGAGTGCCGTACGCCACATTTTCGTTACCTCACCGATGACGGCGGGCGAACTTAAAAAGACCTTCGGCGTGTCTGGTCTCAAGATCACCGTGGCTTTGCCGGGAACTGTGAAGCCACAGGTATCGCGCAAGGTTGAGAACGACATCCCTCAAATCTTGTCCGTGGGTTCGCTGACCCAACGCAAGGGGCATGACATACTGATTTCTGCGCTCGCCACAGTCCGTGAGCTTGATTGGCGCGCAACGATTATCGGCAGTCCGCATTTAGACCCCGGGGTAGCGGACAGGTTGGAAGACCAGATCAGGACGCTCAACCTTTCAAGCCGCATTGCTCTTGCTGGCGAATCGGATGATCTGGCCGCGGCCTACGCGAAAGCGGACATCTTCGCGCTTGCAAGCCGTTATGAGGGCTACGGCATGGTTTTTGCTGAAGCTCTGTCGTTCGGCCTTCCGATCGTTGCCTGCAAGGCAGGAGCCGTGCCGGACGTGGTCCCGAGTGAGGCGGGCTTGCTGGTTCCGGTGGATGACGTCGAAGCAATCGCATCCGCGTTGAGACTGTTGTTGACTGATCGCCAGGAACGCGGCCGTCGCGCGGAAGCAGCGGCACGCGCCGGTGCGTTGCTTCCGGGCTGGAAAGACACAGCGAACATCATTTCGACCACATTGAAAGAGGTGGCATGAGCGGTTTTGACAAGGAATGGCTGAAACTTCGTGAAGCCGCAGACGGCCAGGCGAGATCGGAGCCGATCCTTGCAAGGTTTCGGCAGCATCTCGATGCTCTTCCAGAGCCGCTTGTCATTATGGACATCGGTTGCGGCACCGGATCGACCTATCGCACGCTCTCCCCGGAACTGCCACACTCGAATTGGAAGCTTCTGGACCACGAAAGCCTGTTGCTGGAAGAGGCACAGCGCCTGATCGGCCCGCACGACAATATCGAATTTCACTGCCAGGACCTGAACGACCTCGATGAGACGCTTCTGGACGGCGTCAGAATTGTCACCGCGTCGGCTCTTTTCGATCTCTGTTCCGCAGATTTTTGTGACCGGTTCGTGGCGCGGCTTGCCAATCGACGGATTGGACTGTACGCCGCACTCACCTATGATGGTTTTATGGAGTGGTCGATCAGACACCCGCTCGATGCGCAGATTGCCGCAGATTTCAACCTTCACCAGCGCTCCGACAAGGGGTTTGGGCAGGCCCTCGGGCCGGCCGCAGCCGGTTATCTCTCCGACAGATGTCAGGCATCAGGTTTCTCGGTGGAGATCGCCGACAGTCCTTGGCGGCTGGGGCCGTCTTCGGCAAAACTCCAGAAAGAATTCCTGGCGGGTCTTCGAAAACCAATCCACGAAATCGGTCATGTGAATGAGATCGAATTCAAAGAGTGGCTCGACTTCCGCCACTCACACATTGACCTGGACGGCAGCCTCTGCGTCGTTGGACATACAGACCTTCTGGCTTTTCCCCGCACAGAGAGATGAGCCTGCCTTCATGTGGCAATCGAACAATATGTCGCGTCCAAGCACATAGACATCGGCAGAAGGACGTTGAGCATTGCAAAGCTCCGTGATGGGCGCAAGCGATATGCCGCAAGGTCCAGAGCCGATGATCAAAGGCGAGATGGTCACATGGAGACGATCCACAAGCCCTGCATCAATGAACCGGGCAATCGTTTTTGCGCCCCCTTCCACCAGTATCCGCTTCAAACCACGGGCTGCCAGACAATCGAGAATGTCACGGGGATCGAGGCCCGACGAACCCCGCTGAAGTCTCACAACGTCACACCGATGTGCGGATTGAGGTGCATCATTGCCTTGAATGACGATAACCGGCGCCATGCCGTCATGAAACAGGCGCTCGTCTCCGGTCAATTCGCCTCGACAGTCAATGACCACGCGCGCCGGGCTTGGGCCTGTGACCTCACGCACGGAAAGACGTGGATCGTCATTCTGAACGGTTCCAATTCCAACGATAACCGCGTCAACGAGAGCGCGACATCTGTGGAGGTGCGCAAGTCCCTCCGCTCCGGAAATGTCGCGCGCATCTCCACTCGGGGTGGCAACACGTCCATCAAGAGACTGACCAACCTGCGCCAAAACGAAGCTTCCCTTGGCTGAGGCGACTGGTCCGTAAAGGGAGAAGGCGGGGTCCGTCTCCTGTCTGCGAAACACGTCTTTCCCACCGCGCATCGAAAGAAGTCGCGTCCAAAGCCTGTCAGTCATGTGGAGGTTGTTCATCGACGTCCTTGTCTAAAGAATTCGGTAAACCGTGGTGTCTCGGCGGATCAGATGATGGAAAATTACTGCCACCATGTGTAACGTGAAAAGCGCTAAAACGATCCATGCGCTCCACTCGTGAACTGCGGAGAGCATCGACGCGACATCTGGCGATTTGCCGAGCGGACTCCAGATTGGTAATATCCCGAACCACTCGAGGGGAAACCCATGGGCATTTGTGGCCAAAAAGCCGGAGACCGGCATGATGATCAAAAAGATGTAGAATAGCCCGTGAACCGTATGCGCTGCTCGGCGCTCGATTGCAGGTCCTTCTATTGGAGGGGCTTGTTGATAAAGCCGAGCTCCAACTCTGAGCAGCATGAGCCAGAGTACGAGAAAGCCGACGCTTTCATGCAAGAGATAGAAGTCTAGCTTAACGTCGTCCTTGACGAAGCCGATCATCAGTCCCAGCGGCCAGGTTGCGAAAACAAGGAGTGCCACGATCCAGTGCATAGCTCTGGATGCACGGCTGTACTTCTGGAAATCTGGTGTCGCGTGATAAGCCATCCTCGTACTCCTCCGGGAGAGATATTATCATACGTTCATAGAAGCGTGAACCTTAGCAGGTGCGACATAGCGCTACGGCGATGCTGGAGAGAGGTTGGCTCGGGACATTTGAACAGCGAAGATAAGTGGAATTTCTCCCAGACTTCGGCTTCGATGTCGCAAGCCGGCGAAACCATGACGAGACGACCGCCCCGGAACAATCGCCCGGCAGTTCGACGTGCATGCCAACCAGATCATGCGACGGAAGGATCAGCTTATCCAGGGGCGACAGGCGTTTTCGGCGATGAAGCGAAGACTGAACCAGCAGGACCAACCGTGTTTGCACAGAGATAGGCGAACTGACACTGGAGAACGTTTTTTTACCCGGAGCGCTCGGCAAGGCGGGATGGTTGGGCGTAAAGAAATGATATACCGCGAGCACAGGCTGTCGGTCTTAAGGCAAGCCAAGGCTCCCTGGCAGCGGCCCCTATTCGCCGCGTCTGGTAAACTCGTCGCTGAATTTCGATTGCGCATGATGCTGTTCCTGCCTCAAAATTAGGAAGACGGCATCTACAAATCGTGGGGCAATCCACGGTGCCATCATCTCCTTCTTTCAATACGAACATCACTCGATCACGTCCGCGTCGCCACCACGCATAAGAATAACTGCCTAAGATCGCATTTTACGACTTGCATAGCCGATCGAATCATTTATATGACGCCTAGCGAAGCGGCGTAGCCACTTTTCTTGCGTTGGGGAATAGTTCAACGGTAGAACGACGGACTCTGACTCCGTTAATCTTGGTTCGAATCCAGGTTCCCCAGCCAACTCTCCCTAAATACCCGTAGTCCATTGATTTTCCAGTCATGTCGGATATCGTTTTGGCATAATTGGCGACATGATGCCCAGAACTGTTGCCCATAGGTGATGCACACGCGCAATATGCGTGCTGGCACGCCTGTCAGACCTTGCCTATTGGTAGCAATTGGGTGTTCTGGACGTTAACGCTTTACAAGAGATGCGGCTGAGCAAGTCCGCTCGTTGTTATGGGAGACGCAGTTGCAAAGTCTTAAAAATGGAACTTGGCTCAATGAGCCCGCCAAAGCAAATGTTTCGGATATCGAACTTTTCATAACGACAGAAGCAAACACGGATTTTTGGCGTGAGACACATTATGGCTTTGTGCGCGACAGCGGCCATTTCTACGCATTCCAGGCAGAATGCGATTTCACCGCCCAGGTTCGTGTCCAAGCACATTTTAAAGATCTATACGACCAGGCAGGCCTCATGGTCAGGATTGACGAAAGCCGGTGGGTCAAGACCGGGATCGAGTTCTCAGACGGGTACGGCTTGCTCGGCAGCGTGCTGACGGATGGAACCTCCGACTGGGCAACGGGGCGTTATAACGGCGATCCGTCAGATTTTTGGATAAGAGTGACCGTCCAGAAGGGCGTCCTGAGAATACAAGCTTCAGGCGATGGGCAGACTTGGCCACTGGTTCGCCTCTGCCCATTCCCCAAAGCCGATCAATATCTCGTTGGCCCAATGTGCTGCACTCCCGAACGTGCAGGCTTGGAGGTGCGATTTAGCGAGTGGCAATTCGGGCGGGCCTTGGCCAAAGACCTGCACGACCTGACCTAGGGTCAGGACTGTTCATCTTCATCAAATTCCAATGCCGTGTCTTTCAACTGAAGCTGCTCATGTTGGACGCGGCGTCCTCAACGAGACATAACATACAAAGACCGCAAACCCGGCAAGTGATGCAATTCCTGCCACTGCCCAAAGCTCATTGCGCTTACTGAGAATTGGTATCTTGATCGTGCCGATCGCCAGAATAAAGACACTTGCGGGAAACAGCCCAGCAAAAATAACGTCTATTTTGAAATGATGGTGCCCCTTGCCGGAATCGAACCAGCACTCCTCGCGGAACCTGATTTTGAGTCAGGCGCGTCTACCAATTCCGCCAAAGGGGCAACTCTGGAATCTTCTTCCTTGGTATGCGGCGGACTATACGAACCGGCGGCATGACGTCAACCGATTTCTGTGAAAATTTCGATTTCACGAAACTTTGTTTGTCGCAGATATGCCCGTCCTCGATGAAGGATTTGCAAGCGGGATGAGACTGGATTAGAGGCTGTGCGTGGCAAGCCATAAATGCTGCCTCCCGCCTCGTTTTCCACCTGATCAGGTGCTTCTAAATCTCGCGTCGAATGTTAAGGACAGATCATGGCACGTTCAGTTTCCGCTGATAAGACCCGCAGCACGTCAGCCGTTCTGGTGACGGCAGGTATGATTTTCACTGTGGGATCGGCGCTCGGCTTCCAGCACATCGGCGGCTATACACCTTGCGCGCTCTGCCTGTTGCAGCGGGACCCCTACTATTATGCCATTCCCGTCGGAATCCTGGCCATTGCTGCCAGCCTTTTTAAAATGCCTGTCTGGATCACGCGATCAGCACTGATTCTTGTGGGACTTGCCATGGTGATTGGAGCCGGTCTTGGCGTCTATCATTCTGGGGTGGAATGGGGCTTTTGGCCGGGCCCGATCACCTGCTCCACGGGCGCGCCATCGATTACCACCAATGCCGGGAGCTTGCTGGGCGACCTCAACGCCATCAAACCACCATCATGCAATGATGCGGCACTTCGGGTTCTCGGGTTGTCTTTCGCTGGCTGGAACGTGATTGCCAGCATCGTTTTAGCCGGCATCGCGTTCTTTGGCGCCAGCCGCAGAAACGCCTGAGCCGACGATCAAGGCTGCAATTCGGTATCCCAGTAGAGATAATCCATCCAGCTTTCGTGCAGATAGTTGGGCGGAAAGGAGCGGCCGTTGTTGTGCAGGTCCTGCACCGTTGGCTGAAACGGCTTCTGGTGAGGGATCATGCCGGCAATTTTCGGCAGCTTGCTGCCTTTTCGCAAATTGCACGGCGAGCAGGCCGCAACGACGTTGAGCCATGTCGTTTCCCCACCATGCGCACGGGGAATGACGTGATCGAAGGTCAGATCGTCGTGTGAACCGCAATATTGGCACTCGAACTTGTCCCGCAAAAACACGTTGAAGCGCGTGAAAGCGGGATTTCGTGTGGGCTGCACATAAGTCTTGAGGCTGACGACACTCGGCAGCCGCATGGAGAAACTGGGCGAACATACCGCGTGATCATATTCCGCAATGATGTTTACGCGGTCAAGAAAAACGGCCTTGATCGCGTCCTGCCAGGACCACAACGACAAGGGATAGTAACTCAATGGCCGATAGTCTGCGTTCAAAACGAGCGCAGGCAAGGCCTGTGGTGAAACGGCAATCGTCAAGGGCGTCTCCTGACCGATTCTGCATCTACATCTTGTATATTAGGTCTGTTGTTACAGGATTGTGAAGCCCATAAATGAAGCGCTGAAAGAAAGGCTAATTTCAGGCGATCGGAACGGCTTCCCGACGTGTCGTGGACGCAGAGTAAGACCAGAAAAGCCGTGCCGCGACGGATCGCCATGGCGCCCACTGGCAGGCGATTTCGCCCAGCATTTTCGCACTCGGGCGGGTCTGAATGTGGAAAGCCTGCGCCACAGCCGCTTGCAAAGCGACATCTCCGTCTGGAAAGATATCGGCATGCCCGCAGCAAAACATCAAATAGACCTGCGCGGTCCATGGACCGACGCCATTGAGCGCAATCAACTGGGCAAAAGCTTCGGCTTCATCGAGAGTGTTCAAGGCATCGAGGTCAAGCCTTCCCTCGACAATGGCCATTGCTACTCCGTGCAATGTTCTGGCCTTGGCGCGCGAAAGGCCAAATTGCGGGATCTCTGGCGTCACGACCGCCAGATAGGTTTGCGCCGTGATATCGCCGACAGCGTCCCCAATCCTTTGCCATATGGCATTGGCGCTGGCACGGGACACGACCTGGGAAACGATGATGTGGGCCAGCCCTGCAAAGCCCGGCTCACTCAACCGCGATGGCAGCGGCCCTGCCTGACGGGCAATCTCTGTGAGGCGAGGGTCGATCCGCAAGAGGGCGGCTAAGCCCTCCTCGATATCAGCGACATTTCGAATGATGTTTACCACCGCACCCCAACACCCTGACTTCGTCTTGGCGAAGCACCGGAAACCATGGCAGAAGAAACCATGTCTTTGCTTTCACGTCAAAAGCCGGTTTTTCGCTTTGCGCCAAGTCCCAACGGGCGGCTTCATCTCGGTCATGCGCTTTCTGCCATCCTCAATCATGATATGGCGCAAGCAAAGGGCGGACGGCTCTTGCTGCGCATCGAGGATATCGATCTGGCGCGCTGCACGCGGGAATTCGAACAGGGCATTTATGAAGATCTCGCATGGCTTGGCCTGACGTGGGAGACCCCAGTTCGTAGACAGTCGGAGCATTTCGACTGGTATCGCGCGGCGTTGGAAAAACTGGTTGAGATGGGGCTGGTCTATCCCTCGTTCATGAGCCGCAGCGACGTGAAGACTTTTGTGAATAGCTGTGAGGCTAATGGAGAAATGTGGCCGCGCGATCCCGATGGAGCGCCACTGTACCCACCGCTCGACAAACTTAAATCGGCGCAGGAGGTCGCGGCCCTTCTGTCCTCTACTAGCACAAAACATGCCTGGCGTCTGGACATGGACAAGGCGATGGCAAGGCTTCGGCAGCCGCTTTCGTGGACCGAAACGGGCAGCGGCTTGAACGCAGTTACCATTGCTGATCCTGCGGTGTGGGGTGATGTGATCCTGTCGCGATCCGATGCTGCATCGAGCTACCACCTTTCGGTCGTTGTGGATGACGCCTTACAAGATGTTTCTCACGTCGTTCGTGGCATGGACCTGTTTCACGCAACGTCGGTTCACCGGTTGCTGCAGGAATTGCTGGGATTGCCCGTGCCGGAATATCATCACCATCGCCTCGTGCTGGATGGCGACGGAAGAAAGCTCTCGAAGAATATAGGCAGTCCGTCCCTGAATGCTTTGCGGGACGACGGCGTCTCGCCGTCAGATGTCCGCAGCCTCCTCGGCATCTAGCGCTTCCCTCAGACTACCGTTGTGGATACCGGCCTTGATGATGTGCCTTATGCGGTACTTCATCAGCGCAGCATTCACCTCGGCGCCCAGCATGAAGATAACGCCCACCATATAAAGAAAGACCAGGACGATCATGACGGACGCAAGACCAGCATAGGTGGCCGCATAATTGGCAAAGGTTGCGAGATAATAGGCGAATATCCCAGCGCCGATGATCCAGAAGAGCAAAGTGAGGACAATACCGGGAAGCACGTCCCATATGCGGCGACGTCCCGCCGGCAGCCAGAGATGCGCAGCGGCGAGCCCGACCGCCAGAACGATGATCGTTCCGTAGAGACCAAGATTGGAGACCGTCTCGAGGAATCCTTTCAGCAAAGGAAAGCGCGTTTCTGCAAAGGAAAGCGCGACAGGAACGGCGACAAGCACGATGCTGATGACAGTGAAGATCGTCACCGCGATAATAACGTAGAAAAGGCTGAGCAGCCGTGTGACGTACCACCACCGAGTTTCGCTCACCCGATATGCCCGGTTGAGAGAAATCCTGATAGCTTCGACGCCGTTGGATGCGAAGTAGGCAGCAGCCAGAACCGAGATGGTCAGCAATCCTCCACGCGGAATGGTCAGGACTTGCTGGACCTGAGCAGCCAGCGGCGCTGCAATGGCCGCTGGCCACGTATCGAAAATGATATGGACCGCCGTTTCGGCAAATTGGTCGGCACCGAGGAAACCGGCAAGCGCCGTTCCGAAAATCAGAAAAGGAAACAAGGCAAGCAGAATGGACAGCGCCACGTGACTGGCCATGGCCCAGCCGTCATCTTCGGCAAAATGAAAATAGGCATCCAAGGCGACTTTGCGGACGATGTCCAGTGCGGCAACCATGTCACCTCCTCAATCGACAGTTCATTTGTAACCCACGTCAAGATATGGGACGCAGAGTACCGCTTGTACAGCGCGTGAGACCATGCCCCGGTTCCATAGCATCCAAGAAGAATTGCGCGCGACCGAATTCGACTGCGTCGATTATGCGGTGCCCCAATCAAAACGAATTTCGGTTGGGAAATCACTCGATGTCTGCGCAGACGCAAATGTCGACGGGACAGGCGATGCAAGTACAAGACCGGACACACCGCGTTTAAGGGCGGCCCGACGAGACTATCGATGGTTCGTATTCAACTCATTTTATTGAATTGATTGAATATTATTTAGAGCGATCGACTGCGCGCGGTGAAGAACACCGTTCCATGCGGGTTCATCAGCATTTGGAAATTTTCCGACCTCAAAACGCCACGAAAACGTCAAGGTTCATTCAGGCATGGTTCACGAGCTGAACTGCTAAATCACGTCACCGTCAACGGAGTGATGTGAGATGCGCAACATAATTATAGGCGCGGGAATAATTCTAAGCACTGTCTTTGCAGACGCGGCTAGCGCGATGCCGGTAGTTCCACCATCCATCCCGTCGGTATCAGACGTGCAGAATGTAGACTACGCGTGTGGACGCGGTTTCCATCTGTCTCCACGAGGCCATTGCCGACCAAATGGGCCGCCGCGTGAATATCGAGATCGGTGGGATCGACGTGATCGCTGGGAAGCAAGACGAGAATGGCGTGATAGACGCGATCGTCGTGACTTTTACGACCAACGCGAATGGCGTGGGCGGCAGGAGTATCGTGACTATCGATGGTGATGGTCGTATCCTCTCATGAGAGGAGAGACCTCCGATTGGACAACGCAAACTGCGGGGGCGCAGCTTGGCCATTGTTTAGCGATTATTAAAGCTCGGTTTTAATGAGGGAACCAGGGCGCTCGTGATTCCGTTAAGTGATTATCCAACAAGGAGGAAAACCAATGGATCATACAAATCACGTTCGCCTTTCGACGACCGAGTTGACCCCGGAAATCCTGGAGGGCGCCACCGTCTACGGCGCAGATGACCATAAGGTCGGCAAGGTGGATCATGTCCATGGCGGAGCAGGCGGCCAGGCCATCATCGACGTCGGCGGGTTCTTGGGAATTGGCGCGAAGCCTGTTGCCGTTTCCCTCAGCGACCTTGACTTCATGCGTGACGAGGACGGCGATGTTCATGCTGTGACGTCATGGACGAAGGACCAGTTGAAAGACATGCCCGAACACAAGCATTGATGAGTCCAGGGCCCGGTTGCAAAATCGGGCCCTCAACAACCGGCGCTTCGATGTAATGACATAAGATTCAGGCACCGCATTATTGACGCAGATTTTCAATGTGATCGACTAACCTGCACTTTAATAGTCTCCCGCGACGTTTTCAATTTCGACACTGTTTATCAAATCTGGATCCTGGTCGCGGATCGTCTGACATTCGGCGATCTCCCCGTCGACAGCGCGGCGAGCACTGTTTCGCTAGCAACTTAAACACAATTGCTCGTTTGTCCGGTGCGAATAGTCACTTCACCAAGGTATGGCCGTCAAGAGGCCTCATAGCTTCGGTTGTTGGCAAATGTGTCTAAGTTTGCCAACATTCCCTTATCCACCCATGCCTTCGCCTTGCTTCAACTCGCTGAGAAAAACCGAAGCGGGATTCGTGTCCTGTGACGTTTGTTTCCCTTGCTCGCCATCGATCCCGTTGACGGCGGCCAAGGCTGTGCGGCAGATCGCGTTCCGAACCCTTTCCGCCAGCCCCATCGATTCACACCTGCTCGCGATGAGAGCGACCACGGATTTGGCTGGAAGTTGGAGCGAATCCGCCTCCAAAAAGAAATCGGCTTGTTCAACTCATATCTTGCTCTGTTCAGTCAGCGCGCTCTCCTACGCGGCCTTTCGAGCAACCTCGTAGCCGCCGGCAGCACCGTCTGGTATTCCATCGGCCGACGCGCGGTGTGCACATTCGGTTTTCCGCGCTTGGCACGCCCATCAAATGCCTTGCTCCGGATCAATCTTCGGATGGTGGCCGAAAACAACCAACGTTACGTCCCGCCAGATCAAATGGGCAGAACTAACATACGCGCTGAAAGAAAAATTCTGGTCTTTCTCGAAGGAGAGCAGCGCTACAGGGAAACACCACCGACATCTGCGATTTCCGTCCGCATCACATGAGGCGCTTGCGTTCGTCCTTTTACGTCTTGTGCCCAAAAGCGGACGCCATGCGGTTATGACAGGAAAAACTGCCGCTTGAATGCAAACATGTCCTTCAACACGCAGTATTCTGGGTTGCCGAGTTCGATGATGGGAACACGCTTTGCAATCGCTGCCTTCCAATTCGCCAGTGATTGACGCCAGGCTGCGTCTTCGTCTGGCGAGAGGGATGCGACCTGATAGCCCAATG
The DNA here is from genome assembly GCF_033957725.1 of Agrobacterium sp. rho-8.1. Taxonomy (NCBI): domain Bacteria; kingdom Pseudomonadati; phylum Pseudomonadota; class Alphaproteobacteria; order Hyphomicrobiales; family Rhizobiaceae; genus Agrobacterium; species Agrobacterium sp. rho-8.1. The sequence continues at coordinate 382,850 of NZ_CP192789.1, forward strand.
TGATATGAAATCTGTAACTGTCATGGTTCGGTTCACGAATGCCCAGTGTTTCCGCCAGCCGGTTTCGAAGCCGGCGCAGCCGCGTCTCGGTGTCTTCATCGGCGATCAAGAGGCGAAGGGGCAAAGGCGCATCTTTTTCCGACGGCGGATCCATGTCGACACGCATCCGGTATGGAGCGGCATCTTCACCCAGTCGAAACGCGCGCAAGCGCTCCCCGAGAATACGGTTGCACTCGGCTATCGGCACATCAAGCGGAAGGTTGGCAGGCCATATGGGGTAACGCCGCGTCTTGTCATTGGCACCGCCAAAGATGGTCATATGATAGCTGGATGGTGGAAGGGCCGTAAGCTTACGCGCCCATGGCTCTGAGGGAAATGCGCGATAGATATCGAGCAGTGCATCAAAGGCAGCAGACCCATCGCCTTGTTGTGGCAGGTGGCAGATGATCGTATTGCCTTCAAACGGAAGAACGCGACCATCTGTAGCGAATTTCCTGCCAAGATCAGGTGGCTGGCGATCTCCGGCGAAACTCTCAGAAGCAGCCAAGCCTGCCAGAGCAGTTCCCTTCAAGAAATTTCGACGCGAAGTCATGAGCTTCCCTTCCGTTGCGTACGATGTCTTCTCCATGCGGACACTCTCTGGTTTGGCGCCACATTCCAACGAGCACGAATGTACGGGGGTCGCATTACCGTAAGATGTCAGCAGGTCAATCTGGGCGTCTCGTTGGTCGTCTTATCTTCTGCCCTCTCTGAGAGCAGATTCGAGGAATGGCTCCCGTCCTTTGTGGGGCGTGGGGGATGCCGAGACGCCAGCGTTGCTGTGATTTTGGTTCTCAAATGAATGCTCAGGCGCCGATCTGGAGAACGGTGTTTCTTTTTTCGCACTTACCGTTTCCAGAGCATGTGAGCACGACACAGACACTCTCGTCGTTATCGAAGAGCGCAAGGCTCGGCGGAGATCACGGCGTGGAAGCTCCTCGTGGTAATGTCCCCTGTCGAAACCAGCGTCCGACAGGATGGTGCGCTCCCGATCCCGTCAACATCAGAAAGCGTAAGCCGATCCGTATTTTACGCGACGCAACCCAGCATGATTCCTCCGCGTCGAAAGGGGGCCGACGGGTGATATTCCGCGTCATGCCCGAAGCCCGAATATTCCGCGTATGTCTGCCTGAAGCAGGATCAGCGGACGATTAAAACGCTGCCGGTGGGATCCAGCTTGCCGTTGCAACACCACTCGTGGAAAAAGCCGGAATTTTATTGGCCAGATCCTCCATTGTCTTTACGTCAGCATCGCGCAACTGTTTTTGCGTCACCAGAACAGGATCGACGACAACCTTGGCCGGCACTTGCTGCCCAGCGATCTGGAGTGCTGCCGCACGAACCGAAACCGCGCCGACGACAGCCGGGTTGGTTGCCGCTGTTGCGACCCAAGGGCTGCCGATTTCTACGATTTCCTGAATATCGGCGGTGGAAATATCCGCCGAATAAATCTTGACCTTGTCCGATATCCCAAGATCCGCTGCGGCCAGTTTCACTCCGCGGGCAAACTCGTCATAGGGTGCAAAAACGACCGAAATATCCGGGTTTGCGCGCAATATGGCCTTGGCCTGATCGGCGGTTGCCGTCGCGGTCGTGTCGCTGACCGTTCCGAACCGGGCCTTTTCGACGATACCCTTATTCTCCGTCTTGACCTTGTCCCAGATCTCGTTGCGACGATCCAGCGGTGCGAAACCAGCAACGTAGGCATAACCTGCATTAAAGCTGGTGCCGTTGTCCTTCAATGCCTGTTCCAGCGCCAGTTCAGCCAGCCTGTGGTCCGACTGCTCGATCTGCGGTATTTTCGGATTGTTCAAATTGACATCGAAGGCCACGACCTTGATGCCCTTATCGAGTGCCAGTTGCACCACGTCACTCAGAGATTCAGGTTGTCCATGGTCTACAATAATGGCCTCGACGCCTAGATTGATGGCCTGCAAAATCTGCTCGCGCTGCTGGGCAGCATCCTGACGGCCCGGAAACACCCGCAAGTTCACGCCAATGGCTTTTGCCTGCGCAACAGCGCCTGCCTGATAGGCTTGGAAGAAATCACCCGCCGAGATGTAGCCGACCAAGGCGATTTTCACGCCGCCCCTGTCAAAAGGTGAAGGCGCACCGGCAAGCCCCTCCGCTTGCGCGGCTGCAAACGGAAAGATTATGGGCAATAGCGCCGAAGAGACAGCACGTGCTCTGAAAGACATGATATTTCCTTTGAAGATCGAGCAGAATTTTCTGACAAGATATCATCATTAATTCGATGAAATGGGTGGACTACTTTGTGCCAAATTCGGCACCTCTCGAGGTTTTGTTTATCGTTGCAACAGCCATAGACAGAACGTTTTGCTCGGCCGGCTCAACACCTGCTTAGGAGTAAGACTACCCGCCTCGATGAGGGGCGCGTGAGCGATGGAAATTTATTCCATTCATTAGAAATTCTATAGAAACGGCATCCTTGTTTACACCAACAGGAGGCTTACCACACTGGATCGTCATCCACAGGCGCTCCCGCTATGCCAATCCTAGACGTACAGAATGTCTCGCTCGCCTTCGGTTCGACCCAGGCACTCGTGAACGCCAACCTCACAATAGAGGCAGGTGAAGTCGTCGCTTTGATGGGAGCGAATGGCGCGGGCAAATCGACCCTCGTTAAAATCCTGTCGGGATTGTATCGACCCGATGCGGGCAACATTCTATGGCAAGGCGAAGCGTTTGCGCCGAAAACGCCCGCCGAGGCTGCGACACGGGGTATTGTCACCGTTCATCAATCCACCGATGTGGTCGGCGTTCCCGGCCTGACGGTCGCGGACGCTCTTCTCCTCAATCATTTCGTGGATGGACGGCATCCGTTTTTCCTGTCGCGCACATCCATCCGCAAAGCTGCAGCCCATATCCTGTCAGATGCCGGTTTCGACCTGCCGCTGGATCGGGATTTCGAAGACCTCAGCGCCGCAGACCGTCAGTTGCTGGCTATTGCGCGTGCCTTGGCCAACAAAGCGCGCCTGCTCATTCTCGATGAACCCACGGCCAGCCTGTCATCGCGCGAATCCCTGCGGCTGTACGATCTGGTTCGCGGGTTGAGACAGCGCGGTATCAGCGTCCTCTACATTTCCCACCGCACCGCCGATCTGGCTGCCTTGGCAGACCGGGTGGAAATTCTGCGTGGGGGGCGCAATGTCGGTTCATTCAGGCAGCCCATCGATTTCGATCCGGCCATCGAAACCATGATCGGTCGTTCCCTCAAGTCTGCCCGACCGGATCGCCGCGAGAGATTCGGTCGAACGGTTCTTGAAATCGAAAACGCTCGTCTTCTGCCCGATGCCAAGCCGTTTTCGCTTTCGCTGCGGGAAGGAGAGGTCGTTGCCATCACCGGCGTTCTGGGCGCTGGCAAAAGCCGGTTGCTGTCATCCCTTTTCGGGCTGGGCGCCTTTGCTGATGGAACGGTAACACTGGATAGCAAACCCTATTCGCCGCGCAGCCCTGCCGATGCCATATCATCCGGCGTTGCCATGGCGGCGGAGGATCGGCACCGCTCTTCCTTCATCCATGCGGACTGGCCGGGCGAAAGCATTGCCGCATCCATCAGCCTGCCGCATCTCAAGACATGGTATCCCTCGGGTTTTCTGTTTTCCAACCGTGAACTGAAGGAAGGCGATGACGCGATCCAGCGGCTGGCGATCAAGGCATCTTCCGCCTCGGCGTCCGTTTGGTCGCTGTCCGGCGGCAATCAGCAAAAGACGGTGATTGCCCGCTGGGAGGCAGAACCCAGCCGCCTGCTTCTGCTGGATGAGCCGTTTCAAGGCGTGGATGTCGGTGCGCGGCAAGACATTATCGCAACCATTCGCCGCCATGCGGACCGCGCGACATTGATTGCGACATCAGACCGGGAAGAGGCCTTCGAAGTGGCAGACCGGGTTCTGGTCATGGAACATCACACCCTTCTCGAAAGCCCGCTTGATGCGGACGCGACGCAGCCTGACAAGGAATTTGCCTGATGGTCGATGGCACGCAACAGATCGCTGAAAAGCCAACCTATACTGCAACAGCGGAAAGCTTCAGAAACGCCATAAGACGCGGTGCGGTCTTTCTGCTTCTTGCGGCGCTGGTGATCGGGTTTTCGACAGCGCAACCCGCGTTCATCAATATCAACAATCTGATGAGCATTTTGCAGGCGGTTTCGGTTGTTGCCATCATCGGCGCGGGCGTGAGCGTGACGCTTGCCATCAATGGCTTCGATCTGTCCGTAGGCGCCGTTGCGGCCTCCAGCGTCATGGCAGCCAGTTACCTGATGATCGTTTTGGGACTGAACGCCTATCAGACGGTGCCGCTGGTGCTGGCGTTCGGCGCACTCGTCGGCCTCGCCAACGCGTTTTTGATCGTCAAACTGAAAGTGCCGGATTTGCTGGCAACGCTGGCCACCATGTTCCTGCTGACAGGTCTTCAGCTCATTCCAACGGCAGGGCGTTCCATCTCCGTTGGTCTCATTTTACCGGATGGCTCCACCGCGACAGGCAAATACGATCCTGTCTTTCTCACCATCGGTCGCTCCAGCCTGTTCGGCCTCATTCCGCTGCCGGTCATCCTCATGGCCATCGTCGCCGTCATTCTCTTCATCCTGACGGAGCGGACGCGGCTTGGACGGCTGATCTACGCGACAGGCGGCAATGAGACGGCGGCTCGTCTGGCGGGGGCAAATGTCGATCGTATCAAGACCTTCGCCTATGTGCTGTCCGGCACGCTTGCCGCACTGGGCGGCATCATCGTCGCGGCCCGTGTCGGTCGTGGGGACGTGTCATCGGGCGCGTCGCTGCTGATGGATTCGGTTGCTGCGGCACTGATCGGCTTTGCCGTTCTGGCACTGCGACGTCCCAACGTTCTCGGCACGGTCGTCGGTGCTGTGTTCGTCGGCGTGCTGCTCAACGGTCTCACAATGTTGAATGCCCCTTATTATACGCAGGACTTCATCAAAGGCGCTGTTCTCGTCGGTGCCTTGGCGCTGACCTACGGCGTTGCTCGTTCGAAAAACTGATCTTTCCAACCCTCATCCAACGAAGTGGACGTCATGTTCAAAGCCCTCAAAACACTTGCAGTCGCCACCGTCTCCAGCGCCATCGTCGCCACGAGCGCATTCTCAGCCGGCATGGCAGGCGCCCCCGCACCTTTCGACGAGAGGACGGTGAATGTTGCGGTTATCAGCCTCCTCGGCAGTGGCGATTGGCTTCAGGCCTTCGAGGCAGGCGTCAAGCGCCAAGCCGATGCTCTGGGCATCAAGCTTACCGTCTCGCAGGCGCGCAATGATAACGATGCGCAGCGCAATCTGGTTGAGCAGGCAATTAATCTCGGCGTGGATGGCATCGTCATCAACAATGGCCGCCCGGAAGTGTTGAAAGACGTCGCCCAAAAGGCGCTCGACAAGGGCATCAAGGTCGTTGCCTACGATGTGAACCTTGACAATCCGCAGATACCGCAGATCGAGCAGAGCGATAAGGATATGGCGAAGCTCGTTCTGGATCAGGCAATCAAGGACAATGGCGATGGTTTCGTCGCCGGTGCTGTTTATGTTGCTGGTTTCGCACCGCTGGACCGCCGTTATGCGGTCTGGAAGGATTTCGTGGAAAAGCACAAGCTGACTGAAAAAGCCGTATGGGGCGTGGTCAACGACACGGTGCCTGCTTCCGTGGCCGACCAGACCAAGGCCGTTTTGCGCGCCAACCCGGATATCAAGGTCATCTTCACACCGTGGGATGAGTTCGCCAAGGGCGTGAAACTCGCCGTCGATGAACTCGGCCTTTCGACACAGGTCAAGATTTACGGCGTCGATATCTCGACCGCAGATATCCAGCTCATCACCGAGCCCGATAGCGCCTGGGTGGCGACAGCGGCAACCAATGCCGCCGTGGTGGGTGAAGTCTCGGTGCGCGCCGTCTCGCTCGATGTCGCCGGCCAGTCCCCCGGAAAATCGGTTCTTCTCCGGCCAACCCTCATCACGCGCGATGATCTGGTGAAAAACAAAATTGGCACCATCGAAGAGCTTCAGCAGAAATTCCCTGCCTTCCTGAAAAGCGATGCTGCCACCGCAAGCTGGATACCATCCGCCACGAATTGAGGTCCGCTCGATATTCGGCACCGCTTCCTGCGCGGTGCCTATTCCGTTTCCAGCATCAAGAGACAGACATGACCAGCCCAGACCTGCCAACGCCCGATTTCGCCCGCAACATGAAGCTCATCGGCCACAGCGATATCGGCGGCAGGGGAGACGGGCTGCAATTGATGGTGCATCGCGGTCATGCCTATGTGGCCCATCCCTGGTCGCAGGGCTTTTCGATCGTGGATGTGCGCGATGCCAAACATCCCAAAACCGTCAATTACATCAAGGCCCCACCCAACACCTGGAACATCCATCTCCAGACGCATGATGATCTCCTGCTGGTCATCAATGCGCTCGATCTGTTTGCCGATGTGGAAAGCTTTACCGACGAAAAGGCCTATTACACCAAATCAGTCGGCGAAACCGTTGCTGCGGAGAAGCGGCAGCGCAGTTGGACGGCGGGCATGAGCGTGTTCGACATCTCCACACCGGATCGTCCGAGAAAGATCGGCCAGCTGGATGTCGATGGGGTCGGCCTTCATCGCATCTGGTATGTGGGCGGCCGCTATGCCTATGCCTCCGCGCTGCTGGATGGCTTTTCCGACTATATCTTTGTCACCATCGATCTTTCAGACCCCACCAAACCCTTTATCGTTGGACATTGGTGGCTGCCGGGCATGAACCTTGCCAAAGGCGAAGTGCCCGACTGGGGTGAAGGGAAGCGCTACGCCTTGCATCACGCGCTGGTTCAAGGCACCACGGCCTATGCCTGCTGGCGCGATGGTGGGCTGACACTGCTGGATATCTCCGACCATTCGGCACCCAAGCTGATCAAGCACCACAACTGGTCGCCGCCCTATGGCGGCGGCACGCATTCTCCGCTGCCACTGCCGGGCCGCGATCTGCTGGTCGTTGCTGATGAGGCGGTACTGGACAATGAAGAGGATGGGCGAAAGCACACCTGGGTTTTCGATATTCGCGTGCCGGAAAACCCGATCAGCATATCCACCTTCCCGATTCCCGATGAGATCGACTACACCAAAAAAGGCGGCCATTTCGGCCCACATAACCTGCATGAGAACCGCCCCGGCTCCTTCGTGTCGGAGACGCTGATCTTCGCGACATGGCAGAATGCGGGCATTCGCGCCTTCGATATATCCGATCCATACCATCCCATTGAAAATGGCGCGCTGGTACCAGCGGGACCAACTGCGATGACAGACCGCCGGGCCGGACGCCCGAAGGTCATACAATCGGCGGATGTTTTTGTGAATGCCTCTGGCCTGATCTACGCAACCGACTACAATGCCGGGCTCGAAATCGTGGAATATGGCGGTTGACTGAATGCCCAAGACAGAAATTTACCTGAATGCCTTCAGCATGAATTGCGTCGGCCACGTCAACCCATGGCGTTTGGGCCCCCTCAGGATCGCTCTCAGACGTTGCCTCGCGGCCGACGCCCCTTTGACCCTTCCCCAAACGCAGTGAACCTATATCTCTGGCGTCGACAAGAGGTTTAAGGTGGGATCCAGGGAGGGGCATCACGTAAAGATCTTGATGCCGCCCGTCTCGCTCGTGTCACGCTCCAGATCATTAGGGACTGGGTCATGCGCTTTGACGGGTGCGGCCCCGACCCCCTTTCTCAACGGCGCTAATGGTGCAGGATCCACGGCATCTGTGGATGCCGTGGATCATCGTCGTTACTCGGCGACATCCAGAACCAGTCCCTTCGTCAGTTCCAGTGCCTGGCGCTCGAACAGACCGCGATAGATGCCACCCTTCTTCTGGATGAGGCTGACATGCGTGCCCTCTTCGGCAATCGTTCCGTGGCTGAACACCAGCAACCGATCGAGCGAGCGGACCGTCGATAGACGGTGCGCGACAACCAGTGTCGTCCGCCCCAGCATCAACCGTTCCATCGCGTTCTGAATCAGCATTTCCGATTCCGAATCCAGGCTGGACGTGGCCTCGTCGAGAATGAGGATCGGCGCATCCGCCAGAAACGCTCTTGCGATTGCGATCCGCTGGCGCTCCCCGCCTGAAAGCTTGACACCACGCTCACCCACCAGCGTGCCATAACCCTTCGGCAACGCGGTGATGAAGCCGTGTGCGCTTGCCAGTTTTGCGGCGTTCTCGATCTCGACCTGCGTGGCATTCGGCCGCGCATAGGCGATGTTTTCCGCAAGCGAGCGATGAAACAGGATCGGTTCCTGCTGCACGATGGCGATCTGCTGGCGTAGCGATGCCTGCGACACCTGCGAAATATCCTGCCCGTCGATGCTGACAATGCCATCGCTGACGTCATGCAGCCGCTGGATCAGCTTGATGAAGGTCGTCTTGCCCGAACCGGAATGGCCCACAAGACCCACCCGCTCACCCGGCTTGATGGTGACGGAAAAGTCCTTGTAGAGGGGTGCGAGATGTTTGCCGTAGTGGAAGCTCACCCGTTCGAATTCGATTTTCCCCTCATCGATGACAAGCGTTTTCGCATGGGCGACATCGTCGATGCCAAGCGGCTGCGAATGGATGGAAACCAGCTCCTCCATATCGTTGACCGAACGCTGCAAGTTGCGGATATGCATGCCGATCTCACGCAGGTAGCCCTGAAGGATGAAGAAGGCCGTCAGAACGAAGGTGATGTCACCAGCATTGGCATTCCCACTGGCCCACAGCAACAGCGCAAGGCCGATGACCCCTGCCCGCATGATGCTGAGCAGGCCCGCTTGCAGGGTGCCGTTGATGGTTCCGCGCGTCCATGTTCGCTTTGTTCTGTCCTGCCATTTGTCCATGACACGTGTCAGGCGCGAGTCCTCGCGTTCCTCGGCACCGAATGCCTTGACCACCGCATTGCAGGTCACGGCATCGGCCAGCGATCCGCCAAGCCGGGTATCCCAGGCATTGGCAAGACTGGCCATCGGCGCAACGTAGCCAAGCGCCATGCAGACGGTGATGACCACAAACAGCACGGAACCAAGCCCGACGAGCAGACCCATCATCGGCCAGTACCACGTCATCAGAACGGTCGAGCCGATCAGCATGATAATGGAAGGAAACAGCGCAACGAACACCGTGTCGTTCAACAGATCGAGCGCCCACATGCCGCGCGTGACCTTGCGCACGGTGGAACCCGCAAAGCTGTTGGCGTGCCAATCGGAGGAAAAGCGCTGGATGCGGTGAAACGAGTCCGCTGCGATGTCCGTCATGGATCGCAGCGTGAAGCTGATGATCGTCATGAAGGTCGCGTGACGCAGGATGACCGCCAGAACGGCAAGGCCCATGAGCCATGAGAACGCAGTGAGCGCATTGTTCCAAATAGCCGGATCACTCGCCGTACCGGATACGACGGCATCGACCAGCTGTCCGGCAAACATCGGCGTCAGCACGTCAGCAAGCGTTGAAAACAACACGGCGACAAGCATGAAGGCGACGCGACCGGGCTGCCTTCGCCAATGCTGCCAACAGAAGCGAAAAACGCTGCGGAACGCCTGACTTCGGCGTAATTTCAAACCAAATGACATTATAAGCACCCGGCGGCGGCCGGTCCCATGAAAAGAATGAAAAGGGAATTCGCGCTATGTCGTTGCGCGAAAGGAATTTAGAAAAACACGGAAAGAACCGGGCCTGCCGGATGGTACGTGCAAATCTCTTGATGGAAAGAGATAGAGAGCGTCAGCTCTTTGAGGCTGAGGCCACCGGGGAGTTTGAAAAATATGCCATCGAATACCTCCCTCGTTCACGTTGATGCGAACACATTACGCAGCTCGTATCAAAACGCCAACCCCGTTTCATGCATCAGGCTTCACTAAACCTTTAGGTGCGGCAGAGTTGCAACAGAGTGGCACGCGCAAAATGATTGCCGGCAGATATCCGCAAGCGAATATTTCTCCTAGATATCGGCACTATTCTGGATGATTATTTGGCGACTTCTGTTGGATAAAAAGGGAAGATCGGCCCATAACTTATGCTGGAGCATGCCATGACGTTGCGTATCAATCAGACCGCCCCCGACTTTACAGCAGATACAACGCAGGGATCGGTGAGCTTCCACGAGTGGATCGGAGACAGCTGGGCCGTTCTGTTTTCCCACCCCAAGAATTTCACGCCCGTCTGCACCACGGAGCTTGGCGCGATGGCCGGTCTCGATGGTGAGTTCAAGACGCGCAATGTGAAGGTCATCGGCATCTCGGTCGATCCGGTGGAAAGCCACTCGAAATGGAAGCAGGACATCCAGACGGCAACCGGCTTCGAGGTTGGCTACCCCCTGATCGGCGACAAGGACCTCAAGATCGCCAAGCTCTATGACATGCTGCCGGATGATGCCGGCGAAAGCTCCGAGGGACGCACGCCTGCCGATAACGCCACCGTGCGTTCCGTCTATGTCATCGGCCCTGACAAAAAGATCAAGCTGATCCTCACCTATCCGATGACGACAGGCCGCAACTTCGATGAGATCCTGCGCACCATCGACTCGATCCAGCTGACGGCAAAACATCAAGTCGCCACGCCTGCCAACTGGAAACAGGGGGATGATGTGATCATCACGGCTGCGGTTTCCAATGAGGATGCAATAACGCGGTTTGGATCGTTCGAAACGGTGCTGCCATATTTGCGCAAGACGAAGCAGCCACAGGCCTGATGGTCGCGGCAGAAAATCCATGTCGGCGCAGCAGACGGCATCTCTAGCCGCCTGCCTTCCAAGTCGTCGGAAAGTCGGTCCCCATTATCAAAAATCCGGCCAGCCTTTTGCGCGGGCTTCGCCGTTCACGCGGCAGCATCTGCCCGTGGCTTGCTCTCTTCTCAGGGTCCACAGCCTTGTCGGCCATGGTATGTCGGACGGGGCGCTGCAAGCTGCCTCGTTGGGGTAGAATAGAATTGGCACCTCTCAGCGCCCCGTTCAGCGGTTTGTGCCCGCCTGCGATCCTCTTGCCACGGCTGGCGCATCCCGGATGGCGAAGGGGCGAAACCCTGCCGGTTCACCGGTCGGACATGTTCAAGGTCCAACCCTTCACCTCCGGGCAGCGGGTGCTTCGTTGCCGAAACGCCCCGCCTGCCAGTTCGGCCACATCTGCCTTCGCTCCCTTGCGAGGATGCCCGGCAGATGCAGCGTTTGCCTGTGTACCGCCTGACTTTCGCTTCAAACTCCTCGCGGTCGCGTTCGACCAGGAGCCGATGAGCTGTCGGTACACCCGGCGGCGGGCGGACAGGAGCGGCAGTGCCTGGATCTCGAAACCCGTCAGGATATTCGAGGCAGGCATGCCGATCCGGTCCGAACATCGGGAGCGGTGCACCGGCCGGTCCGAAACCGGTGCCACGCCCCACCCGTTGCCGCCGGGGGGATTCGCTGCCGGACCCCGGCGATGAGAGGTTGCGTACCCCCTCACCACCAGCGCCGGTTCCGCCTCGCCGCAACGCCTTGCGGTGTATCCGAGGGCGGAACGGGGAGATTGTGCGGGCGATTCGCACGCCGTGGAGAAAACTGCGGCGTGTTTTTTGCTGTTTTTTCGCGATTTTCGGGTAAGATGTTGATTTGGTTGGGAAGTATTTTTGATGTTGGCGTCGGAGGGGGGGCTTACCCCCCCTCTGCCTACCGGCATCTCCCCCCCAAGGGGGGAGATTGGCTGGGGGGATCGCTCGGCCATCTTTACCGTTGCAGATGAGATGGGGGCATGCGGTTTGCCGATCTCCCCCTTGAGGGGGAGATGTCCGGCAGGACAGAGGGGGGGTGAGTGGCAAGCATTGACCTCTCGATAGGGTACGTGTCACCACACCCGCTACCCGCTACCCGCATGCCGCGCAGGCTCTTGAAGCATCCCACCCCAAACGAAAAAACCCCGGCGAACCGGGGTTTTTCAATTGTTACGCTGATGAAGCCGTTCGATTTACTCGGTTACCTTTTCGAGCGTCGGGGCGTCGCCGCCCTCTGAGCCTTCCGGCGCGGCTTCGCCATCTTCGCTGCCTGCCGTGCGGCGGGGGCGACGGGGGCGCGGTGTCGTGCTGCGGGCGCGGCGTGGGGCCCGCTCGGTCGCAGCAGCATTTGCCTGCGATTCCTCTTCGACGGCGACCTCTTTCGGTGTGCCTTCGATGATCGGCTGCGGAGCAGAGCTCGCGTCGTAAACCGGTGCACTCACGACCGGAGCGGCGACAACGGGAGAAACAGCGTTCTCATCCTGCTCTTCGCGCGGCTGGCGTTCCTGGCGGGCGGGCCGCTCACGACGGTCGCGACGTTCGTTACGGTCCTGGCGCTCAGGACGATCCTGACGCTCGGAACGCTCAGGGCGATCCTGACGTTCGGGCTGGTCGTTGCGCTGGGGCTGATCGTTACGCTGCGCGCGCTGCTGGTCTGGCTGATCATGCGAGACGGGCATGGAGATCATGACGTCGTCGTTGTCATCGCCATCCATATCGTCGCCATCACGGTCCCGCTGGAATTCGCCGCGCTCATCGCGCTGGAAACGCTCCTGCATCTGAGCCTGCGCGGAGGCAATGATGCGGTTATAATGCTCAGCGTGCTGCAAATAATTCTCAGCCATGACGCGATCGCCGGAGCTTTGGGCATCACGCGCGAGTGTGGCGTATTTTTCGGCTATATGCTGGGCGGTACCACGGATCTTAACGTCCGGGCCGGAACTGTCATAGCTTCTGGTGAGCGGATTGCCGCCCTTGCGGTTGAAGTTGTTATTACCGCCACCATTGCTGCTGCCGCCACCACCGCCGCCATTGTTGTTGCTACCACGCCCCCGGCCGCGCTTGTTTTGCTGCTGTCCTGGCCTCATCAATTGCTCACCTGAATTCTGTTTTGCTGATAATTTCGTTGTTACGATGCAATGACGGAAGGACACATATCAAAGTCCGGTTTTCCGAAATTGCTCCCATTACGCGACTTGGACAAAGTGCCAAAACCTCGCGTATAATGCCCGGATGCGCAAATGCTGCATCGAGCCGCCTGCGAACAAAGTTTCCTGAATCACATGCCGGGAATGCCCAGCCTTCAGGGTTTCCACAAAAACCCGCTTCGGGACTGATCCATACCCAGGCGAATCTAAATCCGCCCTCACCACCCAACATGTTGCGGCAAACTAGCCCGCTTCCTGCGGAAAACCAAGCCTTTTCTTTTGCTGTGCAAAATATCCTTGCACAAAACCAGTATCGCTATTGCCCATTCCGTCTGGAAAAGATCAAGACGCGGTCGTTACTGCCATAGTCCTTCACCGCTTCCAGACATTGATAGCCGTGAGCGGCAAAAATGGTTGTGACATCGGCTTTCTGAGCATAGCCGATTTCCAGCCCGATCAACCCGCCATCTTCTAGAAAATCCACAGCTTTTTCAGCAATGGCACGGTAAGGCTCAAGGCCGTCCTCGCCACCATCGAGTGCGGCCACAGGATCGAAATCGCGCACGTCCCGATCCAGAGTTTGAATGACATCACGCTTGATATAGGGCGGGTTCGACACGATGATGTCAAAGCGTCCATCGATGCGCTCGAACCAGTTGCTTTCGACGGTCTGGAACCGCGCGTCCAAGCCGTGACGCTGCGCGTTTTGACGCGCCGTCTGCATGGCATCCTGCGAGATGTCGCTTCCGATACCCATCGCGTCGGGGCATTCGTGAAGCAGTGCCAAGCAGATGGCGCCCGTGCCGATGCCCATGTCCAAAATACGCGCATGGCGCTTGTGCTGAACGATGCGCCGCAGATGGGGCAGAACGGCATCCACCAGCACTTCCGTATCCGGTCTGGGTTCCAGCGTGCCAGGAGACAGAATGAAATCGAGACCGTAAAATTCGCGGTGCCCGAGAATGCGGTGAACAGGCTCGCCCGTGGACCGACGCTCGACCATGGTTGCGACCTGCGCTGCCTCATCGTCGCTCACCATGCGGCTGCCGTTCAGCACGAAATCCGTCAGTGAAAAGCCGATGGCTTCGCCGATCAGCAACCGGGCATCGATGAGAGGATCGGAGATGGCCGCTGCTTCCAGGCGCGTTCGCGCCCGTGCGACGAGCGTATCGACCGTCAGTGTCACTGTTGCTCGCCCAGTTGGGCCAGTTGGCCTGCCTGATAATCAGCGATCAGGGCGTCGACCATTTCATCGATATCGCCTTCGATCATGCGGTCGAGCTTGTAGAGCGTGAGATTGATGCGGTGATCCGTCACGCGGCCCTGCGGGAAATTATAGGTGCGGATGCGCTCTGAGCGATCGCCCGAACCGACCTGGCTCTTGCGATCGGCGGAGCGTTCATTATCGACCTTCTGGCGCTCGATATCGTAGAGACGCGAGCGCAGGACCTGCATGGCTTTCGCCCGGTTCTGGTGCTGCGACTTTTCCGATGAGGTGACAATGAGGCCGGTGGGCAGATGGGTGATGCGTACCGCGGAGTCCGTCGTGTTGACGTGCTGGCCGCCGGCACCCGACGCGCGCATCGTATCGATGCGGATATCATCGGGCCGGATTTCGATATCGATCTCTTCGGCTTCCGGCAGAACGGCAACCGTAGCCGCCGAGGTGTGGATACGTCCGCTGGCCTCCGTATCGGGCACACGCTGGACGCGGTGAACGCCGGATTCGAACTTCAGTTTGGAAAACACGCCGCGCCCGGTGATGGTGGCGATGATTTCCTTGTAGCCACCCGCCTCGCCTTCGCTGGCAGAGAGCGTCTCCACCTTCCAGCCCTTGGTGCTGGAGAAGCGCTCATACATGCGAAACAGATCGCCTGCGAAAAGGGCGGCTTCGGAACCACCGGTTCCGGCGCGGATTTCGACGATGGCGCTTTTCTCGTCGGCGGCATCCTTGGGCAGAAGAAGGATCTGCATGTCTTTTTCGAGCTGCTCTATGCGCTCGTTGAGCTCAGGCAGCTCTTCTTCGGCCAGATCGCGCATGTCCTTGTCGACAGACTTGTCGGCGAGGATCGCTTCCAGATCGGATGTCTCGGCCAGCGCCTTTTCGTATTCGCGAATGGTTTTGACGACCGGCTGCAGTTCCGAATATTCCGAGGCGAGCTTGACGTAGACGTCCGCCGCCGGGCCGGACGCCATGCGCGCTTCGATTTCACCGAAGCGACGCTCAAGCTCACGCATTTTTTCGACGGGGAGCTTGGCCACCTGTCATGCACTCCAATTTCTGTTGGCTCTCAGATAGGGATAGAATGGGCCGCAGCAAAGCGCAAAAGCAGCTGGCGCGGACTTTCCACCGACTTTTGGTCGTCCAGAGCAGCCTCCAGCGCCTCTGACAAGGTCGCCACATCCAGCCCGAGCAACATCGCCTTGACCGGGCCGATGGAGGTGGGAGACATGGAAACCGAGCGGAAGCCCAGCCCGATGAGTGCCATGGCAGACAACGGTTTGCTGGCCATTTCACCGCACAGCGTCACCTTCGTGTTGTTGCGAATGCCGGCGCGAACGATATCGCGCAGGATCCGCAGGAAGGGTTTGCCGAGATTGTCGAAACGATCCGACACGCGCGCATTGCCGCGGTCCACCGCCATGGTGAACTGGAACAGATCGTTGGAACCCACAGACACGAAATCGACTTCCGCCATCAGCTCATCCAGCTGCCACATCAGCGACGGCACTTCGAGCATGGCCCCGAATTGCAGCTTGCGCGGCAGGGAATGGCCGAATTTGGAGAGGTGCTGGACTTCCTTCTGGAACAGCTCGCGTGCGGCACGGATTTCGGCGACTTCGGTAATCATCGGCAGCATGATGCGCAGTTCGGCACCCGAGGCGGCGCGCAACAGCGCCCGCATCTGGGTGCGCATCAGGCCGGGACGGTCCAGCGACAGGCGGATGGCGCGCCAGCCGAGGGCAGGATTTTCCTCTTCCTGACCACGCATATAGGAGACGACCTTGTCGCCGCCGATATCCAGCGTGCGGAAGGTGACCGGCTTGCCCTTGGCATTGCGCAGAACGCTGCGATAGAACGCTTCCTGCTCCTCGCCCTTGGGCATGGTCGACGCGATCATGAATTGCAGCTCTGTGCGGAACAGGCCGATACCGTCGGCCCCCGACTCTTCCAGTTGCGGCAGATCGACCAAAAGCCCGGCATTCATTTTCAGATCGACGCGCACGCCGTCCTTGGTGACAGGCTCGACATCGCGCAACGCCCGGAACTGTTCCTGACGCTTGGCACGCAACCGCACCTTTTCCTCATAGGCGCGCTGCAAATCCACGACGGGGCGCAAATGCACCTTGCCGTCATCGCCATCGATGATGATCGGGTCGTTGTTTTCCGCCAGCGCCACGATGCCCGCGACCTGCCCGATGATGGGAATACCCATCGCACGGGCAACGATGACGACGTGGCTGGTGACCGCACCGTCTTCCAGGACGAGACCGCGCAGCTTTTCACGCGGATAATCCAGCAGTTCGGCAGCGCCCATGGCGCGCGCCAGCACGATGGCATCGGCTGGGAAGTCCTGTTCGGGACCACGTCCGCCGTAGCCGATCAACTGACGCAGAAGGCGGTTGGCCAGATCGTCGAAATCGTGCATCCGCTCGCGCAGATAGGGGTCCGTCAGGCGCATCATCCGCGCCTTGGTATCGCTCTGGACCTTTTCGACCGCCGCTTCCGCCGTCAGGCCGTTGCGAATGGCCTCTTCCATGCGCCGCACCCAGCCCTGGTCGTGGGCAAACATGCGGTAGGTTTCCAGCACTTCGCGGTGTTCGCCTTCGGTGGCGACATCGCGGCGCTGAAGCATGTCGTCGATGGACAGGCGCAAGGAGCCGATCGCTTCCGCCAGGCGACGGGTTTCCATCTCGGCGTCTTCGTTCAGGAGATTGGTGACGACGATGCGCGGATCATGCAAAACGACATGACCGAGGCCCAGACCTTCGCCATAGGCGTCTCCATCGATGGAGACGGCCCGCGTCAGGTCCAGCTCGACGCCGGGACGAGTGATGGTTTTCAATTCACCGCTCGCTACGATTTCAGCAATGAGCATCGCGGTGGTTTCGAGTGCCTCAACTTCATCCTCCCGGTATGTTCGGCTGGTCTTGTTCTGAACGACAAGAACGCCAAGAGTGCGACCGGATCTCAAAATCGGCACGCCCAGGAAGGAATGATAAATTTCTTCACCGGTTTCAGGGAGATAGCGGAAAGCTGGATGGGCCTGCGCATCGGAAAGATTGAGCGGCTGGGCGGATGCGGCGATGGTGCCGACAAGACCCTGCCCCATTTTCAACTGGGCGAGATGGACCGCGTCCTTGTTCAAGCCCTCGGTGGCGTATAGCTCGAGCACGCTGTCGGAACGCAGCACGTAAACGGAACACACCTCCGCCACCATGTTACTGGCAATTTGCCGGACAATCTGGTCGAGGCGCTCCTGCGGCTCAAGATGCTCCGCCATCATTTCGCGAAGCCGCTTGAGAAGAACACGTGGACCTGCAGATAGGTCTCTCATCGCGTGTGCTCCCTGACACCTTCACATGCGGGGCGAGATGACCCGCGTGGAAGAACCCACCAAAACAAAGCCTGCACAGCAAGCCGTAAGGCAGGGATGCGCAGTCGATGCACCGTCAACCCTCCAACGTCATCTGAAGAATCGGATGACGTGTATCGACGTTACAGAATCAACTCTTATCCAGACCGTAAGCAGAATGCAAAGTACGAACTGCAAGTTCCGCGTAGGCACCGTCAATAAGAATGGAAATCTTGATTTCCGACGTCGTGATGGCCTTGATGTTGATGTTTTTTTCAGCAAGTGCCTTGAAAGCGCTTGCGGCAACACCGGCGTGGCTGCGCATACCGATGCCGATGACCGAGACCTTGGCAAGACCGGTCTCGTTCTGAACGACATCAAAGCCGATCTGGCTCTTGTTGTCTTCCAGAACCTTGATCGCCTTTGGCATATCGCCCGAGGGAACGGTAAACGTCATGTCGGTGCGCGAGCCATCTTCCGAGATGTTCTGCACGATCATATCGACATTGATATGGGATTCAGCCAATGGCCCGAAGATGGCAGCGGACACGCCCGGCCGGTCCGACAGGCGGCGCAGCGAGATTTGTGCTTCATCCTTGGCATAGGCGATGCCGGTTACGACTTCCTGTTCCACGATTTCTTCCTCGTCACAAATCAAAGTACCGGGCGGATTGATAAGGTCACCCATGCCCGGCGCATCGGGATCCTCGAAACTGGAGCGCACGAAGGTCCGAACCTTGTGCACCATGGCAAGCTCGACAGAGCGAACCTGCAACACCTTTGCGCCCAAGGATGCCATTTCCAACATTTCCTCGAAGGCGACCTTCTTCAGACGGCGTGCTTTCGGCACGATGCGCGGATCCGTGGTGTAGACGCCGTCGACATCGGTGTAGATATCGCAACGATCCGCCTTGACCGCAGCTGCGATGGCGACGGCTGAGGTATCCGACCCGCCGCGACCGAGTGTCGCAATACGGTTATCCGGGCCAAGCCCCTGGAAACCGGCGACGACAGCGACCTGTCCCTCGCCCATGCGGCGAACGATATCGGAGCCATCAATGTCGAGAATGCGGGCAGCGCCATGGGCATTATCGGTGCGGATGGGAATCTGCCAGCCCTGCCAGGAGCGGGCATTGACGCCCATCGATTGCAAGGCGATGGCCAGAAGACCTGACGTGACCTGTTCGCCGGAGGCGACGATGGCATCGTATTCGCGCGCATCGTAAAAGGATGTTTCCTTGGAACCGGCAACCTTGGGCGTATTCTGAACCCACTCCACCAGCTCGTTGGTCTTGCCCGACATGGCGGAGACGACAACCGCCACTTCATGGCCAGCATCCACTTCGCGTTTCACATGCCGTGCGACATTATGAATGCGTTCGAGATTTGCGACGGATGTACCGCCGAATTTCATGACAATGCGAGCCATAGTGTGACCAGTACCATCCCATTTTGCCGCCTGATATGACGGACAAGAGCACAACCCAGTCGGCCCTTCGTTAAAGAGACCTCAAGTTGCGGGTCTCATAGCGAAAAGGCATGGGCCACGCAATGCCGTTTATGGACCGCACGGTACGCCTTTTTACCGAAGCTTAAGCCTCGCAAGCACGTTTCGATCCGGTTGGCGTACCGCTTTGGCCTGTACAAACGAAGCTAATCGCAGTAAGAGCGCGTCAATTCAACTGGCTGAATGGCCGAAATGGCCGGTATCGGCTGCTTTATGACCCTTATGATTTAATGGTTTCGAGCGGATGCAGGCAGCCCAATATCCGAAAGACGGTAGATGACAGAAACCCAGGGTATCGCCCCGGCGATTGCACAGGCGTTGGAAAAACGCGGCTACAAAGATTTGACCCCCGTTCAGAAGGCAATGCTTGCCCCTGAGCTGGACGGACAGGACGCACTGGTTTCCGCCCAGACAGGCTCTGGCAAGACCGTTGCCTTCGGCATGGCCATCGCGCCGACGCTGCTTCAGAAGAATGGCCGTTTCGGCCAGGCCGGAGCGCCGCTGGGCATCGCCATTGCCCCGACCCGCGAACTTGCCATGCAGGTGATGCGCGAGCTGGAATGGCTCTACGAATTCACCGGCGTTTCCATCGCATCCTGCGTTGGCGGCATGGACATCAGAGCCGAGCGCCGTGCGCTGGAGCGTGGTGCCCATATCATCGTCGGCACACCGGGACGCCTTTGCGACCACATCAAGCGCAAGGCGCTGGACCTGTCGTCCATTCGCGCTGTTGTGCTGGATGAGGCCGACGAAATGCTCGACCTCGGTTTCCGCGAGGATCTTGAATTCATTCTCGAAGAATCGCCTGCCGAACGCCGCACACTGATGTTTTCGGCAACCGTTTCGCGCAGCATCGCCAAGCTGGCCGAAAGCTACCAGAAGAATGCCGTGCGCGTTGCAACGACATCCGAGCAGAAGCAGCACGTCGACATCGAATACCGCGCCATGGTGGTTTCGCCATCCGACCGCGAAAACGCCATCATCAATGCACTGCGCTTTTACGAAGCCCGCAATGCCATCGTGTTCTGCTCCACCCGTGCTGCCGTCAACCATCTGACAGCGCGCCTGAACAATCGTGGCTTCTCGGTCGTGGCGCTGTCTGGTGAATTGAGCCAGAACGAACGGACACACGCACTGCAAGCCATGCGTGACGGCCGGGCCCGCGTTTGTGTGGCGACCGACGTTGCTGCTCGCGGCATCGATCTGCCGGGTCTCGAACTCGTCATCCACGCCGACCTGCCGACCAATTCCGATACGCTTCTGCACCGCTCCGGCCGCACCGGCCGTGCCGGACAGAAGGGTATCAGCGCCATCATCGTGCCGATGAGCCAGCGCCGCAAGGCCGAACGCCTGCTGGAAGGTGCCAAGGTCAGCCCAGCCTGGGTTCGCCCACCGTCTGCCGAAGAAATTACCGACCGGGACGGCGAACGCCTTCTAGCTGATGCCTCGCTGACGGAGAACGTTGGCGATGACGAACGCGATTTCGTCAACAAGCTGCTGGAACAGCACGGCCCCGAAAAGGTGGCTGCAGCTTTCGTGCGTCTCTACCATGCGGGCCGTTCCGCACCGGAAGACATCGCCGAGGTTTCGCTGGATGGTAGCCGCAAGCCTCGCCGTGACGGTTTCGAGACCGTTGAAAACAACGAGCCACGCCGGGATCGCTCGGACTTCTCCGACAGCGGATGGTTCACGCTTTCCGTCGGTCGCAAGCAGAATGCCGAACCACGTTGGCTTATTCCCATGCTGTGCCGCTTCGGCAAGCTGACGCGTCAGGATATCGGCGCGATCCGCATGCAGCAGACCGAGACCTATGTGGAACTGGCTGCCGATGCGGTGGATCGTTTTACCTCGGCACTCGGCAAGGACATGATGCTGGAAAAGGGCATCCGCGTGAAGGCCATGGACGGCAAGCCCGACATGACCGGCGGTGCACGCGAAGACACGCGGCCGTCAAAGCCGCAGCGGAAGTTCGCGGCCAAGCCCGCGTCCGGTGGCGAGCGCCGCACGGACGACAAGCCCTGGAAAAAGAAGGCGGCGCCTGCCGGTGATAGACCGGCGCAGTTCGATGGCAAGAAAGACAAGCCTTTCGAAAAGCGCGCTCCGAAGAAAAAAGATCGCACCTAACAAAAACCCGGCGGAGATGATCCGCCGGGTTTTTTCGTTAAAGTGTCGGAACGATCAAGGCTGCGGGCAACCGGGAGAACCGACGATGCAGCCGAACTGCTGACCACCCTGTGCGGGCGGCTGGGGCTGCGGAGCCTGTGGCGGCTGCTGAACCTGATTACCGTCAGGGCGTCGTCTGCCCTCGTCGTTCTGACGGCGCTGCTGGTCGTTCTGGTTGAAATCGCGGTTACGATCCCGGTTGTCATCCCGATTGCGGTCACGGTTTTGATCCCGATCGCGATTGTCGTTGTCCCAACGCTGGCGATCGTTATCCCGATCACGCGTCTGCGGACGCTGGCGGTCGTTCTGGTTCCAATCGCCGTAGCGCTCTTCCCAACGGCCGTCATTCGGTCCGCGGCCCCGCTGGTTGTCGCGCCAATCGTCGCGCGGACGCGGACGGTCGTATCCGCCGCGTGGTGGCGGGGCGTTCCAGTAACCACCGGATGGGCGGCGCCAGCGATCGCGCTCGCGGTAGAAATCGCGGTCGCGGTAGTTCTGATCCCAGTAGCGTCCTGCTTCGAACGTGATGATCGGTACACCGAGATCACGATAATAGCGTGGTTCTACATAGACGCGGTTCTGCCGGTAGATGGCCTGAACGTAGCGTCCGGCAACCCAGCCACGACCATAGCTGAACGACACATCGCACCATGGCGTATCCGACAGGCAACCGTGGATCGTCAGCGGTGCGCCATTGGGAATGACGACAACGGCCGGATATGCGGTACTGGGGCCGGAACGCATATTGACGTTGGCGGTGGAAAACCCTTGCGTCGCGGCTTGCGCGAGTGCTGGTGCGGCGACGAGCGCGAGCAGCGCAAAGGCACCAAACAGTTTCTTCTTCACGTTTATTCTCCCTCAAGCAAAGGCTTGGTCGCCGTTACAGGCATTTAACTCTTTGAAAATACGCGACCCATGATGAACGCAGCATGAAACGAAAATCCCGTCATATCGGTTCCTTGATGTCGCACACGAAGCCTTGCAGGTTCCGCCCCTTGACTTCGCCGGTCAAGCATCCGACTTCAGGGACAGATCAGAAGGAGCACGACCCATGAGCGAAGCCGCAAAGACGACCGTCGACCAGAGCGAAGTGGACAGGTTCTCCGCCATGGCTGCAGAGTGGTGGAGCCCGACCGGCAAGTTCCGGCCTTTGCACAAATTCAACCCCGTCCGTCTGGAATATATCCGCAACCGCGCCTGTGAAAATTTCGGCCGTGACCCCAGGGCGCATCGCCCGCTTGAGGGCCTGCGCGTTCTCGACATCGGCTGCGGTGGCGGTCTGCTGTCGGAACCCCTGGCGAAAATGGGTGCGACCGTTGTGGGGGCCGACCCGTCTGAAAAGAATATCGGGATTGCCTCCACGCACGCACGGGAAAACAACGTCGATGTCGATTATCGTGCCGTGACGGCAGAGCAGCTGTTCGAGGCTGGTGAAACGTTCGACATCATTCTCAACATGGAGGTGGTCGAGCATGTGGCCGATGTCGATCTGTTCGTCGGCACCTGCGCCAAGATGGTGCGCCCCGGCGGGCTGATGTTTGCCGCCACCATCAACCGGACGCTGAAGGCCCGCGCGCTGGCGATCTTTGCGGCAGAGAACGTGCTGCGCTGGTTGCCGCGCGGAACGCATCAATATGAAAAGCTGGTGCGCCCCGATGAGCTGGAAAAGCCGATCGTTGCCAACGGCATGCAGGTCATCCACCGCACGGGCGTGTTCTACAACATGCTTCAGGACCGGTGGAACCTCTCGCCCGACATGGACGTGAACTACATGATCCTGACGAAGCGTCCCGACTGACGCCTCAGTTGACATCATCCGGCAGGACGGGGAGCGGCGCAACCGCGATGCCCTCCTCGATCAGCGCCTTGGCTTCCTGCGGCGATGCCTGCCCGATGATGCCGCGTTCTTCCGTTTCGCCATAGTGGATCTTGCGCGCTTCCTCGGGGAACTTGTCGCCGACGTCTTCAGCATTGGCACGAATGCTGGCCAGCGTTTCCTTGATCTTGGCAAAGGCCTGTTTCTGGGCCGTATCCATGGCCAGCGTCCGTGTCGCTTCCTTCTCCCGTGCTGTGGAGACGGAAGGGGCCATCAGCATCTTGCCGACCTTGGGCGAGCCGCAGACCGGACAGGTGATTAAGCCGCGCGCCAGTTGCGCGTCGTAATCTGCGCTACCGGAAAACCAGCCTTCGAACTCATGTGCCTTTTCGCAACTGAGCGCGTAGCGGATCACTGCGCCTGCGCTCCCAGCACAACGGTATTTCTCACCATATCGAGATCGAACTCGCGGGCGTTCTTGAGATTGGGGATTTTGCCCCGCGCGCCGGAGACGGCGGTCGGATCGATATCCGCCAGCACGATCTCCTCGCCCTCACCGCCTGCGATCGCCAGCACCTCGCCCCAGGGATCGATGATCATGGAATGGCCGAAGGTCTCGCGTCCGTCCTCATGCACGCCGCCCTGGGCAGCGGCGATGACGAAGGCACCGTTTTCGATGGCACGCGCGCGCAGCAGAATTTCCCAATGCGCTTCGCCGGTCTGCTTGGTGAAGGCAGCGGGAACGGTCAGGACCTCTGCCCCGGCCAGCGCTTCTGCGCGAAACAGAGCCGGGAAGCGGACATCATAGCAGATGGCAAAGCCGAACTTTGCCAAGGGCAGATCCGCAACGCGGGCTTGCGTGCCGGGTTCATAGGCCGAACTTTCGCGCCAGCTTTCGCCATTGTCGAGATCGACGTCGAACATATGGATCTTGTCGTAGGTGCAGATGCGCTCGCCGTCGGGCGCAAACAGGAAGCCGCGATTGGCGATCTTACCATCTGTTCGGGCAATGGCCGTGGAGCCGACATGGACGTAGATGCCGAGTTCACGCGCAAGCTTTGCCGCCGTCAGAACGATGATGTCGCCCTTTTCGTCCTTGAGGCAAGCTCGAAGAGCATCGCGGTCCTTCTGGATCGCGCCGGTCATTTCCGGTGTCTGCACATAGACGGCGCCCTGTTCAGCCGCCGCGCGAATAAGGCGCTCCATCGTGTCGGCGTTGGCCTTGGGGTCTGTGCCCGAACACATCTGGATTGCGGCGGCCCTGAAACTCATCTGCGTCTTTTCCTGTTCGTCTTTTCTCAAATGTCGTCGCGCTGTCAGGCGGCCAGAAACGCGTCCAGCTTGCCATCGCGGTCCAGCGCGTGGAGATCATCGCAGCCGCCCACGTGTTTTTCGCCAATGAAGATCTGCGGGAAGGTATTGCCGCCGGATTTGTTCATCATCTCCTGACGATAGTCGGGATTTGTGGTGGCATTGTATTCGGTGAAATCAACGCCCTTGCTTTCCAGAAGAGCCTTTGCACGGGCGCAAAAGCCGCAGAAATCGCGTGTGTAGATCGTGACGGAAGCCATTGTTCTCAACCTTTGCCATATCCGAGGAAACCCAATTGGTGCGTTTCATATAGGACCGGAAATCGCCATTGCAAAGGTCAAAACGGTCACATCGCTAGCACCCGCCTTCCTGAGCCTGCGGGCAGCTGCTGCGACCGTGGCACCTGTCGTGTAGACGTCATCGACTAGCACGACGCGCTTGCCGATGATGTCGGGCTCACGGCCCGCCGCAATCACAAAGGCACCACGCACATTCTGCTTGCGCGCCTTTGCCGATAGCCCGACCTGTCTGCTGGTGGGTTTGATGCGGACCAGAGTGGAGGCCAGAAACGGTTTGCCGGACAAGGCCGAGAGATGGCGAGCGAGTTCGGCGGACTGGTTGAACCGCCGGGCGAGAAAACGACGCCTGTGCAGGGGAACCGGCACGATGCAATCGCATGCTGTCACCGCACCATCGCTTGCGCGCAGCATCCAGGACGCCATGAGATGGGCAAGGTCGGTGCGATCAAGATATTTAAGCTGGTGGACAAGCCTTCTGGCGGGTCCATCATGGACGGTAGCGGCACGCAGCCGCGCAAAGGGTGGCGGTTCGGCGATCGCTTCCGCGCTGAGGATGCCAGGTCCATGATCCACAGCGAAGGGAATGCCCAGAACTTCGCAATAGGGGCGTTCGATGAACTGCACGCCAGCCCAGCATTCCACACACAGCGCACCGCCCGACGTCGTTTTGCGCCCGCACCCCACACAGGACGGCGGATAGACGAAGTCGGCCACCGCACGCCAAAGGCCACGCAGTATGCCTACGCCGGCAGTGCTCGAAAATGGCTTTTCCCAAGGGATCATGAGGTTGACAATAGGCGCGAACGGGTGCCTTTGCGACAGCAAAGTTTGGATGGATGACGGCATGGACATTGTTTTCGACGCGGCGCTAATCGAGAAGAACCGCAAGCGCGCATGGCGCTCGCGCGACGACAAGGCGCTGTTCCTGCTGGATATTGCCGCAGACGAGCTGGCCGACCGGATCGCCATCGTCGAGCGGCATTTTGATAGCGCCGTCGAACTGCATGGTGCGACGGGCATAACGGCACGGCGCATTCTCGACACAGGCAAAGTTGGAGCCGTCAAACGCGTCGAGATCGACGCTGCTTTTGCCAATGGTAACGAACCACTCGAGATCGCGCCCATCGAGCATCTGCCGCTTGAGCCATCATCGGCCAATCTGATTGTTTCGCCGCTCAGCCTTCACCTCACCAACGACACGCCCGGCACGCTGATCCAGATTCGTCGCGCCTTGAAGCCCGATGGTCTGTTCATGGCCGCCATTCCCGGTGCAGGCACCTTGCAGGAGCTGCGCGACGTGCTTCTTTCCACCGAAGCGGAGTTGAGCGGCGGGGCAAGCCCGCGTGTCATTCCTTTCGCGGATGTGCGTGATGTCGGTGCATTGCTCCAACGGGCCGGATTTGCCCTGCCGGTCACGGATACGGAAACCTATACGGTGCGGTACGACTCTGTCCTGCCTTTGATGCGTGATCTGCGCGCCATGGGCATGTCCAACCCGCTGATCGGACGCAGCAGAAAACCGCTAAACAGGCGTTTCTTCCTGCGTGCTGCCGAACTTTATGCCGAGAAATACAGTGATCCCGACGGTCGCATCCGCGCAACCTTCTCGATCATCTATGTCTCGGGTTGGGCGCCGCATGAAAGCCAGCAGAAACCGCTGAAACCGGGCTCTGCGAAGGTAAGACTAGCGGACGCGCTGAAGACGGCGGAAATCAAATTGCCGTCGAAAGACGAATAAATTGCGGACGTGATCAGGCCATTGCGTTGGTGAAAGTGTCCGACAGCAACTGAAAGACTGCAGTGATATTGGTGCCGATGGTTTGCATGCCGAGGACGATGGCCGAGGCGATGAGAGCGATGATGAGCCCGTATTCGATGGCGGTGGCGCCACGGCGATCCGCGTAAAGCGTGACGAGCTTCTGCATCAGGAATTCCGCTCTGCCTGCCATTCCCAAATCCTTTGATCCGTCCCGTATCCGCAACGGGATGAATGTTACAGCAATTGTGTGTTCAATTGGTTACGTGCTGAAAGCAAAAGCACACACGGACAACGAGCGTTCCAAAGACGGAAAAGCATTCAATCATCTGACAAATAGAACAATGATTGATATTGATCAAAATTCATCATATGTATTTAATATAAACATCCATCTTCAACGCCGAGCGATCCTTAAACATGCGTCATATTGGAAAAGAGCGCCCTAAGAACGGGGCCTCGCTCGTCAGCCAGCTCAGCGGCATTTTGCGCGAGGTGATCGCGTCCGGGAGATATGGACCTGGCGACAGATTGCCGAGCGAGATTGAACTGACCGAAGAGCATGGCGTGAGCCGCACGGTTGTGCGGGAGGCGGTTGCAGCGCTGCGCCATGACGGGCTTGTCGAAGTTCGCCAGGGAGCAGGCATCTTTGTTTTGAAGACGGAAAAGAGTGCGCGTCCCGCCACGGTCGTGGATAAGGCGAGATTATCATCGGATCTGGAAGTGCTGGAGATCCGCACTCCGCTTGAAATTGAGGCCGCGGGACTTGCTGCACTTCGCCGGTCGCCTTCGCAGGAAGAGGCGATCTTCGATTGTCATGCCAAGGTGCTCGGCTGCATCGAGGCAAACCAGTCCATCCGCGAGGCGGATCTGGCTTTGCATTTCGCGATTGCGGCAGCAACCAACAATCCCCTCTTCACGCAGTTTCTGGAACTGCACGGACCGGCAGCCATTCCGCAATCCAAATTCGTCCCCAAGCAGCAAGAGGTCGACCAAACCGCATACCGCCGACTGATTCACAGGGAACACGAGGCGATCATCGTGGCGATTTCAGATCGCAACGAGCAGGCGGCAAAGCTTGCCATGCAGGAACACCTGCGCGGCAGCCAGATTCGCTACCGCGAGATGATGCGCGATCTGCGTGGTATCGCCGCCAATTGAAACGCTGCGGGATTAAGGCACATCAGCGCCCCAGACCTCCAACTGTGTCAGCGCCGGAAACGGCGACGGGTCGTCTGCCTTTTTCAGGTCGTGCAATCGCACCCATTCCACCACGCGCGGCGGCATGGGAAAAGCCTGAGCTGCACCTGATTTCACCAACGGGACGGTCAGTACATGGCCGTCTGAAAACGTCATGCTGGCCTCGTTCCACCAGGCATCATGGGGAAAATCTGCCCTGAGATAGAGCGTGATCTGGTCAACGAGCACGGGCCGGCCGAAGGCCAGGGTGAGCGTTGCTGCCGGGTCCTGATTGATGCCCCAGCTCGTATATGGCCAGAAGCCGTGGTCCGTATTGGCCTTTTCGCCGTCGATGGCATTGCGGGCCGCAAAGACGGCCTCGCCGCGCGTTTCCACATTGGCCCTGGCATGCGGAAAAAGGGTGGTGTTATCGTGATGGTCGAAAGGATTGAGCGCCAAATTTCGACGCATCGACACCTCTTCGGGATGGACGCAACAGGCGGACATGCGGTGGAGATTTCCGAGAAATGCCTGCGGCGGATAGGTCTTGCGCGTCAAGCCGGAGGGCACAGGGAGAGCGAAATTCGTAGCCGCCATGAAGAGGCGCGCGGGCGGCATGCCCGCATCGAGGCTGAGATCGATATGGACGGGCTCTTCCGCTTCGACAACGATCCGGTCACCTTCAGCATAGTCGTTGCGGTAGACCAGAAAGACCTCGTCGTCACAACTGGCTTGCGACAGGACGGCACCGGCTGCGTTGACGACTTTGAGTGTGAGCTTCATCGGCATTCTCCCTTAGCGGATGACGAGGCGAAGGCGTTTGCCTTTCAGCGGAATGAGGGTGCGGTGGATGGTATCGGGCCATGACTGGCGCAGGCGCGGATCATCGATCCGAATGGTTTCGATGGTGGGAACGCCTGCCCCCTCGATATCAATCGATCCGAGATCGCCGACGAAGAGACTATCGCCATCGATGCGGGGCCTTTCGACCGTCATGAGCGACAGGCCGGCCTCGCGCTCGCCCTCATGGTCGTCTACGATCTCAACATGCTGGCCGCGGACGAGCCGGACGGTTCTGGTGTAGCTGCGGACGCCAGCGTCGGGCGCATAGGCGCTGGCAAGATCCAAAGATATTTCGGCCTTTTCTTGCGCAAAATCGACTTTGAAATCACGGGCCGCGAAGGCTTCACCATCCATTTGCATCACACCGCCGAAGCTGGGCAGATTGTGGAAGGCCGATTGCATGGTCCAGATGTCGTAGCGCTGCGGCGAGAAGGTTTTGGCCGTGTAGGTTTCCACGCCGACATCAATGAGGAAGGGGCGACGGTTCTTGTAGAGCGTGATGCTGCCGACATCGTTGTGGTTATGGCTCTCGCCATTGTTGCCACCCTTGACCGCCAGATCGAACACATCGTCGCGCGCAATCGCAAGCTCAATGCCGGGATAAAAGATATCACGCTTTTGAGGCGCCGGAAGGGTGACCTCGGCCAGTTCCCGTTCCGTCAGAACCGCCTGCACGCGATACCAGAGGTTCCACTCATCCTGCATCAAGCGCCTGGACGAGTGTTGCCATCGATCTGATGCGAAGGCGTGAAGCTCAGGCGATGCGATGGTTTTACCGACAAGATATTCGCGCAGGCCGCTGGTTTGAAACCGCGCCGGGGCATCTGCGAAATTGAAGAAGCTGTCATCTGCCACATGCATGTGACCGATGAATTCGGCCATGTTTCGCAGCTTGTCTTCGTGCAAAAGTGCGTCGGTCACGCCGGGGGCAGCCTCACCCAGAACGGCAAGGCCCGCGAACATGCACAGCGTCGCGTGTCCGTAATACAGCGCGCCTTCTTCGCAGGCGCCGTCATCCGCATAACCTTTCTGGAAGGCATCGAGGCTATTCAAGGCTTGCTCGACCACGGATCGGCGGGTGGGCTGATCGGTTTTGCTCAGGAAGGTCGAGAGAAGAATGTTCTGCGTGATCCACGCCGTCCAGTTGTTCATTCGTTCCCCGCCATTTCCCATCCACCAGAAGTGGCGCGACAGGTATGGCACCAGGATGCGCTGATCGATTTCGTGCGATATCCGCGTGACAAGGGAGGTGTCCAGTTGGGACGAAAGCAGATGCGAGACCAGCGCCAGATTGGCTGCCGTCTCGGCTGCGAAGAGATCGATGACGGGGTTTTGCGGATCGGGTAACGGGGTGCGCGGACCACCGCGAACGTGGGAATTATGCGCCGGCAACTGCCAGCCGCTTTCCTCGCAGATGAGCCACAGGCCATCAATGATCTCGCCTAAGAAACGCCCCTGCCCTTCCATACATTCGCCCAGAACTAGCGCGTTCAGCTTGAGACGGCGCGAAAAATAGAGCGTCTCAAAGCGGGACCGGTTGCCGTTCTGCGTATATTCCAGGTAGTCGCCTGCAAGGATAACCGACCAAGGCTCATCAAGCGCCGTTACTGCGGCATCAACAAGCTGGGCCTGGGTCGCCTGCGACGCAGCAGCGCGAAGACTGTCCGCGGTGACATCCGCCGCAAAATCATCCAGCCGGTGCGGTAGGCGCGGTATCAATTCTACAAACACGCCCTCGACCTCCCGCGCGTTTAATATTCAGTAGCAAGGCTCCTATCATACGTCTTTTGCAATCTCCAGAGAATTTGTCTGACTTTATGTGAAGTTGTTTGACCAATGCAGATTTTATGATATCAAAACGGCAGGAGGCGTCAGGTGAAAATCTGATTGCAGGAGATACCGAGGTCCGCGTCGATGATGACGATGGCTGGCCGACAATGGGAGGAATGCCGTGGCCATCGTGACCGCGTCCGACACACAGGCGGCCCCATACCGCAAGAAAAAGGTGCGGATCGTTTCGAAGAAACGACGCCGGATCGAAAATGCGCTGATCGCCTATTCCTTCATAGCCCCGAATTTTCTCGGCTTCGCCATCTTCACGCTCGGGCCCATCCTGTTCGCCTTCGCGCTGGCCTTCATGCATTGGGATGGCTCCAATGCCATGAGCTTTGCAGGGCTGGACAATTTCTGGCGCCTGTTTGACGACAAGGCGTTTATCTCAGCCTTCTGGAACACGATCGTCTACACCGTCGTCTCGGTGCCCGCGACGCTTGCCTGTGCTTTGGGGCTGGCGGTGCTGCTGAACCAGAAAATTCTGGGCCGCGACTTCTTCCGCACCGCCATGTTCTTTCCCTATGTGGCCTCGCTGGTGGCTGTAGCGGTTGTCTGGAACATGATTTTCAACCCCGAAATGGGGCCTGTGAACATGCTGCTCTACACGCTTGGCATGGACCCGGCGAACATGCCCGGCTGGGCCGCCGACCGGCACTGGGCGATGGTGACTGTCATTCTCTTCGGCATCTGGAAGAGCATGGGTTATTACATGGTGATCTATCTGGCCGGGCTTCAGGGCATCAATGCCGAGCTTTACGAGGCCGCCGGGCTTGATGGCGCCAATGCCTGGCAGAAGTTCATCCACGTCACGCTGCCGCAACTGGCGCCAACGACATTCTTCGTCACCGTCATGCTGACGATCCAGTCATTCAAGGTGTTCGATCAGGTCTACATGATCACCCAAGGCGGGCCCGGCACATCGACGCTGGTTCTGGTCTACCACATCTACAACGAAGCCTTCATTTCCTGGGATCTCGGCTATTCCAGCATGATTGCGCTGGTTCTGTTCTTCCTTGTGCTGGCTGTTACCGTCGTCCAGTTCAAACGTCAGCGGGAGGACTGAGAAGATGCGGATCATGGGCCGGAAAGTCACCGTTGGAACCATTGCCGTCTACGCCACGGTTATTGCGATAACCATCATCATGCTGCTGCCGTTTGCGTGGATGCTGTCGGCATCGCTCAAGCTGAGCCGCGATGTCTTCGCCTTTCCTATCGAATGGATACCGGCGCATCCACGCTGGGAAAACTACACCGAGATCTGGACGAAGATTCCGCTGGCGCTGTTCATCTACAACACGTCCAAGCTGACGATCATCGTCACGGTCATGCAGTTGCTGACCTCCAGCTTCGCGGCCTATGCCTTCGCCAAGCTGCACTTCCCCTACAAGAACACACTGTTTTTGGGATATATCGCCACCATCGCCATGCCATGGCAGGTCTATATGGTGCCGCAGTTTCTGTTGATGCGGGAATTCGGTCTCAACAACACGCATCTGGCGCTGATCCTGTTGCAGGCTTTCACCGCATTCGGCGTGTTCCTGATGCGGCAGTTCTATATGTCGATCCCCAACGAGCTGTGCGAGGCAGCGCGCATCGACGGCATGAACGAGTATCAGATCTGGGCGAAGATCATGTTGCCCTTGTCCAAGCCAGCACTCTCGACACTGACGATCTTCACCTTCGTCACGACCTGGAACGACTTTCTCGGGCCGATGATCTATCTGACGAAAACCGAGCTGAAGACCATCCAGATCGGGCTTCGCATGTTCATTTCGCAATATTCGGCGGAATACGGGCTGATCATGGCCGCCTCCGTGGTGGCGCTGATCCCGGTTCTGATCGTTTTCCTGGCACTGCAACGCTTCTTCGTCGAAGGCGTCGCCTCCTCCGGGATCAAGGGTTGATACCATGCTGAATTTTACCAACACCCAACCCAACCCGATGACAGCAGCCGAAATCGATGCCGCGATGGCAACGGCGGTCGAACAGGTGCGGCGCAATCTACCTGAATTTACGTACAAGGCGCAGAACCATTCCAGCGTCGGCAATGTCTACCCCGCCGTTGCCAACGACCAGTGGACCGCAGGGTTCTGGCCGGGACAGATCTGGCTCGCCTTCGAGCATACCGGCGACCCAGTGTTTCAGCATGCGGCGCAGATACAGGTGCAGAGTTTTCTGCACAGGATCGAAAACCGCATCGAGACCGACCATCACGATATGGGCTTTCTTTATTCTCCCTCCTGCATTGCCGCCTGGAAGCTGGTGGGCGACGAGGACGGTAAGCGTGCTGCCCTGATGGCCGCCGATCAGTTGATGGAGCGGTTCCAGTCTGTCGGGCAGTTCATTCAGGCATGGGGTCGCAAGGGCAATCCCGACGAATATCGCTATATCATCGACTGCCTGCTGAACCTGCCACTGCTCTATTGGGCCGCCGAGCAGACGGGGCGCGGGGACTACCGCGACGTCGCGCTGGCCCACGCTCGCACCACGCTTGCCCATTCCGTCCGGTCTGACGATTCCACCTACCACACCTTCTATATGGACCCTGACACCGGCGCGCCGGTGCGGGGCGTGACGAAGCAGGGTTATAGCGACGAAAGCTATTGGGCGCGCGGACAGGCCTGGGGCATCGCCGGAATGGCGTTTTCCTATCGCTACGAGCGTCTGCCAGCCTATCGTGACGCGTTCGAGCGGCTGCTCGCCTTTTACCTGAAGCGCCTGCCGTCCGATCTCGTGCCCTATTGGGACCTCGTCTTTACCGAGAAGGACAACGAACCGCGCGACAGTTCGGCAGCGGCCATCGTTGCCTGTGGCCTCCTGGAAATGGCCGATCTGGAAGACCCGGAAAAGGCCGAAGAATACCGTGATCTCGCCCGGTGCATGGTGAAAAGCCTTGTCGATACCTATTCGGTCAAGGATCCGGCTGTTTCCAACGGACAGCTTCTCCACGGCACCTATTCGAAGAAGACGCCGCACAACACCTGCCACGGCGAAGGCGTCGACGAGTGCGTGTCGTGGGGCGACTATTATTATCTGGAAGCTCTGACGCGACTGTCGCGCAACTGGGCCTCCTACTGGTAAGCGCGTGAGGGAAATATGGCAAGCATTTCGCTGAAAAAACTCAACAAGACCTTTGGTGCGCTCAAGGTCGTCCACGATATCGATCTGGAGATTGCCGACAAGGAATTCATCATTCTGGTCGGCCCGTCCGGCTGCGGCAAATCAACCACCTTGCGCATGATTGCCGGGCTGGAGGAAATCTCCGGGGGCGAGCTTCGCATCGGGCAGGACGTGATGAACGACGTGCCGTCGAAAGACCGCGACATTGCCATGGTGTTTCAGAACTATGCGCTCTATCCGCATATGACCGTCTACAAGAACATGGCTTTCGGCCTGCAATTGCGAAAGGCGCCGCGCGATTTCATCGATGAGAAGGTGAAGGAAGCGGCCAATATTCTCGACATCACGCATCTGCTGAACCGCAAGCCGAAAGCGCTTTCTGGCGGGCAACGGCAGCGCGTGGCGCTCGGCCGCGCCATGGTGCGCAACCCGGAAGTGTTTCTTCTCGACGAACCGCTCTCCAACCTCGACGCCAAGCTGCGTGGCACGATGCGCGCCGAAATCAGCAAGCTGCACAAGCGGCTGGATGCCACCTTCATCTATGTCACCCACGACCAGATCGAAGCGATGACGATGGCGGACCGGATCGTGGTCATGAAGGATGGCCATATCCAGCAGGTGGATACGCCGCAACAGCTATACGACCGCCCCGTCAATATGTTCGTTGCCGGTTTCATCGGCGCGCCGCAGATGAACATGCTGCCGGTGACGTTAAAGCGCGACGGTGAGCGTTTCACAGCCGTCTTCGATGGCAAGCCGATGCCGCTGCCAGCCAGCATTGATGCCGAGCGGCTGCGCCCTTACGAAAACAAGGACGTCATCCTCGGCATCCGCCCGGAGAATTTTCACGAATTTGCGCCTGCCGATATCGAAGCGGCAAACACCGTGCCCTTCAACGCCACACTGGAACTGGCGGAGCCGATGGGATCGGAGGTTCACCTCAATCTCCTCTCAAACGGCAAGGCGCTGATCGCGCGTGTTTCGCCGCGTTTCAAAGCCAGAATAGGCGATGACATCACCCTGATTGCCGACCTGACGGGCGCGCAGCTCTTCGACCCGGAAACGGAACGTTCCATTCTCTACTGAACGCTGGGAGGCGCATGATGCAGTGGCTTGAAGGATTATGGACGAGGGAGGGAGCCGGGATCGACAAGGATGCCCCGCGCGCGACCGGCCTTGCCCTGTTCTTCGACATCCTCAAGCGCGAATGGTGGGAGCTGGTGAAGCTCAATCTGCTGTTCCTGATTGCCAGCCTGCCACTCGTTACTATTCCTGCGGCAACACTCGCCATGGCGCGGGTGTCACGCTCCATCGTTGCGGATGAAAACACCTATCTGCTGCGCGATTTTCTGGAGGCTTTCCGGCGCTATACGGTACGCGGCACGTTGCTGATTGCGGTTTGCGCCGCCATGACAGCGGCCAGCACATATGCCGCCATGACCTACGCAAAAGCGGTGCCGGAAGCTTTGATCTATAGTCTGCCATTGGCGATCAGCATCGTCATCACGCTGTTTATCGGCCTGGCATCGGCCTATGCCATCGTTTTGGCCGTGACACGCGACCTGCCGTTTTTCGCTTTGCTACGGCAGGCGGCATTGCTGGCCTTGATCAAACCACTTCCGATGCTCGCCGCACTGGCTTTCATAGCAGCGCTTTGGCTTGCGCATATCCTGCTTTATCCGGTGTCGGTGTTCATGCCTGCCACCATCAACTTTTCGCTTGGCATTTTCACTATGTGCTTTGCGGCGCGGCATATCAAGGTCGTTGACCTGAAAGAGGCGCGCTGACCGACAAGATCAAGAAACCAAACACAGTCCGGGAGGAAACCGACGATGGAATTCAAGACAACACGACGTGCATTCGCTTTGGCCACCGCAGGCATCGGCCTTGCCATGGGCATGGGAGGGGCCGCCTTTGCGCAGAGCGATGCACCGGTGACCCTCAAATGGGCACTCTGGGATCTCGACAAGGGCGCCTATTTCAAGCCGCTGATGGATGCTTACAAAGCCAAGCATCCGAATGTGAGTTTCGAGCCTGTCGATCTGGGCTCGCAGGACTACACGCAGATGATTTCGACGCAGCTGACCGGCGGTTCGAAAGACATCGATATCGTTACCATCAAGGATGTGCCCGGTTACGCCAACCTCGTGCGGGCCGGAAACATTGCCGATCTCAGCGGCTACATGAAGGACCAGAAGATCGACTCGGCAGGCTATGGCGGGCTGATCGAGGAGTTGACGGTGGATGGCAAGATCTACGCCTTGCCGTTCCGTTCCGATTTCTGGATCGTCTATTACAATAAGGACATCTTCGACAAGGCAGGCGTCCCCTACCCCGCCAATGACATGACATGGGCGCAGTTTGACGAGATCGCCACCAAGCTCAAAGGCGGCATGGGCCAGAACCGTGTCTATGGTGCGCTGCTGCACACATGGCGCTCGACTGTGCAACTGCCCGGCATTCAGGATGGCAAGCAGACGCTGGTCGATGGCAAGTATGAATTCCTCAAGCCCTGGTACGAGCGTGCGCTTGCCCTGCAAAAGAGCGGCGCGATCCCATCCTATGCATCGCTGAAAACGTCCAACACCCATTATTCCGCCTTGTTCTTCAATGGCACCATCGGCATGTTGCCAATGGGAACGTGGTTCATGGGAACGCAGATCGCCAAGGTGAAATCGGGCGAGTCCAAGAGTGCCAATTGGGGTATCGTCAAGTTCCCGCATCCCGATGGCGTGGAAGCAGGCACGACGGCGGCGCAGATTTCTGGCCTGTCGGTCAACTCCAATTCGGCACACAAGGAAGCGGCGCTTGAT
Source organism: Agrobacterium sp. rho-8.1 (assembly GCF_033957725.1). Lineage (NCBI taxonomy): Bacteria > Pseudomonadati > Pseudomonadota > Alphaproteobacteria > Hyphomicrobiales > Rhizobiaceae > Agrobacterium > Agrobacterium sp. rho-8.1. The sequence continues at coordinate 419,021 of NZ_CP192789.1, forward strand.
TTCATCAAGTTCGTGACCGGCCCGGAGGGCGCCGAAATCGTTGCCTCCACCGGCACGTTCCCGGCATTGAGATCGGACACGGTCGCCCAGACCATCGCAGCGCTTCCCGGCTTTCCGCAGGACCAGAACAGCAAGGATGCGTTGAAGGCTGGCAAGGCCTATCTGGAAATGGCGGTCAACCCGAATGCCGCCCGTATCGAGGTCGTGCTGAACCGCGTCCACGATGCGCTGATGACCGACAACATCTCCATCGATGACGGTATCAAGGACATGGACGACGGCGTCAAAGCCATCAAATAAGCATCGGGCGGTCGCGGGTTTCTCGCGATCGCCGTCTTTTCTGACCTGTTTTTGGAAGACATGCCGTGCATCACGATAGCGCCAAGGCCAATCCGCTTTTCAACAATCCGCTTCTAACGCGGGACGATCTTGCCAAAGCGGTGATGGACCTGTTCAACCCGCTTCTGCCGTATTTTTCCGAAGGAGGAGCGCGTGTCCGGTTGAGCGCGACGGGTGCGATCTTCGATTATCCGGCTGCGGAACTGGAAGGGTTTGCACGGCCGCTCTGGGGCATTGTTCCCTTGGTTGCTGGCGGATATGACTTCCCACATTGGGAATTGTACCGGCGCGGTCTGGCGAACGGGACAAACCCCGAGCATGCCGAATATTGGGGCGATGTGGCAGACCGTAACCAGAGGCTTGTGGAACTGGCGGCCATCGGCTTTGCGTTGGCCATGGTGCCTCAACACATCTGGGAGCCGTTGAGCGAGGCCGACAAAGCGACCGTCGCCGCCTATCTGCTGGCCGCGCGTGAACGCGAATTCGTCGACAACAACTGGAAGTTCTTCCGGATTCTGATCGATCTGGGTCTGGAGCGTGTGGGTATCGCATTCGATACCACAAAGACCCACGCCTATCTTGATGATCTCGAAAGCTTCGACATCGGCGATGGCTGGTACCGCGATGGGCCGGTACGGCGGGTCGACCACTACGTACCCTTTGCGATGCATTTCTACGGGCTGATCTACACGGTGCTTGGCAAGGGTGACGATGCCCGAAAGGCGCGTTTGCTTCAGCGCTCCAAACGCTTTGCCGGCGATATCCGTCACTGGTTCGGGCCAGATGGCGCTTCGCTCGCCTTCGGTCGCAGCCAGACCTATCGCTTTGCCGCAGGGGGTTTCTGGGGCGGGCTTGCCTTTGCCGATCTGGAAGCGCTGCCATGGTCTCAGGTCAAAGGCTATTATATGCGCCATATCAGATGGTGGTCGAAGCTACCGATCTGCGACCGTGATGGCGTCCTGTCTATCGGTTACGGTTATCCCAACCTTTTGATGAGCGAGAGCTATAATTCCCCGTGCTCTCCCTATTGGGCGCTCAAGTTCTTTCTGCCGCTGGCACTACCGACTGACCATCCGTTCTGGACCGCGCAGGAAGCCGATGCAGAGACATTTGCCGAGCCGATCCCCTTGCCGAAACCCGGCATGGTCGCGTTCCACACGCCCGGCAATGTCGTCGTGCTCTCCTCCGGTCAACAGCATGACAAGATGCGCGGCGCGCAGGAGAAATATTCAAAATTCGTCTATTCGACACGCTATGCCTTCAACATGGAAGCGGACGACAGGCATTTTGCAGCAGCGAGTTTCGACGGGATGCTTGGCCTATCCGACGATGGCACGCATTTCCGCACCCGGGAGACGATGGAGGAGGCGTTGATCGCAGGCGATTGTCTCTATTCCCGTTGGCGTCCCTGGCGCGACGTCGTGGTCGAGACCTGGCTGGTACCGCAAAATCCATGGCATATCCGGGTCCACCGCATCGCCACGCCGCATGCGCTGGAGACGGCCGAAGGCGGATTTGCCATCGAGCGCGCCGATCTCAACCGCGATACCAGCGAGATTGGCGAAGGGCGTTCCGTCTGCTTCGGGCGGCAGGATACAAGTGCGATCCTTGATCTTTCATCCGGCTCGCAACGGGATGGCATAGCGCATCAGGCCATTGCCAACACCAACCTTATCCACGCCCGAACTCTCGTGCCGCAGCTGCGTGGCAAGATCGCCGCTGGTGAGACGGTTCTGGTGACGGCCGCAATGGCGCTGCCTGTTGGGGACGGCGCGAGAGCGGCGCTCGGCACGGTTCCGCAGGCGCCGAATCTTGAGCTACTGGAGGCGCTTTTTCGCGAGGAAGGCAAACGCGTGGATGCATTTGCGCTGTAGCGTTTAATCGCTGATCAGCCGATAGCCGACGCCCGGTTCGGTCTGGACGATTTTGGGCTGGGCCGGATCGCGCTCGATCTTCTGGCGAAGCTGGCCGATGAAGACGCGCAAGTAATGCAGGTCTTCCTCATGGGCAGGCCCCCAGACCGAGGTCAGCAATGTGCGGTGGGTGACCACGCGGCCTGCATGGTGTGCGAGCAGCGTCAACAGGTCGTATTCTTTCGGCGTGAGCCGAATGGATTGACCGTCGCGTGACACGATGCGCTTGATCACGTCAATGACAAGACCATCGGCCGTGACGAGCGATGGCGCTTTGCCAGCATTTGCGCGGTGGCGCATGGCGGTTCTGATGCGGGCGGTGAGTTCACCGATGCCGAAGGGCTTTTCGATGTAGTCGTCCGCACCCAGATCGAGCGCTGCGATCTTTTCCACCTCGCGATCGCGTGCCGACAGGATGATGATCGGAATGGTGGACCAGCCACGAAGGCTTGAGATGACATCTTTGCCATCCATATCCGGCAGACCGAGATCGAGAATGACCGCGTCAGGTGCAGCGGTTGCCACCGCTTTCAGCGCATCCGCACCATTCTCAGCCTCGATGACATCGTAACCCGCAGCGACGAGCGCCGGGCGAAGAAAACGCCGGATCTGTGGTTCGTCATCAACGACGAGAATGCGGGCTAGTGTCATGGTGATCCCAAGGTCTGGTCTTTCTCCTCTACCGGGAAACGCATGACAATACGAGTGCCTCTCTTCCTGACCGCAGGGCTTTCAGCATGGATGCGCCCGCCGAGAGCTTCCACGAAACCACGGGCGATGGACAGTCCCAGCCCCGTGCCGGGCGAGCGGCCATCGGTCTTGGACCGGCGGTAGAATTTCTCGAAGATACGGTCGAGATCGATAGCGGGAATGCCTTTGCCCATATCGGTGACGGACAGGACCAGTTCTTTTCCATCGCGACGGGCATAGATGTTGACCGGCTCGCCGCCACCATATTTGGCGGCATTGTCCAGAAGGTTGAACAGGACCTGTTCCAGAAGCACGCTGTCTCCCCGAAGAAGCGGCAAATCCGTCGCTATCCCTGTCTCGAATGTCTGCGCTGGAAAGTATTTGCGGGCGCGCTCCGTTGCGGACCGCACGACATCGCTCACATCCACCCATTCGCGTTTGGCTTGCAGGGTGCCCGTCGATATCCGCGTCATATCCAGAAGGTTGGCGACGAAACGGCTGAGCCGCGCGCCCTCTTCCTCTATGGATTGCAGGAGGTCGTCACGGCTTTCCGGCGTCATTCGTTCGCCCAGTTCGCGCAGGCTGGTGACGGCACCGGTGATGGTGGCGAGCGGTGTGCGCAGATCGTGCGAAATGGACGACAGCAACGCCTCGCGGTATTTCTCGCTTTCCAGACGCACAGCCTGTTTGGCACTTTCCGACGAAAGGCGTGCTCGGTCGATGGCCGTCGCCGTCTGGTCGATGATGGCGGAAAACATGCGCTCGGCATTGGAATCCAGCGCCTCGTCGCCAACCTCATAACCGCAGACGCCGACCACACCGTGAGGGGTGGTGAGCGGCCTGAACTGGAACCGGCAATTGGGCAGAGTGCCAGTACCGGCACCGGCCGGTTCTTTTCTGGTGTTGGCCCAGCGGGCGGCAGCGATTTCGGAAATGCCCAGCTCCGTATCGGGCGGCCAGGCGGCGGCCGTTTCCAGCGAATCGCCATTGGGGCGAAGAAACACGATGTTGCGATTGATCCCCGCATGCAGCTGCGTGACCGAGGCCCACAGCACCTCATCGACATCGACGGTGCCGGACAGCTTACGGGCGAAATCATAAAGCGCCTGCATGGCGGTGGCACGCGCACGCGCCGTTTTCGCCTGCTCGCGAATGCGCGAACCGAGACTGCCCGCCAGAATGGCCGCCACCACAAAGGTGAAGAGCGCAAACACCTCATGCGGTGAGGCGATGGTGAAGGTATAGAGCGGCGGAATGAAGAAGAAGTTATAGGCGAGCGCGGATAGAAGCGCCGCCATGAGGGCAGCGGCAAAACCGGCATAGACCGCGGATGTTAGCACGGCGATGAGAAACAGAAGGGAAATGTTGGGGAGGTAGACGATGCGGTCGATCAAAGCCCCGATCAAGGCGGCTGGCAGGACGCACGCGAATGCGATGCCGAAGGGTTTGGCGAGCGTGGGAAGGCGTGGCAGGACCGGCTTGGCGCGCGTGCGATGTGGCGTCTTTTCATCGGCGGTGACAAGGTGAAGGCCGATGCCGCTCGTTTCCTGCGTCAGCGCATCGGCAAGGCTGGTGCGCAGCGGATTGCGCAGCCATTTTCGACAATGCGATCCGATGACGATCTGCGTGGCATGCTCTCGCTTGGCAAGCTTCATGATCTCGGTGACGAAATCGCTGCCGGTGACGCGCCGGGTTTCGGCACCCAGTTTTTCAGCAAGGCGGAACGTGTCGTCGATGCGCCGCAGGTCCTCGTCATCAAGGGTTTCGCGGTCGGAATGGGAAATGTTGACGACCAGCCATGGTGCATTCAGACCGGAGGCAAGACGGCTGGCGACGCGAACGACTTTCTCCGACAAGCCATCGGACCCTATACAGACCAAGAGACGTTCGGCTGTGGCCCACGGGCCTTCGATGGCGTTCTGGCGCAGATAGTCGATCATCTGATCGTCCACCCTGTCGGCGGTCCTTCGAAGTGCCAGCTCTCGGAGTGCGGTGAGATTGCCCAGACGAAAGAATCGATCGGCGGCACGGCGCGCGCTGGCCGGCAGATAGACCTTGCCATCCTGCAAGCGAGTAATCAGTTCCGCAGGCGGCAGATCGACCAGCAAGACGTCATCGGCTTTTTTCAGAACCGTGTCGGGAATTCTCTCTCGAACATTGACGCCGGTGATCTGGGCGACGAGATCGGAGAGGCTTTCCAGATGCTGAATGTTGAGCGCCGTCCAGACGTCGATACCGGCGTCAATGAGTTCGTCGATATCCTGATAACGCTTGGGGTGCCGGAAGCCTTCCGGGTTGGAATGGGCCAGTTCATCGACGATGATGATCGCGGGTTTGCGGGCCAGGGCGCCGTCGAGATCGAACTCCTGTAGTTCCTTGCCATGATAAGGCACCGACAGGCGCGGCAAAATCTCCAACCCTTCCAGAAGAGCGGAGGTTTCGCTGCGGCCATGGGTTTCGGCAAGCCCGACGACGATCTCGGCGCCATCCGCGCGCAATCTCTGGGCGCGGTTCAGCATCGCATAGGTTTTGCCGACGCCGGGGGCCGCGCCCAGAAAAATCGTCAGCTTGCCCCGGCGGTCTCTCTCCGCCAGGGCAAGCAATGCATCGGGATCGGGACGGTTCGTCTCGTAAGGGTCGTTTATCGGCATTCGTATCAGCTCTTGAGCGCATCCAGCGCAAGGTTCAGCTCTAGCACATTCACGCGCGGTTCACCGACAATTCCAAGCGCTGCATTCTGCATGTGTTTGAGCAACAGATCCTGCACCTGCGGCACGGACAATTGCCGGGCCGCTGCGACGCGATTGACCTGCGCCTGGGCAAAATCCGGCGAGATATGCGGATCAAGACCGGAGCCGGATGTGGTGACGGCATCGGCTGGAACAGCGCCCGTCACGCCCACCGATTTGAGACGCTCGATATCACCAGCCACACGGTCCTTAAGCTTTGCCGATGTGGTGCCGAGATTGGAGCCGGATGAGGCAGCAGCATTATAAGGATCCGGCGAGGTTGCCGAAGGGCGCGGCCAGAAGTAGCGCTCGGAGGTGAAATTCTGGCCGATCAGGGCGGAGCCGACAACGGCATCGCCGCGACGGATGACGCTGCCATTGGCCTGCTGCGGCATGACCAGCTGGGCGATACCGGTGACAGCAAGCGGATAGGCAACGCCCGTAATAAGCGTGAGCAGAATGAGAACGGCAAAGGCGGGTCTAAGAAGTTTGAACATGATTACACCAGATGCAGGGCCGAAACGGCGAGATCGACAATCTTGATTCCGGCAAAGGGCAGCAGCAACCCGCCCAGACCGTAAATCAGGAGGTTACGACGCAGAAGCGCGGCAGCGCTGGATGGCCGGTAGGCGATGCCCTTCAGCGCCAAGGGAATGAGCGCGATGATGATGAGGGCGTTGAAGATGACGGCTGACAGGATCGCCGATTGCGGGGAGGACAAACCCATGATGTTAAAGGCGGCCAGTGCCGGATAGGTGGTGACGAACAAGGCCGGGATGATCGCGAAATATTTGGCGACATCGTTGGCGATGGAAAACGTCGTCAGCGAACCGCGCGTCATCAGAAGCTGCTTGCCGATTTCGACGATCTCGATGAGCTTGGTCGGGCTGGAATCGAGATCGACCATGTTGGCGGCCTCTCGCGCTGCCTGGGTGCCGCTTTGCATGGCAACACCGACATCGGCCTGCGCCAGCGCTGGCGCATCGTTGGTCCCATCGCCACACATGGCAATCAGGCGACCGCCCTGCTGTTCCCTACGGATGTAAGCGAGCTTGTCCTCCGGCGTTGCTTCGGCCAGGAAGTCATCGACACCGGCTTCGGATGCGATGGCAGCGGCGGTAACGGGATTGTCGCCGGTGACCATGACGGTGCGGATGCCCATGGCGCGCAGAGCGGCAAAGCGTTCCTTGATGCCGGGCTTGACCACGTCCTTCAGATGAATGACGCCGAGCAGACGCTTGCCATCGGCCACACCCAGCGGCGTGCCGCCCGATCGTGCCACGCTTTCCACCGCCTGCAGGAATTCGCGCGGGGCATCCTTGTCGGTCAGGCCGGTGAATTTCAGCACGGCATCGATGGCGCCCTTGCGCAACTGGTGAGAACCCATATCGACGCCGGACAGGCGGGTCTGCGCACTGAACGCAATCGTATTGTCCACGACAGCCTTCGGTGCCTGAAGGCCGAATTCGCCGGTCGCAAGGGCCGCGATGGACCGGCCTTCAGGCGTTTCGTCCGACAGACTGGCCAATAGAGCGGCCTCTGCCAATTGCTGCTGGGTGACGCCGGGTGCCGGAATGAAGTCTGCGGCCATGCGGTTGCCGAAGGTGATCGTACCGGTCTTGTCGAGAAGCAGCGTATCGACGTCGCCTGCCGCTTCGACAGCACGTCCCGACGTGGCGATGACGTTGAAGCGAACGAGCCTGTCCATACCGGCGATACCGATGGCCGACAGCAGACCACCGATGGTGGTGGGAATGAGGGTGACGAGCAGAGCCGACAGAACCGTAACGGTCAGAACCGTCCCCGAGTAGCCTGCAAGACCCCAGATCGTGACGACGACGATGACAAAGATCAACGTCAGGCCGGAGAGCAGGATCGAAAGAGCGATCTCGTTGGGGGTCTTCTGACGTTCGGCCCCTTCGATGAGGGCAATCATCCGGTCCACGAAGCTTGCACCCTGTGGCGTGGTGATGCGGATTTTGAGCTGGTCGGACAGAACCTGCGTGCCACCTGTCACCGCCGAGCGGTCGCCACCGGATTCGCGGATGACGGGCGCGGATTCACCGGTGATGGCGCTTTCATTGACGGAAGCAACACCCTCGATCACCTCGCCATCGCCGGGGATGAGTTCTCCGGCATCGACCACGACGACATCGCCCACGGCCAGCATGGTGGCGGGAACGGCCTGTGCCACGCCATTGGCATCAAGGCGACGGGCCGTGAGATCGGAGCGACTGCGCTTCAGGCTTTCGGCCTGCGCACGACCTCTGCCTTCGGCAACGGCTTCGGCAAAGGTGGCAAACAGCACCGTGAACCACAGCCATGCGGCGATCTGCCCGGAGAAACCGGCCGTGCCGTTGCCGGTCATGAGATCGCGGACGAAGATGATGGTCACCATGGCGGCCACCACTTCAGTCACGAAGATGACGGGTGTGCGGTAGAGTTGTCTGGGATCGAGCTTGACGAAGGCCTGCCGGATGGCGGGACCGATGATCGCTGGATCGAAAAGACCAGGTTTTTCTGGCTTTTGTGACATGAAGAGTTTCCTTTAGAAGGTCTGACCGGCCAGCATCGCGAAATGTTCGACGATGGGTCCGAGCGCCAGAGCCGGGAAATATTGCAGCCCGCCGAGGATGATGATGATGCCGATGAGAAGGCCGACGAAGAGGGGGCCATCGGTCGGGAACGTACCGGTGGAAGCGGGAACGCGGACCTTTGCAGCGAGCGAACCGGCAATGGCCATGACGGGAATGACATAGGCGAAACGACCCAGCAACATGGCTAAGCCAAGCGTCGTATTATACCAGGTCGTGTTGCCGGACAGGCCACCGAAGGCAGAACCGTTGTTACCCGCAGCCGACGTGTAGGCATAGAGGATTTCCGAAAGACCGTGCGGGCCTGCCGTGCCGATGCTGGCAACCGCCATCGGTAACATGGCCGACACCGCCGAAAAGCCGAGGATGGCGACAGGCAGGATGAGAACGGCCAGCATGGCGCATTTCATTTCCCGTCCTTCGATCTTCTTGCCCAGAAATTCCGGCGTTCTTCCCACCATCAAACCGGCGACGAAAACAGCGAGCAGTGCAAAGACCAGCATACCGTAGAGGCCGGAGCCGACTCCACCCGGCAAGATTTCGCCAAGCTGGATCAGGAACATGGGGACCAAGCCACCGAGCCCGGTGAAGGAGCCATGCATGCCGTTGACCCCGCCGTTCGACAGACCAGTCGTTACCGCTGCGTAAAGTGCCGTCATGGCCTGGCCGAAGCGGACTTCCTTGCCTTCCATGTTGCCTTGTAGGGCATCGACACCCAGCGCGGTCAGAATGGAATTACCCGATGCTTCCGCCAAGTAGATGACCGCAACACCAGAGATCAGCAGGATGGCCATGGCCGAAAGCAGCACCCAGCCCTGGCGGCGGTTGCCGACCATCTGGCCGAATGTATAGACCAGCGCCGACGACACGCACAGCATGGCGAAGATGTTGACATAGTTCGAAAATGCCGTTGGATTTTCAAACGGATGAGCCGCGTTGGCGTTGAAGAAACCGCCGCCATTGGTGCCCAGTTGCTTGATGGCTTCCTGGCTGGCAACGGGCCCGAGCGAAATGACCTGCTGAGCGCCTTCCAGCGTGGTTGCGGTCACACTGGCATCCAATGTCTGTGGCACACCGGTCCATACGAACACGAGTGCAACAACAATGGCCAGGGGTACCAGAACATACAATGTGGCTCTGATCATATCGACCCAGAAGTTGCCCAGCGTGCTGGCCTGCGAGCGCATGAAGGCACGGGTAAAGGCCATCGCAAGTGCAATGCCCACGGCTGCCGACAGGAAGTTCTGCACTGTAAGTCCGGCCATCTGGCTCAAATGGCTCATGGTTGCTTCACCGGCGTAGTTTTGCCAGTTGGTGTTGGTGATGAAGCTGACCGAGGTATTGAACGCCAGATCCGGTGGCACGTTGGCAAAGCCCTGCGGATTGAGCGGCAGATAGGCTTGCAGACGCAGGATGGCGTAAAGAACGAGAAAGCTTGCCAGTGAAAAGGCGAGCATGGACAGCGTATAGGCCAGCCAGTTCTGCTCCTTGTCCATACTGGTCCCGGCAGCGCGGTAAATGCCGCGCTCGATGGGCTGGAGGACGGGAGACAGAAATGTTCTTTCGCCCGAAAAAACCTTCGCCATGTAAAGCCCCAGCGGTTTGACGACGCAGAGCACGGCGAGGAAAAGGAGGCTGATCTGCAGCCACCCGATGATGGTCATGGATATTCTCCCCGAAAGGTCAGAAGCGTTCGGGACGCAACAGCGTCACGACGAGGTAGACGACAAGAGCGCCGGCAACGGCCAGCGCGAGCAAAGCTTCGATCATGCCGCCCTCACAGCTGATTGAGGGCGCGTGCGTAAGCGGCAAAGCCGATCAGCACCGCGCAGCCGCCAAGGACAAAGACAAGGTCGGACATATGGGTTTCTCCGTTTGGTTGAGAAGGCCACACTACGCCCTGTCTGCGTCAGGGTTCGATTGGGAAGATGAGAGGATCACATAAGGAAAACATAAAGACCTCGGCCTGAAAGCGGAGCACCGGAGCGGATCGTGCCATGTCGGAATATTCCGCTACGCAAGCCCATCGCGGCAGGGGCGATATTTCTCCAAAGGGCGCAAATTTGGAAAGCGGGCGGATTACAAATGCGGTCGATTTGCTGGAAGCTAAGCACCTAATCTGGAGATCGAGACATGAGATCATTGATTGCGTCCGCCTTGGGTGCTTTGGCAGGACTGGTGGCGCTGGGGCAGGCTCATGCTGCGGACATTTCTGAAATCCGGATCGATTGGGCGACCTACAACCCGGTCAGTCTGCTTCTCAAAAGCGATGGATTGCTGGAAAAGGAATTCGAGAAAGACGGCATCAAGATCACCTGGGTACAATCTGCCGGTTCCAACAAGGCGCTCGAATTCCTGAATGCCAGCTCGCTCGACTTCGGCTCCACGGCCGGTGCCGCCGCCCTCGCCGGTCGCATCAACGGCAACCCCATCAAATCGATCTATGTCTATTCGAAACCCGAATGGGTGGCATTGGTGACCCGCAAAGATACCGGCATCACCAAGGTCGAGGATTTGAAGGGCAAATCGGTTGCCGCAACCCGCGGAACCGACGCCCATATCTTCCTGGTTCGGGCGCTTGCCGAAAAGGGTTTGACGGAAAAAGACATCAAGCTGGTGCTCTTGCAGCATGCGGACGGCCGTCTGGCTTTGCAGCGCGGCGATGTGGATGCCTGGGCCGGTCTTGATCCGATCATGGCGTCTGCCGAAATCGAAGATGGCGACATCCTGTTTCATCGCAATCCTGCCAACAACTCCTGGGGTGTGTTGAATGTGCGCGAAGAGTTTGCCAAGGAACACCCTGAGATCGTCAAACGCGTTCTGGCAACATACGAGCGCGCCCGCGACGAGGCCCGCAAGGACCCGGCCAAACTGAAGGCAGCACTTGTGGCCGCAACGAAACTGCCGGATGCCGTGATTGCGCGTCAGTTGGAGCGTACCGACCTCAGCCAATCCAAAATCGGCGACGAGCAGGCGCAGACCATCGAGGCGGCAGGTCTCGCGCTTCAGCAGGCAGGTGTCATCAAGGCGGATGTTGACGTGAAGGCAACCGTGGCAAGCCTGATCGACACAAGCTATGCCCCTGCGGCGGGTCAGTGATATCCCATGGCCTTTCTGGATACGATGCTGCTGAAGCGGCAAGCTGACATTGACAGACCTGCAAACCGGCAGCGCCGATTGTCGCCGCTTGATCACCCTGCTGTTGGCATCGTCTTTCCGATTGTCGTCATCCTTGGATGGGAGCTCCTGGTCCGCGCTGGCGTCATCGGCGGGCGACTGATGCCACCGCCGTCGCGGGTCCTGGCGACGGTTCAGGAGCTTGCGACCTCAGGCGATCTCCTCACCCATATATGGGTCACCTTGCAACGTGTGCTGTTCGGGTTTGCACTGGGTGCGGTGGCAGGAACGGTTCTCGGTGCGTTGACGGGTTTTCTGCCAAGGGCTGCCCGAATTCTCGACCCCACCCTTCAGTCGCTGCGCGCCATCCCCTCCATCGCCTGGGTGCCTCTGTTCATTCTCTGGTTCGGTATTTTCGAAGCCTCCAAGATCGCGCTGATCGGCGTCGGAGTGTTCTTTCCGGTCTATCTCGGGGTGTACGGCGCGGTCGTGGGCGTCGACAGGCGGATCGTTGAAGTCGGCCGCATCTACCGCCTGTCCGGCTTGGACCTCGTGCGCCGCATTCTCCTGCCCTCCATCCTGCCCGGCTATGTCCTGGCGCTGAGATCGGGCCTTGGTCTTGGCTGGATGTTCGTCGTCGCCGCCGAATTCATGGGCGCATCCGAGGGACTGGGATACCTCTTGGTCGATGGTCAGCAGTTGGGAAAACCAGACCAGATTCTGGCTGCGATCCTGATTTTTGCCATCGTAGGAAAAGCAACTGACAGCCTTGTCATCGTGGTAACGGCTCCTTTCCTGCGCTGGCAGGACACGCATGGTGGGCAGCGATGATGATGGATATCCGCAATCTCTCCAAGGTCTACCCCAACGGCACCCATGCGCTGGAAGGCTTTTCCCTCAGCGTGCACGAAGGCGAGGTCGTTGCCGTCATTGGTGGTTCCGGTTGCGGCAAAAGTACGCTTCTGCGCCTGCTATCGGGGCTGGAAAGTCCAAGCAGTGGAGAAATTCGTCTCGATAGCAAGCGCCTTGTGAAGCCCGACCCGCTGGTCAACATCGTCTTTCAGGAGCCCCGGCTGTTTCCCTGGCTGACGGTTGCCGACAATATCGCCTTTGGCCTGTCGTCCCTCGACGCCGACCAACGCCGCGACCGCGTGGAACAGGTGTTGAAGAAAATCGGCCTCTCAGGTTACGAGACACGATGGATCAAGGAGCTTTCGGGTGGTCAGGCGCAGCGCGTTGCACTGGCGCGGGCGCTGGTTACGGAACCATCCGTACTTCTACTGGATGAGCCGTTCTCTGCCCTGGATGCGATGACCCGCGCCGACCTGCAGGATCATCTCGTCGATCTGTGGAGCGAGGCGGGTTCGACGCTGTTGCTTGTCACACATGATATCGAAGAAGCCATCATCATGGCAGACCGCATCATCGTCATGCGACCTTTTCCAGGCCGTATCCTTCAGGAAGTGACCGTTGATCTGCCGCGCAAGCGCGAACGGACATCGCCGGACTTTGCGGCCCTGCGAAAGCATCTGTCCGAGCTTTTGGCCTTGTCTCTTTCCGAGACAAAACACAGTGCGAGCGCATGAGCAAACCTTTAAATTCGAGGGTCGAGCGTAAAATGCCGCAAGTGTCAGAGTTGCCGGTTGTCGCCGTCATCGGCGGTGGTTTTAGCGGCGCGGCTTTCGCGTTGCACTTGAACGCTCTGAGCGCGTGTGACGTGCGGATCGTTGTCTATGAACCGCGCGAACGCCTGGGCCCAGGCCTCGCCTACAGCACAAAAGACGCAGCCCACCGCATCAACGTACCTGCCGGGCGGATGTCGGTTTACCCCGACGATCCCGAAAGCTTCCTGCGGTATCTCGCAACGACTGACGAACACGTGACAGATCCGACGTTGACCGGTCGCGATGGCCTGCCTTATCCGCGCCGTCAGGTCTTTGGGGACTACATCGCCTCAGAAATCGCGCCGCTATTGGCATCGTGTGCCGTGGAGCATCGCCAAGCCGAGGTTACCTCTATCCTGGCCTCGGGTCAGGAATGGGACATCCGCGATAGCAGTGGTGGCACCTTGCGAGCGCAGTTCGTGGTTTTGGCTGCCAGCCATCCATCGCCTGCACTTTTGCGCCCACTGGTGCCCTTCGCAAACCACCCGAAACTGGTTGCCAATGTAACGGTTACCGACGCTCTCGGCCCGATTGCGCCAGATGATCGGGTGCTCATCCTCGGAAACGGACTGACCTCGGCCGATGTCGTCGCGTCACTGGAGAAGCGAGGCCATCGCGGTAACATCCTGTCGGTATCGCGTCGCGGTCTGCGCTCGCGTGGTCACGCGCCGAATGTGCAGGAACCGTTCGGTAATTTTTCGTCCCAGCCTTCAACAAAGGCCTCGGCGCTGCTGCATAGGATCCGACGGTCGATCACAGAGGCACAGGCGCACGGCTTGACCTGGCATGCGGCACTTGATGCCGTTCGCGCGCAGGCCTTTGCCATCTGGCGAGCACTTCCGGTCGCTGAGCGGCGGCGCATCGTGCGGTTTGCGCGTCCGTTCTGGGATGCGCACCGTTTTCGCATTGCGCCCCAGGTGGAAGACACGCTGGATCGGGCCATTGCTGCGGGGCGTTTGAGCATCCGCGCGGCGCGGCTGAAGCAGGTGGCACAAGCGGGAGATGCATTCCGCGTTACGCTATCTGCGCGCGACAAACCCGGCTTCGAAGACCACCTCTTCGACGCCATCGTGGTGACGACGGGTCCCGCACACGAGCATATTCTCCAGTCTCAACCCTTTCTGGCCGGGCTTGCAGAGAAGGGTCATATCAGCGCCTGCGAAACCGGTCTCGGCATCGCCTGCGATCTCGACGCGCGTGCGCTGGACCAAGAGGGAGAGCCGCTTGGCAACCTGCTGATCGCAGGACCGCTGGCGCGTGGAACCTTCGGGGAACTGATGGGTCTGCCGCAGGTGACAGAACATGCCGTCTTCGTCGCCCGGGAAGTGGCCGACGCCATCAGCACACATCATAAAGTTTCAGAACCACATGCACGCCGTCTGGCGGTTTGACTGACAATAAGGATCGCGAACAATGGCCAACACCCCTCCCCTTGATTTTCTCTGGTTCATTCCGTCGTCCGGGGACGGCTCCTACCTCGGGTCGGACGATCTGGCCCGACCTTCAGACCCGGCCTATTTCCGCGAAATCGCACAGGCGGTCGATCGCCTCGGCTATTCTGGCGTGCTCATTCCCACCGGTGTGGCATGCGAGGAGTCCTTCATTCTGGCCGCCAATCTTGCTGCCTATACCGAAAACCTCAAATTCCTCGTCGCCATCAGGCCCGGCGTCGCCTCGCCCGCCTATTATGCGCGTCTCGCAGCAACTCTGGACCGCGTTTCCAACGGTCGGCTGCTGCTCAACATCGTGGTTGGCGGCAGTGCGCAGGAACTGGCGGGCGACGGCATTTTCCTGCCGCATGACGAGCGCTACGACCATGCGGACGAATTCTTCCAGGTCTTCAACACGCTGATCGAGACCGGCAGCGCCCATCTCGACGGCAAATATATTCAGGCCCACAATGCCGAGCTTGGCCTTCCGCCCGTACAGGAACCACGTCCACCGATCTATTTCGGCGGCTCATCCGATGCTGCCATCGATTTCTCGGCTGGCATCATCGACAAATATCTCACCTGGGGAGAGCCGCCCGCACAGGTGGCCGAAAAGATCGAGAAGGTGCGCAAGGCAGCCGCTGCTGTCGGTCGCGAGGTCACGTTCGGCATTCGCCTGCATTTCATCGTGCGCGAAACGGATGAGGAAGCCTGGGAGGCCGCAGATCGTCTGATCTCCAAACTCTCCGATGAAACGATTGCCGCTGCACAGCAGGTGTTCCTCAAGAACTCCGATTCCGTCGGGCAGGCCCGCATGGTGGCCCTTCACGGCGGACGCCGCGACAAGCTGGAAGTCTCACCGAACCTCTGGGCTGGGATCGGCCTTGTCCGCTCCGGCGCAGGCACGGCCCTGGTCGGCTCGCCCAAGACCATCGCCGCGCGTCTGCGTGAATATCAGGAAATCGGTATCGATACGGTCATCGCGTCAGGCTATCCCCACCTGGAAGAAGCCTACCGCGTTTCCGAGCTTCTGTTCCCCGAAATCGGACTGGAAGGTCCGCGTGGTCAGATCCGCTCGTCGTTCGGCAAAACCCAGGTCTTTGGCGGCGGCGGCCATGGCGGCAACGTCAAGGTTGCCTCAGGCTCCTGAAAAAGGGAGCCTGGGATGGCGCGAACGTAAGGCGGTCGCGTGTTTCCTAATCGAAATCAGGGGCGACCGTCGCCATCACGGTCGCTCCGACCAACGTCAATCGTCTCGACCCGCAGACGCGGTTCGAGACGGCCTTGGTAGGGCCGCTTCAACCCGCACGATATGTGCGCCAACTTCCGTAATCCGTTATGTCCAGCGCGCCTTTTAGCGCAATCGGTTCCACAAGAAAACCTTTTGCAGACGTCCCATCGGCCAAAGAGACGGTTCCGACGCCGAGTGGCGCGGGGATGGCTGCAACGAACGTGCCAAAGGCCGAAGGTGTGAGCTTCCAGACCTCAACCTCGATTTCACCGCCATCGCTTTCATCGACACGCACCATGCCCGGCTTGGGCGGTGTCGTGCCTGAAAGGGCGTAGAGACGATAGCAATCCTGCGTCTTTGCTTTGCGGCTGAACACCGCGTTCAAATCCTTGAGCTGATGGTTGAGGGGCATGCCTGAGAGATGTGCACCGACAACGACCAGATCAATGAGATCTTCGTCGGCTTCGACCCATGATTTGGGCGCGGTTTGCGGCCAGCGGGTTGCTCCCAGTGCACGGCCGCTGGCGCTATGAAGCTCCCGTGCAAGCGTTGCGGCCAACCCGTCCTTGCCGGATGGCGCAAGCAGCGTGACGCTTGCCGGAAGGCCATCGGTCCGCGTGCCGGTCGGCGCGGCGATGCCGCACATGTCGAGCAGATTGACGAAATTCGTGTAGATGCCGAGGCGAGAGTTTTCACGGATCGGCTCCGCTTCCAGTTCTGCAAGCGTGTAGTGACGCGGTGCCGTCGGCACGCAGATCACATCGACCGAAGCGATGACGGGGGCCACCTTTTTCTTAAGCGCTTGCAGGGCATAAAAGCCTTTGAAGGCCTCGGCGGCGGTGAGGTTTTTTGCGCCGTTATAGATTTTGCGTGTGACCGGATGAAAGCTTTCCTCTTTTGCATCCATGAACGCCTGCACGGCGGCGTAGCGTTCCGCGACCCAGGCTCCCTCATAGAGCAGGTTTGCCACGTCGTAGAAGTCGGCGAATGGCATTTCAATAAGTGTGTGGCCAAACCGTTCCAACGTTTTCAGGGCATCGGAATAGGCCGCCGCCATGGCCTCATCGCCGAAGAACTGCAAATCCTGCCGAGCGGGCACGCCGATCTTCAGAACCGGAGGGGCAGACCCATATCCGGTGGCTGTCAGCACTTTTGAATAGGCATCGCTCTCATCATATTGCGCAGTCACAGAAAAGACCGCAAAGGCATCATCCACCGTCAGGGCGAAGATGGAAACGCAATCTAGTGTTCGGCATGCTGGCACAACGCCTGTTGTCGAAAGCGCTCCGACACTCGGCTTCAAGCCAACGATGTTGTTGAGACCCGCAGGAATGCGCCCAGAGCCGGCCGTATCGGTGCCCAACGCGAAGCTGACGATACCGTGAGCCGTGGCAACGGCTGATCCGGATGACGACCCGCCCGGAACGAGCGATGGGTCGACGGCATTTTTGGGGATGGGATAAGGTGAGCGAACGCCGACGAGACCGGTGGCGAACTGATCGAGATTGGTTTTGCCGATGACGATTGCGCCGGCCTCTTTCAGCAGTCGAACGACGGTCGCATCCTTTTCCGGATGATAGGTATAGTCTGGGCATCCCGCCGTGGTCGGCATCCCAGCGACATCGATGTTGTCCTTGACGGCAAAGGGAACACCGAAGAGCGGCTTGTCGGGATCGTAATCACCCAGCTTGGCCGCCTCTAAAAGCAAAGCTTGCTTGTCCGCAATATGGATAAAAATGCCGGGATCGTTTACCTCGGACATGCGGGCAAAAACCGTCTCCACGATTTCGGCAACGCGGCCACCCTGTTTGTAGAACGTCTGCAACGCGCTGATATCGAAGGAAGGTGTCGTTTGCATCAAGCCATATCCTGTTTCAATAGTGTCACCGGCCGATCCCATTGGATCAGCACCACACATCCCGTTGTGCTCCAAACGGAGTGCTCCGAACCCTGTTCGTTGACGATGTAACTGCCGCAATCATAGTCGCCGGTCGCATCGGACTGGATGCCATCGAGCACCAGAATGGTCTCAAGGCCTTCGTGGCGATGAAGCGGCACGGTTGCGCCCGGCTCATATTTCAGAAGCGCCACACCCGGCTGGTCGCCCTCGAAGCGACGGATCCAGTGGATCGTCACGCCATCGCGAAAGGCTTCGAATGGCAGATCTTTCCATCCGCCCGATGTCAGTGACGGGCGTGTTGTCTCAGGCATGGGTTATCCCTTCCAGAATGTCGTCTATTCTCGCTGTCCAACCGACGATGCCGCCCTGCGCGCAGATCATCGCGATCGCAGCGGCCTTGAATTCGGGGAAGTAGCTTTCGGTTGCGTCCTCTGCCAGCAGGCACTCAAAGCCGCGATCGTTCGCCTCACGCATCGTCGTCTGCACACAGACCTCCGTCGTCACCCCGGCAAAAACAAGCTGGGTAATACCTTTGGATCTGAGTACATCATCCAGATTCGTTGCATAAAATGCACCTTTTCCGGGTTTCTCGATCACGATCTCACCCTCAATCGGTGCCAGTTCCGGCAGGATGGCGGTGCCCGGTTCACCCGAAATCAGGACACGCCCGAGCGGGCCATGGTCTCCAATTCTGAGGGAGGGATTTCCGCGATCGCGCTTGGCTCTGGGCAGATCGGAGAGGTCTGGCCGGTGGCATTCCATCGTGTGAATGACGGGAAGGCCAGCTGCGCGGAAGCCCTCGATCAGACGCTTGACGTCCGGTACGATCTTCGCAATGGCACTCACATCATTGCCGAGGCTTGCCCCGAAGCCTCCCGGCTCGGCAAAATCGCGCTGCATGTCGATAACGATAAGGGCTGTTTCTGCGCGTCTGGCAGGAAAAGCAAAAGGTTCGGCTTTAATCTCGACCATTAGTGATGTCCCGCCATGTGAGCGCCAATGACAGCCGTATCTGCACCAAGCGCCGGTGTTTCATAAACCAGCTTGCCTTCCGACATGACCATGATGCGATCTGACATTTCCAACAATTCGTCGAGATCTTCGGACAAGAGCAACACCGCGGTTCCTGCATTACGCGCCTTCATGATGCGCGCACGGATTTCGGCCACGGCCGAAAAATCGAGTCCAAAACAGGGATTGGAAACGATCAAAAGGTCCACATCACCGGTCAGTTCACGCGCCAGAACAGCGCGCTGGACGTTGCCGCCGGAAAGCGCTGCAATGGGCGAAGAGGACGAGGCGGTCTTCACCTTGAAATCGGAGATCAGTGCACCCGCCTGCTTGCGCATGTTGGCCCCGTTCAGCCACAGGGCGTTCTTGCCACTGGCTTTCAGATCGAAGCTTCGAAACGCCAGATTTTCGCTGACGGTCATTTTCGGAGCGCAGGCGTTCTGCAATGGTTCTTCGGGAATGAAGCGGACATTGTTCTTGCGCGTCTCAGCGCGTGTCGCACCGTAAGTCTGACCGTTGACGATGACGCGACCGGTCGTGGTCGGTCGCTGCCCAGCCAGAATTTCGCCAAGCTCTTTTTGTCCGTTACCTGAAATGCCAGCGATGCCGACGATTTCGCCGGAGTGAACGGTCAGATTAGCGATTTCGATGGTCTTCAACCCCGAACTATCGGGTGCTCTGACGCCATCGACCTTCAGCACGGGTTCAGCTCCTTTACGTACCGGTAGTCGGCTGTCGAGTTCGGCCAGCTTCACATCGCCAATCATCATTTTTGCCATATCGGCCCTGGAAAGTTGATCAATCTGAGCGGTTCCAACAAGCTTGCCCCGTCTCAGGATGGAGACCGCATCGGCAAATTTCGTCACCTCATGGAATTTGTGGCTAATCATCAGGACGGTCAGTTCGCCCCGTTCAGTCATCGCGCGCACCAGGCCCAGCGTCTCATCCGCCTCTGCGGGCGTCAGCACAGATGTGGGCTCGTCCAGGACAAGAAAGGATCGACCGAGATAGAGCTGCTTGACGATTTCCAGCTTCTGCTTCTCGCCAGCGGCAAGCTCGCTCACCGGGCGCTCCAGCGGAATATGGAAGGGCATGCGCTCCATGAAGGCGGCCAGATCTCGCCGCTCTTTCGCCCAGTTGATGACCGCAGGCACTTCCGCGCGGCTGATGACGAGATTTTCCGCACCGGTCAGCGATGGCACAAGCGTGAAATGCTGGTAGACCATGCCCAGCCCGTAGGCAGCGGCATCCTTGGGCGAGACGATGGAAACCTCGCGACCATTGACGGACAAAGAGCCTGACGTCGCGTGGTAGAAACCCATGATACACTTGACCAGCGTCGACTTACCCGCGCCGTTTTCACCCAGAAGCGCATGGAAGCTGCCAGCCGGAATATCGATCGAAACGTTGTCGAGCGCGGTGAAACTGCCAAAGCGCATCGTCATGCCAAGGGTCTGGATGCCAACAGCGCGGCCAGCCTGAGGAAGGGGCGTATCGCGAATGACGCTCAACTCAACTCTCCTTTTCAACAATTATGGCGACAGGGCCGCCGCCGGGTGGCCCCTGATGTTCGGCGCCGCCGGACACATAGAGGTCGGTCATGCCGAAGACACCTGCCAAAACGCCACCGACGAAAGCGCGGGCATGGCGGGTGCCGGAAATGTCTGAATCGTCCAGCATCGTGTGCCGCTTGCCACCGACCTTGCCGGAAGGATCGGGCTCTGCCTTGGCAAGAACCGCCGCGAGCCTCGCACCGCTTGGCAAACGCTCGCGTGCCGTGCGCACAGAGGCCGTGTCGATCGCGCTCTGCATGACTGCGTGGTCCATGACGAAGGGACCAGACCACCCGTCCGCCATGCCCATCACGATAATCTCGTGATCCGTCAGCTCGACGCCCGCCGAGGTCGAGGCACAACCGGAAAACAAGTCTTGGCGGGTGCAAATATCCGCGTCCGCGATATCGGCAAAATCGAGTTCGCCCAGCGCGACCGCCACACCGAGTGCGGACGCGCCCCGCGAAAGCCCCATGGATTTCAGCGTATCGCGTGTGGCGACCGTCTCTCCGGCGGCATTCGCTTCTTCGATACGGCGAAGGGTGAGGAGCGGGCATTTGATCTGGACGAAATGAACGTCGGCAACGTTCTCGATACCAGCTTGGTGCATGGCGGCGTGCACAGCGTCTGCCACCATCAGCACCTGTTCACGTCGGCCAAGATGATGAAACGGCAGGTCCGGCGTTCGGGATGTGCCGATAGCAAGCGCCCGTTCGCCCGGGGCGTCAACCCTCTCGCTGGTGAAAACCGTCCAATGTGGCGACAGCGCGCCCTCCGTGCCGCCTGACATGACGGTCGTGACGCCTTCGACCCCATAGCGGCGAAACAGAGCCTCGAAACTCTGGCTGGCATAACCACGGGTGAAATCGTTGACGCAACCGTTGCCTTCGGTCTTACCGAGAACCGCAACGACGGACTGAGGGGCAAGCCCTTGAGCGAACAGAGCCTCGACACCGGAAACGTCGTCCGGCCCGTCTGCCGACACACGATAGACATGGGCACGCATGGATGACATCAGGGCAGTGCCTCTACCAGAGTTTGCGAATTGGAGACAGCGCCGAAAACCCCGCCCTGCATCTTGACCATCTTGATGGCTGCCAAATGGTTGCCATGGTCGGTCGCGCCACAGCAATCCTCCAGCAACAGGCATTCGAAGCCGCGATCGTTCGCCTCGCGCATCGTCGTCGATACGCAGACATCGGTGGTGATGCCGGTGAGAATGAGGTTCTCGATGCGCTTCTGGCGCAAAATCAGGTCGAGATCCGTGGCACAGAAGGAGCCCTTGCCGGGCTTATCGATGATGGTCTCGCCTTCAATCGGGTAGAGTTCGGGAATGATATCCCAGCCCGGTTCGCCGCGCGTCAGGATGCGACCGCAGGGCCCTGCATCGCCGATGCCGGCACCAATACGCTGGGAGCGCCAGCGCTTGTTGGCCGGAAGATCGGCAAGATCAGGCCTGTGTCCCTCGCGGGTGTGGATGATGTGGTAGCCTTTTGCCCGCATGGCGACGAGCACTGTCCTGATCGGCTCGATCGGCGCCTGCACCATGGCAAGATCATAGCCCATATGATCGACATAACCGCCCTTTCCGCAAAAATCGGTCTGCATGTCGATGATGATGAGCGCTGTGTTTTCCGGCCTCAGCGCGCCGTTATAGGGCCACGGATAGGGATCGGCATCGATAAAGTGCCTCGCGGTTTCAACCATCGCATCCATGATGTCTCTCCTATTTGCCATCGGGTTTCGAGGTTTCGCCATAGCGCCGGGTGGGCTTGTCAAAACCGCAGGAGGTGCCATCCGTCACTTTCACGGCGTCCTCGTAGGGAAGGCGGTATTGTCCGGCGATGAGGTCGTGCATGTAGGTGTAGGGCGCATCCTGAGCGCCGCCCGCAACGGCCACGAAGCCGCGATGCCCGAACTGGTAGAGGTTGTTTTCGACGCCCCACCCGAGCCGGGCCTCGCGCACGAGGTCCGGTCGAACCTCCGCCGTAATGATCTCGTTGACGCGGCCCGAAGTGCCATGGGCGATGATCGAACCGTCGAAATTGCAGATCATGCCTTCGCCCATGGAATCGAAGGTGCCGTCCGAGCCGCACATGCACACATTGGCCGTGACCATCAGATTGCAGAACGCATTGGACTGGTTGGTAAAACGCCAGCTGTCGCGGATCGGAGCCGTATAGCCCGCCGTGCGGATCATGATCTCGGCTCCCTTGTAGGCGCATTCGCGGGCCATTTCCGGGAACATGCCGTCGTGGCAGATGATCAGCGCCAGCTTGGCACCCCTTGGCCCGTCGATGACGGGAATTCCGAGGTCACCCGGTTCCCAGGGCTCGACCGGCACCCAGGGGTGCATCTTGCGATAATATAGCTTCACCTCACCGGTATCATCGATCACGATGCCGGAATTGTAGGGCATGCCGCCGGGGTTCAGCTCCATGATGGAGAAGCAGCCCCAAATCGCATTGTCGCGGCAGGCTTTCTTGAAGGCCGCGACCTCGGGGCCGTCAAGCGTGCACATGATATCGGGATTGATATCCATTGACAGGCCGTGCAGGGCATATTCGGGGAACACCACCAGATCCATGCCCGGCTGGTTCCGTCGGGCCTTGGCGACGAGGTCGACGATCACCTGCGTTTGCGCGGCAATATCCGCCTTTGTCACCGTGAGGGGCAGTTGCAGCTGGACAAGGCCGATACCGACGCCGTGTTCCGATTTGTTGAGACCACCAAGACCGTTCATGAACGTGTTCCTTTCATTTTGTCAGGGATAACGCACCCGGCGCACCGACCATGGACCGCACGGGCGACGATGTGACGATCAGAATGACGAGTGTGAGAACGTTGGGAGCGGCGTAAAACAGATAGTAGCCTTGTGTGACCCCCACCGATTGCAGCGCCGGGCCCAACGCGCCCGCGCCGCCGAACAGGAGGGACGCCAGAAAGCAGCCCATGGGGTTCCAGCGGGCGAAGATGACAAGAGCAACGGCCATGAGGCCCTGCCCGGACGATATCCCCTCGTTCCAGGAGCCAGGATAAAACAGGGAGAGATACGCGCCGCCGATGGCAGCCAGTGCTCCACCCGCAGCCGTCGCGAGCAGGCGGACACGATCAGGGTTGATACCCATGGCGCGGGCCGCATCTGTGCTGTCGCCGACGACGCGCAGAATGAGGCCTGTTTTTGTGTTCTTGAGGGCCCAGTGAAGAAAAAGGGCAAGCGCCGCGCCGATGAAGAACAGGACGTTGATGTTGAGTGCCGCCTGTACCTGCCCCAGCGAAGACCAGCCACCCAGCGGGATCGATGGCAGTTTTGGCGCTACGGGCTGAATGAAGGATTTGCCGAGGAAAAATGCCAGCCCGAGCCCGAACTGCATCATCGCAATACCGATGGCGATGTCGTTGACCTTCGGAAATTTGCAAATCCAGCCGTGCAGCAGCCCGAACATGGCACCGGCTACCATGGCGGCGAGAACCCCAAGCCATGCCGAGCCGGTCATGACGGCAACACCATAGGCGGTCATGGCGCTGAAAACGAGTGTACCTTCGAGCCCCAGATTGATGCGACCGGAGCGTTCGGTGATCGTCTCGCCGAGGCTGACGAAGATGAAGGGCGTCGAGACACGGATCGCCCCCGAGAGGATCGCCAGTGGCACGCCCCATATGCCGATACCTGTTTCGTCCATCATCAGCTCCTTTTCCAGAGGTCGGGATTGAAGACTTTGAACCGGCCGTAAAACATTTCGCACAACAGGATGACGACGAAGAGTGTCCCCTGCAAAACGAGAACCGTCGCATCGGGCAGCCCCATGCGCCGCTGGATCAAGCCGCCTGACGCATCGATGCCACCCAGCAAAATTGCGACCGGTATGATTGCCAGCGGGTTGTGGCGGGCGAGGAAGGCAACGAGAATGCCAGTATAGCCATAGCCGGCAGCAATCGTGGCATTGGCGCTGCCTTGAACCGCTGCAACCTCGATCATCCCGGCAAGACCCGCAAAGGAACCGGCAATAGCGGTGAAGCCAACGATGAGTTTGCCGACCGGCAGGCCTTGGATTTGCGCGGCCCGCACATTTCCCCCGGCAATGCGGGCTGCGAAACCGACGCTTGTGATTTCAATGAGAACCCAGGAAACGATACAGGCGACGACGCCAATGACGAGCCCCCAGTGAACATCCATGCCCGGAATATGTCCCATCATGTAATCGGCTGGCAGGGGCGCTGTCGAAGGTTTGTTGAGGCTTGCCGGATCGCGCAACGGCCCCTCGACGAACTGGTTCATCAGCGCAATCGCGATATAGGCGAGAAGCAGCGAGGAGATCGTCTCGTTGACACCGCGATAGTGGCGCAGGAAGCCTACAAAACCGATCCACAAGCCGCCCATGGCCATGGCAGCGATTGCCATTGCCGCGAGCGCGACGGCAGGTGGTGCGACCCCTATGAGTGGCAAGGCCGCAGCGGCTGCTGCCACGCCACCCAGAACGACCGCCCCCTCACCCCCGATGATGGTCAGGCCCAACCGGGCGGGCAGCGCCACACAGAGCGCCGTCAAAAGCAGCGGTGCTGCGCGACTGAGGCTGTTTTGAACCGAAAACCAGCTGCCAAAACCGCCGGTATACATCAGTTGAAAGAGCACGAGCGGCGATTTGCCGATCGCGAGAATGAAAAGCGAGAAAAGCGCCAGCCCGGCAACGACCGCACAGACGGTAATCGCCACGGGCTCGGCACTCCGCGCCAACCAGGCGAGAAGCGGCCGCAGCGCGGAGGGATGTTCGGGCGTTGTGGACACAGCCCGATGGTTCGCCTCTAAGGTCATAGTGCTTTCCCCGCTTGCCAATCAGGAGGTGGAGCCGATAACGCCTTCCACCAGATAGGCCATGCTTTCCAGTTCAATCGCGTCCTCGGCAAAGGCCTTTCCAGCACCCACGACCTCGTTGCCCTTGTTGTCCTTCAATGGGCCTTTAAAGACGGAAAACTTGCCGGTTTTGATCTCAGCGAGTGTCGCTTCGAATTGAGTCCTCGCTTTTTCCGAGACGCCGGGCCCCAGCGGGCTCATCTTGACGAAACCGTCCTTGATGCCCCCGCGAACGAAGTTCCCGAGCGGTTGACCGGCCTGCGCCTGCTGAATGAACTTGCTGTAGACGTTGCCCCAGGCCCATTCGGCACCGGTCAAGTATTTTTCCGGGGCCAACGGGCTTTGGTTGGCATGGTAGCCGCAGACGAAGGCGCCACGTCCTGCCGCCGTCTCTACGACGACCTTGGGACTGTCGACATGGCAGGTCACAACATCGGCGCCTTGATCGATCAGAGCATTGGTTGCTTCCGCTTCTTTAATGGCAAGCGACCATTCGCCCGTGAAAATGACCTGGCAGGTGATGGCCGGATCGACGGAACGTGCTCCCAGAAGGAAGGAATTGATATTCTGCACCACCTGCGGGATGGGCTTGGCAGCAACGAAACCGATCTTCTTGCTCTTGGTAGCGTGGCCGGCAGCAATGCCGTTCAAATACTGGCCCTGACTGATATAGCCGAAAAAGGAGCCGGTATTTTTTGGATGTTTGCCCTCCTGCCACAAACCGCCGCAATGGCGAAACTGAACATCAGGGTATTTTGCAGCCATAGCCAACATATGCGGGTCGAAGTAACCAAAGGATGTCGGGAAGAGAAGCGTCGCACCGTCGAGATTGATCATCGACTCCATGGTCTTTTGAACATCGACGGTTTCCGGAACATTTTCCTCTTCGATCAGCGTAACGCCAGGCATTGCCTTTATGACCGCAGCGCCTTCGGCATGGGCCTGATTGTAACCATAGTCGTCCTTCGGACCGACATAGATGAAACCGACCGTCAATGCGGCCTGGGCAAAGGCAGAGGTGCCAAGAAAGCCCGGTGCCAATCCGGCGACAGCGCCGGCAACCGAGGTCTGGAGAAAGTGGCGGCGATTGATGGGCAGGAATTTGGTCATCGAGATGCTCCCTGGGGCTACGGCGAATTATACACGCATAAAAGTGCATGCAATGTGCGTGCCAGAATCCAAACAGCTGAAATTGATGGATAAATTTCTGTAGATTGCGACGAATACAAAAAGTGCATACAGATTAATCATGATCAAAGATGAATAATTAGGCGGCTCACTGGTTCAGCTTGAATCAAAACCCGTACACCTGTCGCAAGGAACTGGCTTGGTTTTTGCGTGCACCCTCGCCGATGCCCCCATCAGATTTGACATCTCAGGTAGCGGGCTTCATGTGTGTGCCCAAAGGGAAGGCAGGCGAATGTCGTGAAACAGATCAGACGCAAAGAGGTCATTCGAACCGGAACCACCGTCGAGCAGATGACGCGCTCGATTGCCGACATGATCGTCACCGGCAAAGTACCGCCCGGAACGAAATTGGACGAAGGGTCATTGGCCGCCCGTTTCGAAGTCTCCAGAACACCGGTACGCGAGGCTTTGAGAGAGCTGGGCGCGATGGGTCTCGTCGAACGCGAACCGAACAGGAGCGCGGTCGTCACCAATGTGACCGGTGTCTATCTACATTCCATGTTCGAGGCGATGGCTGAACTGGAGGCTATCTGCGCTCGGCTGTGTGCGGAACGGATGACAGCCGAAGAACGGCATATTCTGGAAACCGAGCATCACCAGTCGAAGCACATGGTTTCTGCCGAAGCGGATGAAGACTATGCGACATACAACATCGAATTTCACAACCGTCTCTATCGGGGCGCTCACAACGATCATGTTGCGGACATGGTCATGCAGACGCGCGCGCGTCTCGCTCCCTTCCGCCGTGCCCAATTCCGCCTGCCCGGGCGCCTTGCCAAATCCTATGAGGAACATGCGACTATCGTCGCTGCGATCCTGGAAGGCGACAGCGGCAAAGCCGGCCAATCAGCCTATCACCATGTCGAGATCGTCAGCGACGCAAGCTCGGTCTTCATTGCACATCAGGCGCCTCATCCCGCTTAGATGTGGATCCTCAACACGGTGTCCCGGTTTAGAGCGAGGCGACTGATTGTCGTTTTTGATTTTAGAGCGCCGTGAGGGCGATGCGAGAGGCGTCGTCGATGCAAAACATGCACGTATTCCCAGCCGATGCCACGTGAGTCGCTCTGGCCGGTCCTGTCGCCGGTGATACGCGGTCGGCCATCGCAGCACGCCCCCCTGCTTGAAGCACTCAACCCAGCGCGACATGATCTTTGGACTAACGGCATAGACGCGGGCCGCTTGCGCTCTCGTGAGCGCGCCACCGAGAACGGCGACGGCCATTTTCTCCCGACGCAAGGGGGCACTCGGACATTCCTGTGAATGTCCATTCGGATCGCTCCTGAAAAACTGAGCTGTGGTAACTCCAGTCTCCTAAATCCACTCCGAATGGACAACCTTCTGAAAGCTCACATCTAGCGTCAGCTATCTGAAGGGAGCAAGTTTCTCAGCTGGAGCAGGTCTGCCGAGCAGATAGCCCTGCATCTGGTCGCATCCGAGCTTTGTCATGCAGTCGAACTGCTCCTGCGTCTCGATACCCTCGGCAATCGTCTTCATGCGAAGGCTTTTGGCCATGCCGACAATGAATTCGACGATGGCGAGCGCGTCCGGATCGGTGGTGACGTCCCGCAGAAATGACTGATCGATCTTGATCTTGTCGAAAGGGACGCCCTTGAGGTTGCCAAGCGAAGAGTACCCGGTTCCAAAATCGTCCATGGCAAGCTGTATGCCGACGCCCTTCAATTTCCCCAGCGTCTCCATTGTCTGGTCACTCTTGTTCAGCAGAACCGACTCGGTAATTTCGAGTTCAAGCCTGCCGGGATCAAGACCGGTCTTGTCAAGCGCATCGACAATGTTCTGAATAAGGGTGGTGCTACGGAACTGGACCGGGGAGAGGTTGATCGCAACCTTCATGTCGCCCTTCCAGGTCATCGCTTGCTGACATGCGGTATCCATCGCCCATTTGCCCAGGGAGTGGATCAGTCCCGTGCGCTCTGCGACCGGGATGAAGGCGGATGGCGGCACTTTCCCGCGCACCGGGTGCGTCCAGCGCAGCAAAGCTTCGAAGCCGCAGATTTCGCGTGTCCTCGTCAGAATTTGTGGCTGGTAGTAAACTTCCATCTCGTTGTTCTGGATGGCCAATTGCAGGTCGGCCTCAAACGAGCGCCGCTCCATCAACTGCTGTTGCATGTGCGCCTGAAACAGGCATGCACTCCCGGGGCCCTGCGCCTTTGCTTCGTAAAGTGCCAGATCGGCGCGCTTGAACAATTCGTCGGCATGCGTGACATCTTTGGAGACCGCAATACCCACGCAGGTCCCGATCTTGATTTCCATTTCGCCCAGGATATATGGCTCGCTGATGGCATCGATCAGCATTGTCGCAAAGGCCATCGAGTCATCTTCGCTCATCCCGCTGGAGATGACCGCAAACTCATCGCCACCCAGACGGCAGACGACGTCGCCTGCCTTGTTCAGCGAGGAAAGTCGCGACCCGATGGCCTGAAGCAGCGCATCTCCGACATCGTGGCCCAGCGTGTCGTTGATGTCCTTGAAGCCGTCGAGATCGAGTAACAGGACCGTGGCCGCGCTGGACTTCGAAGCGGAAAGTCTCAGATCCAGTTCCTGGCGAAACAAGGCGCGATTGGGAAGTTCGGTCAGGGCGTCGTGATACGCATCATGGGCAAGGCGAACATTGTTTTCCTGTAATTCAAGCGTAGCCGAACGAAGTTCATCCGTGAGTCCACGCATGTCTTTTTGCGCCCGGTCCAGCAGATTGTTGTGACGGTTAAGCAGCAGGATGAGGGCGATGCCGCAGATGATGAGGCCTCCTGCGAGGCCGGTGTAGATCATGTGCAGTTGGCGCACTTCGGCCTGGGCAGAATCGATCAGGTCCACGTCAAATTCCAGAGACGACGATGCAAGCGTCGTCAACGGCCCGTCAAGCGCGCCCATAACCGGCAACAATGCGCGCACATAGTCTGGCTGCATCTGATCGACGTTCTTGTCGAGGTCGACCAGCACGTCGCTCAGCTTTTTGACGAGATCACGCCACTCCCGGCGCGCGGCAATGAATTCGCCAAGCTTGCCATGCTGCAAAAGCTCCACCCTGCCGAGCATGATGTCGAGGCGCAGGTTCAGGTCATCGCGGCTGACACTGTTGGGGTCCAGAACAAATCCATAGAGCGTGTTTTGAAGACGCAGATATTCAGCAACCGTCTGACTGACCGCCCAGGAATCATTATAACGCGAGAATTTTTGAAGAGCGTTTTGCCGCTCGGTGATAACATAGGCAATGTAGCCCGTCGCCAACACGAAGCAGCAGATGATGACCGCCAGTACCTTTCGCAATGTGCACCTTTACTCGACGATCAGCTTTGCCACCTGCCAAGCGGAACGTGCATAATATGTCTGGGTCTGAAGCTCAGGCGTGCTGTCATAGGGATAGATCACGAACAGCGGCCCTTTTTCACGAACCTCCATGTAAGTCCCGTTGCGCTTCATGGCGAGAATGACATTGAACTTCTGAAAGTCCGCCAGCGGAAGCGTGCTCATGTAGTCGTTCAAGGCCACGGCCGTTACCGTAGTACCACCGGCCCCGACATATTCCATCAGTTTTTTAAGTGAAACCCCGTCGAAACGCGTAACCCCGTCATACCATGGCGACTTCGTCTCTACTGTGACAATGCCCAATCCCTCAAGCATGGCGCGATCGAATTTTGCGGCACCGTCCACATTGGTATTGGTGATGTTGCCGGAAATCGTCAGGATGGTCTTGCCGGACGGGGTAGGCAGCGAACCCGCGCTGGCGCCTGAAAGCCATGCGAGTGACAAAAAGGCACTGAGAACGAATTGCGCAGCACGCATTTTAGGTGTCCTTTGAAAGACGACGGCCAACCACTCGCCGATATCACGATCTCTTCAAAAACCTTATATCAGAACTTGATACAATACTCCCGCTGCATTTTTTTAGTCGAGGCGTGGCGGGGCTGGATCCAGAGATAAAAAGCGGCGCCTAATGTTACAGAGATTGGCGCGTAACACCGGTTTATCCAATGTTTTTAAGGATCGTTAGCAAATTCGGTAAAATATTTAGAAATGGTTTCAAATTTTAGAAGGACCATATACCGGGCGTGGCAGAGGCCACGCCCGGTTCTATCAGTGGTTCATATGGGTGTATCAGACCAGATCGAAACGGTCGGCATTCATGACTTTGTTCCAGGCCGAAACGAAGTCGTTGACGAACTTCGTCTTGGCGTCAGAGGATGCGTAGACCTCCGACAGAGCACGAAGCTGGGAGTGCGAACCGAAGATCAGATCGACGCGGGTGCCCGTCCACCGGATCTCATTGGTGGTGCGGTCACGTGCCTCATAGGTACCATCCTTGCCGGAAACAGGCGCCCATTGCAGGTCCATGTCCAGGAGGTTGACGAAGAAGTCGTTCGTCAGCGTTTCAGGACGACGGGTGAAAACGCCATGCTCGGTCTCGCCAACCTTCAGCACACGAAGGCCACCGACCAGAACCGTCATTTCAGGACCGGTCAGCTTCAGAAGCTGGGCGCGGTCCACAAGGGCTTCCTCCGGCTTCATGAACTGGTGGCGTGTCTTGCTGACATAGTTGCGGAAGCCGTCGGCACGAGGCTCAAGCGCCTCGAACGAATGCACATCCGTCTGCTCCTGCGAGGCGTCGGTGCGGCCAGGCGTGAACGGAACGGTGATATCATGTCCCGCGGCCTTCGCCGCCTTTTCGACGCCGGCGGCACCGGCAAGCACGATAAGGTCGGCCAGAGATATCTTTTTGCCACCTGTCTGGG
Organism: Agrobacterium sp. rho-8.1; assembly: GCF_033957725.1. NCBI lineage: Bacteria > Pseudomonadati > Pseudomonadota > Alphaproteobacteria > Hyphomicrobiales > Rhizobiaceae > Agrobacterium > Agrobacterium sp. rho-8.1. Next base: position 449,983 of record NZ_CP192789.1, read on the forward strand.
CAGCGTTGAAGTCTGCCTGCACGCCTTCGAGAACGCCGAGAACCTTGGCCAGCTGCGTTGGCTGGTTGGCTTCCCAGTTCTTTTGTGGCTCCAGGCGAATGCGGCCACCATTGGCACCACCTCGCTTGTCGGAGCCACGGAACGAGGATGCTGAGGCCCAGGCTGTCGAAACCAGTTCCTGCACCGTCAGACCCGTGGCAAGAACCTTTGCCTTCAAGCTGGCGATATCGGCATCATCAACGAGCGGATGATCGACAGGTGGAATGACGTCCTGCCAGATCAGGTCTTCGGCCGGTACTTCAGGTCCAAGGTAGCGAACCTTTGGCCCCATATCGCGGTGCGTCAGCTTGAACCATGCGCGCGCAAACGCATCGGCGAACTGATCCGGGTTTTCCAGGAAGCGGCGAGAAATCTTCTCGTAAGCGGGGTCGAAACGCAGCGCCAGATCCGATGTCAGCATGGTTGGAAGATGCTTCTTGGATGAATCGTAGGCATCGGGGATGGATGGGTCGGCATTCTTCGCCACCCATTGCTTGGCACCGGCCGGGCTAGCCGTCAGTTCCCATTCGAAAGCAAAGAGGTTTTCGAAGAAGAAGTTGCTCCACTGTGTCGGTGTCTGCGTCCAGGTGACTTCAGGACCACCGGTAATCGTGTCCTTGCCGATGCCGGTGCCGAACTTGCTGTGCCAGCCAAGACCCTGCGCTTCAAGTTCGCCGCCTTCAGGCTCGGCACCGATCAATGACGGGTCGCCTGCACCATGCGTCTTGCCGAAGGTGTGACCGCCTGCGATCAGAGCGACGGTTTCCTCGTCGTTCATCGCCATGCGGGCAAAGGTCGCGCGGATGTCGCGCGCGGACGCCAGCGGGTCGGGGTTGCCGTTCGGACCTTCCGGGTTGACGTAGATGAGACCCATCTGAACGGCACCCAGCGGTTCGGCCAGTTCACGTTCGCCGCTGTAGCGTTCGTCGCCCAGCCACGTGCCTTCAGGACCCCAGAACAGCTCTTCCGGCTCCCAGACGTCGGCACGACCGCCGGCGAAACCGAACGTCTTGAAACCCATCGATTCCAGCGCGACGTTACCGGTCAGAATCATCAGATCCGCCCAGGAGATGCTGTTGCCGTATTTCTGCTTGATCGGCCACAGAAGACGACGGGCCTTGTCGAGGTTGGCGTTATCAGGCCAGCTGTTGAGCGGTGCGAAACGCTGCTGACCGGCGCCGGCGCCGCCACGGCCATCAGTGATGCGATATGTACCGGCACTGTGCCAGGCCATGCGGATGAAAAGACCGCCATAGTGACCGAAGTCAGCTGGCCACCACTCCTGAGAATCTGTCATCAAAGCGTGAAGGTCGGCCTTCAACGCATCCAGATCGAGCTTCTCGAACGCTTCTGCATAGTCAAAATCGGGTCCGAGCGGGTCGGACAACGACGATCCATGGTGAAGGATCTGAATATTCAACTGGTTCGGCCACCAATCCCGGTTCGTGCGAACGGATTTCGGGGTCTGGCCGTGCGCGACGGGACATTGGCCTGCGCTATCGGTTTTCTGGTCCATTTTAGTCTCCATGTCACTTAATCAGTGGCGATTTCAAAAGAGGATCGTACGGTCAAAAATTGCGTCATGTTGGTCAGCCTCGATCGCAGCCTTATAAAATCGGGCGCGACCAGCGAGATATAATCTCTCCTCAAGACCTTTTAGCGACTAGCTGCCATAAATTTAAGTTGGATTTACTGATCGTTACGATAAGCTGTGGTTATGAAGAACATCACCTTGAAACAGCTTCGTTATTTCGAAGCGCTGGCCCGCCACAAACGCTTCAGGATCGCCGCCGATGCCTGCGCCATTTCGCAGCCCGCCCTATCGATGCAGATCAAGGAGCTGGAACAGGAGCTGGGCAACGATCTGTTTGAACGCAGCGCGCGCGAAATCAAGCTGACGGCGTTCGGCCAAGTCTTTGCCGTTCGCGTTCGCCAGATATTGCAGGGAATGGACGAACTGGGTGAATTGGCGCGAACGTCGAAGAACTCGTTTCTGGTGCGGCTGCGCATCGGCGTCATACCAACGGTCGCCCCCTATCTGTTGCCCACCATCATCAACGATCTGAACAAGGCCTTCGACGGGATAGAAATCCAGATCCGAGAAACCCAGACGGCAAAGCTCATCGAGGAACTCAAACAGGGTTCTCTCGATCTCGCCATCGTCGCCTTGCCGATCTCCGAACCGTCACTGACGGAGTTGAAACTGTTCGACGAGAAATTCGTGCTGGTTCGCCGGCTAGAGGATGAGGGCAGGCCCGTACCGGAGCGCTCGACGCTGCCAAAAATGCGGCTTTTGCTTCTGGAAGAAGGGCACTGCTTCCGCGACCAGGCCCTGTCGTTTTGCCAGGTCGGCTCGGCCCAGCCGCGTGAGGTGATGGAAGGCAGTTCACTATCGACACTGGTCCAGATGGTCAGCGCCGGTATCGGCATCACGTTGATCCCGGAGATGGCGGTCCCCATGGAAACGCGCTCGGCACAGGTATCGGTGTCGCACTTCGAGGCACCCGCACCGGTTCGCTCGATCGGCATGATCTGGCGCAAGGCAACGCCGCTGGCCAAACAGCTTCTTCAAATTTCCGAGGTTATTCGTCAGTCAACAGAGCGCGTCAGGGCCGTATCGGTCTAAAGGAAACGCAATCAGCAATTCGGCTCGTTGGCATAGCCCTCGACGATGCAGACGGAGCCGGGCATTGGCTGCGTGACGCTGCGACGAATGCTGTAGGTCTTGTTGGACGGCTCGTTGCGCTGGACAGAACCCGTGCTGAGCATATCGAAATTGTCAGGCACCTGTGCAAAGCGCGCTGGCGGCATTTTGCCTGCAAGCATGGGGGTAACGATCAAGGACAGGGCAATCGCGATCATGCCAAACAGCAGCGCGACATTCACAACGCCGATCCTGCGCGATTTTTCGGAATAGGTTTTGCGATCCTCTACGGTTTTCCAGAAATCCTCGTTCATGTCAGGCCTCGCTACGCGCCATTTACCAATTGTTCAGCCTGTAACGTTGACAGAGGGTACTGAACGAAAGGTTAATGACGCCCCATTTCGAGACAAACGAAGCTGTGGAAATCCCGTGTTTATCGAATTATTTTAAAAACAGCTTTCAAAGCAAGTCTTGGAGGTACGGGATGAGCGGCTCATCGGCAGGCGGCATGGGATAATCTCGCAATGCCTGCGGCTTGACCCACTTGATGGCCTGCCCCTCCGCTCCGCGCGGAATGCCCTCGTAGCGACGACAGACATACAGCGGCATCAGGAGGTGAAACGTCTCGTAGCTGTGGCTGGCGAATGTCAGAGGCGCGAGACAGGCAACCTTCGTCTTGATGCCCAGCTCTTCCTCGAGCTCGCGCACCAGCGTTTCCTCAGGCGTTTCCCCGCTTTCTACCTTGCCGCCGGGAAACTCCCACAGACCGGCCAGCGATTTGCCTTCGGGCCTTTGCGCCAGCAGGATGCGACCATCCGTATCGACAAGAGCACAGGCTGCGACGAGAAGAATATTTCGCCCGGCGTCAGTCATCAGACAGCGTCCTTGCGCCAGTAACGGTAGGTGTAGGCTGTGGAAAAGCCGAATTTCTCGTACAGCGCGATTGCCTCGACATTGGTCGAAACAACCTGCAACCAGGCGGTCTTTGCACCAGAGATGCGCGCCCAGCGGAGGGCCGATGTGAGGATCTGCGTGGCTACTCCCTGACGCCTGATCGACGCTGCGACCTCAAGCGCCAGAATACCGGCCAGGTCATTGTCCTGAACGCAGATGACGGTCGCCTGCGGCTCGCCTTCCACCTCTTCCTTGGTGAACAGACCAAGGGTGGGCTTGATGGAGCTGACGATCTCGGCGATGGCGGAACGCAGCGACGGATCGTCGCCGCTCACCTTCAGGCTCGCCTCGACGAAGCGGCCGATGTCGTGGCTGGGCAGATGTGCTATCGTTTCGGGCAGTTCGGCGGATGCGATATCCGAGGTCATGACATCGACCTCTTCAAACACCGTCCAGCCATCATCGAACATATGCGCGCGCAGTTGCGGCGGCATCAATGTCGTTTCCCGCACGATCAACGACCGCCCGAAATCTTCGAAACGCTTGCGGGCCTTTTCCAGCCGCTGATCGCAATTGCCGTAATCTGATGGGTCGAGCGGCACGACGCAATTGATCCGCTTGGAGGGGTGCGATCCCGTCAACCGGATCTGCCAGCTACCGTCATAGAGCACCGATGATGCAGGCCATGCCCGAAAGCTAACGGCTTCCAGACGGCGAACAAGAGGAAGATTGGCAGGAACGCTGCGCATATCGGATGTCTCCACCATCAGCTCCGGTAGTCGCCGTTGATTTCGACATACTCCTTGGTCAGATCGCAGGTCCATACCGTGGCGGTACCGCTGCCCAGACCAATATCGACCTTGACCGGAATATCCTGCTGTTTCATCACCGCGCTTGCATCGGCTTCAGAATAGTCAGCATCGCGTTCGCCGTTCACCGCCACACGCACATCGCCAAACCAGATGGCGAGCCGATCACGATCCGCCAGTTCGCCGGATTTACCGACAGCCATCACCACGCGACCCCAATTGGCATCTTCACCGGCAACGGCCGTCTTGACCAACGGAGAGTTGGCGATGGAAAGCGCAATCGTCTTGGCCGCAGCATCGCTCTCGGCACCCGTCACAGTGATTTCCACCATCTTGCGCGCGCCTTCGCCATCGCGAACAACCTGCAGCGCCAGATCCTTCAACAGATCGTTCAACGCCTCACGAAAGGCGCCGAGTTTGGGGTCGTCGGCATGATCGATGCGCGCCTGTCCGTCCTCACGGGCCGCACCCGTGGCAAGCAGCATCAGCGTATCGGATGTGGACGTATCGCTATCGACCGTGACGGAATTGAAGGTCGGACCGACGCCCGCCGCCAGCAGGGCCTGCAAGGCAGGTGCCGCAATATCGGCATCCGTGACCACGAAGGACAGCATCGTCGCCATGTCGGGCGCGATCATGCCCGCACCCTTGGCGATGCCATTGATGGTGACGGTCACACCGTCGATCTGCGCCGTGCGTGTCGATACCTTCGGATAGGTATCGGTGGTCATGATCGCCTTGGCAGCTTCCTGCCAGAAATCGCCTGTCGCATCCGTGTTCATCTGGCCGAGGACGCCTGCGAATTTCGTTGCGTCGAGCGGCTCTCCAATGACGCCGGTGGAGGCGAGAAACACTTCGCTGGTCGAGCATCCCACAGCGTCTGCGGCAGATTTTCCCGTCAACTCGGTCGCAGCCCGGCCTTTGACGCCGGTAAAGGCGTTGGCATTGCCTGAATTCACCACAACGGCGCGGGCAATACCGCCCGGCAGATTGGTGCGGCAGAAATCCACAGGGGCGGATGGGCATTTCGATTTGGTGAAAACACCTGCGACAGAGGCAGGCTTGTCGAACACCATCAGCAAAACATCGGTGCGGTTCTTGTATTTGATGCCTGCGGCAGCCGTTGCCATTCGCACACCGCGAAGCGCGGGCATATCGGGGTAGGATTTCGGGGCGAGTGGAGAAACGGCAGCGGACATTGGCGGGGAACCTGCATTTTTCGAAAAGAAGGACGTGAAACAGGGCGACTCATCGCCGCCCTGTCCAGTACAGAGACTTACGGCTGTGCAGGGGCCGCGGCAGGCGCTTCTGCCTGCTGCTTGCTGGCTTCTTCGTAAGCCTTGCGCATGGCTTCGTCAGGAATGTCGATCTTCTGTTCGGCCTTCGCCTTTTCGATCAGGGCAACATATTTGTCGCGCATGACGAGCTGGCGGACCTGGGCTTCGACCTGCTCATAGGCTGGAGGCGGTGCAACGCGCTTGTCTTCCAGCTTGATCACGTGGAAGCCGAACTGCGACTTCACGGGCACCTTCGTATAAGCGCCCTTTTCAAGCTTGAAGGCTGCCTCTTCGAACTCCGGAACCATGCGGCCCTTGCCGAACCAGCCGAGATCGCCGCCGTCATCCTTGTTGGAATCGGTCGACTTTTCCTTGGCCAGCGCTGCAAAATCCTTGCCGCCGTCCAGCTGCTTGATCACATCCTTGGCTTCCTCTTCGGTCGCGACCAGAATATGGGCAGCTTTGATTTCTTCTTCCTGCGGCAGCGCAGCGACTTCCTTCTCGTAGCGCGCCTTGACCTCTTCATTGGTCACGGCATCAACCACGTGCTTGCGGAAATATGCGTTGTGGAGTTCGCGATCCGTGATGAAAGCGAGGCGCTTCTTGAAGTCTTCGGTCTTTTCGAGACCTTCCGCCGTCGCGTCCTTCACCAGGAGCTTCACGTCGATTGCGCCGGACAGCGCCGCAACCTTCTTCTGTTCGTCAGGAAGCTGGGCAAGCTGCGGATCGAGGTTGCTCATGGCAAGATCGAGTTCCGACTGGCGGATTTCGAGATCGCCGACCTTTGCGACAACGGCATCTTCCTGCGCGAAAGCAGGAAATTGAAGACCAAGCGTTGCCACGATGACAGCAGCCGCAATTCTATTATAGCGCAACATATTAAACCTTTCGGAGACAATGCCGGCTCCAGACGTGGTTTTCCGGCTGAAAAAACTTCCAAACACCGGAATGTGGCCATTCTGTAACGGGCAGAACCGTTGACATCATTTGCCCCCCCTCTTATCTGTCGCTCAACCTCGCGTCCAGATACGTTTAAGGGTCAAGTCTGTCATTTGTACGTAAATGCGATGCCAGACCGCAACGCCTTGGCAAAACGGAATTTCAGAAAGGGCCACTAAGATGGTCAGTCTCGGCGGAATAGCCCGCAAGTTGTTCGGTTCGGCAAATGAGCGCCGTGTCCGCTCCTATCGTAGCAATATCACGGCAATCGGTGCACTCGAGGAAGAGATGAAGGCGCTCTCCAACGAGGCGCTGAAGGCAAAGACCGTCGAATTCCGACAGCAACTGGCCGATGGCAAGACGATCGACGACATTCTCGTCCCGGCCTTTGCCGTTGCACGCGAAGCGTCGCGCCGCGTTCTCGGCATGCGCCCCTTCGACGTTCAGCTCACGGGCGGCATGATTCTTCACTCCGGCGACATCGCCGAAATGAAGACAGGTGAAGGCAAGACGCTTGTCGCGACCCTGGCAGTCTACCTCAACGCGCTTGAGAGCAAGGGCGTTCACGTCGTGACCGTCAACGATTATCTGGCACAGCGCGACGCCGCCACCATGGCGCGCCTCTACAGCTTCCTCGGCCTGACGACGGGCGTCATCGTCCACGGTCTTGATGACGACCAGCGCCGCGAAGCCTATGCCTGCGACATCACCTACGCGACGAACAACGAACTCGGCTTCGATTATCTGCGCGACAACATGAAATACGAAAAGTCACAGATGGTGCAGCGTGGTCACCACTACGCCATCGTCGACGAAGTCGATTCGATCCTGGTGGATGAAGCGCGTACGCCGCTCATCATCTCTGGCCCGCTGGACGACCGCTCCGATCTCTACAACACCATCGACGCCTTTATTCCGATGCTGTCGCCGGAAGATTACGAGATCGACGAGAAGCAGCGTTCGGCCAATTTCTCGGAAGACGGCACCGAAAAGCTCGAAAACCTGTTACGCGATGCAGGCCTGCTCAAGGGCGAATCACTCTACGACATCGAAAACGTCGCCATCGTTCACCACGTGAACAACGCGTTAAAGGCCCACAAGCTGTTTCAGCGCGACAAGGACTACATCGTTCGCAACGATGAAATCGTCATCATCGATGAGTTCACCGGTCGCATGATGCCGGGTCGTCGTTATTCGGAAGGTCAGCACCAGGCGCTCGAAGCCAAGGAAAAGGTGCAGATCCAGCCGGAAAACCAGACGCTGTCGTCCGTCACCTTCCAGAATTATTTCCGCATGTACAAGAAGCTCTCCGGCATGACCGGTACGGCATCGACGGAAGCGGAAGAATTCAACAACATCTACACCCTCGACGTGATCGAGGTTCCGACCAACCTGCCGATCCAGCGTATCGACGAAGACGACGAGGTCTACCGGACCGGCGAAGAGAAGTTCAAGGCGATCATCGAACAGATCAAGGTCGCCCATGAGCGCGACCAGCCTGTCCTCGTCGGTACGACGTCGATTGAAAAGTCCGAACTTCTGGCCACCATGCTGCGTCAGTCCGGGTTTGAGAATTTCCAGGTTCTGAATGCCCGCTATCACGAGCAGGAGGCCTATATCGTCTCGCAGGCTGGTGTTCCCGGTGCGGTCACCATCGCCACCAACATGGCCGGTCGTGGTACCGACATTCAGCTCGGCGGCAACGTCGATATGCGCCTCGAGCGCGAGCTTGAAGGTGTCGAGCCCGGCGACGAACGGGACGCCATGGAACGAAAGATCCGCGAAGAGATCAAGGTCCTCAAAGACAAGGCGCTGGCCGCCGGCGGTCTTTTCGTCATCGCCACCGAACGTCACGAAAGCCGTCGTATCGACAACCAGTTGCGTGGCCGTTCCGGTCGTCAGGGTGATCCCGGTCGCTCGAAATTCTATCTGTCGCTTCAGGACGACCTGATGCGCATCTTCGGCTCCGACCGTATGGATTCGATGTTGCAGAAGCTTGGTCTCAAAGATGGCGAGGCCATCGTCCATCCCTGGATCAACAAGGCACTGGAGCGCGCCCAGAAGAAGGTCGAAGCCCGCAACTTCGAAACGCGCAAAAACCTTTTGAAATACGACGACGTTCTCAACGATCAGCGAAAGGTCATCTTCGATCAGCGTCTGGAGCTGATGGAAGCCGATAATATCGGTGAAACCGCTGCCGATATGCGCAACGAAGTCATCGAAGCGCTCGTGACCAAGCACGTGCCGGAAAACGCCTATGCGGAGCAGTGGGACATTGCTGGCCTGAAAGCCGGGCTCGAGCGCTTCCTCAACCTTGACCTGCCCGTCGACGAGTGGGCCAAGGAAGAAGGCATCGCCGAAGACGATATTCTGCAACGCATCACTGAAGCCGCAGACAAGACCATGACGGACAAGGCCGAGCGTTTTGGCCCCGAGGTCATGATCTATGTCGAGCGTTCGGTCATCCTTCAGACCATCGACCATCTGTGGCGCGAACACATCGTCAACCTTGATCACCTGCGCTCCGTCGTTGGTTTCCGCGGTTATGCTCAGCGCGACCCGTTGCAGGAATACAAGGCCGAAGCGTTCGAGCTTTTCCAGGCGCTGTTGTCCAACCTGCGCGAAGAAGTGACCGCCCAGTTGATGCGCGTTGAGCTGGTGCGCGATCCTCCGCAGCCTGAATTGCCCGAGATGACAGCCCATCATCTCGATCCGGTGACCGGTGAAGACGAGTTTGCCATGCAGGACGCGGCCTCATCCGCAGCCTTCGTTCCGCCAGAGCAACGCGACCCTAACAATCCCGCCACATGGGGCAAGATTGGCCGCAATGAAGCCTGCCCTTGCGGTTCCGGCAAAAAATACAAGCACTGCCACGGCGTTTTCGATCAAGCTTGATTGAACCTCGCGCCGTGAAGCAATGGGACCCGCAAACAGTGTTTGCGGGTCTTTTCTTTGGGCCGATCGTTGATCGCTGCGCTTGCCCAAAAATGGTCGCCTCATCGGTCGATCCAGTCTCTTACCAAGACGCGGTTTTGCGTCTAAAGAAGCGCGACCTGCTCGCAGCCGGTCGCCTGGGCGAACACACCACCATGAAATCCATTGACGCGTCGTCGGCGCTTTCGTAACGCTCGGCAAAGTTTCCATTCTGGATCGACCCCATGAAACCCGCAGAACTCGCCGCCTATACGTTTCTTGCCGTCGCATGGGGATTGTCGTTCATGCTGGTGTTGCATGTCGTGGCCGCTTTCGGGTGGATCGGCGCTGTGACGTTGCGGTGTTTCATTGCCAGCTTCACCCTGCTCATCATCGCGCGTGCGACCAAGCGAAAGCTGAATTTCAGCGCCGGATGGGGTGCATTTGCCGTTGTGGGTGCAACGACGGTTGCAGGCCAGCTCATTGGCCTCTCCTACGCCACGCCGATCATCGGCACCGCCATGGCCGCCATTCTGGTGGCGAGCATTCCCCTGTTTTCGATGCTGATCGGCCAACTCTGGGGATTGGAGAAAATCTCCTTGCAGAGCCTCGTCGGTATGGTGCTGGGCTTTGGCGGCATTGTCATTCTCGTGGGCTTCCCGGCCGTTCCGGCTACCCCGGCCTTCATCATCGGATGCGCCATCTGCCTGATCGGCTGCATCTGCGCGGCCTTCGGCAGCAATTATGCAAGCCGCCACCTGAGAGGGTCTGGGGCCTGGGAAATCACGATCGGCGCGTTTCTGGCCGGTGGCATCATGACGCTGCCTTTGCTGTTCGTCGTCCCCGTCCCTTCGACACCCCGGCTGATTGATTTCGTCTCCCTGTTCGGGCTCGCCATCATCATGAGCGCGCTGACATACGTCACGTATTTCAGGCTTGTCTCGCTCATCGGCGCAACCAAAACCATCAGCGTGGAGTTTGTGGTAACCGTAATCGCCGTGATTGTGGGTGCTGTGGTACTTGACGAGCCACTGTCGCAGCTTCAGTTCATCGGCGCTGCAATCATTATTCTGGGTTGCGCCCTCGTTCTGGGTCTTTACCCGAAGCGCAGAATAACCCCTGTTCTTCCATAGACATGGCGCGGTTGTGTGTTTTGAAATAGGTTCGCATCGTATTTGGTTAAATCTGTTCACGTTTCGATGTATGATTGAAATCCTATGAGCAAAAGCTGATAGATATGATACGATCGGGCTCTCGCCAAAAAAGTCCATCCTGACGGATGGGTCATGTGAGGCAGAGACGTGTCACGAACAGGCGTAGGAAAGACGGTTCAAGACGAGAATGGCAAGCGATCCGAACGATCCAGATATGCGAGATGACCGTTTCGCAAGATTGATAGCAAAAACAATGCCTGACCGTCCCGCCGCCGATAGCAGTGTTCGCGTGGGCCGTTCCGGGCGCGAATTCTGTATATACCCAGCCCAGCTTGGATATGATCTCCAAGAGGAATTGGACTTTCTGTCGAACCGGGTCGTCGAGCCCAATATTTTCTTCACCGGAAAGCTGCTCGCACCGGCCATGCCCCGTGTCGATAACCGCGCCGTGCGGTTTGCGCTGATGCGCGATGAAAACGGTATTCGCTCACGCATGCGTTTTCTCATGCCATTCACGGTCGAAAAGCCGGGCTTTTCGGTCGGGCCGTCTATTTTGCGCGCATGGTCAAATCCATTTGGACCGCTTGGCACGCCTCTGGTTGATTCTGAGGGAGCCGCAGAAACCATCGATAATCTGCTGGATGCGCTGTCGCAGCCGGAATTGCGCCTGCCGGATGTCCTGGTGCTTCCAACCTTGCGGCTGGATGGCGCGTTTACGCGGATGATCAAGGCCATCGCGCTCAGCCGAAATCTGCCCCTGGCAACCGCCGAGCCTCACCGGCGCATGATGCTGGAAAGCCAGACTGACGCCAGTCTGTACCTGCAAAATGTTCTGTCGGCCGGACAGTTGCAAGAGCTCCAAAGCCATTGGCAGCATCTTGAAAGCATGGGCACCCTGACCCACGACATCGCCAGACAGCCTCAGGATATCAGACTACGCACGGAAGAGTTTCTCGCTCTGGAGGCGAGCGGCTCCAAAGGCCGCAAACGCTCGGCCCTTGTCAGTGATCGATACCGCGCAGCCTTTGCGCGTGAGGCCATCACCAATCTGGCAGAAGTCGATTCGGTGCGTATCCATACCGTCAACCTCAATGGCCAGGCCATCGCTTCCGCTGTCGTCTTCATGACCATGGGCGAAGCCTATGTCTGGAAGCTGGCCGTCGATGAAAGCTACTCGCGCCAGTCCATCGAGCGGCTGCTCATGCAGAAGCTGACGGAATGGCATCTGGACGACGCCAACATCTTGCGCACCGACATCTGCGGAGCTGACGAAGGAAGTACGTTCAAAGGTTTCTGGGGCGAATCCGCTGACATGGGCACCCTCGTCATCGGTCTGGCGCAAAACAGCGACCGCGACGTGCGGCAGGTGGCAGCGCAGGTGCATATGTATCGCAACACCCGAAATCTCGCCAAAGTTCTACGCGAACGCATCATGTCGATTGGTCGCAAAAGCAACAGGGACTGATCGGCACGATCTTCGCAACGCTACACCTATGCATTGACAGAGAACTCGACCATGCCCCATCGTGACTGGAGCCACCTTCTCGATATCCCCTCCTTTCCGCCGGACCGTTACGCGCAGCTGGCGGACAGACTGGGCGCGCTCATGGGCACGAAAAACGATGTGCTGCTGATCCAGGCGGAAGCCGTTCTGGCTCTGGAAGCGGTCGCTGCCAGCCTCGCGCGCTCCGGCCTCAGAGCCCTCAATCTTGTGACCAGCCCTTACGGAACATGGTTTGGGACGTGGCTTGAACGCGGCGGCGCCGATGTCGTCAACCTCATCGCGGAACCGGCGCTGCCCATCACGCTCACCGCGGTCACTCGCGCCATCGATGACAATCCCGATATTGCGATGCTCTCGCTCGTCCACGCGGAATCGGCCAGCGGTATTCTCAACCCGCTGGAAGAGATCATCGCCTATGCCCGAGAGCGCGGCATCCTCACCATCGTCGATGCCGTTGCATCCATTGGTGGCCACGCATTGGATGTGGACAGTCTCGGCATTGATATCACCGTCATCGGTCCACAAAAGGCCTTGGCGGGAACAGCGGGCCTGTCGGCTATTTCTGTCAGCCAAGGTGCCTGGGATCATTTTTGTCATGCCGAGGCCCCACGCCTGTCCATGCTGTCATTGCTCGACCAGAAAGAACAGTGGATAGACACCGGACGTCACGTCTTGCCCGGAACACCTGTAGCGCTTGAGTTCTTCGCCTTGCAAGCAGCCCTCGACCGGGTAGAAGCCGAGGGCATGGAGCCGTTGCGGCGGCGTCACGAACGGGCCAGAGATGCCACTCGGGCCGGACTTCGGGTGCTTGGCGCGAAACTTTGGGTGCAGCAGCAATCCGCATCGGCGCTTGTCACCACCGTTCTGCTTCCCCCTGATGTGGCCCGCGATGCCTTCATTTCGCGCCGCAACATAGCCGGTGCGGATATGACCGCTGGCGTCGGTCCCGGCGCGGAGCGCCTCGTGCGCCTCAATCACACCGGACGGCGCGCCACCGAAGAGGCGATTCTGGCAAATCTCACGGCGTTTTCACAGGCGCTGGAGGCCCACGGACATGTCAATGATCTCGATAACGCATTGAAGGCCGCAACCGATATTTACCGCCGCTGAACTCGGCATTTTATCGGCGAGGAATAAAGCCGCGCATATGCGACCTTTGCAGAAACGAATCTTCCAAACAGACAGCTGCGCTTAAAAGACTAATTCCCTCGGCAATCTTGACGAAAACGTGGCAACGCGCGAATATTTACACCTCGTTAAATATTGTGACAATGAGGGACAAAATGGTAGCTGGCTTCAATATGCTCTCCTTCGACCTGTTCGGTCTCGGTCGCAAGGCGCAGGAAGACAAACTGAGACGCGACAGTGGCGCCACACCGGAGCCGAAGGTCAAGGACGATTCCGAGCAGCACGACCGCGATCAGGAACACGAGTTGTTCTTCTGGTCGCTCTATCCGGTGATTTAGAGCGCTTCATTGAGGTCGCAGGGTGTGGTCTACCCACTCTCCGACCTCAACCGTTGCTCATATCACACCTTCACCCATCCACCATTCTGCTTCGAAGACGCGATACACGCCGCCACAAAGGCAACACCCTTCACGCCATCATCGATGGTCGGGTACACCACGGCGCTATCGAGCGTCGTGCCTTTGCTGCGTGCTTCGATGGCATTCGCCGCCTCGGTGTAGATCGTTGCGAAGGCTTCAAGGTAGCCCTCGGGGTGGCCGGACGGGATGCGGCTGACACGGCCGGCGGCGGCACCGGCTCCGGCTCCACCACGGGTGATCAGTTGCTTCGGCTCGCCAAGCTTGGTGAACCACAGATAATTCGGATCGGCCTGCGTCCATTCAATGCCTGCCTTTGTGCCATAAACGCGCACCTTCAGGCCGTTCTCATGACCGACCGCCACCTGGCTGCACCATAGAAGGCCCTTGGCAGGCATCTTACCGCCATTTGCCTTGAAGCGCAGCATCACGTGGGCATTGTCATCCAGACGACGACCGTCCACAAAGGTATGGACATCGGCTGCCAGTTCTTCGACCTCAAGCCCGGAAATGAAACAGCCGAGATTGTAAGCGTGTGTGCCGATATCGCCAGTCGATCCGCCTGCACCGGATTGCGCCGGATCGGTGCGCCAAACGGCCTGCTTGGCACCCGTTTGCTCCACGGGTTCCGCCAGCCAGTCCTGCGGATATTCCATCTGCACCAGTCTGATGTCACCCAGTTCGCCGCTTTCCACCAGTTCACGTGCATGCCGCACCATCGGGTAGCCGGTGTAGTTGTGGGTCAGCACGAACAGCGCGTCGGCCTTGTCGGCAACGTCCTTCAGCTTCTTGGCATCGTCCAGATTGGAGGTCAGCGGCTTGTCGCAGATGACGTGGATGCCGCGCTCCAGAAATGCTTTTGCAGCGGGATAATGGACATGGTTGGGCGTGACGATGGAAACGGCCTGAATACCATCAGGACGTGCCGCTTCCTTTTCCGCCATCTCCTCGAAAGAGCCGTAGCAACGGTCCTCATCGAGACCCAGTTCCAGACCGGAAGCCTTGGATTTTTCGGGTGTGGACGACAGCGCTCCTGCCACCAGCTCGAACCGGTTGTCCAGCCGCGCCGCCATGCGGTGCACGCCGCCGATGAACGCGCCGGAGCCGCCGCCCACCATGCCGAGGCGAATGCGCGCATTGGCCTTATCGGTCGTTTTTCCTTCGATCGTCATTTTATCTCCTCGGATTTATGAAAGGCCGAGCATGCGGCGGTTGGCGGCATCATCTGTGCCCGATGATGCGAAGTCGTCGAAGGCTTTTTCGGTAACGCGGATGATATGTGCCTTGACGAACTCAGCGCCCTCGGCAGCACCGTCTTCGGGATGTTTCAATGCGCATTCCCATTCGACCACAGCCCAGCCATCGAAATCATTGGCGGCCATTTTCGAGAAGACCGCGCCGAAATCCACCTGCCCATCGCCCGGTGACCGGAAGCGTCCGGCACGTTCGACCCAGCCCTGATATCCGCCATAAACGCCCTGGCGTCCTGTCGGGTTGAACTCCGCATCCTTGACGTGGAACATCTTGATGCGGTCTTTGTAGATGTCGATATTGTCGAGATAATCCAGGCACTGCAGCACATAATGCGAGGGATCGTAGAGCATGTTGGCGCGGCTGTGGTTCTTGACCCGCTCCAGGAACATCTCGAAGGTCACGCCGTCATGCAGGTCTTCGCCGGGGTGAATTTCGTAGCAGACATCGACGCCCTGCTCATCGGCGTAATCGAGGATCGGGGTCCAGCGCTTGGCAAGCTCGTCAAAGGCCGTCTCCACCAGACCGGCGGGGCGTTGTGGCCATGGGTAGATATACGGCCAGGCCAGCGCGCCGGAAAATGTCGCATGCGCGCCGATGCCGAGATTGCGCGACGCTTTCAGCGCAAACTTGACCTGTTCGACAGCCCATTCCTGACGCGCCTTTGGGTTGCCGCGCACTTCGGGTGCTGCAAATCCATCGAAGGCCTCATCATAGGCCGGATGCACGGCCACGAGTTGTCCCTGCAAGTGGGTGGAAAGCTCGGTCACCTCGACGCCGTTCTGGCGCGCCACACCGGCGAATTCGTCGCAATAATCTTTGGATTCCGCTGCCTTCTTCAGGTCGATCAACTGTCCGGCCCAGGTGGGAACCTGCACACCGAGATAACCCTTTTCCGCCGCCCACTTGGTAATGCCGTCCCACGTATTGAACGGTGCAGCATCGCCTGCGAACTGACCGAGAAAAAGCCCCGGTCCCTTGATCGTCTTCATGAATTTCTCCTCCTGCATCGATACAGTTGAGCGGTTTGAGCCTCCGTCCGTCAACGGTGCTCAAGCTAACCACTGATAAATTTCGTGCAACCCTCAATCATCCCTGAGGCATAAGAATTTGCATCTTCACTTCACCGGCAGGAGCTGAGGCGGCGATATCGAAGGCTTTGATGCTGTCTTCGAAATCAAACGTGCGGGTGATCAGCGGTGCGACATCGATGGCGCCCGACGCCAGCATGTCGACGCAGCGACCGAAGACATTGGCATAGCGGAAGACGTGCTCGACGCGGGCTTCGCGGATTTGCGCGGCCACCACGTCATAGGCTACCAGCTTTGTCGGCATGCCGACGAAAACCACCGTTCCGGCAGGACGCAGGGGTTCGAACACGCGGGTAATCGCCGCTTCGGCACCGGAGCATTCGAAAATCACGTCTGCGCCCCAGCCGCCAGTCGATTTCAGCACCTGTTCGGCAAGGTTGTGCTCGCGAACATTGACCGTTTCCACGGCCCCAAGGCCACGCGCCATATCCAGCTTTACCGGATCGACATCGGATACGATGACACGGGCGCAACCGGCGGCAAGCGCTGCCAGCACGGTGACGAGACCAATCGGGCCCGCGCCGATAACGACCGCGATATCGCCCGGCTTGACCTTGGCTTGCGTTGCCGCCTGCACGCCAACGGCCAGGGGCTCCACCATCGCACCGGCTGCAAACGATACGGTGTCGGGTAGTTTGAAGGTGAAGGCGGCAGGGTGAACGACGGATGCCCGTAGCACGCCATGCACCGGCGGCGTTGCCCAGAAGCGCACGGCCGGGTCGAGATTGTAATGGCCGATGCGGCTTGCGCGGCTGATAGGGTCCGGGATGCCGGGCTCCATGCACACGCGGTCCCCGACAGAGAGATCTTTGACGTCGGAGCCAACCTCGGTCACGGTACCGGATGCCTCATGGCCGAGTATCATCGGCTCGCGCACCACGAAATTGCCGATGGCGCCATGGGTGTAATAATGCACGTCGCTGCCGCAGATGCCCACGGTGTGGATAGCGATGCGCACATCATGCGGCCCGACCTGCTCGTCCAGTGGAAAGGGGCGCAGCGACAGCTTGCCCAGTTCTTCCAGAACGAGCGCGCGCTCTTCACCCGTGGTGGATTTTCCCTGTGATGACATGTGGTCCTCCTCGACCTTCAACGGCAAATTTGCGGTAACAAAACCGGGAACGACATCAATAAGCAAGGTCGAAAAGAAACTTTTCCCGCTCCAGCCGGTTTGCGTTCATTGGACATCAACCGGGAGAATGAGACATGTTAATGACCAGACGCGCCGTCATGGCCGCCACCGCAGCAACGGCTGCCGCAGCCACGCTTTCCGCGCCATCGATTGCAAGCGCTGCACTCCCCTTCAAACAGCCTCCCCTACCCTTCGCAGAAGACGCCCTCGCCCCGACGATTTCCGCAAAAACCATTTCCCTGCATTACGGCAAGCACCACAAAGCCTATTTCGACAAGCTGAACACGCTGGCCAAAGGCACCCCTTACGCCGATATGGAGCTTGAGGAGATCGTGAAAGCCTCTGCCGGCAAGACCGCAGACAAGAAGATTTTCAACAATGCCGCCCAGGCCTGGAACCACGTCGCCTACTGGGAGCAGTTCACGCCCGGTGGCCCGAAGCGCCCGGAAGGCAAGGCCGCAGACGAGATCATGTCGGCGTTCGGCGATTACACCAAATTCATCGAAAAGGCCGTTGCCACATCGGATGAAGTCTTTGGCACCGGTTGGGTCTGGTTGACGCGTGACGACGCCAACAAGCTTGCTCTCGTCGGGTATGAGGACGGCAACAACCCGGTGGCTGTGGGACGACCCGCCTATCTCGGCATCGATATCTGGGAACACGCCTATTACGTCGATTACGAGAACCGCAAACCGGAGCACATCAAGGCCGTCCTCGAAAATCTCGTCAACTGGCGGGTCGTGGCCGATAAGATGGCTTGAGTGTAACGAGAAAAGCTGGTTCATTACCAAGGCGTCCCGACAATCGCGGGGCGCCTTTTTGCTGCCCTCCGCGTGGGAAGAAAAGCATCGCCTTTTTCAGCTTTACAAGACAATCATTCTAATTCCTTCGCCTAAATTAGTATCAAAATCGCGCGAAGTTGAACTTTTGATCAAAAACCTCTGAATTCGCGCAGTCTGCCCGCTTGAGTATGTGCAAAGTTTCTTATAACCACGGTGCACGGTAGTCGCAGAATAAGCGAGCCGGATACAAAAATTGGGAGCTCCATTGATGAGATATAAACTTGGCCTAATCGCTGCAGCCTTGCTTTCAGCGACGTGCTTTGCGCCTGCCGCTGCAAGCGCAAAGACATTCGTCTATTGCTCGGAAGGTTCGCCAGAAGGTTTCGATCCTGGCCTCTACACCGCCGGCACCACGTTCGATGCCTCTGCCCACACCGTCTACAGCCGCCTGCTGGAATTCGAAAAGGGCACGACCAAGCCTGTTCCAGGTCTCGCCGAAAGCTGGGAAGTTTCCGAAAACGGAACGGTCTACATCTTCAAGCTTCGCAAGGGCGTGAAGTTCCAGACCACCGAATTCTTCACACCGACGCGCGAACTGAACGCCGATGACGTTGTTTTCTCCATCGAGCGCCAGATCAAGACAGACAATCCATGGCACCAGTATGTCGCAGGCACGTCCTGGGAATATGCTGAAGGCATGGGCTTCCCCAAGCTGATCAAGTCTGTTGAAAAAGTCGACGACATGACGGTCAAGTTTACCCTGAACCGCCCTGAAGCACCGTTCCTCGCCAACCTTGCCATGCCATTCGCTTCGATCATGTCGAAGGAATACACCGACAAGCTGGCTGCAGAAGGCAAGCAGGCGCAGTTGAACCAGATGCCGGTCGGCACCGGTCCCTTCGCCTTCGTCGCCTACCAGCAGGATGCCGTCATCCGCTTCAAGGCCAACAAGGATTACTGGGGCGGCGCGCCAAAGATCGACGATCTCGTTTTCGCCATCACCACTGACGCTGCCGTTCGTTTCCAGAAGCTGAAGGCTGGCGAATGCCACCTGATGCCTTACCCGAACGCTGCCGACGTCAAGTCGATGAAGGAAGACAAGACCCTGACGGTCATGGAACAGGAAGGCCTCAACGTCGCCTACCTTGCCTACAACACCACACAGGCTCCGTTCGACAAGCCGGAAGTGCGCAAGGCGCTGAACAAGGCCATCAACAAGAAGGCCATTGTCGACGCAGTATTCCAGGGCATGGCAACACCGGCCAAGAACCCGCTGCCGCCAACCATGTGGTCTTACAACGACAAGGTCGAAGACGACACCTACGATCTGGAAGCAGCCAAGAAGATGCTGACGGACGCAGGCGTCAAGGACCTGTCGATGAAGGTCTGGGCTATGCCGGTTTCTCGCCCTTACATGCTCAACGCCCGCCGCGCGGCCGAAGTCATTCAGTCTGATTTCGCCAAGATCGGCGTCAAGGTCGAGATCGTTTCCTACGAATGGGCCGAATATCTCGACCGTTCGAAGGCAAAGGACCGTGATGGTGCCGTGTTCCTCGGCTGGACCGGTGACAATGGCGATCCGGACAACTTCCTCGACACGCTTCTGGGTTGCGATGCCGTGGGTGGCAACAACCGTGCTCAGTGGTGCGACAAGGACTTCGACGGTCTCGTGAAGAAGGCCAAGATCACCACCGATCAGGCTGAACGCACGAAGCTTTACGAAGAAGCTCAGGTCGTCTTCAAGAAGCAGGCACCTTGGGCCACCATCGACCACTCCCTGTCCGTCGTTCCGATGCGCAAGGAAGTCACTGGTTTCGTCCAGAGCCCACTGGGTGACTTCACGTTCGAAAACGTCGATATCGCCGAGTAACATTCGACGCATCTCAAAATGCCGCGTGTCTTGTCTCAAGGCGCGCGGCACTTGCGTTCTGAAGCATCTCTAAACAACAAAGAAGCAGACCGAAAAGGTCGCTACTGCCAGCGCATAGGTTCCAGGCGGAACAGATCGAAGGTTTTTCATGATTGGCTTTCTCGTGCGGCGCATCGCCGTGCTCATCCCGACCTTCATCGGGGTCTCTATCATCGCGTTCCTGTTTATCCGGCTTCTGCCGGGAGATCCGGTTGCCCTTCTATCGGGCGAACGCGTCATGTCGCCGGAGCGGCATGCGCAGATCAGCGCGGCACTCGGCATGGACCGACCCATGATCATCCAGTATCTGGATTACCTCAAGGGTATCCTGATGGGTGACTTCGGCACATCCATCGTCTCCAAGACGCCGATCCTTTCGCAGTTCAAGGCGCTGTTTCCCGCAACGGTGGAACTCTCCTTCTGCGCTATGATCATCGGCATTCCAGCGGGCATCATCGCCGCCATCAAACGCGGATCGGCCTTCGATCAGGGCTTGATGGGCGTGGCGCTCGTCGGTTACTCGATGCCGATCTTCTGGTGGGGACTGCTGCTCATCATCCTGTTTTCCGGCATCCTGCAATGGACCCCGGTATCGGGCCGCATCTCGCTGATGTTCTACTTCCCGCCCGTCACCGGCTTCATGCTGATCGACTCGCTGCTGTCGGGACAGAAAGGCGCCTTCACGTCGGCGCTCAGCCATCTCGTCCTGCCGTCCATCGTGCTGGCCACCATTCCGCTGGCCGTCATCGCGCGCCAGACACGCTCTGCCATGCTGGAGGTGCTGTCGGAAGACTACGTTCGCACCGCCCGCGCCAAGGGTCTCGCACCCTTCCGCGTCATCGGCATCCATGCGCTGCGCAATGCGATGATCCCCGTCATCACCACCATCGGCCTTCAGGTCGGCGTCATGCTGGCCGGTGCCATCCTCACCGAAACGATCTTCTCCTGGCCGGGCATCGGCAAGTGGATGGTCGATAGCGTCTTCCGCCGTGACTACCCTGTCATTCAGGGCGGTCTCCTGTTGATTGCGGGCATCATCATGGTCGTCAACCTCATCGTTGACCTCCTGTATGGCCTCATCAATCCGCGCATCCGGCATTAAAGAAGAGGATCATTTCATGGCCGATACCGCCATTACCAAAACAGCCGAGCCGGTTTCCTCCTCCGCCATGCGCAAGCAGATGCTGAAGGAATTCTGGTTCTATTTCTCCGAAAACAAGGGTGCCGTCATCGGTCTCTATGTTTTCGTCACACTGGTGATCGTCGCCGTCTTTGCGTCCGTCATCGCCCCGCATTCGCCGTTCCAGCAGTATAGTGAGTTCACTCTGCTTCCACCCGTATGGATGGAAGGCGGCAACGCCTCCTACCTGCTGGGCACGGACCCGGTTGGCCGCGATATCCTGTCCCGCCTGATTTACGGTGCGCAATATTCTTTGTTCATCGGCGTCTTCGTCACCACGCTGTCGTTGACGACGGGCATTCTGATCGGCGTTATCGCCGGTTATTACCGCGGCTGGCTCGATACGATGATCATGCGTCTCATGGACATCATTCTGGCCTTCCCGTCGTTGCTTCTGGCGCTGGTTCTGGTTGCCATTCTCGGCCCCAGCCTCACCAACGGCATGATTGCGATTGCGCTGGTTCTCCAGCCGCACTTCGTGCGTCTCACCCGCGCCGCCGTCATGGCGGAAAAAAGCAAGGATTACGTCACCGCCTCACGGCTGGCCGGTGCCGGACCCATGCGTCTGATGTTCAAGACGATCCTGCCCAACTGCATGGCACCGCTCATCGTTCAGGCCACGCTGTCCTTCTCCAATGCCATTCTCGATGCTGCCGCTCTCGGCTTCCTCGGCATGGGCGCACAGCCTCCGGCTCCCGAATGGGGCACCATGCTGGCCGAAGCGCGTGAGTTCATTCTGCGTGCCTGGTGGGTCGTCACCTTCCCCGGTCTTGCCATCCTCATCACCGTTCTCGCCATCAACCTGATGGGCGACGGCCTGCGCGATGCGCTTGACCCGAAACTGAAGAGGTCCTGATATGGCACTTCTGCAAATCGATAATCTCACCGTCGAATTCGAAACCGCCAGCGGCTGGTTCCGCGCCGTGGATGGCGTGTCCGTCGCGGTCGAACAACGCGAAGTCCTGGCCATCGTTGGCGAATCCGGTTCCGGCAAGTCGGTCGCGATGCTGGCGGTCATGGGCCTGCTTCCATGGACGGCCCGCATCACCGCCGACCGCATGCTGTTTCAGGGCAAGGATATCCAGACGCTCAGCGCATCCGAGAGGCGCAAACTGATCGGCAAGGATATCGCCATGATCTTCCAGGAACCGGTGGCAAGCCTCAACCCGTGCTTCACGGTTGGCTTCCAGCTGGAGGAAGTCCTGCGCATCCACATGGGCATGGACAACAAGACACGCCATGCGCGGGCCATCGAACTGTTCAAGCTCGTCGGTCTGCCGGACCCGGAAGAGCGTCTCAAGCACTTCCCGCACCAGATGTCGGGTGGCCAGTGCCAGCGCGTGATGATCGCCATCGCGATTGCCTGCAATCCGAAACTGCTGATCGCCGACGAGCCGACGACCGCGCTCGACGTGACCATCCAGAAACAGATCCTCGATCTCCTGATGAAGCTTCAGGCCGAGACCGGCATGGGTCTCATCATGATCACCCATGACATGGGTGTTGTGGCTGAAACGGCTGACCGGGTGATCGTGCAATACAAGGGCAAGAAGATGGAGGAGGCCGATGTGCTGTCTCTGTTCGAAAATCCCAAGAGCAACTACACCAAGGCCCTTCTGGCCGCGCTTCCTGAAAATGCGACGGGTGATCGCCTGACCACCGTTTCGCAATTCTTCGATGGAACGCCAGCAGTAGCGGGAGAACAGGCATGACCGACACCAAGACCATGCTCGAAATCCGCAACATGAAGCGTGATTATCACCTGCCCGGCGGCTTCATGAAAAAGGCCAAGACCATTCATGCGGTCAAGGGCGTGTCGTTTGCGCTCGAAACCGGCAAGACGCTGGCCATCGTCGGTGAAAGCGGTTGTGGCAAGTCTACGCTTGCCCGCATGCTGACCTTTATCGACGAACCGACCTCCGGCGACCTTCTGATCGACGGTCAGAAAGTCGATACCCGCCCCGGTCACCTCACATCCGAGATGCGCCAGAAGGTCCAGATCGTTTTCCAGAACCCCTACGGATCGCTCAATCCGCGCCAGAAGATCGGTGATGTCTTGGGTGAGCCGCTGCTCATCAACACCAAGCTGTCTGCCGCCGAGCGTCGCGAAAAGGCCAACGACATGCTGGTGCGCGTCGGTCTGGGGCCGGAACACTACAACCGCTACCCTCACATGTTCTCCGGCGGCCAACGCCAGCGTATCGCCATTGCCCGTGCGCTGATGTTGAACCCGAAGCTTCTGGTGCTGGACGAACCCGTTTCGGCGCTCGACCTTTCGGTGCAGGCCCAAGTCCTCAACCTTCTGTCCGACCTTCAGGACGAATTCGGCCTCACCTACGTCTTCATCTCCCACGATCTGTCGGTGGTAAAATACATCGCTGACGAAGTGATGGTGATGTATTTCGGCGAAGCGGTGGAGTACGGCACGCGCGAGGAGGTCTTCTCCAACCCGCAACACAGCTACACCCGCTCGCTGTTTGCCGCCACGCCGAAAGCCGACGTGGATTCCATCCGCGCCCGTGTGGAAGCAAAGCGCCTGGCGAAGGCCGGTTGATATCGAAAGAGCCCGGTTCGCCGGGCTTTTTTATGTGGGAGATGCGGTTGAGATTTTACCCTCAGGGGTTCGGCCCCATCCACCATATTAAAAAATACAATTTTAAATCAATATCTTAACAAAAATCCGCAAAAAAACATCAAAAAAACGTCCGCAGTTTTCTCCACGCCGCGCGAATCCCCCCCACAATGGCCTCACCTCCGCCGTCTCGCTGTTTTCGCGAGACAGGACAGACGACGGAGGCTGGTGGATGGTCGCAGACGTGTGGACAGACACCAGGACTACCATGTCAGGGTCAGACCGGAGGCACCCGATTTCCTCGACGCGAAAGACCATTCACGGCTTTCGGAAGGCGCGAGGCGAAACGGTACAACGGAGACTGCCTGTCACGCTCAGGCCGGATCATTCACGGTCCGGTTTGGGCAAGACATGGCTTATCGGAACGAAATCGGCAGCCACGCAAATGCGGCACCATAGTAAAGACCATACCAGAGACATCTCCGCATTTGCGTGTGCTCTCCGGGTTGAACAAGATGACACATCACGGGCGTTCCACGCTGCGTGAACGGCGAAGCGTGTCTGAAGAAACGCCCCCCGATTCTTGACACTCTGTGTGTTGGCATTGGAAGGGATTTACCCCCTCACTCCGGCTTCCTCGCACAAATCGCATAACGATGCTGAATGCCGCGCGCCGCAGCCTTGAGAAAATTCCAGTTCTTGGCCTGCGTCTTGTGAATGTCCCGCAGGCCGGTATCGACGACCACGCTCTCAAATCCGGCGTCCCGAAGCAAAGCCGCAACCGCTTCCGCCCGCGCTCCTTGAGAAAAATAGACCCGTGATAGAATGCTGTTGTGGGTGCCTGCCATGTCGGCGGGCATGTGCACCGCCTCCGGCTTGAAGACGCCCCATGCGAGCAGCTTGGTCGCAAGGTTCTTCAACAGCTTTTCGGCAAAGCTGACATTGACGAAATCGCCATCGACGATCAGCACCCGGCCACCCGGTTTCAGCACCCGCAGCCATTCGCGAAATGCGGCCTTGGGATCGACCAGCGTCCAGACCAGATGGCGGTTGATGATGACATCGTAGCTTCCTTCCGGCTCCATCGTGCTTTCGGCATCGCCCATGCGAAAGGAAATATTGCGACCGCGGCTCTTTGCCTTCGCCTTGGCCTGCGCCAGCATCGGTTCGGACCAATCGAGGCCGGTAACGCGATAGCCCAGATCGTCCATCAGATGCGAGATGACACCAGTGCCGGATGCAAGGTCCAGCGCGCTTTTGCCTTCACCCCGGCCGAGATGCTTATCCACCAGACGATGCCATGCGGCCCGCTCGTCTTCAGAAAAGATCTCATGGCCGGGCGACAGGTCGAAGGTGGCGGCGCGCGCAGACCAGTAGGCCTTGATCTCATCGCGAAGACCGAAATTGTTCCCGTAATCGTTTACCTGACCCATGATATCCAACCTTGCCGAGTTCCAGTTTTGAAACGCTCTAAAAGATAAAACTTGACTCATCTAATCATAAAACCATAAAGCGCGGACAGTTTTACCGGAGAACAATTTCGATGCGCATTACAGGCAAATCCGCCATTCTTGCAATGGGTCTTCTCGTTTCCACCGTATTGCCTGCATTTGCCGACAAAGTGACGATCAAGGACGTCACTGGACGCGATGTCGAAGTGAATGTTCCCGTCAAGAACGTCATCCTCGGCGAAGGCCGTCAGATCTATTTTCTCGCCGCTCTCGACAAGAACAATCCGTTCGAGCACGTCGTCGGCTGGCGTGACGATCTGCCAAAGGCGGATCCTGAATCTTATCAGGCCTATCTGGCGAAATACCCCGATGTCGCCAAGCTGCCGACATTCGGCGGCATGAAGGACGGTACGTTCGATATTGAGCAGGCCGTTGCGCTGAAGCCAGACGTCATCATCATGAACATCGATGCCAAGACGGCAACCGAAGAGGCTGGCTACATCGAAAAGCTCGGCAAGGTCGGCATTCCCTTGGTCTATGTCGACTTCCGTGAAAAGCCGATGGAAAATACCGAGCCGAGCATGCGCGTCATGGGCAAACTGATGGGCAAGGAAGACCTGGCCGAAGACTTCATCACGTTCCGCTCCGACAGCATCAAGCGCGTAACCGACGTGCTGGACAAGGAAAAGCCGAAGAAACCCGTTGTCTTCGTTGAACGCGCCGGTGGTTACTCCGACGATTGCTGCATGTCGTTCGGCAATGAAAACTTTGGCAAGATGGTCGAGATCGCCGGTGGCATCAACATGGCCAAGGACATCATTCCCGGTACCTTCGGCACGGTCAATCCTGAACAGGTCATCGCATCCAACCCGGACCAGATCATCATCACCGGTGGCAAGTGGGACGCTTACGTTCCGGGCGGCAACTGGGTTGGTGTCGGTTATGGCGCAGACCTCAAGGAAGCCCGCCGAAAGCTTGAGAACCTGACCAAGCGTCCGGCCTTCACCGGCGTCAAGGCTGTCCAGGACGGCAATGTCCACGCCATCTGGCACCAGTTCTATAACAACCCGTACCAGTTCGTGGCCATTCAGGAAATTGCCAAGTGGCTGCACCCGGAGTTGTTCAAGGACCTCGACCCGGAAGCAACCTTCAAGGAACTGCACGCCCGCTTCCTGCCGCTTGACTACAAGCCT
The DNA here is from genome assembly GCF_033957725.1 of Agrobacterium sp. rho-8.1. Taxonomy (NCBI): domain Bacteria; kingdom Pseudomonadati; phylum Pseudomonadota; class Alphaproteobacteria; order Hyphomicrobiales; family Rhizobiaceae; genus Agrobacterium; species Agrobacterium sp. rho-8.1. Next base: position 476,261 of record NZ_CP192789.1, read on the forward strand.
GGTTACTTCGTGTCCCTGAAGGACGACCGTTAAGATCAGGGCAGCGCGGGAGGAGCGCTGTCCCATCATCAGGCGAAGCCGCTGACCGCGGCTTCGCCACTCGCGTTTTGAGACTGAAAGGACCTCCCATGCCACACACGCTGTTCAAACGGATTGCAGCCCTTGTCATCATGCTGATCGCGACACCTGCGTTGGCGACCCAGATCATCGACGCCGCCGGTCGCAAGATCGAGATGGACCTTCCCGCCAAGCGCGTGATCGTCGGCGAGGCACGGCAGATCCACGTCATCGCCGCTTTGCGGGGTGACAAGACGTTCGATACCGTTGTCGGCTGGCGCGATGATTTCATCACGAAGGATCCAGACAGCTATAAGGCCTATGTCGAGCGCTTTCCGCAAATCGCAAAACTGCCGCTTTTCGGCTATGTTCCGCAGGGCGATTTCAGCCTTGAAGCGGCTGTCGCACTGAGCCCGGACGTCATCACGCTCAATCTGGAAGCGGAAAAGAGCGCCAAGGAAAGCGGCTTCGAGGAGAAGGCGGCAGCAGCAGGCATCAAGGTCGTTTATCTGGACTTCAGGCTCAATCCCGAAAAAAACAGTGAAAATTCCGTCCGCATTCTCGGCCAGATATTCGGTGCCGAACCCCGCGCTGAAGAATTTCTTGCCTACCGCAAGGACCAGATTGCGCTCGTCACTGATAAGCTGGCATCGGTGAAAGATCTGAAACGCCCCGGTGTCTTCATTGAACGCGCACCCGGTATTTCGGGCGAAAACACGTGCTGCAGGACCTTTGGTCCAGTCAATTTCGGCGCGATGGTCGAGCAGGCCGGTGGACACAATATTGCATCCGACGTGATCAAGACAACCTTCGGCGATCTCAACCCGGAGCAACTCATCGTCTCCAATCCTGAACATGTCATAGTCACAGGCTCCAACTGGGCCGCTGAATCCGATATCAACCAATTCGTGCCGGCCGGTCGTGGTGCCGATATGGCTCTGTCGCGTCAACGGCTTGCAAAGTTGATGGAACGCACACCGTTTCCCGAGCTGGATGCCGTGAAAAAAGGCAATGTTCATGCTGTCTGGCACCAGTTCTATGGTGCTCCCTACGAGTTTGTGCCGATCCAGCAATTCGCCAAATGGTTTCATCCCGATCTGTTTTCCGACATGGACCCGGAAAAGAATTTCGAGGAATTCCACGAGAAATTCCTACCCGTGACCTACAAGCCGGGTTATTTCGTTTCACTTGAAAAAGGCGTGAACTAAATGGCATCCATTGGGGACGCTCATGTTGAAAAAACAGGGGGCGCACAATATCGCGCCCTTGCCGCCCGCCGCATCCTGATCCTGGTCGGGCTTGTCGTCGCGCTGTGTCTCAGCCTTGCCACCGACATGGCACTTGGACCTGCGCGCTACAGTCTGTCCGAGGTGGTCGGCGCGATCCTCGATCCCGCAGGCGTTGCAAACCAGCTGCGCGTTGTCATCTGGGACATCCGCATGCCCATCGCGCTGATGGCCGTCACCGTCGGCGCATCGCTGTCTGTGGCGGGTGCGCAGATGCAGACCATTCTCGCCAATCCGCTTGCCAGCCCCTTCACACTCGGAATTTCGGCCGCCGCCGCCTTTGGCGCGGCGCTTGCGCTGGTGGGTGGTGTCGCTCTTTTCCCGGGCGCCGTCGAATATATGGTGCCGATCAATGCCTTTGTCATGGCGATGGTGGCCGCGCTTTTCATCCACTTCGCCTCGACCATGCGCGGTGTGACGGTCGAAACCATCGTGCTGCTGGGCATTGCGCTCGTCTTCACCTTCAACGCCGCGCTTTCGATGTTGGAATATCTGGCCTCTGAACAAGCGCTGGCCGCTGTTGTATTCTGGACCATGGGCAGTCTGACCAAGGCTACATGGGCCAAGGTCTATGTGACAGGTGCCATCCTCGTCCTCACCGTGCCATTGTTCATGAAAAACGCCTGGGCGCTGACGGCACTTCGTCTGGGTGACGACAAGGCCGCCAGCATGGGCATCAATGTGCGCCGCCTGCGCCTGCACACCATGCTGACGGTCAGCCCGCTGGCATCCATTCCGGTGTCTTTCGTCGGCACCATCGGCTTTATCGGCCTCGTCGGCCCGCACATTGCGCGCATGGTAGTGGGTGAAGACCAGCGCTTCTTCCTGCCAGGCTCGATCATTTGCGGCGCGCTGCTGCTATCGGTGACATCTGTTGTCAGCAAGGTGCTGATCCCCGGCGCGATCCTGCCGATCGGGGTCATCACCGCACTCGTCGGTGTGCCCTTCTTCTTCGTCCTCATTTTCTCCAACAGGAGACGCGCATGGTAGCCCTTGCCCTTCAGGATGTCGGCGCCAAATACGGGCGCACGACGGTTCTGGCCAATGTCACCATGGACATGCTGGAAGCCGGAAGCATCACCGCCGTCATCGGCCCCAACGCTGCTGGAAAGTCCACCCTGTTCAAACGCATCGCCGGGCTGATCAAGGGCCCCGGTGTCGTGACGCTGTCGCAGACCGAACAGGGGCCGCGCACCATTTGCTACATGCCGCAGGACACCGGTGCCAATGCCGTTCTGACAGTCTACGAATCCATTCTTCTGTCGGCCAAACAGGGCAGTGGCTGGAAGGTGCATGACGACGAGCTCGCCGAGATCGATGCCATTCTGAAGGCTCTCAACATCCACGAACTCGCCTTTCGCGGACTTGGCGAACTGTCCGGCGGCCAACGCCAGCTGGTATCGCTGGCTCAGGCACTGGTGCGCAAACCGGAAGTCCTGTTGATGGACGAACCGACATCGGCGCTGGACCTCCACCGACAGGTCGAGGTGCTGGATTTCATCACCAACCTAGCCCGCGAGCGCGGCATGATCGTTCTGATTGCCCTGCATGATCTTAACCATGCGCTGCGTTACTGCGAGCACACGATCGTCATTGCAGATGGTGCGATGGCGGTGAGCGGGCAGACGTCTGCTGTTATTACACGCGATATGCTGCGGACTATCTACAAGGTGGATGCACGTATTGAGATGTGCTCGCGTGGGCAGCCGTTTATTCTGGTGGACGGTACGGCTTGAGATTGGTGACAGAGGGTGCGGTTTACCCCCTGCCGTGACGGGCATCTCCCCCATAGGTGGGGAGATTGGTTCGGCGCGCCCTCCCCTCCAATCATGACCGCACCAACTTCTATTCCACAAAAATCCGGACACTTGATGCCCGTCCATCGGCATCGATCACGGTCAGCGTCGAAAAGCCCTGCCCCTCCGGCAACCACTCGCTACTGCGGCGACGCGACGGTTCTGGCAAAGGTTTGCCGTTGGCGAGCCAGTGGAAGGGTGCGCGTCCGCCTTGCAGTTTGAGCACGAGGGGTGAGAGATCACCGCTCTGGCTTGAGAGCTCTATCCGCGCGCCTTCCGGGGGATAGACGATCTGCGGAGATGGTTCGCGCCGGGTGGATGAGAGAAGACCGCTGCTGGTAACGCTGAAGCGCCGCTGGTTGGCGGGCAAATCTTTGTAGGCCAGCCGCGACACACCCGGCGGCGCTGGCGGGAATGGCGTTAGGGCAACGCCTGATTTTGAAAAAGCTTCGAACAGAATCGGTGCAGCGGAGACGTAGCCCGCAAGACCCGGGACCGAGCCGTTATCGGCGCGTCCAGCCCACACGCCGATGACATAGCGACCATCGAAACCGACCGACCATGCGTCGCGATACCCGTAGCTGGTGCCGGTCTTATAAGCGATGCCACGCTGTTTCATGCCAAGCGGTGGCAGAACGCTGGAGAGGACATCGGTGATGTTCCAGATCGCCGCCTTTGAAAACAGCGGATCGACATCCAGAAGCTGCGGTTTGTTGCGCACCCCGTCTCCAAGGGCGACGGGTTGACCGCCATTGGCAAGGGCGGCGTAAAGCTGGACGAGATCAACGAGAGAGAGACCGGCACCCCCCAGAGCGATCGCCAGCCCCGGCGCTTCGGCCTTTGGCAGTGTGAGTTTGACGGAAGCGCGGCGAAACCGGACCAAGAGCGCGGCGGGACTGACAGCATCCAGCAGGCGCACGGCGGGGACGTTGAGGGACAGTTGCAAGGCCTGTCGAATGCTGACATCGCCCTGATATTGCATATCAAAATTGCGCGGGCGGTAGCCGGAAAAATCCGCCGGGCGATCTTCGATGACGGTCTCCTGAGCGACGAGGCCGTTTTCGAAGGCAAGTCCGTAGATGAAGGGTTTCAGCGTCGAGCCGGGGGAGCGGACTGCGCGGGACATTTCCACCCAGCCACGGCGATTGCTATCCAGGAAATCGGACGAGCCGACGTCGGCGACGATCTCACCCGTCGTGCTATCGGCCATGACGATGGCAACCGAAACCTTGTCTCCCAGCTTTTCGGCGGAGCGCTGTGCGAGGTCTTCAAGCTCTTTTTGAACCGGCAGACGCAGCGTCGAGCCAATGGTCAAGGACTGCGGAAACCTGGCACGCGCCGCCTGCGCCAAGTGGGGCGCGTAGGACGGAAGGTCTATGCGCTTTGCGGGAATGGCAACGACGGCGGCACGGGCGGCCTCTCCCTCGCCGACCACGCGCGAGACGGCGAGCCGTTGAAGCACGCGCGCGCGCGCTTCTTTCGCCGCATCTGGAAAGCGATCCGGACGGCGCTTTTCCGGCAGTTGCGGCAGCGAGACGAGCAACGCTGCCTCCGCCGTATCGAGCCGCTTCGGCTCCTTGCCGAACCAGGCAAGGCTTGCAGAACGCACACCTTCCAGATTGCCACCATACGGCGCGATGTTCAGATAAAGGTCGATGATCTCGGGCTTGCTGAGGCGCCGCTCGATCTGCCATGCCCGCACCATCTGAAGAAATTTCGTGCCGAGCGAACGATCCGTCCGCGGCTCGATCAACCGCGCCACCTGCATGGAAAGCGTGGAGGCACCCGAGACGATGCGGCCATTGGTCAGCAATTGCCACGCGGCGCGGCCCAGGGCCTGAAAATCGACGCCACCATGGTCGAAGAACCGCTGATCCTCATAGGCGACCAGCATGTTGATGAATTGCGGATCGACATCTGCGGCGCTGGTGTGAAGCCGCCAACGCCCCTGTGGTGTCGCAAACGCGCGCAACAGCTTTCCGTCTCTGTCCAGCACTTCCTGCGAGACGATCCGGGCGTTTTGCAGCGGTGGCGGGTAGGCACGGTCCAGACGGTTCAGTGCATAAATGCAGGCGGCAGTGAGAACTGCCGCCACAATGAACCCGCTGATGAACGCCCGCCATCTGATCATTGCTGCGCCGCGCGGACCTCCAGGCGACCGGTTGCCGTGCGCGCCGAGAACTGCGGACGGTACATATCTTCCACCGATGCGGCGGGGTTGTCATAAGTGCCTGGTGTCACGGCCCTGACGACATAGGCCAGCGTAATTTCCGTGTTGTCGCCGGCAGCCTGATCAAACGCTGCAACAAAACGGTCGTAACGGAACTCGGTATGCGCAGCCTCGGTTTCCGGCAACCAATCGAAATTGGAAAGCGCCGCACTGTTGACGAGGCTCGGATTATCGATCTCGAAACCGGAGGGCAGGAGATCGGTCAGCATGATACGCTGCTGCCAATCGTGCTTGGGCGTAACCGACAAGACCACAACGTAGCGTTCGTTTTGCGTCGCTTCGCTGATGTTCACCTCTTCGCCTTCAAGGGAATAATAGGTTTTCTTGATATCGAAACCATCCCCGCCGGCAGGCAGTGGCTGGGCTGGCGGGGCGACGGTCGTCACGACTGCCGTGACCGTATCCTTGGAGGCGTTGGTGATCTTGATTGGCGATTGCAGCAGCTCGTCGCCGCTCATCCCCTTGCTGTATCCGCCCTGTTCAAGCGTGCCATTGATATCGAGCTTCACATCCTTGTCCTCACCCTTCAAGGCGCGGGCGGCAAGCAGCATCCAGGCTTGCTCCTGTGTGCTGGTGTAGGCTTTCGCATCCCAGGCCTTGGCCACAGCGCTGGCCAATTGCGGCACCACCGCAGGAACGGGTCGGCTTTCTGCTGCAAGGGCGAGCGAGGCCGCGCCATCGCGCAGCACAGAACCGTAGTCCGCCCGGGACAGGCTGACATTCGTGGTGGCAGCCGCCATGCTGAGCGACGCGCCGAAGACCGTCTTGGACCGGGCCGCATCGCCATAAAGCGACAGGGCAGATGCCAGCTGTGCCTTGGCCAGCGGCGTCGGGAAATCGTTCAATGTGGTGTCGGCATAATAGCGCAGATCGTTGACGGCAGCCTTGCGATTGCGGGCAAGAACATACAGCGAGTAGGCGATTTCGTTGCCGCGATCTCTGACATTGTTATCATAGGCCAGCCCATTTTGCAGGTTGGTCAGCGCCTGAACCATGGCGGTTTCAGGCACATCATAGGATTGCTCCCGTGCCCGCGTCAGGAAGTCTGTGATGTAGGCATCCAGCCACAGATCGCCTTCGCCGGGGGACCACAGGCCAAAACTACCCGACGTGGACTGGAAAGACAGCACGCGGTAAATCGCGTCTTGCACCCGCTTGCGCAGGTCCTGATCCTCGGCACCGCCGCGCTGCGTCATCAGTTCCGAGACATACAGAAGAGGCAACGCGCGACTGGTCGTCTGCTCTGCGCAGCCATAGGGGTATTTATCCAGCATCATGACCAGACCCGGAACATCGAAAGCGGGCGAACGCGTGACGTTGACCGCAACCGACGACCCCAGCAACATGCTGTCGGCCAGCAATGCGCCATCCACCGTCAGGGTGCTGTTGGGCGCGATCTTGATGTTTCGACGCGTCGTGACCGGCAAGACCGACGGACGAACGGGAATGTTGAGCGCCTGTTCCAGCGAGATGCCGCTGGCGTTGCTGAGCTTGATCGTTATCGCGCCGTTACCCGGATATTCACCCGTCAGCGGCACGGTAAGCGAGGACTTGCCACCCTTTTGCAGCGTTACGGTCTGCGATACCTCGCCCTGATCGACGGTCAACGCCGTGTTGCTCGCGATATCGAGTTTGTAGTCTCCGGAATCGCCATCCGTATTGGCGATATCGACGCGCATTTGCGAGACATCGCCGGGGCTGAGGAATTTCGGCGCACTGGCGGTGATGACAACGGGATCACGAATGACGACATCTGATACGGCATGACCGACGCCGGTCTTTGTCCAGGCAACCGCCATGACGCGGGCCGTGCCGTTGAACTGCGGAATATCGAAACGGATGATGGCCTTGCCGTCCGCATCAAGCTCCACCGGACCGGCAAAAAACGCCACCAGTTTTTCCTTGGGCGGGCTGCCCTGAAGGGCGACCTGACCGCCGTCACCGCCGGTTCTGAGACGCCCGGTGGCGCCGAGCGAACCATCGATCAGACGACCGTAGATATCGCGGATTTCCAACCCGAGACGACGCTGGCCGAAATACCATACATCCGGCTTGGGTGGTTCATAGCGGGTGAGGTTGAGAATGCCGACATCGACGGCAGAGACGGTGACATAGGCCTTGTCGCCCGCACCGGCGCCGGACACCTGCACCGGAATTTCCAGCGGCTGGCGCGGCAATGTCTGCTTGGGCAATGTCAGTGCGATGCCGAGCTTTCGCTCGCCGGGATCGACGGCCAGCCACTTCACCCCGATGGCGCGCATCGGCATGCGGCTTTCCTGCGCGTCGCCGGGGCGGAACAGGGTGGCAGTCACGTAAGAGCCCGCACCCCACTCCTTGGTCACGGGAATATCGACTTCGCCGCCGTTCTCACCGATATCGACATTCTGGACCGCAATCAGCTTGTCCGAGCCGGACGCGACCATCAGCTGGCCCGCAAAACGGGAGGTCACTTTCAATTTGGCGGTATCGCCGATCGTGTAGCTCTGCTTATCGAGCGCGATTTCCAGCGCATCCGGTGTTTCGGTCGAACTTGCGGTGACGTACCAACCGGCATCGAACTCGACGCTGGAGGCAGGGCCGCCGTTTTCAGCGGATTCGACTTCCAGGCGATATCGTCCCCAGGATGCAGGAACGGAAATCTCGCCGCCATTGGCATCCACGGCCAGAGTGCCGGTCTGCACCTGCTTGGTGTAGACGACAGGCTCGTAGCGCCATGAATTGCCCTGACGATACCATTGATAGTTCCGTTCGACCTTGATGAGTTTCCAGGTCAGTCCGCTCATGGCCTGTTTCGTGCCATCCGCAGCAAGGCCGATGACATGGAAACGACCGACGGAATTTTCCGCCAGATCGCCTGAGAATTCAGGCTTGATGCCGATCATGGCGCTATCGGATTTGACCGGAAGGGTCAGCGAACGCTCCACGGCGCGGCCACCGGCCTCGCGCATCCGCACGGTGATATTGGCAGACAGAAACTGCGTCGTCGACGGCAGGTCGGCCAGGGTGACACCAAACTGCGCCTTGCCGTTTTCATCCAGCGCAGGCAGAGCATCCAGCGTGGTACGACTTTCTTCCTGGCTTTCCTCATCCGCCAAACCGAACTCGTAGCCATCGAAACCGGCGCGGGTGCGCGTGGCCTTCAGCGCGATTTCACCTTCCAGTTCCAGACCGGCAGCGGGCGCGCCGTAGAGATAACGGCCATCGACATCGATGGTGGTATCGGCAACCGGATTGATCTCCTTGGCCTTGCTGCTCAGGTCGAACTCGGTTCTATCGGGCACGAAGTCATCAACGAGGAAGGACTTTTGACTGATGGCTGCCGTTTTCGGATCGGTATGGATTGCCACGGTCCAGGTGCCGCGCATGGCATTTTCCTGCAGGGCCAGATCAACGGCATAACCGCCCAAGGCCTTGCCATCACTAACGAAACGGCGATCTTCCACACCATCGGGGCGTGAGAAGATGAAGGTCAGCGGCAGGTTCTCCACCGCATTGCCTTCCATATCGCGTGCCAGCGCCGCCGCATGAACAGTTTCACCAGCGCGGTAGATACCGCGTTCCGTCCAGCTGAACACATCCAGTGCACCGGGCGCGGCGCGGCCTGTGACGCCACGGTCGGAGAGGTCGAAACCGGCGCGGGTCATATCGAGAAAGACATAATCCTTGTCGCCGTTTTTCGCGGTGATGATGGCAGGTGCCTGCCCTGCCGACCCGCGCATCAGGCCTGCGGAGAAGATCGCCCTGCCCTCACCATCGGTCGTGGCGGTGCCGAGAATTTCGTTGTTCTTGGCCAGAAGCTGAAGTTCGACCCCTTTTAGCGGCTTTGCGGTGCTGAGCGCGCGCGCGAAGACGTTGAGGCCATCGGTTCCGGCATAGGTGGTGATGCCGGTATCGGACACGAGGAACCATTGGGTGGCGCGCGAATCCCAGTTTTCGGCGGACGTACCGGGCGGGACCGCAGTCAGCACGTAAATGCCAGGCTTGCGCTCCGGCAATGCTTCATCGACCGGAAAGCTCGTGACGACGTCCTTGTTCAGCTCATTCTGGATATCGATGCTGCCTTGCCAGACCAGTTCACCAATCTCGTTTTCAATCCGCTCCGCACCATAGCCATCCATCTGCGTCAGGAACTGGGAATTGCTCAGCAATGTCGTGATGCTGCGATCACCGACGCGGTACAGCTTGAGTTCGGCACGATCGGTGTTGACGGTCACGAGCGGGATGCCGCGACGGGCTGTGCCGGGAAGAACGAAGTTTTCGCCGGTAAAGCGCACCGAGCCGGACCTGTCACGAACATAGACATCGAGATTGACCTGCTTTTCCAGCGGTTCTTCGACCGAGGACGGAAGACCGGCACGCAACGCGATATTGTATCGCTGGCCGTGGGTCAGACCTTCGATACAAATCTCGCTGCCCTTGGCCTCGAGGGCCTTGGGCGCTGCGCCATCCAGCGTGACGAAGGAGGAGTAATCGACGCCGTTCTTGACCAGTGGTTCCGAGAACTGGACGCAGGCGCGTGGACTGACACTATCGGTATCCACAGTGTTGTCGATGACCCGGAAGCCCTGCCGCGTCTTGAGATCGACATAGGCCGCGCGCGTCTTTGGTTCATCCGACAGAGCAAGGCTCGCCTTGTAGCTGTTCAGCGCTGCGCGGTAGTTCCGTGCCCCTTCGAACGCCACCGCGAGCATGTTGAGCGCACCGGTGCGAACCGACACGGACCGGCTCAAAGAATAGGCGTTGAGAGCACCGGACACTGCCAGTGACGACATCGAAGAATTGCTCTTCACTTTTGCAGCGGCGCGCGAAAGTTCACCCCACACCGCACCATCTTCCAGGCCCAGCGCGAGCGCCTGCTTGTAGCTGCCGACAGCACCGACGAAATCGCCACGGCCAGATTGTTGGCGGGCCACAGACAACCAGTCATCCATGGATTGACCGTCTCCGACAGGAACGAAGCTGGCTTTGAGACCTCTCGCCTCCTCGTAGAGGCTGTCATCGACGAAGGAGAGTTTCTGTGGTGCGCCGATATCCGGTTCGCTCGCCACGTTCACCACCTTGCCCGCGACGGCACCTGGGAACGCGTTGAGCTGGTTGAAATCCGATTTCAGGAAGCACCATTGCACCTTGGGATTATAGGTGAAGGCCTTGCAGGATGTGTCGTTGACGCAGATGGTTTCGCATTGCGGCAGGGAGACATACTGCTCTGTGCGGAGATCGAAGCCGAAATAATCACCGTTTTGGGTGGTAACGATCTTGCGCGTGGTGTCCTGCGCGAGCGCCGGCTGAACGGCCAACGTTGCGACAATGAACAACAGGCTTTTGAAAACAACGCGCATGGACATCAGTCCCTCCCCGGTACGCATGACCGGGGCGACTTTGCTCGCACTTCAGGATAAAAGTCAACGCGAACTCATGGTGCGATGTGTGAAGTTTGGACGACGCCGCTTATTGCGCCAACGCCTCTCAGTCTTCGATGCGTCTTGCTTCCGACATCAGCATGATCGGGACGCCGTCACGAATGGGATAGGCGAGTTTGGCGCTCTCGGAAATCAGCTCGTTGGCGTCACGATGGTAGGAGAGGCGGCCTTTGGTCAGAGGGCAGACGAGAAGCTCCAACAGCTTGGGATCGACATTGCTCAGTTTCTCGTCCATCGCTCAAGCCTCACTGCAACGTCGTGCCGCTTGGGGTGTCACCCTGAGCAAGCAGGATCTCGGTGATCGCGATCAGCGTATCGGCTCTCGATTTGAGATCAGGCGCTTCGAGAAGAGCCTGCTTTTCGGCAGCACCGAAGGGCGACATCATGGAGAGCGAATTGACCAGCACGCGGTTTCCGGCACGTTCCACGCTCTCCCAGTCAGCCTCGAGCTGGTTGGCATCGAGAAACGCCCTGAACACGCGCAGGAGGTTTCCACGGTCCACCGCGTCCTCGTCGTTTTCGCCTGAGAGATCGGCGATGAAGGGCGCGTGTCTGAAGCTGCGGTAAGGCTTGCCAGCGGTCGCTTCCTCCAGCAGGCGGAACCGGCAGATGCCACTCAAGGACACCATATAACGGCCGTCGCCCGTCTCCGAAAAGGATGTGATGCGGCCAAGGCAGCCGATCTGGCTCAACTGGCCTGCTTCGGCGCCACCATCCAGCGAGGTCAACGCTGGCTGCACCATACCGATCAGCCGATGTCCGGCCAGCGCGGCGTCGAACATCGCCAGATAACGCGGCTCGAAAATATTGAGGGGAAGCTGGCCTTCCGGCAACAGGAGCGCACCGGGAAGCGGGAAAACGGGCACCACATCCGGTAGATCCGTGGTCTTCAAATATCTCGCATTGCCGACTTGCATGGACGTGTCCTCATTTTCGAGACGTTTGGCGGGCCCGACCTAACGCGCGTGCCCCCATTTCGAACTGCGCAGACATTCTGATGCGTGTCTGCCGGGATATGCCTTATAGATGTGTTCCGCGTGCCCTCATCGCAAGTCGAGCAATCAGGAAAACAGGATCGCAGAAAGTTTCCGGCGGCCCGTGACCGATGCCGGGTCCTTGAAACCCCAGCTTTCGAAAAACTCGACCAGTTGCTTGCGCGCGCCATCGTCTTCGAAGGTGCGATCCTTGCGCATGATGGTCAGCAGCTCATCGGCCGCCTCGTCGCGTCGGCCCTGCGCGTTGAGGATCTTGGCCAGCTTCATCCGCGCTTCGTGATTGTCGGGGTTTGCTGCCAGTTCACGCTCCAGCGCCGCTGGATCGCCAAGCGCCTTGGCCTCTTCGTACTGGGCGAGCTTCTTCAATGCGGCCTGGACGGCTGCATCGGCCCGCAGCTCTTCCGAAAGCGCACCCAGCAGATCGCTGGCACGCGGATAGTCGCCAACGGCGATCATGCATTCGGCGATGCCGGCAACGGCCTGCGGGTTTTCCGGGTCCACCTGCATGACGAAGCCAAAGAGCTGGGCAGCGCCCTGATGGTCACCATTGTCAAAGAGCTGTTTGGCCTCGGCCAAGGCGGCATCGATTTCGGCCTGCGGATCATCGCCAGCCGGGCCTGCGATCTTGTCGATGAACTCTCTGATCTGGCTTTCGGGTACAGCGCCCATGAAGCCATCCACCGGACGACCGTCCTGAAACGCGACGATGGCCGGAATGGACTGGATGCCAAGCTGGCCGGGAATGGAGGGATGGTCATCGATGTTGAGTTTGACGAGCTTCACGCGCCCACCGGATTCGTTGACCACCTTTTCCAGCACCGGCGTCAGTTGCTTGCAAGGCCCACACCATGGCGCCCAGAAGTCCACCAGAACGGGCTGGTGGCGCGATTCCTCCATCACGTCCTTCGAGAAGTTCGCAGTGGTGGTATCCTTGATGTGGCCGCCCGCCGGAGCCTCCGGTGCACTTGGCGCATTTGCATATTGCACGGAGCCGGTCATCTGTCCGCCCATGGACGTTCCGTAGGGGTTGTTGGCACCGGTCATCTCAAGTCTCCGTTCATTTTGCTTGTATCGCTGGTCTGGCGCAAAGATCGTACTTTATTCTGTCACTTTCAAGATGAGCGGCGTGTGACCCGTCGCCTCCAGAAAACGAATGAGATCATCGCGACCAATCGTCGTCGTCGCATCGTTGGAAAGCGGATGGCCGTTGATGAGCGCATGCTTCATCAATTCGCTGTCGAGCACGAAGGTGACGTTGCGGCCCGTATCATTGATGGCACCGAAAACGGTGACCGAACCTGGGATAACGCCAAGATATTCGAGCATCTTTTCCGGCTTGCCAAATGACACACGGCTGGACGCATCGATGGTCTTGTGAACCGTCTTCAAGTCGACCACGGCGTTTTCTTCGACGGTCAGGACGAAATATTGGTCCTTCTTGTCCTTCACGAAGAGGTTCTTGGTATGGGCGCCGGCAATGCGATCGCGTAGGGATTCCGATTCGGCCACGGTAAAAACAGGCTCATGCTCGAGCGTCTTGTGTTCGATGCCGAGACTATCCAGCAAAGCAAAAAGGTCCTGTGCCGTTTTGGGGGATTGCTGCGTCATGTCTGTCCTCTTGCGCCATCATTTGGAAATTCGATCATATCGTCATTAGGCGTTCAGCATCGGCTTTGCAATCGCCTTTGGAATTCAGCCATCAAAAATACTCAATGTTTTCCGTAGCTTGTATGGTTTTTAGAGTTTTTCTGACGGTTTTTGTCATTTCCCTGTTGCATTTAAAAAGCGGTTGAGCGATATAGCCCTCGTCGCCGCAACGCAGCGACCCGCGGTTCAGCGATCTACCCCGAACCAGCGGATTTGAGCGGGTGTAGCTCAGGGGTAGAGCACAACCTTGCCAAGGTTGGGGTCGAGGGTTCAAATCCCTTCGCCCGCTCCAATTTTCTCTCCGACTAAAAAATGATTAATGGCTCTGTAGTGAGGGCCTCGATATCTCAAACAATATCCTGACCTTATCGGGACATTGGGCCGTCATCTGGGGAGCAGAATCCAAGCGTCTTGCGACAGCGTCCGGTGATCCCGAACCGGCTGGACCGGCAATCAAGGTGTAATCATTCAGGTGGGCATTGTGAAAGTGAACCGTGTTTCGCTTGCATCGGAATGGACGGTGATCGCGCCGTTATGTGCCTTGGCAATTTCTGACGCGATGTAGAGACCAAGACCCAAGCCTTGCATGCCGGGACGCAGGTCACCTCTTCTGAATGGTTGGAACAGACGCTCCAGCATGTCGGGCGATATCGGCTTGCCGCAATTGCTGACAGAGATTTCCAGATATCCGTTGTTGACGGCTCCATCAATCCTGACGGTTCCCGTGTCGGTACCGTGGGTCAGGGCGTTGGATACGATATTGGACAGCATCTGTGCAATCCTGAACCGATCGACCAAAAGCGGCGCAGGAATATCGAGATTGACGTCGATAACGCGCGAGGGATGGGCAACACGCAATTCATCCACGACGTGGAACAGGGTCGTGCTCAGATCATCTTCGAAAAGCTTGAGCGAGATGCCACCGCCGAGCCGTGCGCGGGCAAGGTCCATGACATTGTCCACCAGACCGCCCATGCGTGCGATACTGGCTTTCATCAGATTGAGAACCAAGGGGCTTCGCTCGGTCCAGCCTTCCTTCAACAGGCGCGATGTGCCTGCATCGACCGCAGCAATGGGATTGCGCAGATCATGACCGAGGACGGCAATGAATTGCTCGCGCAGTTCCGCGACCTTGCGCTCGCGCTCCAGCATCTCTTGCGCGACTTTCAGACGCTCGCCCGAATCCAGATGCTGGCCGATGAGTTCTGCGAAAAGCTTGAAGGTGCCGAGAACCTGCGGATTCTTGATCTTGGCCGGATTGGGATCGATGGCGCAGAGCGTTCCGAAAAACTGACCGTTCGACAGGATGATCGGCTCGGAAATATAGCTCCGTAATCCGTAGACGCGTGGCGTATGATGGTCGCGATAAAGCGGATCCGACGCGGCGTCATCGAAGACGATCGTTTCACGATGATCGCGAATTTCGTTGCAGAGTGTGCTTTCGACCGGCAGTTCGTCACCGGGCTTCAAGCCGAAACCAACATGATCGAGCGACTGGCAGGTCACCCATCTGTCTTCCGTGACCCGTGCCACGGCGGCGAAGCCCATGCCGGTCATGCGCAAGACAACATCCAGAATGGACGGAACGGCTGCGATTGCAGCAACGCGCGCAATGTCGCCAGAGAAATCCGTTTGCGCTTCACCGATGTGCGATGACAGATTGCGCGAATCGGCGAGATCGCTGGACAGCGAACCGATCAGGTCGATGGTTTCGAACGCGGAAGCTGCCGCACTGGCCAAGGCTTCCAGCGTCTCGATTTCCCACTGGCTGGGCTCGTAAGCTTGCGACCAATAGGCTGCAATGGCGCCAATCGGATTTTCCACACACACGGGTGCCATCGCCAAGGACTTGACGAACGTAGCTTCATAAAGCTCGTAGGGGACACGATCATCCTTGGAAATATCGGGGATGACGACGGTCTGCCTGTTGAGCATGGCCCAGCCGCTGATGCACGCGACCATGGGGAAACGCTTGCCCTTCCAAAGCGGACCGATCGCGTCTTCCTCCACATAGTGGCAAAGATCCCCATCCCTGCGGATGATGGCAATTCCCTCGCAGCCGATCAGAAACCGCGCGGAGGTCCTCATGATTTCGATGACGTCTTCCCAGCTTTTGGCGCGAACGATGCGCGCCATGGCGTCTGTCAGCTTCGAAAGGGACGTCAACGGAAGAGGTGAAAAGTCATGCAATGCCATGTCGTTCTTCTTTCCCGGAACTCTGGCCGCGTTGCATTCAGGCGTTCACCTTGGCACAAGTTGCCAAGTTGCGCAAATCTATTGCGAAAAAGCCATCGGGCTGAGCTCAAACGACCAGCGAACCAACCTTATTCCGTTACGGGTTGGCGATGTCCTCTTCCCAACCGGGACTTGACGAATTCCGAGAGGCGTTCGATCTCCACGAAGATGACCGGCGTCATGAACAGCGTCAATATCTGACTGACGATGAGGCCGCCGACCACGGCGATGCCCAGCGGCTGGCGCAATTCAGAACTTGCACCGGTGCCTACAGCAATCGGAAGAGCGCCGAAGAGCGCACAAAACGTCGTCATCATGATCGGGCGCAGACGCCGCACGGCGGCTTCGTGGATGGCATCCAGCGTCGGCATGCGTTCTTCCCGTTGCAAGGTCAGCGCGACGTCGATCATCATGATCGCATTCTTCTTGACGATACCGATCAGCATCAAAAGCCCGATCAACGCGATGATCGACAGATCGAAACCGAAGAGTTTCAGTGTTAGCAGCGCCCCGAACGCAGCGGATGGCAGGCCGGACAGGATGGTGAGCGGGTGCAGGAAACTTTCATAGAACACGCCGAGCACGATGTAGATGGTGAGGATTGCAGCGCCGATCAAAAGGCCGGTGCTATCGCTGGTCTGCTTGAAGATCTGCGCCGCTCCCGCGAGGTTGGTGGTCACCGTCGATGGAACCTGGATCTGCTGTTTCAGCTCATCGATCCGCGCCGTGGCCGAGCCGAGCGAAACGCCTGTGGGAAGGTTGAACGACAGGGTGACGGATGTGAGCTGCCCAGTCTGGTTGACCGTGACAGGGCCTGCCGCACGGGTAATCGTCGCAAAGCTGGCGAGCGGAACGAGCGCACCCGAACTGGAGCCGACGCGCAGTGAACCCAGCGATTGCTCGTTCCATTGCAGGGACTGGTCATATTCCAGAATGACATCGTAGCTGTTGCCGGTGGTCTGGATCTGTGTCGCCTGATAGCTGCCGAATGCCGCTTCCAGCGTCTGACGCAGGGACTGCGACGTGACGCCCAGCGTATTGGCGCGGTCATTGTCGATAACGAGGTGGGCCTGCAGCGCGTTATCCTGCAAATCCGATGCGACATCCACGAAATATCCGCTATCCGCACGCATCGCGTCACCCAGCGTCTTCGACCACTCCCGCGCCAGTTTCGCATCGATGGACTGGAGCACCACCTGATACATGCTCTGGGAACTACGGCCACCGAAGCGAAGGCTCTGTTGCGGGGTGATGAAGGTCTTGAGACCCGCAATGCCCGACAGCGCGTGCCGGAGCGAGTTGAGCGTCACATCCAGGACTGGCCGATCTTCGAAAGGCTTGAGCTGAACGAGGATGGAGCCTGCATTCAGCGCAGAACCACCGGGGCCTGAGCCGAGCGTGGAGGTAACGTGCGCGACCGAGGGGTCGGCAGATACGATGGCCGCGGCTTTGGCCTGAAGCGCACTCATCGCCTGATAGGAAATGTCTTGGCGCGCCTGCGTGGAGACGGTCAACAGACCGATATCTTCGGTGGGGAAAAAGCTGCGGGCAAGACTGGTGAACATCCACCCGGAGCCCACGAGCGTGAGGACGAACATGACCATCACGATGGGGCGGTGCTGAAGGCACCATCCGACAGACCGTCCGTAGGCCGCTGTCGCCCGGTCAAACAACGTCGGCTTCCTGTCTCTTTCCTCCGGCTTGTGCGGCAGGCGGGCGGCGAGCATCGGCGTCACGGTCAGCGAGACCACAGCCGACGACAGAATGGCGAGTGTGACGACCACACCGAATTCGTTGAGCACGCGCCCGACGATGCCACCCATCAACAGGATGGGAAGAAACACGGCGACGAGCGAAATCGACATGGAAATGATGGTGCCCGTGACTTCGCTGGCGCCCTCGATGGCAGCCTGGAAGGGCGGCATGCCCTCTTCCACCTTGCGCACGATATTTTCGAGCATCACGATGGCATCATCCACCACCAGACCGACCGAAAGGGTGAGACCGAGGAGGGAAATGTTATCGATGGAAAAGCCGAGCGCATACATGGCGCCCAGGGTGGCAACCAGCGACAAGGGCACGGCAAGGCCCGGAATGAACGTCGCCCAAACCTGACGCAGGAACAGGTAGATGACGAGAATGACGAGGCCGAGCGTGATCATCAGTGTCATCTCGACATCGGCCACCGCCGCGCGGATCGACACAGAGGCGTCGTTGACGACGTTGATATGCATGTTGGCAGGCAGGCTCTTCTGCAATTCGGGAAGTTTCGCCTTGATGGCATCGACCACGGCCACCGTGTTGGCACCGGGCTGGCGCTGAACGGCCAGAACGATCGCCGGCGTGCCATCCAGCCAGCTACCCTGGTTGACCACCTCCACGCTGTCCTTGACCGTTGCCACATCTTCCAGCCGCACGATGCGGCCATTCGGTCTGGCGATGATCAACGTGCGGAAGGAAGCGGCATCGGTGCGTTGCGTAGACGCATCGATGGTCAGCGCCTGCGAGGCATTCTGCAAGGTGCCGATGGGCGACTGGTCGTTGGAGGCTGCAAGCGTGTTCGAGACGTCGTTCAGCGACAATCCACGGCTTGCAAGCTTGTTGGGATCGACTTCCACGCGAACCGCATAGGTCTTGGCACCGTAAACCTGCGCCTGCGCCACACCGGAGATGGTGGAAAGTGCCGGAGAAACGATGTTCTCGCCGATGTCGTCCATCTTCGTCAGGTCGGCCGCGTCACTCGTCAGCGCCAGAATGAGGACGGCGGCGTCCGCCGGGTTGGCCTTTCGATAGCTGGGTGGCGACGTCATGTTGTCGGGCAGTTGCCGCTGTGTGCGGGCAATGGCTGCCTGAACGTCCGCGGCGGCAGCATCGATGTTGCGCGACAGGTTGAACTGGATGGTGATCTGGGTGTTGCCGAGCGAGGAGCTTGCCGTGATCGTATCGATACCGGCGATGGTTTCGAACTGCTTGATGAGCGGGGTGGCGACCGAGCTTGCCATCGTATCGGGTGCGGCACCTGCCAGCTGCGCCGAGACGTTGATGGTCGGGAAATCCGCCTGTGGAAGTGCGGCGACAGGCAGGTTCCTGTAGGCGGCGACACCGGCAATCAGCACGCCCATGATCAGCAGGATCGTCGCGACCGGACGCCGAATGAAGATTTCAGACATATTCATGTCGCGTCACCCGTCACTGGTGCCGCAGCCGGTTTCTTCTCGGCTGCATCCTTGGGCTTGTTGACGACGACATGGCTGCCGTTGATGAGCGACGCCTGCCCTTCCGTGACGACCGTGTCGCCGTCTTTCAGACCGGTCGACACACCGGCGACATCGCCATCGGTCAGCGCCAGCGTGACCTTGCGTTGCTCGACCGTGTTATCGGGACCGACGACATAGCACACGAAACCGCCAGCCTGGGGCTGGAGTGCGACGAGCGGAACCGTCACCAGATCATCCACCTGCCCTGCCTTGACCGTTACTTTGAGGGACTGTCCGGGCCAGAAGGTTTCGGGGTCGTTATCCAGACGCATGCGAAGCTTGAACGTGCCGGACGCCGGATCAACCGTATTGTCGATAAAGACGATATTGCCGGTTCCAGTGGCCTTGCCGTCCTGCTGCTGCGCCTGCGTGGTAAAGACGTCCGCCGTCAAAATCTTATTGGTCATGGCCGTGCGCACGAGGTCGAGATCCGGCTCCGGCAGCGAAAATTCCGCCAGCACCGGTTTCATCTGCGTGAGCATGACCACCTCGCCGCCCGGTGCGACAAAGGCACCCGGCGACAAGAGAACGACACCCAGCTTGCCATCGAATGTCGCACGGACTTGCGTCTGCGAGAGCGTGACGTTGTCCGCCGCGATCGTGGATCTGTCGACCGACAGCGTCGCTTGCGCCTGTTTGACGGTAGCGTTCGCATCGCTGAATTGCTGCTGTGTATCGACGCCCTGTCTGCTCAGCGATTCGACGCGGGCAAGCGTTGCCTGGGCCGCTTCCAATACCGCCTGATCTCGCAAAAGCACGGCCTCATCGCGTGCGATATTGGCCTTGATCGTGCGGTCATCGAGCTGCACGAGAAGATCTCCTGCCTTCACCTCGGCACCATCATTCACCAGAATGCTCGCGACAATGCCGGAAATCGGGCTCGTCAATGCGGTGGACGCCACGGGAACGATAGCGCCAATTGTCTGGCGCGTAACAGGCAGAGAGCCCGCCTTTGCCGTGGTCACCGTGACCGCCGAGGGCCGCCCCGCCTGCCCTCCACCGCCGCCACCATGCCGTCCACCGCCTTTGGCCTGGGTATCATCGGAGGGATGGGTCTGGGTGGTCGCCGATGTCGGTTTGGCCCATGACGGCAGATAGGATTCCACTGCATCACGATTGATGAACAGCAGTGTTGAAACGGCAATAACGACTGCGACAGATATGATAAACCGCATGCGGAAGTCCTTTGGAGGCATTCGAGCCGATGGACGGGAAGGCATTCGTTCTAACGCGCACAGCATGCGGGGCTGGAGCGTCCGCAGGCAAATCCGTGTAGACTTTCAAACTGCATGTATCGTTCAAGTATTAGTCCGGTCAGGAGCATTACGGTGACGCCATCAGACCCAGCCCCTACTTCCGAAATGACCGATATTCAGAAAGGGCAGGCCAATGACGCAGCAGCCGTCATTCCCGTTCGATCACTTAACGCGTCACGGCGCAAAAACGGAAGACGATATAATATTAAATTACTGTAATATTTAAGGTATTTCAAAAGTATCGGCGGCAACGGTTGGTAGAACAGGCCGTTACAGAGCGGCCGCTGTCAGTTGAGCAGCTTGAATTCCAGCATCATATTTCGTTGCAAAAACGAGTGATTGTCGTCGGATACCAGAATGAGATGTGTCGAGCCATCTGCCGCCTTGACGATATCCATGCCTTCCATGTTGTCGATCTGGTTGGAAAGGTCGGCTTCGATAAGGATTTCACCGTCTACCACCGCGCCGGGACGTATAGTATCTGCCTTGATGCGACGGATGCGCATGCCGACGCCGACGGCCAGTTCGAACCGTCGCTCGAGCAGCAACAGATCGCCATCGGGCAGAAACGCGCCATCCGTAACGGAAAAGGCGTGGTCGCGGGAAACAGCGAAGAGCCCTTTTCGCGGACCCTCCAGAATGGCTGCCAAGAGATTTCCGTTGCTGTCGAGGCTTGCCTCTGCAACCACGACCATGGAACCGCGAAGCGGGCCGTCTGCGGGAGACACGGCAATCGTTTCCATGCCTGCGTTACGGCGAAACTCGTCATCGGGTATGAGATGTGGCAGCTGCCCTATCGGCTTTGCCGTTTCCAGATCGTCGGTAAAGTAGATCATGATGCGGGGGCGCTGCTCATAGCTGACGAAGGCCCGGTTGCCTCGCAAGGCCAGCCCTTCCGAGTCCATATCGCGTTTTCGTTTTGCCTCGTGGCCAGCCTTGTCCAGCATGGGAGCAATGCGGACGTGCGATAGCCCCGACAGGTCGCCCGACGCATTACGCTCCACATTGCCGGACAGGAAGTGGCCGGTGTCCAGGACCGCGAGGAAACTGCGGCCATCGGGCATGAACCGGATGCTGGAGATAGCACCGAACAGCGGCTCGGGCGAACGCATGACCAACCCACCGACAAATTGAAGTTTGCCGAACCGTTTTTCCGTCGAATCGACTTTGAACTGGGAGACCAGACGCGCGCTGACCGGCACATCGACTGTGCCCGCAGCCATGCCGGACGGGATGAGGGTTGTCGCCAATGCCACTGCTAAAGCGGCAACCCCGAACAATCCACGTTTTGCCGAGCTGTCACCGCGCGGCTTAGCCCGCACGGCGCATCCTGCCGGAACGGCGCGGAGCCGCGTTGGTATCTTCGAACAGGGCTGCAAGCTGCTCCGTCATCGCGCCCGCCAGTTCGTCCGCATCCACGATCGTCACGGCGCGGCGATAGTAGCGCGTGACGTCATGGCCGATGCCGATGGCAAGCAGTTCCACGGACGAGCGTGTCTCGATCTGTTCGATGACGGCGCGCAGGTGACGCTCCAAATAATTGCCCGGATTGACCGACAGCGTGGAATCGTCCACCGGCGCGCCATCGGAGATCATCATCATGATCTTGCGCTGTTCGGGCCGGTTGATGAGACGGTTATGCGCCCACATCAGCGCTTCGCCATCGATGTTTTCCTTGAGCAAGCCTTCGCGCATCATCAGGCCGAGATTGCGGCGCGAACGGCGCCAAGGCGCATCTGCGGACTTATAGACGATGTGGCGAAGATCGTTGAGGCGACCGGGAGATGGTGGCTTGCCACCGGCCAGCCACTGTTCACGTGACTGTCCGCCCTTCCAGGCCTTGGTCGTGAAGCCCAGGATTTCGACCTTGACGCCAGACCGCTCCAGCGTGCGTGCCAGAATATCGGCGCAGGTGGCCGCAACCGTGATCGGGCGACCGCGCATGGAGCCGGAATTGTCGATGACCAGCGACACCACGGTATCGCGGAACTTCGTATCCCGCTCCTTCTTGAAGGACAGCGGCTGCATCGGATCGATGACCAGACGCACCAGACGTGCCGGGTCGAGATAACCCTCCTCCAGATCGAAATCCCACGAGCGGTTCTGCTGCGCCATCAAGCGGCGCTGCAAACGGTTGGCCAAACGGCCGACCGCACCTTGGAGATGCGCAAGCTGCTTGTCGAGAAAGGCGCGGAGACGGTCGAGCTCGGCTTCGTCACAAAGCTCTTCGGCAGAGATTTCCTCGTCGAACTCCTGCGTGAAGATGCGGTAATCCACCTTCTCGTTGAAATCGTCGAAAGGGCTGTTGGGGCGGCGGGTTTCGCCGGGCGTTTCAGAATCCTCGTCGAGATCGTCGGACATCTCGTCCTCCGACATCTCCGCACCATCCATCTCGCCGTCTTCCATCTGCTCCTGGGAGGCTTCGCTCTCTTCGGCAGGGGCGGCATCGGAACCGGCTTCTTCCTCGACCTGTTCTTCCTGCGTCTCGTTGCTGGCGGGCTGGTCTTCCTCGGATTCGGTTTCCTGGCTCTCGGGCTGGTCGTCCTCGTCGCCGAAATCCTCCGCCATCTGCATCGAGGTCAGCATCTTGCGGATGAGCTTGGAAAATGCCTTCTGGTCTTCAACGACCTTCGACAAGTCCTTAAGGTCGCCGGACGCCTTGTCTTCGATGAAAGAGCGCCAGAGATCCAGCACCTTGCCAGCGCTTTCGGGCGGCTTTTCACCGGTGAGACGTTCGCGCACCATCATTGCGATGGCTTCTGCAAGCGGTGCGTCTTCCTGCGTATTGATATTGACGAAATTCGCCTTGGCATATTTTTCGGTGTTCATCGCCCGCATGTTCGCGGCCATGCCGGGCATGCGCCGCGCACCGATGGATTCAACCCGCGCCTGTTCCACCGCATCGAAAATGAGCCGCGCATCCGGCCCCTGCGGGGCCATGGTGGCGTGGACATCGCTATCGTGACAGGCGATGCGCAATGCCATGGAATCGCCGAGACCGCGGGTGATGGCGATTTCCTGAGCGGTTGGCTTCTTGGAGATTTCCGGCAGCCGCATGCGCTCACCGGCAAGACCGGGGCGCTCATTGGCGAAGGTGACTTCGATTTCCGCATCGCCCGCAATCGAGCGCACGCATCCGGTAATGGCCTGACGCAGCGGTTCCGCGTCGATCATCATTCCGGATTTGGGTCTCACATTGTCGCCACGGCCTGCCATTGTCTTTCCTGTCGATTCCAGACCGTCACCCCTCCAGCAAAGCGGCGGGGTGACGTCTTCAACTCATGGGTGACACTTTCCGGAAAAGCTGGAAAATATCAGGCGCTGAGAACGATGTTCGCAGCGCTTTCCTTCAACTCAACGCCGAATGCGCGTTGATAATGTTCGGCCACCAGGGTCCGCTCCAACTCATCGCACTTGTTGAGGAAGGTCACGCGGAAGGCGAAGGCCACATCACCGAAGATATCGGCATTTTCCGCCCAGGTGATAACGGTACGCGGGCTCATAACGGTGGACAGATCGCCATTGACGAAGGCTGAACGGGTCAGGTCGGCAACGCGCACCATCTTCGACGCGGTTTCGCGACCCTTGTCGTTATCAAGGCTTTTGACCTTGGCAACGACGATATCCACTTCCTGCTGATGTGGCAGATAGTTCAGCGTGGTGACGACAGACCAGCGGTCCATCTGCGCCTGGTTGATCTGCTGCGTGCCGTGGTAGAGACCCGTCGTATCGCCAAGACCGACCGTATTGGCGGTCGCGAAAATACGGAATGCCGGGTGCGGACGGATAACGCGGCTCTGGTCGAGAAGTGTCAGGCGGCCGGACGATTCCAGCACACGCTGGATGACGAACATCACATCCGGGCGGCCCGCATCGTACTCATCGAAAACAAGCGCGACGTTGTGCTGGTAGGCCCATGGCAGGATGCCGTCCTTGAATTCGGTGACCTGCTTGCCGTCTTTCAGGACGATGGCGTCCTTGCCGACGAGATCGATACGGCTGACGTGGCTATCGAGATTGACGCGAACACACGGCCAGTTCAGGCGGGCAGCGACCTGTTCGATATGGGTGGATTTACCGGTTCCGTGAAAGCCCGAGACCATGACGCGTCGGTTGTGCGCAAAGCCCGCAAGAATGGCGAGCGTCGTATCGCGGTCAAAAAGGTAGTCGGGGTCCAGGTCCGGCACATAGGCGTCGCCCTTCGAATAGGCGGGCACGCGCAGATCGGTGTCGATAGCGAACACATCACGCACGGAAACGGTCGTATCCGGCAGGTTGGTAATATCCAGGTCAATTTTGCTCATAACGTCTCCAAGGCGGGTAGCAGCCACCCGGCCACATATCTATCAGGCGGTCACAGGAAAGGGCTTAGCAGAAACCAGATTGCTTTAACAATTGGTAGGCTTGAATAACAGCCCGAAAACGATCTTCCGAACCACGATCACCACCATTAGCATCAGGATGATGCTTTTTGACAAGCTCCTTGTAGCTGCGTTTGATCTGCTCCTGTGTTGCGTTGACGGTTAATCCCAGCGTATCAAAGGCTTTCTGTTCCAGCGTCTTCAACTTGCGGCTCTGTGCATACCGCGGCCCTCCGCTGCGTCCCTGGCCCGTAAAGCCGAAAGGATCGCGAATGCGCGCATTGGTCGCGCCAGCAGAGCCCGAGCGCAATGTGGAATGCAAAGGGCTATCGCCTGCCGTCTTGTTGACGCCGACAGTCCAGGTGGGGCGGTGGCCGGTGATGGCTTCTTTCTGGTAGCGGGCAATCTCGTTGTCCGACAGGCCGGAAAAATAGTTGTAGCCCTTGTTGTAGTCCTTCACATGCTCGAAACAGAACATGAAGAATTGCCCCTCGGCATTGCGGCCGACGGGTGCGCGATGGACGCCCGGCTTGTCACACCCATCCCACTGGCAGGTCGGTGCCTTTATTTCAGGCTCCGGATCCCGTCTGCGGCGTGTGCGAATGCGGTCGAAGTATTTCGAATCCAGTTTCATGGTACCCTAATTATGGGACGCGAAAGCGCACCAAACAAGAATTGACAAAGTGGAATGTTGCAGGCTTCTAGAGAGCCCCTTCGACACGCAAGACTGATTTGGAGACCGTAAAGATGGCCCTGCGAGAACGTATAGAAAACAAGCTCAACGAGACGTTTTCGCCTATTCGGCTTGATGTCATCGATGAAAGTCACCTGCATGCGGGCCACCAGCCCGACATGACCGGAGCAGGCGAAACACATATGCGGGTTCAGATCGTGTCGGAAAGCTTTTCCGGCAAGTCACGGGTGGACCGCCACCGCGCCATCAATGCGCTGCTGAAGCCGGAACTCGATGCCGGACTTCACGCGCTCGCCATAGACGTGGCGGCACCGGGTGAAACGATCCGGTTTTGAAGAGGCTCAGCCGGGGTGCTTTTCGCCAAGGAAGGACTGCACCTCGGATGAAGCAACGTCGTCGGCCACGAAGGATTGACCCACGCCATGGGTGAGGATGAAGGTGAGCTTGCCGCCCTTGACCTTCTTGTCCTGCGCAATGGCCGCCATCAGCGTTTCGACCGGCGGCAGTTCTCCTAGAATATCCTTCATCGTCGTCGGCAGGCCAACCGCCTTCAAATGCGCCTCGACACGGGCGGCATCATCAGGACTTGCGAGGTTGAGGCGGGCGGAAAACTGGTGCGCAAGCACCATGCCGATGGCCACACCTTCGCCATGGACGAGACGTTTGCTGTCGTATTCCGTTGCTGCTTCCAGTGCGTGACCGAAGGTGTGACCGAGATTGAGCAATGCGCGGACGCCATTTTCCTTCTCGTCCGCCACCACTACATCCGCCTTGGCCTGACAGCTCGTCGCAATCGCCTGAATGCGCGCAGGCCCGCCCTTCAGAACGTCTTCCCAGTTCTTTTCCAGCCAGGCAAAGAAATCGGGCTTGTCGATCAGCCCGTATTTGACGACCTCGGCATAACCGGCGCGAAATTCGCGCGGGCTCAGCGTATCCAGCACGGTCGTATCGGCCAGCACCAGATCGGGCTGATGGAAAACACCGACGAGGTTTTTGCCATGGCGCGTGTTGATCCCCGTCTTGCCACCCACGGACGAATCGACCTGCGCCAGAAGCGAGGTTGGTATCTGCACGAAGCGGACACCGCGACGCACGACGCCTGCGGCAAAGCCTGTGAGATCGCCGATAACGCCGCCACCCAGCGCAATCACGGCATCGTTGCGTTCGATGCGCGCGGACAGCACCGTATCGCAAACCGTCATCAGATGCTCGAAACTCTTGGTCTTTTCTCCGGCGGGCAGCGTCAGCGATACCGCCTCGATACCGTCTGTCTGCAAACCATCCACCAACGCTTCGAGATAAAGCGGAGCGACATGCTCATCGGTGATGATGGCGGCGCGCTTGCCCTTGAGGCGGGAGGAAATCTCGCCACCGGCACGAGCCACCAGACCTGGACCAATCAGAATGTCGTAGGCACGTTCGCCCAAGGGCACGTGAACGAGGCGTTCGTCTGTGGAGAGGTCTTCAGATGTCATGGGATCAGGCCTTATGTTCCGTACTGGCGATGGCTTCCAGCACCTCTTTCACGATGATTTCCTTGCGGACATCCCGCGATTCGATGGTTATGTCGGCTTCCTGATAGATCGGATACCGCCGTTCCATGAGTGCCAGTAAAGTGGCCTTGGGATTTTCGGTCTTCAGCAGCGGACGATGTTCGCGCTTGCTGACCCGCTCCCAGAGAACCTCGATATCCGCTTTCAGCCACATGGAAATGCCGCCGCGTTTGATGTGCCTGCGCGTATTGTCATTGACAAACGCGCCGCCGCCGGTCGACACGACTTTCGGCCCCCCGCGCAGCAAGCGCTTGATCACACGCATTTCCAGCGCACGGAACTCGTCTTCACCGTAAGATGCAAACAGTTCGGAGATCGTCATGCGCGATACGCGTTCGATTTCGGAGTCCGTATCGACGAAAGGGATTTTCAGCTGTTGCGCGACGAGCCTGCCGATGGCAGATTTTCCGGCGCCCATCAGGCCAACGAAAATCACGTTGCGTCTTCCAAGCTTTGCCCGGGCCTTCTCACCGATAGTCTTGTCACCCAAACCAGAGTGAATCGTCGTGCTGGTTTCGCTCATGAATGATGGCCCGTTTGGCATCGGTATCTGCAAATGTTTACCAAGCGTCAAGCCTAATTGCGCCTAATGGAAAGAGAATCGCCTCGGAGACGCATTTCACGATCAAGGCATCGGTCTTGCTGTTGACGCCTGCGCCTTACATATATTGCACGAGACCTGCCCGGAGTATCCATGCCCACTCTTTTCCGCTTCATCTTTGTTCTGGCTGCCATTGCGGGCATCATCTATGGCGGCATGATTTCGCTGGTCATGCTGGTGCAGCCGCGCGAGCGGGAGGTGACGGTGCGCATACCCTCCGAAAAGCTGAACCCGCCCACACCATGACGACAGGGAAACACGCCTGAATGGCTGGACAGAATATGGCACGGCTGGAGAGCTTTCTGGAGATGATGAGCGCCGAGCGTGGGGCCGCGCTCAACACGCTGACCTCCTATGAGCGCGACCTCAATGATCTCAGAGAATTTCTGGCAACGCGCAACACGCCTGTCGCCGATGCGACGACGTCGGATCTCTCCGCTTATCTCGGCCACCTCTCGGCACAGGGCTTCGCGGCCTCGTCGCAGGCGCGGCGACTGTCCTGTCTGCGGCAATTCTACAAATTCCTCTATTCGGAAGGGCTGCGGGGCGACGATCCGACGAGCATCCTGGACTCGCCCAAGAAGGGACGCGCGCTTCCCAAGCTCATGAGCGTCGCCGATGTCTCGGCGCTTCTGTCGCAGGCGCAAAAGGAAGCGGAAACGGAAGGGGCCGGGCAGCTGTCACGCATTCGCATGCATCTTTTGCTGGAGCTGCTCTATGCCACCGGCATGCGCGTCAGCGAACTCGTTTCCCTACCTGCGACAGTGTTGCGCCATGAAGGCCGGTTTTTGATGATCCGCGGCAAGGGCAACAAGGACCGCATGGTGCTGCTTTCACGCACGGCGATGGAAGCAATGGACAGCTATGACCAAACCCGCAAGAAGCTCGCACCGAAAGTGGAGGGAAAGCCCGATAGTGTGTGGCTGTTTCCATCCAACGGGAAAGAGGGCCATCTGCCGCGGCAGGTGTTCGCGCGCGATCTGAAAGATATCGCCATCAGGGCCGGGTTGACGCCCTCGGCCATCTCTCCGCATGTCATCCGGCACGCCTTTGCCAGCCATCTTTTACAGAATGGCGCAGACCTGCGCGCCGTGCAGGAATTGCTGGGCCATTCGGACATTTCCACGACACAAATCTATACACATGTGCTGGAAGAACGGTTGCAAGAACTGGTACAAACGCACCACCCTCTTGCCAAACAGGCCAAAAACCTTGAATAGAGCGGTCGGAACCGCCGGGGCCACCCGGTCAAACCTTGCGCAAAACGATCGGAAACGGATCTCATGCACAGCTACCTCGACTTCGAAAAACCTATCTCGGACCTTGAAGGCAAGATTCTGGAGCTGAAAAAGCTTGCAGCCGAAGACGAGAGCATAGACACCTCGGAGGAGATCTCGCGTCTTGAATCCCGCGTTCGGGACGCAATGCTGGACATTTACTCCAAGCTGAACGCGTGGCAGAAGACGCAGGTCGCGCGCCACCCGCAGCGCCCGCACTTCGTGGATTATGCCAAGGCGCTGTTCACCGACTTCACACCGCTGGCCGGCGACCGCAAATTTGCCGAGGATCCCGCGATCCAGGCAGGTCTCGGCCGCTTCAACGGCCAGCCCGTTGCGATCATCGGACAGGAAAAGGGTAACGACACGAAGTCCCGTCTCAAGCACAATTTTGGCAGTCCGCGCCCCGAGGGCTACCGCAAGGCGATCCGCGTTCTGGAACTGGCCGACCGTTTCTCGCTGCCTGTTATCACGCTGATCGATACGGCAGGTGCCTATCCCGGTGTTGGCGCTGAAGAGCGCGGTCAGGCAGAGGCCATCGCCCGTTCCACCGAAATGTGCCTCAACGCAAAGGTTCCGATCGTTTCTGTCGTGATCGGCGAAGGTGGTTCGGGAGGCGCCATCGCCATCGCCACCGGCAACCGCGTTCACATGCTGGAACACGCCATCTACTCGGTCATCTCACCGGAAGGTGCGGCCTCGATTTTGTGGCGCGATTCGACCCGTGCCAAGGAAGCCGCCACCAATATGAAGATCACGTCGGATGATCTGAAAGCGCTGGGGGTGATCGATTCCATTATTCCCGAGCCGCTTGGTGGCGCACATCGCGACCCGGCGACCGTCATCGAAGCGACCGGCAAGACCATCGCTGCCGCACTGAAGGACCTCACGCCACTTTCCGGCAGCCAGCTTCGCGCAGAGCGCCGTCAGAAATTCCTCGATATCGGCCGCAACCTCTAACACTGCCGCCGACACACCGAACAAAGCCCACCAGCAAGCAAAGCGGTGGGCTTTTTTTGTGAAACAATTCAGCTTCGCGCCAGCGTGTTCGTCAATAAAAGCGAACAACTTAACCATTAATGCGGCAACGTCTTGCATATGGTATAGACGCTGGATACGTACGAACGAACTTAAAAGCTACGGGGTCTGGGGTGGCAAAACTATCTGCGTTCGTTCGGCGAACAATGATCATGTTCGGTTTGGGCGTGCTGCTGCTTGTCGGCATGGTTGCGACCTCGCTGTGGCTTGTTCAGGCGAACAACAAATACTCGCAGGAAACCGCCGAACTGCGCCGTTTGCGCGCCTCCATTCTGGACGTTCTGACCGCAATACAGGATGCCGAAACGGGCCAGCGGGGCTACCTTCTGACAGGTGACCAGCGCTATCTCGCGCCCTATCAGGATGCGCTGGCGACCCTGGGTGAAAAGCGGCAACGACTTGTCGAGCGTATCGGTAACAAAGCCGAATATCTCGACGATCTGCCCCAGTTCCAATCCAACCTCGACGCCAAGATGGCCGAGATTGGACGGGCTGTTCAGTTGATGAACGACAACCGCACGTCCGATGCTATCGAGTTGGTGCGTAGCGACACCGGCCTTGCCTATATGCGCGATATCAGAGCCACGCTCGGTCGTTATCAGGAAACGGCCGACAACCGGCTGCGCATCATCGTGGCGGATCAATTGGCGGCAGCGGAAAATCTGCGTTGGGTGACCATCATCGGCGCTGTCGCCATCCTTGCCGTGCTGACCGGCGCTGTGGTGCTCATGCTGAAATATATCCGCGAGCTCATGCGCTCGCGTGAGGAAGTGGACGAACTGAACAGGGGGCTGGAAGAACGCGTCGACGAGCGCACCAGAGACCTTGTCCGCGCCAATCAGGAAATCCAGAAGTTCGCCTATATCGTGACTCATGATCTGCGAGCACCACTGGTCAACATCATGGGCTTTCTATCGGAGTTCGATGCGTCCTTGAAGCCCGTTCAGGCTTTCGTTCTGGCGGATGGCAAGCCGCTATCCGACAACGATGTGCGCGATGCCAAGCTGGCCGTGGAAGAGGACCTGCCGGAAGCCATGCGCTTCATCCGCTCTTCGACCCGCAAGATGGACCAACTGATCAATGCCATTCTCAAGATTTCGCGTGATGGCCGCCGAAAGCTGCAGGCCGAGAAGGTGGATCTGAAAGATCTGCTGATGACGGCGGGTGCAAGCGTGCAGCATCAGGTGAGCGCCGTTGACGGCAAGATCGACGTTGACGTGCAAAGCTTCACAATCGTGACCGACAGGATTTCGATCGACCAGATCCTCGGCAATCTTTTTGACAATGCCGTGAAATACCAGATGCCCGGACGCCCCCTGGAATTGACCGCCCGTATTCTGCCGCAAGGCCGCGGTATCGTCCGCATCGATGTGAGCGACAACGGCCGCGGTGTAGCCGAAGACGATCTGGAGCGTATTTTCGAGCTTTTCCGCCGTGCGGGAACGCAGGACCAGCAAGGTGAAGGCATCGGCCTGGCCCATGTGCGGTCGCTCATCAGAAATTTAGGTGGAGACATCACGGTCGCGTCCGAGCTCGGCAAAGGAAGCACGTTTCACCTGACATTGCCGACTGATCTGCGAAAAATAACGCGAGGGAACGACATATGAAAGCAACGGGACAGGAAGTCACGATCGTCATGATCGAAGACGACGAGGGGCATGCGCGCCTCATCGAAAAGAATGTACGCCGCGCAGGTGTGAACAACAAGATCGTGCCGTTTACGCTCGGCCATGAGGCGCTGGATTTCATCCTTGGTCCTGAACGGGACGGTCTGGTCAGCAAGGACCGTTACCTGCTGATCCTGCTGGATCTCAATTTGCCGGACACGTCGGGCCTTAAAATCCTTGAAGCGATCAAAAACAATGAATACACCAAACGCCTTCCGGTTGTGGTATTGACGACAACGGATGACGAGACCGAGATCCAGAAATGCTATGATCTCGGCGCGAATGTCTATATTACAAAGCCAGTGGACTATGAGGGGTTTGCAACCGCCATCAGAAATCTCGGTCTTTTCTTCTCCGTAATTCAGGTCCCGTGAACGCTTAATGACTTTACGAATACTCTATGTCGATGATGACCCTACCCTTGCAAAGCTCGCCCAGCGCGTGCTGGGTCGGCATGACATAGACGTCATTCATGCGTCCTCCGTGCCTTCGGGCCTGGAAGAATTTCATGCAGGCACGTTCGATGCCGTGGTTCTGGACCATTATTTCCAGAGCGGCACCGGTCTTCAGTTCCTCGCCGCGATCGGCGATGCGTGCCGGGTGATCCCTGTTCTCTATGTGACCGGCGCCAGCGAGGCGCAGATTGCCATAGACGCGTTGAAGGCTGGCGCGGCCGACTATGTGATCAAGAATGTCGCAGACGATTTCTTTCCGCTTTTGCTGAATTCCATCCATCACGCGCTTGATAACTTCCAGCTTCGTCGTGAAAAGGAAGAGGCTGAGCGGCAGTTGGTACAGGCGAAAGAGCGCGCCGAGCTGATCTCCAAGGAAATGAACCACCGGATCGCCAACAGTCTTTCTCTGGTGTCAGCCATGATCCGCATGCAGTTGAACGCCGTGACAACGGCGGAGGCCCGCACCGCGCTTCTGGAAACGCAGAGCCGCATTTCCGCCATCGCCGGCGTTCATCGCAGCCTCTACACGGCCTACAATGTCGGCGAGGTCGAGCTCGACGCCTATTTGGCGTCCATCATTCAGGATCTCGCCAAATCCGCCCGCGACAGCGAGAAAGTCCAAATTTCCACACAGATGGAAAACGTCAAGGCGTCGCCCGACCAAGCCGTGGCACTGGGTGTGATCGTGACCGAACTGACGACCAACGCGTTGAAATATGCCTATCCCGACGGTGTCGGCGAAATTCGCATTCTTCTGACGATGGACGGCAATCTCGTGCGGCTTGTGGTCGAAGACGACGGCGTCGGCATGGACAGTGCCAATCCGCCCAAGGGCACCGGCCTTGGTACACGGCTGATCTCAGCCATGGCGCAGAGCCTCAAGGCAAAGCTCACCCAGTTTCAGACCACATCATCCCAGGGCGCATCCGTTTGCGTCGAGTGGGAAGGAAATATTCCCTCCCACTGAAGTAAGGGCTTTTCCCCTCAATAATACGGGTCCGGGTAGGGCTGGTCCTGCATCGGTGCCAAGCCCGGTGCCACTGCCATCGTTTGCGATTGCGATGTGGCTGCACCGGCCATCACGACAATCGGCGTGCCGTCGGGCACCCGGTTGTAGAGATCGACGATGTCCTGGTTCATCAACCGTACGCAGCCTGATGACACCGACTTGCCAATGCTCCACCATTCCGGCGAACCGTGCAGGCGATAGATCGTGTCCTGTCCGTCCTTGAAGATGTAGAGAGCACGGGCGCCGAGCGGGTTCTTGAGGCCCGGCTCCATTCCGCCATTGGCAGAGCTGTAGGGAACAAGCTCCGGCTGACGTGCAACCATCTCGTCCGGCGGTGTCCAGCGCGGCCATTGGCGCTTGTACTGGATGACGCCCCTGCCCGACCATTCGAAGCCGGCACGACCGAGGCCGACGCCGTAACGCATGGCCTGATTGCCCTCATAGGTCAGGTAGAGAAAATGATTGGCGGTATCCACCACAATCACCCCAGGACGTTCGCCCGTGGGATTGTCCACCATCTGACGATAAAAGCGAGGGTCGATTTTCTCATAAGGGATTGCTGGCAGCGGAAACTGTTCATCTGGCTTCGGCCCATAAATTTCGGCATAGAACGGATCAGCGACAGGACGAACAGCCCGCTGCGGCACCTCGCGCGGCGTGGTGTTACATCCGGCAAGCGCCGTGACGGCCAATCCTCCGGTGCCCAAGAGGAAAGACCTGCGCGTCGTAGAGTCCATTTTCAATCGGTGTCCTTGTCAGTCTGTTATCGCGAGCCCGCAAAGGGGTCAGCAAGGGCCGCTTCCGGGCGGCTGATCGGATATTTCGTGCCGGACACCTTCTCCGCCATGCTCTTTGCGCCATTGTTCTTCAAAATGGCGCGGAAGCTGGGATGCATTCCGCCATCGACATAAGAGTTGAGTGCGCTGGAGGTTCCCTCGTTCAGTGCTGCCACGAGTTTTTGGTTCTCGGCGCTGAGCTTGGCGGCTACGGCGGGTTCCGTCTGGTTGATAACCGCAGGACATGCTGCGAGCGGATCGCTCGGCTCACCGCCAGAAAATTCGCTGTTGAAGACATAGCGACGGCCACAGACGGAGACTTTCGGCTGACGTCTCGTCAGTTCGAAACTGTCATAGCCTTCCTTGAGGGTCTTCCAGAACGAGAAGTTCGGGTCGTCCTTGTAGGCAACCATGTTTCTGGCCGTCATGCGAAACGGGTAGGCCTGAACCTGGAACTTGGCCTGTCCACCCTTGAGCGCCCGATCGACAATCGCATAGATTTCACCGACCTGCTGATCCGTCATGGCGAAGCAACCCGACGAGGAACAGGCACCATGGACCATCAGCGCCTCGCCGGTATAGCCCATCGCGGATTCCAGCCGGTTCGGGTAGCCGAGATTGAAGGACACATAAAATTGCGAATTCGGGTTCAACATGCCTGCCGAGACATGGTAGAAACCTTCAGGCGCCTGCCTGTCTCCGCTTTTGGTCTTGGGGCCGAGTTTACCCGACCAGCGGCACATGGGGTAAGTCTTGAACAGCGCATAGCTGCCTGACTTGTCGACCTTCCACACTTCGAGTTCGCTCTCCTGCTTGAAGATGCGCACGAGCACGGGGCTTTCGGGCGTCATTCCCTTGGAGGCCATGGAGGCGGCGACTTTGGACGACAGCTTCGGCGGTTCCTTAGAGGCAGTATCGATACCCATGGACGTGCATGCGGCTAGAGCGCCGCACAGCGCTGCCACCGATGCCACACGCACGGATGCGCTCATGAATTTCCGCAGCCTCACGGGAACCAACCCTAGAAGATTTGTATACGCCATAAAGTGTCTTGCCCGCCTTGTTCAGGGAACCCGTACATAAAGAAGTTGACCGGATGACGGCAACCGCATCGCGACACAAAGCTTCGTGAATTTGCGTTACTGTTTCGTTAATCATACGAACACAAGGCTGTGACGGCGTAGGTCAGACGAGCAGGCCCTGCCCGCCATCGATCCAGACTGGGCTTCCGGTGATATGGCGCGATTTCGAGCCCGCCAGAAACACGACGAGATCGGCCACGTCTTCGCTGGTTCCTGGGCGTCCCTTGGAAATGGGAATTTCGCCCTGTGGCCATTCGACGGGAATAGCCGTCTCGTCTCTGTCGCGGATTTGGGTGTTGTCATCGATATCGGTTTCGATGGCGCCAGGGCAGACGGCATTGACGCGGATGCCATAACGGGCAAGCTCCAGCGCCAGTTGCTGGGCCATGGCCAATTGGCCTGCCTTGGTGACGCTGTAGGCCGTGGCACCCGGCGAGGTAAAGGTTCTGGTGCCATTGATCGAGGAAACGATGACGATCGCACCGCCGTGCTTTTTGAGATGCGGCACGGTTTTGTGGAGGGTGAGATAGGTACCGCGCAGGTTGACGCTCATGGTTTTGTCCCACTCGTCCGGCGTCAAATCCTCGATAGGCGCCCACACGCCATTAATGCCGGCATTGGCCACCACGACATCGATCCGACCAAAGTGATCGACGAGTTTCGTGGCCGCTTCATCCATCTGGGCTTCGTCCGAGACATCCGCCAGCAGTGCGACGGCCTTGAATCCTTGCGCGACGATATCATCGACAACCGCATCCAACTCCTCTTTGGTGCGTCCGAGAACACCGATGTGATAGCCTTCTCTGGCAAGCGCAAATGCGGTGGCTCTGCCAATTCCAGACCCTGCGCCCGTAACCAGTGCAACTTTCCCATCCGTCATGCTGTTCTCCCTGCGGTCAGACATTTGATTGTTTGGTGCTCTTCATAGAACACATAACAACACGTTCTCCGTGTTGTTCCCTCAAGCCTGAGCGCAGATGAGCCTCCTTTCGCAAAGCTTTTACCTGAGAGATGCCGTGACGGTCGCCAAGGACCTGATTGGCTGCGAATTCCGCGTGAACAATACGGGCGGGATCATCGTCGAAACCGAGGCCTACAGCCCCGACGATCCGGCATCGCACAGTTTCAATGGACCGACCCAACGCAACCGGACCATGTTCGGGGTCCACGGACACCTCTATGTCTACAGATCCTACGGACTGCACTGGTGCGCCAATATCGTTTGCACACCGGGTTCGGCGGTTCTGATCCGCGCCATCGAACCCACCCACGGTATCGACCTCATGAAATTGCGACGCAACACCGATAACATTGCCAATCTGTGCTCGGGGCCGGGAAAACTGACGCAAGCGCTCGGGATCACGCGAGACATGGACGGTCTGGCCGTGACGAAAGAGCCCATCGTCGTTTCGCATTGCGCAAATACCATCTCGACCGTCGCCGGCCAGCGCATCGGCATATCGAAAGGCGTGGAACAGCCGTGGCGGTTTGGGCTGGAAGGCTCGCGATTTCTTAGCCGAAAATTCTAGTTCTCGCGGGTCGGATGCGATGCTGTGATGCCATTACACCCGGCGTCCATCACTGCCGAAGACGTGCGCATTGGCGAGATCGAAGGACAACGGGACTTTTTCTCCCATACGAAACTGCTTTTGCCCCTCCAGCAAAACATTCACAGGCTGGCCATCGGCTGTGTTGGTGTAGATGACGGTTGATCCACCCAGATGCTCGACAAGCTGGATATCGCCCTCGCCCAATGTGGACGATTGCGTCTGCGCTTGGATGTGCTCGGGACGAATGCCGAATGTCAGTACTTCATCGATTTTGGCGTCCAGAGGGCGCTCCAGCACAATGTGCTGCCCGGCAATTTCTATGGTGCGGCGTGCGGTATCGGATGCGACGAGCTTTGCCGCCAGAAAGTTCATTTTCGGCGACCCGATAAAGCCAGCCACAAACTGGTTGTCCGGCCTGTTATAAAGATCGAGCGGACGCCCAACCTGCATGATCTTGCCTTCGCGCAGCACCACGATCTTGTCGGCCATGGTCATGGCCTCGACCTGGTCATGGGTGACGTAGATCATCGTGCTGCCGAGCTTCTGGTGAAGCTTGGCGATTTCCACGCGCATCTGCACACGCAGTTCCGCATCCAGGTTCGACAAGGGTTCGTCGAAAAGGAATATTTTCGGCTCCCGCACGATGGCACGACCAATGGCCACGCGTTGCCGTTGCCCGCCCGACAGCGCCTTGGGCTTGCGTTGCAGGAGAGGCCCGATCTGCAACACGTCTGCCGCCTTCTGGACGCGCGCCTCGATTTCCGGTTTCTTGTAGCCGGCCGTTTCCAGGCCGAAGGCGAGGTTCTTGTAGACGCTCATATGCGGGTAGAGCGCGTAGGACTGGAACACCATGGCGATACCGCGCTTGGAAGCGGCGGTGTCGTTGACGCGCTGGCCGTCGATACGAAGCTCTCCGTCGGAAATCTCCTCAAGCCCGGCAATCATGCGCAACAGCGTGGATTTTCCGCAGCCGGAGGGTCCAACGAAGACGGTGAACTCGCCCGGCTCTATCTGAAGGTCGATGCCGTGCACGACAGGGAAAGCGCCGAAACGCTTGACGATCTTTTCAAGGGTAATGCTGCTAGCCATATTGTTCCTCGCATCCGACACTTATGGTCGCCAGCTGATATATTTCGGATGATCCCGGGTAATCGGCAGGGCGACATCCGTTTTCGTCTCGTTGGAATGATAGATTGCGGCAATGAGCGACAACGAGCGTCTCGCATCTTCCGAGGTAACAGGCGGCTTTTCGCCGCTTTCCAGCGTGTGGTAGAAGGCTTCCATCTGCCCCGTGAAGCGACGTCCGGTCGGGACGATATCCGCGAGCAGAGCCTCGATCCTGGCGCCGATCTCATCGTTGGCGGGAACGATCTTCCAGGGGCCGTCTCCGGGTGAATAGGGTTCAGTGTTGCTTTCGAACATGACGTTTTCAAAGGCCAGCCGCAAACGGCTGATCTCTGCCTGCGAACCGAGCGTGGAGGTCGATGACACCAGCGCACCGCTTTCCATCAGGAAACTGGCTGATACGCAGTCTTCGACTTCAATGGCATTCACTCTGGTGGCCGTCCGGGCAAAAACCCGCTCCACCGGACCCATCAGATAGGTCAGCATGTCATGGATATGGATGGCATGGGTCATCAGCACGCCGCCAAGTTCGGTGGCCCAGCGCCCGCGCCAGGGATTGTCGTAATATGCCGCGTCACGGTTCCAGAATATCTCGGCCGTCCCGGCATAGGGTTTGCCCGCCAGGCCGCTATCGATGATACGCCGCGCCTGCTGCACGCCCGTGCCATAGCGATACTGGTAGATCGGCATCAGCACACCTTTGGCGCTCGCTTCGGCGGCGGCGACATCGTCCAGTTCCTTCAGCGAGCCTGTCAGCGGCTTTTCACACACGACGTGTTTTCCAGCAGCCAGCCCCTGCAACACGAGTTTGGTATGAATGGCGGGAGGCGTACAGATATCGATAATGTCGATGTCATCCATGGCCATGAGCTCATCGGATGACCGGGTGCGGCCCTTGACGCCGAACTCGTCGGCAACAGCGTTCAACCTCACCTCATCGAGATCGCAAAGATATGCGACTTCGTATTTATCAGGATGGGCGGCGTAGCCTTCCTCGATATGCGTTTTGCCGATACCGCAGCCGATGATGCCGACCCTGTAACGCTTAGCCATGTTGATGACCCTCTGCAAATTGTTGCGCTGTGAGAGCGATCTCCATCGCTGCAAAACAGCGCGCTTGCGGCATGGCGGTCTCGGTGCGATTGCGGATATCCGACAGAAGCTGCGAGCCGTAGGGCAGCGGCACGTCGGAGCAATCGAAATAGTGCATGCCGGTCTTGTCGGTCAGGAACAGATGGTTTGCACCATCGCGTCCGGCCACATCGACATTCTTGCGGATTTCGATCGCACCTTCCGTGCCGGTGACGAACAGGCGCCCATCGCCCCAGCTCGACAGACCATCCGGGGTGAACCAATCGACCCGAATGAAACCGTCGACGCCCTTGGTGGAGAGGTGAATATCGCCGCTGTCCTGCAATCCTGGGGTTTGCGCGTTGGCCTTATTGGCAACCTTGGCAAACAGGATATCGGCCTTTTGAGAATCGGTAAAGAACAGGAACTGTTCGCACTGGTGGGAGGCGATATCGACCAGAATGCCGCCATAACGCTGCCGCTCGAAGAACCATGCCGGGCGCGTCGATGCCCGCAACCGGTGTGGGCCGAAACCTGCCATGGAGACCAGTTTGCCAATAGCGCCAGCCGCGATCAGTTCGCCTGCCTTGACCGTGGCGGGGTTTTCGAAATGTTCGGAATAGAGCACCGAAAAGATCCGGCCGGTTTCCGCCTGAACTTTCTTGACCGCGTCCAGTTGCGCCAGCGTTATCATGCCGGGCTTGTCGACCATCACATCCTTGCCGGCGCGCATGACCTCGATGGCAAGGGCCGCCCGCTCATCGGGAATGCCCGCGCTGATGATAAGGTCGATGGAGGGATCGTCCAGCAAACGGCGCTTGTCATCGACGCGGGAAACATGGGGGAACGCCTGCGCATATTCCCGCGCTAGATCATCTTCGATGGCGTGAAAGCCGACATGTTCGGCACCGGCCGCAAGCATGCAGCTCGTCTGCCCGAAGATGTGGTTATGGTTGATACCGATTGTCGCAAACCGAACGGGTCTCATGGTGCATGCCTTGATGTCAGCGCTTCATGCCGGTGGTGGCAATGCCTTCGATGAGGAGGCGCTGGAAGAAGAGGAAGAAAAGAAAAACGGGAATGAGCGAGAGGTTAGACATGGCAAACAGCGCCGTCCAATCCGAACTGCCGGTACTGTCCACGAAGGAGCGCAGGCCGAGCTGAACCGTGTAGGTGTTGATATCGCTCAGATAGATCAGCGGTCCGAAGAAGTCGTCCCAGGTCCAGATGAAGGAGAAGATGGCAGCCGTTGCCAGAACCGGCGACGACAGCGGCAGCATGATTTTCCAGTAGATGCGGAAGGGACTGCATCCATCCATGACCGCCGCCTCATCCAGCTCCCGCGGAATGCCCCGGAAGAACTGGACCATCAGGAAGATAAAGAATGCGTCCGTCGCCAGATATTTCGGCACGATCAACGGCAGCGACGTGTTGACCCACCCCAGCTCCAGAAACAGGATATATTGCGGGATGAGCACCACATGATAGGGCAACATCAAGGTGCCCAGCATGAGCGCGAACCAGAAATTCCGTCCGCCGAACCGCAGGCGCGCAAAGGCGAAAGCCGCGAGCGAACACCCGACCACGTTGCCGAAGGTTGCCAGAACCGAGATGAAGAACGAGTTCCAGAAGAACTGCCCGAACGAGACCTGAAGACCGGTCCAGCCCCTGATATATCCGCCCCAGTCAATCGACGAGGGAATGAGCGAGGATGAGCCGAACAGCTCATCCTGCGGGCGGAACGAACCCGAAATCATCCACAGGATCGGATACATCATGGCGATGGAGGCGGCGATCAAAACTGCATGAAGGAGAACCGACTTCCACAGCGGACGCTGCAGGGTTTGACCCGGACGGAGCGAAGAGACAGCATCAGTCATCGTAATGCACCCAGTAACGTGCGCTCAGGAAGGAAAAGGCCGTGAAGAGCGAGATGATAACGACGAGGATCCAGGCCAGAGCCGAGGCATATCCCATGCGGAAGAAACCGAACGCTTCCTGATAGAGATAGAGCGTGTAGAACAGCGTCGAATTGATCGGACCGCCGGACCCTTCCGAGATGATAAACGCAGGCGTGAAGGCCTTGAAGGCATCGATTGTCTGGATGACCGCGTTGAAGAAAATGACTGGCGTCAATAATGGCAGGGTGATGCGGAAGAACTGACGCATCTTGCCCGCGCCATCCATTTCCGCAGCCTCATACATATCCTGCGGGATCTGGCGCAAACCCGCCAGGAAGATGATCATTGGCGAGCCGAACTGCCAGACCGACAGGATGACCAGCGTGTAGATCGAATAATCCGGATTGGAAATCCAGCTTGGTCCTTCGTAACCGAAGGCCTGCCACAGAACCATGTTGACCAGACCGTCGGAGGCGAAAAGCTGACGCCACAAGACCGCGATCGCGACGCTGGAGCCGAGCAGCGACGGCAGGTAAAAGACCGCGCGATACATCGTCAGCCCTTTGATGCCGCGGTTGAACGCCATGGCGACCATCAGAGCGAAGATCAGTTTCAGCGGCACGGACAAAAGGACGTAGGTGAACGTCACCTTCATGGCGGCTGCGAATTTCGGATCGGCGGTTGCGATGCGCACATAGTTGGACGCGCCCACCCAATCGGGCGATTGCAGCAGATCGTAATTCGTGAACGACAGATAGAGCGACGCCAGCGCTGGACCAAGCGTCAGGCCGAAGAAGCCGATGAGCCACGGCAGCAGAAACACATAGGCGTGAAAATTGCGATCAAACGCTTTTCGCACACGGCCCTGCCCTGGAAGAGCCGCAGAGCGGCCCTCCCCTGTTATCGTATCGGATCGAAACGTCATGGATCGTTACTTCCGTTTGATCACGGTTTCCGCTTCGGTCACCAGCTGTTTGCCGCCTTGCTCGGGCGTCATTCTGCCGAAACCGACCTCTTCCGAGGTGCGCTTGAGCACGAAGGCAAACTCGCCGGCACCCGGAGGCGGTGACGGTGGCAAGGCCCCCACGCCTGGCGTGACCTCGGCGATGTAATCGACCATCGCCTTGCTGACCTCGTTGAGCTTTGGGCTGAGCTGATCCCGCATGGACTCAGACGCGGGAACGCCGCGCTCGACGCCGAGAATATCAATACCTTCAGGCACGGCCACGAGGAAGTTGATGAAATCCACCGCAGCCTCGATACCGGCACTACCATTGGCCACGCTCATCAGCATCGATGGCTTCAGATAATGACCGGAAGGGCTGTCTGCTGCGACCTTGGGATAGGATGTGATCGACAGCTTGGCCTTGTTGATGGCCTGATAGCCGACGAACTGGTTGGAATGGGCAAAAGCAGTTGCCGCCTTGCCGGTGGTCAGTGCGTTGCTTTCGATGTTCAGCTGATCGAGCGCCTGGATATCGGCAGGAACGCAGGCACCGGCCTCGCGCATCGCCGCCCACATGGCAAACCATTCACCGGCATCCTTGGCATCGTAGCCAAGGCCGCCGCCTTCGACGAAGAGCGACTTGTTCTTCTGGCGCAGCCAGTTTTCAAAGCTCGGCTCGACGCCGCTGGCATCGGCAGTGGCATAATAGCCGGGCTTGGGCTTGTTCTTGCCGAACTCTGCCGCGTTCTTGGCAAAGTCTTCCCATGACTGGCCAGCCGATGGTGGCTTGGCACCGGTCTTTTCCCAGCCCTTGGCATCGTAAAAGACTGCGCTTGAATTCACGCCAAGATTGATGCCGTAAAGCTTGCCATCAACACGGCCGGAATCGATGTTCGGGGTGCCGAAATCATCGATCTTCAACGACTTGCCGAGATAATCATCGAGGGGTGCCAGAGCACCGCGACGGGCATATTCGAAAATATACCGGTAATCCATCTGGATGAGATCCGGCGCGTTGCGTCCGGCGACCTGCGTGGCCAAGCGGGGCCAGTAATCCGACCACCCGGCGAACTCACCGGCGATATCGAGATCGGGCTTGACCTGCTTGAAGGCAGCGATTGCCTTGTTGGTGCGGTCAGCGCGCTCCTGAGAGCCCCACCACAACAAACGAATTCGCGCAGCCTGTGCGAAAGCGGGTCCTCCACCCACCGCCGCAAGCGAAAGCGCAGCCAGACCTGCCGAAAGTACGGCACGTCTCTGTAGCATCATGGACATTGGCAACTCCTCCCTAATTGAATGCCAAATTAAATGATGACGGCAATGAAGACTTGCCGTTTTATAACTATCTGGTTACATGGGAACACCGATCAACAGCATTGTCAAGCGACCTTTGAAGATGGATGAAACCAGCAAACCGGCGACCGAAGACACAAACGAGGAAACCGGGGCCAAGCCAACTTCAACACGAAAGAAGGCGGCAGCGCAATCTCGCAATCCAGAGCGAACACGCGCAGCCATTCTCGAAGCGGCCCGCCGCGAGGTAGCCGCCAAGGGGTTGGCCGGTGCGCGGATCGATGTCGTGGCACGACGGGCTGGCACCAACAAGCGAATGATCTACCACTACTTTGGCGACAAGGATGCACTCTATCTGGCCGTGCTGGAAGACGCCTACCAGCACATCCGCAACGCCGAGCACCGGCTGGATCTGGCCCGCAAGCCACCCGTGGAAGGTCTGCGGGAACTGGCCCTGTTCACGTGGCACTACTTTCTCGACCACCCGGAATTCCTGAGCATTTTGGCGACAGAAAATCTCAATCAGGCCAGATACTTGCGCCAATCCTCGACGATTACGGAAATGCATTCGAACTTCATATCCGAATTGAAGGACGTGCTTTTGCGTGGCGAAAAGACCGGTGACTTTCGCGCGGGCCTCGATCCGGTCGATGTTTACCTGACCATCGCATCCCTCGGATTTTTCTATCTTTCGAACCGATATACGCTCTCGACGATCTTTCAGCGGGATCTCGTGGCACCTGCCGAACTGGAGCGTTGGGGCCAGCACATCGTCAACACGGTCATTGCTGCACTGCGGCCGCTTTAACATCCGACGCTAATTTATCCAACAAGAACAAGCGCAGCAACCTTCGCATGTGCGAAGGCGCGGTCGATGTCTGACGTCTCGTCAGCGCTTGTGGAAATTTCGGTTTCTGTTCACCTCCGCGTTTTCATCTGAAAAACCACTTGACAGAAAGCCGGTTCGACAATCACAAATAACCAAACGGTTACAAATTTTCGATCTGATAAAATTGCGTCCTGACGGGAGTGGGATGCTTTGGGAGGACTATTCATGCAGCGTATCGGCGTCATCATGCACGGCATCACCGGCCGCATGGGGTATAACCAGCATCTCGTCCGCTCTGTTCTTGCGATCCGCGATCAGGGCGGGGTTACGCTGAAGAGCGGCGAGAAGGTCATGCTGGACCCCATATTGGTGGGTCGCAATGGCGATAAGATCGAGGCCATCGCCAAAAAGCACAACGTCGAGCGCTGGACGACCGATATCGATTCGGCCCTGGCCAATCCTGACGACACGCTGTTTTTCGATGCTGGTACAACGCAGATGCGCGGCAGTCTGCTGACGAAGGCGATCCAGGCGGGCAAGAACGTCTATTGCGAAAAGCCGATTTCCGACAATACGGAAGAGGCCATTGCCGTGGCGCGGCTGGCGGAAAGCGCCGGTATCAAGCATGGCGTGGTACAGGACAAGCTTTTCCTGCCGGGTCTTCGCAAGCTGGCCATGCTGCGCGATAGCGGCTTTTTCGGCAAGATTCTCTCCGTGCGCGGCGAGTTCGGCTACTGGGTTTTCGAAGGCGACTGGCAACCGGCGCAGCGCCCCTCCTGGAACTATCGCGCAAAAGATGGCGGCGGCATCATTCTCGATATGCTGTGCCACTGGCGCTATGTGCTGGACAATCTATTCGGCGAAGTCAAAGCCGTCAGCTGCATGGGCGCGACCCATATTCCGCAACGCTTCGATGAGCAGGGCAACGCCTATGTGGCCGATGCCGACGACGCGGCCTATGCCACGTTCGAGCTCGAGGGCGGCGTCATCGCACATATC
Organism: Agrobacterium sp. rho-8.1; assembly: GCF_033957725.1. Classification (NCBI taxonomy): domain Bacteria; kingdom Pseudomonadati; phylum Pseudomonadota; class Alphaproteobacteria; order Hyphomicrobiales; family Rhizobiaceae; genus Agrobacterium; species Agrobacterium sp. rho-8.1. The sequence continues at coordinate 520,667 of NZ_CP192789.1, forward strand.
AATTCATCCTGGGCCGTGCGCGTCCGCCGCGACGATCTCGTCACCTTTCAGGTGGACGGTACCCATGGTTCGGCCGTTGCGGGCCTGACCAAATGCTGGACGCAGCACCGCACCAACACGCCGAAGCCCGTGTGGAACCCCGACCAGCCGCAGACGATTGATTTCTACAAGACCTGGCAGGAAGTGCCGGACAACGTGGTCTACGACAACGGCTTCAAGGAACAGTGGGAAATGTTCGTACGCCATCTGGCCGATAACGAACCCTGGCCCTACGGGCTAATGGAAGGCGTCAAGGGCGTACAGCTTGCCGAACTGGGCCTGAAATCCTGGAAGGAACGCCGCTGGCTCGACGTTCCCGCGATTGTCTGAGGTGACCGGGATGACAGAACTGAGACTGCCGGGAAATGACCGTTCCATTGAAACCTACCGCTTGACCGGCAAACCGATCGCGCTGGAAAGGCGCAACGCTGCTGATTTCAACCGCGTGGCCTTCGCGGCTGCGCATGTGGTGGCAGACCCGTTTGCCGACAACGACCCATGGCTGACACCGGCCATCGACTGGGACGGCACGCTTCGCTTCCGCCATCGGCTGTGGGACCTGGGTCTGGGCGTAGCAGAAGCCATGGACACAGCCCAGCGCGGCATGGGTCTTGGCTGGCCACAGGCGCAGGAACTCATCACGCGGGCCTTGAAGGAAGCGGCAAGCCGCTCGGATGCACTGATTGCCTGCGGCGTTGGAACCGACCATCTGACCGGCACCGGCTACAGTCTCGACCAGATTGTCGATGCCTATCAGGAACAGTTGGACTTTGTGCAAGGCCAGGGCGGGCGTGTCATTCTGATGGCCAGCCGCGCACTGGCGGCGAGTGCTCATTCCCCGGATGATTATCTCGAGACCTATTCCAGGGTGCTAAGCCACGCCAATGAAAAAGTCGTCATCCACTGGCTCGGTGAAATGTTCGATCCCGCGCTGGAAGGGTACTGGGGTTCGTCCGACCACATGGCGGCGATGGACACCTGCATCGACATGATTGCTGCCAACGTGGACAAGATCGACGGCATCAAGATTTCGCTTCTGTCGAAGGAAAAGGAAATCGCGATGCGCCGCCGCCTTCCGCCTGTTGTGCGCATGTATACCGGTGACGACTTCAACTATGCGGAACTGATTGCCGGCGACGAGCATGGACATTCGGATGCCTTGCTCGGCATCTTCGACGCCATCGCGCCAGCGGCGTCCAAGGCGCTGGCCAGTCTGAAGCAGGGTGACGAAGCAGACTTCTTCGATACGCTGGAGCCGACCGTTGCGCTATCGCGCCACATCTTCAAGGCACCGACACGCTTTTACAAAACCGGCGTCGTGTTTCTGGCCTACCTCAACGGCCTGCAAGACCATTTCACCATGATCGGCGGGCAGGAGAGCACCCGGTCCACCCAACATTTTATCGAACTTTTCCGGCTGGCGGACAAGGCCAATGTTCTTGCGGACCCCGACCGTGCGACCCACCGCATGAAGACGTTTCTCAGTTTACGAGGCGTCAATTGAAAAGGATGGAACCCGTGCGGGCAACTTTTGAGGAGGCCACCCCATGAGCCTTGAAGGACTTTCCATCAATTTCGCCACCATCAAACAAGGCGGCTCTTTCGCAACCCTCGTGGACGCGTGTCTCGACCACGGCATCACCACGATTTCGCCGTGGCGGGACCAGGTGCATGGCGTGGGTCTTGAAGAGGCTGCGCGGATCGTCGCCCAGAACGGTATCAAGCTGTCAGGTCACTGCCGGGGCGGTTTTTTTCCCGCTCATGACGCGCAAGGAAGGCGCGATGCAATCGAGGACAACAAACGGGCCGTCGATGAAGCCGCCGCCATGAACGCCGATTGCCTTGTGCTGGTCGTCGGTGGACTGCCAGCCGGGTCCAAGGATATCAGCGGCGCCCGACAGATGGTGGAGGACGGCATGGCGGCATTGCTGCCCTATGCCAGACAGGCAGGCGTACCGCTGGCCGTCGAGCCGCTACACCCCTTTTATGCGGCGGATCGTGCATGTTTCAACACGCTCAAGCAATCGCTCGATCTGTGCGACAGGCTGGGTGAAGGCACGGGCGTCGCCATCGACGTCTACCACGTCTGGTGGGACCCCGAACTGGAGGAACAGGTGGCGCGCGCGGGTCGAAACAGACAAATTCTCGCTCACCATATCTGCGACTGGCTGGTGCCGACGACGGATCCGCTCAATGACCGCGGCATGATGGGCGACGGCGTCATTGATCTCAAGGCCTTTCGCAAAATGATCGAGAAGGCAGGTTTTACGGGTCCGCAGGAGGTCGAGATTTTTTCGAACACCTGGAACGCCAGGCCGATCGACCACGTGTTGACGACGGTCGTGGAGCGTTATCGCGCTCTTTCCACGGATTGAACCCTTTTCATCGGCTGTCACGGGTGTTGAATCAGATGATAATCGTCTAATACGAAGGACGGTCTCCCGTCCCTATCTGCCCAACATCAGAGTTTTCTAATGCCCTCCCAGTCTATCGGTTACCTTTACGCGCTTGCCGCCTTTACGATCTTTGCAGCGCAGGACGGCATATCGAAGCATCTGGGTTCGGCCTACCCGCCCGTCTTCGTAACAATGCTGCGCTATTGGGCGTTCGCCATCTTCGTCATCATTCTTTCGATGAGATCAAGTGGCGGCATTCGCAAGGCCATCTCGACGGACAGACCATGGTTGCAGGCAAGCCGTGGCGTTGTTCTGGCCGTTCAGATCGTGCTCTCGATCTTCTCGTTCTCGCTTGTGGGCCTTGCCCATACGCATTCGATATTCGCATCCGTTCCGCTGATCGTCGCGGCACTCTCCGTACCCATCCTCAACGAGAAAGTTGGATGGCGGCGCTGGTCTGCGATCCTTGTCGGTTGCCTTGGGGTGATCGTTATTCTCAAGCCCGACGAGAGCGGCTTCGACGCCACGCTTTTGATCACATTTGCAGCCGCCGTTCTGCTTGCCCTTTATGGTGTGATGACGCGGCTGGCCAGCCGGAGCGATCCGGCCATGACGAGCTTCTTCTATACCGGCGTTCCCGGCGCCATTGCCCTGACGCTGATCGGGCCATTCTACTGGGTTAACATGGCGCCGGGCGATTGGGGCTGGATGGCGGCGCTTTGCGTAACCGGCATGAGCGGCCACTACCTGCTCATCCGCGCTTTCGAGCTGGCCGATGCGGCGTCTGTTCAGCCGTTTTCCTATTATCAGCTCGTGCTCGTCTCCATCGTCGGTATCACCATCTACGGCGAGATTTTGACGACAAACATGCTGATCGGTGCGGCCATCGTGGTGGCGGCGGGCCTGTTCACCATCTGGCGAGAGCAGATGGTGGCCCGCCGAAACCGGCAACAGCGACTATAGAGCCAATGCGGGACGTGCTTGCAGCGATGCCTCGCATCTCAGCAGCATGCCATAGAGATCGCGCGGTTCATCGGGATCGGCCAGAAGATCGAGTTCTTCGTAGAGGCCAGTCGCGACCAGTTTCGATCTGACGTAGCGCAGAGCGGAAAAATCTTCGGTCGCAAAACCGACGCTATCGAACAGCGTGATCTGTCCCTCTGACGTTCGCCCATCGGCCGCACCCGTCATGACCTGCCACAGCTCGGTCACGGGATGATCCTTCGCCAATTGCTGGATTTCACCTTCAACACGGGTTTGCGGCGGATATTCCACGAAGATATCGGAGCGCAGCAGGATATCCCGGTGCAGTTCGGTTTTGCCGGGGCAGTCTCCACCGACGGCGTTGATGTGGACACCTGGGCCGACCATATTGTCCGTCAGAATGGTGGCACATTGCTTGTCTGCCGTGACAGTGGTGATGATGTCAACGCCTTCCACGGCACGTTCTGCGCTGTCGCGGATCTCGATGGAAAATCCCAGCCCCTCCAGATTGCGCTGGCATTTCGCACTGGCCGCCGGATCGATATCGAACAGCCGAAGGGTGTCTATGCCCATAATTGCCTTGAACGCCCGCGCCTGAAACTCACTCTGCGCGCCGTTACCGATGATCGCCATCGAGCGCGCACCCTTGCGGGCTAGATATTTGGCGACGACGGCCGAGGTGGCTGCCGTTCGCAAAGCCGTGAGGATCGTCATTTCCGATAACAGCATCGGATAGCCGTTGCCCACATCCGACAACACGCCAAATGCCGTCACCGTCTGGCGGCCCTGCTGGGTGTTTTTGGGATGGCCGTTGACGTATTTGAAGCCGTAGAGCGTGCCATCGCTCGTCGGCATCAGCTCGATGACGCCATCGGGGGAATGGGCCGCAATCCGTGGAGTCTTATCGAATGTTTCCCACCGCCGAAAGTCTTCTTCGATGACCTCGGCCAGTTCCCGCAGGAATGTGTCGATACCCACGGTCAGCACCAACTTCATCATATGATCGACGCTGACGAAGGGGACCGTGTTGAGCTGTTGATTGAGTGTCATGGCTGCGTCCTCACCCGGCTCTCGTCGGGCGGTCCAGAACGCGCTTGCCCATCAGGCTTGCGGTCAGGTCCACCATCAGACGCGCGGTTCTTCCGCGCTCATCGAGAAACGGATTGAGCTCGACCAGATCGAGACTGGAGACAAGCCCGCTGTCGCACAGCATTTCCATCACCAGATGCGCCTCCCGGAACGTCGCCCCACCGGGAACGGTCGTGCCAACGGCCGGTGCGATGGCGGGATCCAGAAAATCGACATCGAGACTGACGTGCAGAAGACCGTTGGCAGCGGTTACCCGCTCCAGAAATGCGCGCAAGAGCACGCCCACACCATGTTCATCGATCTTCCTCATATCGTGGATCGTCACGCCGGTTCCGCTTAAGGCGGCACTTTCGGCGGGATCGACACTACGAATACCGATCATGCAGATATTCGCCGGATCGACAGGATGAGGAACGGTTGGAAAATAGCCATCAAATCCTTCACGGCCGCTGTAATAAGCGACAGGCGTGCCATGCAGGTTGCCGCTGCGCGTCGTCTGCAGGGTGTGATAATCCGTATGGGCATCCAGCCACAACACAAAAAGCGGCCGGTTGCGTTGTGCTGCACGTCTGGCAACACCCACCACGCTGCCAGCCGAGAGCGCATGATCGCCCCCCAAAAATATCGGCATCGCATTCTCGCTCTCGCGATAGGCAACCTCTATCAGCGCTTCGGTCCAGGCGACGGTCTCATCCAGATGATGCACAGCCTTATTCGGATGATCGAACTCTCGAAATGGTGCGGGTGCGACGTTGCCGATATCGACCACGGTGTGGCCCAGTTCTTCCAGTGCGGTTTTCAACCCGGCAATGCGCAAGGCACTCGGCCCCATTTCGCAACCCAGTTGTCCTGCACCGATTTGCAGGGGCACTCCAATCAGCGTGCAATCCATCGACCATTCTCCCCAATCATAACTGTCAGAATTCAAACATGACCGTATGGCGAATTGAACAATCAATATTGGCAATTTTTATAGTTTGATCTATCATTTCGGTCATCTCAATAGCCAAAGTGATATGCGATGGATGATCTGGATACGAGGCTCGTCACGCTGCTGCGACACAATGGTCGGCGCAGCATATCTGACCTTGCCCTCGAAACGTCCTCATCGCGGGCAACCGTCCGCGCCCGGATCGAGCGTCTGGAGCAGACCGGTGCCATTCTGGGTTTCACCGTGATTTTGCGGGCGGATGCCGTCGAAGAAGCCATACGTGGCATCATGATGATCGAGATACAGGGGCACGTCACCGAGAAGGTGATCCGCGCTTTGGGCGGGTTTCCGGAGATATCCAAGATACACACCACCAATGGCCGCTGGGATCTGATCGCAGAACTCAGCGCCTCCACATTGGCGGGCTTCGATTCCGTTTTGCGCCGTATCCGTCTCGTCCCCGGCATCACGGGAAGCGAGACGAGCCTGCTGCTTTCAACGCCGCGTTCGACACGTGCGCGCCTTTGACCGCAAAATGATGAGGACGCGACAGAACTTTCTACCGCCTTGCTAGTTTAGAAGCCGGAGGAAACAATCATGCCGCTTGCTCTTGAAGGTCGCCAATATCTCGTGGTCGAGGACGAGTACCTTGTCGCTTCTCATCTCTTGATGACGCTTGAAGACGCTGGCGCGAGGGTCTTTGGACCGATATCGGACGTCAAGCGGGCCATGGAGGTCCTGTCTGATCCGGATTTTCCGGTGGATGCGGCAATACTCGATATCAATCTGGGTGGAGAACTGGTGTACCCGGCCGCCGAACTTCTGGCCCGCCATGGAAAGCCGTTCGTTTTTGTCACGGGCAGCAACATCATGTCGATGCCCGCAGAGTTCCAACACGTACCGCGACTGATGAAGCCCTATGATACCGAAGAGCTTATCACAACGCTTCAACAGGTCACGGGATAGTCCCCGGTTAATACCCATGAGAAAAAGGAGACCGGCTCGACCGGTCCCATCTTGATCATTTACCGGATACGCGAAGCGCGCCCGCCTCACCCAAGCTGCGTTGAATGGCAGCGAACTGGCTTTCGGACACATCCGCAGAAATGGCATCGTAAAGTTAAAGGGCTCGGGTCAAAGGTCTCGGCCGCGGCTCTCGCTTATGCTGCCTGCAGGCGTGCGATCTTATTCCACATTTGCATGGCCGCGGCTCTCAGTTCGCGGTGATGGTGGGACGGGACATCGTGGCGTGGAATATGGAAGAGATTGGCGACCGGGTCATGAATGGAGACGAAACGCTGGAGATGTCGGGCTGACTTGAAGCCCTTCATGATCCGCTCTCGCCGTCGTGTCGGTTGATGGGAATTCTCCGCCCAGTTATTAAGCCCTTTGTGTGAACGATGATCGACGCCGGGCATGATGTCTTGCTTGGCAGCGCCGTAGGATCGCAGTTTGTCAGTGATCATGACGCGCGGCGAATGGCCCTGTCCTTTCAAGAGCTTTCGCATCAAACGTTTGGCGGCCTTGGTATTGCGGCGGCTCTGCACCAGCACGTCGAGAACGAAGCCATCCTGATCGACAGCCCGCCACAGCCAGTGTTTCTTGCAGCCAATAGAGATGACGACTTCATCGAGGTGCCACGTGTCGCCGAGCTTTCCGGCTGAACGCCGCCGGATTTCATTGGCAAAGTGGCGACCGAATTTTTCGGCCCAAAGACGGACTGTCTGGTGCGAGACAATAATCCCGCGCGCCGCCAGTAAGTCTTCGACCATCCGCAAGCTGAGCGGGAAACGAAGATAAAGCCAGACGGCATGAGCAATCACTTCAGCTGGGAACCGGTGGCGGCGATAAAGGGGATCACGAACGGCTTGGGTCATGCCGAAAGATCGCACACGCCAATCGCCGACCGGTTAACGTTACAGTGCCGTTCGATCTGCAAACCGGCCTTACGGACGCATTCCAATGGCTGCGGACACCCAATCCGGACCGACTGTTTTCACTCACGGCGCGACCAGGCTATTTGCGCATGTTCGGGCGTGAATCTGTCGGCTCTTGGTACGAGCAGTCACTTGTCGCACGGCGCCAGACGCTTTTTGACTTCGATGCCGAAACCGAAGTTGACGCCGATCCACAGAGCTATCACCAGATGGCAGGTCTGATTGCCTACTACAACAGCTTTGCGTACCATTATCTCTGCCTAACTCATGACGAAAACGCCGGTCGTTCACTTCAGCTCCTATATTGTAATGGTGCCTGGCCTGTAGGCAAAACCATACTAGCCTTGGATGAGGCGATTGCCGTATCGCCGGGGCCTGTGAAAATGCGGATAGAAGTCCGGGGAGCCGTCGCACGTTTCCTTTATTGGAAAGACGATGCCTGGATACGGATTGGGCCGCTGTTGGACCATTCCGCTCTTTCTGATGAAGGCGGAGAAGGTGAACATGCCAATTTCACCGGCGCATTTATCGGAATGGCGGCCAATGACACCAGTGGACAAGCTATGTGCGCAGATTTCTCGTATTTTATATATGATTCTGGCTCTTCCGTGCCTTGTCGGGATACGAACCGGTGGCGAAATTATTCGCCACCGCACATTGACCAAGAAATTTAGAACGGGAGCAAATCCGCTATTTCGCAGGAGATTGAAACGGTCGACAAATCTTAGTTGAAATAGAAGGCGTAAGAAGCGAAGTTTCCTTCAAAGATCGAAGTGATCTGCCTCCATTGATCGTTGCTCATAGTGGGTCCGTCCTGAAGATAAGGTACTGCGGCAGGTCCGGTTATCCAAAGTATTAGATCGAAAGGTCGTGGATCGTCGAAAACCCTGGCAAGATTGATACCCTTGTCAAAACGCCAATGCGGAACGAGAGTCTTACCGTCGAGAGCGGCTTCAAACTGCGACAACAAGGCGAGCCAAGCCTGAATGCGCTCTGGTGTGACCTCAAATGATGGGAGCACACCACTCTTCTGCTTTGGCCCAGGAAGCCATTCATGGTCGTCGTCCGTTTCCTGTTCGATTAAAGCCCATGTCTCTCGATTGAGAGAGATGACCTTTTTCAGATGCTCACGCACCTCGCTCCACATCGCCTTGTCGACAACTGGCCAACGAATTGTGTGAATGAGCGTAACGAAGTCAGCGATATCGTTGGCTTGCGCCTTGTTGACGCCGAACATCGTGTCGTTTTCATCGCTCGTACCATTGGCATCCGCCATCGTGGAGACAGCTTTCGGGAAAACGACACTGAAACTATCGTTCCAGCTTTCGGAAAAGTCATGCGACAGCCATGCCTTGGCGACGGCCATCATGATATTGCAATAGCCCTGCATCCATTTGGCGTCGGCAGTATCAAATCCCACAATGAACGGCTTGGCTTTCCCGTTCTCATCCAGTTCGGCGATCGCCAGACCTAATTGATCTTCCGGTCCAATCACTCCGTCACCGTTCCAGTCAAAACGGGCCACGGAAAGATCAACCTTCAGTTTTGCCGGCTTGTCACCCACAGCGGCAAGCGCCTTGTCGGCGGCGTCAAGGTCAGCAATGAATAAAGCGAGAATGCCGCGAAACTGTTGATAGGTGATGGGCTTGGGATCGGGGTTTCTTATAACTTCGCTAATGCCACGGCCAAAAAGCAATTCATAACCGTCTGACTTCGATCCAAAGCCATGGCGATAAAGCGATTGCGATAACTTTTCAAAAGCACGCGCAGAACGTACAAGCCCCAGGCCCAACTGCGCGTCCGCGTTGTTGGTGGCCTTTGCAGTCAGAGCTAACAGTTTCTCGTCGGTGTTGCCGATGCGGCCACCGCCAAGATACGATTGGAAGATTTCTGTCGCAGCATTGTCTGCTCGGGCGACGCTGGAAAGCGAAACGCAGACAAAGCCAACCGCCACGATCAGGAGATTACAGTTTTTCACACAAAGTTCCCATTAACATTGCAACTGACAGTTATTGGTAGGCTTGTAATGCTCGAAAATCAGCTACATACGCCCGAACAGATTGGTTATCCCCACGAAGATGATGCACCCGCACCGCGTTGCATGAAATTAATGTATATCCGACGGCGGCTTGCCATAAGCGGGCGATACCCTCGCGCTTGAACGGATACGAACCTGCGACATGTATGTCGGTATCGCTAGCCCTCTTAAAGGTAATGCGATCGACGGGAGCTTACCGACCTCTCAGGCGTGCGCCAAATTATGGAACATCCACCGATTACAGTTTCGAAATTCGGTCGCCAACTTGTCTCGGCACAGGATTGACCAGTGCCGAGACGCGTGAAAGCTCAGTCAGTACTGAGCGCCTGCATGACCATGTGGCTGTCCACATACTGAACCATGCTGGCAATCTTTCCGTCTTTCACATGATAGAGATGGGCAAAGCTCGCCGTCATCGACTTGCCCGTTGCTTTGTAGGTGCCGTGATAGGCCCCGAAGGCGGCGACACGGTCGCCGTCCTCCATGAAGGTATGAACATCGGCGCGGTAGCCGATCCACTCGGTGCCAAGTCGTTGAAACACGCCAGCGACGATCGCATCCGAACCGACATACGTGCCGCCATAGGGGAAGCCTTGTGCCTCCGTCCACGTTGCATCCGAAGCAAGAGCTGCAAGCAGGTTGCGACCATTGCCTTCGGAAGACCCCTGGTAGGTAGCACGGATGAGTTCAAGGTTGGCGCCCATGGTCATCAGCCCCACTTCATTTCGCCAGTTGCAACCTTTGCGCCGATGTCGAGGGCTACGCCCATGCCCAGACCCGGAAAGCGTGCCTCCATGGCGGCTTTCAGGGTCGCGGAATCCTTGGCTTTTGCCAGTTCTTCCTCGAACGCCCTGAGATAGGCAATAGTGTGCTCGACACCTGAAATGTCGGTCTTGGCATCGGGCGCCATGTGTCCGGCAACAACGACCGATGGCTTGAGCGTTCCAAGCTTTTCGAGGTTGGCAATCCAGGCAGCCCGCAGTTCGGTGCTGTTGGTATCTGCCGTCCAGACATGTACGCCGTTGAAGATCATCACGCCGCCAAATACTGCGTTCAGTGAGGGAACAAAGAGAGTGCGGCGGTTGGGCAAGTTTTCAGCCGAAAGGATCTTGATGACTTCACCGTCCACCGTCAGCGTCGTTTCGTCGAAACCAGTCGGGATGACAACATCGGCCAATTTCTGCGGGCCGTTCTCCTTCAACTGCGGGCCCCAGACCGCAAGCTTCTTCTCGACGCTTGCCTTGATCGCCTCGACGGTTTCTCTCGCAGCGATGACCTTAGCCTCTGGGAAAGCCGCCTTGATCGGGCCGAGGCTAAAATAATAGTCGGGATCGGACTGACTGACATAGATCGTGGTCAATGTCTTACCAGTCGCCTTGATCGCATCGGCGAGTGCCTTGCCGTCGGAGAGAGTGAACCCACCGTCGATAAGGATTGCCTCCTTGGCGCCGGACACCAGCACAGGTGCGCGGAAAAAACCGTTCTGGCCAGCGGGAAAGTGCTTCCAGGCAAGGCTTGAGCCAGCAGCGTGGCTGAGGCCGGCTGGAGCAAGAGCGGCCGTTGCTCCGGCAGCAAGCGTAGTCTTCATGATGGTTCTCCTGGTGAACATGGTCAGTCCTTTCGGGGTTTTTTGAATATGAGGTATCGAGGGGATAAAACTGTGGTCTAGAGATCAGCGGCGCCGGCATGAGCGTTCTCGCCATCATCGGCAGGTATTCCACCGCTGACCCCAATTACACTCTTGTCAGCTGCGCCATCAGCGGCGATGCAGCATAGCACCAGCCGCACAGCGGATCGAAGGGGTAGGTGATCAGTGTCGTGTTGGTCATATCGTGTTCCTTGGCATGACATAGATGTCATGCAGAAATTACGATAAGAAGATCGACAAAACAGACTGACTGTATGCTATTGCCTGACAATTCAACCGGAGTTCGACATGCAGGATGGGACCAACCTCAATCGCCTTGCCTATTTTGTCGCGGTTGTCGATGCTGGATCGTTCACAAAGGCGGCAGCCAGTCTCAGCATCACCAAGGCCGTTATCAGCCAGCAGGTTGCAAGGCTCGAACAGGAAGTCGGCATTACTTTGCTCCTGCGCACAACGCGGCGATTGCAGACAACGGAAGCTGGCAAGGCATTCCACGCGCGCTGCGTCTCGATCCTGCGAGAAACCGAGGAAGCCCTGGCGGAACTCGCGCAAGCCAGAACGGACCCGAAAGGACTTCTTCGGATCACCGCGCCGCATGATTACGGGACATCGGTCGTCGTGCCTGTGGTCACAGCCTTTACCCGTCGATATCCACAATGCCGGGTAGAACTGAACCTCAGCGACACGACGGTCGATCTTCTCGCCAATAATCTGGACCTCGCCATCCGAGTGGGTTGGCTTGAGGATTCCAGCTTGCAGGCGAGACGAATCGGTGGGTTCCGTCAGTTCCTCGTCGGTTCGCCCGAGTTCACGACTGAGATCGCAGCAATGCGGCAACCGTTAGACTGCAACGTGCTGCCGTTTGTATCCAACAACGCCCTTCGGGAGCCTCTGGAATGGACATTCACGCACCGCAACGGATCCGCTCAGACAGTACGCTTCGAAACCAGCATTGCGATCAACATGACGCCGGCCGTGATGAAGGCTGTTATGAGCGGCGGCGGTCTGTCTGTCTTGCCGGATTTCCTCTCCGCCTCAGCCCTGTCGACTGGCGACCTGATGCCAGTCCTGACGGACTGGTCCTTACCGGAGGGCGGTGTCTATACGGTTTATCCGGCAGCAAGATTTCGTCCTCCAAAGGTAACGGCTTTCGTCGAAATGCTGATCGAAAGCCTCAAAGGCTAAGGCTGCACAGGTGACAGCTTCACTTCACGGTAAAAGGAGAGGCGGCGGCTCGCGCCGCCTCCATCTTTGTTGTCATCCTCAAATCTTGATGAAGTTGTGCGCAGACAGCGATCCGAATGGCAGAGATGCAAGGCGACCGCCCACATCCAGGCTACCAAGATCTACTGCAAAGAAGCCGGTCGCTTCGATGAGCTTGCGCACGTCGGCCTTCGCTGCAGCATCGTCACCGGAATAGAACAGCACGCGCTGTCCACCAGCCGTCTGAGGCTCCGGCAATGCGTTGACGTCAAGATGGTTGAATGCCTTCACGACGCGCGCGCCGGGGACATACTGGCTGAAGACTTCGCTTGAATGTGTTTCGCCGAGATCAACCGCCTTAATGCCATAGGCCGCCAGGGGATTCGTCGGGTCCCTAGCAGCCGGGGAGTTCGGATCGATGAACTCGACCGGGTTCGTGCCGTCAACAACAATGCGGCCATTCCAGGCTGAAAGGCTGCCGATGACCTTCTCGGCATCGACCCAGCGGATGGCTGCAAAGACGATATCCGCGCTTGCAGCCTCTTTGACGGTTCCTGCCGTGATGGAAGGGCCAAGCTCCTCAACGAGAGCTTCCAGCGAAGCGGGGCCACGGCTGTTGGAAATCGTGGCGGCGATTCCAGCCTTTGCGAAGATGCGTGCGAGGTTGGAGCCGAGGCCGCCGGAACCGATAATACCAATGCTCATAGTATACTCCTGATGTGAACGGGGCTGGAAAGATGAGAATCGTCAGCGCCCCTTTAGGCTGAACAGATCCAGACAAACGCTGCGCAATCGCAGCGATATGTTTGTGTGTCGTCGATATGACGACATTAAACACCAAACGATCACCATACCAATGGGATCGAGAATTTCCCTAGACGAGCGACTTCCGCAGCAATGTCGGCCACGCTGGTCTTGCCAAGCTCAGTTTCCAGGGCCATGCGAGCTTTTGTCAGCACCGGTTGCATGGCTTCCAGAATGTTGCCGCCGACTGCACAACTCTCGCAAGGCGGTGTTCGATGTGTGGAAAACAGTTCGGTATCCTCGACCGCCTCATAGACATCAAGCAGCCGGATCTTGGCAGCCGGCTTTGCCAGCAAGGCGCCGCCCCCTGCCCCGAGCTGCGACCGCGTCAAACCTGCATCATTCAGCCGCGACAACAGCCCACGGATGACGACAGCTCCGGTATTGGCGGAGTAGGCAAGGTCCTCAGAGCGCATCGGCTTTCCGTCGCTGACGGCCAAGGCGGTGAGGATATGAACCGCGACAACAAATCGAGTACTGGTTGGCATGACACTCTCCGCTTGTGTGTAACCATCACTATTACACACTCAATATCCTGTCAACCGTCAATTCTCGAATTTTCTTCCGAGCAATGCTTGAGGCGATCAATCATCCAGCGACCGGCAGGTCCAGGGGGCGCATCAACCCGGTAGACCGCCGACATGGGCAGCTTCAATCCCCCCACCGTATCCACAATCGGCAACTCGATCAGCCGCCCTTCGGCAATATCCTTCTTCACGGCATGGAGAGGCATTCCGCCCCAGCCAAGGCCGCTGACGAGAAAGGCGTGTTTGGCAAACAGATCCGCGAGCCGCCAGGTCGAGGGTGACATGACGCCAAATTCCCGTCCTGCCGAAAGGTCGGATCGATCCGTCAGCACCAGTTGCACGTGGCGAGCAAGTTCCTCGCGCGGGATAAGCCCCTGATGCGCAGCAAGCGGATGCCGGGCAGCGGCCACCATCACAAATTCGACGCTGGTGATGCGTTCCGCCACCAGTCCTTGCGGCAATGTGGGCAGCGAGCCGACAAGTCCGAAACTTGCACGACCGTCGATCACCGGCTGCACCGCTCCGCCCAATGCCTCGACATAGAGCCGCAAGGGCGTGGCAGGAAATTGCTGCTGGAATTCGTGTGACACCTCAGCAATCGTCGTGATGGGAAAGAACACGTCGATGACGGCCGCAAGCTCTGGCTCAAGCCCGCCCGCAATACCCTTGGCGCGGGCCTTCATGCCATCAACGGCGTGGACGACGGAGCGAGCATCAGCAAGCAGGACTTCGCCTTGTCTTGTGACTTTGGGATATCGCGCCGAGCGATCGAAAAGAACGACTGATAGTTGCCCTTCGAGATTGGCGATGGTTTCACTGACTGCAGACTGTGTGCGACGAAGACGTCGTGCGGCGGCAGAAAAGCTGCCCTCGTCTGCTGCGGCAACGAATGTGCGCAATTGGTCCAGGGATACACCGTCGAGCATGCCAACCTCCTCTATCGTTTTGTCCGATGGATAGCATCGAAAAATACAGGCTAACCCTACCAATGCAAACGTGGCACTTCGACATTCATAGAAATGCCTCGACCGCACCAAGCTGATGAAAGCGCCAACCCACGGAGCCCGAAATGAGCAGAATCCCATCCCCCACCAAGCTGCTGCGCCGCAGCCTCGCTACGTTTCTTGACAAGGATATGAAGGGCTGGTCGGAGCTTTGCGACGAAAATGTTGTCGCGGAGTTTCCCTTTGCGCCGGAAGGATCGCCCAGACGGCTGCGGGCGGCGTAACTCGAGGAGTGGTTCCGCCGTCCCCGCAACGGCGGAACCACTCATCCATCCCCCTCACCTTTGAATGGAATGACAATGGAAATCGGCATCGACAGTTTTGCGGCCACCATTCCAAACCCCACCACCGGCCGCACCGTGCCGGCCGCCGACCGGATCGAGGCACTGCTTGCCGAAGTCGAGACTGCGGATCGTGTCGGTCTTGATGTCTTTGGCATCGGCGAACATCACCGCAAGGAGTTTCTCGATTCCGCACCTGCCATTCTTCTCGCCGCCGCTGCTGCACGCACGAAACAAATCCGCCTTGCGAGCGCAGTGACGGTTTTGAGCGCGGCTGACCCGGTTCGGGTCTTTCAGGATTTTGCGACGATCGATCTCATCTCCAAGGGACGCGCAGAAATCGTCGTTGGCCGCGGTTCCTTTGGCGAAGCCTACCCGCTCTATGGTTTTGCCATGAACGATTATGACGCGCTGTTCGCCGAGAAGCTCGACCTTTTGATGAAGCTTCGCGATGAGACACATGTGACATGGCGCGGTCGCTTTCGACCTGCCCTTACCGGCCAGGGCGTCTATCCGCGTCCGCATCAGGACAAGATGCCGATCTGGCTGGGCGTCGGCGGAACGCCGCAATCCTTTGCACGCGCCGGAGCACTCGGCCTTCCCCTGATGGTCGCCATCATCGGCGGCTCCTTCGACCGCTTCCGCCCGCTTGTCGATCTTTACCGCGAGGCAGGCCAGCGCGCCGGCCATGCACCGGAAACATTGAAGGTCGGTGTCCATGCGATGGGCTTTGTCGGCGACACCGACCAGACTGCCGCGGATGCCTTTTTTCCGGGCTGGGCTTACATGTTCACCGAAATCGGTCGCGAGCGCGGCTGGTCGACCGCAACCCGCGCGCAGTTCGACGCCATGCGCGGCCCCCACGGCGCCTTTCTGATCGGCAGTCCGAAGACGGTGCGCGAAAAGATCCTGGCGGCAGACAAGGCCCTTGGCGGCATCTCGCGCCTGACGTTCCAGATGAGTTCGGCCATGCTGGAGACAGAGACCATGCAGCGCTCCATCGAACTTTTGGGGTCAGAGGTCGCGCCAGCGATCAGGGCTGAACGCGGCGGGAGCCCGTCGCATGGGTGAACTCATCGGCGGCCTCTGGCAGAAAAGCGGCATCGAAAGCGTGCTGGCCGACGGGAATTGCGTCGTCCGCCCTCCGTGTTCACGAACTGGATCACCAACGATTCGAGCGGGCCTTGTCGCAAATTGTCTGGCTTAACGGAATGTTGACCATCGGAAGAGAAATTCGCGCCCCAAAAGTTGCGGAGCAAGCCAATGATTAGGAATGCCATTGCCGAAAAGCTGAAGGCCAATCAAAGGGTGATTTCAAGGGACGGCATTTCGAGGCGTGGCTGATCGCGCAGGCAGTTACCTGGTATTTGCGATACCCGCTCAGCTATCGGGACGTGGAAGAGATGTTCCGTGAGCGTGGCTTCGAGGTCGATCACAGCACCATCAAACGTTGGGTTCTTGCTTATACGCCTGTCATCGAGAAGCGGCTCCCCCAGTTTCGCCGACCACATTGTGGATCGGTGTGAATCGACGAGACTTATGTGAAAATCCGCGGCAAATGGCGATACCTCTATCGCGCCATCGACAAAGTAGGAAATCCCGTTGATTTCCTTCTGACCGCAAAGCGCGATCTCGACGCGGCTAAGCGGTTCTTTCGGACGATGCTGAAGGACGAGCCGTTGCTGGCGCCCAAAAAGGTCGGCACGGATGGCGCCACCACATTTCCGTCGGCTATCAAAACGGCGGTTAACGACGGACTTCTGGACCCAGATCCCGTTCACTATGTCACCAAGCATCAGCAGCAGGGCATAGAGAGCGACCATTTCCGGGTGAAGAAGAACATGCCGAAGATCGGCGGCTTCCAATCATTCAACACAGCGCGGCGAACCATCGCGGGTTTTGAGGCGATGCTATGGTTGCGGAAAGGCTTCGGCGTTTCAGGCGGCTGGACTGTGAACGACCAGAACGACTTGCTTGCGCGCCTCTTTGGAGTTCAAAAGGTTAACAAAGCGTGAAGATCGCTACATTCAGCGGATAAGCCCCGGCTGGAGAATGTTTGCGACAAGCCCGAGGAAGATGATCACCGCGGCGAAAAGACAGTCCGTCTGTCCGGGCTAAAAAATGAACACTGGTAGATGTTCTATTGCGGCTGGATTGACTGCTGCGTCTGCCATTCGACCACCTCGATAAAGATTCGTATAACGCAGACATTTAGCGTCATGCGACGGGGCGAACGACGGCATTGCCTCCATTCGCGCATGCGTTCCACAAAGCGTGCGCTTGCCTGGTCTAGTGAACGATGGCAATGGTGGGGAGTATGTTACTGTAACATACGGTTGGCGAGGCCGTATCGAAGAAGGTTTTCCTTCCACATTGGTCTCTCCGTCGTGCAAATTATCTCCCTGCACGGCAAGCTAAGGTCTCTAAGACTGCGATGCAGATTGGGCAAGTCAATCTTGACCCAAGCCGGAGTCGATTTCATTTCGCTGCCATTGCACCCGTAAGCGAGTGACTGCTGCTTCAGGATTGAAGTCGAGTGGGGAGGGATCGCTCCCTGTTTGTTCATCTCATCGAAAGCCCCCCGAAACGGCATTGAGGTGATCAATGCTCTTGATGAGACTCGAACCAGCGACCCGTAATTCTAAAGGCTAGGCGGCCCAGGGATTGATAACTCTCAATCCGGCTGCTTCAAATGGGCTTGTATCTCGCGTCGCGACCGCGAGATGGTTTTCTGCCGCAGTAGCAGCAATGTATCCATCAGCCTTCCCGATCGTCTTTCCGGATGTACGGCCGCGGGCCATCAGGTCCGCGTAGAATTGGGAGGTACCTAGGTTAAAGGGCAGAATGCGTCCGTCAAAAATAGGTAGAACTTCACCTTCAAGGCGATCGTGGAGAATTGTCTGACGCTTCCCCGATGGCATTGAGGCAATCTCGAAACGAAGTTCGGCAATTGAAATCGCGGAAATGAATAGCGTTTCGATGGCCTGTGCATCCAGCCAAGTCAGCACAGCAGTATCAGGAGCCGGCCTCCAAGGCTCAGATATTACATTAGTGTCTAGCAATATCATTCGAAAGTCATCGGTATTGCCGGGGTCCTGTCGCGCTGTTGCAGCGCTTCGACGTCACTGTTTGACATTTCGGCGTCACGGCCAATTGCCGCGAGAAGCGAGCCGAGTTTCACGCGCCCAGATGGACGAACAGCGGCGTCGAGAATGTCACGAATTTCGGCCTCGGTGCTACGACCGTGGTAAGTTGCTCTTGCGCGTAACGCCCGATGAGTTTCATCAGAGAGGTTTCGTATGGTCACCGCCGCCATTTATCCGATCCTATCTACATTTTCGTTGTGATATCACCAGCACAGAAATGATAGCATTTTCAAGTCGTGCTATGAGAAAGAAACGAGTAATTGTGCGCGTTCTTTCGCCTTGAACATGTCTGAACCGCTGACCCTGTTGGAAATGTGCACTCATCGGTAATTTCGTAGCTTCAGCGCGAGCTTGAGGATGAATGGCAGGCTTGTTCCGGTTGCCAACAGGCGGCTCCTCTATAGATCAACACGATGTAGACATTTAACGCGGCGTGCTCAGTCGGACCTGGCGGCGACGGCTTCGCTTCATCACCTAAAATTCCTGTCGCTCGCCCAAGGAACTGGTCTTTCAATTGCTTGATCTGGTGTGTACCGATCAAGCCTGACCCTTGCGGAATCAATAGAAATAGCAACATGCTCATACCGATCGACCCGTTACGACCATGATGCCGTGGCAACTTAGGGGTAGAAAAGAGATGACGAAGTTGATGGTGTCAAAGCGCACAAAAGCCGCGTTGCTAGCCCTTTTGGTGAATGCAGGTTCAGCAGTGTCGCAGCATGCTGAGCCTATCCAGTCCTATGATAGCTATCAAAGCTGGTTCGTCGTCTGTGACAACACGCTAAGCTGCGTGGCCAAAGGTTTCGACGATGCGAGAGGCGGGGCGGAGATCCGGATTGAGCGAGAGGCAGGAGCATCTGGGGCGCTTATGGCCTCGATCAGTAGCATAGCCAGCTTTCTGCCGGACGATATCAAAATCGATGGCGCGCCAGGAGACATGCACGGCGCAGAATGGAAATATACGAGTTCGCAGGACGGAAGCTCGCTCACGACCAACGATTTCGCCACGGTTCGCACGCTGGTGCAGCAGCTTCGCAATGCGTCTAAAGTTACCATGGGCGAAGCGACTGTCCCGCTCAACGGCTTCAGTGCAGCGGTGCTGCGCCTCGATGATCGTCAGGGCAGGATTGGCGGCGAGACCGCGCTGCTCAAGACCGGCCTCAAAGCCGCCTCAGACGTTCCAGCCGCGCCTCTCCTGCCGCACATTCCCAGCCATCCAATTCCTGAGCGTTTGATGCCAGGTGAGGACGCGCAATTGATCGCGCTGGTTCGCGCCGACCAGAAGGCGGTATTCGTCAAGGAGGAATGCGGGGATACCCCGCAGCAGCCCGAGGCGTATGCGCTAGATCAAGCCCAAGCGCTCGTTCTTATCCCCTGTATTATGGGTGCCTATCAGGGGTCGTCACTTGCATTTATTGCGCAACGGGGCAGCGGACAGGCACACCGGCTGATAGCGCCAACGCCCTATCTTGGCAACGATCCGGATCGCGCCAACGCAGCTTATGTTACAGAAGGCAGCTTCGATGCCGAACGAGGCATGCTTAGTATGGCTGCGAAGGGACGTGGGCTTGCCGATTGTGGCATGTTAGCGAGCTGGATCTGGGACGGCGGGGCATTTCGTCTGTCGGAAATGTCGTTGCAGCAATTATGTGGCGGGATCGAGCCAGGCGATTGGCCCACTCTCTTCAGGTCGAGACAGTGATTCCGATAGCATATATTCACGGTCCTGAAGGGATGTGAACCGACGACCCTGTAATTACGAAAGCTATCTGTCTGAAATCAGTTTGTATCGGCTGTTCAACTGCTCCAGAGAGCCAAGGCTCCGCACCAAAGACCTATTCTACCATATAAGGTCGAGTGCTCGCCGCCAATTGAAGCAAGACTTTGGTGATCGCACAGCCCACATGGGGTGTAGGCTTACCGTCGGGTAGCCCCTCGGCTTTTCTGGCTTACGCCGTTCTTCGTGCCACGATCGTGGTCCTCTTGCTTATCGTGCCTCGCTTCAACGTCCATTGAGAGACCTCAGCGGTTACGCGACTGACGCCTGACGACGGTAAGGCGTTTGAAACGCAGTTACACTCTGGCGGGATAAGTCTGGGTTCCATCGATCAGACCACGGGAGAGTACATGCCCAATCAGTTCATCCAGATTGGCACCGGGCACGCTCTGCGCCATGGCTGCAAGCCTGCCATCGATAATCAGCGTCGCCAAGCCATGCATCAGGGACCAGCGCGTACTTGCAACGACAAGTGTTTCGAAATCGCTCCTGTCTTCAGCTTGACCGGAAGCTCCACTGGAAAGAAGTGCGAATGCCGCCGGACCCGCAACGGATAAGGAGGGAGAACACCAATTCAGCCGCTCGGAACGGAACATCAGCAGAAAGACGCCCGGATGGGCCCTTGCAAAGCGGATGTAACCGCGTCCAAGCGCCGTGGTATAAGCAGATTGCTCGACCTGAGCGGTAGCCTCGTCCACCTCGATCAAGACAGTCTCGCGCAATCGCACGAAGCCTGAAGCAGCCAACTCCGTCAACAGGCCGGAGAGATCGCCAAAGTGATGGGCAGGCGCGCCATGCGAAACGCCCGCTTCGCGAGCGGCCGCCCGCAAGGTCAGTCCGTCAATGCCGTCGCGGTCGAGGATTGCTTCTGCCGCCTCCAGCAGAGCCTGGCGTAGCGATCCGTGATGATAAGGTTTCATGCTTAATCCTTACACTGACTAGATTATGATTGACCAGATTAAATGATCCTGACATTAATGTAGACAGTGTCTAAATA
Organism: Agrobacterium sp. rho-8.1; assembly: GCF_033957725.1. Classification (NCBI taxonomy): domain Bacteria; kingdom Pseudomonadati; phylum Pseudomonadota; class Alphaproteobacteria; order Hyphomicrobiales; family Rhizobiaceae; genus Agrobacterium; species Agrobacterium sp. rho-8.1. The sequence continues at coordinate 541,468 of NZ_CP192789.1, forward strand.
AGAACGTTTCAATGCCATTGAGCGCCTCTTTAGAGGGCGCCTTTCATCTGGAGGATTGCGATGGAACAGGTTTACGTATCGATCACGGGCCTCCAGCTGAAAGGCAGGCGCCATTTTTTCCGTTTCTGGTGGCATGCAATCAGGTCAATGGCGCAAGCGAGACACGCCGAGGGTAATATCGCCAGCGATGCGCGCCTTATCAAAGGCGTCCATCACACTAGGACCGTGTGGAAGGATGAAGGCGCAATGCGTCGATATCTGATCGCTGGGGAGCACCTGCAAGCGATGAAGGCGTTCAGCTCGATCGCGACAGGCAAGACACTCGGCTTCTACTGCGAAAGCGTTCCTGATTGGGACGAGGTGCACCAGGCGTGGCAATCACGCGGCAGGCAAGTCGGATAATCAGACACGCCCGAGATAGCGCACCGCGCTTAAACCTCAGATACCTTGCACCAGAAAGAAAAATGTTACGACAGAGTTTTCCACTCCTCATGCGCTTCGCATGCCGTGATTGGTGTGGCGGCATCGGAAGCACCTTCGCTTTTCATCTGGCCCGTACCCGGTGCGCATGAGGTCACCGTCATTGCAAGGCCGCCCTACTGCAGCCACAGAACGCGTGCTTGATCTGCATTCGACTGGAGATGAGCGGTGCGATCTTGCGTGTTATCCGGCTTCCAAGGTTGACCCCATATGCTACGCAGCAAGATCAGGAAGTGTATCAATTTTCGCTTCCCCGCCGCAGTCACCCTTCGGTGCCTATGGAGGGGTCAAATGGCTAGCCGAAACACAGACAAGGTCCCGGATGCGAGTGGACTGTTCAACCTGATGCGCAATCTGGGCGGTGCAATCGGTATCGCCCTGATCGATACCATCATCTACACCCGGTCGGAGCCACTTGGTGCAGCGCTTCTGGAGCGCCTCAAGGCCAATAACGCCGATGCTGCAGCTTTTATCGGCGTTCCCCTGCAGACGCTAGCTGAGCATATGCCGGCAGCCTTGGCTTCTTCTACGCAGGCATATTCGCCAACATATCGAGCTCATCCTTCGCCTACATCGACTATCATCACGTGTCGCCCCAACTCTTTGGCCTGGTGTTTTCGGCCGGTACCGTTGGGCTCATGGTCACGAACTTCATCAATTCCTGCTTGGTCAAGAGGTTCGGCAGCGACCGTCTCCTGAAACTCGGGGCGGCTGGCGCGGCAATCGCAGGCATTGCCCTGGCCGTCGTCACCGCAACCGATTTTGGGGGCGTCATCGGAATGGCCGTCACTCTTTGTCTGTTCATCGCCATGAACGGCTTTGTCAGCGCCAACGCGATCTCGGGTACGCTCGCTGACTTCCCTATGCGTGCCGGCACTGTGTCAGCGCTGATGGGGGCTATTCAATACGGCAGCGGTGTCGTCGGCTCGGCAGTCGCAGGAACGTTTGCGGATGGGACCCCTTGGCCGATGGGGTGGGTGATCGCAGCTGCGGGGATCGGAAGTTTGGCGTGTAGCTTTCTGGTAAAAGGCGCGCTCCAAAAAGGTAGAGGCTGAATGCGCCTTGAAGGGACTCGAACCGCCGCCCCGTAGCAGAGGCGGCGGGCTTATCCTGATATCGCTGTTACGAACAAGTCCCGGCTGCGAGTGAGTACGCCTCCGCCGCTAAAGCACGGAGAAGGGTTGGCCACGCCTTTGTGTCAGTGACCGCCGACCTGGCTAGTCGATAATCGAGCACCGGGTGTGAAGCCGCGATGCTTGGCCGACCACGCGATGAACAATCCAACTGTCAGGAACGCGGTCAGCGCCCATGGAAACGACGAGGCACCCCATGTATCAAGAAGCAGACCGCCGACGATGCCACCGCCTGCGATCGCTCCGTTCCAGGCAACAACATTCATAGACAAGGCTACGTCCGCTCCCTCGCCTGCGGTGTCAGCCAAAGCTGTCTGGAGTAGTGTCGCAGCCCCTCCGAAGGTAATACCCCAAATTACCACGCCACAGAACACGACTGTAGGCGAGCCTGCCCATATTCCGAAAACCACAGACGTAACAGCGAATGCAAGCAGGCTGGTGAGAACGGCGCGTCGCAGATAGCGGTCGACGAGTTTTCCCGCGATCCCGATACCCATCAATGCAGCGACGCCGAACGCAAGCAACACAAGGTCAACACGATCCGACAGCCCTGCCTGCACAACGAAGGGTGCCACGTAGGTATAAAGAATGTTGTGGGCGAGCATCCATGCGATGACAACGCTCAAAACCGGACGCACTCCTTTAGTAGTGAATACCGTCGCAAGAGGGATACCTTCTCCTTGGGCTTGACCCGGAAAGTCAGGGACCTTGGCGACGACCCAGACGATGAGGATGATCGTCACCAGTGACATGATCCCGAAAGCGGTGCGCCAGTCTGTGAGCGTCCCTAACCAGGTTCCGAGCGGCACACCAAGGGCCAGTGCGACAGGTACTCCTACCATCGCAATCGCCATCGCCTTGCCTTGCTTGTCCGGCGAGACCATCCGACGTGCATAGCCTGCCAGCAGGCTCCATGCCAGACCCGCGGCCACCCCCGCGAAAAAGCGCGCTGCCATCGTAAGCCAATAGTTTGGCGAGAGCGCTGTAACCGTGTTGAAAATCAGAAATCCGATGATCGTCAGGAGGAGAACGTTGCGTCGTCTCCAACCGCTCGTAGCGATCGTCAAAGGGATAGCAGCGACCAGCGATCCAATCGCATAGGCGGTTATGGTCTGCCCAGCCAGTGCCTCAGATACGTTGAGGCCTTCGCCAATCTGCGGAAGCAATCCGGCCGGAAGAGCCTCGGTGACGATGCAAACAAAGCCTGTCATCGCAAGTGCCAGCAATCCTGCCACAGGCAGTCGTTCAGTTTCGATTGTAGACTTCGCCATGATGGGAACCTCGTTCGATATATGGATCAATCGATCCGGATATTGCATGAGGCAGAACCCTTGGCAAGGACTTGTGGATCGAATAGTCTATATAAAGCGAGAGGAGATGACGATGGCGCGAACCGGACGTCCAAGAGAATTCGACAGAGACAAGGCACTTGACTCTGCGTTAGCTCTGTTCTGGGAACAGGGATACGAGCCGACTTCGCTTGCGCAGCTCAAGACCGGCATGGGGAACATTTCGTCTGCGAGCTTCTATGCGGCGTTCGGTTCAAAAGAAGGGTTATTTCGTGAAGTCGTCGAACGGTATCAGTCCACTTACGGACAGGTTACAGCCACGTTGAGAGACGATACCCTGCCTCCAAGGGAGGCTATTGAACTTGCCCTTATCCGTTCTGCCGAGATGCAGACCGACCGCAACCATCCTCCGGGCTGCCTGATGATCCTAGGTGCCAGCAATTGCACTCCAGAGAACCAACATATCGATGATCTTCTCGCTGCCGATCGCGCCAGAAACAGAAAAGGCATCGAAGATTGCATCCGGCGGGGCATTGCCAGCGGAGAACTGGCACCCAACGTCAATATTGACGCGCTTGCGACCGTCTTCCACACATTCTTGCTTGGCATCGCCATGGAAGCGCGGGATCAGCTCGATCCGAAAAGGCTCGTTTCCTCCGTCGAGGCTCTCATGCTTTCATGGGATGCGAACTGCGCGCTTTAGACATTGGGTTCTATGCTTCTCAGGCCAAAAGAGGGCTGCTTGAGTTTCTTCAGTACCATGCGCCTTGAAAGCATTCGAACCATCCACCGCTGTTTCGTTTATGATCCGATGTCCAAGATTAACCCTTTTCCGCTCGGAAAGATAACCCCAGATGCTACGATATAGGTTGTTGATGCGTATTGATTTTTTCCGTCCAGCTGGGGTAATCTTCGGCACCGATAGCGGGGTCAGATCCCTCGCCGAAACACATCGTGTTTGTTAAATGTCGCGGAAACTGTCCCTCCGCGACAATATTTTGCGCAAGTCACAAGGAATAGGAACTAGGGCCTTGATTGCGTCGCATCATAAACATCAATAGTACTGTGCCGCGGCTTGCTATGGCTGAAACCGGGTCCACGCTGGCAACCAGTCGGCATGGGCAACCAGCAGGTCATCGACAAGCGACCAGATCTGATCGAGATCGAGTTCCGCCGCCGTGTGCGGGTCAAGCATGGCCGCGTGGAAAATATGATCCCTGTTTTCCGTCATCAGCGCAGCCACCGTCAATTCCTGCACATTGATGTTCGTACGCATCAGCGCAGTAAGCTGGGGCGGTAGATCACCGACAAGGGTGGGCTGAATGCCATTGTGATCGACAAGGCACGGAACTTCTGCGGCACAATTGGCTGGCAGTGAGGTGATGCAGCCATTGTTGCGCAGATTGCCATAGATAACCGAAGGCTCCCCCGTCCAGACGGAATTGATGATGGAGGATGCATACTCCTTCGACTGCTGAACCTCGATCTTTTCGGCGGAACGATAGGCCTCCGCCTGCCCTTTCCAACGCTCGATCTGTTCGATGCAGCGCTTGGGATATTCATCCAGCGGAATACCGAATTTCTCGATAAGGTCTTCGCGACCCTCCTTGATGAAATAGGGTGTGTATTCCGCAAAATGCTCTGAGCTTTCCGTGACGAAATAACCGAGACGGGTCAACATTTCATAACGGACCTTGTTCGTGCAGCGCGGGTTCCAGCCGGGTTTGGGCGCACGGCCCTCCCGATATGCACGCAAAAGGTCTGGATAAAGATTGCGGTAGCTGCCATCCGGCTGGCGGTGTTCGAACTCCAAAAAGAACGCCATGTGGTTGATACCGGCGGAACGATAGCGGATTTCCTCGTAGGGAATGTCGAGATCTTCAGCCAGTTCCATGGCTGTGCCCTGCACCGAGTGGCAAAGCCCCACCTGCCGAATCGTCGGGTATTTTTCGGCAATCGCCCATGTATTGATGGCCATCGGGTTGACGTATTGCAGCATGATCGCGTTCGGGCAGACGGCCAGAATGTCGTCGCAAATCTTCCATAGATGCGGCACGGTGCGCAGGCCACGCATGATGCCGCCAACACCCAGAGTGTCGGCAATCGTCTGGCGCAGCCCGTATTTTTTGGGCAGTTCGAAGTCCGTGACAGTGCAGGGCTCATAACCGCCAATCTGGAAAGCGACCACGACGAAATCCGCACCCGTCAGGGCCTGGCGCTGATCCGCATGGGTTTCGACGGTCGCTTTCACCCCCAGCGTGGAAATCAGCTTGTTGACGACGATTGCGCTTTCCTCAAGCCGTTGCGGATTGATGTCCATCAGCGCAATCGTGGCGCCGGAAAGGGCGGGACGTTGCAGCACGTCGCCTATGATGTTTTTCATGAACACCGTCGATCCGGCGCCGATGAAGGTGATCCTTGGATTTCTTGCCATGTTTGTCTCCGATAGCAGTTCAGGCGATTTCAAATGCGGCTTTGACAAGCCGTTGGGTGTAGGCGGTCTTAGGGTTGGCCAGCACATCCTCGACCGGCCCCTCCTCCACGATGCGACCGTTTTGCATGACGATGACGCGGTGGCAGAGCGCCCGTACCACCTTCAGATCATGCGAAATGAACAGGTAACTCAGCCCCCTCTCATCCTGCAGCTTGCGCAGCAGGGCGATGATCTGTGACTGGACCGAAAGGTCGAGAGCCGATGTCGGCTCGTCGAGCAGAATGAATTCCGGCTCAAGTGCGATGGCGCGGGCAATGGCGATGCGCTGACGCTGGCCACCGGAAAACTCGTGCGGGAAACGCGAGAGAATATTGGTCGGCATGCCGGACGCGGACAGCGCATCGCAGACACGCTCCAGCCGCTCGGCCTTGCTTGCCCCCAACCTGTTGACAACAAGCCCTTCCTCAATGATCTGGCCGATGGTCATACGCGGATTGAGCGACGAAAACGGGTCCTGAAAAACCACTTGCATACGTGAGCGCAAAGGCCGCATTTCAGCGCGGGATTTGCCGTGGATAGGCTGATTGTCGAACAGAATGTTGCCGCCCTGCGGCTCATTCAGCCGGAGCAGCGATTGCCCGAATGTTGTTTTTCCAGATCCGGACTCGCCCACGATACCCAGCGTTTCGTGCCTGTGAAGCGTCAGTCCCAGACTATCGACGGCAATCAGTTCCTTGAGTTGCGGCTTGAATAGACCACCATGCCGCAACATGAAAGACACGCGCACATCGCTCGCTTCGAGCAGCATGGCGGAGCCGGACGGCAAAGGCTTAGCCTGCCCTTGCGGTTCGGAATCGAGAAGCTTTTTGGTATAGGAATGGCGCGGGTTTGCGAAGATTTCTTCGGTCGTGTGGTGCTCGCGCACTTCTCCGTGCTGCATGACATAGACGTAATCAGAAAACTTCCGCACGATGGTCAGATCATGCGTGATGAGAACGACAGCCATGCCCCGCCCCTGCTGCAATTCCCTAATGAGGTTGAGGATTTGCGCCTGCACGGTCACATCCAGCGCCGTTGTCGGCTCATCGGCAATCAGCACATCTGGGTCGTTCGACAGGGCCATGGCAATCATAACACGCTGGCGCTGCCCGCCGGAAAGCTGATGCGGATATTGTTTCAGCCGCGCTTCAGGGTCAGGAATGTGGACTTGCTGCAGCAGTTCCAGCGCCCGCGCTTCGGCCTGTTTACGGCTCATGCGATTATGAACGCGAATAGCCTCAACGATCTGGCTGCCGATGGTGTAGATCGGGTTCAATGAACTCATCGGCTCCTGAAAAATCATCGCCAGGCGGTTGCCGCGCATTGCACGGCGGGCGCGCTCCGGCAATTTGAGGATGTTCTTGCCCTCGTAAGAAACGGAGGCTGTGCTGGAAACCACGGCGCGTTTGGACAGAAGCCCCATCACGGTACGTGCCGTGACAGATTTTCCGGAGCCGGATTCACCAACGATGGCAATTGTTTCACCGCGATACAGCTGGAAAGACACGCCCTTCACCGCATCGACAGTGCCATGTTCCACCTTGAAATTGACCGCGATGTTCCGCGCATCGATAATCGGCGCATCGTGTCGCGATGCGTGGTCGAAGCGGATATCAGGGGCAAAAGATGCCAGTGAGGAAGTCACCATTTCAGTCTCCTCTCAATAGGGATCGACAGCATCGCGCAGGCCATCGCCCAGCGCGTTGAAGGCAAAAACAGTGACCAGAACGAAGCCAACCGGGGCCAGAATCCAAGGATAGGAACCGATGACCGAATAGGTGGCCGTATCTTGCAACATCAGCCCCCACGAAATCAGCGGAGGTTTGACGGCGAAGCCCAGGAAGCCAAGAAAGGATTCCAGAAGCACGACGCTTGGAATGTGCAGCGTGACGGCGACGATTACATGGCTCATCACATTGGGCAGGATGTGCTGGAAGATGATGCGCCTGTCGGTCGCACCAATCGCCATGGCGGCCCGCACATAATCGATACGTGCCAGTGCCAGCGTTTTGCCACGGACTTCACGCGACATCTGCGCCCAGCCAAGGGCCGACATGACGACCACAACGAAGGTGAGGAACATGTTGGTCGGTGCCGTCACAGGAATGAGCGATGTCAGCGCCAGATAAAGCGGCAATTGCGGAAAGGCGAGAACGATTTCCACAAATCGCTGCACCCACGCATCGACCGCGCCGCCGAAGTAACCGGAAATCAGGCCAACGCTGGTGCCGATGACCGTCACGATGAAGACCACACTCAGCGCAATGGCCAAGGAAATGCGCGACCCGTGAATGGCACGCGACAACACATCGCGACCGAACTTGTCGGTTCCCAGAAAATGTACCGCCTCACCATCCACGGATCCAAAAAAATGCGTGTCCATGGGGATGAGGCCAAAAAGCCTGTAGGGCGCACCCTCGACGAAAAAGCCAAGATAATGCGGATTGTCATAGTTCGGCCCGACGATGGGCTGGAATGTTATCGGGTCAAGCTCCTCGGTTTCCGCCATGCCGTAAACGCGAGGCCAAACGCTGAAACCGCCGTCTTTTTCACTAAAACTGATCGTTTGCGGTGGTGTGAAACTCGCGCCGGTTTCCGTTGGGTCCATGGGTGCGAAAAAGTCGGCGAAAAGAGCGATGACGATGAGGAGGACCACCAGAACCAGACCGACCATGCCGGTAAAAGAGCGCCGCAAACGACGCCAGACCAACGCCATGTAGCTTTCATTGGCGCGCTGCTCGGCAACCAAGACTGCCGGTTCCTGTTGCGCTGACGAATGAACAGCAACCATCTCATGCCCTCCCTAATTCGCGCACGCGCGGATCGAGCATCGCCAGCAATATGTCTGCGATGATGTTGCCGATAATCAGCGTTCCGGCGAGAACCATCATGAAGGTGGCGGTCACGTAGACATCGCCTACGGCCATTGATCCGACGATGGCAGGACCAACGGTCGGCAGCGCGAATATGATGGCCGTTTCGATTTCGCCGGTCAGCATGTAGGGCAGGACGACACCCTGATACATGACCAAAGGATGCAGCGCATTCGGCACGGCATGGCGCATGATAACAGCGCCTTCCGAAAGCCCCTTGGCACGGGCGGTTTCGACATATTGCGCATTCAGCGTATCCAACAGATTGCCGCGCATGACGCGCATATTGTAAGCGAGCCCGCCAAAGGTGGCGATGGCGACGACCGGCCAGACATGGCTGACGAGATCGACAAATTTCGCCCAGGACCATGGCGCACCGCCATATTGCGGAGAAAAGAAGCTGCCGATTTCGGCGACATTGAAATGAAACACCATCAGGTAGACCATGATCAGCGCCATCAGGAAGCGCGGTATCGTCATGCCCAGAAACGCGATGGTGGAAAGAAGATTATCGACCCAGGAATATTGCCGCGTCGCGGCCCATATGCCGAAGGTGATGCCGAGTATGGACGCAAACAGGTGGCAGACCAGCGCCAGAAGCAGGGTGCGCGGTAGGCGTTCTCCGACCACATCCGCAACCGGCTTATTATAATAAAAGCTGTAGCCGAAATCACCGCGGGTCACGATGCCGCTGACCCAGTTGACGTATTGCACCACCATCGGCTTATCCAGACCGTGCTCGATGCGGTATGCCTGCGCCTGCGCTTGCGCCTGTTCGAAAGACGCGCCGCCCTGATTCATAAGCTGTGAGCGAATATAATCCGCATAATCACCCGGCGGTGCCTGAATGATGGCGAAGGTTACGATGCTGAGGATCAGCATCACCGGCACTGCGGAGCTGAGGCGTACGAAAAAGAACCTGAGCATGACGAAATGTCTCCCTACATTGCTGCCCGGCTTGTGACCGGTGCCGCCTTTTGTCCCCCGGTCCGGCCGCGCTTCACGCGCGACCGGTCATGGTGTCTCCGGGAGGGAGCTAGTTGATCGGGCCGCCATCACCCGGCTTGCCTGGGAGTTGCTGCGGAAAGAGTTCGTATTTGCCTTGTTTATCGGCGGCGACCCATAGGCGCTCACGCATGACTGCGTCTTCCGCCCAGTTAAACATGAAGATCGGCGTTCCCTGCGGCACGTTGGAAAAGCGCTTGTTGACGATCAGCGCACCGGGGTATTCTGTCAGACCAATGGTATAGAGGTTCTGCGTGTAGACCTTCTGATACTGTTTCATCAGTTCGGCCCGCTCCGCATTATCCTGTGATGCGATGAAGCGGTTGACAAGATCGACCATCTCTTTCTCGAACGGCATCAGGTCCACCTGCTTGCCTTCAGGCGCGCGGTGGTTCCAGCTGGTGCGCGGGCCGACAGGTGCAAGCTGCTCCGTGTTCTGCACCACGGAGGCAAGCTCTGTTGTGTTACGGCGCACAAGCCAATCGAACCGCCCACCATAATGTGCGTCGTCGCGCTGGTTGCCGTCGAGGGAGTTCAGCACCACCCGCAGACCCAGCTTTGCCATCTGGCCGACGAGACCCTCAGCCAGACTTTTGTCTGTCGTGTAGGTATTGTTGACGAGCAGAACGATCTCGACGTTCTTGCCACCCGCAGTCCCCGCTGGGAAGTTTACGAAGCCATCACCGTCTGTATCCTTCAAGCCAACCCTGGCAAGAGCCGCTTTTGCCGCTTCGAGATCATAGGGATAATAGACGGTGGAATTGCGGTCATAAAAGCTGGTACCGGAGGAGATGCCGCCCGGATAGATCGCCGTAAACGGACCCTTGACCAAGGAGTCGCCAACCGCCTTTCGATCGATTGCAGACGTCACCGCCTCGCGAAAATCCTGATTGCGGTTCAGCTCGCGAATGGCCTGCTCACGTTCATCGGGCGCACCCCAGCCATTGCCGGAGAAATTCATTTGAAGATTGTAACCGATCAAACGCGGACCGAATGCAAGGCGTGCCGGTGCCTTTTCGTCGGCGGCTCGCTTGAGCGAAGCCACGAAGTTTTCCGGCTGTTCCAGATTGGAGAAATCGCCTGATCCGGCCACAGCCTGCACATCGCGGTCAGCCCACGTCGAAAGCTTGTAATGAACCTCATCAAGATAAGGCAATTGCTGGCCCTTCTCATCGACCTTCCAGTAATAAGGGTTGCGGCGAAGGACGATGAGGTCATCCGGACGGTATTCCACCGGAGCCCACGCGCCCATCACCGGCATGTTCATATATTCCGGCGGGAAGGCATTCTTGAACTGGTTGTAGGTGTTCTTGGAATATTTAGGATGCTGAGGCTTCAGGATATGCGCTGGTCCCGGGCAGAAATTCGGATAGGCCATCGTGTAGAGATACTGCTTGGGAAACGCGCTCTTGAACGTCCATTCAACGGTGTAGTCATCGATCTTGGTAAGTGTCGTGCCTTCTCCGAATGCTTCTGGTGAAGCGCCCCCGCCAAGCGGCGATACGTTCGGATCGACAACCCCGTCTTCCCAATAAAACATGATGTCTTCAGCGGTGAACGGAACGCCATCCGACCATTTCGCACCTTTCACGAGATGCATCGTCAGCTTGTGGCCATCCTGCGACCAGTCCCAGCTTTTGGCGAGGTTGGGCAATGGCTCCGTGTCCTTGGCTTCCACCTGAAACAGCGGGGCCGTGCGTGTCAGGCATTCAGACAGTGCGATGTCGATGCCACCCCAACCCTGCGTCTGGCCAGCCATATAGTTCCAGCCCTCTGGCCGTCCACCAATGACGTGGCGGATGGTATCGCCATAAACGCCGATACCATCCGGCATATTGGCGGTCTTATAGACCAGCGGCTCCTGCGGCAGACGCTCCTTGAGTGGTGGCAGCTTGCCCGTCTTCTCGAATTTTTCCGAAACCCAGTCGGGCTCGCTGTAATTCGGCAGCGCCTTGAATTCCAGGATGGAATCGCGCTCCACATATTTTATCTTGCCTTCCGCCGGAAATTTGGCTGGCTCAGGCGGTGCCGATGTCTGAAAGGCATGGGCATTCATCGCGATCAGCGAAACGCCGAAACCAAGGCATGCACTCAAGAAAATCTTGCGTTTATGTTGCATCGTCATGTCCTCCCAATGGCGCGACCAGCACGCCCCTCCTTGATGGTTCCCGGAAAACCAGCAACACCGACACCTCCTCGTGCCAACGCCGCCGTCAATAAATCAGACCGCCTGCTTCAATGCCGCTTTTTCGGCCCGCAATTCTTCAATCGATCTGACATTGCGACGGGCAGCACCCGCCCAATCGCGTGTCTTTACGGTGGATCTGGACAGACGATCCTTCGCAGCTGGAACGGCATGTGCGTATTGGGGCAACCAGCGCGCCTGCGCGACCACCATTTCATCCACCATCTGCCAGACCTCTTCCGGGGTCGATACCGCACCCACCAGTGGATCATGTAGAACGGCAAGCTTCAGAAGATCGATATCGCCGGTAACAGCCGCATGAACGGACATGCGCTGCACGTTTATGGATGCCATGCAGGTCGCGGCACAGGCTTCCGGTATCGTGATGCCAGAGACCATATTGATGCCGAAACGGTCCACGAAACCGGGCGATTCGATGATCGAATCTTGTGGAAGATTCGTAATAACGCCGTTATTCTTGACGTTGAAATGGCCGCGGTAAACACGCCCTGTTTCCAGCGCTTCCAGAATATGGCTTGCATGTTCGTTGGACTGCTTGGCCGGATCGACAGGCTTTGACGCGGATTCCAGAAACTGCGGAAACTCCGTTTCGAACCAGTTGCGGGTTTCCGTGGAATATCGAAGGTAACCGCCGGTTTCACCATGAATCCAGTCGGACATATCGATCCAGCGGGTAATCTCATCCGGCCGTTTGCGATACCATGGCAGATATTCAGAAAGGTGGCCGTTGCTTTCTGTCGAATAGACGCCAAAGCGTTTCAGCACATCGATGCGCAGCTTTTCCTGTTGCGAAAAAACCGGATGCGCTTCGAACCCTGCGATCAGTTCATCCTTGCCAATCGTGCGGCCATTCAGCTTCAGATCTACAAACCACGTCTGGTGGTTGATGCCGGAGCAGATGTAATCCAATTCAGAAACAGACTTGGCACCCAGCACCTCGGCAATCTGCTCGGCACCGTGCTGAACGCCATGGCACAGACCGACAGTGTCGACCTTGCCATATTCAATCGCAGCCCAGGTGTTCATGGCCATGGGGTTGGCGTAGTTCAGGAACTTGGCACCCGGTGCCGCGACTTCGCGGATGTCCTTGCAGAAATCCAGAATGACGGGAATGTTGCGCTGTCCGTATAGAATACCGCCTGCGCAAATCGTATCGCCAACGCACTGGTCGATGCCGTATTTCAGCGGAATGCGGATATCGTCGGCATAGGCTTCAAGCCCGCCAACCCGGACGCAACTGATGATGTATTTTGCGCCTTCCAAAGCGCGGCGACGCTCCGTCGTGGCCGTGACCTTGACCGGAAAACCGTTGGCTTCAACAATGCGATCCAGGATCGCTTTGATCATTTCGAGATTGTGTTGGCTGATATCCGTTAGAGCGACTTCGACGTCGCGAAATTCCGGTACGCACAAAAGGTCAGTGAAGAGTTTCTTCGTGAAACCAACACTTCCTGCACCAATGATAGCGATTTTGAAACTCATGTTGGCACCTTCGTTTGCGAAATGAATGCGAAAGACAGGCAGGCAACTGGTCCACGGGGCTAGGGCTTTAAAATCAGAAAACAGCCGAAAAATATGGTTTCTCCTCCCATATTCTCCCCTTGAACGTCTCCTCGATGCGGGATTATGCTGATAATAACCGCAAGGGCCAGAGAAGGATTATGCTTTTATGGGTAATTTTGTGCTGCAAGATTTGATCGATCAGGGACCAGTCATGCGGACGGTGTCGCTGCCACGTGGCAGGCAAACGTTGCACACAATGCCCACCAGCAGTGGTTACGAAATTCGCCATGGTAGCGGGTATGACTGGGACGGGCGAAAGCGCGGACGGACACCATTCACCGTCCTGCAATATTGCATAAGCGGTCAGGGAAATCTCCGCTACGAGAACAACACCCACCGCATAGGACCCGGCGAAGCTTTACTGCTGCTCGTTCCCCATAACCATCGCTACTGGCTGGAGGAAGACGGTCGTTGGGAATTCTTCTGGATATCCATGAACGGCGAGGAAGCCCTGCGCATCCACCGCGATATTCAGGCCGTGACCGGACCTGTCCTCAAGCTTCAGCCAGAGACGGTGAATCATCTTGCACTTTGTTGCTCACGTCTCGTCAATGGCGCGGAAACGCCGGGGGCAGCCTCCGCCGTCGCCTATGAAGCAGCAATGGTGCTTTACGACGATGTGTTCGGCTCTCATCCCTCGTTCGGTGGCGAATACCGGACCATGCAACAGGTGCTGAGCTATATCGACAATCATCTGGATAAGAGCCTTTCCGTCACTGATCTCTCCACCGTTGCCGGTCTCAGTCGCGCTCATTTTTCCCGCATTTTCGCCGCCAATGAAGGCTTGCCGCCTGCAGAATTCGTTCTACAAAAGCGGCTTAGGCGTGCGGCTAAACTTTTGACGACGGCAGCAAGTATGCCGATCAAGGAAGTGTCCGTGCGCTGCGGTTTTGAAGACCCGAATTATTTTTCCAAAGTCTTTCGGCGGTACTATGGCATCAATCCCAGCGAATTTCGCAGCACCGGCATGTATGCGAGCGTACGCTAGCAGATCGGTTTTGTCTTAGCTTCCACTGTTCGCTCGCGTGGACGGGCGCCTACTGCGTGCTTCTTTGCTGTCCACTTGGTTCGCCCATGGAACTTTGGTTGTTATCCAGTTGAAGGGAATCGAACCACCGACCCCTAAATCGACTTTTGCTAAATGCTTGGGAAATATTCGTTATCGTGCTGCCCTAATCAGATTTCATTCCGTGACACGAACCACAGATCCAGACATTCCGCTATCGAGCTGTGCAGCGGATCTGCTAATAGCCGGCATTTCGGGGTACTTTAATATAATGCGGCGGCACTGTAACGTTAACCGGTCGGCACCGGCCCGGCAAAGCAGGAGCCACTGGAGATCGACGCTGAGCGTCAGGTTGCATAACCTCGATACAGAGCCAAGCTTTTGCTGAGCTCTCAAAGAGATAGACAGCGCTGGGCACCTCGGCGCTGTACGGCTATGGCAAGCAATCGGGCGGTGGAAAGGACGAGGCTATGAAACCCGATCTCTTCAAGACACCTGTCAACGTCCTCGTTGGCCTAGGGGTACCGACGCCACTACATTCTGTGACGGACGCCTACCAGCTTTTGATGGACTGGCGGCGTTTACCCCATGACGGCGCAAGGGCTATGGCTCTTAAGGCGTGCAAGGCGGCGTTAAACGGCGAAATAGACCCGGAGATCGCCCGCGGCGTGTTTGTCGCCTATGCTGAAAAACATGATCTGCTTGTGCCAGATGTTGCCGCACCCGCTTTCAAACGCGCGCAAAGTCGCAATCCCCATACCTGTTGATTATGAGAGCAGCCAGCGGTTCGTCTCTCCACGCGCGGCGTTATCCGACATAATCGGGAAACGTCGCGCTGATGACATCTGCTACGGAAAGCGTGCCGGACAGGTGTCTTCGCAGGGCCGCTTGCGCCTGATCAGGCTCGCCTGACGCGATTGCGCTGACAATGGCCTCATGATCGGCAATGACCGTCTGCATCTTGCCAGGCATGGGCAGGTTGAGGCGCCGCAGCCGATCAAGATGGACGCTCTGGCGCCGAACATTGCTCCAGAGCTGTAATATGCCCGTTTTATCATAGAGTTTATGGTGAAATTCACGGTCGATGTCATCGAAGAGATCGTAGGTTGCCGGAGCCGCGACCGCTTTTTGCCGGTCCAAGATATCGTTGAGTTCCGACGCCGTTTGAGCCGCCGCCTCCTCGGTTAAACGCCTCACGGCCTCAAGCTCGATGGAGAGACGCAGGAACTGGGCTTGTTTTGCGTGCTCGACGTCGATCTTCGCCACCACGGTTGCATATTGCGGATAGACATCAACGATGCCTTCTTCCTGCAAACGCATCAGTGCATCCCGCACCGGCGTCTGGCTCACGCCAAATTCAAGTTGCAACGAAGCCCGCGACAAAACCGTTCCCGGCACCAGTTGCACCTTAAGAATACGCTCGCGCAAAATATCGTGGATCTGAAGCGCGACCTGCCGCGATCGATCCAACTGCCCGCCTCTGATCATTCCAACCATACACATACCCGCTGCCGTTCTCATGACGCCACTAAACCACATATCAGGGATTGATGCACTGATGTTTTAGTGCTTCAATGTGTTCAAGTTTGTAGCCGGGTCTGTCGCCGCCCTTGATGACCGCTGATGTTTTCTGCGGCGGGGCGGAAACTCAAGATTCGGACCGGAGCAAATGACGACCAGCGTGAACGCTAGGCGCAGCTTTGCCGCGTTCAATCCCCCTGATTAGGTCACATGCCATGACAGAGAGAAAAACACCTGAAACGCTGCGGAGCGCGCGCTGGTTCGCGCCCGATGATCTGCGCACCTTCGGCCACCGATCGCGCATGATGCAGCTCGGATATTCCGAAGAGGATTTCGCAGGAAAACCGATCATCGGCGTCCTCGACACATGGTCGGAGCTCAACACCTGTCACGCGCACTTTAAGGAACGCGTACAGGATGTGAAACGCGGCGTGATGCAGGCGGGCGGCTTTGCGGTGCAGATGCCATCGCTGTCCGTCGACGAGAGTTTCACCAAACCCACCTCCATGCTCTACCGCAACATGCTGGCGATGGAGACGGAAGAGATGATCCGCTCTCACCCGCTGGATGGCGTGGTGCTGATGGGCGGTTGCGACAAGACCACGCCCGGTCTCGTCATGGGCGCGATTTCCGCAGGCGTCCCGATGATCTACCTGCCTGCCGGTCCGATGCTGCGCGGCAATTATGCGGGAAAAATCCTGGGCTCCGGCTCCGATGCGTGGAAATACTGGGATGAGCGCCGCGCTGGCAATATTTCCGACGAGGAATGGCTGGGCGTGCAAGGCGGTATCGCGCGTTCCGCCGGGACGTGTATGACCATGGGCACCGCCTCCACCATGACAGCGATTGCCGACGCCATGGGACTGACATTGCCCGGTGCGTCCTCCATCCCCGCCGTGGATGCCAACCACCAGCGCATGGGCGCTGATTGTGGCCGCAGGATTGTCGATATGGTGTGGGAAAACCTCACGCCGGACCGCATCGTGACGGAAGCTGCATGTCGCAATGCCGCCATCGTTGCCATGGCGACAGGGTGTTCCACCAATGCCGTCGTGCATCTGATTGCAATGGCGCGCCGTGCCGGTGTCGATCTGACATTGGACGACCTCGACGCGCTTGGCCGCGTCACCCCGCTGATCGCGAATGTTCGCCCTTCAGGCAAGGATTACCTGATGGAGGATTTCTTCTATGCGGGCGGATTGAGAGCGCTGATGAAGCAGATCGAGGACCGTCTCGATCTCACGGCACTGACGGTGACCGGCAAGACCATGGGTGAAAACCTGGAGGGCGCCCTCGTCTTTAATGACGATGTCATCCGCCCGCTGTCCAATCCCGTGTACCACGAGGGTTCGCTAGCTGTTGTGCGCGGCAATCTCTGCCCAAATGGCGGCGTCATCAAGCCTGCGGCCTGCGATCCCAAATATCATGTGCATGAGGGACCGGCGATGGTGTTCGACAGCTATCCCGAAATGAAGAAGGCCATCGATGATGAGAACCTCGACGTCACGCCGGACCATGTGCTGGTTTTGCGCAATGCAGGTCCGCAAGGTGGCCCAGGCTTTCCCGAATGGGGCATGCTTCCCATTCCCAAGGCCCTGATCAAGAAAGGGCACAGAGACATGCTGCGCATTTCCGACGCGCGCATGTCCGGCACCTCCTATGGTGCGTGTATCTTGCATGTCTCGCCGGAAAGCTTCGTTGGCGGCCCGCTGGCGCTTCTCAGGAACGGCGACACCATTCGGCTCGACCTGCCCAATCGCACCCTCGACATGCTGGTGAGCGACGAGGAACTCGCGCAGCGAAAAGCTGAATGGAAAGCGCCGGACCCACGCTTCCAACGCGGCTATGGCTGGATGTTCTCCCGCCACGTGACCCAGGCCGATCAAGGCTGCGACTTCGATTTTCTGGAAACCGGTTTCGGCAAGACCGCTGGCGAACCGGACATTTATTGAACCAAGGAAAGAGACTGCTATGACCGACTATGTATTGAGCGAAGCCACGCGCCAAAAGTTCAAGAAAATTTCCACCGCGTCCATTGCCACCGCCCTGTTCAAGCGCGGTTTGCGAAACCAGTTCATTCAGGGCGTCGTCCCGGTTTCTCCAAAGACCGAGGTTATGGTCGGGCAGGCATTCACTTTGCGATACATCGTTGCGCGCGAAGACCGCAATCCGATCACCGTCTTTCGCAATGCAGACCACCCGCAACGCGTGGCGATCGAAACCTGCCCCGCAGGCCACGTGCTGGTGATGGATAGCCGCAAAGACGCGCGCGCGGCAACG
Organism: Agrobacterium sp. rho-8.1; assembly: GCF_033957725.1. Taxonomy (NCBI): domain Bacteria; kingdom Pseudomonadati; phylum Pseudomonadota; class Alphaproteobacteria; order Hyphomicrobiales; family Rhizobiaceae; genus Agrobacterium; species Agrobacterium sp. rho-8.1. The sequence goes on from NZ_CP192789.1 coordinate 559,297, forward strand.
GCAGGTTCGATCCTGATTACGCGACTGGCGCTGCGCGGTGCAGCGGGTGTCGTCACCGATGGCGGATTTCGCGATGCCGCAGGCATCGGCGCACTCGGCATGCCGTCCTATTACGCAAAACCATCGGCACCCACCAATCTGACTCTTCACGAAGCCATCGACATCAATGTTCCCATTTCCTGCGGTGATGTCGCTGTGTTCCCCGGCGATGTGCTCGTGGGAGACAATGACGGCGTCATGGTCATTCCCGCCCATTTGGCGGATGAGCTTGCCGAGGAATGCGCCAACATGGAAAGCTATGAGGAGTTCGTTCTCGAACAGGTGAATGCTGGTGAGGCCATCATCGGGCTGTATCCGTGCACCAAGGACGAGCACCAGAAGCGCTACGAAGCCTGGCGCGAAAAGACCGGAAAATGATCTTGGTCCGTTTCGATCGGGGCGGCAAAAGCGACGGACGCCCTTGTCGCCGGGTTTATGTCAACCAAGCTTGATGGTGTCGATCAGGCGCGTGATGTAACCGGAAAAGACGGTTACCATGTCGAATTCTTCCGGTGATCTCAGCCAGAGCATCTGAAGTCCGTCCATCATGCTGATCAGTTCGGCGGTAATGGCTTCTGGGTCGATCTCTGGAATGATTTCGCGATCTGCGATCCCTTTTTGCAGACAGAATGCGAGGTTCTTCTTCAGCGTCATGACGCGTGCGGCAAACCACGCACTTGCCGGATGATCGGCGGTGAGGCTTTCGGCGTTGAGGACAGCAAATGCCTGTACAACATTCGGGATCGTCTGATTGATCGCCGCGATCTCCACCAGACCGTGCAGTACCTTGCGCCAATCCAGATAGTCTTCCCCCACGCTCGACGCGCTGTCGAGATCGCGCTTTTCGAGAATGGCGAGCAGCAGGTCGACCTTCGTCGGAAAGTAATGAAGAAGCCCCGGCAAGGATAGGCCCACATCGGCAGCGATGGCTGCAAAGGATGCGCTTTGAAAGCCATCTCTCGCAAAATGCTGCATGGCTGTCGTCAGGATGGCCTCTTTCCGGGCCACACCTTTTGGCGATTTGCGGCGTCTGGGCGGTGCTTGGTCCAATACGGAACCGTCATTCATCTTGTCACTCATAGCCATTCCATATCATCTGCATCGCATATTTTTGAGACGCAATTTTTCTGTTTCGCCTTCTGGGCCCGGCGTCAGATCAAGGCAATTGCAGGATACAAAAAAGTTGACTAATTTCAATTACCGAGTAGTCGGTAGGTTTAATGCAACATTCGTTGGGGGATGACGTTGTTGTCAAGTTATTGCCGTGGAGGGTTTTATTATGAGTATGACAGCATCAGCGATTGCCGCCGGGTCGTCCGGCAAGCCGGTCGAAAAATCAGTCGGCCTCCCTTTTATTCTCACCTACGGGCTGGCCAGTATCGGCTTCTTCACGGCTGTCATGACACCCGTCGCCATGACACTGGCCGTTCGCGTCAACACGCTCGACCCTGTCGGCAAAGGTGCAAGTCTCGGAACGATCCTCGGCCTCGGCGCCCTCTTTGCGCTTCTGGCAAATCCGATTTTCGGTCAGCTTTCGGATCGCACGCGCTCACGTTTCGGGCGGCGGAAACCCTGGCTGGTCGGCGGCGTGATTGTCGGTAGTCTGGCGCAAATCTTCATGGCCTATACCTCTAGCCTGATCGTCATCGGCATTGCATGGTGCGTGATCCAGGCGGCATATAACGCCATGCTGGCGGCACTTGTCGCAACCGTGCCGGATCAGGTGCCGGAACACCAACGTGGCCTCGTATCAGCGCTGGCTGGCATGTCGATCTACATCGCTCTTCTGATCGGCAGCGGCATTCTCGCTTTGACGGGAACGGCCAGCAACGCCATGTTCCTCATCCCCACGGGCATCGGTCTGGTATCGGTTATCATCTTCGTTCTGGTGATCGAGGACCGCCCTTTGACCGACACACCGGAGAAGTCTCTCCCAGGAGTGTCGGAACTGCTGGGCAGTTTCTGGGTCAACCCGGTCAAGCATCCCGATTTCGGATATGCGTGGCTCAGCCGCTTTCTGGTGTTCTTCGGCTTTGCCGTTCTCACCTCCTATCAGGTCTATTATCTGATGGACCACTTGAAGATCTCGGAAGCCGATATCGGCGACATCATGTTTTTCTCCACGCTGATTACGGCCGTTTGCGTCGTTGGCTCGTCGTTCGTTTCGGGATACGTCTCTGATCGCATCGGTCGCCGCAAAGCCTTCGTGCTGCTGGCTGCCATGACCTATGCGCTGGGCATCGTCGTCATCGTTTTCGCAACCGATCTGACGATGTTCTACAGCGGCATCGCCGTTACATCTGTCGGCTTTGGCGTCTATATGGCGGTCGATCAGGCGCTGGTGGTGGATATTCTGCCCGACAGGGAAACGCATGCAGCCAGAAATCTGGGCGTTCTCAACATTGCCAATGCCGTTCCGCAATCCATTGCTCCGGCTGTCGCACCCTTCCTTCTGGCCATCGGCAATACCGGTGGGCAAAACTATGGCGTTCTCTATGCCGTCGCAGCGGTCTGCGCCTTCCTCGGGGCGCTGGCCATCTCGCCCGTTCGCGGTGTTCGTTGATACCGCAAATTTCTCTTTAACCAACAGCCAATATCGGAGGCTCGTATGATCGAGAACATTCTGAACCAGATGACGCTTGAAGAGCAGGTTTCGCTGCTGGCCGGTGCCGACTTCTGGACAACCGTGCCGGTCGAGCGCCTTGGCGTTCCCAAAATAAAAGTAACCGATGGACCCAATGGCGCACGTGGTGCAGGATCCCTGGTCGCGGGCGTCAAAGCGACCTGTTTTCCCGTGGCCATCGCGCTGGGCGCAACCTGGAACCCCGAGCTTGTCGAGCGCATGGGCGTGGCACTGGCAGGACAGGCAAAAAGCAAGGGCGCATCGGTGCTGCTCGCACCAACCGTGAACATTCACCGCTCGGGCCTGAATGGCCGCAATTTCGAGTGCTATTCCGAAGATCCTCTGCTGACGGCAGCTCTTGCCGTAGCCTATATTCAAGGTGTGCAGAGCAAGGGTATCGCAGCGACGATCAAGCACTTCGCGGGCAACGAATCCGAAATCGAGCGCCAGACCATGTCATCGGATATCGATGAGCGCAGCCTGCGCGAGATCTATTTGCTGCCATTCGAACAGGCGGTGAAGAAGGCGGGCGTGATGGCGGTGATGTCATCCTACAATCGTCTCAACGGCACCTATACCAGCGAGCACGATTGGTTGCTGTCGACCGTCTTGCGCAAGGAATGGGGCTTCGATGGCATCGTGATGTCGGACTGGTTCGGCTCGCATTCCACCGCCGCCACGGTCAATGCCGGCCTTGACCTGGAAATGCCCGGACCCACCCGTGATCGCGGCGAAAAGCTCGTTCAGGCCGTGAACAATGGCGAGGTGAAAGCAGAAACCGTGCGCGAAGCAGCCCGCCGTATTTTGACGCTTCTGGAGCGCGTCGGCGCGTTCGAAACGGCGCCTGACCTCACCGAAAGCTCGCTCGATCTGCCAGAAGACAGAGCCCTCATCCGCCAGATTGGCGCGGAGGGAGCCGTTCTGCTGAAAAACGAAGGCGTTCTGCCGCTCGCCAAAACCACGCTGGATAGCATCGCGGTTCTCGGCCCCAATGCCGCCGAAGCGCGCGTCATGGGTGGCGGCAGTGCGCAGATCGCCGCGCATTACACGGTCAGCCCGCTTCAGGGCATCAAGGCAGCGCTTTCCAACGCCAACAGCGTGCACCATGCGGTTGGATGCAGCAACAATCGCCTCATCAATGTGTTCAGCGGCGATATGCATGTCGATTATTTCAAGGGTCGCCATCTGGAAGGCAGCCCCGTCCACAGCGAGCCTGCCGCCAAGGGTGAATTCTTCTGGTTCGACCTGCCGTCTCCGGACCTCGATCCGGCCAACTTTTCCGCGCGGATCATCGCCAGTTTCGTCCCTGCCGACAGCGGAGAGCACGTCTTCGGCATGACGAATGCCGGTCTCGCCAAACTCTATGTCAATGAAAAGCTGGTCGTGAACGGTTTCGACGACTGGACGCCCGGCGACAATTACTTCGGCACTGCCAACACCGAACAAAGACAAGCGGTGGAGCTGGAGGCGGGACGCAGCTACACGCTGACGATCGAATATTGCTCACCAGCGGATACGACGGATGGCATTCACCTCACGGCCATTCGCTTTGGTGTGGAAAAGCCGCTGGGCGATGCTGCAATAGAGGACGCCGTTGCCAAGGCCGCTGATTGCGATGTCGCCATCCTCTTTGTGGGCCGCGATGGCCAATGGGACACCGAAGGTCTCGACCTGCCTGACATGCGGCTTCCCGGGCGCCAGGAAGAACTGATCGAAAGGGTCGCGGCCGTCAACACGAACACCGTCGTCGTGCTGCAAACGGGTGGACCCGTGGAAATGCCGTGGCTGGACAAGGTTCAGGCGGTTCTGCAAATGTGGTATCCGGGCCAGGAACTTGGAAACGCAGTGGCCGACGTTCTGTTTGGCGATGTCGAACCCGGCGGTCGTCTGCCGCAGACCTTCCCGAAGTCGCTGTCGGATAATTCCGCCATTACCGACAATCCACTCGTCTACCCCGGTCAGGACGGTCATGTGCGCTATGACGAGGGCGTCTTCGTCGGCTACCGCCACCATGACAGTCATGGCGTGGAGCCGCTCTTCCCGTTCGGCTTCGGGCTTGGATATACGCAGTTTACGTGGAGCGATGCGAAGGCATCCTCATTTCAGATGGGTGAAGACGGGATCACCGTCACGCTCGATGTCACCAACACGGGCGCACGCAAGGGTTCCGACGTCGTGCAGCTTTATGTGCGACCACTCGGTTCTTCCGTTTCGAGGCCGGACAAGGAACTGAAGGCATTCGCCAAGCTTGAACTCGAGCCAGGCGAAACCAAAACGGCAACATTGAAAGTGTCGGTGCGCGATCTGAGCTTCTTCGATGTCGACGCCAAGGCGTTCCGGTCGGAGGCTGGTGACTACGAACTGGTGCTGGCCGCCAATGCCGCCGATATCAGAAGTCGTATCACGATCACCAACTCTGCACTTTGGTTGGGCAAAGCCAGCGACGTCTCAATCTGAGAGGTCGGTCGGCACAGGTTTCTATTCCCCTGTGCCGACCGCGAGCATACCCGTACTCCACTCAGATTTGGCCGCCACGTTGGCGCGTGAGCGATGAGAGGTCGCGGCGCAAATAGCCGCCCTGCCCGATCTGCTGAGCAAAATGCCCGTCTTCCACAATGGTCTTGCCGCGCAACAGCAACCGGACCGGCCATCCACGGATATCCAGCCCCTCGTAAGGCGTGTAATCTGCACCGTGATGCAGCATATCATTGCGGATGGTGACGCTTTTGTTTGGATCCCAAAGCGCGATATCGGCATCGGCGCCGACAGCGATGGTGCCCTTGCGGGGGTATAGCCCATATAACTTGGCGTGATTGGTCGATGTCAGCGCCACGAATTGGTTGATGTCAATCCGGCCCTTCATCACGCCTTCCGAAAACAGGATCGGCAGGCGCGTCGCAACGCCGGGGATGCCGTTCGGAATCCAGCGGAAATGTCGCTTGCCCTTCTCGTTCAGTTTGCCTTCCGGATCGTCGAAGCGGAAGGGGCAGTGGTCGGACGAAAACAGATCGAAAACGCCCTGCTCCAGCCCTTCCCAGCAGGCATCCTGACTGGCCTTGTCGCGCGGCGGCGGCGAGCAGACATATTTGGCGCCTTCCATCTCGCTCTGATCGAGATCGTCGGCGGTCAGCATAAGATATTGCGGGCATGTTTCACCGGCAATCTTCTGGCCACGCTGGCGCGCCCGGCGGATTTCCTCCATCGCCTCGCGCTCGGCAGCGATGGGACGCGTCGTGGCGTGGAATTTCGGTTCAAATTTGCCATCCTCCTCGTGGCGACCGATCAGGTAGCGGATGGCATCCTCATTTTCGCAGTGAACCATGACCAAAGCGCCAGTGCGGCGTGCCGTATCGAGCGTGGCAAGAATTTCGTCGTCACGAAGCCGCAGGCCCTCATAGGTCATGAAGACCTTCAGCGAGGTGTAGCCGTCCTCGACCAGCGCTGGCAGTTCCTGCCCGAGCACTTCCGCCGTTGGATCGGTAATGACCAGATGGAAGGACACATCGACATGACATTTGCCCTCGGCCTTCGCGTGATAGACCTTCAACGCTTCACGCAGCGACTGTCCCTTTTCCTGCATGCAGAATGCCAGAACGGTGCTGTTGCCGCCGATGGCGGCAGAGCGGGTGCCGCTATCGAAATCATCGGCCATGACGATGCCGTCGCCTGACGGCTGGTCGAGATGAACGTGACTGTCGATGCCGCCGGGCAGAACAAAGAGGCCGGTGGCATCGATGATCTCGTCGGCATCGGTGAGTTCAGCGGCCAGTGCGGCAATGCGGCCATCCTTGATGCCGACATCGCTGACGAAGGTGTCGCTTGCCGTCACCACGGTTCCGTGCCTGATCACCGTATCGAAACGCATCATTCCATGTCCTTCTTATCGTTCATAAGGTCAGCTTGCCTTTGCAAATCCAGCATCGCCAGACAGGATGCGGTCAAGTGCAGCCGTGAAGCGATCGACCTCTTCCAGCGTGTTGTAATGCACCATCGAGACGCGCAGCATGCCGCCATGGTCGGTCAGGCCGAGATATTCGGCAAGCCGTCTCGAGTGGAAATCACCGAAGCGCATGGCGATGTGTTCATTATCCATCGCCTTGCAGAGTTCGCCAGCATCGCGGCCATCGAAGCGGAAGGCAATCGTCGGTACGCGTGTCCCATCATGGTTGAAGCCCTGCCCAACGATCCGGCAATCGTTGCGGGAGCGCAGGTAGCTCAGGAGCCGCTCGGCGAGCAGGTTTTCCTGTGCCGTGATGGCTGCAAACGCCGCCTCGATTTTCTGGCGCATCGTGCCTGTCTCGCCTGCCTGTTCACCAAGAGTGGTGAGGTAGTCCACGATACCGCAGGTGGAATAGGCAAGCTCGTAATTGGGGTTGCCAGGCTCCAGCTTGCCCGGCACTTTGTCCTTGCCGTAAAAATAATGATAAATCGTATCGAGCTCGAGCAGCAGATCGTATTTGCCATACATCAGGGCATAATGCGGACCATAGGTCTTGTAGAGGCTGAAAACGTAATAATCCACATCGAAGGCCTGCACATCGACGGCCCGGTGTGGGGCGTAGGCGACAGCGTCGACGCAGATCTTTGCTCCGCGCGCGTGGACGAAATCGGCGATCTCCCGGATAGGATTGATCGACCCGAGGATATTGGAGACATGCGTGACGCAAACCATTTTCGTGCGCTCGCTCATCAGTGGCTCCAGATCGGCCAGATCGAGCTGAAGCGTTTCCTTGTTCAGCGGCCAGAATTTCAGCGTGATGCCTGCATCCTGCAACCTGTCCCAAGGCCCAATGTTGGATTCGTGATCGCTGACCGTGACGATGATCTCGTCACCGATGGACAACTGGCTTTGCATGGTGCGGGCCAGATTCTGCAAAAGTGAAGTTGTGGAGTTACCGAATACGATCTCCTCCGGACGCGAGGCGTTGACCAGATGCATGGCCGCGGTGCGCGCTTCGTAGAGCGCTTTCGCGGCGCTCTGCGACACCTCGTAAGAGCCGCCGATCTGGACGTTTGTCTCGATCAGGAACGTCGTGATGCGCTCCAGCGCGCTTTTGAGGATCTGCGATCCGCCCGCATTGTCGAAATAGGTCCAGCCGCGAGACAGCCCCGGAAACTGGCTGCGCACATAATCGATGTCGAGTGTTGAAGTGGTGGTCATCCCTGATATCTCCCGGACTGTATCTTTTTCTTAATGATTGAGAACGGCGCGGAGAAAGCCGCGTGTTCGCTCTTCTTTCGGAGTGTCGAAAATCTCTGATGGCGCGCCCCATTCAACGAGGCGTCCGCCATCCATGAAGATGACGCGATCTGCGACCTGCCGGGCAAAGCCCATTTCGTGCGTGACGATCACCATGGTGACGCCGGTGCCCGCCAGTTTGCGCATCACATCCAGAACCTCGCCGACCATTTCCGGGTCGAGTGCCGATGTCGGCTCATCGAAAAGCAAGACACGCGGCTCCATGGCCAGAGCGCGAGCAATCGCCACGCGCTGCTGCTGGCCGCCGGAAAGCTGCCCGGGAAATTTCTCGGCCTGTTCGGAAATACCGACGCGCGCCAAAAGCTCGCGAGCCTTGCGTTCGGCCTCTGCTTCCGGCGTCTTTCTCACCCGCATCGGGGCGATCATGACGTTTCTCAACACTGTCATATGCGGAAACAGGTTGAAGGACTGGAACACCATTCCGACTTCGGCGCGGACCTTGGCCAAAGCCGGACCGGGCTCGACGCGTGTGCCATCCACGGTAATGGTGCTTTCAGGGGCAAAGGCTTCGAGATGATTGATACAGCGAATGAGTGTCGATTTGCCGGAACCGGATGGACCGATGACACAGACGACCTCCCCTTCGGCAACATCGAGATCAATGCCATGCAAAACGGTGAAAGTGCCATAAGCTTTGGTCAGGCCGCGTATGGAAATGAGGGGGGTGCCGGTCTTTTCCATCACCGTTTCCCCCGGTTGAAGTGCTTTTCAAGGCGCGCGACCACCGCGACCATCGGCCAGAGCAGGGCGATGTAAATAAGGGCGGCCCCGATTAGCGGCGTTGGATTGGCATTCAGGGCCTGCGCCTGCGTTGCCTGTTTCAACAGGTCCGGCATGGCAACCACCGAGGCAAGGGCCGTATCCTTCATGACATTGATGCAATTGTTGGTCAGCGGTGGAATAACGATGCGGACGGCCTGCGGCAGAATGATGTCAACCATGGTGTTGCGGTTGGAGAGGCCAAGTGCGGCGGATGCCTCGAACTGACCATGGGGAACAGCCTCTATACCAGCGCGAAAAATTTCAGCGGTATAGGCGGCGGAAACGAGCGACAGTGCGGTGACCGCCGAGAGAAAGGGCGACAGTCTGATGCCGACGAACGGTAGGGCGTAATAGACGACGATCAGCAGCACCAGCAGAGGTATGGAGCGAAAAATGTCGATGTAGCCGCGGATCAGCAGTTTGAAGACATCAGGTGCATAAAGACGCGCCACCGCCAGAAAAAGACCGCCCACCAAGCCACAGATAATGCTGGTAATGCCGATCTGGAGCGTGACGACCAGCCCCCAGAGCAGTTGCGGCAGACTGTTGAGAAAGACTGAAGCATTGAAGAAGGTGTTGATGAGGTTCATGCCGGACAGGCTCCTTGGCGATCCGGCGAGACAAGGTTGCCCCGCCGGATGCTGTTTAAACCTTACTTGGCCTTCGGCATATCGAGAACGGCGACGGTTGAGGTCGTGTCCTCGGCCTTCGCACCGAACCATGTCTCGTGCAGCTTGGCGATGAAGCCTTCGCCCTTCAATGTGGTGATGACCTTGTTGACGTCTTCTGCCAGCGGATCACCCTTGTTGAACATGATCGAGTATTTCTCACCAGTCGGAATGCGCTCGACAACCTTCAGCTCCGGCTTGTCCTTGGCGTAGTAGAGCAGAGCCGGTATGTCGGAGATATAGCCGTCGATGCGTCCGGCCACGAGATCGAGCATGGCAGGCTGCAAGCCTTCGAACTTGCGGATTTCGCCGAGTTTGTACTCACCCTTATGAGCTTCCGCCCACATATCGCCTGTCGATCCCGTATCGACACCGACGACCTTGTCGCTCATGCCTTTGAGACCAGTGATGCCGGAGGCGGCTGTCACTGTCAAAGACTGGTCGCTGTCGTAATAGGGCTGGGCAAAGGTGACGGATGCCAGACGTTTTTCGGTGATCGTGATCGAGGAAATCGCCATGTTGATGCGGCCGGATTGGACGGCTGGAAACAGGCCGTTGAATGGCGTGTTGACGAATTCGACGGACTTGCCGAGACGCTTGGCAATTTCGTTGACAAGATCGACTTCAAAGCCGGTGACCTTGCCACTGGCGTCTTCGAATTCCCATGGCACGTTGCCGATATTAGCGCCGACCGTCAGATCGGCTGCCTGAACGTTGAATACGCCGAGTGCTGAAACCAGCCCGGCGAGAAGTGTGCTTTTAATGCGCGAAACGTGGTGCATTCGAGAACCCCTTGTTTTATGTTTTAAGCCAATCTACGTTGGTCTAACTGGTCAGACCAGTCCGACCAAACAAGCACGTGGTTTTGTGCTTTGCAAGACGTTGCTTAAAAAATATATCGGACGGGCAGCGGCGGCTTCACATCAATAGGGATCGAATGCTCAACAAAACGCTTGTGCCACAATCAGTTGCCCGCGAAATCCAGGCCATGATACAGGCCGGGCAATTGAAGGCAGGCGAGAAAATTCCGTCACAGCGCGAATTCTCCCAAAAATTCGGCATCAGTCGGGCATCCCTTCGTGAAGCGCTGCTGACCCTTGAAACGCTTGGCCTGCTGAAAACAGAAGCCGGGCGCGGAACGTATGTGGCGGCGATTGACGGGACTTCAGGTCAAGCCGGGCATATGGCGCCATGGCGTTATTCGGAAAGCCACTCGGTTTTCGATGTCTTCCAAACGCGCATCCTGCTCGAAGGCGAGATCGCCCGGCTTTCGGCAGGGCGACTGTCCCAGACACAACTGGAAAAGATGGAAAAAGCGACGAAGACGATGGAGGATTGCTGGGCCAATCAGGATCTGCTCGCGAATGTCGATGCCGATCTTGCGTTCCATGGCACCATCGTATCCGCCTGCTCCAACACGATGCTGAAGGCGCTGTATCAGACAGTGCGGGACCAGGTGACCGAAACCCAGCGCCAGCCTATCCCCATCACCGACCCGGAAAGAATGCGGCAATCCATTGCCGAACACCGCCGCATAATTGCCGCTCTCAAGGCAAACGACGGCGCTTTGGCCCGGGTCGAGATGGAGTCTCATATTCGCAATACGGCACGGTGCGCTGGCTTGCAGCCCTGATCGCTTCGAAGGCTAAAGATGATGATAGGCGCGCTTGTAATAGATCAAGGCTTTGTCGGCGTCGCTTTGACGAAGGGACTTCACCGCACAAAACAAAACCCTGTGCGTGCCGATATCCTGCATATCCGAAATCACACACTCGAACGATACCATCGCATCCTCCAGCACGGGCGCACCTGTTACGCCAGTGTGCCAGTTCGCTGCAGCAAAACGTTCATCGACAGGCGTTTTCCCACCGAACAAAGATGACAGCGTTTCATGCTCTGCGGTCAGCACATTGACGCAAAGCGCCTTGTTTTCCATCACCGCGTTGAACACGGACGCAGTGCGGTTGAGGCATATCAACAGTGTCGCGGGACTGTCTGTCACGCTGCAAACTGCGGTCGCAGCAAAGCCTGCCTTACCGCCCGGTCCATCCGTCGTGATAATGGTGACGGCGGCACCCATTTTCGCCATGGCGTCGCGGAAGGACTGCTGACTGACATCCACAACGGTCTCCACCGGTGATGAGAGATGTGGCATGGTGTTCATTTGAACGTCCTTCTCCTTCATTTCAAATTGTCGTGACGCAGCTCACGCTGCCGATGCAATGCGCGCCATTGCAGGAAGCGCAAGCGCCGTCTCAAGTCTGAGGGCCACACTCGCTGCGAGGTCTTCACGCCACGGCCGCGCTACGATTTGCAGAGCGACAGGCAATCCGCCAGCCGATATCGACACCGGCACGGACACAACAGGCAGACCGAGATAGCTGAAAGGGCGTGTGAACGAGGTCATGGCACTCACCACCGCATTCATCGTGGGGCTTGTGCCGACATCCACCTCCGACGACAGGGGCGGCACGAAGGGCATGGTGGGTGCAATGAGCACATCTGATTGAGCAAAGGCGACATCGAGAAAGTCTTCCAGCATGACCGACCGTATCTGCAACGCCCGCAGATAGATGGGAGCAGGCACCGCAAGGGATTGCGACAATCGCATCCGGATTTGCGGACCGTAATCGTCGGGACGCTCACGCATCCAGTCAAAGTGCACAGCACCCGCCTCTGCCATGGCAACGACGTTGGCGAGTTCTGCGACGGTGGACAGATCGGGCATGGACGCCTTCGCAACGCTGGCAACCTCTGACTTCAGGGCCGTGATGGCTGTCTCGACGCCCTGCGAAACATCGCTATCCAGCCCCGACGAGAAGAGCCCACCCGCGATGCCGATGCGGATGGACGAGAGATCGGTGTGCAGCGGCCCAGGCTTTTTAACATCCATGCATGTCGTATCGCGACCATCCGGGCCGGAAATGAGTTGCAACATCAGATAGGCATCTTCGACCGTGCGCGCCAAAGGACCCACACAGTCTTGCGAGAAAGACAACGGCATTGCGCCATGTCTGCTCACACGGCCCTGTGTCGGCTTGATACCGACAACACCACAGCACGCGGCGGGCAGGCGGATCGACCCGCCGGTATCGGAACCAAGTGCCCCCAGTACGACACCACCGCCCACGGCAGAACCGGAGCCGGAGGACGAGCCGCCGGTAATGCGCGCCGTATCGATCGGGTTCAAAGCCCGGCCATGGTGGAAATTGTGGCCGGTCGGCCCCATGGCGAACTCACTCATATTGAGGCGACCGATGGACAGCGCACCTGCGCTTTGCAAGCGCTCCATCACAGTCGAGGTGGATACAGCGATGTGTCCCGCCCGTATTTTCGAGCCGCAACTGGTGACGAAACCGGCGCGATCATACATGTCCTTGTGGGCGAGCGGAACGCCGTGCAACGGCCCCACGCTGGAGCCGGATGCCAGCGCGGCGTCAGCGGTTTTTGCGGCCTCCAGTGCCGCATCGTGTTCGATTTCGATGAAAGCGTTCAACCGTGTCTGGCCGGCGGTCGCGCGATCGAGTGCAGCCTGCGTCATCTCCAGCGAGCTGATCTTTCCGGCACGGATCGCATCTGCCGCCTGCGTCAACGAGGTGGGATTGTCGAGGCTCATCGCTTTGCCTCGGACAGCAGAAACGCATCGAAATGGGCGGGTTCGATATTGAACAGAGCGCCACCTTTACCCAACGGCGACGGGGCGATTGCAGCGCTATCGCGGGCCATCTCTCCTGCCATGGCCACCAGTTCCGCTTCGACTGCCGGGCGCGCCCAATAGGCTTGCGCCAAAGCGGCGACGATATCCTTGTTATCCATCAGCTGAAATCCTGTGTTTGACGGTTGCGGACGAGCTGGCTGAGCGAGACGGCAACGACAAGCGCTCCTCCGTAAAACAGATTCTGCACGTAGGCATCAGCGCCCAGCATGGTCAGTCCGGTGATGCCGGTAACGAGGAAGTAGACGGCGATGACCGCACCAAAGGCATTGAACCTGCCTGGTGAGATCGTCGTCGCGCCCAAGAAGGCTGCGGCAAAGGCGGGAAGCAGGAGGTTGAGGCCCGAGAGTGGATCGGCAGAGCCCGTCATTCCCGCATACAGCATGCCCGCAAAGGCCGACATCAGGCCCGATAGGATGAAGGACGTGGCGCGGACGCGGTCGACATTGATGCCGTTCAGCCGGGATACTTCCCGACCACGCCCGACGAACAGAAGCTTGCGACCGGCGATGGTGAATTCCAGCGCATACCACAGGATGACAGCCAGGATGATGGCGTAGAAAAAGGCCAGGGGAATACCAAGGAAACGGTTGATGATGACCCATGTGACGAGGTCCATGGAAACGCCCGAGATCGTTTGCGAATTGCTGACCCACAGGATCAATCCGTTGACGAAGGTCCCGACGCCGAGCGTCACGATCAGGGAATGGATGCGAAAATAAAGGACAAAGAAAGCGTTGACGGCACCGATCACGATGCCGCTGAGAAGAGCAAGCAGGATGACGGGGACAATCGGCCAGCCGAGTTTCACGTTCAGCACCGCGATCAGCATGCAGCTCATCGTCAAGGTCGAGGCCCCCGACAGGTCGAAATCGCCTGAGGTGAGCGGAATGATGATGGCAAGCGTCAGCACTACAAGAATGGCCTGCGAACCGAACAGGGTTGAGAAACTGCGCCAGCTTAAAAACGAATCCGGCATGAGGGCACCGAAGATGACGATGAGCAGCAGCCATGCGCCAACGAGCGCGAAGCGCTCGCCCTCCGTCTTCAGGGTAAACCGGCTTTTTGGCGGCGATGCCAATTTGGTTGTCGGCATGTCGAGCGTCGTCATTCTGCGGCCTCCGCTTCATGGCTGTGGAAACAGGCTTCCGTGATGACGCGGCGGCTGATCTCCGAGCCTTTCAGCTCGATCACCGGGCGACCGCGCGAAAAGACGATGATGCGATCACATATCTGTTCCAGTTGTTCATTGTCGGTTGAGGCGCAGAGAATGGCGGTGCCATCCGCTGCTGCCCGGTCCAAGGCTTTGAAGATTTGCTGGCGCGCACCGAAATCGACGCCCTGGGTGGGTTCGTCCAGCATCAAGAGCTTCGGCTTGACCTGCAACCATTTGGCAAGCAGCACTTTCTGCTGGTTGCCGCCGGACAGAGACGCAAGCGGCAAATGCGGGTTCTGCGGCCTGACATCATAGAGCTGCGCCAGCCGCGCTGCCTCTCGGGTCATGGCCGATCGGTCAAGGCCGTAGGGTTTCAGCAAATTGTCGAGAACGGGCAGCGTGATATTGTCGGTGACGGAAAGGGTCCCGACACCAGCGGCACCCAGGCGATCACCCGGCAGGAATGCGATACCCATCTGCTGTGCTGCAAGCGGTGTCATTGCGCCAATACCGGACGTCTTACCTGCGAGCATGATTTCGCCTTTGCCGCGCCTTGCGCCGTAAAGCAGGTACGGAACGCTGGCAAAGCCGGAGCCGATCAAGCCCGTGACGCCAAGTGTTTCGCCCTCGCGAATGTCGAAATCAAACGGCGCGGTGGTCCCATCCGATAATCCTCTCACGCGCACTGCCGCCGCTACGCCGCTGGGCGCCATGCGCCTTTTCTCGAACGCGTCGACACGTGATCCGACGATGGTATCAAGGATGGATTGGCGCTCCGACCTGTGCGTATCCATGATGCCGACGAGTTCGCCGTCGCGCAGCACTGCAACACGGTCGGTAATGTCACGCACTTCATCGATGTCATGGGTGACGATAACGACGGAGGCCCCGGTTTTCACGATGGAGCGGATGAGAGAAAACAGCCTTTTAACATCTTCGGCAGGCAGAAAAGGCGTTGGCTCGTCCAGCACCAATATGCCTTCCCCGCCATAGCCAGCATCCGACGCTTTCAAATCCTCGAATGCCCTGATGATGGCAACGAAAGCACGCTCCACCGGTGACAGCGCGGCGACAGTCTGAAACGGATCGATAAACAGGTCGAACTGCGCAAACAGTTTCGATATCGCTGACGCCTCGCGTCTCCAGTTGACGAACCAGGGTGATTTCTGACCAAGGGCCGTCACCCGCATATTCTCCAGCACGGTCAGCGATGGTACAAGACCAAGATGCTGGTGGACAAACGCGACACCGCGCTTTTTGATCTCCATGGGATCGAGCGGCAGGGGCATTTTCTGGCCCCAGAGAATGACCTCGCTGCCGGCTTCAGGCTGGTGGAAACCAGCCAGAACCTTGATCATTGTGGACTTTCCCGATCCATTCTGACCGAGAAGTCCGAACACCTCGCCCCGCCGGATCGACAGCGACACGCCCTTCAGCGCATCATAACTGCCAAAGCGCATGCGAATGTTGTTCATGGTGAGCACGGCATTATCGGTCATGATGCTGCTCCTGCTTGAACGGCTGATTACTTCAATTTCCAAAGCTTGCGGAACCCGTCGAGATGGGCATCACCATAGCCATCGTTGAAGTTGGCGGGGGTCCCCACCGTTGCGATATTGCTCTCGTCAAAGACCAGCAAAGGGACATTCAGCTTGGCCACTTCCGGCTTTCCGCAGAGCATGCGCATGATGTTATCGATGGCCGCATACCCCGCCCAGCCGAGGCTTTCGCCGACATCCATCTGGACCTGGCCTGCCCGGACCATATCCAGCACGAAGGGAGTTCCATTGAAGCTGGCAAGCTTGACGCTGCCTTCCGCGCCGGTGATGCGCATGGCGGGAATAACGAACTGCGACATGGAATCGTAGATCGGCAAGATATAGTTGATCGACGGATCAGCCAGCAAAGCGGACTGGGTTCCTGATTGTATCTTCGTCGCCCATTCGGAGACGGGAACGTCGAGGTGTTTGACCTTGCAATCCGGGCAAAGGGCGGCCAGCTGATCCTTGATCGCCTGTACGAAAGGGATGGATGGCAGCACATCGGATGAGCCGATGACCAGCACATTCGGCTTGCCTTCCGTCTGCACATAGGCCCAGGCTGCCAGCAGTTTTCCGGCACCGGAGAAATCCACCTTGCCGGAATAATCGACGCTCGGAACGGCCTTTTGGGTAACGTCATAGAAATGTGTGGTGGAGATTTTCAAACCGGCAGCGCGCGCCTCTCCAAGTTGGGGTCCAAGCACTTCGGGATTGAGACCTCCGGCCAGATCAAGAGCATCGTATT
This sequence comes from Agrobacterium sp. rho-8.1, assembly GCF_033957725.1. NCBI lineage: Bacteria > Pseudomonadati > Pseudomonadota > Alphaproteobacteria > Hyphomicrobiales > Rhizobiaceae > Agrobacterium > Agrobacterium sp. rho-8.1. The sequence continues at coordinate 575,806 of NZ_CP192789.1, forward strand.
TCTGGCTGATGGCCTGGGAAACACCTTGAACCCACTGGTCGATTTTCAGTTGGTTATCCCAGGTGGCGTAGGTGAAGCCGATCTCCTTTGCCGCCTCAGACATCGCTTTTTGTAGCTCGACATTGAACGGAATCGTCATGGAAATGGGAATGGAGAGAACCTTCTTGCCCGCCATGCAGGACTTGGCATCGAAGGCTTCGCCCGGAGGCGTGAAGACCGGCATGGCGCGGTGTTGCTCGATGATGGCTTTGGCATCCGCCATGGGGTCTGCAACGGCTGGGATCGACATGGCCGCAAGAGCGGAAACAGCCAACACTGAACTGACGGCAAGCATACGCATGAACAACATCCCCTCTGTTATCCCGGCATTTCCGGGCGTCCTAAGGCTGCCCTGACAAGCTGCCGTGAAGGTAATGTACGTACATATTCAAGGTATCGTCAATCGCCTTTTGCCTATTTTTTTGCACTGCACATTTAAGTGGCGTTTGCCAAAAAGCCTTCCAATGTAGCGCGCGAATTCTGATCATCTGGACGCTGATGTGCATGCGCGATAGGCGAAGAAAGGCGCCGGGGCCGGATCTTTCGGACCTCCTGTTAGCGTCGGGGACGGTCGATCAATCGCGGGACGCGTGAGCCCGCCATGCGACAATCATTCCGGCAAAGCCAAAGAGGGAGAAGATCAGAAAGCTCGTCCCGTAATGTCCGCTGAGTGCATAGACGCTTGCGAAAGAGGACGGGCCAACGATGACACCGATGAATGTATAGACCAGGACGCCGCCGGTAATGGCGCCAACCCTGCCCTCCGGGGCATTGTGCGCCACTTCGGCCAGAAGCACGCCATTCCAGCCGATCGTGACCGCACCCATCGCAACGAACAGAGCCACCTGCGCCACGACCGGCAGCTCCGGCAACCAGTACAGCAGCACATAACCGACGCCACCCAGCAAGCCGAGCAGGGAGAGCGTGATGTATCCACCGCCAATGCGGTCTGCGACGACACCCCAGAAAATACGTCCGAAGGCACCGGCAAACTGCATCGCAGCAGCGACAGAACCAGCCGCCAGAAGCGACCAACCCGCATCATGCACCAGCGTAACCACCGCGAAGGCGGACACGGAAAGCTGCATGGCCGAATAGGCAAAGCCGAGACAGCTCAGCGCGCGCAGGCGCGGATTCCGCCAGATCGTCGATTGCTCATCGATCAGCCCTCGCAATAAGGACGGCACTTTCTTTTGCGTTTTGGGTTGCGCCGCATGGGTCATCGCCAGCAAACCCATCGTAACAAGCGGAGCGGCTGCGCCGATCAGCAAAGCCACGTGCCAACCGACATAACGCGACAGAAACGGAAACGCGAAACTGGCAAGAATACCCCCGAGCGGCACGCCTGACTGCTTCAGGGAAAAAACGATGTTGCGCCTGTTTTGCGGCGTGACGCGGCTGAGCATTTCCGAAGATGCCGGGTTGTTCAGGCCATAGCCGATGCCGATCAGCAACGAGGCCAAAATGATTAGAGGTATGCTGGCCGTCGCTATACCCGCAAAGCCGACCACGAAACAGGTCAAAGCGATCTGCTCGATCCTGATAGGACCGAAGCGCTGCACAAGCGTTCCTGCAACAGCCGAAGAGAACATGCCAGAGGCGTAGATAAGGCTGATCTGATAACCGATCCAATAAGCGCCAATATTGAGGTCCGCCGCCACGGTTGGCGCAATCGCCGTCAAGGCGAGCACGCTGGCCGTCGCGACGATCTGGATGAGTGTGGCTGCAATCAATGTCTGTGCGAGCGAAGATGCAGGGTGCGTTGGCGGGACCTGTTCGGCGACTAAATCCGACATGCGTATCAATATCCTGGGAAATTTATGTCCGGTATATGTACGTACTAATTGATTTGGCGTCGCCTCGCAAGCGTCGCTCTGCGGGGCAGACCGCCAACCGAATTTTGTTTGCGTTTGGATGGTAAAGAGGATTGAACATTTTGCTACAAGAATGCGGCTATACGCCTTACATGGGATGAGACGGGCTTGGATCATAAAGGCACTGACTGGAAGCCGGAAATCGATACCGCGCCTCTCTACTTACAGGTCGCACACCATCTTGAAAGCCGCATCAATAAGGGCGACTACCCCGTCGGCTCCCTGCTTCCCACCGAAAACGAAATTGCGATCAGCCTGGGCGTGAGCCGCCAGACCGTCCGCCAAGCGATTGGCACATTGCGGACCAAAGGCCGTCTTTCGGCACGCAAAGGTGTTGGAACCCGTGTCGAAGCCGGGTTTGATCCCGAAAACAAACGTTTCATTGCCCATTCGCGCTCCGAGCTGTTCGAGATTGCCGCCGAGACGGAATTCGTGATCGACACGAAAGAAGAAATTTCCGCACAGGGCAAACTGGCCGTCGAGCTGGGGTGCCGTCCAGGCCGCAAATTCTACCATATGGCGGGTATCCGTTACTCGGGCGGCGGTAACAGAGCCTTTTCCTGGAACGAGGTCTATGTCGACGCCAAGCTGGCGGCCGCGGTCAAAGACATTACTGTCGCCCGCAGCGCCATCTTCCATTACATAGAACAGTTTACCGGTGAAAAAATCCAGGAAATCCAACAGGATATAAAGCCTCTCGCACTGGATGAGGTGACCGCAGGCAGGCTTGGCGTGAAGGCAGGAGACCTCGCACTCGTCGTAACACGACGCTACTACGGGTCTGGTCGGCGACTGTTGGAATATGCATTTCAGGTGTTGCCTGCCGAGCGCTTTACCTTCACCACGACGCTTCGCGCTGAAAGCTGAAATCCGCACGGGTGGTGCGTTACAAAGCACATATTTGCTGAATTGATTGGCGATCTGCACTCTTGCCTGCTGTTTGACGATTTCGGCAGCACAGCGCTGCTGCGCCCAAAAACACCAAATGAGTAATTAATAGGCAAGCCTAAACTTACGTCATTTTTGGCTTTACAGCCCCAAATATTTTTGCATTAGTTCGTACATACTGCTCCAAATGTCCACCAGATAAAAAGGGGAACCACATGGATATCGGTGTTTTCATTCCCATCGGAAACAATGGCTGGCTTATCTCCACGACGTCGCCGCAATACATGCCCAGCTTCGAGCTCAACAAGCAGATCGTTCAGAAAGCCGAAAAATATGGGCTGGAATTTGCCCTGTCGATGATCAAGCTGCGCGGCTTCGGTGGCAAGGCGGAGTTCTGGGACTACAATCTGGAAAGCTTCACCTTGATGGCCAGCCTGGCGGCGGTGACCGAGCGGATCAAGCTCTTCGCATCGACCGCGGTTCTCACATTGCCGCCTGCCATCGTTGCACGCATGGCCACCACCATCGACAGCGTCGCGCCCGGCCGCTTTGGCGTGAACATCGTCTCCGGCTGGCAGATGGCCGAATATGACCAGATGGGCATGTGGCCCGGCAACGACTATTTCGGTTACCGCTATGACTATTCGACCGAATACGTGCACATCATGAAAGAGCTCTGGGCCAACGGCGAATGCAGTTTCGAAGGCACGCACTTCACCATGAAGGACTGCATGATGAAGCCTAAGCCGCAAAACAAGATCGAGATCGTTGCCGCCGGGCAAAGCCCGCGTGGAATGGAATTTGCCGCGCAATATGCCGACTACAACTTCGTCATGGGGGCCGGCATAAACACGCCGACAGCCTACGCGCCCAACAACACCAAACTTCTCGAGGCCGCAGCAAAGACCGGTCGCGATGTGGGCGCTTACGTGCTGTTCATGCTGATTGCCGAAGAGACGGACGAACTCGCCAAGGCAAAGTGGGAAAGCTACCGCGAGGGGGCCGATGTCGACGCCTTGGCGTGGATGGCTGATCAAGGTGGAAAAGACGCGACCGCCGACACCAATTCGACAGCCAAGCACATCAACCTGCCGGAAGGTGCCGTCAATTTCAACATGGGGACATTGGTCGGTTCCTACGCCAATGTCGCGCGGATGCTGGACGAAGCGGGTACTGTTCCCGGCACAAAGGGCATCATGCTGACATTCGATGACTTTCTGGTCGGCCTCGATAAGTTTGGAGAGCGCATCCAGCCCCTGATGGCATCGAGAAATGCAACGCAGATCGCAGCGGAATAAAATGAACCGGACGCCTCCCGCAATGGTGGTCGCCGACCCCGCAATTGAGATCGGTCATGAGTTCGATCCTCTCGAACTCATCGACCCCGGCCTGGCAGATCGAACCTATGGTCGAGCGCCTGCGCCGGACAAGGTGCTGGCCGCCGCGCCAGTCCCGTCCCTATCTGCCGATCTGCCATGGCGCACAGCTGGCGTCGAAGAACTGCTTTCGGCTTTTGCGGAAAGGCGCATTTCACCCAACGGTGTTCTGGATGAACTGAACGATGCGATACGGTCCAGCACCGCTGGTGCCGAGGCCGTATTGCGTTTTGTGCCGGGCTTTGAGGCTGCCGCTCAAGACAGTGAAACACGCTGGCGCAACGGCACGGCGAGACCGCTGGAGGGCATACCCTTCGGCGTGAAGGACATTATCGACGTCGCCGGTGCAACCGTCACCTCCGGCTCACATTTTACAGGCAAGCGCGTTGCACCTGATGATGCCGCCGTCGTAGCGCGATTGCGCGCAGCCGGCGCCATACCCTTTGCGATGACGGCCACCACCGAATTTGCGACCGGTTCACCGCACAATCCGCGTTTTGGCACGGTGACAAACCCTGGGGATAAAACTCGCTGGACCGGTGGCTCGTCCACCGGGTCTGGTGCCGGACTCGCCGCCCGGCTCATGCCGTTGGCACTGGGGACAGATACCGGCGGCTCCATTCGTGTTCCCTCCTGCTGGTGCGGCACGACCGGGCTGAAACCCAGTCGGGAACGCGTCTCTCGCGCAGGCGTCGCCCCCCTATCGTGGACGCTCGATCATGTCGGACCAATGGCGCGTTCTGCCAGAGATATAGCCCGTGTCCTGCCTTTCATGACGGCGCAAGCCGAACCGGATCTCAATGCGGAATGTGGGGATGTTCTGGCCGATCATACGGTCAAGGGACTACGGATCGGCATGCCGACAAGCTGGTTTACAGAGCGGGTTGATGACGCGGTTCTGACCAATTGGGAACTGGCGCTGAAAACGCTGGAAACCTTGGGCTGCAGGCTCGTGCCTTTACGAAGGATCGATATTGCGTCCTGGCATGAAGCCGGTTGGATCATTCTTCAAAGTGAATTGGCCACTCTGCATTCGCAAAGGCTCGACCGCGCGGACCTCTTCGATCCCGGACTGTTGCATCGGCTGACGAACGGGCTTGCATTTTCTGCGGTTGACTATGCGCGGGCACTTCAGGTTCGGGCAGAGGCACAGATGACTTTCCTCAGCGCCATGGCCGATGTCGATCTCGTCATGACACCCGGTGTTGGCGGCGAAGCCGGTCGGCTCGATAGCCTGACCGTCGACGTCAACGGCGAGGCCCAATCCTTCCAATCGCTGATCTCCCGCAACACCATGATTTTTGACGTGACGGGGTTACCTGCCCTGATGCTGCCAGCGGGCCTTGGCCGCACCGGCTTGCCGACCGGTATCCAGATCGTCGGGCGACCGAATGCCGATGCGCTGTGCCTGCGTGCAGGTGCGGCTTTTCAAGCAAGCACCCCCCATCATCAGTTGATCCCGCCCGGCCTGGTTTCATGATCTGGGCAGAAGCACAAACATGAAACTGGGGGAATGACAGGCCGTGACAGATACCGAACTGATGGCGAACTACGCAAGCGCTTACAACAACCGCATCGGCTTCGGCAAAAAGCCTGCTTTGGTGCTGGTCGATTTTGTTCAGGCCTATTTCGAACCGGACAGTCCGCTGTTTGCTGGCGTTGACGCCGCGCTCGCAAGCGCGCTGAGGATACGTGCGCTCGCACGGGAAAAGAATATTCCCGTTATTTTAACCGGTGTGACACTCCATCCAAGCGGGCTCGACGGTGGCCGGTTTTTCCAAAAGGCCAAACCGCTGTCCTGCTTTACAGCAGGTAACCCACTGGCTGCCTGGCCCGAGGGTCTGGCTCCCTTTCCGAACGAATTTGTGGTGACCAAACAATATCCCAGCGCATTTTTTGGCACATCGCTTGCGTCTCTGTTGACCGCGATGGGTATCGACAACGTTATCCTCACCGGCCTGACGACCAGCGGTTGTGTCCGCGCATCCTGCGTTGATGCCATGTCGCACGGCTTCATCACCACCGTCGTGCGCGATGCCTGTGGTGACCGTCACCCTGCCCCGCACGAGGCCAACCTGTTCGACATGAATGCCAAATATGCAGACGTTGTTTCAGAGGCAGAGATTACGGCGTTTATTGGAGGGCTTTGACGCCGAACTGGTACTTAAGCCAAGGCAAGGTCGAACGGTGCATCCGTTTTAGAGCGTATCTCGTCTATAGACACGCCATCGGCCAACTCAATCAAACTCGCCTTGGGATTTCCTTGACGCGAAAGGGTAAAGACCCCGAGGTCGGTGATGAGAAGATCGGTGACACGCCTGCCCGTGAGGGGAAGGTTGCATTCCCTCAGGAATTTCGGCTCGCCCTTCGCCTCGTGTTCCATGACCACGACGACACGCTTGACGCCCGCCACGAGGTCCATTGCCCCGCCCATGCCCTTGACCATTTTGCCGGGGATCATCCAGTTGGCGAGATCACCGCTCTCGGAAACCTGCATGGCGCCAAGGATCGAAAGATCGATATGTCCGCCGCGGACCATCGCAAAACTGTCGGCCGATGAAAAGTAGCTGGTTTTGGCAAGCTCCGTGATCGTCTGCTTTCCGGCATTGATCAGGTCGGCGTCTTCCTCTCCCTCGAAGGGAAAAGGCCCCATGCCCAGCATTCCGTTTTCGCTTTGAAGCGTCACTTCTATTCCTTGCGGAATGTAATTCGCAACGAGGGTCGGGATGCCGATACCCAGATTGACATAGAAACCATCCTGCAATTCTTTCGCGGCGCGGGCCGCCATTTGGTCCCGGGTCCAGGCCATCTTAGACGTTCTCCTGCTGCGTCTTTTGAAGGGTCGTGCGCTGCTCGATCCGTTTCTCAGGGTTGGGAACATGGACCACGTGCTGAACGAAAATGCCCGGCGTATGGACATGGTCGGGATCGATGTCGCCGACGGTAACGAGATGCTCGACTTCGGCAACTGTCAGTTTCGCAGCCGTTGCCATGACCGGATTGAAATTGCGCGCGGTTTTTCGGTAGACGAGGTTGCCTTCAGTGTCGCCGATATGGGCATGGACAATCGCCAGATCCGCAACCAGTCCGGTTTCCATGACATAATCGCTGTCGCCAAACCGACGAACCTCTTTTCCCTCCGCAATGAGCGTACCGACGCCTGTCTTGGTGAAAAATGCGGGTATGCCTGCCCCACCCGCACGGATGCGCTCCGCCAAAGTCCCTTGCGGATTGAACTCAAGCTCCAGAGCGCCGGACAGAAACTGCTCGGCAAACAGCTTGTTTTCACCCACATAGGACGAAATCATCTTTCGGATCTGTTTTGTTTCCAGCAGGATGCCGAGGCCATACCCATCGACGCCAGCATTGTTGGAAATAATCGTCAGGTCTTTGACACCAGACAGGCGAATGGCCTCGATGAGGCTGTTTGGAATGCCGCAGAGCCCGAAGCCACCCGACATGATCGTCATACCGTCGTGCAATGCACCCGCAAGCGCTTCCACGGCCGTCGCTTTTACTTTCCGCATCTCTCCTCCTTTTCCACCGCAAAACCGCGCGGCAGAGACATCAAAGCTATGCTTGATTATCGGAGCAGGTTAGCCGTATTTATACGGCACGGAAGAGGGGCGAAGGTTGAAGGAAGATCAGGACGAAACGTGCGTTCTTTTGAGCGAGATACCGGTGCCGATGGTCTATGCCACGCATCGGATCATCCGGGATTGCAACGAGGAATTCGCCGGACTTTTCGGTTACGGGCGCGCAGAGTTGATCGATCAAAGCTTTGCCCGTCTTTACCCCAAACATGCCGACTTCGTGCAGACGGGACGTATGTGGAAAGCGCATCTGCCCGGTGGGAAGGTCTATTACGATGAGCGCATCATGACGGCGAGTGATGGCAGGCGGTTCTGGTGCCAGGTCCATGGCAGAACACGCCACGCGACGGACCCGTTTGCAAAAGCGCTGTATTGTTTCCAACCCATTACCCGCCCCGTTGTCCAGCAGCGCTTGGGCCTGACGGACCGGCAGCGACAGATCGTGACGCTGGTTTCGCAAGGCAAAACCAATGCGGCCATTGCCGCCGAACTTGGTCTGTCACCGCGAACCATCGAGTCCCATCGCGCGAGACTGATGAAGGCTGCCGGGCTAAAAAACACGGCAGCCCTCGTCGCGCATTTTACCAGCGACTATGACGACGCCTAGCGGAAGCGGGCCAGCGGGTTTTCCAGTTCGCCGATATACTGAAGGCTGTCCTCGGGATTCAGCAAATCCAGCATCTGCTGGTTGTTGTTGAGTTGCAGCCTGTTGAGGCAATTGCGCACAAAGCGCTCTGCGAAAAAGTCGTAGCGCTGGTATTTGTCCGCATGGTCAGGATGTTCGGCCTGATAGGTGCGGCAGCATTCCGCGACCAGACTCCAGAAGCGGTCCTCATGCAGGGTGTCCGTTTCATGCAGCGTTGCCGAGAGGTACCGGAAGAAGCAATCGAACACATCGGTAAAGATGCAGTTCGGCTTCATCTTCTCGTCCAGCGTATAGGAGATCCGGGATATTGCTTCTGGCACCTCGATCGAGCCGTTCAAGATGCCGATTTCCTCGCCGATATCCTTCATGATGGCGCGAACCGGGACATTGTCCTCAAGCACGAGAATGAGATTTTCGCCGTGGGGCATGAAAGCCAGATCATAGCGATAGAAGCAATGGATGAGCGGCGCCAGATAAGCTTTCAGGTAGGCCGCTATCCAGTCTTGTGCATCCAGGTTCGATGCGGCTATCAACTCCGCCACCAGCGATATGCCATCCTTATCCTTATGCAGCAGCGCTGCCATCGTCATGACCCGCTCGTTTGCGCGCAGGCGCGGCAGAGGGCTTTCGCGCCAGAGCGCCGAGAGCATTTTCTTATAGGGCGAATCGAGCTTCAGTCCCTGATCATAGTAGGGATAGCGATAGCCGATGGCGGCGACTTCGCGCAAAATGCTGAAGCCATTCTGGCGCAGATACTCGTCGGTCGATATGAGGTCATCCAGCCACTCGTTGATAGCTGGTGTCGCAAGCATATATTTGGGTGACAGGCCGCGCATGAAGCCCATATTCAAAACGGAAATCCCGGTTTTGACATAGTGCTTGCGATTGTCCGTCGCGTTGAAAAACGTTCTGATCGATTGCTGCGCCGTGTAGCTGTCGTTTCCATAGCCGAGGCACACGATGTAGCGGCGCGCCACGTCTGCGGCAAAGGTAATCGCCAGCTTGTTGAACCATTGCCAGGGATGTGCCGGCATCAACCAGTAATCATCGGGGTTCAGGCCAAGCCGTGTCAGTCGCGTCTCGAATCCATCCAGACTGGCTTCATCGAGTTCTTCCGCAATCAGGCTGTGATAGTCGAGTTCCGTGATCGAGGAGAAGGTCGCCCGCTCCTTGCTGACTGCCAGCCAGACAATCTGGACCGGGTGCGCGGCTTCAGGTGTGTAAAGGCGGTAGTCGATGGCGTCGAAACCGATACGCCCGTTGTTGGCAATAAAGGTCGGATGCCCCTCCGTCATGCCCGCCTCGATTGTTTGATAATCAGCAAGGGCGAGTTGTCTGGAGGAGATATGACGTTCCTCGCGCTTGTAGCATGCGCCATAAAGTGTCGTGGAGACTTCCTCCAGATAGGTCGGTAGCATGGCTTCCCTGATGCCCAATGTCTGCGCAAATTCCAGAATCAGCGAGAGTGCATCCAGCGGCGTTTCATCGCCCGCAACCGTCTTCTCGATTGTGTCAGGGTCTATCGACCAATGGTCCAGCGCCAGACGTCTTGCCTTAAAGCGATAGACGATCTCACCTTCCTGCTCGGGACGGACCTCGTAAAGCCCCCAGTCGCCTTCGCTCGATATGAGCTTAGGGGACAGAAGCAGTTCGTGAGAAAATTCTGCCAGCGCCTTATGCACGAGGTGTCGGTTGACATCCTCCCAAACCAGCGGGCCGAGATGTGCCGATGCTTTTTCAGGCGAAAAGGAGGGTATTGGGAACGCGGAGATATTCATTCGTTTATGTCCTGTTCAAGAGTTTTGTAAAACGCTTCGCGGGTGACGAAAGACAAAAGCGCTGTCTTTTCTTCCAGCTCTATGGTGTGGGCGCTGACGAAGCCGACTTTGCGGTTGAGTTCATGAACCTTTTCGTTTCGAACATCCGGCTCGACCACGAGACGTTTGACGAGCGGATTGTCGAAGTGGAAGCTCAAGACCGTGCGGATGATGGCCAGCGTAAAGCCGGGAATTGTCCGGCGCGGTGGGGCGACGAGAAAATGCATGCCCCAGTCGCCCTCCTCCAGATCATAATGCTTGCCGACCTGATCATGCCGGGGATCGTAGGATTCGACGATGAAGGCGGGATTGCCCTCGAAAAAGCCCAGGTAGCTTGCGGCATGACCACTGGCATTGAGCTTTGCATAGAAGGTTGCAATGTCGGTTTGCGAATAGTGTCCCATGTTCCAGAAACGGGCATAGTCTCGTGTGAACCAGTCATGCAGGTTCGCGCTGTCGCCTTGCGGTTCAAGCGGGCACAGAGACAGTTCGCCGACATTCGCATGATATTGCGCAAAGACAACCGGACGTTCTGTTGCGGTTGAGAGTTTGGTGTTGAGCATAATCATCCCCTTGTCAGGCAAGTTGTGGGCGGGTGCCGGCCGAACCGAGGTTCGGTCTCAGCGTCACGCGGTAGAGAAACAGCGTGGCAAGCACGACGATGGCTGCAACGGTAAACGAGAGCCCTTCTCCGAAACGCTGGGTCAGCAGGCCGCTCACCAAGGCAGCCAGCATCACGCCGCTGTTGCGGGCAATGTTGAGAAGGCTGAAGCCGGATGCATAGTGCGCCTTTTGGGCGCTCTCGAAAAACAGCGCATCGAGACCGATCGTGACTCGATAGAGCCCAATTCCGTAAATGATGCGGCCTATGATGATGCAGGCCTGATCGGGAACAGCCTGTATCGCCAGGCCTAAGCCCGTGAACACGAGGCCGATTTCGTTTCGACGCCAGACCTGGCTGCCACCACCGCGCCAAAACCCATGCGCCAATATGGCAATAGCTACGAAACCCGGTATGGCATAGACGATGCCGGCCAAATCCGGTGAGGTACCGCCAGCAACCGACTGCCACCACACGGTCATGAACGGCATCGACATGTAAAAACCAAAGTAGAAGAAGAACATCACGATCAGGAGGGACGCAAAACTCTTCTTGTCCTCTCGCGTCACGGCAACAATGCTTTTGGTGTCCTCGGCGCTGGATTGCCGGGCTCGTGCCACGGAAGCTGTTTTAAGCAGGACGGCACAAATGCCGGCCTGTATGATATCGCCCAGACCCATGACGACATAGGGCAGCGCATAGCCCCAGGAACCAACGACATGACCACCGGATACTGCGCCGACAATGCCGCCGAAATGGACGATAACGGCCAGCGCACCGATTGTCGCTGCATGCTTGTCCACCGGCTGCATGGCAATGACGTAAGGGTACATCAGCAGATAGCTCGCCTTGAAGCACACCATCACGATGGATGAGACCCAGAAGCTGGCAATATCTGTTGCCATGTAGCATGCGACGCTGAACCCGGCAGCAGCCAGTTGCGTCCAGATCAGCACCGCAATCGTGTCATGTCGCCTGGCAATGGCAACCCATGCCGGAAACGCCAGCATGACCGCGAGCGATATCGACGCCAGATATGCGCCGACGGTGACCGGTGATGAAATGCCGAACCGCACAACAAACAGTTGCGGATAGTAAGGCAGAAGCATCGTGTCACTGACAACGGCGATGGTGGTCATCGCCAGCAGAGCTATTCTCAGCATCATGCCACCACGCGGGCTGACGTGACTTCGCTCAAGCCCCGTACATCGAATGTCTGGAACGCGGTTTCCTGTTCGATTGCATAGACTTCGTATCCTGCAATTTCACGTAAAATCGTGGCGTTTCGCAAGCATGCCATGCCGAGGTCGGGCGCGACAAAGCCGTGTGTGTGGATATCGAGGTTTTGAACGAAGACTTCATGCCCGGCATGGTCCACCGCATAATTGGCGCCGACATCCAGCCTGCCTTTGTCGTCACGCCTCAAGCGCTCGGCGATACCACCCAGAAACTCCGGCTCCTTGTAGTCGTAGCCAGTGGCCAGAATGACGGCATCTGCCTGGCGCGTGAATGTGATGTCCTGTTCGCGCTGCCGAAACTCCAGCGAAAACTCCTGCCGTCCGGGCGAGTGGCGAACATCCATAAGCTCACTGTTTGGAATGAGATGGGTCTCGACAGATCCTTTCAGACTTTTGCGGTAAAGAAGGTCGTAAATGTCCTTCAGCAGGCTGGCATTGATGCCCTTGAAGAGAGCTGACTGCTCCTGCAAAACCCGGTCCCGAGTGTCGTCAGGCAGGTTATGGAAATAATGGGCGTAATCAGGCGACGTCATTTCCAGATTGAGCTTCGTCAAGTCCAGAGGAAAGAACCGTGGCGACCGCGTGACCCAGTCGATGCTGTAATCGTGGTTATCGATATCAGACAAGAGGTCGTGGTAAATTTCGGCCGCACTCTGCCCGCTTCCGACGATCACGATCGATTTGCGCGCCTGAAGCTGCTTCTTGTTCGCCAGATATTGTGACGAATGGGTCATATGCTGAGCCAGCTTTTTGCAGCAGGCGGGTACCGATGGCGACGTTCCCGTTCCCACGACCAATCGCCGCGTTTCTATCTTTTTGATCCCGCCCAGACGATCCGCGACCGTCAGCTTGTAGAGGCTGGCTCCCTTGTCGTATCTGACATCCTTCACCGTGTGACCGAACTTCAGATTGTCCAGTTTGGCAGCCGCCCACTGGCAGTAAAGATTGTACTCACTGCGCAGAAGGAAGAAGTCTTCGCGCGTATAGAACGAGTAAATCTTGCCTTGCTCCTTCGCATAATTAAGGAAAGTGAAGGAACTGGTCGGATCCGCCAAGGTGACGAGATCGCCCATGAACGGTGTTTGCAAGGTAGCATTCTCCAGGAGCATTCCCGGATGCCAGTTAAATCCATGGTTCCGGTCGAGGAAGACAGACCGTAATTCAGGGATCGGCCTAGCAAGGCAAGCCAGACCGAGATTGAACGGGCCAAGCCCGACACCGGTAAAATCATAAATTGCATTTTCCATAGGCGCCTCCGACGTTGGCGCTAGCTTTTATAAATATGATAAAATAAATCAAGTATTAATTTTGTGATTTTTCGGGGGTAAAAAAATAGGGAGCCGAGCAATAACAAACCGGATAGTTAGGGCATAATTTGGCCTCAAATTTCGCCAAATATCTGTTATATATGGGATTTTATACAGATTTTTTTTCATGCGCAGTCATGTGCTGCGGTGACTCTGACATCGGTCACCTCTTATTATCTGGCTCCATCACTCACATTTCCGAGTGATCGGCGAATATCAAAAAATACAATTTATAAGTTAATCAAGATGCAGCTGCCAGAGCTGCATTCCGTCTTGAAAGCAGCAGGATGGCGGGAGCAGCGAGGACAGATATGGCGGCAGCCACCAGGAAAGATGTGTGGTAGCCGAAGCGCTCGGCAATTGCGCCTGCACCGACGCCTCCGGCCATGCTGACAATGCCATCCATACATTGGAAAAGGGTAAAATCCACACCCGCCTGTCTTGGATCGCACCAGCCCATGAAACTTGCATAAAGGGCCACAAACCCAATCGACATGACACCGGAGGAACTGGTGATCGCAACAGTCATGACGACCCAGTCTGCAACGTCGCGGTGAAGACTGAACGCCGCGAAGGCGCAGAGCAAAATCGCTTGGGCCATGATCGATAAAACAAGGACCCGCGACGAACCATAGAGACGCACCAAAAGCCCGCCCAGAAGCGCGCCGCCGAAGCCGACGATCATGCTTCCTATGCCGTTGAACAGTCCCAATGTTGCCAGATCGAACCCGTAATCGACGAGGAAAGGCCCCAGCATCGCCAGACCCCATTTTTGAGCCGCAACATAGATCGCGGCGATGATGAGGCCGGTTTGGATATGGGGACGCTTCAGCGCGCGGAGCATGGAAGGTGTCTGATCGCGGGTTTCGACCTCCGCTTTCGCGGCGGGTCCGAAGACAAACGGCACGGCAAGCACCAGCACAAGGCCTGCCATGACCAGTGTCGCGCTTTTCCACCCGTACCAATCGACAAGAACCAGGAACAATCCTGCTCCTATGGCAGAGCCGAGATAGGAGCCACCGACCTGTGCGGCATTTGCCCATCCGTGATGCTTTACCGCCAGGGTTTCGACAGCGTATCCATCGCAGGCGATGTCAACGGTCGCAGTCACCACCGCAATGACAAAGAGAAGGGCGATGGCCGTGCTGACCGGAGATGGCCCGGTGAATGCCAGGATGACCAAACCGCACGCGCAGATCGCCACCCCTGTGCCGACGATGAGCCGCGATCTGTTTTTCCCGACACGCGGCAGCCGATAGCGCTCGATGAAAGGTGCCCAGAGAAACTTCAATGCCCATGGCAAAACGACCAGATACAGAAGACCGATCTGATCCAGCGGAAGCCCGGCGGTTCTCAAAACCGCCGGAAGACCGAGAAATGTCAGCCCGCCAATGACGCTTTGCCCGACATAAAGACCGCCAACGGCCGCGAACACCGCAACAGGTGACGGCTTTGTGTCAGTGGGCGTGAGACGTATCATCAGAAGCTGTACTTGACGCTGGCGACGAATTTTCTGCCCTCATCGTAGAGGCAGTAACCGGTCGTGCAAACCTGTTTGACCTCATCAAGCAGGTTGCTGGCATTGACCTGCAGCTTCACGCCTTCCATCGCGTCATTGAGCTTGCCGAGATCATAACGCAACGCCGCATCAACGAATGTCCGGGCCACGTTGGTTATGACTTTTGTATGGGCATCATCACCGAAACTGGAGCCGACATATCGCACGCCAGCCCCCACGCCAAGACCTTCAAGTGCTCCACTCTGGACTTCGTAATCTGCCCAGAGCGAAAACATGTGATAGGGTGAGGAATTGAGCTGATTGCCAACCGTTCCAGGGCTCTGCCTGGTGATTTCAACGTCGTTATAGGAATAGCCACCGGTAAAGCTTAAACCGTTGTCGAGGGATGCCGTCACTTCGAGCTCAACGCCACGTGAGTCAAGGTCAAGTTGCCTCAGGGACATCGTGTTGGTATCAAAAAGAGAGGAATCCTTTTGCCTGATGTCAAAATAGGCCGCAGAGAGAAGAATATTCTGGTCCGGTATCTCATATTTGACGCCAATCTCGTACTGCTTGCCGCGGGTCGGATTGGCCTGGTTGGTTGCACCAGTCAATACCACGCCGGTGTTGGCGAGGTATGAGGTGCCATAACTGATATAGGGCATGACGTTCCACGACGTCATATAACCGATCGACGCCCGTCCTGTGGTCACGCTGTCCTTTCGTGATCCCCCTGCGCCGGCACTCGTGTAGTCGCTTTTATGCCAATCATGCCTCAGACCAAGTCCGATACGCCAGGCATCAAGTTCGATTTGATCCTGAACGTAAAGACCAATCGAGTTCTGCTTCTGCGTCTCCACATAGTTGACAGCAGGAATGTAGGTGAAGGTCGGTGTAAAACGGCTCGGCCCATCACCCTGGCGCGATTCGTACTCCATGAAGCTGTAATCGATACCGCCGATCAGCTTGTGTTGCGCGGCTCCCGTCTGAAAATCAGCCTCAAGATACGTATCGGTCGCCAATCCTCTATTGTCTTCATAGACGATGCCCGGATAGTTGCTATCGGCGTATTGCTGGCGGGTCGAGAGATCTGAATAGCGCAACTTGTGATGCAGCGTCAGATTATCAGTGATCTCGTGTTCGAGCTCATAGCCGACTCGCCACTGCTTCTGCTCGAAGTCGTTGAAACGGCTATCGCCGCTGTAGATGGGCTGTGCACCCGTTGACACGTTATTGCTGTCGTAGGTGTTGACGTAGCCCCAGGTTCCGCCCGTGGTCGAATCCATATATTCGCCGAGGAACGTGAACTTGGTGCCTTCGTCCGGCTTCCACGTCACCGCCGGAGCGATCATGACGCGGTCATCCTTGATAGCTTTGATCTCGTTGCGACCATCACGCGCAACACCTGTCAAACGGTACAGGACCGAGCCATCTTGCGTCACGGGGCCGGACAGATCGAAGGCACCTTGAACGCGCCCATAGGAGCCATATTGAAGCTCTACTTCTCGAATCTGTTCTTCCGTCGGGCGCTTTGAAATCATGTCGACGATGCCGCCGGAACTGCTGGCACCGTAGACAGAGGCAGCCGGCCCACGCAGAATTGTCAGCGCTTCCAAGCCGTAAGGCTCCAACCGGAAAAGCCCATTTGGACTGCTGATCTGGCGCAGACCATCGCGGAAGACACCGGAATATGTCAGGTCTATCCCGCGAAGCTTGAACGTATCGAAGCGTGGCTCCGTGCCATAAGCACCGCTTCTGGCGCCCGGGGTGTAATCGATCGCTTCTTTCAGATTCTGCGGCTGCCGGTCATCCAGCTGTTTCCGGCTAACAACCGATACCGACTGGGCGGTTTCCGCCACCGGAGTATCCGTTTTTGTTGCCGAGCGGCCGGATTTTGCGAGATAGCCATTCGTTTCGATGATGCCGGCCACGCCCTGCGTGCCGGAGCCTTCAACGACGATTGTTTCTAGAACCGTCGAGCCATCATTGCTGACGGCCGCCTGTGGCGTTGCCGTGGAAGGATCGAAAATTCGGACGGTGTTGGAGCTTGTAATAGTGAAATTCAGGCCGGAGCCTGCCAGAAGCTGTGTGACTGCCGCCGAGACGCTGAGAGGTCCACGAACACCAGCCGTGGTTTTCCCTCTTGTGATCGCCGACGGGTAGAGCATGCGCAAATTGGCTTGGCGACCCAGCGTCAGGATGGCGCTTTCCAGAGGACCCGCGGGCACCGATAACGTGGCGGCAACAGCGGTCTGCGCCTTTGCACTCGTGGTCCCCACCACGGTTACCAACGATAGCCCCATCATCGCCGTTGTCGCCAGCCACAACCTTGTGTGTACCCGCTCTGCTAAAATCATTCCGTGCCCCTTTACGCCTGAACAGCAACGCACTGCGCAAGCACGCAATGCATTCTGTTGACCTAGAGTGAAAAGGACACCGACCTCCTGACGTGCTCTACGAAAAAATTATCGGGAGCGGACAAGGACCATCATGTCGGACAGCTTCGTCACCGTCACGGGCAGACTGCTTTCCAGAATACGCAACGCTTGATTGGTGTCATGAAGATCGAAAATGCCCGAGACGCTCAAGCGTGCCGCCGTGTCATCAAGGACGACAATGCGGCCATGGCGATATTGCGCCAAGATCTGAAGAACCTGTCGCAGCGACTGGCCGGAGAAAACAAGTTTACCCTCACGCCAGGCCGTGTTGTTGCTGACATCCTGCTGCGAGCGGACGATGGCGCCATCGCTGTCCAGCGTTACCGCCTCCCCGGCCCTAAGTCTTGCGCTGCCGGAAATCGTTTCGACCTCGACTTCGCCTTCTTCAACCTGCACCTCTTGCGGCAAAGACCCATTTCCAGCACGCACCGCGTAATGGGTTCCAAGCGCCTGCGCCGTCAAACCATCATTATCGACAATGAAGGCGCGTTGCGGATTTTTGGCCACATCGAAGAATGCTTCACCCCGCAACAGAACGATCCGTCGTTCGCGATTGGAATAGCGCGTTTCGATCGCCGTATCGGAGTTGAGGCTGACCCTTGTGCCATCCTCCAGCATCATCACGCGGGTTTCGCCCACCGAGGTATAGTGATCGGCCTGAAGCCGGTCGATGAGGCCGGTTTGGCGAGACAGCAGGACCGCTGCCCCCAAAAGACAAAGGAGACAGAGCGTGGTCAGCACTTTCTTGGCTGAGCTTGTCTTTTGATCTGATGCCGAGGGAAGGTTAACCGCACGCATATCACCCCACAGGGCCGCCATGTCCTCATAAGCATCTTTATGGGATGGATCTGACGCCAGCCAAAGCTCAAACGCCTGGCGATCTGATAGCGATGCATCGGCCGACTGCATCCGCGCCACCCAAAGTGCTGCCTGTTCAGCAAGACCCTCATCGTTCGGATCGCTTTGATGGTCATGCATGGAAGATCGCCATTCTCAATCAGGTTACGTTTAGCATCCTTATATATTGAGTGAAAAACATGCGAGCGCCTGACGTTCTACAGGCTGTTTATTTTTGCCCGGGCCTGACGGCAGTGGAGTAAGGCTTTTATGATGTGCTTCTCAACCATGTTGCGGGATATTCTGAGCCGCGTCGCGATCTCGCCATTGGGCAGGCCGTTAATGCGGCTGAGCACAAAAACCTCCTGGCAACGCTTCGGCAGAGCCTCTATTTCGCGTGTCATTACTGCCAGATGCTGGCGCCCGTTGACGATCTGTTCCTGATCCGGCCTGTCGCAGGCCACACCGAGCCCGTCTTCCAACGAAACTAGCAGCGGACGTTCGCGGGACTGCTTGATGATGGTCAGTCGCGCAACCGATTTCGCGATCTGAAAAAGATAGGCCTGCGGATTTTCTATCGATGTCGTCTGAGAGACCTGCAAAACGCGCAAAGCCGTTTCCTGCATGGCATCGGCGGCATCTTCACGATCCCGAAGGCGGTGGCGGAAGAACCGCATAAGGCGATTGCTCTCGTCCGTTTTCAAAAGGTGTAACAACGCTGTACTCATCAACCGACAACATCCAACAGCTTTTTCGCCGATCCCCAACCCTTGGCCGTGTGAGTCGACATAGATTTAACATGACATAATTTGTCATGTTTATAAAGCTTGAGGCCTCAGTTCCAGATCAAAGATCTACGGTTGCGGATCAGAAGGAAATTATCCGAGGTGCTGTGGCCAATTTGCACGGGTCGGACTTAGACCGACGTACCGTCATCCAGCTTCTTCAAAAAAACGCGAGCGCTATGCGTGTAATCATTGCGTTTCTCATCGCTCATCCGGCGCCAATTTGCGTAGGGCTGCGCCAGCCTGCGATTGGAAGACAGCTTCTCGGCGTTTCGGTCCAGAAAATCCCAGTAGAGTGCGTTGAATGGACACGCGCCTTCGCCGGTTTTGCGGTTCACATCATAGCGACAGCCTTCGCAATAATCCGACATTCGGGAGATATAGGCGCCGCTGGCCGCGTAAGGCTTGGAGCCCAGCAGCCCGCCATCGGCAAACTGGCTCATGCCAATCACGTTGGGCAGTTCCACCCATTCATAGGCATCCGCGTAGACCTCCAGATACCACCCATGCACAGCATGGGGGTCGAGCCCGGCCAGCATGGCGAAGTTGCCGGTGATCATGAGGCGTTGAATGTGATGTGCATAGGCATTGTCGATGGTTTCACCGATAACAGTCGAGAGACAAGCCATATCCGTCTTTCCGTTCCAGAAGAAATCCGGCAGCGGACGCGTTGCGCCAAAGAAATTGCGATGCGCGTAATCAGGCATGAACATCCAGTAGACCCCGCGAATATATTCCCGCCAGCCGATGATCTGGCGGATAAAGCCTTCCACGGCATTGATGGG
The DNA here is from genome assembly GCF_033957725.1 of Agrobacterium sp. rho-8.1. Classification (NCBI taxonomy): domain Bacteria; kingdom Pseudomonadati; phylum Pseudomonadota; class Alphaproteobacteria; order Hyphomicrobiales; family Rhizobiaceae; genus Agrobacterium; species Agrobacterium sp. rho-8.1. The sequence goes on from NZ_CP192789.1 coordinate 595,528, forward strand.
TGCTTGGCCCTGCAGATAGGCGCGTTCTGCGGCCTGACACACGGCAAGGGGATCAAGAAGACCGATGTTGATGTAGAAGGAGAGAAGCGAATGATTGAGATAGGGATCGCCTTTCACCATGGCATCCTGCGTTTCCCCGAATTTCGGCAGAAAATCTGCAATAAAGGCATCTGCTGTCTTCTCAGCCTCGGACCGTGTCACGGCCAGCGAGAAACCCTTCGATGAACCCATGTGATCGGCAAACCGGGAATCCACGAGATCCATGACCTCACGCGTGGTTTCATCCGGCGAGAACGTGGGATGACGGGGACGAAACAGATCCGGTTTTGCGGGTGCGCGGTTTTCGCTATCGAAATTCCAGCGGCCCGACGTCGGCGCATCGCCCTCCATCAGCAGGCCCGTCTTGCGGCGCATCTCGCGATAGAAGAACTCCATCGTCAATTGACGGCGCCCCTCAGCCCAAAGTCGGAAGTCTTCGTGTGAACAGAGAAACCTGCTGTCTGGCCGGATGTCCACCGAGACACCTGTCTCCCCTTCCCAGCTTTCCATCGCTTGCGTCACCCGCCACTCTCCGGGCTCCGTCACGACGATGTGTTGCGGGCGGAGCGCCTCCACTGCCCTTTTCAACTCTTTCGTGAAAGACCCGGTGTTATCGGCATCATCCAGCTTGACGTAGCGGACATCAAAACCTCGCTCTGAAAGCTCTGCGGAGAAATGGCGCATGGCGGACAAAACGAATATGATCTTTTTGCGGTGATGACGCACATAGGTCGTCTCCTCCGCAACCTCGCACATCAAGATGACGTCATGTTCCGGCTCAGCGTCCCTCAAAGACGAAATGGCGGTGGAGAGCTGGTCACCGAGGATGAAAATAAGGTTCCGACATTCAGGCATCGTTCGACTATCCAGATTTTTTTAATGGAGTACGCAGGGCGGCGACCGGCGGATTACAGAAATAAGAGCTGGCAGACGAAAAGGTGCCAGAGTTTTTTAGACAGACCCGAGACGGCTTCCGTTGAAGCCAAAAAATACGCTCCATGAAACGGCAAAAATCTCCGCCGACCTGCGCTTGACACGTATGAACTAACTGGTACAAACATTATATTGCGACCATCAAACGCGGGAGGCGTTGAAGCCTACAGAGCGAAGGTCAAAAGTAAAAACAGTTCTATCGTCGGATTTTGACGGTAGCGGCCTGAGGAGAGCGGCAAAACCGCTTTGGTCGAATTGGGGAGGATGGATGTCTTACGCGCTTGATTTTTCCGCAGTCTATGACCGCCTGCCCGAATTGTTTCTGGCTTGCCTCGCCACCATTGGCCTCGCAATTGCCGGTATGTTCTTTGCGACGATCATCGGTGTTTTAGGCGTCATTGCCCGCGGATCCAATTTCAAGCCTCTTCGTGTTTTGGTCATCAGCTTCGTCGAGCTCATTCGAAACACACCCTTTCTGGTACAGATCTTCTTCATCTTCTTCGCGCTTCCGCAGCTCGGTTTACGATTGAACCCGACGACGACGGCCATCGTCGCGCTGGCACTGAATGGTGGGGCCTACGCCATCGAAATCATTCGCGGCGGTGTGGATGCCGTCCCGAAAGGACAGGTTGAAGCCGGGCTCGCGCTCGGTCTGCGCCGGTCACAAATCTTCCGCCACATCATTCTCCGGCCCGCCTTGCGCGCGGTCTATCCATCGCTGACCAGCCAGTTCATCATGTTGACGTTGACGACGTCGGTCTGCACCTCGATTGCGGCCTACGAGTTGACGTCGGTGGCGCAACGGATCGAAGCCGAGACCTTCCGTTCTTTCGAGGTCTACTTCTCCATCACCCTGCTTTACCTCGTCATTTCCTCCCTGATGATGGGCGTGTTCGCGTTGATTTCGCGCCTTTCCTTCAGCTATCCGGTCAAGTGAGGCGAAAACAATGTTCTCCATCGGTCCCAACGAATTGTTTTTCCTTATGCAGGGTCTGAAATGGACCCTAGCGCTCACGGTCATCGGCTTCATCGGCGGCGGCGTTTTCGGTCTCTGCGTAGCACTGGCCAGAACTGCCGATAGCAAGGTCAGCCAGCGCGTCACCGCCGGTTACATCACGGTGTTTCAAGGCACTCCGCTCTTGATGCAACTCTTCGTCGTTTACTACGGTGTTGCGCTGGTAGGACTGGATATCGACGCATGGATTGCCGTGGCAATCGCCTTTACTCTCCATGCCAGCGCGTTTCTCGGTGAAATCTGGCGCGGCGGCATTCAGGCCGTTTCCAAGGGGCAGACGGAAGCCGCCAAGGCCCTTGGCCTGCACTATGTTTCACGCATGAAGGACGTTGTCTTGCCACAGGCACTGAGGATTTCCTTGCCTGCGACCATCGGCTTTCTCGTTCAGCTCATCAAGGGTACATCGCTTGCCGCCATCGTCGGTTTCGTGGAGCTGTCCCGCGCAGGACAGATCGTTTCCAACCAGACATACAAGCCGCTGACGGTCTTTGCGATCGTCGGGCTCATCTATTTTCTCATCTGCTGGCCGCTTTCGCTGTGGGGCGCCGGTGTCGAGAAGCGGCTTCAAACCGCCTCTCGTTAATTCATCATCAGCTTTGTAAGGAGGAGCAAAAGATGAAATCCAAGAGCATGACACTCAACCGCCGTATGCTGCTAGCACTCGCCGCAGCAACCGTCGCCCTGCCATTCGTGGCACCGGTCGATGCGTTCGCGGCTTCGGTCGAAGACGCGAAAGCCAAGGGCAAGGTCGTCATCGGCATTCAGGGTGACAATTCCCCATGGGGCTTTGTCAATTCCACTGGTGTCCAGGACGGTCTCGATGCGGATATCGGTAAAGCCTTTGCCGACTATCTCGGCGTCAAGGTGGAGTTCGTTCCGCTGGCAGTTGCCAACCGCATTCCGGCATTGATGACCGGCAAGGTCGACGTCTTGTTCGCCACGATGGGCATGACAGCAGAGCGCGCCAAGACGATCCAGTATTCCCAGCCCTATGCCGGTAACGTTCTGTCCGTCTATGGTCCGAAGGACAAGAAAATCTCCGGTTACGACGACCTCTCGGGCGTCGCTGTCGGCGTGCCGAAGTCCAGCGCGATGGACACGGCAATCACGGCAGGTGCCAAGAGCGCCAACATTTTGCGCTTCGACGACGATGCAGCCAACATTCAGGCCCTCATCTCGGGTCAGGTCGAAGTTGTCGGTGGCAACCAGTTCTATGGCGACCGCCTGAATGCTGCAGCGCCTGACAAGTATGAGACGAAGTTCGACCTCACGACGCTTTACAATGGTGCCGCCACGCGTCCCGGTGAAAAGGACTGGAACGAGACCATCAACGCCTTCCTGGTGAAGATCAAGGGCGATGGTGAGCTGGCAAAGATCTACACCAAGTGGATGAAGCGCGAGGTTCCGGCTTTCCCGGAATCCCTGCCTGACGTTCCCTTCACCGTAAAGTAAGCAGGAGGTCACCATGCCGCAAAGCAACGCCGCTCAGGATCCGCTGATCGCCCTTGAAGGCGTTGAAAAGTGGTATGGAGCCTTTCATGCGCTGAAAAACATCAATCTGACAGTCCGCAAAGGCGAGAAAATCGTTCTTTGCGGGCCGTCCGGCTCCGGCAAGTCGACTCTGATCCGCTGCATCAACCATCTGGAGGAAATCCAGGAGGGTACGATCACGGTCGAAGGAACCAAACTGACCAGTTCTGCCAGCGCCATCGATACGGTGCGACGGGAGGTCGGCATGGTATTCCAGAATTTCAACCTGTTTCCGCACAAGACCATTCTGGAAAACTGTACGCTGGCACCCATGCGGGCCAAAGGTCTCTCAAAGGCCGAAGCCGAGAAGACGGCACGCAAATATCTCGAGCGCGTGCGCATTCTCGACCAGGCGGACAAATACCCGGCGCAGCTTTCCGGTGGACAGCAGCAACGCGCGGCAATTGCCCGTGCATTGTGCATGGAACCCAAGGCCATGCTGTTCGATGAGCCGACATCGGCACTTGACCCGGAAATGGTCAAGGAAGTACTCGACACCATGATCGGTCTTGCCCGCGATGGCATGACGATGATCTGCGTCACCCACGAAATGGGCTTTGCGCGCCAGGTTGCCGATCGGGTGGTCTTCATGGCGTCCGGCGAAATCATCGAGGAAGCTCCGCCCGAAGAGTTCTTCCGCGACCCTAAACATCAGCGGACGCGCACCTTTCTGGGCGAAATTCTCGCCCATCACTGATGGGTGCCTTTCTTGCCCTGTGCCTATCCCATCACCTCATTCGATGAGTAATGCTCCGCCATGACAGACAGACCATCCTTGAAAGTCGGACTTGTGGGTGCCGATATCCAGCTTTCCAAGACACCGCCGATGCATATACGCGAGGGAGCGGCCCACGGAATCGACTATTCCTACGAGTTGTTCGACATCCATGCCCGCGAACTGCCTGAAAGCGCTTTGCCTGCGCTGCTGGATGAAGCCGAAAAGCGTGGCTTTGCGGGCGTGAATATTACCCACCCCTTCAAACAGCTTGTCATTCCGCACCTCCATGCACTGTCCGACGATGCGCAAATGCTGGGTGCGGTCAATACCGTCGTCTTTCGTGATGGAAAACGAACCGGGCACAACACAGACTGGTACGGTTTTTACGAAAGTTTCAAGCGCGGACTGCCCAACGCCAAGCGAGACCGCGCTCTTCTGATCGGCGCCGGCGGCGCGGGCGTGGCCGTTGCCCATGCGGCTTTGAAACTCGACATCGCGCATCTCGACATATTTGATCAGGATCTCAACAGAGCAAAACAACTGGCGGAAAAGCTGAACGAGCGATTTGGCAATATCAGGGCCTTCGCTGTTGATGACCCTGCGCAGTCGCTTCCGCACGCCGATGGCCTGATCCACGCAACGCCTGTGGGCATGCCAGCGCACCCCGGGATACCCGTACCAGAGGCATTGCTCGAGACCCGCCACTGGGTTGCGGACATTGTCTACATGCCGCTGATGACAGCATTGCTCGCTGCGGCGACTCAAAAAGGGTGCAAGACCCTGCCGGGCGGCGGCATGGCGGTGTTTCAGGCAGTTGGCGCATTCCGGCTGTTTTCTGGCCAGGAACCCGACCCGGTCCGCATGAGCGCACACTTCAGCGAACTCTGTGAAATGGAGGCTGCAGCATGAATGGTTTTGAGGTCGCTGGGTCCGACATCAACGTGGCTGGCATCAAAAAGCCTAGCCGCCATTTTCTGTAGCGCCGATATGATCGACCCGAAGCACATAGCGCAGCACCATATCAGCGACATGCTTCGACAAGGCTTCCTGACCGTCTTCTGTAAACAGGCTGTTGCCGAAGATGAACGAGAAAGTGGCGACATTCGAGACGTTGAAAAAAGACAGAGCGCTGATCTGCCAGTGCAGTTCCAGCGCTTCTATCCCGGTGCGAAAAACGCCCTGTTTCTGGCCCCGAGCCAGCACGCTTTCCAAAGCCTCGATAGCCGGACGGTTCAGCTGACGGATCGTCTCGGAACCCTGCATATGCCGTCCGTGGTGAACGTTTTCGATCATGACCATGCGGATGAACGACGGATGGCGGCGATGGTGTTCAAAGGTGAAACGACAGAGCTTGTCGAGAGCCGCACGCGGCTCCATGTCGTCAAGCTCAAGATCGCTTTCGCCACCGCGTACCTTGGCATAGGCTTCTTCAAGAGCCTGCTGATACAAGCCCTCCTTGTCGCCGTAATAATAGTAGATCATACGCTTGGACGTGCGGGTGCGCGCGGCAATCTCATCGATGCGCGCTCCGGACAGTCCATTTTGGGAAAACTCTTCCATCGCCACCGACAGAATGTCGCGGCGCACGCCCTCGGGGTCCCGCTTTGCCTGCCGCGTCACACTCGCGTTGATAGAAGTCGCGGCTTTGGTCATTGTCCACCCATCCACGGTTGGCCCGTCCCCAGCCATTACCACCGTTATTAACCAAATAGTACATAACACTGGAAAGGAAGGCAATATGGTCATCCCCGGCACTCAGCAGCAAAAGCTGCCCATGCGGACCTCCATCGCAACAGTTTCCATCAGCGGGGAGTTTCCCGAAAAACTGGCGGCCATCGCAAAGGCGGGTTTCTCAGGCGTCGAGATCTTCGAAAACGACTTTCTGACCTACGATGCGTCGCCGCGCGAAGTGCGTAAGATGGTCCTTGATCACGGGCTTGAAATCACGCTGTTCCAGCCCTTCCGCGATTTCGAGGGCATGCCCGACCAGCACCGGCAGCGCGCTTTCGAACGCGCCGAGCGCAAATTCGACATCATGGGAGAACTTGGTACGGATCTCATGCTGATCTGCTCCAACGTCTCTCCGATTTCACTGGGTGGTGTCGATCGCGCTGCCAGCGATTTCAACGAACTGGGAGAGCGTGCAGCAAAGCATGGGTTGCGTGTCGGTTATGAGGCTTTGGCCTGGGGACGCCACATCAGCGACCACCGGGACGCCTGGGAGGTGGTGCGCCGTGCCGACCACACCAATGTCGGCATCATTCTCGACAGCTTTCACACGCTGTCGCGCAAGATCGATCCGAATTCGATCCGCTCCATACCCGGCGACAAGATCTTCATTGTGCAATTGGCCGATGCGCCTCTGTTCGACATGGATCTTCTCTATTGGAGCCGCCATTTCCGCAACATGCCGGGGGAAGGCGATCTGCCGGTGGTGGATTTCATGCGCGCCGTTGCCGCGACCGGCTACTCCGGCCCATTGTCGCTGGAGATTTTCAACGATCAGTTCCGTGGGGGTTCTGCGCGCCTGCTCGCCGAAGATGGCCATCGGTCCCTCATTTATCTGATGGACCAGGTGCGCCGGTTGGAGCCCGACATCCGCATATCCATGCCGGAGATGCCAAGCCCAGTGGAGACGGAAGGCGTCGAGTTCGTAGAATTCACCACGGGAGCAAACGAAAAGGCTGAGCTCGAAACACTGCTAACCACACTTGGCTTCGCAAAGTCGGCGCGTCACCTGAACCGCGAGGTTGAACTTTATACGCAAGGCGATATTCGCATCGTCATCAACACAGACAGCACCGGCGAGAGCTTTGCGGGATCGTCATACTCCGTACATGGCACCAACGCTTATGCTTTTGGAATGAAAGTTGCCGATGCGAACGCGGCGCTGGAGCGCGCGGCCTCCATGGGTGCACAGACCTTTATCGAACCCCGACAGAGCGGAGAGATCACCATTCCCGCCATTCAGGGTGTCGGCAATGGGGTCATCTACTTCCTTGATGATTCCCCTGCCCTCTCCTCTATCTGGGAACAGGAATTTGCACCTCTGGAACCGGAGAGCCCAGGTGATGCGGGTTTGACGCGGATCGACCATCTGGCGCAGACAACACGCTACGACGAGATGCTGACCTGGCTATTGTTCTATACCTCGATATTCTCGATGCGACGTACACCGATGGTGGATGTGGTCGAGCCAGGCGGGCTTGTGCGCAGTCAGGCCATTGAGAGCCTGCCGAAGGCGGACTTCCGACTGACCATGAACGGTGCCGACAACCGCAAGACATTTGCCGGCAAGTTTCTGGCGGAAGGCTTTGGCACCAGCATCCAGCATATCGCATTCTCGTCCGACAACATCTTTGCCACCGCCAAGGCGCTACAGCAACGCGGCTTTCGCGCCCTGCCGATCTCGCGCAATTACTACGACGATCTCGAAGCACGGTTTGGTCTGGAGCCGGAACTGTCGGATGCGCTTCGTGCCTCCAGCATTCTTTACGACCGCGACGACAATGGCGAATATTTCCAGATCTATAGTCAGACATTCGGCGAAGGATTCTTCTTCGAGATTGTCGAGCGGCGCGGCCAGTATTCCGGATACGGCGCGATGAACGCACCGTTCCGTATCGGTGCGCAGCGACGTCTGCTGCGTCCGGCAGGTATTCCACGCGATTGAAGAGCCAATTACTGGAAGATCAGCCCCGGCCGACAAACGGCATTTTTGTCGCCATGACCGTCATCGTCAACACATTGGCGTCCAGCGGAAGGCTCGCCATGTAGACGACGGCGTTGGCAACATGGGTGGCGTCGATCGTGGGTTCGACGGCGACCTCGCCATTGGCCTGACGGACGCCATTCGACATCCTCTTGGTCATGTCGGTCGAGGCATTGCCGATATCGATCTGGCCACAGGCAATATCGAAATCGCGACCATCGAGGGCCAGAGATTTCGTTAGCCCGGTAATGGCGTGCTTGGTTGCCGTGTAGGGCGCCGTGTTCGGTCGTGGTGTGGTCGCAGAAATGGAGCCATTATTGATGATACGGCCACCGTGTGGCTTCTGACTTTTCATCAGCCTGAAAGCCTGCTGACTGCACAGAAACGCACCCGTGAGATTGGCCGCCACGATGGCATTCCAGTCTTCGAAAGTCTGATCTTCGATCGCGACACTGGGCACGTTGATGCCGGCATTGTTCACCAAGAGATCGAGCCGACCATATGTGTCCGAAATCGCATCGAACAATGCGCGCACGGAAGATGGATTGCCGACATCGGCTGAAATGGCAAGGAAGTCTGTGCCGGTTTCAGCGCCGAGTTCTGCAGCAGCGCTTCTGATCACCTCTTCGCGCCGGCCTGAGATGACGACCGTGTATCCCACAGCGCCCAATGCCTTTGCGATAGCCCGGCCAACGCCGGTTCCCCCACCTGTAACCAGCGCAATTTTTGCCTGCCCAGTCTCCAATGTCGTTGTCATGCAATCAACCCTCCCAGTTCGTCGCGAACTCGCTGCTCATCTTGAACGATCAGCTTATGGGGACGCAAGAGCATCTTTAAGCCCAAGGCCCTGCCGGGGGTTCAGATCGAGATCGGCTTCGATGTGATCGATGTGCCTGATCATCAGGGCGCCGGCACCGTTTCCATCACCTTTTTCCAAAGCATCCAGCATGGCTGAATGTTCCGAGTGCCCACAGCTCGATATTCCCGAGCGACCATATAAGGCAATGACAAGCGAGGAGCGCGCCACGAGCTCGTCCATGAACTTCTGGAGAATGACGTTGCCCGCCACGGACGCCAGCATGAGGTGGAAGTCGCCTGAAGCCTTTATTTCGCCGCGACGAGCTGTTGGACCTCGCTCGTTCATGTAGCGCGCTTCCTCATCCAGCTGACGCCGGAAGTTCGCGATATACGCAGACGTGATACGCTCGACGGCCCCCGCAACGATCCCGGGCTCAATCAGCCGTCGTGATGCAAAAATCTGCCGGGCTTCATCTGGTGAGGGGTTGGACACGAAGGCGCCCCGGTTTCGCTCGGTCTTGACCAGACCTTCGAACGTCAACATCTGCAAGGCTGCACGCGCAACCGTGCGGCTGACATCAAACAGTGCACCGACTTCGTTCTCCGAAAGCTTCGTGCCCGGCGTCAGCCGTCGGTCGATGATGGCATTGCGCAAGGACTCGCGAATAGCGTGCGACCGGTCCTCCTGGGAGGTATCTGAGATGAAGAGTTTTTCGCTGATGGCCATCGCTTGATCCAAACACCTCGCCTTTCTACAGCGACAAGCCACCCTATGCCAAGCGGATTGTTTTTCATCTCGGCACAGGATTGCATACGATTTGCGCAACGGATCGAAAACGATCGCTTCATTTTTAATCGGACGTCACCAAAGTGTGTGACACGACCAAAACTAATCAAGCATTTTTAACAACTTAGTGAAACTGGCACGATTGATGCTTCCTCCTCTGTGACGCAAGGGAGCGCCGGATGAGCAAAGCTGCTGAAATTGATATCATATCTGTCTCCAAGATTTACGGCATGACCACCGCCGTTCATCCCATAAGCCTGAAGATACCGGCGGGCACCTATTGCTGCCTGCTCGGCCCGTCCGGCTGCGGCAAGACATCCACGCTTCGCATGATCGCTGGCCACGAAAGCATCACCTCCGGCGATGTGCGGCTTGGCAATACGGTGGTAACCGACCTGCCGCCCGCCAAACGCGGCACGGCAATGATGTTCCAGTCCTACGCTCTGTTTCCGCATCTCGACCTCATCGACAACGTCGCCTTCAGCCTCAAGATGAAAGGCGTGGCTAAGGACGAACGTCGCGCGAAGGCGATGGAGATGTTGCAGTTGATGCAACTCGAAGCCTACGCAACGCGTCGCCCCGCCCAGCTGTCCGGCGGGCAACAGCAACGTGTCGCGCTGGCGCGTGCTCTCATCACCGATCCCGAAGCGCTGCTGCTCGATGAACCGCTCTCGGCGCTCGACCCATTCTTGAAGATCCGGATGCGTGCGGAACTTAAAAAACTTCAGACATCTCTCGGCATCACCTTCGTGCATGTTACCCACAGCCAGGAAGAGGCCATGGCACTTGCCGATATCATGGTCATAATGAATGACGGACGCATCGAACAGGCCGCACATCCGCGCGTCATCTTTGAAAAGCCTGCCACTGCCTTTGTTGCCCGCTTCATGGGCGACCACAATGTCATTTCAGGACGCATAACCGAGGTTGTCGGGGATGCCTTGATGATTTCCGTGCCTGCGGGTGGAGAGTTTCTGGCCAGTGGCGACCGGGGAGAATTGGCCGACACGGCCGATATCGCCGTGCGCACCGATCATGTCCGGATTGGTCCGCCGTCAGAAAAAGGTCTCGGCTTCACCGGGTCCATCACCAACATCGAATATCGCGGCTCGTCCGTCAAACTGTCTGTCATCGGCGCCGGTATCGATGATTTTACCGCCATTCTGACGGACACAGAATTCTTCGCCAATCCTGTCAAGGTTGGCGAAGCGATACCGCTTTGCTGGGCACGCGAGGACGCAATCGTTCTCGGTCGCCTGAAAAACTGATGCCAACCATAAAAACCCAACCAGAGGAGAACAGGCAATGACTGAGACCAAGAAAACAACGAGCATTTCAAGACGCACGCTCTTGAAGACGGCATCCGCTGCAGCGGGCCTTGCCGCAGGCTCCGGCGCGATCACCGGCTTCCCGACGATCTGGGCACAAAACCCCATCACGCTCCGCCAGTTCGGTACCGGCGTGTCCAACCTCAATGCCATCGCCGAAAAATGCAAGGCAGACCTCGGTATCACGCTGGAGATGACGGCAACCGATTCCGACGCGGCGGCCCAGCGTGCGGTCACCCAGCCCAATTCCTACGATATTGCCGATATCGAATACTGGATTCTCAAGAAGGTGTATCCGGCAGGCGTTATCCAGCCGATGGATGTCAAAAAGCTCAAATATTACGACAAGGTCGTTCCGCTGTTCAAAAACGGCAAGCTGAAGCCTGACAGCGTCATTGCGCAAGGCACAGCTCCGCACACGGTGGGCTTCGTCGAAAAGCCCGGAACCAAAACGTTCGCCAAGAGCGAAACGGAGTGGTTCACGATGATGCCGACGATCTACAATGCCGATACACTCGGCATCCGGCCTGACCTGGTGGGCCGTGAGATATCCACATGGGCCGATATCATGGATCCCAAGTTCAAGGGAAAAACCTCTATTTTGAACATTCCCTCCATCGGTATCATGGATGCGGCAATGATCATGGAGGCAATGGGCAAGATCAAATATGCCGACAAGGGCAACATGACCAAGGAAGAGATCGACAAGACGATCGAATTCCTGATCGAAGCGAAACAGGCGGGCCAGTTCCGCGCGTTCTGGAAGTCGTTCGACGAGAGCGTCAACCTGATGGCATCGGGCGAGGTGGTGATCCAGTCCATGTGGTCACCGGCTGTTGCTGCAGTCCGCTCCAAGGGCATTGCCTGCAAATACCAGCCTTTGAAGGAAGGCTACCGCTCATGGGGCGGCGGACTTGGTCTGGCCAAGCATCTAACCGGCGCGAAGCTGGATGCTGCCTATGAATATATCAACTGGTACACATCCGGTTGGGTTGGCGCCTATCTGAACCGTCAGGGCTACTATTCCGCTGCCATGGATACGGCTAAGGAACATATGTCGGCAGACGAGTGGGGCTACTGGATCGAAGGAAAGCCAGCACAGGGCGATATCGTCGCTCCCGATGGCAAGGTCATGGAAAAAGCCGGTGCAGTGCGCGATGGCGGCTCGTTCGAAGAGCGGATGGGTCATGTTGCTTGCTGGAACTCCGTGATGGAGGAAGACCGCTATATGGTTCGTCGCTGGAACGAGTTCATCGCGGCGTAATCCACGGAAAGCACGGGAGGAGCCTGTCCTGGACGACCGGCCCCTCCCCTCCGAACATCGAAGTACCGCGCGCTAAGAGGAAAAGACCATGGCGACTGTAACGTCCCCTGAAACGGAAAAGATCGGCGAAACCAACGCCAGAAGCTTTCGCCTGTCGCCGGTGCTCGTGTCCTATCTGCAGGCCACGCCTCTTGCTGTCATTCTCGGTGCGTTTCTGCTCCTGCCGATCCTGATGATCACCGTCGTCAGCTTCTGGGACTACGACTTCGCCCAGATGTATCCCGATTTTCTGACGATGAATTACGCGGAAACGCTGGGCTCGTGGGTGACGTGGAAAACCTATCTCAACACGCTGAAATATGCATTTCTGGTTTGGACCATTACGCTCGTCATCGGCTTTTGGGTGGCCTATTTCCTTGCGTTTCACATCCGTACCAGCGCCATGCAAATGGTGCTCTTTCTGGTCTGCACGGTGCCGTTTCTGACGTCGAACATCATCCGCATGATTTCGTGGATACCGGTGCTGGGTCGCAACGGGCTGGTCAATTCAACACTCATGAGCACGGGCATCACGTCGCAACCCGTGGAGTGGCTGCTCTACTCGGACTTTGCGGTGGTGCTTGCGATGGTCCATCTTTACACGCTTTTCATGGTCACGCCGATTTTCAACACACTGATGCGCATCGACAAATCCCTGGTCGAGGCCGCGCGGGATGCGGGCGCCACCAGCTGGCAGACACTAACCAACGTCATTTTCCCCTTGGCAAAACCCGGCATGGCGATCGGCACCATCTTTGTCGTCACGCTTGTCATGGCTGATTTTTCGACGGTGCAGGTCATGTCCGGCGGTCAAAGCGCATCGGTTGCGCTGATGATGAAGAACCAGATGTCGCTTTTGCAATACCCCGCCGCCGCCGCCAACGCCGTGGTGCTGCTCGTTCTCGTCTTGATGATGGTTGCCGGTATTCTGCGCATCGTCGATATCCGCAAGGAGCTTTGAGATGCACAGCGATAAACGTGGCCGCGAGTTTTATATTCTGGCGATCTTCTTTGCGGTCTTCGTGCTGTTTCTTTACGGCCCGCTGTCGGCAATCCTCATCCTTTCGTTCCAAGGCCCGAACGGAGGCCTCACATTCCCGTTGAACGGAGTATCGCTGCGCTGGTTTGCCAATCTCTTCGAAACCCAGGCTGTCGGGGATTTCGGAGGCTCATTCAAGCGCTCTGCCACGCTTGGCATCATGGTGATGCTGGTGACGGTCGGCGTATCGCTGCTTGCAGGTCTGGCCTTTCGTCGCCGGTTCATTGGCTCGACAGCACTTTTCTATCTGGCGGTCGCAAGCCTCGTGGTGCCGTCCATCATCATTTCGCTCGGGATCGGCGTCGTCTTCCAGCAATTGGGGTTGGAGCCTTCCTGGTACACATCCGCTTTCGGCGCGCATCTGACCTGGACCCTACCCTTTGGCGTCCTCATCATGTTTGCCGTGTTCAACCGCTTTTCCCCGGCCTACGAGGAAGCCGCCCGCGATCTGGGTGCAAGTTCGTGGCAGACCTTCGCCCATGTCGTCTTGCCGATGATCGCGCCAAGCCTTATCGGCGTCGGTCTCTTCGGCTTTACGCTGTCCTATGACGAATTTGCCCGCACGTTGATGACGGCAGGTACCTTCAACACGCTCCCACTCGAAATCTACGGCATGACGACGAATGTGACCACGCCGGTGCTTTACGCCTTGGGCACCGTGACAACGGTTTTCTCCTTCCTCGTGATCGCCGCTACCCTCGGCCTCATCGTCCACCTCAACCGTCGCCGTTTGCGGTCATAAAGTGAAATCCATGCGCGTTCTCATCGTTAATCCAAACACGACGGCCAGCATGACCGCAACCATCGCGGATTCGGCTTTAAGGGTGGCAAGTGCCGACACGGAGATCAGCGCTGTCACATCCTCCATGGGGCCGGTGTCCATCGAGGGCTACTACGACGAGGTCTTCGCAGTACCTGGCCTGCTGATGGAAATAGCAAAGGGCGAGAAGGCAGGTGCGCAAGCAGCGATCATCGCGTGCTTCGACGATACGGGCCTGGATGCCGCCCGCGCTTTGGCCAATATACCGGTAATCGGCATCTGCGGGGCAGCGCTTGCCACAACCTCGTTTATCGCCCAGCGGTTCACCATCGTCACCACGATGGAGCGGTCGCGCCAACCACTGGAACACCTCGTCCATCGTTACGGCATGTCGGGCCGCTGCAATGTTCGTGCGGCAGATATTCCAGTGCTCTCGCTGGAAGACCCCGCTTCCAACGCGCGCGAAAAACTGCGGCGAGAGATCAGGGCCGCACTTGATAAGGACAGAGCCGAGGCTATCGTCCTTGGTTGCGCTGGCATGGCAGATCTAACCGCAGAGTTACGCAGCGAATTCAACGTCCCAGTGATCGATGGCGTCGCCTGCGCCGTCAAACAGGCAGAGGCCTTGATAACGCTTGGTCTCACCACCGCAAAAAGCGGCGCCTACGCGTCGCCTGTCTCCAAGCCCTATACCGGACTGCTCGAGAGGTTTGAGCCGCGGCATATGGTCGGCGGCTGATAGCCGTCGAAATTCAGTCCGCAGCCTTGGTGACGAGGACGATCTCGGCGCTCCAGTTTTCCGGCAAAGGATCAGGTCGGGAGATGTGAATGTCGTTGGTTTCCAATCGTGTTACGCCTTTGGTGAGGATACCCGGATACCGGAAACTCTTCCGGACGGCGGTCGGGAACCATGATCGCCTCGCCAGAACCGCAAAAACCAGCGGGCGTTTCATGGCAATCGACGCAAATCCTGATGAGGCGAATATTCTCCACCAGTCCACCGTCGCGACAAAAGATGCCGAGGCCAAGGCCGCGGTCGGACTTGGGGCTTTGCGCCACGCAGCTATTCGGGTTGAAAGAGAGGTTCGGCCAGCCCCTGGAAAGGAAGATCAACGACGTAGACATCACCGCCGGGGCCGTTGCCGCCAGCCCGCAAGGACGTGATGAATGCCGTTTTGAGATCCTTGCCGATAAAACACATATTGGTGGCGTTTGGCACATCGACGTGGATTTCCGCATCGATAACACCGGCGGGCGTCATACGAACGATGCGACCGCTGTCGCTCGCGGCAATCCAGTAGCAGCCATCGATATCCATGGCCGCGCCATCCGGACGTCCTCCAAGCAGGACATGATCGGCAAACAGCTGCCCTGCGCCGATCTCTCCCGTCTCTGTATCAAAGTCATGCCGCATGACATGCGGATTGAGCGGGTTAGAGTCCGAAACATACATGGACGTGCCGTCCGGGCTCCAGGCGAGGCCGTTCTGGGTGCGAAAGCGACCACCTCTTTCAACAATATCCGCCTTTCGCCCAATTCTGAAAAGCGTGCCGAATGCGCCCGGTGCGGACGTATCCGGCGCCATGGAGCCGGACCAGAAACGCCCTTGCCGATCGCAGGCCCCATCATTCATGCGCCAGCCGGGCTCGAGGTTCGGGCCACCGGCATAATCGAGCTGCACGGCGTCGTCTTCCAAAGTCAACGTTGCAAATCCGCGTTCGGTAGATGCAATGAAGCCACCACCTGCCCGGACGGCGAGAGCGCCGATTTTGACTGGAAGATCGAACCGCTGCATGACACCATCCGGATAGGTCATGCGATAAAGGGCAAGACCGGGTGCATCGACCCATGTCACCCGCGACCGATCCGGCTCCCAGACGGGCGTTTCACCGGTAATGCAGCCCGGTCGGGCGACCCTCTCCGCGACAAAAACGGGTCTATTCTTGCTTGCCATATGTTTTCAGCCTGATCTTGCTCGTGTTAGCCCAGAGGCACGATACGGCGCTCGTTTGCTTTGTCAAACAACAGCGCCTTGCCATTTGCGATACTCGAACCAACCTGATCGCCCATATGCAGCAGGCTGCGGCTCTTTGAAGAAACCAGCACTTCAGTGACGCACCAACGTCTGGAGGCTTACTTGGCCTCCAGAGCCGATAATTCCGCTTCCGCCTGGTAGTGCAGCCCTTCTGGACGGTAATCGATCTGCGATGCCCGTTGGCCGGCACCAAGGCCGATTTCGATCAACCGGGTGCCGAACCCGCGCTGCTGCGGCGCGGTCACGAGCGGACCACCCGATTCCATCCACGTGAACCTCAGTATTTTCGGGGCGTCCGGAGACGCCCCTTCGACGCTCCAGCTGATGCCCACGCGTCCCTCCGCAACAGAAAGGGCGCCATATTTCAAGGCATTGGTGGAAAGCTCGTGAAGAACAAGGGATAGCGCAAGCGAGGCTTGCGGACCAAGGAGAACATCCGGGCCATTTGCGCTGATACGGTCGCTACCGGCATGGATGGATGTGGCAGATCTTACCAGTTCCGCCACAAGGGCAGCATCGCGATGGCCCGTCAACAATGTTTCATGGGCTGTTGCCAATGCATTGATGCGCGGCGCAAGTGTCCGCTGCGCAGACTTCACATCGGGTGCCGATCGCAACGTCTGGCTCACGATGGACTGCACGATGGCCAATGAATTCTTGAGCCGGTGAGAAAGCTCGCGGTTGAGCAAGGCGCGTCGTTCTTCCGCCTGCTTGCGATCCTCGACATCGATGACCAGCGCAAGTGTCGCCAGAATGCCGCCGCTGTGGTCTCGGACAGGCGTGGTGGTCACCTCGTATCTGCGATTTTCGCCCTGCTCGTTCTGGTGCTCGATGAGGCGCTCGGCCTCCGCTGCATCAGGAACGAGCACTCCAAGCGCAAGAACTCCGCCCTTTGTCGTCACCTGCTGCCCGAACATCTGTTCGAGCCTGGTGTTGAACGTCTCGTGACCATCGGCGTAAATGATGGATATTCCGATAGGCGCCTGCTGGACGACGGCCTCGAGAAGACCGCGCTCGACATGAAGCTGTTTCTGGCTTTCAAGCAGTTCCGCTTCTGCCTTTTGTAGCCTTGTCAGATCCAGCATCGCGCCAATCATCCGGCGTGGGCGACCCTGTTCATCTCGAATGACGTGACCTCGATCAAAGACCGGAGCATAGGTGCCATCAGCACGCTTGAAGCGATAGCCATCGGTCCATTCAGTCTCCGTCCCGTCGATGACGGCGTGGATCGAATGATCGATCCTCTGGCGGTCATCGGGATGAATATGGTCGATCCACCACGCGCCCGTCGGCTCGATTCTATCCGGGTCATGGCCGTAAGCGGTGGTCAAAGCCTCGTTCCAAAGGACGAAATTGGTTTCGAAATCCCAGTCCCAAATTGCGTCGTTGGTTGCACGACTGGCGAAGCGGTAACGCTCTTCCGCCTCGCGCAGGCGGCGTTGGGCCTCCCCTGCCCGCGTAATATCTCTGACGGTACCGATGAAGCGAAGCGCATTCGCGCCATGGAAAAAGGTTTTGCCCTTGGCCGCAACCCATCGCTCGACACCATCGGCCAATCCGATCGTGCGATATTCCACATCGAAAATGCCATCGCCTTGTGGGTCTATTGCCGCCTTGACGGCGTCATGCGTCCGCTCCTGATCATCCGGGTGCAAGCCCGTCAGAAACGTCTCGTAATCGACGTCGGCATCTTGCGGCAAACCAAACAGCGTGCGGCACCGATCATCCCACACCAGAGTGTCGGCAACGAGGTCGTAATCGAATGTCCCCATCTCCGTCACGTCGAGAGCAAGCTCCAGCGTTTCCTGCGCTTTACGCAACTTCTCTTCGGCTTGCCTGCGCGCTGTGATGTCACGCGTAACGCCAATGAACCCGACCGGGCGACCATTGTCATCGAATTGAAAATCGCCTTTTCGTGCGATCCAGCGGATTTCACCCGTGTCCGCTTTTCGAATGCGATATTCCACATCGGTCGGAGCTTCACCTGTGCGCCGGTTGTCTTCGTGAGAGACCAGCTTGTCATCCATGGGGATCACAAGGCTTTCAAGTTCCCGCGCTGGGCGTTCATCCAGATGTTCGAGGCCGAACGTGCGTGAAAACTCCTGCGTTCCCTTGACGGTGTTGGTCGCGATATCGAGCGTGAAAAGCCCCACGCCGCCAGCTCTCTGGGCGGCAGCCAGCTTTTCGGAAACTTCCTGATACTGCGCTTGGTCCTCTATTCGCTCGGCGAGCATGCGCGTGCGGTCCACGGCCAGTTTGCGCAGTTCCAGCTGCATCATGACCTGACGCGCAAGCGCTTCAAGCCCACCGCGTTGCGATCCTGTCAGGCCCTGAGGTCGCGGCACATGATCCAGCACACATAAGGTGCCGAGCGTATGCCCGCTCGACGTGATGAGCGGTGCGCCTGCGTAGAATCGAATGTGCGGGACATCCACGACCAAAGGGTTGTTTGCCGTGCGCGGGTCTTTGGTCAGATCAGGCACTTCGAGGATTTGGGTCATGCCCAGCACATGACGGCACACAGAGCTTTCAAGGTTCGTCTGGCAGGGATCAAAACCCTGGCGTGCCTTGAACCATTGCCGGTCGCTATCGACAAAACTCACAAGGGCTACCGGCGCATCACAGAGCAGCGTTGCGAGGCCAACGATATCGTCGAAGCCAGCTTCGGGCGGCGTATCCAGTATGCCGTAGGACTGCAACTCGGCGAGGCGCAGATCGTTCGTTTCGTGACGTGTCAAATTCGGCATCCGCTCTGGATTGCCGCGGCGGCGATCCCCTCATTGATACATGTAGTGTATGAAATGCATTCGGGAAAGAGAGGTTGCGCGCTGCGCGATAAACTTGGCACACAATACAAAAGGGCACGCGGCATGTTTGCAGACGCGATCAGTGATACAACAGGGACAATCGTAAACACCAAGACTTGAACAGCGTCATCGGCGTCCCCATTCATTTAGAGCGGATATTTTCCCGTTTGCTGATGGAGCACCTCATGGCCGAAAAAACATGGAATGCCAGCCACGCCGGTGGTGATGACGCACGTGAGTTTGTTGACACTGCAGCACGCCTGCGTCGGCTGCGGCGCCTTTCAGGTGTTGCGCGCCTGATGGATACGGCCATCGGCATTCCTGGAACCCGCCTTCGATTTGGCGCCGATTCCATCTTGGGCCTCGTGCCTCTCGTCGGAGACGGCGCAGGTGCGCTGGTTGGCCTCTACATCGTGAACGAAGCGCGCCGCCTCGGTATTCCGCCGGAAAAATTGGCCCGCATGGTCGGCAACGTTGCCTTGGATTCCGTGGTCGGTAGCGTCCCGCTGCTGGGCGACATCTTCGACCTCTATTTCAAATCCCACCGTCGCAATGTCGATATGATTTTCGACCATTTCGGCGTTGATCGGGACGACTTGCACCGCAAGAGGTGATTCAGCCGGTCGCCTTCGCGTCTTTCATATAACGCTCATAAAACAATGCGACCTTGCCGCCGCATAACGAGCGGAGAGATGAAATGCGCGAAGGCAAACTGCGAGAGATCGAAAAAATAGCCGAGACCATCAAAGGTCTGGCGGAGCCCGGCATGAAGCCGAAAGCTCTGATCGATGCGGTGAAAAACCATCACCCGCAGGCGACCAAGAAGGAAATTGCACGCGCCGCGTTTCTCAGCGTCATTCTGGCTGCAGAATATGACCCCGAAGATACGCAGGTATTGCATGACCTCGCGATGGAAACGCGCGATGGTGATCAAGACTGATTGATCCCATTTATCATTCTATTCAAAGATATTCGGTTCTCCGCAGGAACCTGTTGCGCCGCAAACACCTTTACCGTCCAGCATCGACAACGGGAGTTTGACTAGATGGCATATGTAGAAGCAAAAGACGGTACGCAGTTACACGTCAAGGACATGGGTCAAGGTAACCCCGTTATTCTCATCCATGGCTGGCCGCTGACAGGCGATATGTTCGAGTATCAGACCGTGGCCCTGCTTGAAGCGGGTTTTCGGGTCATCACTTATGACCGGCGCGGATTTGGCCAGTCCGGGCATCCGGCAAGCGGATACGATTACAACACCTTCGCTGATGACCTGTCGGCCGTTATCGACAGTCTGGATGTGCAAAGCGTCTCGCTCGTCGGGTTTTCCATGGGTGGCGGCGAAATAGCTAGATATCTATCCAGACACGGTGCGTCCAAAGTCTCCAAAGCCGTTCTCGTGGCATCCGTCGCCGGTTATCTACTGAAAGACGAGACCAATCCCTACGGCGTGGACGCCAGCGTCTTCGAGGACATGAAAAAAGACATCCGAAAGGATCGCTTCGCGTTTCTTCATAGCTTTGCAAAGACATTCTATGGCGTTGGGTTCGTGACCAGTCCTGTGAGCCAAGGCATCCTTGACTGGTCCTTCATTCTGGGCGTCATGGCAAGTCCAAAGGCGACGATCGACTGTGTGGATGCCTTCGGAAAAACCGATTTCAGACCCGACTTTTCGGCATTCACCGTACCAACGCTGGTCATCCACGGCACTGGCGACAAGACGGTGCCAATCGAGCCGTCGGGGCGCGCAGCCGCCAACGGTATTTCAGGCGCAAAACTCATCGAATATGAGGGCGAACCTCATGGCCTGTTCGCCACCGTTCCCGAAAGGCTCAATCAGGATCTCATCGATTTTCTGAGATGATGTCCAAGGCGCACCGATGACAAGCGGTGCGCTTTTTTATTGCGCAAGCGACGCGTCGCCACCTCCGCCAGGCAATCAAGCCGGGAGGAATCGCTCTGCAAGTCTTGCCCACATCGCAGCGCCCACAGTCAGACTACCATCGGCAAAATCATATTTCGAACTGTGTAATGTGGAAGAATTGACGCCATTGCCGAGGCGTAGGAAAGTCCCTGGCTTGTGCTCGAGAAAATAGGCAAAGTCTTCGCTGCCTGGGATCAGATTGCAGGTTGAAACGTTTTCTGCGCCGACCAGCTCTTCGGCAACGGTGCGGGCAAATACGGTTTCAGCATCCGAATTCACAACGACCGGGTAGCCGTGTTCATAGTCGATATCGATCGTAGCCCCAAACCCTTCCACAATGGCGTGCGCAAGTTTTGTAATGCGCGCTTGCAGCACGTCGCGAATGCCAGGCTCGAAGCAGCGGACGCTCAGCGAGAGTTTGGCATGTTCAGGAATGACATTGACGGCCTCTCCGGCGTGAATGGTGCCAACGGTCACCACGGCTGTCTGCGTCGGATCGATATTGCGTGATACCACCGTCTGGAGCGCAACGACAAGATTGCAGGCAACGACGACAGGATCGATCGTCAGATGCGGTCGTGATGCGTGGCCGCCTTTGCCCTTAATCGTCATCTTCACCGTATCAGACGAAGCCATCATTGGGCCAGACCGCAACAGAAATGCTCCTTCCGCGGCACCGGGATGATTGTGCAGACCGAAAATCGCGTCGATGGGAAACCGGTCAAACAGACCGTCGGCGATCATCTGTTGCGCGCCACTCGGCTTTCCACTTTCCTCGGCGGGCTGGAAGATCAGCGTCACCGTTCCGTCGAAATGGCGTGTCTTGGCCAGATATTCTGCGGCGCCCAACAGAACCGTCGTGTGGCCGTCATGGCCGCAGGCATGCATCTTTCCCGGCGTCTTGCTGGCATAGGGCAATCCTGTCTCTTCCAGAATCGGCAGCGCATCCATATCCGCGCGAATGCCGATGCTTTTTTTGGCCGTGCCGTTTGTCAGGCATGCAACGACGCCGTGCCCGCCGACATTGCGGGTGACCTCATAGCCCCAGGCTTCCAGCTTTTCAGCCACAAAACGTGCAGTTTCAGTTTCCTCCTGCGACAGTTCCGGGTGGGCATGAAGGTACTGGCGTGTCTCTTTCATCTCCGCTTCCATTGGTTCGAAGTCGGAAACACGGGCATATCTGTTATCGTTAAGCATGACGTTCATCCAATATCGGGAAAAAGAGCGCCGGTCGAAAGACCGGCGAAGTGTGGGAATTGGCGCGCGAGCCTAAAGGAAGCGGGACAGAAAAGTCTTTGTCCGCTCATGTTGCGGATTGCCGATCACCTCTTCCGGCCTGCCCATTTCCACGATGTGGCCGCCATCCATAAAAACGACCCGGTCTGCCGCCTCTCGCGCGAAGCTAATTTCGTGCGTAACCACAATCATCGTAAGACCCTGACTGGCGAGATCGCGCATGGTGTTCAACACTTCACCCACCAGTTCGGGATCGAGAGCCGAGGTTGGCTCGTCAAACAGCATCAGCTTGGGTTTGATGGCCAGTGCGCGAGCGATTGCGACGCGCTGCTGCTGGCCGCCTGAAAGCTGGCGCGGATAGTTCTTCGCCTTATCAGAAAGCCCGACCCGTTCCAGAAGCTGCATGGCATGTTGGATCGCAGCAGCCCTTGTTTCGCCATGCACGCCCACCGGCGCCTCGATGATATTTTCAAGCACCGTCAAATGCGGATAGAGGTTAAAGCTCTGAAACACCATTCCAATCTTGCGGCGCTGTGCAGCAATGGCATTTGCCGACAGCTTGACCAACCGGTTGCGCTGCATGCGATAGCCGATCTGGTCACCATCCACATCGATCGACCCTTTATTGATGGATTCAAGGTGATTGATGCAGCGCAGGAAAGTCGACTTTCCGGAACCAGAGGGCCCGAGAATGGCGACGACTTCGCCCGGCACAACATCAAGATCGATGCCTTTCAGCACTTCCAGCTGGTCATAGGACTTGTGAACATTGCGCGCCCTGACGAGCGGCTCTCTGGTCTCTGCGGCGATCAATGGCTTGGCTCCTCGATAAGCGCCGGTGCGGCAGGCTTGGCGGCGGGGTCGCTGCGACGGTCACCACGGCTGTAATACCGCTCGATATAGGCCTGCCCCACATTGAGGACGGAGGTGATCAGCAGATACCAGATGACCGCAACCAATAGCATCGGGATGATTTCAAAGGTCCGGTTGTAGATCGACTGAACCGAATAGAGCAGATCGGCCATGGCAATGACGCTGACCAGCGATGTTGCCTTGATCATGCTGATCAACTGGTTGCCGGTGGGTGGTACGATGGAGCGCATGGCTTGCGGAATGATGATGCGGCGAAGAGCGCGCGCCCGCGTCATGCCGAAGGCTTCGGCTGTCTCGGCCTGTCCACGATCCACGGATAACAGTCCACCACGAATGATTTCTGCCATATAGGCCGCTTCGTTGAGCGCCAGGCCAACGATGGCCGCCGTCATCGGTGTTATCACGGAATTGGTGTCCCAGCTCGCCAAGGTCGGGCCGAACGGGATCGCGATGGAAAGCTCTGGAAACAAGGTCGACATATTGTACCAGAAGATGAGTTGGACGAGCAGCGGCGTTCCCCGGAAAAACCAGATGAACA
Organism: Agrobacterium sp. rho-8.1; assembly: GCF_033957725.1. Taxonomy (NCBI): domain Bacteria; kingdom Pseudomonadati; phylum Pseudomonadota; class Alphaproteobacteria; order Hyphomicrobiales; family Rhizobiaceae; genus Agrobacterium; species Agrobacterium sp. rho-8.1. Next base: position 618,903 of record NZ_CP192789.1, read on the forward strand.
GCGACGCAAAAGAACTTGCCAGACCATCAGTCGACATGCGCGCAATTGCCAGCAACAGCCCCAACATAACACCGATGATCATGGCAACCACGGTCAAGCCGAGGCTCACATAAAGGCCCTGAATGACGGTCGGGTCGAAGAAATATGCCGCCACAATTGACCAACCGAAATTTTCGTTGTTGGCGACGATCCAGACAAAATTGACCACGAAGAGCGCAATGATGGCCCACAGCGCGAAGCGATCATAGCGAAACGGAGTGTGAGCGTTTGCCACATCTCTCTCGGACGCATCGCCGGATAGCGACACGCTGGTTCTGGCGTCCATGGTCATTTTGGCAGCGCCCCGCCGAGATTGATGCCCGGCTCTTTCAGCATATTGTTTTCAAGACCCCACTTTTTCATGATCGTGGCATAGGTACCGTTGTCCATGAGAACTTTGACACCATCGCGCAGCACCGCTGCCAGCGGCGAGCCCTTGGGAACGACTGCACCTTGATAGAGGCTATCGAAGCCGTTTTTCTCTCCGACGCCCGTGAGTTCCAGCTGGCCGTTAGCCTGGCTGACAAAATAGGTCAGCGGCGCCTGTGACGAGAAGAAAGCGTCGGAACGTTTGGAGCGAACGGCGAGGATTGAGCTTGGCTGGTCGGTAAAGGACTGCACTTCGATAGGCTTACCATCGGCGCTGCATTTTTTGTTCTGCTCCTGAATGACCCGTTCGGCTGAACCGCCCGCCATCACCGCAATGCGATGGCCACATGCCGTATCGAGCGAAACGATGCCTTTAGGGTTGCCCTTTTGAACCGCGAACACGACGAATTCCTGCACCCAGTCGACAAAATCATTGGATTCCTCGCGACTTTTGAAATCGCCGATCGGGCCGAATGCAAACTGGTAGCGGCCTGAATTGACGCCAGAGAGAAGGGCTGGCAGGCCGCCCACTGTCGCATGATCGATCTTGACACCGAGGAGCTGGCCAAGCGCCTCTGTCAGATCGGCGCTGGCGCCGGTCATCTCCGTACCCGTCACGATTTCATAGGGCGGAAACGAGCCGTTATTGACGGATGTCATCTCGCCAGCGGTCCGAATTTTTTCCGGCAGACGCGCGTGCAGCGCATCATCCTTTTTCTGGGCCGGAATTGCTGCGTCCTGAGCAAGGCTCATGGTTGCAGACAGCAGACCGGCAAGCACAGTCGATGTGACCATTTTGATTGTCATTTCGGCATTCCCCTTATTTATTGATATTTATGCAAATTTCGGAAAGAGGTCGGTGGGCGACAGGCGCCGAGGCAGGATTTTCTGTTCGTATAGCTCTTCGGCGAAATCAGAGATCATTGCCTCATTCGCGGCCATCCCGCTCTTGTTCCAGCCAGTTGGCAGATCGGCAGCACAGCGGCTCAGCTCATCGATCATCCACGGTGTCGTATCGGCGTATTTTTCACGTTTGGCCAGCCAGATGCGCTGAGACTCATCGATCATATCACTGAGTTCCTCCACGACCCATGGATTGTCCGCAACGATCTGCGCTTTGATCCCGATCAGATGCATGCCCGGGACATAACCGACATCATTGAGATAGGCGATTTCGGACGCACGATAATCGGACAGCACCTGACGGAACGGCGATGCCTTGTCAAAGAAACCTTCCGGCATAAAAGGCGTAAAAATCGCGTCGAGGCCGCCCTCACGAAGAAGCTCCACCATCGGGCGCTCTGCGGGTGCAGCCTCGATCCTCCCTTGTCGACCAAAACCATCGAGCCGGTCGGTAATCGGATGCGCTTCGGTCAGGCGGCCCGCATACCACATGGCATCCTCCACACCGACACCTTCGCGACGAACCGCCGCGCGCGTCCACGTGTTGCCAGAATCCCGCCAACCGGTAACACCGATCCTTTTACCTGCGAGGTCACTCAGACGGTGAACTGAACTCTCTTTCGCCGTGATGATGCAGCGGTGACGAAACCCCCGCATGATGAAATTCGGGATGCCGACGACATGATCTTCGCCATCATGGCGCATCTGCGCATAGCGGCTGAACGACATTTCGGCGGCATCATAGCGCTTATCGGTCGCGATGTTGGGGACCAGCGTACCAACGCGGTCCACTTCGACCTCAAGGCGGGGAGACGAAACATCGCCCAGAACCAGCGGCGTCATATAGTCCCAGTCGCGCAATGCGAGACGAATTTTCAAGGGCATTTTCAGGCTCACGATTTCTTTCACCAGACCGAAATTAAATGTTCATTTGATAGATCACAAATGTTATTTTGTTATTGAACATTTAAAGGTGATTGAAAAATGAGCGACTTCATTTCTGCTGCTTGGTTTGCTGAAAAAATAACCAATCGCACGAAACGTGGAATAGCGATGGAAACCAGTGCTTTGGTGCGTGCCGGTGTCCTTCCTTTGGGCGTTCGTTTACCGGCAATTCGCGATATTGCATATGAACTCGGCGTAAGCCCTGCCACGGTTTCAGAAGCATGGAGTGACCTGCGTCAACAGAAAATTATCACCGGTCGGGGACGAAACGGTACGTGGGTATGCGGCGAGCGCTTTGTTGCCAAGCCGGAAAGGCTCGCAAGTTCCGGCAACTACGGAGCAGGCTCTATCGACCTGACACTCGCGGTTCCCGATCCCGGCCTCCTTCCTCAATTGGCGCAAGCGATGGCGCACGGGGCATCTGCAACGGGAACGAACAGTTACGAGCGCAGCCGGATCGTGCCGGAATTACGGGAAGCTGCCGAAAAAACATGGCCCTATGCAGCCGAGGCATTCTTGGCCACGAATGGCGGATACAATGCGATTTACACCCTCTTGCACGCGCTTGTGCAGCCAGGCTCGGCAGTGGCAATCGAACACCCCACTGCCATGCGACTGCTGGATATCCTTGAGGATATCGGCGTAGTCATCCTGCCTGTTCAATGCGATGAAGAAGGCCCTTTGCCATCGTCGCTTCAGGAGGCGATGGCGCACCGGCCGGCGGCATTTCTCTTTCAGCCAAGAATTCACTCCGTCACCGGCAGGTCAGTGAGTGCGGAGCGCTTGGGCGCTCTTGGCGACATTCTGGAAGGGTCCGACACGTTGATCGTGGAGGATGACGGAACGGCCGATATTTCGCCCGACGCGCCACGGTCACTGGGAGGGCGGTTTCCTGAGAGGACGATCCACATCGTATCCTATTCCAAAACGCTGAGCCCAGATCTGCGGTTGGCGATTTTATCCAGCACAGCCGAAATCATCGAGCAGATCCAGTCATACAGAAGCTTCAGTTCGGGCTGGACCAGCCGCATCTTGCAAGGCGCTACTGCATGGTTGCTGAACCAGCCGTCGACATGGGAGACAATTGCGCGTGCTCGCGAGCACTATCGTGAGCGCTGCACCGGGCTTGCAATTGCCCTTCGCGCACGGGGCGTCAATGTCGAGAATGGGAGTGGCCTTGCGCTCTGGATTCCCGTTGAGTCCGAGCCCTTTGCTGTGGTTACGTTGGCTGCCAGGCGCATAGCAGTCAACCCCGGCTCGAAATTTTCAATCCTGCCCAGCAACCATATACGCGTGGCGACCAGCATGTTAACGGAGCAGCGCGACGCTGTTGCCGATGCGATTGCCCTGGCTCACAAGCTCTAAGCTGACGGACCGCAGCCCAGCGCCTTCATCCCTCAAATATCTCGGGAAGAGCGCGGACGAATGTCTTTTTACCCGCCTTCCACCCGGCAAGCGTAGGCGCGATGGATCGGATTGCGGTTCGATGATCAAGAGCGTCAAGAATGACGATATCGGCGGGGGCACCCACGACCAATCCGTAGTCAGCCCGCATAAGGGCCGAAGCGCGGGCGCTCACCATGGCAAAGACATCGTCGATGTCCTGATCACGGGAAAGCTGCGCGATATTGGCGTAGAGGTTTCCCATGCGTGCCAGTGAGGCATCACCAAATGGCGTGAAGGGGTTGAGGACGTTGTTTGTGGCGATTGCTGCCTGTACTCCGTCTGCCAGAAACAGATGCGCTAGCGTGACGCCGCGCGGAACGTTCGACTGACGATCTCGCCCCATCAAAAAAAGATCCGTCGCGGGCAGAACCGTGACGGCAATTCCGGCAGCGGCGATCTTGCGCGCAATGACCGAACGCTGCGCCGGATCGAGCGCAGAAAGGTTGGTGACATGGCCGATCGTCACGCGGCCGCCGTAGTTGTGCGCGTGTGTCGCTTCGATAACGGCTGGCAAGTCGGTCTTTGCCGGATCGAGACTGAAATCCAGATGAAAATCCACATCCACGTCATGTTTTCTGGCAAGCGCAAAAATCCGTCTGATATGTTCCTCCGGTTGCGGATCGGTATAGGGACAGCCGCCGATAAGATCGGCACCGGTGCGCAATGCCTCGTCCAGCATCAGCTCCGTTTCAGGCTCCTGCGTCAGGCCTTCCTGGGCAAAGGCACAAATCTGGATATCCATCGCAAACGAAAACCGCTCTCGAACGCGCTTTACGGCCTCGAATGAGCGCATGCCTGCGCGAGGATCGATCTCTACAAAAGTCCGCATACGCGTTGTGCCGTGAACGATGGCTTGGCGGACGACGGCCGATGCGCGTTTGAAAACGTCCTCTTCGGAAAATCCGCTTTTGGCTTTTGCCGTTTCGCGAACGGCTTCTTCCAATGTTCCGGCGCAGATTGTGCAGCGCTCCAGAATGCAAGCCTTGTCGAGATGGACATGCGCGTCAACGAAGCCAGGAAATGCCACATGTCCTTCCACGTCTTCCTCAGCGACGGCATCGCACCTCATATGGGCGCCAATTGCCGCGATGCGACCGCCCTTGACTGCGATATCCACGGGCCGCGGCTGGTCGATCAGTTGCGCATTTCGAAAAACGAGATCAAACAGCATTTCAGTCCTCAAATACCGATCGCACAGCCGTCGCTGCGGGGATCATGCGCGCCATCGATCCAGCCGTCACTATCCATTCGGATCGCTCCCGCCTGGCCGGCCAGCGCATTGAGCGCAGGTATGGCAATCGTTTCATGGCCCATTGCATGCAATGTCGCGATGACATCGGCGCCAACAGACGCCTCTATTTTGAGATTGTCTCGGATATCGGAAAAGGTTCGACCGAGCAAAAAACGGGGTTCAGAGAGTGCAGAAAGCGGATCAAAACCGTGGTCGATCAGCCGGCTCAAGAGCAACGCCAGTGTCTGCGGCTGTCCATCCGCGCCTTGTGTGCCATACAGAAGATGCGGCTTGCCATCTTTCAAGCCGATGCCGGGGTTGAGCGTATAGAACGGCCTTTTTCCCGATGCCAGAACATTCGGGCTAACAGGATCGACACTGAACGCCGCGCCGCGATTTTGCCAAAGAATGCCGGTGTCCTCCAGCAGCACGCCGCTTCCCCAATCATAATAGGTGCTTTGCAAGACACTGGCGCATCGTCCCTCTTGATCAACAGCCGCAAGGTAGACCGTATCGCCGGTTTGATGGACAGCGGGCCAAGGTTCGGCGATTCGACGGTCGATTGCTGCGGCCTTGCGCGATAGAACTGTTTCGCTCAGCCAGTCACTGCATGCCTGCGCCACGAAATCCGGGTCGGCAATCGCGCCGCGTTCAAGAAAGGCCTGCTTCACCGCTTCGACGCAAAGATGATAGAACTCCGCAGATGACGGATCGATATCGGCCATGTCGAAATTCGACAGGACGCCCATGATGCACAGCGTCGTTACCCCTTGGGATGGTGGCGGCGGCGCCAAAAGTTCGATGCCGCGATAGACCGTGGATACAGGATCGACCATCTGCGCGTCCGTCTTTTGCATGTCGTGCAAACGGATCGGGCTGCCCGCGGCCTGCAGACCCTTTGCAATGCGTCGGGCGAGCTCGCCATCGTAAAACTCGCGGTGACCGTAAAGTGCGATCCGTTGCAAGGTCGATGCCAATTGTGGCTGACGCTGAATGCCTTCGGTCACAAAATGAGCCTCGAAGCCAGGCCAGCTGGCAATGTCATTGGCCCGAAATTCATGCCAATGCTTCTGCGACCGGCTGACCGGAAAACCACCTGCGGCCAGCTCAATCGCGTCGACCAGCAACGTCGCCAAACTCTCCGATCCTTGCCAATTCTCGCCGGAATATTGCAAGGCTTTTCCCCAACTATCGACCAGGGCTGCCGTTGTCAGTGCAGATAACGGTCCGCGTTGCGGTATCGCGTCGAGAACGGGAAGATGCTCCGCCGCCTGACCTATCCCCATGATCGTCTTTCGCCGACCGGTGCGGTCCGCCACAATCCATATCGCGTCCCCACCCAACCCACAAAAATGCGGATAGAGAACGGTGAGCGCCGCCCCCGCCGCAATCACTGCCTCGATCGCCGTACCACCCCGACGCAGGACCTTCGCACCCGCTTCACTCGCCACGTGGTGCGGAGATGTGACCATGCCGTTGTTCGAGCGGGCCGCACAATGTTCAGACTGACGCATGGATACCCCTAATCGGATAACGAGATATAGCGGCTGAGAATTGTGGTGATATCCGGGCCATCATCCTTCTCGTCCACCTTGGCTCTATCCTCAACCGCATGCAGGTGATGATCCATGATGCTGACAGCAGCTTCCGGATCTTGATTTTTCAACGCCTCGATCAACTGGATATGCTCATCGATGCCGCATTCGGCAGAATGTGGACGCCCGAAACGGGCGAGAATTAGCGAGGAGCGCGAAACGATCTGGCTAATGAAATCGATCAGCAGCTTGGAGCCAGTCAACTCGGCAAGAAGAATGTGAAACTCGCCTGCCAAACGGATAGACCGTGGAGATGATGCCTGGAGAGCGCGCTCTTCCTCGCGCACGTGGCTGACGAGAGCATCAATGCCGTCTCCCGGCATGCGCATGCACAGGCGGCTGATAACCTCACGTTCAAGACAACGCCTCAGGGCAAAAACCTCTTGCGCCTCTTCCAAGGCGGGCATCGCAACGGCCGCGCCTCGATTGGGCTTGATCTCGACCAGACCATCGGAGGAGAGACGCAGAAGGGCATTGCGAGCGCTTGTTCGGCTGACGCCAAACGTATCGCCGATGGAATCCTCAGGCAGCTTCGTTCCTGGCTTCAAAGCCTGCTCAAGAATGGCGCGACGCAGAGACGCGTAGATCGCATCGCTTCTGCTGAGATTTATCGACATCCATCTGGTCCAGCGCATCATTGCAACAAGATGCTTTCTGACACACATATCGTATGTAATCTACCAGAATTATTGCATGCAATATATATTGATTTTGCGTGCATATCTATCTAGCCTTCTGCTGCAAAATGAAAGCCCGGAGCTCTATGCAGATGACGAAGACAGTCTTTACCAATGCCAGACTGGCCGATGGCATGTCATACGACATCGGCGTCGATAACGGACGAATCGTCTCGATCGAACCTGCTGGATTAAAGGCAGCGTCGGAGCCGACCGTCGATGTCGCGGGAGAACTGCTGGTGCCCGGTTTTGTGGAAGGGCATATCCACCTCGACACCAGCTTTTACGGCGACACATGGATACCGCATCGTCCCTGCACCAATGGTTTCGACGTCCATGAGCGGGTCGCCTTCCAGGCACAGAATATGGCCGTGGCGGCGCCGATGGACAAACGGGCCCGTGATCAGCTTGATCTTTGCATCGGCAACGGGACGCTTCACATGCGCAGCCATGTCATGGTGGATGGCTCGGTGGGGCTGAAATCGCTGGAAACCATTCTGGCGGCTCGCGAAGACTATAAAAATCTTATCGATATCCAGATCGTTGCCTTTCCCCAAAGCGGAATTCTGAAAAGTCCCGGCACACCAGCATTGCTGGATGAGGCAATCACCCTCGGCGCGGACCTCGTCGGCGGTCTCGACCCGGCAAGTTTCGACCGGGACGCGAACGGTCATCTCGATGTCGTCTTCGGCGTTGCCGAAAAACATGGCGTGGATATCGATATCCATCTGCATGATGCCGGAAGTATGGGTGCCTTCACCATCGAGGAGATTTGCGCCCGGACGGTGGTCCTCGGCATGCAGGGACGTGTGGCCATCAGCCATGCCTATGGGCTGGGCGATCTGCAGACAGACGCTGCCCGCAAGATTGCCAGAACGATTGCGGAAAGCGGTGTATCGATCATGACGAACGCGCCCGGCAATCACAGTTTTCCGCCGGTCGCGGTGTTGCGCCAGGAAGGCGTCACTGTTTTCAGTGGCAATGACAATATTCGCGATTCGTGGTGGCCCTATGGTGATGGTGATATGTTGCATCGCGCCGAGATCATCGGCTACCGCTCCGGCTTCTACACAGACGAAGAATTGAAAGCAGCATTCGAGATCGTTACCAGCGAAAGCGCAAAAGCTCTCCGGATAGAGGAATACGGTATCTACGTTGGTGCCAAGGCAGATTTCGTTACACTCGCGGCTGGAAATATCCCGGAAGCGGTCGTTTCCTTTCCGAGGGGACGCAAAGTGTTCAAGGCAGGCAAGCTGGTTGCCGAGGCCAACCAGATCATCAGGTAACGGCAACGGCCTGTGGCGATGACGCTGCTTTCAGTATAGAACGCAGTTTCAAACCGCAGAATGGCTGCACGCTATCGCGTGTCCGCGACCGAGGATCACCATTTGGCACTTTCGAGCCCGACATTATCGCTCAACATGCTTGGCTGGTCCGATTTCTTCGCGGAACAGGTCAAACCGAGCGAGACGCATCTCGTGCCCGCGCGTGTGGCCTCGGTGCATCGCGCGCGTATCGACGCGATCAATGTCGAAGGCCCTATCGACCTTGAGCTTCCTCCCAATTCCAACACTGCGGACTTCGCGGTTGGCGACTGGGTGCTGGCCGATCCCGTAACGGGCATACTCACCGTCCGCCTCGAGCGAAAAACCGTCTTTCAACGACGTCTGGAAGGCGGGCACGGGCACCAACTTGCTGCGGCCAATGTCGATACACTGCTGATCGTCACGTCATGTAACGCCGATTTCAACCTCTCAAGGCTGGAGCGCTATCTCATCATGGCCAATCAGGCCGAAACGACCCCTGTGATCGTTCTGACAAAGGCCGACACAACGGATGAGGCAAGCGCATTCGAACAGCAGGCGAAGACGCTTCAGCGTGACCTGCCCGTCGTGGTCTTGAATGCACGTTCAGCCGATGCGGTTTCTCTGTTGAAACCATGGTGTGGCGCTGGCCAGACCGTGGCATTGGTCGGCTCATCAGGCGTTGGAAAATCAACGCTCGTCAATACACTTTCAGGCCTTGGTCCCGAGGCGATGCAAAAAACCGGCACCATACGCGAACAGGACGCGAAAGGCCGGCATACGACAACAGCCCGGTCTCTTCATGCCATGTCCGGAGGCGGCTGGATCATTGATACCCCTGGCATCAGAACACTTTTTGTCAGCGACGCGAGCGACGGTATCGACACGCTGTTTGCCGAAATCACGGAACTCGCACCGCTCTGCCGATTTCGCGATTGCACCCATGCCCATGAGCCCGGATGCGCCGTTCAGGCAGCTGTCAAAAGCGGCGCATTGGACAGCGAGCGCGTGGCGCGCTGGCGAAGTCTGCTTGCCGAAAACCGCGAGAGAACACCGGTGACCAGCGGACCGAAGGGCAACAAGATATTCAAGAAGAAAAAATACTGACAGCCCAGCGCTGGCAATTGGCACGTACACGGTTTGGCAGGCACAAATTGATGCTTCAAACACCGTGAGTGCTCGTCACCTTACGCTCTCGCAGAGGCTACCAAGGGTCAGGCGTCGATGTCGATACCGAATGACAAGACTGCCACCGCTTGTCTGTCGCACCCTACCCGTCAGAACCTTGACTTGATGCCCGCACTGCGGCGTCCCAAAATTCAGCCACCGTGGTTTCGTGACCAGCGGTGGCTGAGATCGGTTATTCAGCCTTAGGCAGTTCTATACCGTTCCAGCCAATGAGCATATTGTGCAGGAAGTGTCCAGGACGGCTTGTCGATACCCAGTTCAAGCGCCGCTTGATACGGCCAATGGCTGTTGGCAAGAAGCGGGCGACCAAGCGACACCATGTCGACCATATCATCCGCGATCAGCGCGTCGGCCTGCTTTGGCTGGCTGATGAACCAGCTGGTGGTGGCCGGAAGTCCAACTTCGCGCCGTACCCGTTGGGCGATGGGTGCCATGAAGGCAGGTCCCCAGGGAATATTCGCAGTCGGCGTCGAGAACCCGATGCTGACATCGATTATGTCGAGGCCGCCGTCCTTGAAACGGCGAACCATCTCGATGCCCTCTTCCAGGTCATCTGTTCCATCGAATTCTGTGACGCCGAAGCGGGCGGCGAGCGGGAGGTGCTCAGGCCAGACATCGCGAACGGCAGCAAGCGTTTCGAGCAGGAATCTGGCCCGTCCGTCAAAGTCACCGCCGTAATTGTCAGTCCGCTCGTTGGACCAGGTCGAAAAGAAGTTCTGTCCGAGATAGCCATGCGCAAAGTGAAGCTCAAGCCATTCGAAGCCAGCCGCAAGCGCCCGCTTCGCAGCGGCTACGAAGTCCGCCTTGATCCGCTGGATATCGGCAATCGTCATGGCCTGTGGTACCTTGCCGAGGTTTGCTCCGAACGCAATGGCTGATGGTGCCAACGTTTCCCAGCCGCGCGGATCAGACGCAGCAATATGGTCATCACCCTCCCATGGGCGATTGGCGCTCGCCTTGCGGCCAGCGTGTCCGATCTGGATGCCGGGGACGGCACCTGCGGCCTTCATCAAACCCACCGCCTTCTTCCAGGGCTCGATCTGCTCATCGCTCCAGATGCCAGCGCATCCGGGCGTGATACGGCCTTCAGGCGATACGGCTGTCGCCTCGGCAACCACCAAGCCTGCTCCGCCTCGCGCAAGTCCTGCGAGATGAACATGATGCCAGTCATTGACGACACCGTCCTCGGCCGAATACTGGCACATTGGCGACACCGCGATGCGATTTCTCAACGTCACGTCTTTGAGTGTAAAAGGGGTAAACAAGGATGACATGGTAGCTCCGACTGTTAACTAGAGATCATCATATAGAACTTTGATTGTTCGAATACAATCGAACTATCAAATAAGATTTCGTTGTGCTAGGGTTGTCTCATGCGCGCCATTCCACATCCCGCCCTCAAAGACGTCACGCTTGCTCAAGTGCTCTATGCCCTCAGTGATCCGATCAGGCTGGGCGTTGTACGTCAGCTGTCCCGTGAGGGACAGGCCACATGCTCTGCACTGGATGGTGGCCGACCCAAATCCAGTATGTCTCACCACTTCAAAGTCTTGCGAGAAGGAGGCCTCGTCTTTACGAGCACAGATGGACCCGCGCATCTGAATGAACTGCGTCGCGACGAAATCAACGAGCAGTTTCCGGGTCTATTGGACGCCGTGCTGGATGCAGCAAGTCAGCAGGACTGAGACAAGATGGCAAAACATTCCTTTTAATCTGGAAGGTCTTTGAGCACAAGCAGTCGGTTTCCAGGCGTGTAGGCGATCACCTTGTCTTGCTCCAGCGCATTCAGGACGCCGATGATCTCAGATTGCGAGAAACCCGCCGCTTTCATCGGCACGCCGATATCGTTTAGGTTTATCGACACCTCAGGGGCGGCCTTTAGGCTACGCAGGCGGCCAATCAGGACTTCTTCGGTTTCTGAAAATCTGCTCATGTTGGATTATAAGCGTGTTTCGATCAAATTGTCTTCAGGACGAACATCCGCACGCAAACTATGCACCGCATCATATCGACCACCGGCAGTTCAGGTTTCCCGGGACGCTCGGGCCAAATCCTGAAATGCCGTAAACGTGGCATAACGCTTCTCATGAATGTCGGCCAAAGCTCCCTCTACGGGTGTGTAGACACGTGCCACACGGCAGAGACTCGTCATCGCCGAACGCATATCGGTGAAGACGCCGCTGGCAACGGCGCCGAGAATGGCGGAACCGAGCAGGACCGGTTCGTCCGAACCCGTAGCCACCACCGGCTTACCGCAGGCGTCGGCCAGAATTTGGCGAACCAGATCATGCTGACCGGCGCCACCGCTGATAACCACCTGCTCGATATCAGCCCCGGCATTCTTCTGGGTGTCTATGATTTGCCTCAGGCCGTAGCCGATACCGCACAGACCGGCGACATAAAGTGAAACGAGACTGTCGAAATCACGCTCCATCCCAAGGCCGGCGATGACGGCACGCGCATGCGGATCGGCAAAGGGAGCACGGTTGCCGAGAAACTCGGGAACGACGTGCAGACCCGTGGCAAGGCGAACGACTTCGGAGGCGTCGCCATAGGTTGCAGCAGCATCGGCAATCAGCACCGGTAATGGCACACCTTGGGCAAAAGCCCGTGCCTGCGCATCTGCGGCTGCCGGATGGAAGGAAAGCAATTGGTCGATTGCCGCGCCCGCAGCACTCTGACCACCTTCGTTCAGCCACATGCCGGGCACCATGGCGGAGAAATAGGGGCCCCATACCCCTGGCACGAAGACCGGCTCGATCGTAGATGTCATGGTGCAGGACGAGGTGCCGAAGACATAGGCGAGATTAGACTGTGGGCCGCTGCCGACTCCGGCCGTCCCGATACCGCCGGCATGGGCATCTATCATGCCAGCGGCAACAGCCGTGTTTGGCTTTAGCCCCATGGCGTTCGCCGCCTCCGGCGTCAAACCTGTGCCGAGAGGCGTGCCTGGCTCCACGATCCTGGTGCCGATGCGGGAAAACCCCTCATCTGCAAGGACGCCAAGGCCAATCTTCTGGAAATAGCTCGGGTCCCATTTCCGCTCATGCGCCAGATAGGTCCACTTGCAGGTTACAGTGCAGGTCGAGCGCGCGAGATCGCCGGTGGCCTTCCAGGTCAGGAAGTCAGCGAGATCGAAGAACTGCCATGCCGCCTCAAATGTCTTCGGGTGGTTTTCCTTCAGCCAAAGAATTTTCGGCGTCTCCATTTCCGGCGAAATGCGCCCGCCAACGTAACGCAACACGTCATGCCCCAAAGCGTTGATCCGCTCTGCTTGCGAAACGGCACGATGATCCATCCACACGATGATATCGCGGGTGTTATCGCCCGACGACCCCACCGGCAGCGGTCGCCCTCCTTCGCCAAGCACCACCAAGGAGCAGGTCGCATCGAAACCGAGGCCAATAACCTTCGCCGGATCGACGCCACTCTTGCTGACCACCGCCCGCACGACGGTACAAACAGCATCCCATATCTCGGTGCTCGACTGCTCGACGATCGCGCCGGTTTCACGAAACAGCGAGATATCCTGCTTGACCGATGCCAGCAGATGGCCATCCAGATCGAAAAGGCCAGCTCGCGCGCTTCCAGTACCGACATCGATACCGATGAGGTAGCCTGACACGGTCGTGTTCACTGCTTTGTTCATTGTGCTTGGCTCTTGAAAGTCTTGGAGTCAAATATGGCCGCTGGCATCGATCAGAGATCGACGCTGTTGGGTAGGATGACGAGATCGCGGATGGTTATGTTGCGCGGTCGCGACAACATGAAGAGAACGGCATCTGCCACTTCCTTCGGCTGCATCAGGCTGCCATTGGCAAGTGCATCGTCCAGCTTGGCCTTCGGCCAATCATCGATCAATGCCGTCACCACCGGTCCGGGTAGCACAGCGCCAACGCGCACGCCATGAGGTGCGACCTGGCGACGGGTGGAGTGCACGAAAGCCTGAACCGCGAACTTCGATGCGGTGTAGATGGGTTCCCACACGACAGGAACCACCCCGGCGATCGAACTGGTGAATAGAATATCGCCCGACTTCTGGGCAATCATGTGCGGAAGCACGGCGTGTACTGAGCGGAAAGCTGCGTTGATGTTGAGGTTCAGCATCCTGTCCCAAGCATCCGGATCGCCTTCCGCCACAGGTCCTCCGACATACGCACCGGCGTTGGCGTGGAAAATGTCAAGCCCACCAGCGACTTCCAAAATACGCGGCAACATGGCAGAGACCTCAGGTCCGTTCAGCAGGTCAACCACCAAGGGCTTGGCATTCTCTCCGAGTTCGGCGCACAGAGTCTCCAGTTTGTCCCTGGCGCGGTCGATCAACACGACGGTTGCGCCTTCGGCGAGCAGAGTGCGGGCGCATTCCAGGCCGATGCCCGATGCGGCACCCGTTATAGCGGCAACCTTGCCCTTCATGAGTTCAGTCATCAGTTTTCCTCCAATATGGTATTAGGCACGGCCATGGCTGACGCGAGATTGACGCGCCAGTGAATCGACGATGACCGCGATGGCGAGCACAGCGCCGGTAATCATGTAGCGCAACGATGAATTGAGATTGAGAAGGGTCAGACCATTCGAGATTGCCTGGATGACGATGATCCCAAGCAAAGCCGAATATGCGCTGCCACGGCCACCGAACAGGCTGGTACCGCCGATCACGGCTGCGGCAATTGCATTCAGGTTGACGTCGCCGGTACCGGCTTGCTGGCTTGCCGAAGCCAGACGCGATGCCGACAACACACCGCCCAGCGCCCCAAGCGTCGAGCACAGCATGAAGGCACTCATATAGATCCGGCGGACATTGATACCTGAGCGGCGGGCCGCTTCTCTGTTGCCGCCGACGGCAAATATTGATCGACCCCACTGTGTCTTGGTCAGGGCATAGTTGAGAATGACGACCAACGCGACGAACAGACCGAACATGTAAGGGACGCCGCGACCACGGTTCAGATAATAGACAGCAAATTCAAAGATCAATGTCAGCATGACCGCTTGGACCATGAGGCTGCTCAACGGTTTGGCGGACAGATTGACCGACAGGCGACGCTGGCGAACGAGATAGCCAGAGATCACCAGCACCAGACCGGGGATCAATGCCAGCATATAGGACAGCCAATCCGGCATCACCAGAATCTGACCGAAGCGTACGAGTGGCGAGGCATATGGCAGATTGATGCTGCCAGTCGGCCCGAGGATGTAGAGTTGCAGGCCAAGCAGGGCGAGCAGACCGGCAAGCGTTGCCACGAAACTCGGCATGCCCAGCCGGTTGTACATGACCGAATACAAGGCACCAACCAGTGCACCGAACACCAGAGCTGCGAAAATTGCCACCGCGATCGGCAAACCGGTATTCACCCAGAGCACGCCTATGATGGCGGACGACAGGCCGCTCATCGAGCCGACGGACAGGTCGATCTCTCCGAGCAACAGCACACAGACGATGCCAAGTGAGATAATCCCGACAGTGGCGCAATCGAACAGCAGGTTGACGAGGTTGTTCGGCGCCAGAAAGACCGGATTGAGAAGGCTGAACACCGTCGAGATGACGATCAGGCCGATGGCAACCGGTAGCATTCCGAGATCCCCGGATCGGACTCGAGTGAAGAAACCACGCACCATTCCTGAAATACCATCGTCGTGCCGGACGCGGATATCACTGCGGTCGAGCGCAGATGACTCGTTTGCTTTATCATTGGAGATGTTTTGACTCATAGGGTGCTCCCGGTCGTTTCCGTTTGCCCGGCCTTGCGCTCATTGCGGCGTGAAACAGAGTTTTCGGTCGCTCCGGTAATGGATGCGACTAGTTCCTGATTGGAGGCATCCGGTTCAAAGACGCCATTGTTGCGCCCAAGCCGCAGCACGACGATGCGGTCGGCAACAGCACGGACGTCTTCCATGTTGTGACTGATGATGATGACGCCCAACCCGCGATCCCGCACACGTTCGATCAGGTTCAGCACCTCGGCGGTCTGTGCAACACCCAGAGCGGCTGTCGGCTCGTCCAGCATGATGATTTTCGGGTCGAGGAGGAGCGAACGCGCAATGGCGACCGTCTGGCGCTGGCCACCCGAAAGTGAGGCAATCGGTTCGCGCACCGACGGAATACGCGCGGCGAGCTCTTTCAGAAGCGTCCAGGCACGAACTTCCATCGCAACTTCGTCAAGGTTCCACGGCGACATTTCATGGCCGAGAAAGAGATTGGCCACCACATCGAGATTTTCGCAGAGCGCCAAATCCTGAAAGACTGTGGCGATACCGAGTTCCAGTGCGCGGCTTGGGCTGTCGAGCGAGACCTCCTGACCACAAAATTCGATTGTCCCGGAAGTCGGCTGGTGAACCCCTGCAAGGACCTTGACCAGCGTTGATTTTCCCGCGCCATTGTCTCCCACGAGCGCAACGACCTCGCCGGCCCGCACGTCTAGGTCAATATCGGTGAGTGCCGACACCGCACCAAATTTTTTCGAAATTTTGCTCAGTCTGAGAAGGGTACTTCCCTTCTTTGGGACGATTGTGTCCGATTGCACCATGAGATCAGGCTCTTTTCTGGTTCCGGATATGCCCGACCGGATACGGAGATCCGATCGGACAAAGTCAAACAGGTTTACTGCGTGATACCGAGCTTCTTGCACCCGGCGAGGTACTCACCGGTGCAAACCTCCTGGACGGTTTGTATCTTCTTGTCGAAGATTTCAGCCTTGATGTTGTCGGCTGTGACAACGGCAGGAATGAAAAGCTCCGAAGGCGTATCGTAGAGCGAGGTCTTGGGCTCTGGCTTTTCACCTTTCAGAAACTGGACCGCCACTTTGGCCGCCGCCGCCGCAACGATTTCGGAAGGCTTGGAAATCGTATTGTACTGGTCGCCGGAAATCACGAGCTGCAACGCGGCGATGGTGGCATCATTGCCTGTCACAGGCGGAACCGGATTGACACCAGCGGCCTTGAAAGCCGCAATCGCACCGCCACCCGTGCCGTCATTGGCGGCAACGACACCCTTGATGTCAGCACCGAATCGGGTGATCTGGCCAGCTGCCCACTCCTGGGCCTTGGGGGGAGCCCATTCCGGTGTGTCATATTCAGCAAGCGTCTTATAGCCCGAATCCTTCAGACCGAGATGCACGCCATCGCGGATAAGGCCCGCCGCCGCATCGGTGGGCGAGCCATTGATCTGGAGAACGCCCGCGCCCGCAGGAACCCCGTTTGCCTTCAGATGCGCAACCAGCGACTTAGCAATTGCCTCGCCGATACCCTGATTGTCGAAGGAAACGTAATAGTCTGCTGGCTTAGCGGGGATCGGACGGTCATAGGCAATGACCTTGACCTCTTGCGACTGTGCAATTTCAACAAGAGCAGCGGCAGCCGCAGAATCGACCGGGTCCAGAACGACGACCTTGGCGCCCTGAGCAATGACGGAGTTAAACTGCTGCTGCTGCAGAGCTGCATCGCCGTTGGCATTCTGATAAATCAGCGTGCATTTTTCGCAAAGCTTTGCCATCTCGGCCTTGAAGCCGGGATAGTCGTGATTTTCATAGCGGGTTGATGCCTGGTCCGGCATCAGAAACGCAACGGTCGCTGCCTCCTGAGCGTGCGCTGAACCGGAAAACAGGGCAGCGGTCGCAACCGACACCATCATCATTGAACGAAGTTTCATAGTCTCCTCCTTTAGAATTCAAAATTCGTGCCGAGACGTGCTCCGGTTTCACGCCAAGCCTTTTCCATCTTCGTGATCATGACGCACAGTTCATTTGCCACAGCCGAAGCAGCGCCTGCGCGACGATGTTCATGGAAACTGACTTGAATGCCTCCCGGCCGACCCTCCACAGTCAACCAAATAACATCGATTGCGCAACTATGCTCAATCGATGAAGCAGATTGCTCCGTTCCCGGTTTGATGTCAAGCTGTGTTTGAAGTGGAGTCATTTGTGAATCAGCGTAGACCACCTAAAAAGACCACGATCTACGATTTGGCCGCACTTGCTGACACGTCAGCCAGTGCGGTGAGTGCAGTGCTCAACGGAAACTGGAAAAAGCGGCGTATCAGCAGCCAACTGGCGGAAAAGATCACGCAGATAGCTGAAGAGCAGGGTTACGCTCTCAACATGCAGGCCAGCCTGCTGCGCAGGGAAAAGTCGAAGATCATCGGCATGATCGTGCCCAAATACGACAATCGCTATTTCGGGTCGATCGTCGAGACATTCGAGAGCATGGCGCGCGAAAGGGGCCTCTTCCCAATCATTACCTGTACGCGACGTGACCCTGAACTTGAAGTCGAGGCGGCACGAACGATGCTCTCCTATCAGGTTGAATGGTTGATCTCGACAGGCGCAACTGACCCGGATCGCATCAGTGATCTGTGCGCTGCCGCTGGCGCGCATAGCCTCAATCTCGACTTGCCGGGAAAGAAGGCGCCATCGATCATTTCCGATAATTTTTCAGGCGCGCGGGAACTGACACGGCGCATTCTTGCCAACAGCAAACGCAAGCTGGGGGCTGCCAAACCTCTTCTTTTCATAGGGGGGCGCGGCAGCGATCATAACACGGCCGAGCGCGTGCGAGGGTTCCGCGCGGCACACGACGATATCGGTATTCCCGTCGATGACAGCCATATTCTAGCCAGTGGCTACGCACCGGAAAAGGCCGAAAATTCGCTTCGGGCACTGGCCGCCTCCGGTGACGCGCTTCCGATCGGAATGTTCGTGAACTCAACCATCTCTCTGGAAGGTGTGATGCGCTGGATCAAACGATCCGGCCACTACAAAGACCGGATGCCCGTCATAGGCTGCTTCGACTGGGACCCCTTCGCAGCGTTGTTGGGAGACGAGATCGAGATGGTTCGACAAGACGTTCAGGGTATGTTGGACGCGGTCTTCAACCTTATAGACCACGGCACAACGACTGACGGACTGATAGAAATCCCGCCCATATTTATTGATGCCGAGCAGAGGTAAATGATGTCAGCTCGACCCCGAATACGCCGCAGTGTCCGTCGATAAACGTCATCATTGCCCGAAGAGGCGGTCGCGATCGCTTTGCCCGACACGCAATGCTTGCTTTCGATGACAGGGGAAATCGCGAATGGCATTTCAGTCATCTCTGGTGAGGAGCCGGTTAATATTTGTTTCCTGTCTTGCAGTCGTCAAACCTAGCCATCGCGCGCCCAAGGGTTGAGGATAAGGCTGTGCCGAAGGCATTTAACAACTCGCGCCGAAGAGGTTGATGTGCTTGCGATTTTGAGCTACAAGCCCTTCTCGCAGCAATGCTTGCGTCCACGTAGCTCAGTCGGATAGAGCACAGGATTCCTCAATTGGGGGTTGCAATAGGAAACTTATGCAATCAAACCGCTCAAAGTCGGGGAACGCTTCGCTGGGCTTCCAGCATGCCAATCCCGAGCCAAGCCCCGGAGAAATCAGGGGAAGTGTGTAGAGACTGGACGGGCGGCACCTAACGGCTTCGGCTCATGGTGAAGGGACAGTCCAGACCACGAACGCGCAAGCGGCGGCGAAAGCCGAAGTGGTATGAATCCTGGGGTCGGAGGTTCGAATCCTCTCGTGGACACCATTTTCTCTTATGGAATCAATATATTATGGGCTTTCAGCTGATTACGCTCCGTTGATATGTCGCTGGTTGCAGAACCAGCGTTGATTTCACTGGTGTTTCACGGCCACGCTCACAAAGGTACGGGTGTTTGGATCTACTAGATTTGTCCGTACCGCTCTCTCTTCGGCTCCCCTGAGGTACCCACTTCCCTATTGCTCCCACCAACTTGGTTATCTGATCGCGGCGATCGCCTGGCGCGGATGAATGTCGATCGGCGTTAGCCGGTGTGGTTCATGCCAAAAATGCTTCAGACATACGAGCCTGTTCGTGGCAAGGACACCGCACGCTAAGCAGGAGCTACCAAATATTCCATGGTTTGTGGGTCGCCAGTCAAAGACTGAATTCAGAACGGCTTTTCGTTTCCAAACTCAGGTCGCACCCTTAAACCAAAAGCTGTGCCATGTGGTTGTTGGGAGTGGCACCTTGGTTTTGCATGCGGTGAGACATTTTTTTCAGCGAGTTCTTCGTAAAGATGGCCGCTATTTTTTCTGCGTTGCGTTGCTCCAACATGTCTTCGTGCGAACAATTGAGGTCATATCGAAGAACTCTGCCAATCGTATGTGGATGCCACGCCTCGGCATCGTATTTCAGAATTTTATGAAGCGTTTTCGATGTGATTGGATTTGCGCTGAAGAACCTTATATCGGCGTTGATCCTGCCCGGAACGAAGCGTTGTGCGATATCCAGGTGGTGCAGAATAACTTCGCGCAAACGCTCTATAAATGCCGGGTTCTCTCGCAGGATTTCCTTGAATACTGGATTTTCGCGCAGCCTGTATTGCTGGGCCAGGAAATCGCCGAGATCCAGGAATGTCGGTTCGGCTCCCATGATGTTCTCGTCGAAACCAAGGAAGCCCAAGGCGGACTTCGCCAGGACGCTCTCATTGTTGAATGTCGCACCTGAAGGCGGCATGAAGGGATAGGAATCCAGAAGAGCAAGGAATGTGACATCGTCGCCACTTCTTTCCAACTGCCTGGAAATTTCGTGCGCCACCAGCCCGCCGAAAGACCAACCGATGATATTGTATGGCCCCTCCGGCTGAATGGTGCGGATCCGGCCAAGATAAAGATTGGCCATTTCCTCGATCGAGGTCGGCATCCTTTCGTCGTTAAGTCCCTCGGCTTGGAAAGCGAAAATGGGGATGTCCTGATGGATATGCTTGGCCAAAGAGGTAAACGCCCAACCCAGACCCATGACAGGATGGATACAAAACAAGGGTGCGTGACGTCCCGTTGCCCGGATCGGCAAAACAGGAACCACTGACGCCGTCTGTTGACGCGGACCGTCCAGATGTTTTGCAAAACTGGCGATGGTCGGCGTATCCACGAAGCTCGACCATGCGACGTCGCCGTCTATCTTGCGGCTCAAAGCCGATATCATGGACGCTGCAGCGAGGGAGTCTCCTCCCAGCTGGAAAAAATCATCGTGAATGCTGATGGTTTCCAGATCGAGCACGTCGCACCACACCTTCGCCAACACCATTTCGGTAGCGGTGCTGGGCGCAACATGATCGTGCGAAATGCGCGCCTGCGGGGCCGGCAGGGCATTTCTGTCGATCTTTCCATTGGTATTCAAAGGCAGGTCTTCCATGACGACATAGATCGCCGGGATCATGTGCGGCGGCAGCGTTCCGGCTAGACGACTGGACAGATGCTGGGTGTCGATCGTCGCCCCTGCGACAGGGGTCAGATAAGCCACCAGCTGTTTGCTCTTGCCTGGGTTTTCTCGCAATACGACCACCGTCTGGCGTACCGATCCATTCGACATGATCGCCGCTTCGATCTCGCCAGGTTCGACACGGAACCCGCGGATTTTAATTTGGTGATCGTTTCGCCCGAGATATTCGAGCACCCCATCATTGCGCCATCGCGCAAGGTCGCCGGTGCGATACATCCGCTCTGCACCCGTCTTGAAGGGGTTCGGCAGAAAACGCTCGGCCGTGAGTTCAGGTTTGTTGAGGTAGCCCTTGGCGACGCCAACGCCGCCGATATACAGCTCTCCGACACTGCCCGGAGGCACAGGCTGTTGCATTTTATCCAGAACATAAAGCTCGGTATTGCGGATCGGTCTGCCGATAGGAACACTATCCAGATCAGGCCCGCTCAGCGGCATGCATGCAGACCACACCGTCGTTTCCGTGGGCCCATAGAGGTTGACCACCGGATGCCCGAGTTTTTCCATCACGCGTGCAAGATCACGCGGCAAGGCTTCACCGCCCACCAGGGGACGCAGACCTTTCAGTTCCGTCGCATATTCACTCAAAAGCATACGCCACAATGACGGCGTTGCCTGCATCAACGAGACGGCGTTGCGTTTGATGAGACGATAGAGAGCGGTCGGATCCTTGACCACGCAACGGGGCGCGATGACCGTTGCCGATCCCACCGTCAGCGGCAAGAAGAGTTCAAGGGTGGCAATGTCGAATGCAATCGTGGTGACGGCGACGATGCGATCTTCCGGTTTCAGAACGAGCAGTTCTTGCATGGCCTGCAGGAAGTTGAGCAAGGAGGCATGGGAAATCTCAACCCCTTTCGGGCGCCCCGTCGAGCCGGAGGTGAAAATCACATAAGCCGTGTCCTGTGGTTCAGGACGTTCGAACGTTGCCTCTCCGGAAACATTTGCGGGTTGCTTATCCAGCAAAATGATCGGTGCCTTAAGAACAGGAAGTGAAACACGAGCTTTCGATGTGGACAGGATGATGCTTGGCATCGCGTCCTCAAGGATCATCGATAGGCGGTCGCTTGGATCGGAAGGATCGAGCGGCAGATAGGCAGCACCTGTCTTGGCAACCGCCAAAAGCGCAATCAGCATATGTTCGTTCCGCGGCGTGGCTATCGCCACCAAGTGCCCGCGGCAGATCCCGCGTTCTCTCAGGACCTTAGCCCAGATGTCTGAGGCCTGATCCAGCCCCTCATATGTCAGATGCCGTTCCTCGAAAATGACCGCTGCCGCATGCGGTTGGTGCTCAACCTGTCGTTTGAACAAATCGAGCCAGGTGGCATCTTCGATTGGCGCACTGGTGTCATTCCAATCATGGAGAATACGTTTGCGTTCGCTCGCCAGAAGCAGCGAGATGTCACAGACCGGACGATCAGGATTGGCAAGTATATCGGAAATCAGGCGAAGGAACCGGTCTTTGTGGTCTTCCAACTCTTCCAGTGTGTAGAGAGCCGGATTTGCGTCGAAGTCGATATGCAGATCACCTCCATCGCCACGGTCATAGGCGAAAATCGTGAAATCGGTCATCGTGCCGTTCGACAGGTTGTGTGCAGTCGCGGCATGTCCTTCGAACCGAAGGTCGTAGTCAAAAGGTTCGATATTCACGCCCAGACGCGCTATCTGATCATCCTGGCTGTTGAAATTGAGATCGCGCCGCATGTCTTCGTAGCGATATCTCTGATAACGCAAAGCCCGCATCATCTGACCTGAAGATTGCTTGACCAAATCCCGCCACGAGAGCTCCGGGGTAATCTTGAAACGGAGCGGGACAGCATTCGCTACCATACCGGGTATTCGGCGTGCGGCGCCGCTGATGCGGCCGGTAACCATCGTGACCATCGTCAGGTCGTAACAATCGGTGGCGCGGGCATAGTATGTGGCCACCGTTGCAATCAATGCTTGAGGCAGGCTAGCGCCTTGCTGTTTCGCGTTTTGTTGTAACCGTTTGACGTCGTCTTTGCCAATCGTCGCTCTCAGGCGCAGCAAACCACCCGAGGGAACCTCGCTTCGCCGTGCAAGTGTAACCGGCGGCGAGATACCCTTCATCTGCTCGAGCCAATAGGCTCGATCGCGTTCGAAATGGACGGAGCGGCGATAATTGTCTTCACTCTCCAGCAGTTCCTGAAGCGACCCGAAGTCATATTCCCCAACGGCCTCGCCACGCATCATAGACGTATATATTTCTGCCTGACGGCGCGCGAGCAGCCCCCCGGAAAAGCCATCGAAAAGAATATGGTGGACCCTGTGGTACCAGATCCAGTGATCATCGTTGATCTTGATCAGGGCGCTCGACCAGAGATCGTCTTCCTCCAGGTCGAGGCGACCTGCCAGTTCTGAGCGCATCCAGACATATGCTTTTTCCAGCCCATCGCAATCAGCGCTGAAATCAAGCACGTCGAAATCCCTGCGCACATATGGCGTTATGATCTGCCGAGGCGTGCCATCGATTTCCATAATGCGCAGACGCGTCGCATCCACCTCTTGAGACAGACGCTGTAGCGCCTGACAAAAGATATCCGGCGATATGGGACCAGCGATCTCTATCGCCTCGGCAAGCACGAAACTTAAATCTGGCGGGGATAATTTTTCCTTTACCCACATGCCTGTTTGCGCGACTGAAAGCGGGTGCGATTTGAAATGCCTGTCCATCGAATGATCCTTCGTAAAATCGAGTAGGCAAAAATTCGGCCAGACATACAGGCGCAACGACGCGTCGCGCGGTCGCCAACGCTGCGGTGCAAGAGTGGTCTGGATTTGTGCTATGTGCAGAGTAGTGGACGTGTAAGCCAACTGACTCTGCTGCAGTGCACACTACAGAAGCATGCTCATTTTACAAGCTGAGGGTGCGCGTTTAAAATAAACCCTTATGAGTTTATAGTTGACAGGTATTATCGAAAAAACCCGGCTAAAATACAATCTAAAGGCGTCATATTCCCTATTATTGGACCAATAGCAGCAAGAAACTACAGTAATGTCGACGTCTTAGATTTAATTATAATTCAATCTTAAGGAGTCAATATTAATTTTAAAATTATTACGGGTAATTTTTCAGTGGTGATCCTGCCGCAGTGCAAGAAGATGATCGGGCTCGGCCTACAACCTGGGGGAAAGCCGCAAGCACAGCGCCTTATGCTTCGGCTCCCTGTTGGTGTCACAGTGGAAGGCCTCTTACAGCAAGGGGTGTCATTGATGTTCGTGGGACCCAACGGCCTTTCCAGTTCTCACCTATCAACTGACCCACTCTATTCCGTCGATTTTTGAAGGTCCTAATCAATCAGGAATTCGGGCTCGGGAGTCACGACAATTGCCATCCTGCCCACATCCTGCGGCCGTCCCTAGACGTTTCGTGGCAAGACTAGCTGCGAGTTGCTCTTCCCGCACATCGATCATGGCGCCTAGGCGATCAAGGGACGACCGACATTTTTGAGCAAGTGTGTCGAACAGCCCCCCGTGTTGTATCGACCTCGGCGACAATCTGTGCGGCACGACTGTGCTCGCGAACATCAGCGAAAACGTCAGCGCATCGGTCGAATGATCGCCTGAAGATGTTCTGCATGGCGGTGAGTGATAGAAATCGAATCTTCGCCCGAACCAATAACCTTGCCTGCCGCAGGCGTTCCGCTCGCGTCTTGTTGGTTCTGACGGTCAACTTCAAAGTCCCACCGTGAGTGCGCGATCAACGAGCAAGACACAGTAAGCCACTGCGACAATGAGAGTCACTCGCATCCGCAGCACGAGATACCAACGGTGCTCCTTGCGTTGGGCAAGGCTCTTGAAGTCAGCCACGAGAAGAAGCCCGAACACCGTCAGTTGCACGAAGAGAGCGGCGAGCGGCAGACCCGTCACGACGGTGACGAAAGCGATCAATGCCAGGACATTGCTCAGACCCATGAGGACGATATCGCCCTGTTCCATCTGAGCCCGTCCCCACAGGGTTCCAGCCATGAAAGAACTGATAATCGCACCGTACGAAACGAATACCGACGCCGTGTCGAAACCAGCAACGGTTTCCGGAGCGAGCATCAGAAACCAGAATGGCATTGCACCAGCATAGGCGAGTGTAATGGACACCTTGCGAGAGAGAGCCATCATTCAACGCCCTCGATGATGCCCTGCAAAGCATCTCCCAGACCTGCCCCACTGAGAAACGCCGCTTCGACGCGGCCGCCGATGCACCAATCGCCGCAAGCGGCAAGCTGCGACGCCCGATCGAGCAGGAATGCTTTTCCGACCGGCCGTTGAACATTGGCATAACGCCAGCGATGAATGACGGCGGCTTCGTATTCGATCGGAATATAACGCCTGATCGCATCAATCATATCGGCTCGGATAACGTCAAGCGGGCGATCGATATTGGTGTCGGCCCAGACGGGGTTTGAATTTACCACGAGGCAGGGCGATTCGGGGCGGTCTGGTTTGCTCTCGTTGCGGCAGATCCAGTCGATGACGGGGTCATCGACATGGGCTGCCGCGAACGGAATTTGGAGTTCGTGTTTTGGCCTGACCATCAACGTGAAACACGCGTTCATCTTCACAAGGCCTAATGCATCGTGATGCTCGAACCGGGAGGGAAGCAGCGCTGCCGATTGCGGCGCGGGCGCCGTCGCAATCAACCAGTCAAACGGCCCTTCCAGCTCGTCCCCTATCTGGAGGTACCACTGGCCGGGCTCTCCGGTGATGGCAGAAATCTGGACGTTCAACAGGACGTTCAAACCTTCGGACATGGCTTTCGGTAGCGCATTCATCGAGGGGCAACCGACGTATCTGGGCGTTTTTGAAGCGCTTTGTGTCGGATCACCATGCGTGCCCAAGTATACCAAATCTCCATTCCACGTCTGCACTGTTCCCGCTATACGGGCGGCCTCAAGCGTGTTGCGGAAGCGATCGTCTCGGATGGTGAAGTATTGTGCGCCATGGTCGAAGGCGGCATCCTCTGACCGTCGCGTGGCCATTCGGCCTCCGACACCTTTACTCTTCTCGAAAATGCTGACATCTGCGATCTTGGAAAGCGATCTTGCCAGGGTTATTCCCGCTATCCCAGCGCCGATGATCCCTATTCGTTGGCGTGTCACCATTCTATCCTCCAGTGCGAAATCTTGATGAACCATAGCCAGTCGGTTCGGAAGTCTCTTGATTTGAAAGCGCAGTCCTCACAAAGGGTTTGACGTTGTGATCGGCGTGGCAGAGGCAGCCTATAATCTGCAGAGCAATCCATTGGCGATATACCGTTCTATGAGGTCACGCTCAGCCCTGAAAGAATGGCCGCTCCAACCTTGATGACCAAAACCAGCTAGGAGCACTGTATCGTCGTCGACCGCGACCTCGCCGACGACATAGGAAACAGCGATCATGCCCGAACTCGGGACGACGTAGTTGCTGGTAACCCGCGTCTTCAGCTCCAGATCGATCCGGTCGTGATATCTGCGCGGTATCACCGTGAACATTTTGGCATTCTCTGTGGCAAAGTGGGCAAACTCGTCCGTATAGTCGTCACAAAAGTCGTCCAGCCCAGAGTGTTGAGCAAGAAGCCCCGGCTTCAGTTCGGCGAATTTTTTGCCGTCCCGCACGCACCAAATGGCGTTTGCATGTTCAATTGCTGCTTTTTCGCGCCAGGAGCGCTGTCTGATCATGGCGGATGCGGGACGTCCGGTGTTGCATACTGCGACCACATCGGTTCGCGATCCGCCCTCCCCGACCGACCTGCAGTCGTTGAACCGGATGACAACATCACAGTTATCAATCCGGCTTGCGTCGGATGGGGCGAATGCACCGTTTCCTACAATTGCAATATTACGTGACACGACGATATCCTATCAATTCACCGTATTACGATGTAATGAAACGAACGGATCACGGGCGATCTTCCGCGGATGTAACAGCATGGGGAAGATGGACGTTCAGTATGCCGTTGAGGTTTGTTTGATCGACGCGACCGTCGTCAAAATTTATCGTCGCGGGATCGGTAAATCAAAGAGTGGCTGAACCACCTAGAAACCTGCACTGGTGGATGCCTTAGCAACTTTGTCGGGGTCCGATGCTGGCCAATGGCCACAATACCATCGGTATCGCGCGCCTGATCAGAGCCATAGAATTGGATGCTACTCACCGCGAGATTTTCGCATCCGACTGAGATTTTCTCAAAATAGGTGACGAGCCGTTTGCGAGAGACAGTTCTTTGCTGGGAGAGTTTTCGGAGTGACTGATCGCTCTGTTCAGGAAGAAAGGAAGCTTCTGAACGGGAAGGGCATTTCCAACTGATCGTCTTGATGGTTCATCCGCCTTAGACAGCGGCGCTCACGAAAAGCGCCGCTCCAAACACTGCAAACTCCTTGCCCGAAACGATCGGGGTCAAGCGCCCTATAAGTCCTTTGCTCCGAGGCTCGGTGATCTCAGCGCGGGTTCCTGATGTCTGGCCAGAGATCTTCAGTCGCGGCCATGAGGGTTGGCGTTGCGGCGGCCACCCAAGGGATATCGCTGTCACCGCGTATTCCGATGCGGACATCAAGCCCCGCTTCCCGCGCCAGGACCGCGCCACCGGCGATGTCCCACATGGTCGTGAGTTTCTGTAGATGACCGTCAAATATACCGCGTGCGGCGAATGCCAGACCAAGGGATGTGGAGCGGATCGATTCGACAACCCAGCCCGCGTGCCTCAGACCGACATTGAGAGCCGCGATCTCTTGGGCGTCGGCGGATGCACTATCGCCGAGCGACATCACGCGTACATCCTCAAATGATACACGGCGCAGACATTGTTTGCCATTCAACAGCAAACCGGTCCCCTCCGCTGCTGCGTAGATATCACCTAAAACCGGAACCGCGACCACACCCAGTTCCGGTCGACCGTTGCGAACGAAGCCGAGCGATATGCCCCAGAACGGTGACCCGCGCAGAAAGTTTGCGGTCCCGTCGATCGGATCGATGATCCAGTAGGCGTCATCGGCGATGCCGCCCATTTCCTCTCCCAGCACGGTTTGCCCTGGAAATGCGACCGCCAACCTGTCCCGCACCAGCTTTTCGACTGCGGTATCCGCTTCAGAAACGAAATCCTGAAAACCCTTTGCCCGCGCGGCAATGGCGTCACGCGCCTCGAAAAAGCGCATAGCAAGCGCCACCGCTTCCTCGACAATAGTGACGGCTTGCTCAAGGCGGTGGCTTATCGTGTCCATGATCGAGCCGCCTCGCCAGCATCTGCCTTCAGCCAGTCCTTGAACGCCTGGACTTCATCCGTCTGGATGGCACCGACACCGCCCCGCGCAAGCACGCCCCAGACAGCCTCGGGATCGGCCAGCGCGTGCGTATCGTTAAAATCGAGGGAGTGTGAAACATCGAGCGTGTTGATCCAGAGACGAATATTCTGGCGCTCCAACTCGGCGCGGCCTTCCTCGACATCATCAATGTCGGAAAACTTCACTTCGATGATGGGCGCGCGCAACGCTTCGATCCGGCGTAGATCTTCGGCAAATCGACCCTTTCTCACCGGGAACATCGGCATATGCGGGATCTTGCCGAACCAGTCTGTATCCAGCACCGCGAAATGGGCAGCGTCAGTGTCGATATCCGTCTTGACCAGCACCTGATCTTCGATGCCCAGGCGCAACACCGTATCCATCACCTGTGGCAGATCACGGACAAACTTGGTATCGATATTGACGGTGATGCGCCCCCGTGCCTCCTCGAGCAGTTCTTCCAGCGTCGGCACGCATTCCTCAGTCACGTTGGCGCTCTGGCCACCCGCACCGGACTTCAGCCTCGCGGCACGAACCACCTCGAAGGGTAAGGCGCTCACGGTTCCTTTGCCCGTCGTCGTGCGGTCGATGGTTGTGTCGTGAATAACGACAAGCCGACCGTCCGCCGTTGTTTGCGTGTCGATCTCGATCATCTCCACGCCGGCCGCGACGGCCGCGCGAACGGAAGCCAGCGAGTTTTCGGCTGTGGTGGTCCAGAAGCCACGGTGAGCGATCGTCAGAATGGCGGGGTTGTTGCGCGAGCAAAGAGAGAGGACATTGCAGGATAAGAAGGCTTTTGAGGAGGCTGTAAGCGCCTGATTCATGGTTTTCGCTTTCGGATTTTACTTTTGATGAGATGTGATCGCCCAGATCAGATTTTGCCCATGCCGGCAGCCATCAGATCGTCGCGCAGAATGCGGCCGGCGATGATGAAGACGACAAGTGCTGGAAGAAGCAGGATGAAGGAGACGATGGACGCAAGCGGAAGCTGCATCGAATAGGGATCGAGATACATATAAAGCTTGATCGGCAGGGTCTGCACAACCGGTGCGCCGACGATGAAGGACTTGTCGAATTCTTCGAAACTACCGATGAAAGACATCAGCCCGCCCGCCAGAAGACCGGGAACGGCAAGCGGCAGGATGATGTGAAGAACGATGCCGACAGTTCCGGCACCCAGCGAGCGTGCGGCGTGGATGAGATCGTCGGGAATGGTTTCGAGCGTCGCCGTCATCAGCCGGATCATCAGCGGCAGAGTGCCGACGATCTGTACGAGAATGACCCCCGTGATCGAATAGGCAAGGCCAAAATGAAGAAATACCTGACCGATGCCCACAGCGACGACCAGTCCTGGAATGATGATCGGTGCCAGTATGAAGATTTCCACCAACCGTTTCAGCCGGAAGGGGAAACGAGCCATGGCCCATGCCGTGGGCAACGCGATGACGGCCGTTAGGAACGTCACAACAACGGCAATCACGATGCTGTTGACCGTCGCACCGAGAAGGCCCGCGTCGTTGAGAAGACTTGCCCAGCGCGCCGTCGTGTAATCCCGGGGTACGATGAGCGGCGGCGACCAGCCGTCGGCCACGCTCCATAAAAACATCAGCACGAGCGGCACTGCGATGGCGAGTGCCAAGGCACCGTAGAGACCGATGGCGACGAAAATCCGGTCCTCAGGCGTAAAGGAGCGACGACGTGGCATGACGCCGGGTTCGATGACGATGGCGCTCATGCTGCGTCTCCTCGGTTTTGGCCGGGACCGATGCGGGATGTCAGGGAATAATAGAGAAGCAGCACACCAATCGCGAACAGGCTCAGCACCATGCCTATGGCATAGACCTGATTGAAGCGCCCCTGATTGAAGTCCTGAACCATGAGAACAGAAAGTGGCCGGGCCGTTGGCGGGCCAACGATATCGGGAATGGCGTAGGAGCCCATGGAGCCGATGAAGGTGAGGAGGATGGCCGCAGTGATGCCCGGCATCGCGAGTGGAACATCCACGAAAATGAAGGTCTTCAGCCGCGAAGCCCCCAGCGTGCGCGAGGCATAGCGTATATCCTCAGGTATGGCGGCAAAGGCGCTGGTGATGATCAGCGTCATGAACGGGACCTGCTTCCAGACACTGGCCAGAATGACGCCGATGCCCCAGTCGTCGCGCACCAGATGGGGCAATTGGAGCCCAAGCGGCGCAACCAGCCGGTCTAGAAAACCGCCTCGTTCGAAAACGACAATCACCATCAGGCCAACGATGATACCCGGCACGGCCATTGGTAGCTTGTAAAGACCGCTGAAAAGCTTGCGACCTGGAAAGTTCTTCCTGATCAGAAGCGCCAGCGGAACCGACACGACAAGCGACACGATCACTGGCATCACACCGTAATAGATCGACGTCGTCAGGCCACGGATCATCGACGGGCGCGTGAAAATCCGCTCGTAGAACATCAGCGTGAAGCTGCCATCCTCCTGTCTGACACTGCCGATCAGCGCAGACACCAGCGGCCCGCCGAAGAAAATCACGAGATAGCCAACTCCCGGGGCAAGCAGGAGAAAAAGCTGCGCGCGCCTGCCGCGAAGGATGCCGCTTATCATGCCGCCTCCACCGCCATCGTGTCGTCAAGACATTGCACAGAGCCGGGAAATTGCAGGGCGACCCTTTGTCCGGCATTGATCAGAGCGTCTGCGCCGGACTGGCTGACCCTGATCTGATGACCGCCGATCTCAACCGTATAGAGCGCATTGGCACCCATGAAGGAAACCGCTGACACCGTGCCGACACCCGTCTCATCGGCACCGATTTGAATATTCTCGGGGCGGACCGAAATCTGGACGTTACCGTTAGCCGCCGCGTCCAGCACAACGGATTGTCCCCATGGCAATTGCGCCTGCATCCCTTGGGCGGATACCGGCAACAGGTTGGTCTGGCCCAGAAAACCGGCGGTAAAGGCGTGCTTGGGCGCGCGATAGAGTTCCAGCGGCGTGCCGATCTCAATGACGCGGCCGGCATTCATGACCACGATCCGGTCGGACATGGCCATGGCCTCGGCCTGATCATGCGTGACATAAAGGCTGGTGGCGCCGATACGGCGGTGAAGCTCGGTCAGTTCATGGCGCAGCGTATCTCGAAGCTTGGCGTCGAGGTTGGACAAAGGCTCATCGAACAGAAGCAGGCTTGGCTGCATGACGATGGCGCGTGCCAAAGCCACACGCTGCTGCTGGCCGCCGGACAATTGCCGCGGCATGCGATCCATCAGCCCGGCGAGATTGCAAATCTCCAGCGCATGGGTGATGCGGCGCGCCCGCTCGTCCTTGGCGATCTTTTTCATCTTCAGGCCGAAGCCGAGATTTTTGGCGACCGACATATGCGGAAAGAGCGCGTAGGACTGAAACACCATGGCGATATCGCGCCCTTCCGGTGGCGCCTGATCGATGCGCTTTCCACCGAGCCGAATTTCACCGCCGGATGGCTGGCTGATGCCCGTCAGGATGCGGAGAAGCGTTGATTTACCGCAACCCGATGGCCCGAGAATAGTGACGAACTCGCCCCGCTCAACGGATATCGAAACGGGATGAAGCGCCTGGCTCGAACCATAAGTCTTGCTGATATTGCTGATTTCGAGTTCACTCATGCGAGCGTCCGTCCTGATTGTGACCGAGCGTAAGACCTGTGAGGAGCTTTACAGGCCCTCACAACCGGGCGATCCTATTGGTGTTACTGATTAAGGACTTTCTCATCGAGCGCTTCGCCAAGCGCCGTCGACATGTCCCAGAATGCCGGCACCGACAGGCGCGGATAGACGTCTTGTGGCAAGACGTGGTCCTGCGCTGATTTTGGCATGAGATCGTTGGTGACATCGACACGGGGGGAACGCGAGGCCTTGTTCTCCAGCTTCCAGAGCTGAAAGTCCTTGCTCATCGCCATATCGATCAAAAGCAGGGCGGATGCGACATGTTTGGCATTGGCGGGTACGAACATGGCGTCGCCGGAGCCGACCTGACCCTTTTCCAGAATCGTGACCCGGAAACTGTCCGGCAATTGCTTGGTGCCAAGGAAGCTCATGACCTGATCCTCCCAGACGGTCCCCATGTAGAGCTGCTGGTTGTTAATCAGATTGAGCGTATCGGCGTTGCCATTGGTCAGTTCCGCCACAGCCAACAGGCGACGGTAATAGTCCCACACGGGATTGAGGCAATTGGACTTCATGGCCCAGTCTTCGGCCTGCTGCGGCGTCTGATCATAGTCAGTCAGTTGCTTGCGGCAGTCGCCAGTCAGATAATTGAGCGCCACCGAATATATGAAGCCACTGCCCGAACCGCCCTTGGCCGGAAGCGTGACGCCGAGACGCTTTGGGTTCTTCTCAGCCCACGCCAACAAGTCCTCGAAGCTTTTCGGGACGTCTTGAGCGCTCACGAAGGCGGAATCGTATCCGATTGCGGTTTGGTTGAGATGCACCAAGGGGAAGCTGCCACCGTGGGGTCTGCCGAATACGGTCTCGGCAAACTCAGGATTATAAGTGTCCATGTTGGGCAAGATCTTCGTCAACGGAATATTGCCGACCACGCCCTTGGAGGACAACAGAGGGTAGCTGCCGCCCCCGGCGAAATAGGCGTCAACCGGCGCATCCTGCCCCGCTGTCTGCACGGCGATCAGCTGCTGGTTGGCCTGCTCGCCCTTTACATCGCTGTAAGTGACCCTGATGCCATATCTGGCTTCAAAACGTGTGATCAGTTCCTTCCAGGTGTCGCCGAAACTGCCTGCGAAATTGTACATCGTCACCGAACCCTCGGCTTTGGCAGCGGGAACGACGATGTCATAGAAATTTTCACGCGTGACCTTCGAGAGATCGAAATCGAGGTTCTTCATATTGCTGTCAGCAGCAAGACAAGGCGCCGTGATCGTCGCCAACGACAACGTGGCGATCGTGAGGAATCTGATGCTCATTGATGGCGGCTCCTAAGGACGTGTGTAACAACTGACTTTCTATTAATACACTTTAAGTGTAATATTTGTGACAATCCGGCGAGAAAATACTTTTGCAGGCAGACGGCCGTGTTGCGGGGACCTTTCACAGTCGTTATCCAAAGACATGACCATCAATCACACGCCGCGACACATATTCGACCGCCAGCCGCTTGCCAGCGCGAACGATCGCCTTATTCTGGATATCGTCCGCCGCCACGGTTCCATCCCGAGGGCTCAGATCACAGGCCATACGAACCTGACGCAGCAATCCGTGCATCGCCTCATCGAGGGTCTGTTGGAGCGTGGGCTTCTACGCGCTGGTGCGGCGCTGAAAGGCGCTCGCGGCCAGCCGAGCCCCACCATCGAACTGGTTCCGGAGGCATCCTATTCTCTCGGTATTTCCATCAACACCGATTCCGTGATGATCTGCATTGCCGATTTCCAGTGCAGCATTGTTGTCGAAGAAAAACTCGAAATGCTTCCAAG
Source organism: Agrobacterium sp. rho-8.1 (assembly GCF_033957725.1). NCBI lineage: Bacteria > Pseudomonadati > Pseudomonadota > Alphaproteobacteria > Hyphomicrobiales > Rhizobiaceae > Agrobacterium > Agrobacterium sp. rho-8.1. The sequence continues at coordinate 652,591 of NZ_CP192789.1, forward strand.
CGACCGGGAAGAGACGCTTGCCGCACTGTCTATCGCTCTCGAACGCCTGCTTGAGCAGTATGGCATCGCGCGTGAAAAGCTGCTTGGTCTTGGTTTTTCCATGTCGGGGTTTTTCGTCTCGGAAGACCGTGCTTTCAATGCGCCCGAGCCTTTGAGAGACTGGTCGTTGATGGATCTGAGACCGATCCTCGAAGAGCGATTTCGCCTACCTGTCTGGCTTGAAAACAACGCCACCACGGGAGCGATCGGCGAAAGCCTTCGCGGCGTAGGGTCATGGTGCCAGACCTTTGCCTACCTGTCCTTCAACTACGGTTTCGGCGGCGGGTTGATCCTCGGCGGTCAACCCTTTCATGGCTTTCACGGCAATGCTGGCGAACTCAGCGGAATATACAATGCCGCTGAAGGCCCAAAGCGCCCCGCTTTGCAATATCTGATCGCAACGCTGCAAAAAAATGGCGTCGATATCCACTCTATTGAAACGCTCTACCACCGGTTTGACCCGGCATGGCCGGGCGTTGAAGAATGGCTAGACGATACCATGCCACAGTTGGATCGTTTGGTGGCGAGCTTGATTGCCGTTCTCGATCCACAGGCGATCGTTTTCGGTGGCCAACTGCCACCAGCGCTTGGCAGAATGATGATAGACCGCGTACGCCTGCCTTCGCAGCGGGACCATCGATATGGGGTAGGACCCAGGGAAGCAAAACTTGTCCTAAGCGAAACCAAGGGAGACGCCTCGGCTATCGGTTCTGCGTTACTCCCACTGAGGCTTCGTTGGTTCGTTTGAGCGCCGCTTGGTGAGTTGACGTCGCTGGATATGTCTGAACGCTATCGTCCCGGTGACAACCGGCGCTCTGGTACCAGCAGGTCCAAACTTAGGACAAATCCCAAACCCCGGACGTCCTAAATTATCAAGCCAGCCGGTATTTTCGTGGATGCCGCTGGCCTGATCGTCTCAACCGACTACAATATCGGCCTAGACATCATAGAAAACGGTGGAAGATGGAATGCCCAAAAAGGAAATTCGCCTGAATGCCTTCAGCATGAATTGCGTTGGCCACATCAACCATGGCCTTTGGACCCACCCCCGGGATCGCTCTACGGACTACAAGACAATCGGCTACTGGACAAGCCTTGCGCAAACGCTTGAGCGCGGTCTGTTCGACTCCATTTTTCTCGCGGATATTCTCGGCGTTTACGATGTCTATGGCGGCTCCGTCGATGTGCCACTGCGGGAATCGGTACAACTGCCCGTCAACGATCCGATGATGCTGGTCTCTGCCATGGCAGCCACGACCAAGCATCTGGGTTTCGGCGTCACGGTCAACGCCAATGCCGAGCCGCCCTATCTCTTCGCCCGCCGCATGTCGACACTTGACCACCTCACCAGCGGTCGTATGGGCTGGAACATCGTGACAGGATATCTCGACAGCGCAGCCCGTGCCATCGGCCAGAGCGCCATGACAGGCCATGACGACCGTTACGATCAGGCGGATGAGGCGCTCGAACTGCTTTACAAACTCTGGGAAGGCAGTTGGGCGGACAATGCCCTGCGCGCCGACAAGCAGGGCCGCACCTATGCCGATCCCGCTCGTGTCCGGGCCATCGACCACCAGGGCACATTCTACCAGTCGCAGGGCTATCATTTGAGCGAACCGTCCCCGCAGCGCACGCCGGTGCTGTTTCAGGCGGGCAGTTCCGAAAAAGGGCGCGCCTTCGCCGCGCGTCACGCCGAATGCATCTTCATTTCAGCTACGGATCGTTCTGCGGCGCAAAGAACATCTCGCCTGCTGCGGGCCGAAGCCGTGAAGGCAGGACGCGCGCCCGACGACATCAAGCTCTTCGTCGGCATCAACGTCATTCCGGGTTTGACGGATAGCGAGGCACGGGAAAAACATGCCGACTATTGCCGCCATGCCAGCCCGGAAGCGGGACTAGCGCATTTTTCCGCAGGCTCCGGGATCGATCTTGAAAGCCTTGCCCTTGATGACCCGATCATCAAAGACAGCGGAAAAGGCAACGCCATTCAATCCGGCGTTCAGACGGCACGGGAGCGCGGCTGGACGAAGCGTGATCTGCTCGCAAGCCTCGCCCTCGGCGGGCGCTACCCGACGTTGGTCGGCACGGTGTCCGCGATTGCGGATGAGTTGGAAGCGTGGATCGATGAAGGGGAAATCGACGGCTTCAATCTGACGCGGACTGTCGTGCCGGAGTGCTATGAGGCGTTTGTCGATCTTGTCATTCCCGAGCTTCAGTCACGCGGTCGCTACAAGACCATGTATCAGGGAGACACTTTACGCAGTTGCCTGTTCGGCAAGGGCGATCGCCTGACGCGTCCGCACGTCGCTGCGAACTGGCGCTTTCCTGGTGATTGAATTGACGATGCCCGAAGCTTCATCCGGGCATGGGTGGGCAGGTTTCAGACCACTTCCTCATGGGAAAGGCAGTAGCGGGATGTTCCGTTTTACGTTCTGAATCGACGCAGATCAGAGTGCCCCATGGCGTGGTGGCAGGGTGCCGTTGAGATAGAAATTGCCGATGTGGTGGTATTTCCAACGGACCGGATCGTGCAGCGAATGCGTGCGGGCATTGCGCCAGAAGCGATCGAGACCAAAACTTTCCAGTGTCGAGCGTGCGCCACCGAGTTCGATGAGTTTGTTCGAAGCCAGTTGTGCAACCTCCGTCCCCAGCGCCTTCACCTCGGCCACCGCGATAGAGGCAGCAGCAATGGTTTTTTCGTTCGGTGAAGCGGTCGCCTCGTCGAGGATACGCCCTGCCCTTGCCAGAAGCGCATCGGCCGAATGAACCCGGATCGCGACATCGCCTACCGAATGAATGGTGTGCGGGTCCTCATATCCATGCTCTATGTCCAGTTCGAAAAACGGTCGGGCATGGGCGCGGACGTAAGAAACCGTTTCGGCAAGCGCACCACGGGCAATGCCCACCTGCACGGCGGCATGGATGATCTGCGCGAACGGACCCATGGTCGTTGGCCGCTCGAACACAACCTGCTGGTCAACCACCTGAAAGGGTGTGATCTCCACATCGTCAAACGTGACGCTGCCGCTGCCCGTGGTGCGCTGGCCAAACGATGTCCAGTCATCGATGAGGTTGAGGCCCGCTGTCGATCGGTCGATGAAAACGATGTTCACACGATCATCCGGACCCTTGGCAACGGCCACAATGATGTGAGCAAAAAGCGAGCCCGTGGAATAGAATTTCTGCCCGTTGAGCAGCAGCTTTCCATTTCGTTCTGCGAAATGCGTCTTATAGTCGACCGGCGTCTTCGTGCCGATCTCAGTGAAAGCATTCCCCAGCCTGTCACCATCCAGAACGCGCTGGAAATAATGCTTTTTTTGTTCTTCGCTGCCCGCGAGCCGCAACGCTTCCACCATGTAGAAATGGTTCTGCGGTATTTGCCCGATGCTGCCATCGGCAGCTGATATGATGGCTGTCACGTCGGCCAACGTGACCGCTGACACGTCCGCTCCGCCATATTGCTTCGGCACGGTAATCGCCCAGAGGCCGCTTTGTGAGAAGCGCTCGATCTGCGCCAGCGGCAAACGCCGCTCGCGGTCGCGCTCGGCTGCACCCACGGCAAACTCGCGGGCAAGCTCTCTTGCAACACTGATCGCTTCATCGTCACTTTTGATGATGTGCGCCAGATTTTGGCGCGGCGGCACATGCGGTGCAGGCCTGCCAGCCGTTAGCGCTGCCTGCAGATGTAGCGTGCGGTCCGTTGTCGTCATCTCATCGAACCTCAGTTCCAGGCGTGGCGTGGCGGGTGCGCACCATTCAGGTAATAATTGCCGACATGATAGTATTTCCAGCGGACAGGATCATGCAGCGTATGAACGCGGGCATTTCGCCAATGTCGATCCAGCCCATGCTCCGCAAGCGTCGAGCGTGTTCCCGCCAGTTCAAACAGCTTGTTCGCAGCGAGAATGGCGATCTCCGTCGTCAGAACCTTGGATTCTCCCGTCTTGATCGTTGCTTCCGACACCGTTTCCAGCGTCGAATTGGCTCTGGCTCTATCGATGCTGCGGCCGGCGATCTCCAGCAGTGCTTCTGCCGCGTGGAGTTTGATCTTCAGATCGCCGATCGCTGCAATCGTGAACAAGTCTTCGCCAGCGGTCTCCTTGCCGCTGTCGACCCAGGGGCGGCTATAGGTGTTGATGAAAGTGATCGTATCCTCAATGGTGCCGCGCGCAATGCCCGCATCAATGGCCGATTGAATAATCTGGGAGACGGGACCACCAACCGTCGGGTGGTCGAAGGAGGTCACCTTCAATGCCCGCGTCTTCGGCACACGGACATTCTCGATCTTAACCGATCCAGACGCCGTGGTGCGCTGGCCGAAGCTCGACCAGTTGTTGGTGACGGTCAAGCCCGGTGCATCCCGGTCGGCGAAGACGAGAAAGCCTTGGCCGGTCTCATCGACACCGACGATGGGGACGATATGGGCAAGAAGCGCACCCGTCGTGTAAAACTTCTCGCCGTTGACGATGACCTCGTCGCCATCGTGAACGACTTTGGTTTGGAAATCCGCCACTGTCTTGCTCTTGAGTTCGGAAAAGGCGTTGCCGTAGCGAAATCCCTGAAGCGCCCAACCGAAGAACAGCTCCTTCTGCTCCTCAGTCCCATCAAGATCAACCGTCGCGATGATGGCCAGATGGTTCTGTGTCGTCTGGGCTATGGCCGGATCGGCAGCAGCGATGGTAGCGATAACCTTGGCAAGCGTGGCGTAGGAGACCTCCGGCCCACCATAGGCCTTGGGCACATTGAGGCTCCAGAGGCCGCTTTGCGAATAATCATCCAGTTCGGTCACGGGCAAAAGTCCTTCCCGATCACGCAGAACCGCGCCGACCTTGAACTTTTCTGCGAGACGTTCCGCAATCTCGATCGCTTCGGCATCGGAGTTGATCACATGGGCCGGAACCGCAGGGCGTGGCCTGGGTGCAACCGGGTCTGCGGAATTGACGCGCGGGTGAATAGTGTAATCGATTTTTGTCTCGGAAATCGTGCCCATGCAAATGCCTCACAAACGGGTTAAATCGGCTTGTCAGAGCATCGCACAGACACAGCTAAGTAAAAGTTATTCTATGTTTTTAATAGGGTAATATTGGGAAGGTTTTTCTTCCGCCATCATGATACAGGGTATGGACGCTCTTTCACTCCAACGCCGCCAGCCCGTATCGTCACGGGACAAAATTGTGGAGTTGATGATGAGCAAGACCATCCGTTTCAATGCGTTTGATATGAACTGTGTGGGCCACCAATCCCCCGGCCTGTGGGCACATCCGCGCGATAAATCATGGACGTACAAGGATCTGGACTATTGGCAGGACCTCGCCCGCACATTGGAACGTGGCATCTTCGATGGTATCTTCATCGCCGATGTGATTGGCTATTACGATGTCTATAAGGGCTCCAATTACCACGCCATTCACCAGGCGGCGCAAATCCCCGTGAATGACCCCCTGCAACTGGCAGCACCCATCGCACTTGCGACCGAGCATCTGGGCATCGGCATCACCGCATCCACGTCGTTTGAACATCCCTACACCTTTGCGCGAAGGCTCTCCACCGCCGACCACCACACGAAGGGCCGCATCGGTTGGAATATCGTCACGTCCTACCTCGAAAGTGGAGCCAAAAACATTGGGGAAGCAGGCTTGCGCCGTCATGACAACCGTTACGAGGTTGCGGCCGAATACGTCGAGGTGCTCTACAAACTCTTCGAGGGCAGTTGGGAAGAGGGAGCGGTTTTACGCGATCGCGAGAAGCGCATCTTCACCGATCCGTCGAAAGTCCACGAGATCGGCCACAAGGGCAAATATTTCGATGTTCCCGGCTATCACCTGAGTGAGCCATCACCGCAACGCACGCCGGTTCTCTATCAGGCCGGTGCGTCAGGGCCGGGCAAGACCTTTGCAGCGGAACAAGCGGAGTGCATCTTCGTCGCAGCACCGACCAAGTCAGTCCTCAAGGCCCATGTCGCAGATATGCGCAAGCGCGTGGCGGATGCCGGGCGCGACCCGAAAAAGGTCTATATCTATACGCTCATCACCATCATCACCGATGAGACCGACGAAAAGGCCCAGAAGAAATTCGAGGAATATCAGAAGTTCGTATCCTATGATGGCTCGCTGGTCTTCATGTCCGGCTGGAGCGGCATCGATTTCGGGCAATATGTGCCCACAGACACGGTCAAAAAGATCGAAACCAACGCCATTCATTCCTTCGTCGAGCATGTGGCTGGCGGCGACAAATCCTGGACGATCGATGAGCTCGCAAAATTCGGCGGCATCGGAGGCCTTGGTCCTGTCTTTGTCGGCTCCCCATCGCGCATAGCCGATATTCTTCAGGAATGGGCTGATGATACCGACGTCGATGGCTTCAACCTGGCTTACGCGGTAACTCCCGATAGTTTCGAAGATGTCGTTGGATATATTGTGCCCGAACTCCAGAAACGCGGCGTCTATCCAACGGCCTACAAGCCAGGCACCTTACGCGAAAAGCTCTTCGGCGCGGGCGATTATCTGCCCGCAAATCACCCTGCGGACCGTTACCGCGACATCGAAGCCTACAAACGCGAAGAAGCCGCACTTGAACGAAGCATGCCAAAAGAGGCCGTTGCCTGAAACCAATGCGGCACAGCTTCAAAGAGCGGTGGCGCATTGTTTTCCCAACATTGGAGGGATGCACTATGGGATTGTTCTGATCCCCAAAAACTGAATCGTTTTTGATTGGAGTTTTTCGCGCTCATTGCCCGGCTAGGAACAGGAGCGAGAGCGATGAAAGCATCGAATTTTTCGGACGCCCAGAACGTTCATTCTGAAACAAGGTGACGATGGCGTGCCGGTGGAGGAGATTTGCCGAAGGCGGGGATCAGCCAAGCGACCTTTTTCAAGATGCTGCAGGACGTCATCCGCCGAAAGCTCTAAGGCCTGCCCGCAAGCGTCAGATGCTCGACGGGATGCAAGTGGATTGGGGGACACGCGTTCGCTACGGCTATCAAACGCCTGCAGAAATTTTCCGCAAGAAAGTTCCCGCGCAAATGCGGCATTGCAAGTTAGCTTTGGATGCCCCGCAAATCGCGGTTCAGCGTAAACTCGCAACCCGGACCGACATTCACGTCCCATCATGGACAAGATCGTGCTCGCCTTTGCACGTCAGAGCTTTACTTTGCATCGCGATACAGATTTTGCTGCATTTCGGGCTTTGGAAGATGGAATCGGTCGCCAGGGGTTGGTTCTGCGTTCCCAGCGCGCCCTGGTAAAAGGTGCGGTCGAAGACAGACCTCAATCAGGTCGTCTGCATTCTCAACGACCAGCCCAGAAAGGGCCTCGGCTACAGGACGCCGACTGAAGCGCTCATGGCCCCTTTGCAGGAGGACGCCTACCCTACCTTGCAAAACGGCCTGATGCACTTAGGTCAAGATTGTCAAAGAGGCAGAGCATTAGCCTGGTGAACATTCTCCAGGTAAGGGATAAGCCGGGAGACCATATGGCGGTCACGAGCCTCCTCCTGGCTTTCTGTACACGCCAATATTGCGGTAATTTCGCCTAGAGCCGCATCACGGTCGATTTGTGTCACTCTGCCGGCGTCAACAACAAGTCGTCCATCGACAAAAACCTTGTCGATTGCATCTTTTGTCGCCCGATGGAGCACTGCTTCCGATATCGGTGTGTCGCGGTGGAGAAACGGACGGGCTATGCGGTCATGCCGCATCAACACGATGTCGGCGCGTTGCCCTGGCTCGATTCTGCCGACATTTGCTCCATATCCTGTACTTTTCGCACCATGCTCGCTCGCCATCTGCAGCACGGCTGCGGCATCAGGGCGGTCGTTCCAAAGCCCGGTTCCCCGGTGCAGCGCCCAGACGAGTTTCATTTCAAGCATCATATCGCGGTCGTCGGCGATATTTGATTGATCTATTCCGAGTGCGACTGGGATGCCACGCTGTCGCATCGCGTTGACAGGAGCAATTCCGCTTCCCAGCCGCAAGCCAGAACTTGCATTGTGGCAGATAGAACAGCCGCAATCGGCAATCAAATCGAGATCCTTTGCAGTCGCCCAGTTCCCATGGCCGATGGTGAGCTCCGGGCCAAGGCAGCCGAGCGCGTGAAGATGTTCCACCGCTGAGCGGCCATAGTTCTTTTGCGCGAAAGCAGCCTGGCGCTGTGTTTCCAATAGATGCATATGGACATTGGATCCGGCTTCACGCGCTGTCTCAAATATCACTTGCAGGCTTTCGTCGGTGCACCAATGGAGGTTGGCGGGTGCAAGATGATGCCGCACCCTGTAAGGATTGCGGGTCTGCCATTTTGCCCGGCTTCTTTTAAAAAAGTCCATGTAGCTGGCTATCGGCACCGCTGCCACCGATAGTTTCGGTGCTAGCCAATCCCTGACATCGATGGGCAGTGTTGCAAGAACATCGGCATCTGGCTGATAAGTCAGAATATTTCGGTCACGCATCATGAATGAATAACCAGCGCGCATGCCGATGTCATCATAAGCACCCAGAACCGCATCGGTTGTGCGATCCCAATCCTCTGGAGAGCCTGTCAACCCGCTGGCAATATGGTGCACTGTGGTCGTGCCGCTTTCCAACATCTCGATAGCGGAGTAGAGCGTGTCCAGTCGGGCACCGACTGAGCGCATGGCACGAAAACGCGGTAGCCATAACTCCAAGGGTGCAAAGGGTACACCCATCATCAACGGTGTCAGTCCAAAATGATGATGACTGTTAACGAGGCCCGGCATTGCCACCATTGCGCGTGAACCATAACGCGGCAAGTGGTCATTGCCATAAGAAACGGCTTCCATAGCTCCGATCTGGGCAATCATTCCCTTCTCTACGCGAATGCCAACGTCATGGCGTAGGAGCATTACGCCGTTCGATCCCAGACCACACAAAACTGTGCCCGCCTCGATGATACAATCGGCTCCCGCCGATGTAGGGCCTTGTATCATTGCGTATAGTCTCCGATCAGACCAAGTCGACGTGCCGCAACAACACGATAGAGCGGGTCACCATAAAACTTCATGTCCTCGCTTGCAGAAAAGGCGATGCTGATGTCGTGTTCATCATAACTGACGGCAGCTGCCGAATGGATTTCTATCCATTTCGGTGCATAGGCCTCTCGCCATCGCTGCACGGTTTCATCTTCGGGCACCTGAGGAAAACCCAACTCGGGCAACAAGGCTGCAATGGCTTGCCAGAAAACCCTCAGCATCGTCTCGCGGGTTACTTCATCGCAATAGGGCGATATAAGCCTGATCCAATGTAATCCGGTCACAACATGCAGTGCCGCAAAGTGTTGTGTTGAGGCGAAAATCCGAAGTGCGACAGAGGCCATTTTCTCCATGGTGTCTGGCGTGATACGCAACCAATCGACGACAGGCGCAAACTCAGGCAGCGCGGCTGCATCGCGAATATTCTGCCAAAGCAGTTCGTGGATTGTCAGATCATGCAGAGGAGCAATTCTGGCCGTGAGAGCGAGGATTTCTGCGGGATCGTCCGTTATGGCTTTTGTACCTCTCGCCGGTGGAAGCGGCAGATAGGTGGCGGCCCAATAGGCTAGTGCAACCGAGATATCCTTCTGACTGCCGCGTAACACACCATAGGCTGTTCGCATCAGAGCGTGGAAGGCGCTCGCTGCAATACCTGGCACCAAAACGGGCAGATACAACCGGAGCGCCTGCTCGATGCCAAGTTCTGAAACCCGTGTGTCGAAGAAAATCCTCAGATCCGGCTCATATTCTCGTTGGCCGATTGTGAATTGCCAGGTGTCTTCAGTCAGTGGAGTGGTTTTAGCCCCCACGGGTAAAAGTTTCTTGCTATCACGATAGAATTCAAAAAAACGCTGCATCTGCAGCGGGGTACCACCAATTCGATCGAGCGCAGTCAACACCATCGGAGCATGATTGGCAAAAGTTCTATCGAATTCGGAAGCCCATAATGGCATTTCGTCAAACAAGGCATCGACGTCATTTGAGATTGTTACTTCAGGCACTGACGTATCTCCGAGTCCTCTGGGGCAGTGGTCATCTTAAGAACAACGGACAGCTTTTCCTCAAAATCGTCGGCGACGGGCAGGTCTTGGGCGCGATATGCCGAGAGCCAGGGTACAAGCTCCTTTTCCTGATCAAGCAATAGGCGCCTCTCGACACCGCGCACCAGTCGAGGAAGGGCGTGACGATGACCGCTTATGGAGGTGGAATGGGGGCCGTGGCTGACTGCGCTCGCACTGTTGAAGGCAAAGACGCGGCTTACCCATCGATCGGCCTCGGCCTTCGGCTCAAAAGCATAGTGTCGGTCAAGATATGGATGCAGAGCAAGCCTCTGATCCTCTTCGGCTTCGGGGGGAGTAAAGCAATCACCCCAGAGTTTCACGCGGGTCGCAAGCGTTGACAGCTCTGGTCGCGCGGAAAGGTCGACGTGGAGACCTGTCGCCAGCAAAAGATGATCGAATTCGAGCAAACCGCCTGGCGTCTCTACGGAAATCACGCCGTCACGTTTTTCAACGGATAGCCACGGAGTTGCAGGCCTCAGCCGAAACCCAGGCGTGGAAAGCGCCGTTTCGAAGCTACGAACAGGTGGCGGTTGATCAGCTTTGCGGAAGAAGCGGGCAAGCTGCCAGCGTGTGTGATCCGAAAGCTCTGGAAAGTGCGTCATCAGCGCTGGTGTTTCCAAGGCACGAAGCGGATTTGTGCGTGGAAGCTTGATGCGCCTAAAACAGAGATCGACCGAGGCCGCCCCCGCTCGCAAAGCCTTTATTGCGTTGTCGAACGCGGAAGCGCCGTGGCCTAGTATTCCTACGCGCATCCCTTCAAATTTTTTGAAATCGATTGGACCATTGGTGTGGTCATAACACGAAGACGGCAGATGTTCAGATATAAAAGATGGAACCTGCCAGGCACCCGCACCATCAAATCCAGTGGCAAGCACCACAGCACGAGCAAAGCGGCGTGATATCCGCCCCTCACACGATACATCGAGCGCGATCAGATCACCTGCGGGCGCGATATCAACCACTTTCGTATTGTTGGTAATTGCAATCGAGAAGGCGGCTGCGTACCAGTCGAGATAGTCTCTCCAGTCTGTGCGCGGAATTCTGGACAGCGTCTCCCATGCCGTTTTGCCGTAACGCGTTTCGAACCAGCGCCGAACCGAAAGATTGGCGACATTAAATTCGTTGCCGACCAACGTTTTTGGCGTTCGGAGTTCTTCCATGCGGGCAAACGTCGTCCATGGCCCTTCGTGCCCAGCTGGCGCGCTGTCAAATACAGAAACTGCGGCAAGCCCGTCCCATTTGAGTTGAGCGGCGATCGTGATGCCCGATTGTCCGCCACCGATGATCGCCACATCATCTACGGGCCTCTTTTCATCAGACTCAATGGGAGCCAACCACGGAGCAGCCGGAAACCCAAGTTGCGCCAAATCTGCGCGTGCGGCATCCTTTAACGCGGAAAGCGCTTCTGCTGCGTTAGAGATAGGATCAGGCATTAGACGTTTCCTTTGGGGGTCGATCAATTATTAAACGCAACATGGAAATGAGGTGAACGCCACCCTCATCGCATGAAGGCGCAGCAAAGCGAGTATCGCCGCCTGCCGGAAACATTTGTCTTATGGTCAAATCGTGATGGGGTGAGGCCAAGCGACCAAAGCAGGTGCGCGCACCCTGCCAAAGCTGAGCCCTAGAGGGGTGGCCTGACGACCTCCGTGATGGAGTCCATCTGTTTTTAGCCATCAATAGCAAGGCTTGTCGTTTCGTCCCTTCGCGCATCACAGGCCTTCCAGTTTAGTGAAAACACTGTGTGGTCTGCGGAGCCGGATGCCTATAATGCGCAGGCAATAACCTTTATTGTGTTCGTCATCAGAAAGTTGATCTTAGCCCGAAAGGGTCAGGCATGAAGAGAGGACACCAGGGGCGGGGACTTTCTGTCGAGCGCCCGCATCTCTGCCGCCGCCGCTTTAATCATTCCGCGCAGCCATATGTGATCAGGTGAGCGATGCTTCCGATCATGCCAGAGCATGTAGAAATTCATTTGGCCGAGTTCAGCCGGAGCCTCAAGGACAGCGAAAGGGAATGTTTGAGCGACCTGTTCAGCGAAGTGGCGTCCTGTTGTAAACATCAGGTCTGATTGGGCTAGGACGTAAGGCGCGATGGCATATTCCGGCACTGTCGCCCGGATCTGCCGTTTCAGGCCGAGTTCTATGAGCCGACCGTCGATCGGGCTCAGATGGGCATGTCTGTCCGATGTGGGAGAAAGATGTCGTTCCCTAAGGTATTCTTCCAAGCTTATTCTAGTTTTACGCTTGGCAAAAGGATGGTTGGGTCTAACGAGGCAAACGATATCCGTCGTCAGAATGGGCGCTATGCGTAAATGCTCCGGCGGTCTTGGCCAGTTGCCTATCACCGCGTCGATCGTTCCATCGGAAAGGCCCGAAAGCATATTCTCATGCTCAGGCATCGGCGAGACATCAAGGCTACTATGTTGCGCCACACGCGCCACTGCGCCAATGAGCGGCGGAAGAAACACTGTTCCGAGGCAATTTGTAGCGACGATCCGAAAACTGCGCGTGGACGTCTGAGGGTTAAATCCAGCGCTGGTGACGAGATCGGTATCGATATGACCGAGCACTTTGTCCATTGCCTCTCTGAGCATGGTTCCCCTTTCGGTTGGAACCAGCGAGTTGCCGTCCCTGACCAGTAGGGGATCATCAAATATTTCGCGCAAGCGCTTCAAGGCTAAGCTTATTGTTGGTTGTGCCTGCCCAAGAATATCTGCCGTCTTGGAGACACTGCACTCCGTCAACAAAATAAGCAAAGTGCGCATCAAACGCACATCGAGTGAGCCTATAGCATGAGCTGTCATGTCTCTACTCCGGCGTTGGGTTGATTTCTACATAAAAAAGCAATTTTCATGCCATCATAAAATCAGCGCCCTCGATGAATTAGTGGCATAACTGTGCCGCATACATTGCCGCATTCACTGTTCAATAACGTGGTAGATAGTCCAAGCCGCTGTCGATCTTGGCAGGGCGGCCTTGCAGAAACAGTTCGCCGATGCGTGGTGCGGTGCGCGAAATGATCTTTCCACCTTTCACCACGAAGAGGCGAGAAGGCTTCAGGCGCAACGCCTCAGTGACGTCGGCAGCCTGAAGGACAATGAGGTCGGCCTTGCAGCCAACGTCAAGCCCGTAATCGTCGAGCCCCATGGTTCTGGCCGAGTTGACGGTAAGGGCCTCGAAAATCTTTTTCTTGTCATCGAGCCCGCCCATCTGCGCCACATGGATGGCCATGTGCCCGACCTCAAGCATATCGGCCGATCCCATCGAATACCATGGATCCATTGTACAATCCTGCCCGAAAGATACATTGATGCCAGCAGCCATCAATTCCCGCACCCGCGTCATGCCGCGACGCTTCGGGTAGGTATCGTGGCGGCCCTGCAGCATGATGTTGATCAACGGATTGGGGATCACGTTGATCTTGGCTTCCTCGATCATGGGAATGAGCTTGGAGACGTAATAATTGTCCATTGAATGCATGGAGGTGAGGTGCGAACCGGCAACGCGACCCTGCAACCCATGGCGGATGGTTTCCGCAGCCAGCGTCTCGATATGCCGCGACATCGGATCATCCGACTCGTCGCAATGGATATCGACAGCGAGACCCCGCTCGGCGGCAATGCGACAAAGCGCTTCCAGAGATCGCCGACCGTCATCCATCGTCCGTTCGAAGTGCGGGATGCCGCCGACGATGTCCAGACCCATGTCGAGGGCACGATTGAGGGATTCCACACCCTCCGCTGTCCGATAATATCCATCCTGCGGAAAGGCTACGAGTTGGAGTTGAATATAAGGTGCGACCCGCTCCCTCACCTCGATCAACGCTTCTGCCGTGACAAGACGTGGATCCGACGTATCCACATGGCTGCGGATGAAGAGGAGGCCTTGGGAGACGGCCAAGTCGCAATATCGCAGCGCGCGCTCGACAAGCGCCTCCTTCGTCAGCAATGGCCGCAGTTCGCCCCAGAGTGCAATGCCCTCCATAAGCGTTCCTGACACGTTCATGCGCGGCATGCCGAGCGAAAGCGTGGCATCCATGTGAAAATGCGGATCGCAAAAGGGCGGACTGACCAAGCGTCCGGTGGCATCAATTTCCTCATTGGCGGATGTGCCAAGATGCGTCTCTACGGCAACGATCTTTCCGCCGGATAGGCCAAGATCAAAACCCTGGCGTCCGTCGGGCAGGTTCGCATTGCGGATGATGATATCGAGCATGAAAGGCCTCTTGGGATCAGCGCTCGCCGCGCCGGTAAGGTTGCATAAGGGCCTGCGGAACCCTGGCACGCCGCGCCATGACCGCAAGGGCTGCGATGGAAAGTACGTAAGGGATCATCAGAAATAGTTGGTAGGGCATTATACCGCCCAAGGCCGTCTGCAGGCGAAGTTGGAAACCATCGAAAAAGGCGAAAAGCAGGGCGCCGAGCAGAGCGCGCCCCGGACGCCAAGAGGAAAAGACCACAAGTGCAATACAGATCCAACCGCGGCCCTGCACCATGGTGGGAAAGAAACTGTTGAACGCTGACAGTGTCAGGAAGGCGCCAGCCATGCCCATCAGGGCGCTGCCCGCCACGACCGCGCCGTAACGCACAGCCACGGGATTGATACCCTGTGCTTCTGCTGCATGCGGGTTCTCGCCAGTCATGCGGATGGCAAGCCCGAGCGGCGTGCGAAAAATGATATATCCCAAGATGATTGCGATCAGGATTGCGAGATAGGTCGGCGGGGTCTGTACGAAAAATGCGGGTCCGACAAATGGCAAATCGCTCAATCCGACTATCGCGACCGGCTGGAACGGCTCGATAGTCGGTGGCGTTCCGGCAACCGGCACCATCAGGCGAAAGACGTAGTAGCTGAAACTCGACGCAAACAAGGTGACGCCGAGGCCGGAGACATGCTGGGAAAGCCCTAAGGTGACCGTCAGAAGCGCATGTAACAAACCAAAGACGCCGCCAGCCAGCGCCGCGACCAGCATACCGGTCCACAGATCTGCACCATTATAAACCGAGAACCAACCGATCATCGCGCCAAAGGTCATGATACCTTCGATGCCGAGGTTCAGCACACCGGCCCGTTCGCACAGCAACGCCCCCAGCGTACCCAGGATCAGTGGGGTCGCGATGCGCAGAACGGCAGCCCATAGACCTGCTGAGGCCAAGATGTCGAATACCGCTGTCATCGGCGTATCCTGTACTGGGTGAAGAAGATGGCGACCAGCATGGTCAGGAGCGACAGCGCTACCGTTACGTCGGCGATATAGCTCGGAATGCCCATGCTACGGCTCATACCGTCGGCACCGACGAACATAATCGCCGTAAACAGCGCCGCCAGCACGACGCCCAGTGGGTTCAGATTGGCCAGCATGGCGACCACGATACCGGAATAGCCGTACCCTGGGGAAAGGTCCGTTGTGACATATCCCTTGACGCCCATTACTTCCACCGCCCCTGCAAGGCCCGCAAGGCCACCTGAAATGCAGGCAACAACGACCAGCGTCCGGCCAAGTGGCACACCAGCAAATATCGCGCCAGCGGGATTGAGGCCCGCTGCGCGTGACTGAATGCCAAAAACCGTGCGCGACTGCACGAAGTGCAAGATCAAAGCGAGTGCGATGGCAATGACGAGGCCCAGATGCAGGCGTGAGCGGGAAAGCAGCTTGGGCAGCATGGCAGCGTCAGCAACAGGTAGCGATTGCGGCCAGCCGAAAGCCGCCGGATCTTTCAGTGCCGTATCGATGAGCATCGAGACGAAAAGAACCGCAATGAAATTGAGGAGAAGTGTTGTCACCACCTCATCCACGGAGAAGCGCAGCCGCAACCAGAGTGGCACAAGCAACATGATCATGCCAGCGAGGGCGCCAACGGCCAAAAGCGCCGGGATCTGGATGAACGAGGGCAGATCGCCTAGAAAATGGGAGCTGGCCGCAGCAACCGCAATCGCACCAAGGTAAAGTTGTCCTTCCGCCCCGATATTCCAGAGACGTGCTCGGAAAGCCACTGCTGCCGCTAGACCTGTCAGCACCAACGGCGTGGCACGGGTTAGCGTTTCGGTAGCGGAAAGCCGGGAGCCAAATGCACCTTCAAGAATGCGCCAGTAGGCTTCGAGAACGGGCGCGCCTGCAATCGCGATAAGAATGCCCGATAACCCGAGAGCCGCAACGATTGCGATTAGCGGTGTTGCGATAACGAGAGCGTACGAGCGGTGTTCGCGCCTTTCAAACCGCATTGCAACTCTCCGCTGCCCATTCACCGGCCATCATCAATCCGAGTTTTCGCGCATCTGCTTCGTCAGCGGCAATAGGGGGTGAAAGTCTACCGCCCACGATTGCCTGAATGCGGTCGGCAAGTGCCATCACCTCGTCCAGATCCTCGGAGATAAGAAGCACGGCCGTGCCCGCGCGGCGTGCCTCTAAAAGCCGTTCATGTACTGCGGCAACGGCGCCTTCATCCAGGCCTCGAGCAGGCTGGGCAGCGAGCAAAATGCGTGGTCGGTTGATGAGGTTTCGGCCAAGGATGAGTTTCTGCATGTTGCCGCCTGAGAGGAGCCGGATGCGGCTTGCAGGCGTTCCACCGCGCACGTCGAACTGCGCGATGATGCGTCGGGCAAAATCCATGCCGGCCTTCTGGTTGACCAAACCGCGATGTGAAAAATCGGACAGCCGTTCCAGGATTGCGTTTTCCCAGATGGTCATCTCGCCGACTACCCCTTCCTTGTTTCGATCTTCGGGGATGCGACCGATCCCGGCGGCTACTACATCCGCCACAAGGAGCCGATCGACGGGAACGTCGAACAGCAACAGGTCGCCGGAAGTGCGGGGAATAGTGCCAGACAAAAGTTGTGCCAGCACGCTCTGGCCGTTGCCGGAAACGCCTATGATGCCGAGAATTTCACCGGCGCGAAGCCTAAAATCCACGGCCTTCAACGTGTCGACGCCCCCAGAACGGACTGTTACGGCGGCTGCTTCAAGAACAATTTTGCCCGGCGTCGCCGCTTCACGAACCGGTCGCGTCACAGTGCGACCAACCATAAGTTCCGCAAGTTCCGGTTTGCTTGTTTCCGACGCCTTTCGTTCGGCCACATGCCGCCCGCCACGCAAGACCACAATTCTGTCGGCCGTGGACATAACCTCATCCAGCTTGTGCGAAATGAAAATCAGCGAAAGGCCTTGGGCTGCCATATCCTTCAGTGTTTCAAACAGCTTTTCCGCCTCGATCTGCGTCAGTACTGCTGTCGGTTCGTCCAGAACCAAAATGCGCGCGTCGTTATAAAGCGCTTTTAGAATTTCTACCCGCTGCTGCTCGCCAACGGAAAGATTCCCGACACGTACATCAGGATCGACTTTGAGGCCGAATCGCTTCGAAATCGCCAAAAGCTTTTCACGGGCCTGTGTGCGACGCGAACGCAGGGACCACAGGCTTTCGGTACCTGTCGTTACATTCTCCAGAACGGTGAGGTTTGGTGCCAGAGAAAAATGCTGATGGACCATGCCGATCCCGGCACGGATTGCAGCGCGCGGTTTGCCGGGCGGCAACTCCTTTCCATCGATCATAACCTTGCCGGTGTCTGCAACATAATGGCCGAAAAGAATGTTCATCAACGTTGTTTTGCCCGCGCCATTTTCGCCCAGAAGCGCGACGATTTCGCCCTTGGTTAGCGACAGGGAAATATCATCATTGGCAATATTGGCGCCAAACCGCTTGCTGATGCCGATAATATCGAGAACGGGAACGCTCATGAGCGGAGTGCTGCTATTGGAAAGCGATGCTGGAAACGGTCTTCCTGCTCCAGTCTGGCCGCAAGCTTCAAAAGTAGCGCTTCCCCTCCCATTGGCGCGATGATTTGCACAGGCAGGGGCAACCCTGAGGCATCAGTGCCGGACGGCAGAGTGATCGCAGGGAATCCCGAAGCATTTGCCAGCGCTGCCAGCGGTGCAAATGCCGCCATTCGTTCGAAATGCAAATCGATGTCCCGATGATTGCTTGGGAACGACCCGATAGGCAGCGGCGGTGAAGCCAGCATAGGGCACAGTAGACAGTCGATATCGTCGAAGAGGCGCCACAGGTCGTAACTGACAGTGACCATGGAATTCAGGCTGCGCCAAAGATCAATGGCCGAGAGCGTGTAGCCCCGATCAATGACGGCCTGTGTAAGAGCTTCGGCTTTTGAGGCATCAAGGTTAAACCTCGAAACGTTATCGGCAAGATTTGCGCAGACAATGTCGACAAAGGCGCTACGGCTTGCAGTTGCCTGCTGTTCAATAGCCTGAAAAGCCATTGGGACAAGTTGATGTCCATCCGTTTCAAGCATCTTCGCGGCGTCCTCGATCACAGTCAACCGGTCAGCTTGCGTGGGATATTGAGAGCCGGTATCCGTCAGGATGCCGATGCGCAAACTCCGGCTTTCCGTTTGGGTTAGGTTTAACGGAGGGAAAGGGCCGCGCGCATTACTACTCAGCGCGGTAAATATGGTGTTGGCGTCTCTTACTGAGCGGCAAACTGCCAGTTCGCTGGCAATGCCGCCCAAATGATTTCCGAAAGACGGACCCGCTGGCATCGCGCCCCGGCTTGGTTTCAAACCGACCAGGCCACAGCAGGCAGCAGGAACCCGGATTGAACCTCCGGCATCCGTAGCATGTGCAATCGCAACAATGCCGCAAGCAACCGCTGCGGCTGCCCCGCCTGAGGAGCCGCCAGATGTTAAAGTAGCGTCCAGCGGGTTACGGCAGGTTGGACCAATTTCAGGTTCACTGGCTAGCGAAAGGCCAAATTCCGGGGTTGTTGTCAGGCCGAAAATACAAAGCCCTGAATCGCGAAAGCGCTCTGCGAGATCGGAGTCAGGGAGACCGCCTCGGCGCCGTATAAGCCTGGAGCCTGCGACGACCGGAAAGCCGGCAAAAGGACCGCCGAGATCTTTGCCCAGTGTCGGAACGCCTGCAAACGGCATTGCCAATCGGCGTGGCGCATTCAGCTCCAACGCGTCGATCGCACCTGCCGCCTTGAGCCCCAATTTCGCGTCTGAATATGCGACAGCACCGAATTCGGAGAAAACTTCGGAAGCCGTGATTGAGGCCTGCATAGCCTCGGTAGAGGTGAGGTTGCCGCAGGCAATCGCTTCGGCTAGAGCAGTTGCATCCATTTGCACGATGCGCCTATTTTGGCTCTTCCATCATTTTCGGAACTTCGAATGTACCTGCCTTGATCTTGGTCCGAATGGCTTCCATTGCCGTTTC
The DNA here is from genome assembly GCF_033957725.1 of Agrobacterium sp. rho-8.1. Classification (NCBI taxonomy): domain Bacteria; kingdom Pseudomonadati; phylum Pseudomonadota; class Alphaproteobacteria; order Hyphomicrobiales; family Rhizobiaceae; genus Agrobacterium; species Agrobacterium sp. rho-8.1. Next base: position 671,901 of record NZ_CP192789.1, read on the forward strand.
GGCCTCGGTGGGAGCAGTATTTTTCACATAGACGATGTCGCTTCCACCTTCCTTCATAAGACCATAGGACGTGTAGGCGCGGCCTGTCGGTTTTCCCGCTGCGATATCTGCAAGAGCGGCGTTCAAGATAGGCCGGAAATTCCAGAGCGCATTTGCGAAAACCGTTTCAGGGTAACGTGGGGTATAATCGACAAGCGAGCCAACAGACTTTATTCCACGTTCTTTTGCGGCATCTGCTGTCCCTATGCGCTCACCGAAAAGCACGTCAGCGCCAGCATCGATTTGAGCGAGACCAGCTTCGCGAGCCTTCGGTGGATCGAAGAACGTTCCAATGAAAGCAACAAGATGCTTGGCATCCGGATTAACCGCTTTCACGCCAGCTCCGAACGCGTTTATGAGCATATTAACTTCAGGTATCGGCATGGCGCCAACGGAACCCACAATATTCGACTTGGTCATCTTGCCGGCCAACATCCCGGCAAGGTAGGCTCCTTCGAAGTTCCAGGTGCCGAATACGCCGAAATTGTCGCCAGCCTCCTTGCCGCTGGAGCCCATGACGAATGCGGTGTCCGGGTAATCGGCAGCCGCTTCGCGCGCCTGCTTCTCGACTGGGAATGTTTCTCCGATGATGAGCTTCGCGCCCTGTTCGGCATATTCACGCATTGCGCGTGGGTAATCGGTACCAGACACGCCTTCAGAGAAAACATACTCGATCACGCCCTCCTTGGCTGCATCCTGCAAAGCTCTGTGCAAGACCGAATTCCAGGCATTTTCCACAGGCGATCCATGTATGCCTGCAACTTTTACGATAGTTGCGGCGCGTGCCGCAGGGATGAAGGAAGAAGCACCGAGTGCAAGCCCTGATGCCAGAACTGTACGGCGAGATATCATCATTTTGTTATCCATTCATTGCATCCCCGATTTTTATCATTTGGTCGAAATTTAGGGTAAGCTTAAAATTGTGTCAAGATATCAATCTGACTAAAATATAGGCTATGCTGCCATCCTAACGAATATTGTTTTTTACGATGTCTTGGGCTCACGGGAAGAAGCCGGGTGAAGTCAATGATGTTGCTGACACTAACGCCAAGATTGGAAAGTCCCATTGGTTGTCGCGAGGACGACAATATAGGTTATTGCATTCGCGTTATATGCAGTCAGTCCCGAAAATCACACAGTGATGCCTCTTAAAACCCAAGCCTTAGGATGACCGCTGACATCACGTCATAGGGTGACCTGACGGTTTTGGAATATCGAGGCACTAGGAAATCGCAATCTTCGCACACCGTTTTATGAAATACAACTTAAACGATAATTATTGATTTTATCGATCCATTCACCGGTCGTCGCCGGAGATCGTAACGTCGTCCATTGCAAGTTGATGCTGACTTGAATCCATATCACCCTTAGGAGAATGATATTATGAGCGACACAAAGAAAACGGGAAAGGGCCTGACACGCCGCTCCATTCTGAAGACGGGTGCCGCTGCAGTCGGCGCTGCTGCAGGTATGGGGATCATTACTGGCTTTCCGACGATTTGGGCACAGAACCCGATCACGCTGAGACAGCTCGGGACCGGGACTTCCAATATCAATGCGATTGCTCAGAAGTGCAAAGAAGATCTAGGCATCACGCTTGAAATGACAGCGGTGGATTCGGACGCTGCTGCGCAGCGCACCGTGACCCAACCCAACTCTTACGACATTGCCGATATTGAATACTGGACCCTCAAGAAGGTCTATCCGGCTGGATTGATCCAGCCGATGGATATTAAGAGGCTGAAATATTACGATAAGATCGTGCCGCTTTTCAAAACCGGCAAGCTGACGGCAGACAGCGTCATTGCGCAGGGCACCGCGCCGCATACTGTAAGCTTTGTCGAAAAGCCCGGTGACAAGAGCTTTGCTAAGGGTGAAACTGGATGGTTCACCATGGTTCCGACCATCTACAATGCCGACACCCTCGGCATTCGTCCCGATCTGGTCGGCCGCGACATCACCAGTTGGGCTGACATTATGGACCCGGCCTTCAAAGGTAAAACTTCGATCCTCAATATTCCATCGATCGGTATCATGGATGCCGCAATGATCATGGAAGCCATGGGCAACATCAAATACGCCGACAAGGGCAACATGACCAAGGCGGAAATCGATGCAACCATCGAATTCCTGATAAAAGCCAAGCAATCTGGCCAGTTTAGGGCCTTCTGGAAGTCCTTCGACGAGTCGGTCAACCTCATGTCCTCCGGTGAGGTCATCATCCAATCCATGTGGTCGCCAGCCGTTGCCGCAGTCCGCTCAAAGGGTATCGCCTGCAAATACCAGCCACTGAAAGAAGGGTATCGCTCGTGGGGCGGCGGTCTCGGTCTAGCTTCACATCTGGCCGGTTCGCAATTGGACGCAGCCTATGAATACATCAACTGGTACACATCCGGTTGGGTCGGTGGCTATCTCAACCGACAGGGCTACTACTCTGCAGCGATGGATACAGCAAAGGAATTCATGACTGCCGACGAGTGGGGCTACTGGATCGAAGGTAAGCCTGCAATGGGTGACATCATGTCACCGGAAGGCAAAGTGATGGAGAAGGCCGGTGCGGTGCGCGATGGCGGATCCTTCTATGAGCGCATGGGCCATGTGGCCTGTTGGAATTCAGTCATGGATGAAGATCGCTACATGGTCCGTCGTTGGAACGAGTTCATCGCAGCGTAGCTTTTTCGGCGAAATCAACCGCACCTGTTTGCCGGAGGCTCCAACTTCTGAAAAAGTTGAGTCATCTTGAGCCAGACGACGAACAGGTTTTCGCCTTCAGTCCGCCAACGTGCCATTCGTATGCTGATTGTTTACGAAGCCGCATCTCAGAGGCCGCCTCAAAAAGAAGTGGGTGATTTCACCGGGTTATGATTCCTCCGGATTTGAAAAGATTCGGTAGAGACCGCAATGGCCTGTACTGAAATCACCCGTCGGCAATATGGCCGGCGAATGGGACGCCACGTAAGTGACATGACGGATCGGGAATGGGTGTTGGTTCGGCCTTTTCCGCTGATGCCGCGCCGCTTTGGCCGTCCTGGCACTATTGATCTGCGCGAGGTCGTCAACGCTCTGCTTTACACCGCCACGACCGGTTGCCCGTGGCACATGCTGCCGAAGGATTTCCGGCCCTGTTCAACTGTCTGACGTGAGACCCATCTTCCCTGCAGTTTTCAGGAGAGTCTGGGTTTTCAATCTGGCCTTATGCTGCCAGTTTTTCCATAGCCATTTTCATTGCGAATTCAGTGGGTGTGATAGTGCCAGTGAAGAGTGTGGCCTGTTTCGATTGTGGTCCTCATTCCATGCTGTGATTTCCGTCCTTGCCTGTGGCAGTGACGAGAACAATGTTTCGTTGAGGCATTCGTTGCGGAAGCTGCCGTTGAAGCTTTCGATGAATCCGTTCTGCATCGGCTTGCCAGGGGCGATGTAATGCCAGTCGACGTGAGTGCTTTGGCACCATTCGAGAATGGCCATGCTCGTCATCTCCGTGCCATTGTCAGAGACAACCGTTCGCGGCTTCCCTCGTCGGGCGATGACGGCATCAAGTTCCCGCGCAAGCCGCCGACCCGAAAGCGACGTGTCGGCGACCAGCGCCAGGCATTCGCGGGTGAAGGCCTCAACAACGGCAAGAACGCGAAAGCGACGGCGATCCGTGAAGGCGTCGCTAACGAAGTCCAGGCTCCAGCGCTCGTTGGGCCGCAACGGCCGTGCCAAAGGTCGCCGCGTTCCCAAAGCCCGCTTGCGCCCGCCGCGTTTGCGCACGGTCAGCTTTTCTTCCCGATAGAGCCGTCTGAGCTTCTTCAGGTTCATGACAATGCCCTGTCGATCCAGCATGACGTGAATGCGTCGCCTGACGGTGATTGCTCTGCAATCACCTGACGGCCAAGGGATAACCGAAACGGCGACGTTCGGATGCCACCAGCTTCATCGCCTCACGGATATCGGGCACTGTAACGTTAACCTGTCGGCGATTTGCGTGTGCGATCTTTCGGCATGACCCAAGCCGTTCGTGATCCCCTTTATCGCCGCCACCGGTTCCCAGCTGAAGTGATTGCTCATGCCGTCTGGCTTTATCTTCGTTTCCCGCTCAGCTTGCGGATGGTCGAAGACTTACTGGCGGCGCGCGGGATTATTGTCTCGCACCAGACAGTCCGTCTTTGGGCCGAAAAATTCGGGCGCCACTTTGCCAATGAAATCCGGCGGCGTTCAGCCGGAAAGCTCGGCGACACGTGGCACCTCGATGAAGTCGTCATCTCTATTGGCTGCAAGAAACACTGGCTGTGGCGGGCTGTCGATCAGGATGGCTTCGTTCTCGACGTGCTGGTGCAGAGCCGCCGCAATACCAAGGCCGCCAAACGTTTGATGCGAAAGCTCTTGAAAGGACAGGGCCATTCGCCGCGCGTCATGATCACTGACAAACTGCGATCCTACGGCGCTGCCAAGCAAGACATCATGCCCGGCGTCGATCATCGTTCACACAAAGGGCTTAATAACCGGGCGGAGAATTCCCATCAACCGACACGACGGCGAGAGTGGATCATGAAGGGCTTCAAGTCAGCCCGACATCTCCAGCGTTTCGTCTCCATTCATGACCCGGTCGCCAATCTCTTCCATATTCCACGCCACGATGTCCCGTCCCACCATCACCGCGAACTGAGAGCCGCGGCAATGCAAATGTGGAATAAGATCGCACGCCTGCAGGCAGCATAAGCGAGAGCGACGGCCGAGACCTTTGACCCGAGCCCTTTAACTTTACGATGCCGATAGGACTTCTCGGCGAGCGCATCGCGGATGCCGATACTTGCCAGTAGTTCCTGAGGGCGGGCCCAGACATTATTGGCTCGGGAGTGAGGCTTCGGCTCCAGTCGTTGCTCGAACAACCGGAAATTGACACCGTGATGGGCAAGGGCACATGCTGTGCTCAGTCCGATTGGGCCCGCGCCGATGATGATGACGTCTGTATCAAAATGGTCGCTCTTGAATGTTTTGCTCATTCTGTACCTTTCAACAAATCGGTTTGGGCGGTGGTCGAGGCCGCCTCTAAGCTTTGATCAATGATTTGGTTCAATTCCCGTAACACCGTCATGGCGCTCACGAGACGTTTACTGCCGATCCTTTCGAGGATCCTGCGATCGAGTGGAAGCACGGCCGCTTCAGCTTGGTTGAGGGCGGCTTGTCCAGCTGGCGTCAGTACGACAAGCTTGGCGCGCAAGTGATGCGGGTTGTTTTCGAACTGGACGAAACCCCGCTCAGCCAGAAGGTCGGCGACACGCTGAACTGCCTGCCGGGTCAATCCCATATTGCGGGCAATGTGTGCCACAGGCAGCGGCACTGACGAGTAACCAAGTGCGCCAAGGACCTGCCACCATGCTGTCGTAAGTCCTAATGGCTGGACGAGCGCATTTCCAGCAACCGAGATCCGCCCGTTAGTCTCGAAAACAGCTAGCACTACGGTTGAAACCCAATCAATCTATTGATTATATTATCTCTACATGATTCACTTTCCGCAGAAGCGGGAGTGTTTGACCATGGCCGGAGAATTTTGGCTTGATGACCACCAATGGGCAGTGATTGCGCCAATGCTTCCCACCAACCAGCCTGGCGCTCATCGCACCGATGATCGCCGGATCATAAGCGGGATCATTCACGTCTTGCGATCCGGCTGCCGATGGCAGGATTGTCCGGCCTGCTACGGCCCCTCAACAACCGTCTACAATCGCTTCCATCGCTGGTCTGCAAAAGGGATATGGCGGAGACTGTTTGAAGCCTTGGTGCAAACCACCGATCGGGATATCCATATGATCGACAGCACCACCGCAAAAGCACACCGTTCAGCCGCTGGCGGAAAAGGGGTGCAGATGCCGAAGCCATCGGTCGCTCGCGAGGCGGCAGATCGACAAAAATCCATGCTGTTGTCGATGGTTGCGGCCGTCCAGTCGCGTTGCGAATAACGCCTGGGCAACGCGGGGACGCACCCGTCGCCATTCCGCTGCTCGAACCTTTGCCACCGACGCGGCTCTGCGCCGCAGATACGGCTTACGACAGCGACGCTTTGCGCGACTTCCTGACAACGCGCGGCACTGAACCCGTCATTCCAAACAATCCAACCCGAAAGCGGATCAAGCCCTTCGACCCGATCGCCTACAGACGACGAAACATCATCGAGCGCACATTCTGCCGTCTCAAGGATTGGAGGCGTGTTGCAACACGATACGACAAGCTCATGATCAACTTCGCGGCAACATGCTGCATCGCCGCTATCGTTACATGGTGGATTAATTGAGTCTGGAGGCTAGCGCGCGAACGCTATTTTCAGTTTCATCAACACTCATTACAGCATCTCGCCATTACGACAACAAACTGTCAACTTGCAGAGCTACTTTTGGTTCCGTGCGCATGAACAGGGCTAACACGCTTTATCCAGCTTTTTTACTTTTGCTCGTTCAAAGCCCGTTGCGCTTCCGCTCCGCGACATTTTGCAGTTGAATCGGAAAAAGGATTCCCTGACTTAGGGCTCACGAAGATTATCCAGCGGTTCGAGTTCAAGACGGGTCGGGATAGACCTCGAGAGAAGCTATCTTTGAGGATGACCGCTCATTCTGCTCGCAACGACTAACCTGTTACGACCTTCTGCCTTAGCGGTCAGCAAGACGGCGTCGGCTCGTGCGATTATCGTTTCTGAGGAGCCTGCTTCAGGACACGTCGCAACACCGATCGACACCGTGACCATGCCCAACATCCGGCCTGCATGAGAGAGCGTTGTACTTCTGATCTTCTCGATCAAGGTTTCACCAAGGTCGGCACCCGCTTCTTCGGTCAGACCAGGCAACAGGACCGTGAACTCCTCTCCGCCGAACCTGAATGCAAGACCTGCCGCCCCGGTGGTATCCAGGAGGATCTGTCCGACATGCTGCATGACCATGTCTCCCGCGTCGTGTCCGAACTCGTCGTTGAAGCGCTTGAAGTTATCGATGTCGATCATCAAACAAGTTAGAGGCTGGGATGCAGGGTCCGAAGCAAACCGTTGCAGCGTTTCATCCAGGAAACGACGATTGCACAAGCCCGTGAGTGGATCCTTGATTGCAAGGATGGTCAACCTCTCCCGCAGTTGAAGATTGGCAATCGCCAACCCGACATTTTCGGCGATCAGCTCCAGATAAAGCTGGGAGCTACTCAGCTCTGTGGGGTTTTCCCCTCGCTCCTCAAGATAAAGAAGCCCAATCATCTCCCCCTGCGCCGTCAAAGGCACGCAAAGTGCGGCCGCGGCAGATCCATCCAGATGCTGGCACGGAACGTCCGTCTCGTGCATTCCACTGGAGTGAGGTCGACCTCGCCGCAATCCCCAACAGGCGGAAGCTGGAAAAGCATCGGGCGAATGCTGAGGTTCGCGCCATGCTCCCGCACGCGACAGCGCTGTTTTGTTTTCATTAAGGATGTAGAGACTGCCCGCAATCCCCTGGAATATCTCCGGTGCGAAGCGCGCCACGACATCGGCTAGCTCTTCCTGGTTCTGGCACGCCTGCAGCCGGTGCATCATCTGCAGGATGAGGTCTTTGGTCTGCTGGTCAGCCAGCCGCTCTGCGTCGAGGCGGTCGCGCTCGATACCATTGGACCGGAAGATTTCGATGGCAGAGTTCATCTCCCCGATCTCATCACGGCGCCCATCCGTCGGGACCTCTACCGTGTAATCTTGCTTGGCAAGCCTACCGACGATGCCGGTCATCCGCGCCAGCGGCATTGCAACCCGTCGTCGCAATATAAAGTAAAGCACTGCCAGAAACAGCGCTCCGGTCAATCCGAGCACGACCTTGGCAACGAAGCTCCACCAGTCGCTCCATTCCTGCGCCGCTTCAAGCTGAGATCCGGTTCTAGCCACAATCAAATCCCGAAAATGCGCGACGCTGTTGAGCAAAACTTTTTGCACACGTTCATGTTCGGGGCCGAATAGCATCGTTTGCGCGCCAGTTATGCCACCGCTTTGGAACGCTTCGACCGCCGCAACCTCTATCTTGTCCAGGTCTTCTACGTCGTTTTCCACCTCCTTCAGCGCTTTGGCCTCGGCGGGCGGCAATCCTTGAGTCAGAATCATCTCCGCAGCAGTCTCGAGACTGCGTTCGGTCTCTTCCTCTGCACGAAACGCTAAAAGATGGCGGTCTTCGCCACGCATCACATAAAGTCTTGCCTCGTCAGTTCTGGTTTCCGCCTCAAGGGCAAGCTCTTCGGTTAGCGTATCGAGAGTCAGATGTTCCTCTACAGCGAGCCGCTCCTCGAACGCGCTACGAGAGGACATGAGAAACGCAGCGCCGGACACCGCCGTCAAAGCGACCGTGATGCCATAGGCCCAATTGGTGATGGTACTTATTCTCATTGTCTAATTCTAGCGGTTGCCGCTTGACGGAGGATTAAGACGCCTGGATCAAATGACAAACGCGCAACATGATTGCCAACGGCGGCAACGTCAAAAAAATCAAGAACTGAAAGCTTGTCACAGGGCGTCAGTGCTGGATATGGGAGGGAGATAACTATGCAATGGTCACCAAACCCGAAGCGCATCGATGACGGCGCGCAGGCCACCCCACAGATACTTGCGGGTTGGGTCGTAGAGATAAAGCCAGTCCTCGGGCGCACTCCAGGGGGCAAGACATTCCACCAGAGTTCCCTCCGTGACGTATCGGCGCGCACGCTCCTCCCAACCATAAGCCAGCCCGACGCCCACCAGCGCTGCCCCGGCCATCAGTTGGTGATCATCCAGCGAGGGCGACCCGGTGGGTCCGAAATCGACTTTCTTGCCTAAGCGGCTGAACTGCCAGGCGTAGGGCTTGCCGCTTGGAAAGATATTGCGGATGCAAACATGGTCGCGAAGATCCTCAGGTGTCTCTGTTATTGCGGGTCAAATCCCAGTGCCTTGTTGAAACCGGGTTGTTGTTGTCGACATGTCCGGGATGGTCTATCGAAGCGGCGCGGACGCAGTCTGACAGCCGATAGAGAGACACCGAATCGATGGCACGCAAGTACAGAGAAGATTTCGCTTCGCAAGATGTCCGGTCAGGGCCCGTCATCTGTCCGCTCTGCGAGCGGGTAATACCTGACGATCAGGTCGAGGACCACCATCTTGTTCCCAAGAGTAAGGGTGGGAAGATCAAGGTGCCTTTGCACCGGATATGCCATAGCCACGTACATGCAGCCTTCACGGACGCTCAGTTGGCAAAGAAGTTCTCCACGATCTCAGCTATTCTCGAGGACCCCATTATTGAGAACTTCGTCAATTGGGTAAAAACCAAGCCACCTAGTTTCGATGATGAAGCGGAGAAGCAAGCCCGACGTCGCTGAGAATTGGCCATGAGACCGCGCACGGTAGGATTGATTTAAGATCGCCAGCACTTTGTCCGCCCCATTTAACGCTTTGATTCTCTCTTTTGGTAAAGCATTGATGCAGCATACTTTTCTCTTAAAGGGATCAGAACGGACGCCCCTGTCGTTACAAACGCTGTCTGTGTGAAAAAACCCACCAGAGCTAAAGCTAATATTGAGTTATTATCTGGGCTTGTTGAGTTTCAGCAGGACTTAAAACATTCTTCCATTTCGCGTTAGACCACCAGATCCGGTTTAGTGAATTGTCTGATAACTGTTTTATCCGGCGTTAGTGGATCACGGCGAAACGGAACAACGGCTCAAACTCCCACCAAAACTGACAGTCGCCCGCTTCGGCGCCTGCCACGATCGCTTCTGATGTAGTCCAAAGCATCACGCTGGCACGCGGGCGCAGCCCAGCCTCATGTTCCGGCCAGTTCGTCACCTTGAACTTCAATTTCCCGATATGACGACGGCGGGCGTCATTATGCTTATGTAGCAGGGTCTGCGGATCAATCACGCTGATATCCACCGTGAAATTCGATCCCTCAACCAAATGCCATGCTGAGACAGACGAGCGGCGCTTCGATCCTCTGGCGTCCAATCGAGAAAAGGTAACCCCGCATCAAGCTACAAGTTGCCCTCTATTTGTCTAGATGTGCCTATTAACCATTGACAAAAAAGCGTTTTTTGAAATTATAAAGATAACAACTTCATAGGGTAAAGTCATGCTGGCCATTCTTGCCGACGATTTGACTGGTGCGCTGGACTCAGCAGCACCATTCGCCGCACGCGGCCTTCGTGTAGATGTCGCCCTTGATCTGGAAGCAGTGGCCCAAATCGTAGCGGACAAACCAGATATCATCTCGATCAACCTGAACACTCGCGAGATCGGGGCCGATGAGGCAACAACCGCAACAGCAGCAGCTATCAGCTTATTGCCAACCAAGATGCGTTTGTTCAAGAAGGTTGATTCCAGGCTTAAGGGCAATATTATCGCCGAGATCGACGCCATCACCTATTCCCGCGCGCTTGTTGCACCTGCCATTCCGACATTCGATCGTATTGTGGAGCTCGGTTACGTCGTGGGTCACGGTATCGACAAGCCGATATCGATTGCCGAGCGCTTCGGCTCGCATCTCGCGCGTATCAATGCTCCCGACACGCGCACGCACATCGACATGGAAAATGCGCTCGCTGCCGCTGAGCGCGATGACACTGATCTTTTGATCGGTGCGCGTGGGCTTGCCGAAGCACTTGCTGGTCGCATGACCGAGGGCGCGCTTTCGAAGGTAGCGACAATCCCCGCGGGCAGCGCCATCTTCGTGATTGGCTCGCGTGATCCAATTACGCTGGAGCAGATCGACATATTGCGCGCAGCTATCGATCTGCATTATGTAGCCGCACCCAATGGGCGTGTTAACGCCGCTTTGGGAGCCGATGCTGCGCTAACGTTGATTCAGGCGACGCCGGGATCTCACGCAGTTAGCCCGCAGGCGGTTGCCGACGCTTTGGGAGAAGGTCTAAAAGGCGACTTGTCCCAGCGCAAGGACACGCTGCTTCTTTCGGGCGGGGCGACCGCGGATGCGGTCATGCGCAGCCTTGGTGTTTCTCGGCTGCATCTGCATGGGGAATGCCTGCCGGGACTCAGTGTCGCGTCAGCAAATGGGCGCACCATCATTGCTAAATCAGGCGGGTTCGGCCATCCTGATACACTCAAGATCATTGCAGGTATGGTTCTTCGGAAGGCAAGTTAAGACATGGGACTCGAAGCCGGATTCGCTCGCAAAGGTCTTCCTGACATCGTGTTCGAGCGCATGCTGCGCGCTATCAAATCAGGCGCCTACAAGTCCGACGAACGTCTGCCCACCGAACATGACCTTGCCGCAGAGTTCGAAGTCTCGCGCCCAGTTATCCGTGAAGCGCTTAAGCGTCTGCGCGATCAGGGCCTGATCTATTCGCGTCGGGGTGCGGGTAGTTTTGTTCGCTCAATGGGGATGCGCCAACCGCTCGGCTTTGGCCAGCTAGAAAATGTCGCAGACCTCTTGAACTGCTATGAATTCCGCCTGACGCTCGAGCCTGCTGCTGCGGCAGCAGCCGCGAGCCGCCATGATGCCGAAACGCTCAAATCAATCCGACAGGCTCTTGAGCTATTGCGTGACGCCACGAACAGGCAATCGCACCGCGAGGACGCCGACTTCCAGTTTCACTTGGCGATAGCGCGGGCGGCTCAGAACACGTATTTTTCGACAGCGATGGAGGCCCTGAAAGACCATATTGCAGTGGGCATGAAGTTTCATGGCGCGTCCATCCGCCGCGAAGCCACCGGCTTGACCCGCGTGTTCGCCGAACATGAGGCCATTGCTAAAGCCATTGCCGATGGCCAGGAGGACGATGCGCGAAAGCTGATGTTCGAGCACCTTCAGGGATCTCGTGGACGACTTTTTCAAGCCTCCCAGTAATAGCTCGGCGACAATTAAAACGCAGCACAAATGCGACGCCTTTTCTTGCTTAACCGATACCGACTAGAAACTGGCCTTATAGATATCGAGAACATCCTCGACACTCATATCCGCCGGGTTGTTGTCCATCAAACGACGGATGGCATGGGCATCGGCAGCATAGCGCGATAAATTACCCTCAGTCGCCCCGTGTTTAGCAAGGGACATTTCGATCCCGAGATCGGAACAGAAACGATGGGCGCTGTCGCGCAATTGTGTCTGTGAAAGTCCGCCACCAAGTCCGAGCGCTTGCGCAACTTCCGCTGTTTTTGCCAAGACGACGGGCTGGTTGAAAGCGAGCACATGCGGAAAAACGATGGCATTGGCCAGACCATGTGGCAGGTGCAAAAGCGTACCAAGCGGATAGGCGATGGCATGCCCCGCTGCGGTATTGACCGGCCCGAGGCAAATGCCGCCGTAATAGGACGCCAGCATCAGACCCTCGCGGGCTTCGCGATCCGATCCGTCCCGCACCGCCCTGCCCAGATATTTGCCGACGAGGTGAAACCCCATGCGGGCAAAGCCGTCGATCATCGGGTGGGAGCGCTTGCTGGTGAATGCCTCGACACAATGGGCCATGGCATCGACACCCGTTGCAGCCGTTACCGATGGGGGCACTGAATAGGTCAGCTCAGGATCGAGCACAGCAAGATCAGCGATCAGATGTGGACTTTCAACGGCGATCTTGTTGCCCTTGACCGGATCGGTGATGAGCGAACGGATACCTGCCTCCGAACCGGTGCCAGCGGTGGTGGCGATCTGCGCCAACCGCGTCCGGCGGCCTGCCACCTTGTTGGGTCCCGCGACATCGCCGAGCGTCTGCTCGCCATCCCAAAGGGCCGCCACCAGCTTGGCGACGTCCATCACCGAACCGCCGCCCAGACCAATGACGAGATCAGGTTTGGACGCACGTGCAGCCGCCAGCGCCGCATCGAGCGTTGCTATTTCCGGCTCGCCGGGGATAGCGTCGAACAGAGCGACTTTGCCCGGCAGTTTCAGACGGTCGACAAAGCCGCCAGTGATCGGCGATGCGATCACCAGGGTCGAGGTTACGTCTCCCACCCAAATGGCGACCTCGCCGATTGTTCCAGCGCCGACGATCAGCCGTTTTGGTTGATGAAGCGTAATCATGGGAGTGCTGGTCATGCCTGCGCTCCCTTGGAAACGCCGCCATTGACGAGCTTGCGGGCATAAGCGATAGCGGACAGCATGTTGCCATGATTGGCGATACCCTTGCCAGCAATATCGAAGGCCGTGCCGTGATCGACAGAGGTACGGTCAATTGTAAGATCCACCGAAACATTCACCGCTGTGTCGAAGGCGACGAGCTTGATCGGGATATGCCCTTGGTCGTGATACTGCGCAACGACGAGATCGAAACCGCCGGAATAGGCGCGATGGAACACCGTGTCGGCTGAAATCGGTCCATAGGCATCGATGCCTTCGGCGCGGGCGGCGGCAACGGCGGGTGCGATCTGGTCATCGTCCTCGGTGCCGAACAGGCCGTTCTCACCGCAATGCGGGTTGATGCCAGCGACCGCGATGCGTGGACGCTCGTAACCGGTGCGTTTCAGATGGTCGTTGCCAGCCTTGATGGTCGCCAGAACCCGCTCGGTTGTGGCGCGGAGGATCGCTTCCTGCAATGAAACGTGGGTGGAAACATGGATGACCTTCAGCTTTTCCGAGGCCAACAACATATAAGCGGCAGCCGATTTCGTCAGGCTGCGCAGCATTCCGGTATGGCCATCGTAATGGTGGCCAGCCAGGTTGAGCGCTTCCTTGTTGATCGGCGCGGTGACGATACAGCCGATCGTTCCGGCCTCGGCATCGCGCACGGCTTTCTCGATGAAGCGGAAGGCTGCGTCACCGGCGACGGGTGACAACTGGCCCCAAGCCAGCGGCGCACCTTCGATAGGCAGATCGACAACATAGGGCGCCAGATCGATGTCGATGTTCAACGCGTCGCGGGCCGCTTCCAACGTTGGAAGATTGCCGTAGATGCGGGTCGTAGCGCGGTTCGCCTCATCCATTTCTGCCAGTGCGCGCACCGTGATTTCCGGTCCGACGCCGCAGGGGTCACCCATCGTGATACCGATGATATTGCTCATGATTTATCTCCCGTCTACCGTACTTGCCCAGCCCGGAGCCAGACGAACATATTTGATTGCACGCCGATAATAAGTATAGGCAATGTGAAGAGAGCCATCCGCTCCCTCGATCAGCCACGGATAGGACATTTCCTTGTTGTGGCCGTCTATGGAATTGTTTGAGAGGCACGTGCCCGCGCCATCCTCGATGATGATCCGCTGCGGAAAGCGTTTTGCGCCGTCATCCGAAATGCAGACGCTGACCGGCGCACGCGGCACACCCCAGATCGGCACACAGCCACCATCCGGGTTGGCATCCGGCCGGTCGTCATCCTCTCCCAGCTCATCATAAAGCGAGGCGCGACGGTCGCTGGACATATCGGCATTGGTCGGGTTGCAGATCATTGCAATGCGGCCATCGTTCAGACGGATCGCGGCAATGGATGAATTGTTGTTTGGCACGTCGGTTGGCAGGGGCTCCGACCACGTGCGACCACCATCCGCACTATACGTGCGGTAAACGAAATCGGCCTGACGACGGCGAAACACGGCTGCCAGTTTCGTGTCCCCGGTTGCAATAGGGCTCATGTGCACGCAGCCGGTGGACTGGTCGACGTCCTCCAGACGCCAGGTCTTGCCGCCATCTTCGGAAATACCAACCGCCGCGCGGTCATGGCTGCCGTTCCACTTCTGACCTCGACGCTGGATGCAGCGGAAGATCGGCAGAAGCCATGCCCCATCCTCGCGAACCACCAGTGGCGCACGAACAAAGCAACCACGCGGTAGGTCGAGATAACGCCCCTCACCCGCCGTAAGATTGGTCGGCTCTGAAGCATTGCGAGAAACCTCTGCAACGCGGATACGGCATTCGTCCTGATTGCCTGAAGTTTGCGACGTGTGAAACAGCAGCAGCTTGCCGCCGGGCGCTGAAAACAGGACGGGGTTCTGCTCGGAATGATCGGGATCGAAGCTCAGCCGCTGCGGGGTACCCCATTGATCGGATCCGTTGCTCAGCACCGACGCGAAGATCGAGATGTCGGACTTTCCTTCCAGCGTGCCACCAAACCACGCGCAGATAAGTGCACCATCCTCAGTCAGGTGAAGGAAGGATGCATGGTTCTGGATCATCGGCGAAGCCAGCAGAGCCTCGTATCGTCCCTCGCCGGCTGCTTCGACCTTTCCGGTCATGACCGTTGCAATCTGTTCAGGCGTCATCTGGGTCTCCTCTTACCATCATGAAAATCACCAAAATAACAAAGTTGTCAAGTTTGAAAAATTCCAAAACCTACTGGTTGCAACCGAATTAAAATCTTTATCTATCTGAATTAAAACATTTTTATAGAATTAAATTTTATCTAAATCTACATAAACGAATATTTAATTTGACAAACTTGGAAAGAAATCTGATGGTCTGGGCCAGTCCGCTCAGAGCGACATCAAGAGAACGAGGTATCTCTGATTGTGCGCTGGGCTTCTAGGAGGAAGACATTCAAACCGCGTCGCAGCGATGCCGTCGCGAGGTGAACAATAAGCGGTGCGGTCTGCACCTTTAGGGAGGAGAATGACATGAAAACCTCGCGTCTTTTCGGAGCCATTCTGGGTTCCGTTCTCGCATTCGGGCCTGGCATCGCGCCGGCCAACGCTGCTTCGACGGATATCAAGATCGTTCTGCCTGAAGAGGCCGACTTGCTTGAGCCCTGCATGGCGACACGATCCAACATTGGCCGCGTCATCATGGAAAATGTCAGCGAGACGCTGACCGAGCTCGATGTCCGCGGCAAAAACGGTGTTATGCCGCGCCTTGCCGAAAGATGGGAACAGACAGGCGATGGCGCCTGGCGCTTCCACCTTCGCCAAGGTGTGAAGTTCTCTGACGGAAAGACTTTTGGCGCCAAGGACGTAAAATACAGCTTCGACCGCATCTTCAGCGACAAGAACATCTGCGAGTCGCGCCGTTATTTCGGCGGCATGAAGTTCGACGTGAAAGTGGTTGATGATCACACCATCGATTTCAAGGTCGATCCGGCTCAACCCATCCTGCCACTGCTTCTGTCGCTTGTTACCATCGTTCCAGACGGCACTCCTCTGGAGTTTGTGCGCGAGCCTGTGGGCACCGGTCCATACAAACTGTCCAACTGGACGCCGGGCCAGCAAATCGTTCTCGATGCCCGTGACGACTATTGGGGCAAGAAGCCGGCAGTGACCAAAGCCACCTACCTATTCCGCGCCGATCCGGCAGTTCGCGCCGCCATGGTTCAAGCCGGTGAAGCTGATCTTGCTCCATCGATTTCCCAAGTGGATGCGACCAATGACAAGACAGATTTCTCCTATCTCGATAGCGAAACGGTGTATCTCCGCCTCGACGGCAATATCGCGCCACTGAATGATGTCCGTGTTCGCAAAGCGCTGAACCTTGCTATCGACCGACAGGCTTTCATCGGCACGCTCGTGCCACAGGACGCAGTTCTTGCGACAGCTCTGGTGCCACCCACCACGCTCGGATGGAACCCTGATGTCAAGGTCTTCCCTTACGATCCTGATCAGGCAAAGAAACTGCTTGAAGAGGCAAAAGCGGCCGGCGTCCCGGTAGACACGCCGATCACCATCATCGCACGCACAGCCAATTTCCCGAATGTGACGGAAATCATGGAAGCCGTGCAGGCACAGTTGCAAGATGTTGGCTTCAAGGTCGAGCTTCGCTTTGTCGAAGTGGCCGAGCACGAAGTCTATTACTCGAAGCCGTTCAAGGAAGGGCGTGGCCCACAGATCGTTGCTGCCATGCACGACAATTCCAAGGGCGATCCATCGTTTACGATGTTCTTCAAGTACGATAGTAAAGGCACGCAGTCGGGCTTTGCCGACAAGAATGTCGATGACCTGATTGCCCGCGCATCCGCGGCCACTGGTGACGAGCGTGCGAAACTCTGGTCTGAGCTGATCGCCTACGTCCATGACGACCTGGTTGCTGATGTCCTGCTGTTCCACATGGTCGGTTACTCGCGTGTGTCGGAACGACTGGATTTCAAACCCACCATCGCGACCAACTCCATGCTGCAGCTCTCAGAGATTGGCTTCAAAAAGTAGGCCCTTGAAGGCACCACCCTCCTACCGTGATCGCGACGTAAGGTCGTGGCTATGCCGGCAGGGTGGGAAATCCCTCAGAAGACAGACGTGGGAGCGATACGCCATGCGTTCCGCTCCGCTGATCCAAACAGAGGGCGATTGATCGTCCTGTCGAAGTGAGGTGGAGAGCGAACCGTTCGCCATCCATTCCAGCTAGATCGAGGTCCCAATGCTCAGATTTATCCGCAAACGCGCCCTCGCCAGCCTTATCTCGCTGATAGGGCTTCTGATCATGGTGTTCTTTCTCTCTCGCTTGACCGGCGATCCTGCATCGCTGTTTCTACCGGTGGAAGCGTCCGCTGAAATGAAGGCCGAGTTTCGCGCCCTGCACGGGCTGGACCAGCCGCTTCTGGTGCAATTTTTCCAATATGTCGGTAACGTCATGACCGGCGACCTCGGAGAGAGCCTGCGCAAGGCCCGTCCCGCACTTGATGTGGTGCTTGAGGCTTTCACCTGGACGCTGTGGCTTGCCGTTATCACCATGACACTGGTTACGGTCTGCGCCATCGTTGTCGGCTCACTCGCAGCTTTCCGAACCGGCGGTTTCTTTGATCGGTTTTCCTCGATGGTTTCGCTGATTGGCGCCTCGGTGCCTGACTTCTGGCTGGCCATCGTCGCCATTGTTGTCTTCGCTATCCAGTTATCCTGGCTGCCCACCTCCGGCACCGGTACGTTGTCTCACTGGATTTTACCGATCTGCGTGCTCTTCGTGCGCCCATTTGGCATCATCGTGCAGGTGGTGCGTGGGTCGATGATCTCGGCGCTCTCGTCTGCCTACGTCAAGACGGCCCGCGCCAAGGGCGTCAAATCCGGCCCGATCATCTTCATTCACGCACTCCGAAACGCCATGTTGCCGGTCATCACCGTGATCGGAGACCAGGCGGCAAGCCTTCTCAATGGCGCCGTCGTCATCGAGACGATCTTCGGTTTCCCCGGCGTCGGTAAGTTGATGATCGACAGCATTCTGCAGCGTGACTTCAACGTCGTGCTGGCGGCGATCCTTGTTACCGCTTTCGCCATTTTCCTCATGAACCTCGCAATCGACTTGGCCTACGCTCTGCTCGATCCGCGCATTCGCTACTGAGGAGCGGTATGATCATGGCCACTGAATCCCCTAAAACCGCCGATAACGGCTCCACAAAAGAACCCGTCCTGGAAGAGGCAAGCGCAATCGTGCGCATGGCACGTATGCTGTGGGCAGACAAGTTCGCGCTCTGTGCCGCTATTTTTCTCGTCGTGGTGATCATCCTCGCGATCATCGGTCCGCCCCTGCTCAACGAGCTCGCTACCAAACAAAATCTCCGTGGCCGCAACCTCGCGCCGTTCGATTTCAGCCGCGAATGGTTCATGTGGCTCGGTGCCGACGCACTCGGGCGTCCGCTCTGGCCGCGCATCATCGTTGCGACCCAGAACACGATCATGGTCGCTGCCGGTGCGGTCATCATCTCAGCCGTCGTCGGCACCCTGCTGGGCCTCATCGCCGGCTTCGCGTCATCGCGCGTCAGCCAGATCATCATGCGCCTTGCCGACGTCATTATGTCGTTTCCCTCCTTGCTGGTCGCCGTCATCGTCCTTTACATCCTCGGTTCTTCGATCCTCAACCTGATGTTGGTCCTATCGATCACGCGCATTCCCGTCTACCTTCGCACCACGCGTGCCGAGGTGATGGAGATCCGCAGCCGCATGTTCGTGCAGGCAGCGCGTGTCATGGGTGCGTCGTCAAAACGCATTCTGTTTCGCCACATCCTGCCTGTGGTTTTACCCACGCTGACAACATTGGCGACGCTCGATTTTGCCTATGTCATGCTGGCAGAAAGTGCGCTGTCCTTCCTTGGCATCGGCATTCAACCACCTGAAATCACCTGGGGTCTCATGATCAGCCAAGGCCGTCAGTACCTTACAAACGCATGGTGGCTATCATTCTGGCCGGGTTTGGCGATCATCCTCACCACGCTGTCACTCAACCTTCTGTCGAACTGGCTGCGTATCGCGCTCGATCCCGTCCAGCGCTGGCGCCTGGAAATGAAAGGACCGAAAAATGGCTGATCATTTGCTTGAGGTCCGCAACCTCTCTGTGGATTTCTATACCGCCACAGGCACCGTCAAAGCTGTGCGCAACATCTCGTACCATCTGGACCGTGGAGAAACGCTCGCCATTCTGGGCGAAAGCGGTTCGGGCAAATCTGTATCATCCTCTGCGATCATGAACCTGATCGACATGCCGCCGGGCAAGATTTCCTCAGGCGAAATCTTGCTCAACGGCAAGGACCTCCTCAAGATGAGTGCCAACGACCGCCGGGCCGTGAATGGTCGCCTCATCGCCATGATTTTTCAGGACCCGCTGAGCCACTTGAACCCGGTCTATACGGTGGGTTGGCAGATGCGCGAGGCCCTGAGGACGCATGGCATCGACAACAAGCAGGCACAGGCAGAAGCCTTGCGCCTGTTCAAGCGCGTGGCTTTGCCAGAGCCGGAAAAGGCGCTCGACAAATACCCGCACGAATTTTCCGGTGGCCAGCGCCAGCGTGTGATGATCGCCATGGCGCTGGCGCTCAAACCCGACCTGCTGATCGCGGATGAGCCGACGACAGCGCTAGATGTGACTGTGCAGGCGGAAGTTCTGGCGCTGCTCAAGGAACTGCAACGCGAAACCGGCATGGGCGTGCTGATCATCACCCACGATCTCGGCGTCGTGTCCGAAGTTGCCGACCGCGTTGTCGTCATGGAAAAGGGTGTGCTCGTCGAGAGTGGGACCATTCGTGAGGTGTATCGAAATCCACAACACCCCTATACCAAAAAGCTGATTGCCGCCGCTCCCGGAAAGGGTGAGTTGCACGAACCAGCGACCGATGGCGAACCGATCCTCAAGGTTCGGGATGCCCGCAAGTCTTATGGCGGGTTTGAAGCGCTGAAGGGCGTTTCCTTCGACTTGAAAGCTGGCGAAACGCTTGCCGTTGTCGGTGAGAGTGGTTCTGGAAAATCCACCCTCGCGCGTATCCTTTTGCGCCTGGATGACCCGGACAGCGGCACAGCGCATTGGAAAGGCCAGGACCTTTTCGCGCTTTCGCCAGCCGAACTCTTCAAGCTGCGCCGCGACTTGCAAATGGTGTTTCAGGACCCGACACAATCCCTCAATCCCCGTATGACGGTGTACCAGTTGATCTCCGAGGCCTGGGTGATCCACCCGGAGATCCTGCCCAGGACCAAATGGCGTGAACGCGCAGCAGAATTGATCGATCAGGTTGGACTATCGCCCGAGCATATGGGTCGTTACCCCCATCAGTTCTCCGGTGGTCAACGCCAGCGTATCGCCATTGCCCGCGCACTTGCTCTTGAACCGAAGCTCATCGTCTGCGACGAGGCCGTTTCAGCGCTGGACGTGTCTGTTCAGGCGCAGGTGGTGAGGCTGCTCGACAAACTGCGCCGTGAGATGGGCATTGCCTTCATCTTCATCGCCCATGACCTGCCCCTCGTTCGTGATTTTGCTGATTACGTCATGGTCATGCAGAAGGGGGAGGTCGTTGAATTCGGCACGGTCGCGCAGGTCTTTGACAACCCGCAGCAGCGCTACACCCAAGCCCTGATTTCCGCCACCCTCGACCCCGACCCGGACGTCCAGGCGGCCAACCGGAATGCTCGCCTAGCGAGCGTTTCCTGATTGAATGACCGGAGTATAGATCATGACCAAAAAAGCCTTCGTCGCGATCGTCACCTGCTTTAATGATGACGAGACCATCAACTACGAAGCCACCCGCGCGCAGGTTCGCCGTCAGGTTAAGGCTGGCAACAACATCATGTGCGCAGGCACAAACGGTGATTTCTCCGCTCTGACCCACTCCGAAAAAATCAGGCTTCTGGAAGAAGTCGTGGATGAAGTCGGCGGCAAGGTCGACGTGATCGTCAATGCCGGTATGCCCGCGACGTTCGAGACGCTGCAACTTGCCAGGGAATTCAACCGTATAGGCGCGACCGGCATTGCCGTGATAACGCCATTCTTCATCGCCTGCACCCAAGACGGCCTGGTGCGTCACTTTTCGACGGTTGCAGATGCGGTCAGCACACCAGTCTATCTCTACGACATTCCAGCACGCACACAAAACCACATCGAACCTGAGACTGCGCGAAAACTGGCGACCCATGGCAATATAGCCGGGATCAAGGATTCCGGCGGCTCGCAAGAAACGTTGGAAGCCTACTTGCAGGTTTCAAAGGACGTCGAAGGTTTCGAGGTCTATTCCGGCCCTGATCATCTCGTACTCTGGGCGCTGCAAAACGGTGCCACGGGTTGTATCTCCGGTCTTGGAAACGCTATGCCGGACGTCCTCGCAGGCATAGTCAACGGCTTCAATTCCGGAGACCTCGCGCAAGCGGCACGGCAGCAGTCGATCTACACGGCCTTCCGAACGGAACTCTATGCCCATGGCTTTCCGCCAGCAATGGTGAAGCGCTCGCTCTATTTGCAGGACGCATCTGTCGGCGCAAGTCGCCAGCCTGCATTGCTTCCCGATGCTGCACAGGATCAAAAGATTGAGGAAATCCTCAGGAAATATGGCCTTCTGGTTGCAAAGGCGTGACAACTCCGGACGCTGTCTGGTTCATGATCGGTCGGTTGTCAGGATCCAGGAGCGATTGCACGGGAGCTTGCGATTTTCCTTCTCAACTAGCCGAATGATTAGACGCGTTATGGCGCAAATCCAGTCTAGGATTGGACGTCTTTCACTACGCTAACATACTGTTTTTAGATCGGATTTCGGTTGATAAAAATAGTAAGAGTTTAGGCTTACACGCCTTGAAGGGGTTCGAACCCCAACCAACAGACTTAGCTATCTCACACCAAGTAAGCCTCTGAATTTGCAAAATCTATCGACTTCATTCCGCCGCCACCTTCTCATCCGCCTTCCGGCTTTCCCATTCCTGCGGCGTCAGCGTTTTGATATCGAACTGGTCGCGTGTGCGGGTATAAGTGTGCCCACCCATGCGGCCGACGGCATCCATGAGCTGCTGGTCGATATGCAGGTTAGCAGCATTGACCGCATCACTGCGGACGAAGACGCCGACGACTTCACCGAGAATGATTTCTCGGGCCGGGCCGACCTGCAGGGTCGTGTGGCGGCGGCATTCCAAAGCTGCAGGAGCGGCCAGAATACGGGGGCTGCAGACCATCTGGCCGGGAACCGTGGCAAGGCCAGCCTCCTCCATCTCGTTGACCTCGGGGCCGAACTTGATGGCGCAGATTTCCATCTGCTCGACAAGCGCATTGTCGCAGATGTGGACGGTGAATTCGCCCGTTTCTCTGATATTGCGGGCGGTGTCCTTGAAGCGCATGTCCGAGTAGTTCTCGACGCCGATGGCGACGATGGCTGGATCATGAGTCAGCACGTTGAAAAAACTGAACGGTCCAGCGTTTGGTATGCCGTCCTTGCTCACCGTGGTTACCAGGGCGATTGGACGCGGAATGACGGTTCCGATTAGAATCTTGTAACGTTCCCGCTCATTGAGCTTGGCGAAATCAAAATGGGTGTAGTCGGTCATATCAGGCCTCGGCGGAGATGCGGTGGATTTCAAGCGGTGTGTGGCGCGCCAGGTTTTCAAACCCGTCCTTGGTGACGACATACATGTCACCGACATTACAGCCTGCCGACAGCGGCTCAAGCCATTGCGTGTGCAGAACGAACACCATGCCCTCCTCCATCCGGTCGTAATTGTGAGACGAGATGTTGAAACTGTTTTGCCCACCAGCCATGCCGACCGAGTGGCCGAGATTGGGGTTATGTGGGCCATGTGTTGCCGGATAGACATGCATCAGGGTGCGGCCCTGCGCTTCCCAGTCGATATTCTTCACATATTGCCGTGGGATCAGCCGCGCGCTGCCATCATCCATCGGTGCCCAGTTGTAGGGCATGGTGCGGGCTTCGGGCGAAGTCAGCATACCGCGCTCGATCATCGGCTCGAAGGCAGCGTTGTTGACGTCACGCATCAACGCGCCGGGACGGATGAGTTTTTCGGCACGTTTGACGCCTTCAGTGCAGGCCGCCAGCACCTCTTCCTGCCGCTTGGTGATATCGCCAACCGCGATCATGCGCGCTGTTTGTGCGGTGTAGCCACGATAGGTGATGTTGGAGACGTATAGATTGATAAGATCGCCCGGACGCACGACATGGCCGTAAGGCTTACCGCAATGGGTGCCGAACTCGTTGATGCCAATCTGGTAGCCGTCACCAGTCTCGCCACCGAA
Source organism: Agrobacterium sp. rho-8.1 (assembly GCF_033957725.1). Classification (NCBI taxonomy): domain Bacteria; kingdom Pseudomonadati; phylum Pseudomonadota; class Alphaproteobacteria; order Hyphomicrobiales; family Rhizobiaceae; genus Agrobacterium; species Agrobacterium sp. rho-8.1. The sequence continues at coordinate 695,228 of NZ_CP192789.1, forward strand.
GGAAAGCTGTGCCTGTGTGAAGGCTGCATAGATTTCGTGATCGGTCACACCGGGCTTGGCAACGTGATAGGCCGCCTGTGTGGCGATGCTGATGAGCTGGGCAGCACCCCGAAACATTTCGATTTCGCGCGGAGAGCGCACTTTTTGCATCCGGTCGAGAATGGCATTGTCAGCGACGAACTTAGCCTTCGGCATCAGTTCATCGAGTGCCGCCCATAAGGTGAGTGATGTGCGATCACCGATGCGGCCGATCTGCGCCTTCGCCAAGCCCATGCCAGCCAGCAGTTCTGCACATTTCTCAGCGGTCTTGATCAAGCTGTCGCCCGGACGGTCCGCATATTCGCGACCTATCGGGCCGATCTGCCAGATGTCTTCCACCAGCACAGGCTCGCCACCCGGCGGCAGAAGCACGGATTGGGTGAAGAAGGACAAGAGCACCATCGGCTTGTCAGAATCCGTCGGGATGATCAGCACGCCCTCGCGCATCCAGTCGCAGATGTAGCGCAGATAGGCGTTCGAGGTATGGAACCAGCCGACGCCACCGGTGTGGACGATCAGCGCATCATGGCCACCTTCGACAGCCTGGCGACGGATGCGGCGTAAGCGGTCTTCAAACTCATCGACGGGCAAAGGCAGCGGTGCGACAAAGTCGAAATCCGGCTGGAAATCGGCCAGCAGCGATCCGATGCGGTAGTCGCCTGCCTTAGTGGCGTGTCTATTCATTGGGTATTCCTTCCAGAGTATTTTTATTGGTCAGCTTGCCGTGCCGGCGCCAATACGCGCCTCGCTACCAGCATCACGATGAATGTGAGTCCGATCAGAATTCCCGACATTGCCGCGACGCGGACATCGAGCGATTCTTCGATCAGTGCGAACATGCGAAGCGGCAGCACGGTCGTCTGCGCATCGGCAAGGAAGAGCGAGACGGAGACGTTGTCGAGCGACTGAATGAAGACGAGGAAGGCACCGGCCAGAATGCCGGGGGTGAGCAGCGGCAGGATCACGCGCCTGAGCGTCGTGTACCATGTTGCGCCCATCACGGTGGAGGCTTCTGCCAGCGACGGATTGATGCCCTGCGCGACGACGGATGCGGCCCGGTACATCAGCGGACCGAACACGACGACATGGCCGATAACGGTGAGCCAGAGCGATGGCTGGAAACCGACGAAATTCGCCACGATCAGCGCCGCCAGACCATAAACCAGGCTTGGCAGAACGAGCGGGGCGAGCAGAAACGGCTCCAGCGCATTGACCGTGCTACGCCTCATACGCGCCATGCCGATGGTAGCAGGCACGGCAAACAGCAGCGATCCCAGCACTGCGAGGCCCGCGATCTTCAGCGAATTGCCGGCGGCAATATGCTCCGTTCCGGAACGGACAGGATCGATCAGCGCTTCATACCAGCGCAGCGAGAACCCCTCGGGCGGATATTTGAGCGTCTGGCCTGACGTGAATGACATGGTGATTGCGATCACAATCGGTGCCACGAGATAGATCAGGCTGAGGCTGCCGAAACCGAAGACGAATGCCTTGTAGAGGAAAGTCGGGATCGGGTTTTCAGGATGATTATGCATGGCCGACAAGCCTCCGGTGACGGGAAATCATGGTCATGGCGACGAGGAGAATGCCGGTCGACAGAAGCAGGACGACGGCGATGGCGGAAGCCATGGACCAATCGAATAGCGTTCCGACCTCGCGGTAGATCAATTGCGGTACATAGACATTGCGCGCACCGCCTATGACAGCCTGGGTGACGAAAGAAGCACTGGTGCTGGCAAAGACGAGGATCCAGCCCGCCAGCAGGCCGGGCAGCATCATCGGCAGCAGAACCGTGACGAAGATACGCCACGGCCCGGCACCCGAAACCTGCGCAGCCTCGGTGAACTGCACTGGCGTGCGCGACAGGATGGCAATCAGTGGCAGGATGATCAGGGGCAAGTCGATCTGGCACATGGCCATGACCAGACCCAGTTCGGTGGAGAGCAGCGTAAACGGCCGCTCGGCAAGTCCGAGCGCGACAAAGGCCTCGCTGATCGGTCCCTGTCGTCCAAGGATGACGATCCAGGCAAAGGTGCGCACCACATTGCTGGTCAGCATCGGAATGAGTGTCAGGAAGATGATGATCTGCCGCGCAGTCTTGCCGCTGTGCCAATAGAGAAGTGCTATCGGGATGCCGAGCAAGGTGGTGCTGGCGATGGTCTGGAGACCGAGTGTGGCAGTGTTGACCAGCACCCGGTAATTGAACGCATCGCCCAGAAAGCGTGCGTAATTGTGCAGCGACACGCCGTCAGGACCGATAAAACTGAACCCGACGAGAACGGCGAGCGGCGTCGCAAAGAACGCCACCGACAGCAAAAGCATCGGGATAACGTATGGGAAACCGCTCGCTTTCATTGTGTAACCTCAACCGGCAACGAGAGCGTCGAACTGGCGGATCCATTCCGCACGGTTCTTGTTGATTGCAGCCCAGTCCGGATATACCAGCGACGCAAGCTGTTCGCGCTTCACATAGGCCTCGATACCGGGCGTCAGTTCCACTTGCTTGTTTGTGGGGAACATCTCCGTCGGCGGCATTTTCAGCTTGTCCTGCGCTGCCTTGGAGATGGCGGCGTCCATATAGGCATAGGCCGCATCGGGGTTTTTCGCACCCTTGGTCAGATGAATGTTGACGGGAGCGGCCGGAGAGCCAGTTTCAGGCTGGACGAACTCGGCCTTGAGACCCATTGCTTTGAGACGGGCGACATTGCCTGTCGAGCACATGAAGACCGCGATTTCGCCCTGCTGGAACAAGGTCATCTGGTGGTTCGTGCTGGCGACGACGCCCTTGATCTGCTCCGGATTGTCCTTGAACAGCCTGAACACGGCGTCCATGTCATCAGGACCCTTGCCGAATATCTTGGCGAGTTCGGTATAAGCCATCACGCCCGTGTTGGAGGCGAAACCGGTCCAAGACACCAAGCCCTTATAGGCCGGGTTTTCGAACAGGTCGCGGTAGCCCTTTGGCGCTGGAACCAGATCCGGGTTATAGGCGATGCCATTGACTTCGACCGTGACGGTCGGGCCATACTCGCCCTGGAACGCCGGATCGAGCATGTTCCAGTTCTTGAGTTTGGACGGATCGATCTTCTGGATCAGGTCATTTTCGATGGCCACGGCCATCTGGCCGGGCGACATCAGCAGTGTATCGTAGGGCGGGTTACCGGGGCTGGCCATGACCTTGGCAAGCTGATCCTGCGCCATAGCTGGCGCAACCGTAAGGTCAAAACCGGCCTCCTTGACGAGCGGCGTCAGTACCGTGCGATAGCCGTCTTCCCAATTGCCCGGAAACGTCGCAGCGACCGCGGTGCCGCCGGCAGCACGGGCTGCAAAGGGGGCGGCGACTGCGACAGCCGCACCGGCGGCAAGCAATCCGAAATGACGTCGTGTAATGTTAAAGTCCTGCATCTGTTCACCTCTATTGTTGTTGTTCATTCACTGGATGCTTCCGGTTCGCTCGGAAAGGCGTGACACCGAGTGGTGTCAATCTCGGCAAAGAGCTGTGCTCCCGGCTCGGGAATGAATGTGGCCGGTCCGCGCACCTGCGATGCCCGCAGGCCCGTGCCGTCCTCAAGAAGAAGATCATGGACGAGCGTCGGCCCCAGAGGAACGGACACCGTCAACCGCGCTGGCAGCGCAAATTCACTTTGGTTCGTGGAAAGACGAACGTCTTCGGGGCGGAAGGTGATGGTGACGTTGGAGCCAACAGTGAAGTTCAGCCGACGCGGCAGAACGAGTGTCTTGCTGTTCGTAAGCGCAATGGTCGTTGCCTCTGCATCCAACCCCTGCACCGTGCCATGCAGCATATTGGCCTGACCGATGAAGGTGTTAACAAAAAGTGTTTTCGGCCGGTCATAAACGGCCATTGGCGTGTCGATCTGCTCGACATTGCCTTTGTTCATCAGCACCAGACGCCCGGCAAGGCTCTGCGCCTCTTCCTGGTCGTGTGTGACGATCAGCGTTGTGATGCCAAGGGTTTTCTGGAGATGTAGAAGCTCAACCTGCAGATCGAAGCGAAGCGCCCGGTCGAGCGCACCGAAAGGCTCATCGAGCAACAGAAGCGATGGCCGCCCGGCAATGGCACGGGCAACCGCTACGCGTTGCTGCTGGCCGCCAGACAGTTCACGCGGCAATCGATTGCTATAACCCTTCAACTGCACGAGCGAGAGCATCTCGTCCACCCGTTCCCTGCGTTGCGTCTTCGGCATCCGCTGGCAGGCCAAGGGATAAGCAATGTTCTCAGCGACCGTCAGATGCGGGAACAGGGCGTAATTCTGGAACACCATGCCAATGCCGCGAGAACGCGCCGAAACATGGGCAAGGTCCTGACCGCCGAGTTGGATCATTCCGCTTTTTGGCTGGATCAGCCCCGCAATTGCCCGCAGCACTGTGGACTTACCACAGCCGCTCGGCCCCAGAAGTGCTACGATCTCGCCAGCAGCAACCTCGAACGAGATATCGCTGATCGCATTCTGTCCACCATAGCTATGGGTCAGGCCGCGAACGCTGAGCTGCTTACCATCGCCTGCCTTCGAGACCTCTGCCATTGATATCCCCTCGGGTTGCCTTCTGCCGTCAAAGTTTTCTGCGCCCGATGTTACGGCGCGAAGATGGGATCGATCAGCGATGTGGGTTTCTGTGTTGGTCATACCAAGGGATTTGCAAGCTGCGTGCCAGTTTCCGAGTTCCAACGTATAGCTTAGGTCAATGTATTGATAAAAAACATTTATTTATGATTTTTACACTTTCGAATATTTATAATAATATCTAACCGAATTTATTTTCGAATTTAAAAAATGTGCACTCGCCGTCGATTTAGCTTATTCAATAAGCAGTATTTCAGCGTCAAAACACGAAATCTGCCGTTGATTGATCGAAAACATGCAGCAGATCATGACTCTCACAATTTGAGCACATGGCGGAATGCGTATCAAAATCAATGACGTAGGTAGCCAAGCCTTAAATCCATGACATTGAGCGCCGCAACGGCTGATTTTTTAATCATCGCGCTTCCGAACTTCTATGCGAATATTTGTGCGAAAAGTTTTGAATCTGACGAATTCAGAAATATCTCTTTAAAAACAGTGCATCAAACATTCGTCGATCAAGCTGGCATGCCGATTGCATCGTTGTTCCTGTGAATTCACTCCGATAAAAATCAAAAAGGGGACCGCATGCGCCGCTTCACGAAAAGTCTCAAAAACGGCCTTACCGGTATCGCGTTCGCGCTGCTGGCCACATCGGTCCATGCCGCAGAAGGTTCCGCCATCAAGATGGTACCCACCGCAGATGTCGCTAAACTGCCGGGGATCGCATTCGACCAGAAACTGGCGGACCGCTTACCTTCTACAATTAAGGACAAGAAAGTGCTCAAGGTCGCAACCGACCTGACGCCGCCGATAAGCTTCCAGTCGGAAGACGGCAAGCTTATCGGGATCGATGCCGATATTGCAGCAGCGCTCGGCGTCATTCTCGGCATTGATGTTCAGATGACCAATGTCGGCGCAGGTGCCGCCATCGTGCCGGCTGTCCTCTCCAAGCGTTTCGACATGACCATTTCCGGCATCAATGATGATATTGAGCTGGAAAAGCAGGTCGATGTCATTGACTACATGTTCGACGCCACCACCATCATGACCATCAAGGGCAACCCGCTCGGCATCAAGAGCATGGAAGACCTCTGCGGCAAGAAAGTTGCCGTACCAGTCGGCACGTTCCAGGCACGCCTAGTGGAGACAGCATCGGCGAAATGCACGACACCGATGAACACCATGTCCATCCCGAAAATGCCGGATGTGTTGCAGGCCGTGCGCACCGGCCGTGCCGATGCAACCGTCAACGGTTATGCGACCAGCGTCTACACAACCGAAAACCAGACTGGCAAGGGCGTCGGCCTGCAAGCGCTGCCAGACGTTCGTCTCGCAGTCGGCTATCTCGGCATGCTGGTCTCGAAGGACAATCCGGATTTGCGAGATACGGTTATCGCCTCGCTGCAACACATGGTCGATAGCGGTGCCTACAAGGCCATCATGGAGAAATGGGGCCTTGGCCCGCTTGCCGTGAAGACCGTGAAGTTCAACGACGCCGCCAGCATGCCGGTGAATTGAGCCATGTCCCTATTCGCTCAACCCGTCAGCATGGCCATCGCACCTCCGCTCGGCAAGCCGATGCGGTGGGGGCAGATCACAACAGGTACCAGCGCGATCCTCGCGGTGGTACTCGTCATCCTCACAGTCGCACGAAACCAAACTGTTCAATGGGGCGAAATTCCCCGCTATATGATCGATCCAGTTATCCTCGACGGCGTTGTTCTGACCCTGCAACTGACGGCGGGCGCCATGGTGTTCGGGACCGCTTTCGGCTGCATCGTCGCCATCATGGCCACAAGCCAGAACATCGTTTTGAAAGCGATTGCCGTCGCCTTCGTCTGGTGGTTTCGCGGCGTGCCGCTGATCGTCCAGATCTTCTTCTGGTTCAACATCGCGCTGTTTATTCCTATGGTGGGCATCGGCACCTATTCCATAGCCATCAACGACCTTGTAACCCCCGCACTTGCCGGGTTTCTAGCACTCGGCCTGCACGAAGCGGCCAATATGAGCGAGATCATTCGCGGCGGATTGACCGCCGTCGACCGTGGCCAGCGTGAGGCGGCCTCTTCATTGGGCTTGCAGCCCCTCCAGACGCTTCGGACAGTGGTTCTGCCTCAAGCGATCCGTCTGATTGTCCCGCCAACCGGCAACCAGGCCATCGGCATGTTGAAGGCCAGCGCTATCGTTTCCGTCATCGGCATGCAGGACCTGCTGACCCAGGCGCAGGCTATCTACGCGCGCAACTTCCTCGTCATCGAACTGCTGTGCGTTGCCTCGCTCTGGTACTTGCTCATCACAACCATCGCATCCATCGGCCAGCATTTTCTGGAAAAGCACCTCGCGCCAAAAGGTCGAGATGCCGGCGCGCAGAAAGATACCCGGCGACGCACCTGACGCGCCGCCAATTCAACCATCAATCAAACGGAAATGCCATTGCAGCAAATCCGATCAGGAAACATGAAGGAGCATACCCATGAAACTAGGTATCGACGGACAGAAACTGCCCGAAGCCAGAAAGCGTGGCCCACTCAAAAGCCTCGAACACGTCAAGGAACTCGGTCTCGGCGGCATCTTCTTCAGCACGGTGCTCGACATAAGCGAGACGCTGGACAAATGCGAACTAGCCGATATCAGAGCAAAAGCTGATGAACTTGGCCTCTACCTCGAAGCGGGCGTTGGCAAGATCAATCCCTATTGCAGTGCCGAGGCCCCTGAGTTTCGCGCGATCGGGGGTGGCGACGTTATCCTGGGCTTTACCCGCATGATCGAAGCGAGTGCGGCCATCGGCTGCCGTGAACTCTGGGTATCGCCGGGCAACTTCAAATCGGAATATCGCGGACGGCTGGCCAATGACCGCTTCCGCACCGATGTGACTTGGGACGAGCAGTTGCTGGGCATCGAGAAGGTCTTGCTGAAGCTCGCGCCGGTAGCGCGCGCAACTGGCGTTCATCTTAATATGGAAACCCATGACGAAATCACCTCCTTCGAAATCCTGCGGCTGATCGAAAAGGTCGGCGAGGATTGCATGGGTGTCGTCTTCGACACGGCAAACGGCCTGCAACGCGCCGAGCACCCCGTTTTTGCCGCAAAACGGGTAGCCCCCTATGTGCGCCAAACCCACATCAAGGATGCCTATGTCGGTCATGCCACGGGCGGCCTCGATTTCCAGACACGCCCCGTCGGTCGCGGCATTGTCGATTTCGCCACGATCATCCCTATCCTTGCCAAAGCCAATCCCGACTTGAACCTCTCCCTGGAGGTTGCGGCCTCCGTCGAGGACAAGCCACGCAAGGCCAATCCCCGCCAATGCATCGAGATCGATGATCCAATTTGGCGCGCCGGCCATCCCGACCTGACGGCAGAGGAACTCGAGGCCTATCTCGGATTGGTGGACGCATTTGAAAAACGTGTGGCCAGCGGAGAAGTACCGGACTGGGAGATCTATGAGGCGAGCCAGTATGGCTATCCGTCCTATGAGCACCAGTCCTATGGCTTCAACGAAGCGCTGACCTTCATCAAGGCGTCTGCACGTCACATTGAAGAGATTTGCCAGGCGAATGGAATTCCACTTTCGACGCCATCCAGGAAGCAGCACGCAGCCTAGGACTCGCGTATTCCATCGAACACGTGTGTCGCCAACTTTAAAAACCAAGGGACGAACGAAATTTTTAGGATCAAGCGCATATACGCAGGAATATTCCCATGAAAATAATCATATCGCTTGATCCGATCTGGAGACGACAATGAAGATCACAAGGCGACGTCTAAGCGCCAAGACCGCACCCAAGGCCAGCAGCCCGGTGGATACGGCCGAAACCGCCAATGACGACGTGACCGAGCGCATCCGCAACACTCTGGCCGCAGCAATCGGTGAGGGCGCGCTCAAGCCCGGCGTCAAAATTCTGGAAGATGCCATAGCCGACCATTTCGGGGTCAGCCGCACGGTCGTGCGCGGCGCGCTCGGCGTTCTGGAGAGTGACCACCTTTTGGAGCGCAAAAAGAACCGCGGCACTTTCGTGGCAGAGCCAGGCATTGAAGAGGCCAAGGCCTTGTTCGAGGCCCGTCGCAAGCTCGAGCACGTTATCCTGGAGCTTGTCCTGGACCACGCGACTGCCGATCAGTTGGACGCGCTTGAAAAGCTAACCGACGAGGAAGAACACATCCATAACCATGGTGATGAGAAGTCGAAGACGGTGCTGTCAGGCAAGTTCCATGTCGTTTTGGCGGAGCTTGGTGGCAATGCCGTGTTGACGGAGGTGTTGTCAAAGATCGTCGCGCGCCTCTCGCTCGTCATGTCCCTTTACGAGGAGGAGCGGAAAGACGACTGCGGCGCCGATCACCATCGGTTGATAGTCACAGCCCTGAAAGAGAAGGATCTCGCAAAGGCGCAGCAACTGATGGACCATCACCTTGCAGACATCGAGGGCCGCGTACGATTGACTGAGGGACAGGGCGATAGACATACATTTCTGGCCGTGCTGGAGAATTTTTCCTAATCGCGTCGTCTTGATAGGAATCGAACCGCGACAGGTTGGTCAGATAGCGTAAGTGTCTGAAAAGACATCCGTCGTGGGATAACGCCTATTTATGGAATAGTTCAGGCTGACACGGAAATTCACACTCTACCGCCGAACTCCAAATCTGCATGCTCAATTAATGGGCATGTGCATGCAGTTTTTGGGCGCAACCTAACAGCTTTGTGAATTTTTCGTGCGAAACCAATGAATTGAACTTTGGCACGCCCCTTGCTTGTTAATCCACAGAGTTGGTGGCTAGGGTTCCGGCGCTGTCAGAAAGCGTGCTGGTCCGAGAGCTGCCACCGGTAGGGGAGACATCCCGCCGGGTGCACGGCGGGACAAAAGCCCGGGAGACCTCGTTAGCCAAGGGATTGGCGGAGCGATGGTCCATGCCGATCCCTTTTTTGAAGAAAAGCAAAAAGGGGAAATTCAATGCAGACTTTTTCGAAAATGCTCTCAATCACTGCACTCACGGCTTCGCTGGCCTTTGGCATGGCGTCGGCCGCCTTCGCCGCACCGAAGACTGATTTCAAGGTTGCCTGGTCGATCTATGTGGGCTGGATGCCCTGGGGCTATGCCCGCGACCACGGCATCGTCAAGAAATGGGCGGACAAATACAACATCAAGATCGAAGTCACCCAGTTCAACGACTATGTCGAATCGATGAACCAGTACACCGCCGGCGCTTTCGACGCCGTGACGCTGACCAACATGGACGGCCTCTCCATTCCGGCAGCGGGCGGCGTCGATACGACCGCCGTCATCGTCGGCGACTTTTCGAACGGTAACGATGCGGTGATCCTGAAAGACAAGGCGAGCCTTGCCGATCTGAAGGGCCAGAATGTCAATCTTGTCGAGTTTTCCGTCTCCCACTACCTGCTCGCCCGCGCACTTGAGACTGCCGGCCTGTCCGAAAAGGACCTGAAGGTTGTCAACACGGCCGATCCGGACATGGTCGGCGCCTTCCAGACGGCCGATGTCACCGCCATGGTTACCTGGAACCCGATGGTGGCCGAAATCGTGGCGCTTCCGGGTGCCCACAAGGTCTTCGACAGCTCGCAGATCCCGGGCGAAATCATCGACCTGATGGTCGCAAATTCTGACGTGCTGAAAGACAATCCGAACTTCGGCAAGGCGCTTGCAGGCATTTGGTACGAGACAGCAGCCCTCATGACGGCCGACAATGCGGAGGGCAAGGCCGCCCGTGAAGCCATGGGCAAAGCATCCGGCACGGATCTCGCGGGCTTCGAAGCCCAGATCGCTGCGACCAAGCTGTTCGACAAGCCGGCCGATGCTGTTGCCTTCACCTCGTCGCCGAGCCTGCCGAAGACGATGGATCTCGTGCGCAACTTCCTGTTCGAAAAAGGCTTGCTCGGCAGTGGCGCGGCCTCAGCCGATGTCATCGGCGTCGAAATGCCGGATGGCACGGTGCTCGGCGACAGCGGCAACGTCAAGCTGCGCTTCACCGAGACTTACATGAAGGCTGCTGCTGACGGTTCGCTCTGAGCGTTGCCCCGACCGGCGATGCGGTCTTCCGCGTCGCCATTTCCTTTCATCAGCGGAGCCATATCCATGCGCTGGATCAACACCAAGCCGAGGCGGGGTACGCAACTTGCCCTCATGCTACTGCCCTTCTTGCTGCTGATCGCCGCCTACACGGCGGGGTCGGCCGCGCGGCTGGCCGAAAATGCCAATGACAAGCTGCTGCCCAGTCTTGCGGGCTTTACCGAGGCCATCAACCGGCTGGCTTTCCTGCCGGACGCACGCACCGGCGACTATCTGCTCTGGTCGGATACGGCTGCCAGCCTGATCCGGCTTTTCGCAGGGCTTGGCATCTCAACGCTGACGGCGCTTTTGATCGGCATGGTCATCGGCATGCTGCCCTATCTGCGGGCTCTGCTCGCCCCTTTCGTCGCCGTCATTTCCATGGTGCCGCCGCTGGCATTGCTGCCCATTCTCTTCATCGTCATGGGCCTTGGCGAGACATCCAAGATCGCGCTCATCGTCATCGGCGTCGCGCCGACGATGATCCGCGACCTGGGCTTGAAGGCACTGGAACTGCCGCGCGAACAGATCGTCAAGGCTGAAACGCTGGGTGGCTCGTCGTGGCAGATCGCCCTTCGTGTCGTGCTGCCGCAGATCCTGCCCCGGCTGATCACCTGCGTGCGGCTGCAGCTCGGTCCTGCCTGGCTGTTCCTGATCGCCGCGGAAGCAATCTCGTCGGACTCTGGGCTCGGCTACCGCATCTTCCTCGTCCGCCGCTATCTGTCGATGGACGTCATCTTTCCCTATGTCGTCTGGATCACGCTTCTCGCCGTTCTCACCAACTTCATCCTCGACCGCATCCGCATCGCTGTCTTCCCCTGGTCCGAACTGGAGAAGCAGGGATGAGCGAACTGATCATCGACAATGTCTGGAAGGAATATGGCGACCAGATCGTGCTGGAGAATGTTTCTCTCACCGTTGCATCCCGCGCCTTCGTCGCACTTGTGGGGCCGTCGGGCTGCGGCAAGTCAACCTTCCTGCGCATGCTGCTCGGCCAGGAACAGGCAACCAGAGGTACGATCCTGCTTGACGGCGAGCCTCTGCCGCCCGAGCCGGGTCCGGATCGCGGTATCGTCTTCCAGCGCTATTCGGTCTTCCCCCATCTGACAGTGCTAGGGAACGTGCTGCTCGGCAAGGAGCTGACGGCCTCCGGATACAAGGCCAAACTTTTCGGCGCGGCCCGGCGCGCGGGCATCGAGGAGACCCGGCAGTTGATTGCCGAAGTGGGTCTCTCAGGCGCGGAAGGCAAATATCCCGCCCAGCTTTCCGGCGGCATGCAGCAGCGGCTGGCGCTGGCTCAGGCGCTGATCATGAAACCGAAGGTCCTGCTGCTCGACGAGCCCTTCGGCGCGCTCGATCCCGGCATTCGCGCCGAAATCCACACGCTGATGAAGCGACTCTGGCACGAGACGCAGATGACCGTGGTCATGGTCACGCATGACATGCGCGAAGCCTTCACGCTTGCCACCCGCGTTGTCGCCTTCGAGCGTCCGCGCGATCGGCCGGAGGAAAAACAGCGCTACGGCGCCACCATCACCAAGGACATTGCCATCTGGCCGCCGCGCCGCGCAGGCGAGCCTTCGCATTCAAACCCTGATCGGGACGGCCCGGTCGCTTTACAGGGCCTTCGCCGGGACGACCCGTCTTCCAGTCCGTCAGGAGATAAATAGCCATGCACGTCAGACGTTCCGCAGAAGAAATCGCCGCCAACCGGCAGCGCTACGGAGAACATCAGAAGAAGGGCCTGGAGTTCGCTCCCAAGACACTTCCGACACCGAGCGCTCTGCCCGCGCCGGCGATCTCTTCCACTGTAATCATCCATCAGGAAATCATCCCCGGCGGCTGGTACTGGTCGACCCTTTTGAAGCGTGGGGAGGCGCTGCGCATCGACCAGCACGACGGCGCCTCGACCGTGGCGCTGATCGCCTGGAACGCCGCCGACACCAGCGAGCGGCTCAACCTGGTCGATACGGTCAAGATGCAGTGGACGACCGCGCTCGGCAAGGGACGGGTGATCTTCTCCGATATGGGCCGCGTGATGTTCTCGATGATCGAGGACAGCGCGGGTTCTCACGATTGCCTGATGGGCGGATCGACGGCAGCGTCGAACGCCGCGAAATATCCGGGCGTCAAGACCCGCAACACGCGCGACAACTTCATCTTGGCAGCCGGCAAGCTCGGTCTCGATCGCCGCGATATTCCGGCCGTTCTCAATCTCTTTGCACCGGTCCGCATCGACGATGCCGGCGGGTTCCGCTGGCAGGGCAAGACCTCCAACAGCGGCGACTACGCCGAAATGCGTGCCGAGATGGACATGGTGGTGGCGCTCTCCAATTGCCCGCACCCGCTCGACCCCAATCCGGTCTATGCGCCCGCGCCTGTGACCATCACCCGCTTCCATGCAGCAGCACCGGCAGCAGACGATCTTGCCCGCACGGCCACCGCCGAGGCCGTTCGCGGTTTTGAAAACAACGCCCTGATGCAGGCTTGAGGAGGAGCGGACCATGACCGATTTCATTCAGACCGCCGCCGCGCGCACTGTCGAAAACGCCGCGCACGATCATTTCATTCCGGCCGAAGCGCCCTGGTCCGGCATCGTGCGCAAGGGCCAGACGATCCGCATCGAAGACAGCTACGGCCAGCAGGCGATCGATACGCTGTTCTACAAGGCCGTTGATTTTTCCGAGCGTTACTCCAACCAGGATACGATGCGCGAACAGGGTGCGGCCTATGTCGGTACCGGCACGCGGATCATGTCCAACGAAGGCCGCGTGATGCTGACGATGACGGCCGACAGCTGCGGCCGCCACGATACGTCGGCTGGGGCTTGCTCCTGCGAGAGCAATACCGTGCGTTTCGGCCATGGCACCAAATACCTGCATGCCTGCCGCGACAACTTTGTGATCGAGGTGATGAAACACGGCATGAGCAAGCGCGACATCGTGCCCAACATCAACTTCTTCATGAACGTGCCGATCAGCCCGGATGGCAAGATGACCATCGTCGACGGCATCTCGTCGCCGGGCGACTATGTCGAGCTGGTGGCCGAGATGGACGTGCTCTGCGTGATCTCCAATTGCCCGCAGATCAACAATCCCTGCAACGGCTTCGATCCGACACCGATCCGTGTGCTGATCTGGGATGCGGGGGTCTGATTTGATATTCAACAAGGTTCTCATCGCCAACAGAGGCGAAATCGCTGTCCGGGTCATCCGGACATTGAAGACAATGGGTATCGCCTCCGTCGCCGTCTATTCCGACGCCGACCGGTTTGCTATGGCAACGCGGCTTGCGGACGAAGCAGTGCGTCTCGGCCCCTCCCCCGCAACGGAAAGCTACCTCAACGTCGATGCCGTCATCGCCGCCTGCAAGGCGACGGGCGCGCAAGCCGTACACCCCGGCTACGGGTTTCTGTCCGAAAATATCGGTTTTGCCGAACGGCTGGCAGATGAGGGCATAGCCTTCATCGGGCCGCGTCCGGAGCATCTCTCAGCCTTCGGGCTGAAACACACTGCCCGCGAACTGGCAAAATCGAGCGGCGTGCCGCTTCTGCCGGGCAGCGGACTGCTGGAGGGCATCGATGACGCGCTCTCAGCCGCCGAAACCGTCGGCTATCCGGTGATGCTGAAGAGCACGGCGGGCGGTGGCGGCATCGGCATGCAGCTGTGTACCGATGCGCAAACGCTGAAGGACGCCTTCGAAAGCGTGCAACGCACGGCGCGCGCCAGCTTCGGCGATGCCCGCGTCTATATCGAGCGTTTCGTCGCCGATGCCCGCCATGTCGAGGTGCAAATCTTCGGCGATGGCATGGGCAAGGTGGTGGCGCTCGGCGAGCGGGACTGCTCGCTGCAGCGGCGCAACCAGAAAGTTGTCGAGGAAACACCGGCACCAAGCCTTTCGCCGGCGACAAGAGCACGGCTGCACAAGGCGGCGGTCGATCTGGGAAGCTCGGTTTCCTACGCATCGGCGGGCACGGTCGAGTTCATCTACGATCCGGCCCGCGAGGAATTTTATTTCCTGGAAGTCAACACCCGCCTCCAGGTCGAGCATCCCGTGACGGAAGCGGTGTTCGGTATCGATCTTGTCGAATGGATGATCCGCCAGGCGGCCGGCGAGGATGTGCTTTCGGGTACCGAGGCTCTGGCGCCGAAGGGCGCCGCCATCGAGGTGCGCGTCTACGCCGAGATGCCGCATGCCGACTTCCGCCCGAGCGCCGGGCTGCTGACGGAGGTCGTATTTCCCGAAACTGCCCGTGTCGACGGCTGGATCGAGACCGGTACCGAGGTGACGCCGTTCTACGATCCGATGCTGGCAAAGCTGATCGTCGCGGCCGAGGATCGCCCTGCGGCGATCGCGAAACTTCAGGTAGCCCTTGCGGCGACGTCGATCGCCGGGATCGAGACCAATCTCGACTATCTCCGCGAAATCGCCGCTTCCGATCTTCTCGCAAGCGGCAAGGTGGCCACGACGGCCCTGCGCGATTTCGTCTTCGTGCCGGATGTCATCGAGGTTCTGTCTCCGGGCGCCCAGTCCAGCCTTCAGGAACTGCCAGGCCGCATCGGCCTCTGGCATGTCGGCGTGCCGCCGAGCGGACCGATGGATGAGCGCTCCTTCCGCCATGCCAATCGTCTGGTCAGCAATAACGACACGACTGCCGCGCTGGAACTGACCGTGTCCGGCCCGACACTGCGCTTCCACACCGATACGGTGATTGCGCTCGCTGGGGCGCTTATGCCGATGACCTGTGACGGTAACCAACTGCCGCATGGCACGGCCGTGACCATTCGGGCTGGGCAATTGCTGTCCATCGGTACCATCGAAGGTCCCGGCCAGCGCGCCTATCTCGCCGTCGCGGGCGGCTTTTCCGCGCCCGTGGTACTCGGCTCGCGCGCCACGTTCGGCCTGGGCCAGTTCGGCGGTAACGCCACCGGCACACTCAGGGCCGGCCATGTACTGCACCTTGCGCGGCAAGCACCTGTCAAGCCGCCGGAACCGGTAACCGAACCGGCCGAACTCACCCGTGAATGGAGCGTCGGCGTCGTCTACGGACCCCATGGCGCACCGGATTTCTTTCAGCCGGGCGACATCGACGCACTGTTTTCCACCGCCTACGAGGTGCATTTCAACAGCGCTCGCACCGGTGTCCGCCTGATCGGCCCGGCTCCGAAATGGGCGCGCAGCGATGGTGGAGAGGCGGGGCTTCATCCCTCCAATCTGCACGACAACGCTTATGCCGTCGGCGCCATCGATTTTACCGGCGACATGCCGATCATTCTCGGCCCTGATGGTCCAAGCCTCGGCGGTTTCGTCTGCCCGGCGGTGATCGCCCGCGACGAACAGTGGAAGATGGGCCAGTTCAAGCCCGGCGACCGTATCCGCTTTCATGCTGTCGCGCGGAATGAAGATCCTGTCGCCGGTCCTGCCGTTCATCGGCCGGGCGCGGATATCGGCTCGGCCATCGTCGGGACGTGCGACGATGGCCCTGTTTCCGTCGTTTACCGCCGCCAGGGTGACGACAATCTGCTGGTCGAATACGGGCCGATGGCGCTCGATATCGCGCTGCGGCTACGTGTTCACCTGCTGATGCAGGCCGTCGTGGAGGCCCGCTTGCCCGGTCTCATCGACCTGACGCCCGGCATACGGTCGTTGCAGATTCATTATGATGGCACGACATTGACGCGAAAGCGTCTGCTTGGACTGTTAGCTGATCTAGAGGCGAGCCTTCCACCCGCGCAAGCGGTTACGGTCCCGAGCCGCATCGTGCACCTGCCGCTGTCTTGGAACGATCCGGATGCCGAGCTTGCGATGCGCAAATATCAGGAGCTGGTTCGCCCGAACGCGCCCTGGTGCCCGTCCAACATCGAATTCATCCGCCGCATCAACGGATTGCCGGACGAACAGGCGGTGAAGGACATCGTCTTTGATGCCAGCTATCTCGTGCTGGGTCTTGGCGACGTCTATCTCGGCGCGCCGGTGGCAACCCCTGTCGATCCGCGCCATCGTCTCGTCACTACCAAGTACAATCCCGCCCGCACCTGGACCCCGGAAAATGCCGTTGGCATCGGCGGCGCCTATATGTGCATCTACGGTATGGAGGGTCCCGGGGGCTACCAGCTGTTCGGCCGCACCATCCAGGTCTGGAACACTTGGCGGCAGACGCCCGAATTCGTCAGGGGCAAGCCGTGGCTGCTCAATTTCTTCGACCAGATTCGCTTCTTTCCGGTCAGCCATCAGGAGTTGACCGAGGCGCGGGCCGCCTTCCCGCATGGCGGTTATCCCGTGCGGATCGAGGAGACGGAATTCTCCTATGCGGCCTATGAGAAGGAACTACAGGCCAACGTGGAGTCAATCAATCGCTTCAAGGCCACGCAGCAGGCGGCTTTTGACGCCGAGCGGCAAAGCTGGAAGGAAACAGGTCTCGACAGTTTCGTCAGTGACGAAGGAGCAGGCGAAAGCCTTGAGGGCGATATCCCGGCCGGCTGCTTCGGTGTTGCCAGCAGCGTTCCGGGCAATATCTGGAAACTCATGGTGGAGCCGGGAGCTTCCGTTGCCGCAGGCGACACGGTTGCCATTATCGAATCCATGAAAATGGAGATCAACGTCACTGCCCACGCCGCTGGACGCGTCCGCGATCTACGCGCCGGGCCCGGACGAAATATCAAAGCCGGCGATACCATCGTTGTTCTGGAGACCTTGTAACATGTTGCCGACTATTCTCGATCTCTCAAGCCTTCGCGCCGCCTATCAATCAGGCCTGACGCCGCTGGATCTCGCCGAGGAGGTGATTGCCCGCCGCGCGGCCTCCAATGATCCGGCGATCTTCATCACGCCCACGCCGGATGATGACCTTCGTCAAGCGGCCCGCGATTTGGTGGCGCGGGCGCCGGCGGCAAATAGTCTGCCGCTCTGGGGCATACCCTTCGCGGTGAAGGACAATATCGATGCCGCCGGTCTACCGACGACGGCCGCTTGCCCCGCCTATTCGGCAGCATCGTTCGGGATCAATGTGCTAGCGTCAGCGAAAAAACCGCGTGCGCTGAAAAACTTCAACTGCGAGGCCAAGCCGAGCCTCGTCGCGGCCGGTTTGGAATTGATGAAATCAATGTCGGCGAAGCTCAGGCTCTATTGACCGACAATGTCCGAACTCGAAATACCCGTACTCATTAAAGCGCTCCTCAAATTGGAGCGCAATGTCACGACCGGGCACTTCTCGGGTCAATCCTCCACGCCGTGTTCCCACAACGTTCTTCGAGTTGGCCAAAATCGCAGCTTCGGGCCGACTGCGCCCAATTGCGGACAAAGTGTGAGCTCGCGGCAAGAACGCCAATGACCGCTTACGCGAGGCGTTGGCTGACTGCGGGTCAGCACATCTATTGTATTTGGTGCAAGCGTAGACGATGCTACGAACATGGCAACCGACCTAGAATTCTCATTCCAATCGCTCACGCGGTCCGCTCAGCGCCATATTCGGGTATTTCAAGTCCACCAGTTTCTGGATCGTTTCGCGATGGGTCTGACGGTGGCCGTTGTCGCATTGGCTCTAAACGACCGGAGCATGGACCTTTTCGAGATTTCGCTCCTTTTTGGCATCTACTCGCTGACGACCATAGCTGCGGAATTACCATTTGGTGGGCTGGCGGACAACGTTGGACGCAAGCCCGTTTTCCTGTCTGCGGTCGTTGCAAGCCTGATCTCTCTGGCTCTCTTCTTGTCGTCACACGACTTCTACGTACTGGCCCTATCGTTTGCCTTCATCGGCTTTGGACGCGCACTGCGCTCAGGCACTCTGGATGCTTGGTTTGTCGAGAGTTTCATAGCCATGGCTCCAAACGTTGATGTTCAACCTGCTCTCGCAAAAGCCCAGTTTGCCAATGCGATGGGATTGGCTTTCGGTGCCATTTTTGGAGGTCTGTTGCCGGATGCCTTCGGCTCAGTCGCCGTTCGACTGGGGTTCAGTATTTACGACGTCTCTTACGCTGTAAGTTTCGTTTTGATGTTGGCTGTGTTTGCTTACACCGTCTTTGCCATTTCGGAAAAACGGCGTTCGCTGAACCTTCAGGCACTCATAAAGGGGTTCACAGACGTTCCACACGTGATCAAAGATGCGGGTCTGCTCGCCTTGAAACACCGCACGCTGTCGATTCTACTCGTGGCGCTTGCCTTTTTCTTGATGGCGACAAACCCGGTCGAAGTGATCTGGCCAACCCACGCAAAACCCATGCTGGATGATGGCTACGCGAATTCTGTGGTTGGCGCACTGACGGCGACCTATTTCTTCTCAATTGCTTTCGGAGCGTCGCTGTCTTCCCAAATCAGTCGGATTTTCAGACGCCGTCACGCTATGACATTATCAGTGACTTTTGCCTGTCTTGCAGCCGTTCAAATCGCGTTGGCGCTACAAGACAATATCATGGGCTTTGTTGCAATCTTCATCCTTTACTCAGTGATCTTGGGCGCGAGTGAAACGCCTGCCAGTAGCATTCTGCATTCCTGCGTTGAAGATCGACAGCGGTCTACAATGCTGTCATTGCGCTCACTCGTGCAGCAATTGGGGGCTGCGTTTGGCTTGGTCTTGATAGGAGCTGTTGCCGAGGCTTACACAACGCCCACCGCGTGGATGGTTGGGGCAACCTTCCTTTTGACTGCGATGCTTCTGATGGGTGTGTTGGTCAGAAGGCTACGGCCAAAAGAATGACATAGCCGACATTAATTTGCTACGCAGCATCACGCTAAGTGGCCCCCCTGCTGCCTCTCGCTGCAGGTGACACGAAGGTCCGCTTCGGGCCAATGGCCGCCTCTGGCAACATTACCACAAAGCGGACACGACTCTCTCTTGCTAGTTTGGAGAGAAAGTCGAATTAGAGGTTTTGTCGGAAATTTTCCCATGCTGTCGGGTTGGCATAAACCCTCATATCGTCGATGCGTCGGCATAATCGGGAAGTTCGATCTTCTTCGAGTCCCTGAGGTACAAGTTCGAAAAGGTCTTTCGAACTAATGGTGTCCCGGCTACGCGCATCGTACCACGAAGGACAGCCAGACCAAGACGGGAGTGAGGCCAGAGCATACGGGGCACAATTTTCGGTACTCCTTGCCCTTCCTTAACGAATGGCCGCATAACGCGTTCGTATCCTGCAAGCGCAGATGGAAGATCATCCGTCTTCGACAATTCGCCCGCCAAAACATAGCCGCCGATGACCGCAAGCGTCGTTCCAATACCCGACAATGGGGTGGCGCGCCAGGCAGCATCTCCCGTCAGCACCACGCGGCCGTCAGACCACCGATCCATCCGTACCTGGCGCAGGACATCGAAATAGAAATCGTCAGTCTTGAACATGCCGTCTAGGATGCGCGGAAAATGCCATCCTGCATGAGAGAATTTTTCCTTCAGGAACAGCTTCTGACGCTCGGTGCTTCACTCATTCTCGCCCTCAGGCTTTTTCTGCATGCCCATGTAAACATGGACATTGTTTTTGCGACCCGGTTTCAGCGTGCACCTATACCACCGATGGTGTTGTACTGGCGTGAGAACTCGCCGTCATCGGCCGTCTTGGGAATGCCGAAGTATGCAATGGTAATGTCCATCCACTTCGGCTTGTTCTCGTCTGGAAATATTTTGTCCCGGGTCGGTGAGCCAACACCCTCTGCGGCAATTACGACGTCATAACGTTCGCTTTTACCGCTTGCAAAGTGCACGGTGACGCCTGAGGCATCCTGCTCCAAAGCCTGTATCGTTTCACCAAACCGATAGGCCGTTCTTTGGCTTGCCGGGTCATAGATCATCCGGGCAATATCGCCGCGCATAATCTCTAGCTCGGCAGTCGGCCCGTCGTCGATATCGGCTACGGCAAACCGCGCAATTGTGTTGTCATTCTCGTCTACCCAGTCTGTGCCCGCCTCTCCAGTCGTGAGATCAAGCGCCGCTTGCTCAAGGCCCATCCTGCGCAACACCTCGCGGCCAGCCCCACAAACGTCGACGTTCTGGCCACCCTCGCGAAATGCGGCGGCCTTTTCGATTACCGTGACTTCGGAGCCATATCGAGATAGCCACCAAGCCGTCGTGTTGCCTGCGACGCTCGCACCACTAATAAGGACTTTATTGGACATGCAGATACTCGTGTTGTCCGGATAATTATATCATGCGTGATATTAAGTAAACATCACAAGTGATATAATGAGCTTCATCGCTCTAGATTGCCGATAAAGCGTTGGAGCATCGCGACGAAAACCATAGCCTCTTCAGTTGTGAAGCCCTCCATTCCTCGTGCATTTGTGTCGAGTAAGACCTGTCGTCCACGCGCCGCCACTTCTTGTCCGAATGGCGTGATGCTCACTGTTGAGGCCCGCTTATTCGCGGGGACGGGAGTACGTTCAATAAAGCCTGCAACTTCCAACTTGTCGAGTGTCGCGACCATCGCGGGCTGCTTCACGGCCGATGCTTTTACGAGGTCTCTTTGGAGCATGGGCCCGCGCCAGGACAACCATAGCAGAGGGCCAAGTAGGGTCAGCGATATTCCATGGGATCGCAACGCGTTATCTACCGACCGGTTAAACACACGCTCTGCATGATTTGCCAGATAGCCAGGAGCAACGGCAGCTTCAGGATGGATATTTTCATTTTTTTTCATTCGGATTTTCTGGTTAAATTCATTTGATTTAACCATTCTATCGCTGATCAAGCGAACCTGCAGTAAATTCTGCATGGCCGCTTTGGGCCAATGGCCGTCATGACAGAGAAGCGCCGATACTGTTGAAAAACTCCGGCGGGAAGCCTCTCGTAGGTTTTAGCTGAAATGGAATTGCTCATGGGCAGCTTCACTGCCATTCTCTCGCAAACATATTCTCCTCTGCTCGGATCAGCGGAAATACATCCCAACGGTTAAGGCGGCGGTTGGCCTTGTGTTTGCTCAGCAGAGTTTTTCAACAGTATCCGCCAACACCGGACATTGCGGCTGTCGCAAAATGAACTATTCTGCGACGTCGCAGAAGTCAGTTAAACAAGTGCAACTTGAATTGGGAATTTCGCGACAACCGAAATATAGCCGGGCGGCAATCGTCAAGGGCGGATCGAAATTATGGCCCTGATAGCCTTGCGCGCTGACATGGAACGCTCAGAACTTCGCATGTGGCTGTTTGTTCGGAGGGATTTACCTATGCCCCTAGGTAAGTTCGCCGCGCGGGTTGGGCATGGGTACTGGACTTGCCTATGGATGTCATATGAACGTGATCCTAATATCGTCAAGACGTACATGAACCATGCGCAAAGCAAGATCGCACTTGGCGTCAAAAACGAGGCACAGCTTTTAAAGTGCGTCAGCGCTTGCCAAGCGGCAGGTCTTATTGCCGTGTCGATCCGAGATGCAGGGCTGACATTCTTTGAGCAGCCGACTCTTACTATTGGTGCAGTAGGCCCTTGCTACCGGGACGATCTTCCAAAGCGAGTATTAGGCCTGAGCCTCTTCCATGACTGGTAGCGCAATGTCACGAGTCGTAATATTCGTACGTGGGCGGACACAGCTAGCCTTTCCGCGCGTACATGGTAACTTGGCTATATGACCCCTATGGCGTTTCTGATCTTCGCCGGAGCATTGATCGCGGACAGCATCAGCCCCGGCCCAACTGTTGCAGCACTCGTCGCGCGGGTACTGTCTCGTGGTGCTCGCGATGTTCTGCCGTTCCTAATCGCAATCTGGGTCGGCGAGGCGATCTGGCTCAGCGTTGCACTCGCGGGTTTAGCCGCGCTAGCGTCTAGTTTTCTCGTCCTTTTCGAAATTATTAAATGGGTAGGGGTCATCTACCTATTCTACCTCGCATGGGCGCTGTTTACGGCCGAACCTGACGTTCGCACTGGAGAATTGCCGGTGAGGGGGAGCGGGGTGAAAGCCTTCCTCTCAGGCCTTTCGATCTCGATTGGCAACCCAAAAAACATGCTCTTCTACCTAACCCTCATGCCTTCGCTAATTGATATGCAAAGCGTGACGGCGATGGGATGGATGCAACTGGTGGCAACCCTGCTCGCCACTCTGGTCGTTGTTGATCTGTCATGGGTATTTTTAGCGTCGAAGGCGCGGCACTTTCTACGAAACAGTCGGGCAATTCGCCGCATAAACAAGATCAGCGGGGCTGCGATGGTATTAGCCGCGGCCGCGATCGCTATACGGTAGTTATGTTTCGCAAAAGTCAGTCGCTAAACTCTGACTTTTGCGGCCGACTTTCGCGACAGAAATTATACTGATTTTTCAACGACGGCGATTTTCCAGCAAATAGCAGGGTTTCACGGCAATTGCTCCGGCGGCGAATGACTGGTTTGGGCCAAAAGGCGTCTTTCGCTTCGCGCCAGAAGCAGACTTTGCGAGTGCCGCAAAACTCCCTATTCTTCAACGTCACAAATGTCGGAAAAAGAAGCGTCGCTGTAATTGTGATTTTAGCACGTTGTAAAAATTAGGATCCAATTGACGCAGAAATCGGTATAAGGAAGCCGCACGATGATAGCATATGACATCGAGATGCTCCCGCGTCCGGCGGATCGCGGGCCTGACTGCCACGGATGGGTGTTCGGCCTGCCACCCGGTATCACACCGGAGCGATGGCCGCTCGATCCGAACAATGGCTACCCGCTGATGCACGGCTTTACCTTATTGCTGCCGGAAGATTATCGCGTTCATGGATTAGAAATAGTAGCCTTGAGCTTCTTTGCTACGGCTCCCGATCATTGCGACGGGGCATTTTTCGAAGTCAAAAGTGCACGCGCTAAGGTCGAGGCCATCCAGGGTCATCCCCGGCTTCATCGCATGCAGGACATTCTCGGGTGCGAATATGCACTGATCCTGCTGACGCAAGCCGAATTTGACGGCCCTCTCTGTCAGCCGCCGGGATCTCAAATCGAGACCGACCGAAAGCCGAATTGGATGACCCTAGGCGCGGCCGCATCGCATTGGAAAATGATCGGCCTGGATGAGACCGTGCAAGATAACTACCTCAAGCGGATCCTCGGCGAGAAACCGCCACGCGATGTGATGTATAATCGGGCCATTCGCTGGATACCGCGTAAGAGCGATCTCAATGC
This sequence comes from Agrobacterium sp. rho-8.1, assembly GCF_033957725.1. Lineage (NCBI taxonomy): Bacteria > Pseudomonadati > Pseudomonadota > Alphaproteobacteria > Hyphomicrobiales > Rhizobiaceae > Agrobacterium > Agrobacterium sp. rho-8.1. The sequence continues at coordinate 718,978 of NZ_CP192789.1, forward strand.
CGGAGTACCGCCGCGCGAGGATTGGGAAAACGACAACTCGGGCTATCAGTCGTATTTTTACTGGGCCGAGGATCCGGTGGAGATCGCAACCGACACCGAGGAAGGACGCCAACGCGTGCAAGACGCATTTCGGATACACGATTGGGCGAAGGATCATAAAGACGCGCATATCGGCGGCACGATGCGGCCGGCGCAGAACATCCCCGCGTTCAGCCCATACTACATCGAATTTGATGAGTATTTCGGCGGGTACAATTTTGGCGGAGGCAATGCACAACTCGATTTCTGCGACATGAAGTTCGATTGGGCTTGTGGCTGACGAGCCAGCGTAGCTGCGCCAGCAGTGGTCATTGCGCCCTCGAAGGAGTCCCTTAGCCAATGAGCTTCTGGCCGAGGTAGGTGCCCGCAAAACCTCCGCATCCCGCCGCAATGCACGATAACCAAAATGTGGCGTCTAGATTACCCGCAAGCAACGCTGATAGGCCAGCTGCGATGCCCCCTAAAACACTTGGCAAATGTTTTGTCATTTGATCTCTGAATCGAAACGCCGACTGGAAAAGCCTAGCTGAACTTTTGCTCGAAACAACTCATTTTTCTGCTTTGGGCTGAACGTAGACATTCTGCACTCCGCCTTGATGAGAATCGAACCTATGACTGAAAAGGGGCGACATCAGATAAATCAGATGCTTGTGCTTTAAAAAAGCGGTACGTCACTGCTGAATACTAAGCTTTAGTTTGCGTCACAAAACAACAATTTGGTGAGTTATCTCTTTGTAGAAGGAGGTACCCATTACAGATTGCCATGCTTCCAAAAAAAATTGAGGTATGCTCCTTGGATCTGCTTCTGCAAACAAAGTGCAGAAGCCTGAAAAAGTTTGTAGTGACGCTCCAAAATAATATTGGATTCGGGAGGCAATATGACGATTAGCGAGTGGCGTGTGGGTGTGCTTTTTTCGCGCAGCGGTGCGACAGAGATCACCGAAAGCGAGCATTTTTTCGGAACGGCGTTGGCTATTGAGGAGATTAACAAGGCCGGGGGCGTGCTGGGAAAACCTATCGTACCGGTTGCCTACGATCCTGGTGGAGATAATTCTGCCTACCGCAATCTCGCGCGTCGGCTGCTTACCGATGATGACGTCAACATCATCTTCGGGGGTTCGATGTCAGCAAGTCGCAAAGCAGTCCTGCCGATCGTTGAACGTCACAACGGGCTCCTGTTTTATCCGTCGATGTATGAAGGATTCGAATATTCAGAGAATGTCATTTATACGGGTGCGACGCTCAATCAGAATACCTTTGCACTCGCTGAATACCTGTTGACTGCATATGGCCCCCGCATCCTATTTATAGGCGCTGATTATATCTACCCCCGTGAATCCAACCGGGTCATGCGCGATATTGTAGAGGCGAAGGGCGGCGAAATTGTCAGTGAGCGTTACATACCCATCAGCGCCGACGAAGAAACCCTACGATCGGTGATAAGTGACATACAGCGCCTCAAGCCGAATGCGATCTTTTCGACGATTATCGGCCGCTCCGCGCAGAAGTTCTACAGAATGTATGCGGAGGCCGGGATCGACCGCACGACGACCCCCATCGCAAGTCTGACGATGGCAGAGACGGAAATCCGCGAAATTGGTGCCGATCTTTGCACAGGACATATTCTGTCGGCTACCTATTTCCAGACGGTGGAAACTGCGGCGAATACTGAGTTTGTGCGTGCGTTTAAGGCGCGTTTTGGTGCAGATGTGACGACGAGCATTTGATCGCAACCGGCCTATGCACAAGTACATCTTTTTGCTCGCGCTCTGGCTCGTTCAGGTTCATTGGAAGCGCACCGCATTTCAGAGGAGATACTTGCCGAAGATTATCCTGCGCCAGAGGGGCAGTTAAGCTTCGATGCCGATACGCGGCATCTGTGGCTCCATCCGCGCATCGGAATGGCCCGGGCCGATGGCCTGTTCGATATTGTGTGGCAGGCACCAGGACCGGTTCGTCCCGATCCGTACCTCACCGCTTCTCGTTTCGAAGACGTCTGGCTGGAGGCCTAATATGGCGGGACCCGGTAAGATCATGCAGGATTTGCGCCGCGCGCGCGTTCTCGTCGTTCATCCACGCGATGAGGACGGCGACACCCTTGTCGCCCACCTCAAACGTCTCGGCTGCGAAGTGCGCGCAACCTGGCCGCTTCCCTCCGTCCTGCCACCGGACGTCGATACTCTCTTCCTGCTTGTAGACGAGGTGCAGACGGAACACGCATTACAAATCACAGAGCAACAGCAGGCCGCAATTATCGCAGTCGTCACCTACGAAAGCCCGACCATCCTGCAGGCAATCATCGACCTGAATGCCCATGGCGTCATCAGCAAGCCGTTGCGACCACTCGGCATCCTGACGCAGTTCGCGCTTGCACGGTATCGGCAAAGCTACGAGAAGCGGTTGGCTGGCAAGGTTCAGAAACTGGAAGACACTTTGAAGGGCCGTCGTCTGGTTGATAGGGCAGTGGCGGCGTTGCGAACATTGAACGGTCTCGACGAGGAGGCAGCCTACAAACTCCTCCGCGATCAGGCGACTTCGAAGCGGGTGCCGATTGCGGCGGTGGCTGAATCGATCATTGCAGCGCAGGAAACCATGAAGAGCCTTGGTCTGTCGATCGGTGGAAAAACAGGCACATAAACAATCATCTCATTGTCTTAAAAGATAAATAATTTATTTCCGGTCTTACTTGACGATTGGTACAGTTCTATGAAAGTGTTGTGACAACGAGCAAGATTGCTCAGCGGCAGGGCTGCCGCTTTCACATATTGGCTACGTAGCCTCTGGTTCACGGATTGATTTCCGTGCCAGAGGTTTTTTGCGTTTGGAGACAACTTTGGTTCCCGAGACTTCTACCTCACGCCTCTTGACGGTTGCGACCGTGCAGTTCGAGCCGATCGTAGGCGAGAGCGACCGTAACTTGGCTGCAATAAATCGGCTTGTAAAAACCGCCAAAGTTGCTGGCGCCGACATTGTCGTTTTGCCGGAGCTGGCCGTGAGCGGCTACAATTTCGTTGATGCCGAAGAGGTGAGAGCCCTCTCGGGTGCGGTTCCGGGCGGTCCAGGCGCAGAGGTTCTGTGTCAAATCGCAGCCGAGCTATCGATCTATATCGTTAGCGGCGTTGCGGAAAGCGACGGCGACAAATCTTATAACTCCGCGATGATCTGTGGACCGGAGGGGTTCATCGGCAAGTATCGCAAGCTTCATCTCTGGAACAACGAGCACCGCTACTTCCACAAAGGTGATATCGGGTTGCCCGTGTTCGACCTGCCGTTCGGACGGGTAGGCATCGCCATCTGCTACGATGGCTGGTTTCCGGAAACATTTCGTTCGCTCGCGCTGGCCGGAGCAGAGCTCGTTTGCGTGCCAACAAACTGGGTTCCTATGGCAGGCGCCGAAAGCGACGCTGAACCGATGGCGAACATCCTTCATAAGGCAGCGGCTCACACAAACGGCCTCTTCATTGCCTGCGCCGACCGCACAGGTACGGAACGTGGTCAACGCTTTATCGGCAACAGCCTGATAATTGGGCCTGACGGCTGGCCAATATCCGGTCCGGCCAGCGCGGATGGGGAGGAGCTCCTCGTTGCTAAAATAGATCTGTCGGGTGTCGCGAAAACCCGCGCACTCAACGACCACAATCATCTGCTCGGTGATCGCCGGGCCGATGTCTACGGCTGACTTCAAGCCAGCTCAACCAAGAACAGGGGAACAAAATGAAACTTAAAATCATCGCGCTTACTTTGGCTTCCACGGCATTTACCACGGTCGCCTATGCTGAAGATCCGATCAAGATCGGCGTTCCGGTGGGATTGTCCGGCGCTAACAGCGTCGTTGCACCCTCGGTCGTTCAGGCGGCAGAACTTGCCGTGGAGGAAATCAACGCCAATGGTGGCGTTCTCGGCCGCCAGTTGGAACTCGAGATCGCAGACGACGCTTCCGGCGCGGCCGGTGCACAGAAAGCCTTCGACTCGCTGGTCTTTCAGAAGGAAGTCAACGTCGTTATCTCGATGGAGACAAGTGCTGCGCGCAATGCGGGTCTGCCTATCATCAGCAAAGGCGACATACCCTACATTTATACGTCGTTCTATGAAGGAAAGTCGTGCAATGCAAACTTGTTCATAAATGCCTGGGTACCGGAACAGCAAGTTCCACCCGTCGTCGACAATTTCATCAAAAAGCAGGGCGCTAAGAAGTTCTTCCTCATCGGTTCCGATTATTCTTTCGGTCGAGGCATGCTGACTTTCGCGAAGGACTACATCACGAAAGCCGGGGCGGAAGTTGTCGGCGAAGAATACCTTCCAATGGATGGAAGTGACTGGACCGCAATTCTCTCCAAGGTGAAATCGGCCGGCGCGGATGCAATCATCACCTCGACGGCCGGCGGTGCGCCAAACGTTACATTGACCAAGCAACTGCGCTCATCCGGAATCAACGTTCCTTACGGCAATCTTGCCGTCGACGAAGGTACTGCCAAGAGCATGGGTGGCGAGGCCAAGGGCATCTTCCTTTCTGCTTCCTACGTCACTGGCATCGACAGCCCTGAGAACAAAACGTTTCTAGCCGCTATGGAAAAGAAATTTGGCAAGGACCTGCGCACGCCAAACGATCTTTCCGTTCCGCAGTATGAAGCGATCTACCTTTACAAGGCAGCGGTGGAAAAGGCAGGCTCGACGGAAACGGCCGGCGTCATCAATGCATTGCCATCTGTTTCGTTCAAGGGCCCTCGTGGCGAGATCTCGATGAGCAAACAGCACCATGCCCCACTGAACATGTATCTCGGTGAAGTGAAGGACGACGGGAGTGTCGTCGTCGTGGACAGCTTCAAGTCAGTCGATCCAGGCGCACAGTGCCCCAACCTGTGATCTTGCGCGAGGTGGGGCCTTTGTGCCCCGCCTCCAGCATTTGGGAGTTCCGATTTGACACTCATCCTCGATATACTCAGTACCGCAGCCATCCTGTTCATCGTATCCGCAGGGCTGCTGGCAATCTTCGGCGTGCTGAAGATCATTAACTTCGCCCATGGAGCATGGCTTACAATTGGTGCCTATTGTGCCGTTGTCGCCGCCGGTTTGGGCCTCAACCCCTGGTTCGCACTTCCACTTGCCTTTGTGGCCGGCGCGGTTCTCGGTGGGTTGACCGAACACTTTATTGTCCGGCCACTCTATCGCCGCCCACTGGACGCCATCCTGGCGACGTGGGGTCTCGGCATCGTCATCGGCCAGTTGATCACGCTCTGGTTTGGCCGCGATGTTCAGTTTACGCCAGCCCTGTTGGCTGGCGCAGTCACTGCATTTGACGTCAGCTACTCGCTCTATCGTCTTTTTGCTATCGGCGCAGCACTGGCGCTCGGCCTCGACTTCGCTTTTCTGCTGGACGGTACGCGCCTCGGTCTTTCCGCGAGAGCCGTGATTATGAACGAAACCTTGGCGCGCGCGCTCGGCATCGACACTGAAAAGGTGCGCTTAGCGACATTCATGATCGGTACCGGTCTCGCTGCCCTTGCAGGGGTATTGCTCGCACCGCTGACCAGCGTGGATCCCAACATGGGCGTCGCATGGCTGACCGGAGCTTTCATGCTGGTCATGGTTGCAGGCTCGTCTTTTGGTGCACTGGCCGCAGCCTGTCTCGTCTTCGGGGCCGCCCAGGTCCTCGTCAGCATCTATCTCAGCCCCGTTATCGGCGGCATGACCGTTGCCGTTCTGTGCGCCGTGACGTTGCGCATCCGCCCGAAAGGATTCGCCCGTGTCTGACAGACGCAATATCCGCCTGATCCTCCTCGCAGCACTTGCGATTGGTGCTGTTCTTCTTATCGCTTTCGGGCCGGCGTTCCTCGGTCGCTTCAGCCTCAATGTGCTGACGCGATCGATGATCTACGCGATGCTCGCGATCACCGTGGATCTTCTGTGGGGTTACACAGGCGTGCTGACCTTCGGGCAAGCCGCATTCTTCGGGATTGGCGCCTACGCCACCGCGATGGTGCTCACCCACCTTGGCTCCAGCCCCGAATTTTTCGTGCTGGCGCTCGTCGCATCAATCCTCATTCCCTTTATCTTCGGGCTCGCCGTCGGATGGCTCTCTTTCTACCATGCATCGACCCCGCTTTATGCAACCGTGATCTCACTCGTGGTCCCTATCGTCGTCACGCAGATCGTGTTTTCAGGTGGCGTCTGGACGGGATCCTCCAGCGGGCTCGTCGGCTATGACACGCTCCCTCTGGGTCTCGCGGGATATTTCAGGCTGACAGGAGCATGCCTCGCCATCTTCGCGGTATTGGCCATCATCTTCGTTCGGTCTGACGCCGGGCGGCTGCTGGCCGCGGTGCGGGATAACGAGGCGCGCGTTTCGTATCTTGGAATGAACCCGGCAAGGGTCAAGATTATGCTGACTGCGGTACTCGCAGGTGTTTGCGGACTTGCCGGATTCCTTTTTGCAAATGCTTCGGGTGTCGTCGCACCAGAGAATGCAGGTTTCGTTTTTGGGACCGAACTTGTGGTTTGGACGGCGCTAGGCGGCCGGGGAACAATCGTCGGCCCAATCTTCGGCGCGATCGGAATTGATTATCTAAGCGCCAATTTGTCTGGGGATCTGCCATTCCTGTGGCAACTGATCGTCGGTAGCCTCTTCGTCGTGATGATTATCTTTCTGCCGGGTGGTCTTGCCTCACTCGCGACCCGCTTTTTCAAGGTGGGCAAAGGTAAGATCAAGCTAAGTGCCATCCCTATGCAACCTCTCGATAAAAATGCTGGCGACGCCAGCCTGCTGTCCGTACGCGACCTTGGCAAATCCTATGGGGCGCTTTCGGTACTCAAGGGCATTGATCTGGAAGTGCGGGCCAGCGAATTGGTAAGCCTTGTTGGTCCCAACGGCGCGGGCAAGACAACTCTGATGCGCTGCCTTTCAGACGGTAAAGAAAAGATTGAAGGTTATATCCAAATTCTCGGCAAGAATATCGAAGGCTGCGCCCCACAGGACATCGTCGCACTGGGTGTGGGACGTAAGTTCCAGGTTGCCAGCATCTTCGACAGCATGACGATCGGCGAATGCATGAAGATGGCGCGTTTCAGCCATCGGTCGCCTAGCGCCTTGCGCTCCCTCCCTGATATCGACCTACCTGCCCCAGCCGTTGAAATCCTCCAATTGACCGGCATGGCCGATATGCTCGACAAGCCGGTCTCGCTGCTCTCCCACGGCCAACGGCAAGCACTGGAACTGGCGATGGTCGTTGCGCTACAGCCGCGCGTCATTCTTCTTGATGAACCTACAGCAGGCCTCACCAAGACTGAACGGATGACGATAGGAACGATATTAAAGAAGTTGACCGATGAGATGGGCTTTGCCGCGATCCTAGTCGAGCACGACCTCGACTTTGTCCGAGAAATATCGAGCCGCATTGTCGTTCTTCACCAAGGTAGGCTCATTCTCGACGGCACTGTGGAGGAAGTCGTTAATTCCGAAACCGTCCGCACTATTTACTCAGGAGGCGCCCATGGCTGAGGTTGCAAAGCTCGAGCTCGAGGGCGTAGGGAGCGGGTATGGCGCTGTCGACATCGTCAACGGTGTATCACTATCCATTCCCTCAGGCGAAATATTTGCGCTGCTCGGCAAGAACGGGATGGGCAAGACCACGCTGTTGAAAACCATTCTTGGTTTCTTGCGCACAAGTACCGGAACAATAAAGGTCGACGGTGCGTCGATCGCCGGACGGAAACCGGCGGAACTGATCGCTTCAGGTATCGGCTACGCCCCGCAGGAGCTGCCACTTTTCCAGGATCTTTCGATCCGCGACAATCTGCGTCTGGCGCTCAGAAGCGACAAGCATCTGAGTGATGCGCTCGATCAAGTCTACGGCTACTTCCCGTTCCTGAAGGATCGTCTTGACCAAAAGGCCGGCACACTATCGGGCGGCGAGCAGAAGATGCTCATCCTCTCGCGCGCGCTCATGCTGCGCCCGAGGCTGCTTCTGATCGACGAAATCTCCGAGGGCCTTCAGCCTTCGGTCGTCCAGAATATTGCAAGGGCTTTAAAAGACGACAGAGAGAGGCGCGGCACGACTGTGCTCTTGGTCGAGCAAAACCTAGATTTCGCACTTTCGGTTGCGGATCGATGGGGCATTCTCAAGCTCGGTGCTATCCAGGAAATCAGCGTGAATAGCGCCGATAGCGTCGGTCGCGTCATGCAGCATCTGAAAATCTAGGAGGCATTGATGGAGGACCGGTGGAATGCGTTCGCACCTTACCCGTACGCAGAGGTGGCATGCGCGACGACCGGTCCTTTGTGCGGGCTTCGGCTGGCGGTCAAGGATTTGTTCGATGTCGCCGGCTACCCGACGGCAGCCGGCAATGCGATGCTGTTGGCGTCATCCGGAATCAAGACGAAAACCGCTCCACTCGTACAGACCTTACTTGATGCAGGCGCGGATTTCGTGGGCAAGGCCAATACTGACGAACTCGCATATTCCTTGCTCGGCAACAATGTTCATTTTGGTATGCCGGTCAATCCGAGAGATCCCGGTGCGATACCTGGAGGGTCGTCTTCCGGGTCGGCCGTCGCGGTTGCAGCAGATCTCGCAGATATCGGACTTGGAACGGATACCTCTGGCTCAATCAGACTCCCCGCCGCAATCCAGGGGCTGGTTGGGTGGCGGCCAACGCACGGCAGTCTGAGAACAGAGGGCTTGCGTCCACTTGCACCCAGCTTCGACGTTCCAAGCTTTGTCACGGCACACTTGGACGCGATGACCGCAGTCATGGACGCCGTCAGATTGCCTTCGGTCCAGGCGAGGTCGTCATCTATTGTCATTGCGGAGGATATTCTACAATCGGTCGATGCCAGTATTGCCGACGGCATCCTCACTATCCTGCAGACGACTGGCCAGCATATCCAAACCATTCGCTCCATTGCTTCAGCCAGCCTCAACGATCTCGCCACTGCTTTCGTCACCATACTACAAAGTGAAGCGTGGGAAACCAATGAAGCGTTCTTCAAGAAGCATGGCGCCACCATAGCGCCCGACATTGCTGCACGCCTTGTCGCAGGGTCGCGTCTTGACGCAACAGACGTGCAAGAAGCGCGCAGAATTCGAAGCAAATTTCGAAACGAAACATCCCACCTCCTCGCCGACAGCAAAATACTGGCGTTGCCTACATTGGCTATGAAAGCGCCTCCTCGTGACGCAACTGCGGGACAGTTTGATACATTTCGGTCAGCCAACATCAGGCTTCTATGCCTTGCAGGCCTCGGCGGCTATCCGCAACTGGCGTTCCCTGTATTCAACGCATCGCAAAGCTTTTCCCTTTCACTGGTAGGTGCGGTTGGCGCTGACCGTTCTCTTGTAGTGATGGCAAACCGGATCTTTGGTCGCCGCACTTATGAGAACTCCTGCAGAAAAGCTCCGATGTAATTTAGCTTCGTAGAAATTGGTTTGCACCTTGAAAGGATTGGAACCAACCGCCTGCTTAATTCCCCGGTCTCACCTGCCTCAAATTTAACAAATGATTTAAGGTTCGCTCTTGCCCCAAAACCTGTGTTCGCTCCACCTCTAAGTCACTCAGTTTCGTCACTCATCTGATGACGTTATGCGTCCGTCAGCTACTAGAATGTAAGCATCCGGCGAAGGCCGCAGGTCAGGCCGCCTGAGCACTCAGCGTCTTGGGTGTCCAGTTCCACGGCAGGAGTTGCTCAAGCCTTCTGATCGGCGTGTCCGCAATGTTGGCGAGGACGTCTGCAAGCCAGGCCTGCGGGTCGATGTCATTGAGCTTGGCGCTCATGATCAGTGTCGCCATGAACGCCGCACGTTCAGCACCACGATCCGATCCGGCAAACAGCCATGACTTCCTGCCGAGTGCAAAGCCTCTGAGCGCTCGTTCGGCAGCATTGTTCGCCAGGCAAATCCGACCGTCATCGAGGAATGACGTAAAGCCATCCCATCGCTTGAGCATGTAATCTATCGCCTCGGCGACGGGAGAACTGCGCGACAATTTTGCCCGCTCGGTTTGGAGCCAGTCATGCAGCTCTTCTACGAGTGGCTGGCTGTCTTTGCGGCGGCGCTCCAGACGCTGCTCGGCGGCAAGACCGTTGATCTCCCGTTCGATATCGAACAGGGCATCGATCTGTTTGACGGCCTCTAATGCCATTGGCGAGATCGGCGCAGCTTTGCTGCCACGTTTGGCGTTCGCGGCGATGTCGGCCAGCACGAAGAACTTTCGGCGTGAATGTGCCCAGCAGAGTGCTTGGCGCAGAGGCGCGGGATCGCGATCTACCTTGAACAGCGGATTGTAGCCGCCATAAGCATCCGCCTGCAGAATGCCATAGAAGGCCTTCAGGTGGCGTACGGGATGCTCTTGTCGCCGGTCTCGCGACGCGTAGAACAGAGCTGCTGGCGGTGACAGCCCGCCAAACGGCCGGTCATCCCGGACATAGGTCCAGATGCGGCCCGTATCGGTCTTTCCCTTCGCCAGGATCGGTACGGTCGTGTCGTCGCCATGCAGTCGCTCGGCGGCCAGGACATGGGCCTCGATCAACGAATGGATTGGCTTCAGGGCCGCGGCGCACGCGCCGACCTGATCGGCAAGCGTCGACAGGCTGAGGTCGATCCCCTCTCGGGCATAGCGCTCGCTTTGGCGATTGAGCGGCTGATGCTGGGCGAACTTCTCGAACAGGATCATCGCCAGAAGGTTCGGGCCGGCAAAGCCGCGCGGCGTCACGTGGAAGGGTGCTGGCGGCTGCGTGATCTTCTCGCATTCGCGGCAGGAGAACTTCTCCCGCACGGTCTGAATGACTTTCCACTGACGCGGGATGACCTCCAGCGTCTCTGTGATATCCTCACCGAGCTTCGAAAGCTTGGCCGAGCCGCAGCAGGAACAGTTTGTTGGGGCAGCAATGACGACACGTTCGCGTGGCAGATGCTCGGGAAACGGCTTGCGTGACGGACGCTTGCGCTCGAAGACCCTAACGGTCGAGCCCTTGGCAACCATCTCCGCCGCGAGCTCGTCTTCGCCAGCATCAGCCTCCAGTTCCTCGAGCTGCAGTTCCATCTGTTCGAGAAGCCGCGCTTTGCGCTCGGAGCGACTGCCATAAAGCTCCCGGCGGACTTTCTCGATCTCCAGCTTCAACCGCGCGATCAGCGCCTCGGAGTGCGACACGAGCGCCTTTGCACTGGCGGCTTCTGCCTTGGCAGTCGCTGCTTCTACCTCGGCAGCAACACGCCGGGCACGCTCCGCCGCCAGGGCCGCAAGTGCGCTGGCAAGATCGTCGGGAAGCTGTTCGGCCGTATCGTTCATGGACTGATGGAATCATATTCTATCCAGCGATTCCAGCGTTTTTGCTCATCCGGCTGAGGTCGGTCTCCACGTTTTTTTTGGCATCCGCCAGTCGATACCTTCCAGCAAATAACTGAGCTGCGCCGGCGTAATCACGACCGTCCCATCGGCCGCCGACGGCCATATGAAGCGTCCCCGTTCCAGCTTCTTCGTGAACAGGCATGCTCCCTGGCCATCATGCCAGATGACCTTGATCAGGCCGCCGCCACGACCCCGGAAGACGAACAGATGCCCGCACATCGGATCGCGCTTCAGCGTCTCTTGCACCATCAGCGACAAACCGGGAAAGCCTTTGCGCATGTCCGTATGGCCGGTTGCCAACCAGACCTTCACACTAGCAGGAACAGGGATCATCGTCGCCCCAGCACACAATCGAGAATGCGGCCAAGCGCCTCCGCGTCTATGTCGCTGTCCACGCGGACACGGCGATCGCGGCCCAGCTCAATCGTCACATCGCTACGCTTCCGACGGGGTTGCGATGGGGCTGGCGCTTCTAAGGCGGCGGGCTGGGCTGCCGGCGCGGCCTCCGAAACGATCACGGGCACCAAGGTGCTCGATACCTGCTTCGACGGCTCCTCGATCCGGCAGAGTTCCTTGCGCCACCGAAAGAGCTGGCTAACGTGGATGCCGGCCGCACGGGCAATCTCGGAAAGAACCGCACCAGGCTCAAGGCAGGCTGCAACCAGCCGCTCTTTGTCCTCGCGAGACCAGCGCCGACGGCGCTCGACAGACGTGATCACTTCAATCGGATGCTTGGTCATAGGACTACTCCTAGTGTTTGCACTAGGACTTCCGATGTTCGCATCAACCTCGCAAGACGGCCCTCACCGTGGGCTTACGATGTTCTAACACATTATCGTCTTAATGTTGGGATTCTCAGCGAAAATTCTACGTATCGGCACTGATACCTGCTTCTGATTCGCTGCCAATCTATTTTTGACAGAATTTTTAGTAAGTTCGACAGTCTATCTCATGGTGAGCGTCCGGCGAAAGCATTTTTCGGGTTTCGAGAGATGGAATCTAAAGGCTGCGCTTCATCTCATCGGCCATGATGCGGCCGATTATTTCAGGATCGCACTGTGTGTCGATGAGGAACTCGCGGATACCGCCGTCCCACGTCCTGATGTCGGCAAGTAGGCTTTGAAGTTCTTTGATGCCGTTCTCGGTCAGACCCTTCGTGCCATCTTCAGTGCCATCGCTGACGTAAACCAGTTCGCCTTCGGAGATGTTGTCCGAGTTGGCCGTCACTTCTTCGATCAGTTCGAGGGGCACTGTAACGTTAACCGGTCGGCGATTGGCGTGTGCGATCTTTCGGCATGACCCAAGCCGTTCGTGATCCCCTTTATCGCCGCCACCGGTTCCCAACTGAAGTGATTGCTCATGCCGTCTGGCTTTATCTTCGTTTCCCGCTCAGCTTGTGGATGGTCGAAGACTTACTGGCGGCGCGCGGGATTATTGTCTCGCACCAGACAGTCCGTCTTTGGGCCGAAAAATTCGGGCGCCACTTTGCCAATGAAATCCGGCGGCGTTCAGCCGGAAAGCTCGGCGACACGTGGCACCTCGATGAAGTCGTCATCTCTATTGGCCGCAAGAAACACTGGCTGTGGCGGGCTGTCGATCAGGATGGCTTCGTTCTCGACGTGCTGGTGCAGAGCCGCCGCAATACCAAGGCCGCCAAACGTTTGATGCGAAAGCTCTTGAAAGGACAGGGCCATTCGCCTCGCGTCATGATCACTGACAAACTGCGATCCTACGGCGCTGCCAAGCAAGACATCATGCCCGGCGTCGATCATCGTTCACACAAAGGGCTTAATAACTGGGCGGAGAATTCCCATCAACCGACACGACGGCGAGAGCGGATCATGAAGGGCTTCAAGTCAGCCCGACATCTCCAGCGTTTCGTCTCCATTCATGACCCGGTCGCCAATCTCTTCCATATTCCACGCCACGATGTCCCGTCCCACCATCACCGCGAACTGAGAGCCGCGGCCATGCAAATGTGGAATAAGATCGCACGCCTGCAGGCAGCATAAGCGAGAGCGACGGCCGAGACCTTTGACACCAGTCCTTAAACTTTACGATGCTTGTCAGGCTACCACGTGTGAGTTTCTGGCACGTTCCATGTGCAATGTTGGTTGTGCATATCCCTTCAAGAGCACAAGCACAATAATCAAGACATCCCCGGAACCCATAGTCGCGTCGATCAACCAGATCGACACTCCAAATAGATTCTGGAGCTTTTGGATAGTCACTTTGCCGTCTATCCAAAACGGTCGAGACGTAGGCGATGCCGTTCATCGGTGAGCCGATAGAGGCCCAGAAATACTGCAATCAGGATGCTTGCGACCGACGCGGCACACAGAAGAAACATCAAAAAGATCTGTGACCGGGCGGCGGACATGGGATCCTGACCAGCCAGTATCTGGCCACTCATGATACCGGGCAGGGTGATGATGCCGGCACCAGCCATTTGATTTATGATGGGTATCGCGCCAGCGTGGATGGCGCTGCGCATGATGGGTGTGACGGCCTTCCGTCTGCTATATCCCAGCGCCAACTGTGCCTCGATCGCTGCCCGTTGGCTGGCGATCGTGCTGAATAGAGTATTCAGTGCGACGCTTGCCGAATTCATGGATGTGCCGAGAATGATGCCGGTGATCGGAATCATGATGCGAGGCGAAGTCCAGTCATCGGTTGTGGCAAGGGTCGCCAGGGCAAACGCCGCGATAAGGACGGTCGATATGCTGACGGCTGCGCCGCTGATCAGGACGTGCCAGATACCGCGGACCCGCCGCTTCTGGCGGGCGCTGACTTCGTAAGTTGCAGCAGCCACCATCACGGCGAGGAGGGCAGCCGTGAATGCGGTGTTGGACGGTTCAAACAGCGTCCGCAAGACCAGCCCGATCAGCCAGAGCTGCAGAACCATGCGGGTTGCCGACACCAGGATCTGGCGATGCAGTCCCAGCGACATGGCAAGTGACATAGCCGCGCAGAGCAGAACAAGTCCGCCCGCGATAGAAAGCTCAACAAGCCCGGACGTCATCCCACTCATTGAGGAGTTCCGATCCTGAAAATCTCAGTGCTGACCCTTTCCACTTGATCGGCGTCGTGGGACACAATGACCACGCCGACGTCCCTGTCGAGCAGGTCTTTGATCATGCCTTCCATCTGGAGGGTTGATGCCCGGTCGAGTGCGGAGGTCGGCTCGTCAAGCAAAAGAAAGCGGGGCGTGCTCTCGATCGATCTCAGAAAGGCAAGCCGTTGCCGCTCGCCTGTCGACAGGTTGTCAGGCGGTTCGTCGAATATGCCGTCTCGAAGCCCAAGCACTTTTCCGCTTTCTCTGCTCTTTCCAGTGGTGAAGTGGGACCCGACCGTGCGGTCCCACCATCCCTGCTCGGATGCATGATAGCGGACTGCACGACGCCACAGCGGAGCAGGCATGTCGCTGCACTTTTCACCATCAAGGCTTGTGGAGCCGGAATGTGGGATCAGGTCTGCAAGCATACGCAGAAGAACGGACTTTCCAACGCCAGACGGACCGGTAATCGCCAGACAAGTCCCTGTCTCGACATCGAGGTCGAACGGACCCACGTTCAGATATCGCAGGCTTCGTGCCGAGAGAATGGAAGGCATGTGTTCTCCGGGTCAGATAACGGAAGTGGTACTGGTCAACGGATATGCATCATATTGATTATCAATGACATTTACTAAAGCCTAATTTGTCACTCGTTCAGGCTTATGTCAGCTTCACTCTCCATCACCCGTCAGATGCTGGCCGCTTCTGCCAGTGCATGCATGGTGTTGATGTAGGGTGGCTATCGTATTGACGAAGACAGCAGTTGAACAGAAAAAATCTGGATTTCGCCGCCTTGAGCTTGGGAGCCTGACACTCAGTGCGATCGTTGGCATTTACCTGATCGCATCTGCCAACTTAACATTCTGGGCAAAGGTTCATGCCTATCTTGCGGCAAATCCATTTGCCATTGTCGGGCTGTATGTCGGGATCAGTGCGGTCTTTATCGCAATCATCAGCTTTTTCTCGGTCAAATACCTCTTCAAACCGGTTCTGGCGTTTTTGATCTTTGTTGCCGCGACAGCATCCTGGTTCATGGATCAGTTCGGGGTCATCGTCGATAGCGACATGGTTCGCAATGCCTTCCAGACCACGCCAGCCGAGGCCGGGAACCTCATGACGGAAGGTTTCATCTGGCATCTGATCCTGTTTGCCGTATTACCCGTTCTTTTCATATGCTGGGTGCGGGTGAAACATCGTCCATTTCCGCAAAAACTGGTGCGGAACACATTGGCGATCGCGGGCTACTTCGTCGTGTTCGGGCTTGCCGCCTTTGCCAACTCCAAGACATACACAACTGCAATTCGACAGCACAAAGATCTGGTCAAGAGCCTCAATCCCGTTACTCCTATCGCTGGTGCGATAAGCTTCTTCACGCAAGCAGGGGCGGAAGCACAGATCGTCGTCGCGCCGTCGGGACGTGATGCGAAGGTCAGCCTAGCGTTGAACGGAGTGACAAAACCGCGTGTGACCATCATCGTCGCTGGCGAGACGGCGCGGGCCGCGAACTTCTCTCTGAATGGTTACGGTCGCGCTACCAATCCGGAACTTGCGAAACGCGATATCGTCTATTTTCCAAACACAACGAGCTGCGGGACCGCGACAGCGACCTCCATTCCTTGCATGTTCTCGCAATTCACCCGCGCCGACTATTCCCACAAGAAGGGTCTGGCGAACGAGAACGTGCTGGATGTCCTGTCACATGCAGGCGTCGATGTCAGATGGTGGGATAACAACACCGGGAGCAAGGGCGTGGCAACGCGTGTTCCCTTCGAGAATCTCGTTGAAACCAACGACCCGAAGTTTTGCGAGGAAGGCGAATGCCTGGACAGCATCTTCTTCGACAAGATCGATGCATGGCTCGACACCATCAGCAAAGACAGCGTCGTTGTCGTCCATCAAATGGGCAGCCACGGGCCGACCTATCACAGGCGATACACCGAAGAGTTCAGAAAGTTCATGCCCGACTGCCAGACGTCGGAACTCAGCAAATGCAAGGACAGCGAGATCGTCAACGCCTATGACAATACGGTCCTCTACACCGATCATTTCCTCGCGACGCTTATCGACAGGTTGAAGGCTCGGTCGGACAAGCTTGCGACCGGTTTGATTTATGCTTCTGATCACGGTGAATCCCTAGGGGAAAACGGTCTCTATCTGCATGGTGCTCCCTATATCATTGCTCCAGCGGAGCAAACGCATGTTCCGTTTCTGGTATGGTTCGACAGTGATTTTTCCAGATCGATGGGCCTGGACAAGAGCTGCCTGGTCAAGGATGCGGGGCTGCGAGCTTACTCACACGATAATTTCTTCCACAGCATTCTCGGCATGATGAACATCGCCACCTCCGTTTACGATCCGGACCTCGATGTCTTTGGCGCCTGCAAGAGTGGGAGGCCATCATGAGCATGGCTCCCGAGTTCCGAAAACTGACCGGGCTGGAGCATTTCTTCGCCGCTGCCCGCTATTCCGCAGGCGGGGCCAAACGCGCATGGCAGGAAGCGGCGTTTCGCCATGAAGTTTTGGCTTTTGGCGTCCTTCTTGTGATCTATTTTCTTTTGGCTGTGCCAATCGAGATCTTCGGAATTGCGATCGGTCTATTCTTACTGACCATCGCCGTCGAGGCGTTGAACACCGCGATCGAGGAGATCGTTGATCGCATATCGCCAGAGTTTTCGACGACCGCAAGACATGCAAAAGACCTTGGGTCTTTCGCCGTGTTCTGCCTGCTGTCGCTCAACGGTCTGCTTCTTGGGTACAGCCTGTTGGTCAAATATCTGTACGTGTGATCAGGCTGGCGATGCTGGAGATTTGCAATGCAGAATGATCGGTCTGGACACGGAGAAACCAAACGGATGCGAACGGTCAAATCCTGGACGTCTGGCGCGCTGAACGGCGTTCCCCCGGCAATATTTGCCCTGCTCGCAGCGGCACTGGTCGGAACGGGTTTGTTCCTCGGGCTGACGAGTGAGATGCTGGAAGGTGAAACCCGCACCTTCGACGAATCCATCCTTTTGTTCTTTCGACATGCCGACGATCTTTCCATTCCAATCGGCCCTGGCTGGCTTACCCACGTGGTCGACGACATTACAAGTTTAGGCGGCACGACGGCCCTTTTTCTCATAACCGCCCTGACGATCATTTATCTTTTCATCGTGCGCCAAAGATCGGTGGGAGCATTCGTCGCTCTTTCCGTTGTGGGCGGCTGGGCTGTCAGCACGGTTCTTAAGATCGGAATTGCGCGTCCTCGGCCCGATATCGTTCCTCATCTGGTCTCCGTCCGTGATCTGAGCTTTCCCAGTGGTCACGCGATGGTGTCCACAGTCACCTATCTGACCCTGGGGGCACTGCTGTCGCGAATTCAAACGACGAGGGCCGCGCGCATCTACTTCATTGCGGTTGCCATTTTCCTGAGCGGTATCATCGGTTTCAGCCGCATCTATCTGGGCGTTCATTATCCAACGGATGTGCTCGGCGGATGGTGTGCAGGGGCCAGTTGGGCAATGTTTTGCTGGATTCTCGCGCAAAGATTTCTCTGGCCCCAAGCCAGACCTATCGACGCTTGACGGCGTACCATTCGGTATGGTTGCGCCAAGATTTATGAGAATGAGATCACCGATCCTCCGTAAGCATCTGGAGGTAGGGTGCAGATAGATCGAAAGCGGCGGTACTCGGTGGGCCATTGGGCATCCCACTGGTATTTTTGTTGCTGAGAAACATGATCTAACTTTTACGCCTCAGTGCGCCATCCACGTGGCATACAAGTCAGTGACGCAATGCGAGCGCTGAGATCCACGCATGTCCGGCGATGCTAAGGCCGAACCTGCGGGTACAACAGTCAAGGTCAAAGCGCGACAAGCAAAAACCGGCCAACTGAAACTTGAGAATGTTTTTAGTCGGCCGATCCGACGTCACTCGCTTGATCCAATGACCGCTTCTCGTCGTATCAACTTTATAAAAATCTTGCAGGAATCTGGCTTGTCCTACGATGCATCCCTCATTGATCAATCGATATTTCCGCTAACGCGGGATACAGCGCTAGAGCGCTTGCATGCATTTTTACCCCATGCGGGCTCAGATTACGCTCGGCAGCGCAATTTCGATTGCGGCCCGGATGGGCATCCACATGTCTCGCGCTTGTCCTCCGCCTTGCGTCGTCGCCTTATCAGTGAAGAAGAGGTGATTGCTTCTGTCGCCGGATATCATGGGGCGGATGCAGCGGACAAATTCATCACTGAAATCTTCTGGCGGACCTATTGGAAGGGCTGGCTCGAACAACGCCCCGCGATCTGGACTGGATACCTGCAGGCTTCAGACCGGGAGAGGGCTCGATTGGAAACCGATGATGCTCTTGCTCGCCGGTACGCCGATGCCTCTGCCGGCCGCAGCGGCATCGATTGCTTTGACGCATGGGTCGAGGAACTGGAAGGTACCGGCTACCTGCACAATTGGGCTCGGATGCAGTTTGCCTCGATCTGGATGTTCACCCTTGGCCTGCCATGGGAGCTCGGTGCCGCCTTCACGCTGGACCGTCTGCGTGACGGCGATCCTGCGTCGAACACCTTGTCCTGGCGCTGGGTGGTCGGGCTACACACCGCCGGAAAGGCATACCTTGCCGATGGCGATCGTATAAAGGCCATGACTGGCGGCCGCTTCGCACCACAGAAGCTGGCCCGGCACGCCATGGTACCAGCCAACAATTCTGACATGCCACCTGCGACCCCGCCAAGGACGTACAATCGCCCCGATCCCTTGTTGTCCACACTGCTTTTACTGACAACGGAGGACCTCTCGTTGGAAACCGTTCCTGAACTAAATGGTCTGAGCGTCGTTGCCATCGCATTCTTGCCCTCTGAGACGGCATCTGATCAGACCGCGTTGGCGGATGGTCTCATACGAGCCACGCGGCAGTGGCCAGATGCCGCTGTACTCGGGCCCGCGAACGCAGCCGCGTTTTCAGCCGCAAAAGGTTTGGGCTGCGGGCAGGTCGTCACGGGTTTTTCGCCGATCGGACCGACCGCTGCTCGGCTAGAATGTCTAAGGGGGCAAGCGGCGGACGAGGGCGTGTTGTTTGCCGAACACCTGCGTGCATGGGATCGACTGATCTGGCCGCACTGTCGCAAAGGTTTCTTCGCGCTGAAAGACAAAATTCCAGTGCTCATCAAAACCGGAGACGATCGTCATGGGTGAACGCGTGACAGTCTGGTTCGACAGCAGCTGCCCATTGTGTCAGCGCGAAATCGCTTTGATGAAGCGGCTCGATCGGCGCCGCGCGATACACTTTATCGATGCCTGCGATCCGATGACAGCCTGTCCCGTTGATCGTGGGGACATCCTGGCCCGCTTCCATGCGCAAGAAGGCGGGAATTTGCTGTCCGGTGCGGCGGCATTTGCCGCGATGTGGCGGGCCATCCCACTATTGCGTCCATTGGGGGTGGTAGCCGGCTGGCCAGCTGTCACACCCTTGTTCGAGGCCGCCTATCGTGGCTTCCTGCGCGTGCGGCCCAGGCTACAGAGGCTTGTCCAATGAAGGACCGTTTTCGTCCTGTCCCCCAAAGCCGTCTTGGCCGTCTTGCCGCCTTTGGTCAACTCGCCGGAGGCGTCGCGACGGGGATCGTGGGAGAAGGCTTGCGCCTGATGGCACGGGGAGAACGGCCGCATCTTTCCGATCTGCTTCTGACACCATCCAATGCGCTTAAGGCTACCGAGCAATTGTCACGGCTGCGAGGTGCCGCCATGAAGCTTGGTCAGATGCTGTCACTCGATGCGGGCGATCTTCTCCCACCCGAACTCACCGTCATCCTTGCCCAGTTGCGCGAGACAGCACATTTCATGCCGCATCGCCAACTCCAGCAAACGCTGAGTGCAGCCTGGGGTCCAGACTGGC
This sequence comes from Agrobacterium sp. rho-8.1, assembly GCF_033957725.1. Lineage (NCBI taxonomy): Bacteria > Pseudomonadati > Pseudomonadota > Alphaproteobacteria > Hyphomicrobiales > Rhizobiaceae > Agrobacterium > Agrobacterium sp. rho-8.1. The sequence goes on from NZ_CP192789.1 coordinate 739,296, forward strand.
AAAGACATTTCTCCCGCTTCGACATGACACCGATAGCGGCGGCCTCGATCGGTCAGGTTCATCGCGCTGTCCTTGCATCCGGGCGCGAGGTGGCGGTCAAGGTTCAGTATCCGGGGATTTCGGCCAGTATCGATGCCGACATCGACAATGTTGCCGCACTTCTTCGGATCACGGGCCTGCTCCCGCCCGGACTTGACCTGGCACCGTATCTGGCTGAGGCCAAACGGCAGTTGCATGAAGAGGCCGACTACGTGCGGGAAGCAGAGCAGATGCGCAGCTATCACGCGCTTTTGGCGGGCGACCCACGTTTCGTTGTGCCTGAGCCTGTCACAGACCTTCTCCATAGGACGATCCTGCCCATGGACTACATTCCCGGTGAGCCCATAGAAGCGTTGGCCGCCGGCTCGGACGACGATCGCAACCAAGTATCTGTAGCATTGCTCGAACTTGTGCTGAAGGAGTTGTTCCAATTCGGTCTGATGCAGACAGATCCTAATTTTGGCAATTATCGCTGGCAGCGCGACAGTGGTCGCATCGTGCTCCTGGACTTTGGTGCCACGCGCGCGATAGCGCCTGCTATTGCTGAGCAATATCGCGTTTTGCTGCGCACCGGGTTGATGGGCGATGTCGCAGCGATCCGCGATGCGCTTGTCGCGATGGGTTTCATATCCCCGATCCAGATTCTGCGACACGGTTCTGCACTGGATGACATGATTGGCCTTGCAGTTCGCCATATCAATATTAGCCGAAACAGTGTTTTCGATTTCACCAATCGCGATGTCATCGCGCTGATCCGCGAACGTGCGGCGCCGATGTTGAGCGATCGCGCAAGCTGGCACCTGCCACCCGCCGAAACGCTGTTCATTCAGCGCAAGATAGGCGGCATGGCGATGCTTCTGACCAGCATGCGGGGCCGTCTGCCCTTGGCCGACATCTTGGAGCGCTATTGCTGAGTTTGCGTTCGCCTGAAAGATACTCACCATCGCTGGCATCCGAAAGGGCCAGCGCCAGTTGGGTCTCGATCCAAGTCTCGAAGATGCGGGCATTCATCTGCCTGTTGACGATCCAGGGGGCGACCATGCCATGGGATCGCAGTCCGGCGATGAAGGTTTGGGATTTCCATGAACCAAAAGGTGCGTACGTTCGAAAGCTCTGGCCTCGCTCAGCCCCAGCCGATGGAGAAGCAGGCCGACACTGGAGCGAGGGACGACGACGCCACGCCCGGAAAGCTCTACACGAAGCTCGTCCAGGGACAGTTCACCATTCTGTGCCAGCCGCTCGCTGACCCAGCCGGGATGCGTCGAAAGCTTGCCACCGCCAAGGTGTCCCTGCCGGCGCGGTGCAAGCCAACCTGTCTCACTTTTGAGGATCACCAGATCTTTCACAAAACGCGGCGGGACCCGAAAGTGCCAGGCGATCTCCCTTGAAATCAAGGGGAATCATGGACCGCATGATTGGAGAACTACGAATCGCAAAAATCGCGACGCGCTTTATAGACATAAGGGCGATATCTCATCGATTTCCGTCAGCACAAGCCATGCCGTTGCCAAAGGCAGCAGATGACGCCACTCTGTAAATCGTGTCGAAATTATCGCCGCCGAAAGTGTGCGGATCATCATTTTTGCCGGAGAGATTTGGGAGGTCGTTGCTGTTACACTGTCACAATCACTCGTCCGAGCCTACCAGCCAGTTCGGCGCGACGGTGTGCATCGGGCATTTCAGCGAGATTGAACGTTTCATCGACAGGGACAGTTAGTCGACCTTCCGCGCAGTCTTGGATCAAATCCTCGATGAGCCTACGCGTATCGGGTAGCGTCATGATCGGCCCCATGAAACACCCCGTAACGGTCAGGCGGTGCATGAGAAGGTGGCCGGTATCAATAGGCGTGTTGAAACAGCCGATCACCCCAACCATCACCGCACGTCCGCCATCTGCCAGTGCGATCAGGCCGTCCGTCAATGCTCTCCCGCCTACCGTATCGATGAGTAGGTCCGCACCGCGGCCACAGATCGAAACGACCCGTTCGTTTAACGGTGTTCCGCCGCTCACGATCGCATCTGAAAGACCGAGTTTCTTCAGTTGCTCCAGGCTCTTCAGGCTCCGCGCTGTTCCGATGACCCGAGCACCTTTTGCAGCGGCGATCTGAACGGCAGCGCTTCCAACGCCACCGGTTGCCCCGGTGATGAGGACCGTGTCGTCGGGCTTGAGGCGTCCAAGGTTCAGCGCAAGTGCGGCTGTCCCCGGCCCACATGGAATAGCGGCGGCAACACCCATGTCCATCCCGTCTGGAACGGCAAATGTCGTTGCTGCAGGGGCAATTCTCAGCTCGGCATGGGACCCTCCGAAGGCAAAGGTCGTTACCTTCTGTCCGATCCGAAACCCATTCACAGCACGGCCAAGCTTTACGATCGTCCCTGCGGCAGCGTAACCCATCACCGCCGGGTAGAGTGTCCTCCCCTCACGACGGTCTGCCAGGTCGCCACCCTCGATACTGATGGCTTCAACTCGAACAAGGACATCTGTGTCGCCTGGCTGAGGATCAGGAACGGTTTCAAACTGGAAAACATCCGGTCCACCCGCCGCGTTGATGACCGCCGCTTTCATGACGCTGTTCCCGGTTGTGAGGCCGGTTTAGTCCTGCAGATAACGGTTACCGCGGCACGGGCGATGTCAGACAGTTGCTCCCGGTTGCTGCCTGTCCGCGCTCGTATTGCCAGCGTCTGGAGCATAGCCGCTGCAACTTTGGATGCCGACGCCGGATCAACGCCAGTGTTCAGCTCCGCCGCCGATCGTTCAAAACGTTCCTGGAAGACACGGTCGACGTCTTCGACATAACCTGCGGCGATCGCCCGGGTGTCGCCGTCCCTGAGTGCTTCGGTGACCGCCGTGCAAACGACGAAGCATCCGCGCGCGCCGGCTTCTCCTGCGAGAGTGCTATCGGCCGCGTCCATGAGGAAATTAAACAAGGCCTCACGAAGCGGCATGTCACCTGCCAGATGCTGCCGGATTCCGTCGACGGAACATTCGCGGTTGTCTGCAAGGGTCCGCAGGTAAAGCGAATGCTTGTCGCCGAACGCGGCATACAGGCTTGGGCGGTTCAACCCCGTGGCCGCGGACAGTTCGTCGAGCGACGTTGCGGCGTAACCATTCTTCCAGAATGTATCGCGTGCGGCTTCCAGAACCTGGCTCTCATCGAAGGTGCGTGGGCGTCCTCTCGGCCGCGCCGCGGCTGGCAACTTATTTTGTACCATTTCGCATAAAATCCTTGACCGATCGATTTGTTTGCGGAATGGTACATAAATCTTCACCTGCCGTCAACCAACCGCGCTTACCCACTTTCGTAATGGATAGCGCAGGCAAGCTACGAAACTTTTGAACAAATTGGAGATCCACATGAAACAGTATCCGCTTTACGAAAATCCCTATGACGCTCTCAAGATTGACAGCGACACCGTCGTCAATCTGCATGCCGTCACGCTCGGCCAAAATGAACTCTCATCCTACGTCGCCAGCCTCTCGCCCTATGCCGCCAAGCTGCAGGCCTACTTCCGCCTCTTCAACATCAAGCATGAAATGGTTTCAGAACCGGTTCCTGATGTCGGACCGCGCGGCAAGGTGCCTTTCATCAGCGTCGGGAACACGCGCATTGCCGACTCCGGTCTCATCATCGATTATCTAAAGCGCACCATCGGCGATCCCGATGCTCACCTGACACCGGCTCAGAAAGCTCTGGGACTGATGGTGCAGGGTACGTTGGAGGATCACCTATACTGGGTCATCATCTATTACGAATTTTTCGATCAGGACGGCTGGGACTTCCTCATAAAGGTCATGGTCGGCGATCCGACTGCGTTGCCGGCAGACATTCAGGAGGCGCTGCGGGTTCGCCGCGAAGACTTCCGCAAACGCTGCTACGATCAAGGGATCGCACGCTTTACACCGGCCGAGATCATCCATAAGGCAAAGCGTGCTCTGGCCGCCATCGACGTTATCATCGGCAATCACAAATACCTGCTCGGCAACGATCGTCCGAGCTCCTACGACGCCGTGCTCTTCGGCTTCACACAGGCGTTTTTCCAGGCCCGTGGCATGCATCCAGAAATCTCCGACTTCGCTCACACGCTGCCAAATCTTGGGCGCTTCATCCAGACAGTCACCGAAGACTGCTACCCAGAACTCAAGCTGGCGTTCAAACCGGCCTAATCGGTCCGAAGGATTGTTTGCGCCGAACGGACGATCTCCGTCGGTGCAGACCCGCTTCTGTCCTGGCAACACAACAGAAGCGACAACCCGGACGTCCAAGGAGAAGAAATGACAAACCCTCACCGGGTTTCTCACCACAGTGGGTCTGTAGACGGCATTCGCATTCGCTACGCCAAGGCCGGGGAGGGTCCCGCGCTGGTACTCCTGCATGGCTTCCCACAAAGTGGACGCGCATGGCGCCACATCATTCCGCACTTCTCCAAAGACTACACGGTCATCGCGCCTGACTTGCGAGGTTTTGGAGATTCAGATCGACCGCCGGCTGGCTATGACAAGCGAACTGTAGCGCAGGACGTCTATGAACTTGTGCAGCAACACCCCTTTCAACTTGCTTCAAAGGATCTCATTGAGATGCCTTGAGAAATTCCCTACATCTCAGAAAGAATTACGGGTTTCTAGTTCAATACCTTTCAAGTCGAGAGACGTTGACGGCGCAGGGATTTGGCGTCAAATTCGCATCAAGGATCAGTCTCGCTTAGAAGACTTGGCATTCCTTAATATCCCCACATCTCGCTTGGGTGGTGCACCGAACATGCGTGAATACTCTCGGCTGAACTGCTGCGCGCTATCATATCCAACTCTGGATGCAGCGCTGTTGGCATTGATGCGTTCTGTCAGCATAAGATTTTTCGCAGCGTAAAGGCGGAGCGTTTTTTGATATTGAATCGGACTTGTTCCGGTCAAATCACGAAAGTGACGATGAAATGTCGACACCGCCATGCTAGACAGGTCAGCAAGCCTTTCGACCTGCAGTGGATACATATAATTGGTCTTAAGCCATTCAACCGCCTTGACGACGCCACCCGCTTTGAAGCCGTCACTTGCCATAAGTGCAACCCACGCGCCTACCTCGCTTTGAAGCAAGCGGACGTAAATTTCGGACTTAATCGCGTCGACCAGCAAGGGAATTTCGTCTGGCCGATATGCCAGATCTACAAGACGTCTCAAAGCGACGAGAAGCTCTTCTGGCGCATGACCGGTTGCGACACCCCTTGCATGTGCCGAGCCTCCCTCGCCGGAGAACCGCATCTGCCGAGCAAGCTCGTGAAGCCGAGTCGAGTCGATTTTCATAATCATCGCGACATAACGATTTTCTAGTGATGCTTCGATGACATGCGCGGACGTCGGGATATCGATCGACGTAACGAAGAAATCACCCGGATGGAAAAGCATTTCCTCTTCGTCGAACATCACGCGCTTAACGCCGCTCAGGATGACCGCGATACACGGTTCGTAAAAGCACCTGTGCGGCTCGTCCGGTTTTGACAGCCTGAAAAACTTAAGGCCAGGCACGAAACTGGCGTTGATCTGTTCTTGGGGGCACAACCGCAGGACTTCAGACGCCAACATAGAGATGCTCTTCAAACTCGGCATACTGCCAAGATCATCACTCTTTACAACTTGGTTCATTCACTTGCCTCTCGGTCAACTCTTCGAAATGTGATCGAAAAATATGTTGTGCGCAAGGCAATCGAGAGGATCGTGCAAAATTTCGGTAGGATAGAGCTAACTGCACAGACACACCTGGCCTTATGTTCGCCAGCATATCTAGCAAGCTACTGGGGTAGCGTGCGGCGATCACGGTGCAACGGAATCAACTTCTACGGAGACAACTCTTGAACAAATTCGTTCTCGTTATCGGCATCGCACTTGGGTCCATTATGACAAGCGCGTCCGTGCAAGCCCAGGACGCGGTCGTTGCGGCTTCCAACCCGAACGCTTTATTTACCAGCCCGGATTCCAAGCTTCACGCCAACAAACAGGTCGCCTACAAGATCATTCTCGAACTTCTGGAGGCCGGACATTGGGAAAAGGCCAGCCAATATCTGACGGACGATTACATCCAGCACAACCCCAATACAAAGAGCGGCTTGAAGGCAGTTGTGGCTTATTTTACGGAAGTTCTCAAGGTTCAGCCAAAGCGCATTCCAGACGGGATTTCCATGAAAGTCGCCGATGTGGTTGCCGAAGGTGACCTCGTGGTCGTCACATATTCTCGGACCGAGAAAGATCCAAGGGATTCGTCGAAGAGCTACAGCACGACCTGGTTCGACATGTGGCGCATCAAAGACGGCAAGGCAGCAGAGCACTGGGATTCGGCATTGCTGAACGAAGCTCCTAATTTGCGCTGAACGCGGCGCCCTTCATTCTCAAAATATTGCAAATTACTCTTCTAAGTTGCGATTCCATCGCAACGAAATTCCTCCCTATTTGAAAACTTGGAGTTTATCATGGAACGTCGCGACTTTCTGACATTGGCGGCCGGGACTGCGATTACGACAGCGCTTGCTCCTTCTCTTTTACGGGCGCAAACACCAGCATTCGAGGCACAAACGGTTCAAGGCACCGTGATGCCGACATTGGGTAAAATAACTGGAACATCCCTGCCATTGAACGCTCCTGCTGAAGCCGGGATTCGATATCGCCCCCGCTATCGATTTGGAATGGGAGGCACGCAAATCGGCAATATCTTCGCGCCGATAAGTGACGCTCAGGCACACGCCACTTTGAATGCAGCGTGGGACGGCGGCGTTCGCCTATTCGACACGTCGCCTTTCTATGGCCATGGCTTGTCCGAACATCGCTTGGGCACATTCCTCAGAACCAAGCCACGTGACCAATATCTGGTCTCGACCAAAGTCGGGCGCGTATTCCATCCCAGCCGTGAACCGCTTGCCCCGGATTTCTGGGCGGAAAAGCTCAATTTTTCGTATGAGTACGCCTACACAGCGGAGGGTGCCCGCCGTTCTGTAGAAGACAGCTTGCAGCGCCTGGGGCTCTCCAGTATCGACATTGTCTACATTCACGATCTGGGACCTGACAATGCCGAGCTACCGCAGCCTTGGACGGGTTCGTATGAGATTGCTCGAACGGGTGCGATGGTCGAGCTCGAACGTATGCGTGAGGACGGTTTGATCAAGGCCTGGGGATTTGGCATCAATCGCCCGGAAGCGGCTGTTCTTGCGACGACTGGAGATGGCCCAACACCCGACATCGTCCTTCTGGCTTGCCAGTATAGCCTCATCGATCACGAGGAAGCGATCACCCGAACGTTCCCTGCGCTTGCTGCCAAAGGGATCACAGTGACCTTGGGTACGCCGTTGAACGACGGATTTCTCGGGGGTCGCAACCGCTATCATTTCAGTGACAAGCTTCCTGCTGGCGTTGTCGAAAAGCGAGTACAGCTTGCAGAAGTCGCGAAACGCCATGACATAGACATCCGCACCGCTGCCCTTCAGTTCGCAGCGGCCCCGCAGATTGTCTCATCAATTGTCCCTGGTTCGCGCGTACCAGGTCAGGTCGAAGCCAATATTCAATCCATGAAAGTGAGTATTCCCGTCGCTTTCTGGGACGAGTTGCGCGAACGCAAACTTATCCTGTCTGACGCACCTGTTCCAGCATAATCCGACTGCGGAACAGCCCACTTGGCGAGCCGGGTTCATTCAAGGGGAAAACCGTGAAAACTTTGACACTGATTCCTTTGATCGCGGGCGTCATCAGCATGCCGCAAGCGGTTGAAGCTGATGAAGTCGTTAGGTTCGCCAAGTTCGGCATTGATCGAAACGAAATCACCATTGCTCGATTTGAAGCCTTTATTCAGGCTCACGGTGTCAGATCAGTGGCAGAACGTGAGGGTGGCGGGCATGAATGGGGCGTAGGTTGGGAGCGCCGACCGGGGTGGAACTACCTTGCGCCATTTGGTGAGGTCGTCGAAAACAAGGCACTCCCTGCCGTTCATGTGAGTTGGAGAGAGGCGAACGAATATTGTATATGGGTGGGAGGACGCCTCCCGACGCGAAATGAATGGAGTGAGGCAGCTTACAAAGAGCAACGTGAGAACGCGCCACCTGACATGATCCGGGGTGAAATTTATCCCTATCCGACGGGTTCTGACGGTCGGGGAGCCAATACAAGCAACCCTGATCCGTGGCCACAGCTTTCGCCCATAGCAACAACCAAGGCGGGTGTGAATGGACTTTTCGACATGGGGGGCAATGCGTGGGAATGGCTTGCAGATAGACATGGTGATTCAGCGCTCACCGCAGGTGGCTCGTGGTGGTATGACCGGGAAAAGATGACAGCCCTTTCAATGCAGTGGAAGCCAGCTGAATTTTATGCCGTCTATGTTGGCTTTCGCTGTGCTTATGATCATCCGTAGCGGTCGACACACACATCGAATGACAAAGGATACCGACGGCGTACCTGTGGCCAGTAGCGCTCACGGTTGCCGACATCCGTCGCCTCAGCTCAGTAGCGTTGCGCTTGCCAGCAGCCCATTGGGCCTCGAGCCATTCGAGACAGGTCTCCAACGAACTCTCTCCTGACCAAAAGACGCCGTTGCGTTTCCCCTTAAGCACTTGGCGGACCAAACCCCGGCTATGACCGGCACGGCGCACGATCTCCTTTATCATGGCACCATCCCTCGCGAGCGCCATGATGGCAGCGTTCGTCTGTTCTAGCCGGAGATAGCTTTGGTATTGAAGGCGTTCGGCGTAAGCGTTAAGCTGACCCCATCTGGCGCAGACATAGAAGCTCACAGTTTGTGAATCGTATATATGCAATACAGGCATACGCTCTGACTACGCCAGATGGGGCCAGCTTAACGCTTACAGTAGTCCTATGAGTGGGACATCTTGTGCGTGATCTCCCCTGAAGCCTTGCCTGAACAGATAAAGCTGATCAGCGCTGCGCTCGAGAACGCGGTGATGTTCCTGGAACTTCGCAAGCGCGCCATGCTGCCTTTGAAGAGCGGTCAAGCGGTTCGGCCTGCGCAGCCAGCCAACCAGCTGCGCGACGGCGATTTCGCAGCCAATGGGGTAACCCCTTGCGCAGAGCCGCTATTTCACCGGTTTCTTGGGCGCAAATGGAAGTACGGCGCGATCCACAACACAGAACATGCCGACAACGTTCTCAAGGGATTGCTTGGCATTACCAGCAAAACGCAACTCAACAAAGGGCATCGTAAAGTTAAAGGACTGGTGGCAAAGGTCTCGGCCGCGGCTCTCGCTTATGCTGCCTGCAGGCGTGCGATCTTATTCCACATTTGCATGGCCGCGGCTCTCAGTTCGCGGTGATGGTGGGACGGGACATCGTGGCGTGGAATATGGAAGAGATTGGCGACCGGGTCATGAATGGAGACGAAACGCTGGAGATGTCGGGCTGACTTGAAGCCCTTCATGATCCACTCTCGCCGTCGTGTCGGTTGATGGGAATTCTCCGCCCGGTTATTAAGCCCTTTGTGTGAACGATGATCGACGCCGGGCATGATGTCTTGCTTGGCAGCGCCGTAGGATCGCAGTTTGTCAGTGATCATGACGCGCGGCGAATGGCCCTGTCCTTCAAGAGCTTTCGCATCAAACGTTTGGCGGCCTTGGTATTGCGGCGGCTCTGCACCAGCACGTCGAGAACGAAGCCATCCTGATCGACAGCCCGCCACAGCCAGTGTTTCTTGCAGCCAATAGAGATGACGACTTCATCGAGGTGCCACGTGTCGCCGAGCTTTCCGGCTGAACGCCGCCGGATTTCATTGGCAAAGTGGCGCCCGAATTTTTCGGCCCAAAGACGGACTGTCTGGTGCGAGACAATAATCCCGCGCGCCGCCAGTAAGTCTTCGACCATCCGCAAGCTGAGCGGGAAACGAAGATAAAGCCAGACGGCATGAGCAATCACTTCAGCTGGGAACCGGTGGCGGCGATAAAGGGGATCACGAACGGCTTGGGTCATGCCGAAAGATCGCACACGCCAATCGCCGACCGGTTGACGTTACAGTGCCACCAGACCTCCTCATGCTCACCGCCTGGCAGTTCCCGCCATCAAGGGTGGCGGTGCTGGTTGTCTTTTAGATCGGTAGGAGTGAATAGCCCCGAGATTTGTCGACGCCTTCTTTCCTAATTCTGAGGCAGGAACAGCATCATGAGGAAATCGAATTTCGACGACGAGTTTAAGCGTGACGCAGTGCTGTCATATCACTGAACGGGGCTATCCGGTTTCAGAAGTTTCACAGCGGCTGGGTGTCAGCCAGCAATCGCTTTAGGAGTGGAAGAAGACGTTCTCCTCGGTGTTCGTTAGCTAGGGCAGCGACCAGTTAGAGGAGATCAGGCAGTTCAAGAGAACCACCGCTTCGACCGTGTGGAAAAAGCGACGTTTCGCAGCGGCATGTCCCGCCCCGGCTGGGCGGTCAATGTCGTCACCACCTCCTTTGGCGACAAGCGCTATGGCTTTGCGGCTTCGGCGGTCTGTAGCGTCAGTGACGCGCCGGCAACGCTTCTCGTCTGCAACATTCGAGCGAGTTCGTGTTTCACGCGTTAGTGAACGCGCGCAACTTCTGCTCAACAAGCGGATGCCAGGCCAAGAGGAAATCACCAACGTCTTTGGCAGAAAGACGCAGATGAAAGACCCTTTTGCACTTGGTGATTGGAGGGAAGGGGTGCAGGATCAGCCAGTCCTGACCAACGCCTTGGTTGGCTCCGAATGCGAGTTCCCAATGCCATCGATGAAGCAATCCGCCGCGTCTTCTTCGGGCGGTTGATCGACATTCGTGAGAACGGAGCACAGGCAACGTTGCTCTGTTGCATGCACCACTATCTCAATGGCTAGGCTACAATTACGGGTCGGTGGTTCGCCGCCCTCCAAGACGAGAGGATATGACTACCTCTACCCCAAGACCATCAGGCGGATGGCATAGGCTAAGACCGAAAGAAGGGCAACGCTGGCGAGCCAGATGCCGACGAACCAGACCATCCGTTTTACGCGCAAGGACAGCATCAGTGATATCCCTCATCGGGATCGATCTTGCCACGAAACACCCAATAGGCATATCCGGTGTAGCCGAGAATGACTGGAATCAGCACGCTTGCGCCCACCAGCAGGAACGCCAGAGAGCTATCCGGCGCTGCCGCCTCCCAGATCGTCAGGGACCCCGGCACGATATAGGGGTAAAAGCTGACGCCAAGACCTGCAAAACAGATGATGAAAATGCCCAGGGCTGCCAGAAACGGCTGAAGATGTTTGTCGCGCGTCAAACCCTGCCAGAGGGCCGTTGCACACAACGCGACAAGCAGCGGGACGAAGGCCGAGAAGAAAGCGGTTGGCCAGCCAAACCAGCGCTCGAAATAGACGCCGTTGATAAAGGGTGTCCAGATGCTGACTGCGCCAATGAGGGCCAGAGTTCCGGCAGCCGTCATGATTGCAAGCTTGCGCGCTTTGGCCTGCAACTCACCCACCGTCTTGAGGTTGAGCCATGTCGCGCCGAGCAATGCGTAGCCCACAACGACCGCAAGTCCCGTCGTGATACTGAACGGCGTCAGCCAGTCCCACCATCCGCCGGAATAGGCGCGGTTGGTGATCTGGATGCCTTGAACCAGAGCGCCGAGAGCGATGCCCTGCATCATGGCTGCGACTGTGGAGCCGATGCAAAAGCCCCAATCCCACCAGATGCTGCCGCGTGTCGTTCGCCAGCGGAACTCGAACGCAACACCCCGGAAAATCAGCCCCAGCAACATAAGGATGATCGGCATGTAAAGCGCCGACAATACCGTGGCATACGCGACGGGAAAAACAGCCATCAACCCGCCACCACCCAGCACCAGCCATGTTTCGTTTCCATCCCACACCGGAGCGATGGAATTCGTCATCACGTCGCGGTCATGTCTTTTGGGGAAAAATGGAAACAGGATGCCGATGCCCAGATCGAAGCCATCGAGGATGATATAGGCCAGCACGGCGAAGGCGATGATGGCAGCCCAGATAAATGCGAGATCAAACATCATGATGGGCTCCGTAAAGGTTCTGCGTCGGACCGGGCGTTATCCCCGCCGTGCGGGTTGGGGCGTGATCCAGTTCATGATCCTCGTCGAGCACAGGCGTGCGGCGCATCAGCCGCAGCAGATAAAAGACACCAGCCCCGAACACGAGAAAGTAGACGATGATGAACGCGAGGAGCGACGCGCCAACGGCTGGTGCCGCCACGGGTGAGAGACTATCAGACGTCCGTAACAGGCCATAAACCGTATAGGGCTGGCGGCCCACTTCGGTCGTGTACCAACCCGCAAGCACCGCCACAAATCCCGATGGTCCCATCAGTACCGAGGCTCTGTGAAGCAGGCGGTTGTCATAGAGACAGTCTCTCCACCGCGCCCAAAGCGACCAAAGGCCAACGAGCAGCATCAGTACGCCGAGCCCCACCATGACCCGGAAGGTGATGAAAGGTATGAGTGCTTTAGGACGATCGTTTTTATTCCATTCTTTCAGGCCTTTGATCTCGCCGTCCAGCGAATGGGTCAGGATCAGTGAACCAAGCCTTGGTATCTCCACTGCGTATTTCGTCACTTCGGCTTCATCATCGGGAATTCCGAACAGAATGAGCGGCGCGCCACGATGAGTTTCATAATGGCCCTCCATGGCGGCTATCTTCGCTGGCTGATGTTCCAGCGTGTTGATGCCGTGCAGATCGCCGACGAATATCTGGATTGGGGTGACGAGAGCCGCCATCCACATGGCCATGGAAAACATGACCCGCGCCTGCCGATTACTCTTGTCTCGCAACAGGTGATAGGCGCCGACAGCACCAACGCCAAAGGCCGTGGTCAGGAATGCGGCCAGCACGGTGTGAACGAGACGATAGGGAAAAGACGGATTGAAGATGATCTTCCACCAGTCCGCGGGTAGGAACTGTCCGTTTTCACCGATGGTAAAACCCTGCGGTGTCTGCATCCAGCTGTTGGCCGACAAGATCCATGTGGCGGAAATGAGTGTGCCGACAGCCACCATGGCAACGGCAAACATATGCAGGCCATCGCCTACACGTTTGCGTCCAAACAAGGCAATGCCCAGAAATCCGGCCTCGAGAAAAAACGCGGTTAAAACCTCATAGCCCATGAGCGGGCCAATCACCGGCCCGACCTTGTCGGAAAACACCGCCCAGTTCGTACCGAACTGATAGCTCATCACGATACCGGACACGACACCCATACCGAAGGTGATGGCGAAGATGGGTTTCCAGTATTCGAATAGCTTTAAATAAACCGGGTCGCGTTTCCACAGCCAGAGGGCATTCAGTACAGCAAGGTAGCTGGCGGTGCCGATCGAGAAGGCAGGGAAGATAAAGTGAAAGGACACCGTAAACGCAAACTGTATGCGCGCCAGAAGCTCCGCACTGAAACCATCAAACAATTTGACCTCCATTAAGGCACGAGATTGCTTGTCGTTCTATTCCTGTTTGCGCCGTGCGGCTCCGTGCCAAATGACCGCGTGCCAAAACATCACACGCGGCATTGTGACGCTCTCGTCAGCCAAAGTCGCAATCAATAAGCAGTCTCGCCGACCTCTTCAGGAAAGTTTTCAGTTTATAGCACGCGGATATTGTTCGCGTCTTATTATGGAGCCAGATTCACAGGGGGAACGCAGACTTCTAGTGCCGCCAATTGGTAATCATGATGTGATCAGAAAACGCCAACGCGCAACATGTATTGCGATTACTGCGCATGTACGCAAGCGGGTGAAGATCGTGCGGCTCATTTTTCAGACGGGAGGCATAAAAGCCGTCACTATCATACATGCTGTGAGACATTGACGGGTGTCGTCAGCCTTCGGTTCGCTACGCTCCCCAATGGACAATCAACGCTGAAAACAAAGGCCGCCTCAGTCGAAGCCGATGCGACCTTTGACTTGATACACTCGATGTCAGGCCGAAACGTCATCCAGCCATTCTTTAACACTGCGGGGCGCTAGGCCTAGGAGCTGTTGCGCGCTTGTGTCTGCAACAATTACATTTTCATCGAGCTTTGAGAGAGCTTGATAGAAGGCCGCAACATTGGCAGCGGCAGGACCAAACATCGGTTCCAGCAATTTGCGGAATTCTTCCGGCGACTGTGCTTCGAATTGAACCGGCCGATTAAACCGCGCGGAGAATCCGTCAGCCAGTCTAGCACCGGTCATTCCCGGCAGGTGTCCTACACCAACAATGCCAGAGACCGTATGGTCCAACAGCAATCTTTTGGCGACCTCGGCAACGTCTAGGTGCGAGCTCCAGGATACCGGCAGATCCGCACGGATTGGATACAAGAGAACGCCGTCTTGCTTCACGCCGCCTACCGCCATGGGTAACAGCAGATTTTCCAGATAAAGGCGAGGCGCAACGATGGCATGAGATATTTGACTGTCTCTGACGCCGCGCATGAGTATTCCCATGGCGCTGTCTTCAGGCGTTTGAACCGATGACCCGGGCTGGTCAATGACCGCTCCGCTAGTGGAAATTACCACGCGCTTGGGCTTCGCTAGCTTGATCGCCTCCAGAAAATTGCGCGCATACTCGATGCGTACAGCTTCTGGGGCCTGTGGTAGATGGAAGAAGACCCCATCCGCATCTGTGTAGGCAGATACAAGGGATTCCACGGAGCCGTTGTCTGCTACGAGAGAACGCTTGCCCCCAGACTTGGCAGGATCGCGAACCACGGCAAGCACGGTTTCTCCCTTTGCGAGCAACAGGTCGAAAAGCGGGCCACCTTGGGCTCCAGTCGCGCCGTGAACCATGAAAGACATTGTTTGCTCCATTTCCGTTGAACATTGGAGCCTATTGGTGCATGATATGCATCAGTTACGTCAAATGCACTAATGGAAGAAAATTTGATGGCTGTGAAAAAACTGCCGTGTTGTGGGGTCGAGCGATTTCTGCTTCTTCTCGATGGCCCCTGGGCAACCCTGATCGTCCGTGAGCTGCTGGGCGGGCCGCGTCGCTTTACCGAACTGCGCGGAATGCTGCCTGGGATCAGCGCGCACACGCTCACTCACCGCCTCAGACGCTTTGAAGAGCATGGTCTGGTGACGCGAATGGCTTACGCAGAAACGCCTCCGCGTGTCGTCTACGAACTGACGGAACTCGGGATGTCTTTGCACGACATTCTTTTTGCCATGAAGGACTGGGGTGACACACTTCCCGATGAGATCCTCAATCGCGGCACGATGTCGCCGGTCGAGTAGCAGCGCGGCGAGCTTGGACGCGACGTTGAAGGGCGAGACACAACGTGCCTCGGGTGCAGATTGATCGGTGAAGGAGCCAATTTTTCATGTCTGCAAGGCACATCTTGGCGGTTCTGGAGCCACCGAATGCTTCGTGTCGCGATCCTTCATTCGCGAGAGCTGTACTTGCGCCCGAAATCTCTGGCGATATTCTCTCTGCGCCAGCCCGACAATCCTAAAGAAGACCTTGCGAAACGCGCCCGGATCGAAATGACCGACTTCCCAGACAATGCGCTCGATAGGTGAAAGCCCAAACTGCAGGAGCTCCTGCGCTCTGGCGACTAGAAGGCGTTGAGCGCAGTCCGTCGCAGTCATGCCCGTCGCTTTTTGAAAACGATGCAGGAAGGTCCGTTCTTCCAGCCCTGCCTGCTCGGCCAGGTTCGCAAGTCCGGTTTCGTTGCCGCCATTCGACCTAAGAAAATGCTGTGCCTTTACGATAGCTGCGTCACCGTGAGTCAGCCGCGGGGCGAACCCGCTGTAATCGCGCTGCTCACGTCCCGGCGGATCGACTGGCAGCCTGCGCGCGGTCCGCGCCATAACCATAGGACCAAGAAAACGTTCTACCAGCTTTAAACCGAGATCGGTCCACGCCATTAATCCACCCACCGAGATAATGTCGCCGCCGTCGATTATCAGCCGATCGACGTCCAGTGCTACCTTAGGAGAGCGGTTGTGGAAGTCATCGGCAGATCCATAATGGGTCGTAACCGTCCGCCCTATGACAATACCGGTTTCTGCCGGAAGGAACAACGCCAGCTTCGACCGGCCTTTTTGCGAAGCGTTTTCTCCGATATTCGCCGGCAAGGCCTGGGCCTGCTCGAATTCAGAGATCGACTGGTCGGCTCGTGGATACGAAGGCACCAAACTTGGCTATCTGATCGGGCAGGCGGGGTGTTTTCATGAGGGTCACCGCGCCGTCGATGACTGTTTTGCTCTTCTTGAGGTCCTGGATCGCAAGGTCGATGGCTCAGCGTCCAGCGCCTTCACCGAACTCTACCAGGCCAGCCGAAGGTCCCGGGTACGCATTTTCGCCGAAAACAGCCCCTTCGACATGAAAGACCATCTGAAGGCGCGCGGCTATCGCTGGTCGGATGGCAGCGACGGTCGCTCCAAATCATGGTGGATCGAAGTTGGTGAAGGGGCGCTCGCCGATGAACTCCAATATCTCGTACCGAAATCTACCGCTGTCCCGACGCCGATCCACCGATCAAACGCCTAACCGCCTTTGATCGCTTCCGAGCCTGACAATTTGGGCCCGATCCATGCTTCGCGCGCAGGGCCGATCTGACCCCTTATGTCTTATCGCAGGGCGGCCAAAAGCTATGTTCCAATCATCGAAACGACGTTGAAACTGCACAAGGTTGTTCACTAAGCCGCTTCCTTCGATCACATTTTAAATGGCACGACGCTCGCCGATGAGGCGGACGTTTCTGCATCTGAGCGGTCGCCAAGGATTTTGACCGAGGAAGTTAGTCTCTGAATGTTGCCTTGCGCATTTCGCATGGCTGTACTGCAGAAAAGCCTGTTTTCTAAGCGCTGATTTTCGCTATCTTCATTCTCACAGAAGCAATGCACCTCCTCCCGCAAAGCTTCGGTTTCAGATGTTCCACTCCTCCTCCCAAGGGGCGTCTGTAAGAACTGCGGCACTCCTCCTCCCAGCCGTCGTTCTGTTCTTTTCGAAAAGCCTGCCGCACCTCCTCCCGCGGCAGGCTTTTTCATTTTGCAGTTGATTAGTGCGGGGACTTGGCTGCGCTTTTCGCCCGCGTCCCTCGGCCTTAAGGGACGATAGGGCGATGCCCATGAGGCGTACCGGCTGCCCGCCTTTCCTTTCGAACCAGAAAAAGCGATGCTATGGCTGTTTTCACGCGGGAATAAACGAAAGTTGACCTGACATGGCGTAAAGCGGAAGCCTCATATTTTAGCAGCCTTGAATTCGCCGAATTTTAAGTCAGTGTTAAGGAATACATTCCTTTTCCGGAGATCGCCCATGGCGCTTGGCGCATCGCATCGCTTGCAAGAAAGTCTGGCGGCGGTCGAAACAATGACACGTTTCGCCCTTGCCGTTCTCGCACTCGCTTCCGGCGTCTACACCTATCTGGGTGTGCGCAGCATTCTGGATGGCTCGCCGACCGCGGTCTTTTTTGCCGCCATCATCTATTCCGCCTCCGTGTCCGTCGGCATTTATGCCTTCTGGTCCTACATGGCGCGGTTTTTTCCGCACGTCACCAGTCGTTCTAGCCGTACCGCGATGCTGGCGGTGATGGCGGTTGGCTGCGTGATGATCCTGGCCATGTCGAGCTGGTTGAATGCTGCCGCGCTCGCAGGATCGGCGGCACTTGAACAGCATCTCGCGGAAACGGTCGAGGATTACACGGAAGATCTGGATCAGGCGCACCAGAATGCGCTGGCAGCACAGAGCCTGTTGCCGGACATTCAACGTGCTAAGGAGCGCTTCACCCAGCTTGCGGCATCCGAACGGCAGTCGGGCGCGCTGACGGGCACCACCGGTTCCGGCAGCGTCGTTTCGCTGCTGTCGCAGATGTCGTCGCAACTGAACGAACTGGAAAATGGTATCAATGCTTCGCGTGAGCAGGTCACCAGCCTATTCAATGAAGGCCAGAAACGCCTCGAGACCATGCGTGGTCTCGTCTCGGCACCCGGCGTCGTCGAACCACGCGCAGACAAGTTCTCGTCGGAAGTCGTGGCCTTGACCGGAGTCATTACCTCGCTGGGGCAAACCTCGATCGCTCCTTCCATCCGCCGTGCGGCCGACGATCTTTCGCTTGGCTTCATCGCTCCGATCCCCGACGGCGACGAACAGGATCTGATCACCCGTCAAGACCGCGTGATGGAAACCATCCGCACTTCGGTTGCGGCGCAATCCAAGGTGTTGTCGGACGCCGCCGACGAAATTCTCTCGCGTGCTCCGGTGGCTGAGCGGCGTTTCGTGCCACTCTCGTCGGCGGAAGCCGTTCTGCGCTATGCGTCCGACTTCATTCCAGCATGGGCAGGGGCTATTTCCATCGACCTGTTGCCAGGTGTCATGGTGTTCATTCTGGCCGTGGTGAATGGTGCAATCCGCGGGCAGGAAGAGACCATGCCGTTCGCCGAAAGGATCACCGTGGCAGAACTGATGCAGACTCTGGCGATGCAGAAAGCCATTGCAGCGGAAGCCATGTCAGCCACCGAAGATGCCATTGCCGAAGCCGAAGACAACAAGAACGACACGGAGGCCAACAATATCACCAGTCTCGGTCTCAACAAAACACCGCGCAAGGGTCCGACCACATGAAACCGGCATCCGCGCTCAAGGCATTGATCAGCGTGGACGACGGCGTGCTGATGCGCTGCGCCTTCTACGTGCTGCTTGCTGCAGCGGTCGCCTTTCTGGTGATCGACATCCGTGAGATCAGCACGGCCGAAGCGGCGCGACCGGGTCTCGAAACATTGCCGGACGTGCCGACCTTTCTTCCGCCGACAACCGCGCCAGGAGCGCATGGCGCGCCGCCAGTCCAACCCTCGAGCCCGGAGGAAGTCTTACGCAAGTCGATGACATTTAATCTTGTCGCGGGTGGCGTGCTTGTTGCTGAAGGCACTATCGACCCCGGCGCAGCCGGCCGTTTTGCCACCGAGGTCGAGGCCCGTGGCGAGTATATCAAAATGGTCTCTTTGAATTCACCGGGAGGTTCGGTCGATGACGCCATTGCGATGTCCAAGCTGATCCGGGAGAAAAATATCGCCACAAAGGTTGCGGAAAAGGCGCTTTGCGCCTCCTCCTGCCCAATCGTGTTTGCCGGTGGCGTGACACGATCGGCCGAAAAAGATGCCGTGGTGGGCGTCCATCAGGTGTTCAATGGCGGCATCGACCGCCCGTCACCGGAGCAAGCGATGTCCAGTGCTCAGGCAACCACCGCGCGTGTCGCGCGACATCTCGACGAAATGGATATCGGCGCCGGTTTGTGGATCCATGCGCTTGAGACCCCGCCCAACCAGCTCTATTATCTCACGCCCGCAGAAATGTCGGAATACCGGCTGACGACCGACGCGATCCCTGTGCCCGGACCAAGCGCTGGCTGATGCTCGATCAGACATGTCGAAATCCGGTGGCCATACCCGGAAAGCCTCGAATAGGTAGCCGCACAACAGGTAATGCAAGGCGCTTTAACGATTCCGATAAAATTCAAATAACACTATCGGCTTAGCAAATCCCGCGTAGGAACATGAGCGGGCTTTTATGAACTGCACGTGTTTCGACGAGCCATTTGACCCTGTCATACGCACCGAAGAAGACCCTGGCCGACAAGCAAAAATAAATAGATATCAGGATCATTCTTCAGCGCCGGAAGGGGTCAACCTTGAAAGCCGGATGGCATTTAGCGACATGCTGTCTATCTGCCCTAGAACTCTTCCCAGCTTGCTTGTGAGGCTGTAACAGCTGAAGCGGTTGCCGTCCTACGAGGCACCATGACACCGGATGGGCGTTGCACTGGCGCGCGTGAAACGGTCGATGTTACAGTTTTTAAAGCCGTTTGCCGTTTGGTATCGGTAATTTTTGTCATTTGCGAGCGACTTACACCCTCGAAACGGAACTGATCAAGTAATTCGAACAGTGCACCAGCCTCCTTTGCCAGTTCGTGGCTGGCCGCTGTTTGTTCCTCCACCATCGCAGCATTCTGCTGAGTGCCTTGGTCAACTGTATTGATGGCCCGGTTGATTTCGCTCAGTGCAGTCGACTGCTCACGTGAAGCCTCTACGATCGCGGTAATATCGGCATTGATGCTCTCGACGTGGGAGGCGATCTCTTGAAGAGCCGTACCTGCTTTCGTCACCAGGGTTACGCCGTTGCTGACATGTGAACCAGACGCGGTGATGAGGGTCTTTATCTCCTTTGCCGCTGTCGCTGAGCGCTGAGCGAGTTCACGCACCTCTTGGGCAACCACGGCAAATCCCTTGCCGGCTTCTCCAGCCCGCGCCGCTTCAACACCAGCATTCAAAGCCAGCAAATTCGTTTGAAACGCAATTTCATCAATGACGCCGATGATGTTTGAAATTGCCTTTGACGATGCATCGATCTGATCCATAGCGCCGATCGCTTCACGAACGACATCGCCTGAGTGGTTGGCGTGGTCCTTGGTTCGAGCAACAAGACGACCAGCTTCCTCAGCACGCTGGCTGGAATCTCGCACGGTCGTGGTTATCTGTTCTAAAGCGGCAGCAGTTTCCTCGACAGAAGCCGCCTGTTGCTCTGTGCGCTTTGCCAGATCGTCTGCAGACATACGGATTTCATTAGAGCCAGCGGTAATTGCTTGTGCATTCTCGGCAACCGCCACCATCGCGAGCTTTAACTTCTGAGATGCAGAATTGAAGTCTGTTCTAAGCCTCTCCAGCGAGGGAATAAATGGTTGATCGATCTGTTGCGATAGGTCTCCGTCAGCAAACCGCGTCAATCCAAACGCCAACTGCTCGACGTTTTCCACGCGACCAGTGACATCGGTGGCAAACTTAACGACCTTGATGATCTTTCCAGTTGGATCGAAAACCGGATTATAGGATGCTTGGATGTAGACATGACGTCCGCCCTTCCCAATGCGTAAAAATTCATCAGCAACATATTCACCCATGCGTAGCCGGGTCCAGAATTCCAAATATCTTTGGGAGTTTGCCTCCGCAGGCTCGACAAACATGCGGTGGTGTTGACCAACGATTTCATTCAGTGAATATCCGAGGGCCTTCAAAAAGTTTTCGTTTGCCGCAAGAATCTTGCCCTCAGGTGTAAACTCAATTATCGCTTGAGCGCGCGAAACAGCCGCGAGCTTTGCCCCGCTATCAAGGCCATCCATTTTGGTCTGCGTAATGTCATTTGCAAACTTGATGATTTTGAGAACCTTACCACTGCTGTTTTTGACAGGATTATAGTTGCCTCTTATCCAAACGTCGTTGCCGTCTTTCGCGATTCGCCTGAACTCGCTGCATTCAAAGGCGCCGCCCTGAAGTTTTCGCCAGAATGCGGTATATTCAGAGGAACCGGCATACTCTTTTTCGACAAAGATACGGTGATGTTGTCCAACAATCTCTTTCTCGGAGTATCCCATCAGATCACAGAAATTCTTGTTCGCCCGAAGGATATTGCCCTGCGTGTCGAATTCGATGATAGCAAAGGAGAGATCAAGTGCTGAGAGGACCTGATTGGAGTTGGAAGCAAAAATGTTTATCATCGCGGGCGCCTGGAGTGAGGAAATTCCTAGCAGAATTATATCCAAAGATGATTAATATATTTTACCAAAGCAGCAATGTCCTGAGTATAATAAAGGTCGGTTTTGGCGTCCAAAGTGAGGTCAGAAAAGCTGTCACTGGCTGTAAATCGCTAGGCTCATGACTCGTTAAATCATAGCCAGAAGATAACCGTTGCTGCGATGCATATGCTTGAGAAGAAAGTGTGCGCGTAGCGATCATATCTGGTGTGAATTCGGCGCCAGTCTTTGAGCCTGCCGAACATGTTTTCAATCTTGTGGCGCTTTTTGTAAAGTGCAGGATAATGCGGGATTACGACCTTGCGGTTTGCTCTGGCAGGAATACAGGCGGTGATCTTGCGCTGCGCCAGGGCATCTCGAAACCAATCGGCGTCGTAACCCTTGTCAGCCAGTAAGGTCTTGGCGTTTGGAAAGGCGTCAATCATCCGTGCGGCACCTTTGTAATCGCTCATCTGCCCCTCGCTCAAAAGCAGGATCAGCGGCCGACCATGATCGTCGCAGACAGCGTGCAGCTTGGAGTTCAGGCCGCCTTTGGTTCGTCCGATACGTCGGGGAACATCCCTTTTTTAGCAGACTGGCTGAGGTGCGGTGGGCTTTCAAATGGGTCGCATCGATCATTAATTGATCTGGCTCGCCACGCTTGGCGGTCAGTTCAGCGAAAATCCGATTGAAGACGCCAAGCCTGCTCCAGCGGATGAAGCGGTTATAGATCGTCTTGTGCGGACCATACTTTCTTGGCGCATCGCGCCATCGCAGTCCGTTACGCAAGACGAAGATGATGCCGCTCAAAATCAGCCGGTCATCAACGCGTGGCACGCCGTGTGACAATAGAAAATACGGCTCAATGCGGCGCATCTGCGCCTCCGACAGAAGCATCAGGTCACTCATCGCAGCGTCTCCGTTTGATCTTAGTGAATCAAAACGAACAAACACCCGCAAGCTGTTTAATAGGTCCTGAACCTAGCTGTGCAGCCGAGCAGGTTTAAAGCCCTATCGGAGAGTGATTCAGGGTGCCGAAAGTTCGAATCCTACCAAGAGCGAAAGTACTCCCCATAACCAGATGCAAAGTAAGTTCGCATCTGAACGGTTTTTCCCGCCTTGAGTGTCGACATATATGTCATCACTTTGTTGCGTAAGTGCAACGGTTTGCCAAGAAGCGCTTAACTGGTAACCGACAGACCTACACATGCATATCCTGACGTTCGTATCGCTGGAAGCCCTATCTGTTTGAAAACCTGATAATTTTACACATGTTTTTTTGAGGTTGGATACAAACTGTTTTAGTAGACTAGAATCCCTCTAAGAAACTAAGCTTGCAGCATATTTTAAACTGGGATTAAAGCATCGGAATGTCTCGTATAATGACGGGATGCCAAGCTTGAAGTCCCGAAAATGAAAAAACTGACACGCTTTGATAATGCGTCAAATACGGCAAGCGGCAAGCGCGATGCGGCTACAACAAGGGGTCGGGTGTTTTCCGGAAACGATCCTTACCTTGCCAAAAAAGGCGACCAATAATTGGCTTGGGATCTGCACGGACTTTTCCTTCGCCATGCAAACGGGATTACCCGTTCTTTGCGTAGGCGCGGGCTGAGCGAAGAGACGGCTGCTGACATTACCCAAGACACGTTTCTGCGCGTACTTTTGGTGCCACCGGCAGAAAATGTCACCAATTCCAATCCAGCGGCTTATCTTTATCAAGTGTCACGCAATCTCGGCATAAATCATCAGCGGCGGGAACGCCTGATGGAAAGGGTCGATCTTGGCGATGAAAGCGTCGCAAATATCATCGATCCATCTCCGCTTCCTGACACGGTGGTATATGACCGTCAGAGGCTGCGGCTGACAGAAGAAGCGCTTGCGGAACTGCCGGACCGCACACGCCGCGCATTCGAATTGCACAGACTGGGTGAGCGCACCATCAGTGACGTCGGGCGGGAAATCGGGTTGTCCACCTCGCGCACCTGGGCTTTGATCCGGGACGCTTATCGCCATATTGTGATACGAACTGGCGGCATGTGATTTATTTTGGTGGTATCAGCAGAAAATTGCGGCGGTTCGTTTGTAGTAGATGGTAAGGGCGATCCGCGATGACATCGCTTTGGGCACCAAAACCGGAAAACACGCATGAACGTTGCCGCGCCAGATCCCCAACGACTGCTTGATGAGGCCATCGATCTCGTCATTCGTTTGCAGGTTGATCCCGGCAATTCAGTAACCCTCGAAATGATCAGGACGTGGCGCAAACGCGGCCCTGAATATGAGGAGGCCTGGTCCCGCGTGGCGGACGCCCACGGTATGAGCGGCAAGGTTCTGACCGACCGCGCAACTGCCGAAAACCGCAAAAGACTAGGACTGACAAGGCGCAATTTTGTCATTGGCGGCACTGTTGGCCTCGGCGCGGCACTAGCCGCAACAATTTATGGCCCTTCCATAATTCTTCAGGCCAAGGCGGATTACTTTACCGTAAAAGGTGAAATCCGCGATTTCCAGCTCCCGGATGGCAGCGTTGCGACACTTGGACCAGAGAGCGCAATCGCGGTGAATTACACACCTGAAAAACGTGGCATCGACCTCCTTTCAGGCATGTCGTTTTTTGATGTTGTCGCAGAGCCCCGCAGACCATTCGCAGTTCACACCGGCGGCTTGACCGCAACGGCAATCGGAACGGCCTTCGATGTTGCCAATGATGCGGGCATCCTCACAGTTTCTGTCGACCACGGCATCGTCGAAGCCCGCACGTCAATATCGTCGCTGGAAACCAGCGAGCGTTTGGAACAGGGTGAGTGGCTGTCATTTGATCCCTCGTCGGACGGCATCCAGCGCGGCATGCGCGATTTGGGTCAGATCGCTGTATGGCGCGATAATATCATTGTGGCCGAGCGCGAAACTGTTTCGGCCCTCATCGCGAAGATCGGTCGGTGGTATCCTGGCAGGATCGTGATCGCTGACCCGTTTGTCGGATCGCAGCGGGTCAGCGGCCTGTTTGACCTTCGCAATCCCCAACGCGCGCTTGAGGCCGTGGTGCTCCCGGCAGGCGCACAGGTCAGACGTATATCGTCCAATCTGACGATCATTTCGCCCGTCTGAAAATAATTCCGAAAAAAGAGAAAAAATCGAAGCCCAGTTTGTAATAACTACAGGGGTTACGATATCGACACTTACGGCACGCACCCCTGCAACACGATCGAGCAGGAGAATAGGGGCTATGGTGCAGCTGTCGGGGAACGGACGTAAAACAAATGGCAAACGCAAAGCGCTGATTACCGCGCTGATGATGAGCACCAGTATCGGCTTGGGCATCGCTGTGACGGCAAGGACGGCATTCGCGCAGGCGGCGGTGCAGACGAATTTCTCGATCAATGCCGGACCCCTCAATCAGGCCCTTATGACATTTGGTCGCCAGACAGGCCTTCAGATCACCTATCTTGCATCGATTGCAGCTGGAAAATCGTCACCCGGTTTTTCTGGAAACGGGACACGCGAGCAGGCCCTTGCCGGCATTCTGAAGGGTTCCGGCCTGACATATTCCTTCCCGAATGCGACGACTGTGGCGATTGTCGCTTCTGGGCCACTCGCCTCAGGAGCCAATGTCTCGGCCGATGGATCGACTGTGCTGGACACCATCATCGTTGATGGGGCCACAAACGGTGCCAACAGCTTCGTCGTGGCGAATAGCTCGTCGGGAACAAAGACAAATGCACCTCTGGTCGAAGTACCACAATCCATTTCCGTTGTGGGTCGCAAACAGATCGACGCACAAAATGCGCAATCCGTTTCCGAAATCCTGCGATATGTCCCCGGTGTTACAATAGAAACCTATGGTCCTGATCCAAAAGGTTATGACTGGATCATGATGCGCGGCTTCAACGCCCAGTCCACCAGTTCCTATCTGGACGGGCTACGCCAGATTTCAAGCGGTTACAGCTTCTTCCGTACCGATCCTTATCAGCTTCAATCGGTTGAAGTGCTGCGCGGTCCATCATCTTCGCTCTACGGTCAGAGCGATGCTGGCGGCATCGTCAACAAAATCTCGAAGAAGCCGACAGATAAACCGGTCCGCGAGGTCGAAGTTGAATATGGCAGCAACCAGCGTGCGCAGATCGGGTTCGATCTTGGTGGCCAGGTGAATGACGACAAGTCCGTCATGTACCGGGTGACCGGTGTTGCCCGGAACAGCAACACGCAATTCCAGTATTCAGATGGAACCGATATTGGCGACGACCGGCTGATGATCGCGCCTTCTGTCACATGGGCACCGGATTCAGACACGTCGCTCACCGTGACCGGGCAGGCACTGCGCGATAAAAGTGGTGGCACAGTCCTGATGTTCACGCCAACCAACACGCTGGTGGGTGATCATACCTTCAACAACAGTGTCCAGGAACAGCAAACGATCGGATACGAGTTTTCCCATCGCTTCAGCGACACGTGGACCGTTCGTCAGAACCTGCGTTACGGCCACGCAGAATTCAAGCTCGACAATCTCCTGGCCACTGGAATGGATGCTTTCAGCAATCTCATCCGCGGCACCCGCCGTTTTGATGAGAGCCTCGATGCGCTGACGATAGACAATCAGGCGCAGGCAAACTTCGATACTGGAGCTTTTGCGCATGAACTGCTGCTGGGCCTGGACTATGCGCGCTCGGACGCTGATGTGAAGCGCTATAGCGGATCGGCTCCTTCGCTCAATCCGAACAACCCGGTCTATGGCGTCAGCGTTCCGCAGCCCACCACGGCATTCGCGAATTACAAGGAAAAATATCAGCAGATCGGGCTTTACGCGCAGGACCGGATCAATCTGACGGATAACCTCATCGCCACGCTTGGTGGTCGTTACGATTGGGTCGATATCGACACGAACAATCGCCTCTCAAGCACGAATTCGTCTCTCGATGTTGGCAATTTCAGCGGTCGGGCAGGGCTGAGTTATAAAACGCCGTGGGGCCTTGTCCCCTATGTCAGTTATGCAGAATCCTTCGTGCCGAACACCGGCGTTTCCTCCTCTGGTACTGGCTTCGACCCATCAACCGGACGCCAGTGGGAAGTTGGCGTAAAATATGAACCGGTGGGCATCGATGCGCTATTTACGGTGGCATGGTTTGATATCGTCAAGTCGAACGTACTAACACCCGAGCGGAACGCCGCCGGCGCGTTGACGAATTTCTTTGTCGCAACCGGCGAAGTGCAGTCACGCGGTGTGGAGTTGGAAGGCAAGTTCAGCATCGCAAATGGCTGGGACCTGACTAGTTCCTACACCTGGACAGATGCCGAGATTACGAAGGATAATTCAGGCTTTGTAGGCAAGACACCCTATCTGGTCCCCGAACATCAGGCGTCCGCCTGGCTGAACTATACCGTTGATGACGGCGTGCTGGAGAGTCTGTCGATCGGCGGTGGTGTACGGTATGTCGGCGATAGCTTCGGTGACAACGCCAACACCGTGAAGGTGGATGGCCGTACCCTGCTCGATCTGGGGGCCAGCTACAAGGTGAGCGATAACGCAACCGTCTCTCTTAACGCCACCAATGTGTTCGATAAGAAATACTACACGACATGCGAAGACAGTATGTCTTGCTACGAGGGCGATCGTCGCAGTGTCATCGGTCGCCTCAAGGTGAATTTTTGAGGTCAACGGTTGTGACAACCACCGAGTCTCCGGGCCGTTCGCAGCCCGGAAATTCGGTGCATTCGAGAAGACATTTTCTGGCGCTCTCGCTTGTCTCGTTGATGGGAATGCGAAGCAATGCGTTTGCCTCCGCCAATCCTTCCCGCATCGTTGCGATAGACTGGGCAGCGGCTGAATCCTTACTGGCGCTGGGCGTTACACCCGCGGCCGTTTCGGATACGGGATATTTCCGCCAGAGAATGCCGCTGCCGCTGCCGGACAATGTTCTCGATATCGGTCCCTTCTGGGAGGTCAACCGCGAGCTTCTTGCCGAAATAGCGCCGGATCTGATCCTGATAAACAGTTCCAGTCTCATCATGACCCCTGATATCGCCCGCGTTGGCCGGATAGAAACCGTTCCGGAGAAAGTTGCTTCGGGAGACCGCTACGATCTCTCCATCGAAATCCTGCGCCATGCCGGAAAAGCCGCTGGGCTGGAGTCGTCCCGTATGGATGCCGTTGCGGCGCAAGGGCTGGAGCATTTTGATACCCTGCGTGCGCGATTACCGACCCGGTCCCGGCGCGTGTGCGTCCTGCTGCCAGACCAGACGGGTCGAGGCGTCGTTGTATACGGAAAAGGCAGCCTGCCGGATGCTGTCCTGCGGAGGCTCGGACTTGAGAACGCTTGGCAGGGAACCGTCAATGCAGCAGGTGTCTTCCAGACGGGTTTTGATGCGCTGTTTGATATGGAAGAAGCCATTTTCGTTCTGATCGATATCCCGGCCCTCAGGCAACAGACAACCAGAGGCCTGGAGAAAAGCGCCCTGTGGCAGGCGCTTCCCGCTGTCAACCAAGGCCGAACGCATTGGATTGGGCAGTTCTATCCATTTGGCGGGTGTATTTCTGCCTTGCAACTCGCAGAGTCCATGACGGCGGTGCTTGAGGGAGCGGGTTGATGAGGAGCATACCCTCAGCCAAGGCATCCAACAGCCTGCCACAAAAGGGAACTGTCGTTTTTCTGCTCATCGCTATTGCGGCATCGGCGCTTGCCCTGAGCGGACTTGGCCATTCCCTTCCACCTGCGCAGTGGTGGGCGCTTCTCAGTTCTGCCAAGATCTCAACGCCATCTGAAGCGCTGGTGTTTTATGGATTGCTGCCTCGTATCGTCGTGGCTCTTGTCGCAGGCTTTGCCCTCGGACTTGGTGGTGCCGTCTTTCAGCAGGTTCTTGGCAATCAACTGGCCGAACCGGGTCTCCTCGGCGTCTCGTCCGGTGCGGGTCTCGCTTTGGCTGCCAGCCTTCTGTATGCGCCGGCATTGTGGCGCTCCGGCCCCGAAGCCGTTGCGCTCGCAGGTGCCGGACTGGCGCTCATCGTGGTTCTCGGCGTCGCTTTCGGGCGGGGCATGGCCTCCAACACCCTCATCCTGGCAGGGGTCGTCGTCAATTTATATTGCGGCGCATTGTATTCGCTCCTCGTCTTGTTCAACCATGATTTCCTTACCGATCTTCTGCGTTGGCAAGCAGGGTCGTTGCAGCAGAGCGGCTGGCGCGGCCTCACCCTGTTGCTTCCACAGATCGCTGTCATCTCCGGCGCTATTTTCCTCATGCAGCGGCCGTTGACGCTGCTTTCGCTTGGGGATGGAACGGCGAAGACGCTCGGTGTGTCATCGACGATGATGACGATCCTTGCCCTGGCTTGCGCCTCCATGCTTGCGGCTTTCGTCACGGCAAATTTTGGGATCATTGGCTTTATCGGTCTTGCTGCTCCCGCGCTGGCAAAGACGCTCTGGCCCAACAACAATGCCAGACTTTTACGGTCTGCCGTGACAGGTGCCGTGCTGTTGCTGCTTGCGGATCAACTTGTGCGCATTATGTCGCAATATGCCGGCGATATTCCAGTCGGAGCCGCCGCTGGACTTTTGACCGGACCTTTGCTGGTTGCTCTTGCCCTGCGTAATAGCAAGCCCTCACTGCCGCATCATGACACGCCTGTGCCGTCATCCATCAAAATCCGGTCCACTGCAAAGTTGACGGGAACTCTGGCGGTCTTCCTCATCGCCTTGACGATCTTCGCGTTTTTTGTCGGGCAGTCACAAACGGGCTGGCAGATCGTCAGTCTGTCCGATATGGAGCCTGCCGTGAATTGGCGTCTGCCACGGGTTCTTGCCTCTGTTGGTGCAGGCGCATGTCTGGCAATCTCCGGGTTTATTCTTCAGCGCAGCTTGCGCAATCCTCTCGCCAGTCCTGATTTGCTGGGTATCGGCCATGGCGCCGGTCTTGGTTTGGCCTTTGCCATCATCCTGCTGCCTGCAGCCAGCATCTGGTCGAAATTCGCTGTGGCCTCCGTCGGTGCCGTCTTCGTACTGGGGGTCGTCGTGTTCCTGTCATGGCGAAACGCCTTCCATCCAGAGAGAACCCTGCTGATCGGCGTTGGTCTCGGCAGCACGATGAATTCGCTGCTGGTTCTTGTTCTCGCTGGCGGCGGTCCGAAAGCTGCCGCTCTGTTAAGCTGGTTTGCCGGGTCTACGGGCGGTGTTAGCCTTGATGTGGCACTGGCTGTATGCGTGGTCGCGATCCTTGCACTCATATCTGGCCTCCTGTGCCATCGTTGGCTGGAGCTGTCCTCTCTGGGTGATCCGACGGCTACCAGTCTCGGTGTGCCGATGAAGACATCCCGCGCCCTGGGGCTGGTGACGGCCTCAATTGCAACCGCTGCCGCCACCATCGTCATCGGCCCGCTGAGCTTCATCGGCCTCATGGTGCCACATCTTGCACGGATGATCGGATTTCGTCGTGTCGCAGATTCCCTCATTGGATGCGCTTTGCTCGGCGGCCTGCTGATGGTGTTTTCCGACTGGTTAGGACGCAATCTGATTTGGCCATGGCCAATGTCGCCTGGGCTACTGGCTGCATTCATAGGTGGACCACTGCTTCTCTGGCTCATTCAGCGAAACGAATGAAGATGAATCAACAGCATTTCAAGAGACAGGCTCATGTGAGATGAGTTTCGAATTGGCAGACGTCGGTGTGCGTGTGGGTGATAACACGCTGCTTGACACTCTCCGATCGGGCTGATCGGCCATAACGGTTCCAGGAAATCCACACTGCTGAAACTTCTGGCGCGTCAACTCAAACCAACCGCTGGCCGGTTGCTGTTTCAGGGAAGGCCCCTGACCTGAGGCCCTTATTTTCCTACAAATTTTGGTGGGGTCCGTTACTCTGAGGAGACGGACATCATGAAGCATTCACGGATAAGCAGATCATCGGAATGTTGAAAGAGCAGGAAAGCGGCCTGAGAACGGCGGATGTCTGCCGCAAGCACGGAATATCCGAAGCGTCCTTCTACAAATACAAGGCCAAGTTTGGCGGCATGGAGGTTTCCGATGTTCGCAAGCTGAAAGCTCTGGAAGACGAGAACGCCAAGCTGAAAAAGCTGCTGGCCGAAACCATGTTGGATAATGCCATTTTGAAGGATGTTGCTTCAAAAAATGGTGACGCCCGATGTGAAGCGGGACGCTGTGGCTCATGTCTGCAAACAGCATGGGATGAGCCAGCGTCGGGCGTGCGAGGTTTTGTCCATTGATCGGTCGAGTGTGCGATACCGCAGCGTTCGACCGGATGATGCCGATATCCGTGAGGCGATGAAGCTGGTGGCATCCGAACGTCGTGACGTGCTCTGATCCCCAAAAACTGGACCGTTCATAACTGGAGTTTTTCGCGCTAAATTCCCGGCTGGGGACAGGTGCGAAAGCGATGAAAGCACCGCATTTTTCGGATGCCCCGAAAGCGTTCATTTTGAAGCAGGGTGACGACGGCGTGCCGGTGGCAGAGATTTGCCGGAAGGCGGGGATTAGCCACGCGACGTATTTCAACTGACGCAAGAAATATGCGGGTCTGCTGCCCGACGAGATGCGTCGATTGAAGACTCTGGAGGACGAGAATAATCATTCGAAGTGGATCGTGGCTTACCTGACACTCGATCGCGAAATGCTTCAGGACGTTATCCGCCGAAAGCTCTAAGGCCTGCCCGGCAGCGCAAGTTGATCGATGGGATGCTGGTAGATTGGGGGATATCGATTTGACGGGCCTGCAAGGTCCTGACGTTTGACACCTCGAGCTATCACTACAAATCCAGAAGAACCCGGCAGGCCCCTCTCGAAAGACGGATTAACGAGGTATGCGAAACGCGTGTGCGGTACGGATATCGCCGCGTGCATGTCCACTTGCGCCGAGATGGCTGGAAGATCAACATGAAGAAGACACGTAGGATTTACAGCGAGTTAGGTCTTC
Organism: Agrobacterium sp. rho-8.1; assembly: GCF_033957725.1. Lineage (NCBI taxonomy): Bacteria > Pseudomonadati > Pseudomonadota > Alphaproteobacteria > Hyphomicrobiales > Rhizobiaceae > Agrobacterium > Agrobacterium sp. rho-8.1. Next base: position 770,724 of record NZ_CP192789.1, read on the forward strand.
AATTGCGTAATAAGTGCACCAAGCGTGGGGCGAAGGCAAAGCTTCGGGACGACCGACAGGTAGCCGTCGGTCCGAACGATGTATGGGCGATGGATTTCGTTCACGACCAGCTCGCTACGGGTAAGAAATTGGGCATCCTGACCGTTGTGGATACGCATTCTCGCTACTGCTCCGCCACCGACGCACGGTTCACCTATCGCGGTGAGGATGTGGTTCAGACGTTGGAGTGTATTTTGTAAAGGGACTGGCTATCCCAAGACGATCAGGGTTGATAACGGCCGCGGATTTATCTCCCGCGACCTTGGCCTTTGGGCTTATGCCAACAACGTCACCCTGGACTTCTCTCGGCCTGGCAAGCCGACCGACAATGGCTTCGTCGAGGCGTTCAACAGCAAGCTCAGGGCGGAATGCCTGAACGCGCATTGGTTCTTAACCCTTGCGGATTCCCGCGAAAAGTTGGAGACTTGGCGTCGATACTATAACGAGGAACGTCCTCACTCGGCAATCGGATATAACGTCCCGATTGCCATACATAATCCCGGTGGCGCAGCCAGCCAGCCATCGTGATCAGAGCCGGAAAACTCTAACATCCGGCGGTCCAATGTTGGGGCTCAGTGCAGAAAACCCCAGACTCTCCTGAAAACTGCAGGGAAGATGGGTCCTAGGTCAGCGAGGACTGGTCGATCAACGGCAACCCTTATCAGGTGATCTCCATCCATAAAGAAACGCCAGAACTGGGATGAAAATCCTTGTTTTGGCGTGGGAGATTCGTTGAATGCAGGCTGTAAGCTCAGCAATGGCCTGCGCGGACCGATGCGAGGTTTACGATGTCGGCATTTGAAAATTCCATGTCCATCTCGCTCTGCAAAGCGGACTGGAGCGCTTGTTTTGCCACGTCGATGTACCAGCTAGCCGATGGCGCACCCAACGTTTCCGCAACGCCTTCTGCGTAGGTCAGCATATTGATGAGGGTGAGAAAGTCTTCCTGGCGTTCATCGATCTCGGCGTCAGTTCTAGATAGTGTCATCGGAATCTCATCGTAAGTCGGTTGCGATGGATTCGTTTTATGTGAAGATCGAGCGTTAAGCGCGTTGCAAAACCGTTGCACACGCAGTGCTTGATTTTTAATGTTGCGATTGCACCTGATGCGAAAACTAAAGGTACATTTTCCGAAACAGTGAGGTTGCGTTGAATTGCCAATCGTCGGCTTCCACCGGCTGCAGATTTTGCTCCATCGCCTGAAGCAACTCGATGGCATCCCGCTTTTTCTGGTCCACCCAGCAAAGGTCTAAAACCGGTTTGAGGCTTTTGATGTCAATGCCAGCCAATTGGGAGATGGTCTTCCATGTTCGTCGCTTGAAGAAGAGAGTCTGCGCTGCAGAAGCGAGTTTTTCGCAACTTGGTTGGTTCAGCAATCCAAGATCGGATATTTTGGCGATCGTCGCCTGTGCATTGACCAGTGGAATACTCAAGGGTGGATATCCAAGTTCTGCAGGACCATAGATCAAAGCAACATCGGCGTCGTCCACGCGTATACCCGAAACATAGTCCTCGAATATTTTACCGATGCCGATCATGCCATAAGCGGCGCATTCCGCTGCCCGTAATGCGCCCATGCTGGCGGCGCCGAAGACTGAAATATTCTTGGATAAAGCAAACAGCAACTCTTTGTGCCAGACGGGTGCCGCCATTTCGAACTGCCCGTCGATCAATCCGATTCTGAGTGCTCCATCCGCAATCGCCTGCATGACATCGCCTTGGCAAGCGGGTGGACGTAGCTTGACGTCTGCGGCCGCGAACTCATGAGCATTCGGCAAGCTTGGTCCAACAAAAACAACGTTCATCATAAAGCCTTCGAAAGAGCACGACTGCCTAAGCGACGGTGTCGTTCTCCATCCGGATTTTCAAGCTGAGGTGCGATGACTTTCACGACACTGGCTGGCAGCCATTCAGGTGCAAGATCAACGGCGTAGAGTTCTTGAATATTGCAATTGTAAAGTTGCTTCAGAACCAGTTGAAGAGACAGCTCGGTGGATTTTGCACTCAGAATGGGGAGGTCGGTCAGCTTTTTGGATGGGCAAGTATCCAGCGCCGCGACTGTCATCAGGTCTACGTGCTGGGAAAAAACATCTGGCAGCAAGTCGTCTCTTGCACCGGCGATGAACGTCATCCGGGACTGGGCAGCCTCCGTAATGGCTCTTATTGCTGCAATGACGGGTGAAGTGGATGCACCAGCGCCGTGAGTGATGTCAACATGGCGGATAGAGCGTGTGTTTGTTCGGTTTTTGGGACCCATCAACGCTACAATGCACGGTATCTGTAAATCCGTCGTAATGTCGAACAGGACGATATCCAGACCCGCATGCGCGATTTTGTCCAGAGCGTTCCGCAGTGTTGGTTCTTCAATCGCATTCGTGTCGATGGATGACGTGTATCGCTTGGTTGCTGGCGTAACCTGCCACAGCGTCAGCGCGTCACGCTCCACCCTTTCCAGCAAACCGTGAAGCACGGCTTCGTCACGCGTATTGCCGGAGGCGAGGCCATCGGACGATTGCCAATATCGTGGCGATGTCACGGTTCGGTCGAGATGCACAGCATCGAAAGGTACCCATATCTCATGGCCCGTCAACAGATGCTGAGCGCGCGCCCAATTGATGTCTTCGCTTTGTGACACCGGCTTTGCGTGCGGCGAGAGCAGACTGTCGAGGGTGTTCGTGGAGTGTCCGGAAGCTTCCAACGTCTGCCGGCTCGTAACGAGCAACTGGCAAGCTGGATTTGTCGCCACCGATCGCTCGATTGCCTCCATCGCAGCCGATGTTTTCGCAGCGTCGTCATCCATACCCTTACCTTGGGCGATAACGATTGCTTTTGCATTCGGGGCAAATGCGCACCAGACGGGAATACCGATATCATCGAGATCCGTCTGCCGGCCCAATCTGGTGATACCGAGCCGACGAAGAAAAGGCGAAACCCTTTCAAGAGTTTCGCCTGCAGAACATGCGCGATAATTATCGAGCTGCAAGATCAGCCATTGCCCTCGTGAACGCCGCCTGCTCCCAGTGTCTCTGCCGAAGCGGCGATTGCGAAATTGACGCCTTTGGTTATCGCAACACCTGATCCGCGCAGGGATGCTGCCTTCGCCAGTTCGCCAGTCAAAGGTTCTTTCACGGCCGTGATCGTACCCGATTGAAGATCGACGAGCCAAAGACCCTCTTCACCCTCTATCCCCAGAATAACTGCCTGTGCCATGGTATCCCCTGCCTAAAATCCAGCCCGCTTGAGGCCTTCGCGATACATTTCGGTCTGCCACTGCTCCCTGTGGGGAATGACATCCAGCCAACGTTCCAAGTCAAAGCTTGGATTGTCTTCAAATGTCCTTGCGCGAAATACGCGAGCTTTGTCAAGTTCTCCCAGCATCCCACAGCTTGCAGCTGCTAATCGAGCTGCAGGACGTTTATTATGCATTTGGTTGATGTAATGGAGCGCCTTTTTGTAGTCCTCTAGAAAATAGCTCGCACCCGCCGCCGTCCAATAATACATATCCGGCGGAATGGGATTGAGAGAGATAGCGCGCTCGATCTTAATCATTGCGTTGACTGGATCGCCGCCATGAATGAGGCTGTCTGCATGACTGCATAGCACATCGGCATATTGAGGGCTGAGACTCTCGGCTTGGGAAAGCGCTGCAAGGCTTTCATCAAATCTGGACATGAAAAGATGACTGACACCGAGTTCCTTGAAACCGCCAGCAAATCCAGCATTTTCATTGATGGCGCGATCTGCAAAAGTCTGAGCTTTATTTAGAAGTTCGGCATCACCACGAGCGGTCAATATCCATTCCATAGTGAGTGTGCGGGACATGCCCGCAAGCACTTCCGGTAAATCATTCCCGTGGCCAAGCGCTTCAGTGAAATATTTGCGCGCGCGTCGGATTGAAGGCAGGCTGACACTGGAGAGGGTTTGTAAGCCCTTGAGGTACAGGAAATAGGCCTCGGGCCTGCGCGAAAAATCACCGGCCGCTCCCTGATGCAAACCTATTCTGGACATCAATTCGCGCTGGATTGCCAGCGAGATCGTTTCTCGATGCGATACGATCGAAAAGGGAGATAATTCGAAACGGTCTGCCCAGATGATTTCCTCAGTCGGTGTAAAAATCAGCTGGAAGAACAGGTGGTTGTCGTTTCGCCTGCTGTCGAGTGCATAAACGACATTGTGCTTCTCGAGCACAGCGGCCTTGTCTTTCGATGCCTGTATACGCTCTGACGTGTAGGGTGCGACAACCGAAACCAGATGGCTGCTGCAAAGCCCAATCGTCAAATCTTCTATCAATGCGTTTGCAATCGATCCATCCCGGCTCGCCTCTTTAGACGTATGAGGTGGAAGGAGAGCGATACGGGGCTGCACAGGGTGGTTTGCAGCACTTTGTTCCTTAACCGCCGATAGACGTGGCGTGGCCGCTATTGTCTGTGTACCAAGCCCCGACGACAGTTGCTGTCTGACGTCGTGATCCTGGGGGTTCGCTTCAAGCAGAAGGACTGCGGCGCGTTTCAGGTCTGCATGGGCCGGGGACCGCAACGCTGGAGAGCCGGAAATGTCCATGAACAGCGATCGAAGTGTACTCAAAAGCCGCAATCGAACATCCCTGACCCACATGTCGAGCGCTGTCTTTCCTTCGCCAACAAACGGGAGAAATTGCATGGCGACCGCACCACAGGCCGCGTTAAGGCGCTCCTGCGGCTCGGATATTGTCATGAAGTCAAGGTCGCAGGCCAGCATTTTCCAGTTCAGGGACAGGGCGTTGGTGTCGGCAATGATCAAAGGGGCAGGGGCATTCGTCGTCGCGAGTGCAAAGCGCCGCAAAGTCGAACGCAGATTTGTCAGGGCCGCCTCGCCGTTGCCGGGCCATAGAAGATTGGCGACATCACGTCGTGCAACCGGTCTGCCAATATCAAAGAGATAGGCACAGATGAGCAAAGCCTGGGTGGACACGTTGAGGACGTTTCCGCTCTCATCTTCCAGATTGCAACGGCCCAATGTGGCCAATCGAAAAACCATGTCAGTCAGTTCACTGGGGTTACGAAGATTTCTGTGGTTTTCGGAGCGTCTGTCTCGGCATTGCCGCCCAATGACTGGACGAGTTCAAGAACGCGACGGCGAACGCGAACGTCCTCGATGGCAGAAAACGCCTTTGCAAGCGATATGCCCTCTTTCGAATTCAGGAACTGGTTCAGTGCACTCGGCAAAGCCACTGTTCTGTCGTTCCCTGCGTCAGGAACGCCTTCAAAGAAATAGGAAATGTGAACATCCAGCAGCTCCGAAATATGCTGTAAGCGGCTGGCACCGACCCTATTTGTGCCCTTCTCATACTTTTGGACCTGCTGGAATGTGATTCCGAGCCCGTCGCCCAGTTTTTCCTGGCTGAGGCCCAGCATGACGCGACGCAGGCGAATACGAGAGCCCACATGTATATCGATTGAGTTGGGTGACTTTTTCATGATGATGCGAAACTCCGGACCGTAAACCTTTACGTAATGATTGCCGGAATCTTTGGCTGTTCGCAATCGGTGATTGGTGTGATTCATTGGCGTGTGTGTTTCGAACACGCCAATGAATCGTATTTTCACCAAGATTCCGAAAAAAACCTGGGTCAAAGCGTTGAATATCGAAAAAGAGGACCCGCGTTTGCAGACCTCTTCCGTCTGCGGGTTTTGGCTGGCGGCATTGGTTTGAGTGTACTCATGAGTGCGCCTTAAGGCAGCAACATGATTATACCGACAAGCACTTTTAGGCACAGATCACCTAATGCCCAGGATACCCAACGCGGTGCTTCGTTCGCGAAAATGCCAAGGATTGGTGCCGTGTCAATCGGCATGGAATGTTAGGTCTGACGCGATTTCGATGACATCAGGGGGCTCCGACGATACGCGCATCGAGCAGATCGAGCTTTCCGCGTCTATATATTTGCCGCTTGATAAGTTTGAGCTTGGTGATTTGACCTTCTGTCTGGCCGTTCGACCACTGTGAGGTTATCGCATTTTGGATTGCCGCCCTGTCGCGCACGACCCCGTTGGCGAATGATGCGAACAAGCTTCTTTCTGCGCGATCGATCCAAGCTTCCAGATCATCTTTAGATTTCCGGCGCAGCATATTGTGAAAGCACTCAACGACATCCCTGGCCTCGCCAAGGTCCGGTGGTAATCCCCCCATTCTTAACGGGGCTCCGCAGTAGAACTCACGCGGCCATTTTTAGTTTCTGTGCAGGCGTTATGCCGCCGATGCCCATATTGGGCCGTTCGTTGTTGTAGGTCCATAGCCACTGCGTGGCGAATTCCTGCGCCTCCTCGATGCTTTCAATGATGTACTGGTCAAGCCATTCATGTCGGACGGTGCGGTTGTAGCGCTCGACATAGGCGTTCTGTTGCGGCTTTCCGGGCTGGATGTGGCTCAACGCAATTCCTTGCGTTTCGGCCCATTCCATCAGTTTGCCACTGACATACTCAGGCCCGTTATCCACACGAATGGCGAACGGTTTACCGCGCCATTCGATGATCCGGTTCAGGCTGCGGATGACGCGTTCAGCAGGCAGCGAAAAGTCCACCTCGATACCCAGCCCCTCCCGGTTGAAGTCGTCCAGGACATTCAACAGTCGGAATTGCCGACCGTCCTCCAAACGATCCGCCATAAAATCCATGGACCAGACCAGGTTCGGAGCTTCCGGCACGGTCAACGCATCGGGCTTGTCCCGCTTCAAACGCTTGCGTGGCTTGATCCTGAGGTTCAACTCCAGCTCGCGGTAGATGCGGTAGACACGCTTGTGGTTCCAGCGATGTCCTCGGACATTCCGTAGGTATAGAAAGCACAGGCCAAAGCCCCAAGTCTTCTTTGCCCGCGTCAGCCCGATCAGGAGATCGGCGATCTGCTCGTTCTCGTCGTTCAGCTTGGCGCTGTAGCGATAGCAGGTCTCGCTGACCTGGAAGGTGCGGCAGGCAAGCGCAATGCTCACCCCGCGTAATGCCACTGCTTTCCCGGCCATCTCTCGGCGTTGAGATGGCCGCGTCATTTTTTTCCCAAAGCCTCTTTGAGCAGTTCCGCTTGCATGCTCATCTCCGCATACATCTTCTTCAGCCGACGGTTCTCATCCTCCAGAGCTTTCATCTGGCTGATCATCGATGCGTCCATGCCCCCATACTTGGCCCGCCATTTGTAAAATGAGGCAGTGCTCATCCCGTGCTCCCGGCATAGCTCGGGAACTGGAACACCACCTTCTGCCTGGCGCAGGATGGCCAATATCTGCGGTTCGCTAAATCTGCTCGTCTTCATCAAAAATCTCCTCGATCATAAAGCCCGAGAAAATTCTACTTTTGAAGCCCGTTAATTTGCGGGGGGATTACCATTGCGATAAAACTTAGTAGCAGCTCCATGGCCCGCAACGCCGATAGTAGTGGTTGTGATCGTTCAAACTGGCCCCGAGGACAGCACCGCCGACGAGACCAATAGCAGCTCCGGCGACAGCCGTGTTTTCTGCTTGCTGAGCCTGCTGACGATTGCTTTGGTATGTTGCGCCCACACAACGATCATAACGCTTCGTGCCTGCTTTCAGGCCTTGTGCTTTGCATGTCATCTGCGCGCTACTAGCGGATTCCTGCGCTGTCTGGCATCCAGACAATCCAACGATCATAACAAGGGAACACACCCCGACTGTCACTGTTCTTAACATCTATTCCCTCTCAAAAACGTGCTTGTTTCTCTCCTTTCGGCGAAATCAAAACCGAAGAAAGATTAGACTTCCTTCGCACGAAGGTTGAGGATCGCCCAGTAGCACAAATGTGCTAATCAGCGGGTGAGGTTAACAAAAACCACAACTTTTCCGGCGTGCAACCGGTTCACGCCTTACTCCCACCCCAAGAGCTGGCGCCTTGGGTTGGAGGTTTTGGGACGGCATGGTTGCTAAATTGCAAATGCGGAAAAGTGCATGGTGCCTGACTTGCCGCTGAAAAAAACGATGCGAAGATGGTTACGGACAGCACATTATCCCTCCGACACGGCAGAATGGTTTCCGGACCCCCGCTAGCCCCGCAAAAACTTATCCAGCGAGTGGTATCCAAGCTTTGGCCAACGACTATGTGTTTCGTTCAATGCGTGACGCTTCAGACCAACGTACCAGCATCTGTTTGATTTAAAAAATAATATACGTTTGACCGTCGACTTTGCTATCAACAATGGATGGCAGCGAGGTCGCATCTCTAGACTAACGTATTTTTCGCCCGCTAAAAAATTATCCTTTAGTTGATTCTAATTTAATTTTTTCGTGCATAGGTTTTTATTACAGATGCGAACAAATAGTACAAACGTGCTAGTGTTATCGACACCACGCACTGCTATAGGTCCCGCCTAAAGACCTGAGAGGCGAATTGTGTGAACGCAGAAACAATCGTCGTCGTCGATGATCATCCAGTCTTTAGAGACGGCATGACGTCACTGATCCGACGAAAACTCCCTGAAGTGGTCGTTGTGAACAACGAGACGCTGGAAGAGGCTCTCAACTTCGCCAGAGAGCGTAAAGAGCCGCCGTCGATGTTTCTGTTGGATCTCTTTTTCTCAAAGCACAGTATCCTGGACACGCTACCTGCGCTGAGACAAGAGTTCGCTCGGTCCTCGATCGTTGTCGTGACAATGGCGGACGATCCAGCGACGATCAACGCAGCGATGGCGTGTGGCATCAACGGCTTCATTAACAAGGCCATTTCCCCTCAGGCTATGTTTAAGGGGCTCGAGGCAGTGCGAGCTGGCGATCTTGTCGTATTGCTCCCACACAACACGCCTGCGCAATCATTGAACCGGACCACATTAAGCGAAAGACAGTTTATCGTCCTGCAATTAATAGCCCAAGGCAAGACGAATAAAGAAATTGCTCTGGAACTTGGTATTTCCCCTTTCACAGTCCGAATACACGTTTCGGCTTTGTTCAGAGCCCTTGGCGTGACCTCACGTGCCGCAGCAGTCACGCAAGGGGTTGCGGACGGGCTGCTAAAGACGCGGCCTCTTTAGGCATCTTTTTGTCAGACACCAAGACGGGGCTTACGAACCTAACTGCGGTCTCTGAACTCCACTAAGGCAGCCATGATGATTGAGCGAAGTTCTGCTGGGCGCACGGGCTTTGACAGAATTGGAATACTATCATCTGACAATTCTTCTCGCACGCGAATGGCATCATGGCCGCTCATCACCACCGCTGGCAACGACCAACCTACCATTGTTCTTACCGCGACAATGCAGTCGCTGCCCGTTCTACCCTCACCAAGGTCGAAGTCCGTAATCACCAGGTCCCAGGAACCAGGCTGGACCGGAATGTTGATTTCTTCCTGTACCTCACAGCCCCACTTCCGCAATAGGCTTGCTGTCGCCCGCAAAACAGCTTCGTCATCTTCGACAAGAAGAACATGCAACCCAGTCATAATACCGATGTTGCGCGGCGACTGTTTGATCGGAGTTGGTGCTGAAAGCTGCTTTGAAGACACTTTCAAACCTGCCAGAGTGACGCAGGTACCACGCCCTGGAACAGAACGAAGCCGTACGTGCATATTCATAAGATGTGCCAAGCGTCTCACGATCGGCAAACCAAGACCCACACCATCCACATCCCGGTCTCCACGTGCCCGAACCTGATAGAATTCCTCGAAAACCCTTTGTTGATGCTCCTCCGATATGCCAGGGCCCTGGTCATAGACCTGCACAGCCAAGGTGCCCTGTTCGCGTCGACAACCGATTGTGATGGACCGGCCCGGCGCATATTTGATCGCATTGTTCACAATGTTCTGCAGCATCGTCGTCAGCAATGCACGATCCGTCATAACAACGGCATTGCAGCTTATGACACTGAGTTTGCAGTCGTTGAGTTGCGCTGCTTCGTTGTTTTGCTGCAGCACATCATCAAGAATCTGCGCAATCGCGATCGCCTCATATGTCGGAACGACCTTGCCGCTGTCGAGAGTAGAGACGTCAAGCAACGACTTGAACAAGCGAGATACGCTCTGCAAAGAACGATCTATATTGTCCACCATTTGTAATTCGCTTGCCTGCAAGTTGGCATCGCGAAGACACGCCGTGAAAAGACTTATGGCATGAACCGGCTGGCGAAGATCATGGCTTGCCTGGGCGAGAAAACGCGACTTTGAAATGTTTGCTTCCTGCGCTGCCTGATAGGCGCGGTGCACCCGATCCAGCAAGACGTATATATAGGCTGGCACCAGAACAGCAGTCGCCGTCAGCGTCACGACGATGTATGGATTCTGTCGCATATAGGGATTGAAAATCGTAGCGACAGCTATCGATAGAAGAGCCACGACTGTTGAGGCAACAAGGTACCGAGGACCGAAACGCAACCCATTACCGACCGCAACCCAAAGCAAAAGCGCGAATATCGGCAGCATTGTAGCGCCGCCTACGGACATTGCGTAAGTCAGTGCAGGCATGTCACAAAAAATGGCGATCGTGCGCCGCCAAGGACGATTGCTCGGGCGGGTTTTCATCCACCACAACACGAAACAGGAAAACGGGAGATAGACTAAAAACAGAATTGTTATTCCAGTCGGTGGAGCGATCCGCAATCCGCTATAAGTGGTTGGTGCAATATAAAAAGCTGCCAAGGCAGAAATGATGACCCTGACGACGGCCTGTTTAACCTCTTCGCTATCGTCTTCGCGGGTTCGCAACAGACCGATTGCTTGACCTGTACCAGTGAGAAAATTCTGCAGATACGCTTTTCGTGCCATATTGCTCTCTCTAATTTCCACCCGATATTCCGTGACATAATCCCGGAAAGCTTTTCTGTCAGCGGCCCATTTCGGCGAAAATTCAAAATTGACGGATGTTATCAGGTGTCTTTTGGGAGGAGGCTGTGAAAGCGGTTCACGGAAAACGTCTGTGAGATTTACAAGACGCTACGCCGTCATGATGGTCTAAGCTGTCGAGCGATAGCTGGTGCCCTGTGTCAGCGTGGTCAATTGGATCGTGAAATTCTGGCCGAATGAACAAAAACAAGCACGTTTAAGCCCTCCCATGCATAGAACCGCTTCTCGCCATGGGGTCGTTGCGATGCGCGTCCATGAACGACTTTGCCGTATCCACGTCGTATAACTCTGCAATCGTCGCCTCAATCTTCGATTTGACCTCGCTCAAAGACTCAAGCTTGCCAAGCTTTCGCGTGTTGATCTGGACAAGCTTGCGTTCGGGAGGCTTGCCCGCATCCAACACGAACACCGAGAGCCCGTTATCATGGTAACGCTTGAAGCGAACCCGCAGCCGCTTCGGTCGCGTCCTGTCGACGTCATCGTTGATTATCTGGATGCGAGCCTTGATCCCGTCCTCTGTGAGATGCGTTTCCGGCATCACGTCGCTACCGGGATGAGATCATCGGCAAAATGCTCTGCCGCCACGTCTGCCGCGTGTTGGGAATGGGCCAGATGCGTGACGGGGAGTCCGGCAAGCCATTTGCGCCGCTGGGCGATGGCCATGGATTTGGCCGCCTGCTTTCCCGCCTTGCCGACTGCCGCATCTGGATGGACAAGAGGTCGGTCGATATCGTTGAAACGCTATTTTCCGAGCATGGCATTCCAGCACCGGATACGTCGGTGATCATCAAACCTCCGCCCGCACAAGAGTAGGGCGTGCAATTCAACGAAGACGATTATCTCATCTTTTCAGACGTTTCGAGGAAGATGGACTATTCCGATTGAAGACTCTGGAGGACGAGAATAATCATTCGAAGTGGATCGTGGCTTACCTGACACTCGATCGCGAAATGCTTCAGGACGTTATCCGCCGAAAGCTCTAAGGCCTGCCCGGCAGCGCAAGTTGATCGATGGGATGCTGGTAGATTGGGGGATATCGATTTGACGGGCCTGCAAGGTCCTGACGTTTGACACCTCGAGCTATCACTACAAATCCAGAAGAACCCGGCAGGCCCCTCTCGAAAGACGGATTAACGAGGTATGCGAAACGCGTGTGCGGTACGGATATCGCCGCGTGCATGTCCACTTGCGCCGTGATGGATGAACGATCAACATGAAGAAGACACGTAGGATTTAGAGCGAGTTAGGTCTTCAATTGCGTAATAAGCGCACCACGCGTCGGGTGAAGGCAAAGCTTCGGGACGACCGACAGGTAGCCGTCGGTCCGAACGATGTATGGGCGATGGATTTCGTTCACGACCAGCTGGCGACGGGTAAGAAATTGCGCATCCTGACCACTGTGGATACGCATTCTCGCTACTGCCCCGCCACCGACGCACGGTTCACCTATCGCGGTGAGGATGTGGTTCAGACGTTGGAGTGTATTTGTAAAGGGACTGACTATCCCAAGACGATCAGGGTTGATAACGGCCGCGGATTTATCTCCCGCGACCTTGGCCTTTGGGCTTATGCCAACAACGTCACCATGGACTTCTCTCGGCCTGGCAAGCCGACCGACAATGGCTTCGTCGAGGCGTTCAACAGCAAGCTCAGGGCGGAATTCCTGAACGCGCATTGGTTCTTAATCCTTGCGGATTCCCGCGAAAAGTTGGAGACTTGGCGTCGATACTACAACGAGGAACGTCCTCACTCGGCAATCGGATATAACGTCCCGATTGCCATACATAATCCCGGTGGCGCAGCCAGCCAGCCATCGTAATCATAGCCGGAAAACTCAACATCCGGCGGTTCAATGCTGGGGCTCAGTGGACAGAGTAACGGACCCTACCAAAATTTGCAGGAAAATAAGGGCCTGAGGTCACTTCCTAGATGCCGAGTAAGAGTGAAATGTCTCATCAGAGACATGGTTCATGGAAAAACTGAACCCATTCTTTTGCGTCTCTCGGTTTAGTATGATCGAGTAGTACATCCGAATAAATGTAAAATGCTTTAAGATTATCAATACGGAGGCTGCAGGAAAAATTAATCCGGGGGCCTTGGTAGATTTTGGTAGGTCGGGATCTGGTCGGATTGTTTTCAATCATACCGAGACAGCCTACGAATTCTCTAACAAAATTGTCGGTGACGGTTCGATTGTCAGTCTTGCGGGTGAGACGATTCTAACCGGAGACCTCACCGGTTATGGATCGTTTGATTCCTACGCAGGACGGGTTATTGTCGATGGCAACAGCAGACTTGTCATCAAGGGTGATCTTGGGACAAGCTATCATTGATGACGACGATTCGGTATTCAAGGACCCAAGCTATTTTTCAGTGCGTGACGGCACATTGGTGATCGGTGGCGAAACGGGACAAGTCATCACGGGGCACTGTAACGTTAACCGGTCGGCGATTGGCGTTTGCGATCTTTCGGCATGACCCAAGCCGTTCGTGATCCCCTTTATCGCCGCCATCGGTTTTCAGCTGAAGTGATTGGTCATGCCGTCTGGCTTTATCTTCGTTTCCCGCTCAGCTTGCGGATGGTCGAAGACTTACTGGCGGCGCGCGGGATTATTGTCTCGCACCAGACAGTCCGTCTTTGGGCCGAAAAATTCGGGAGCCACTTTGCCAATGAAATCCGGCGGCGTTCAGCCGGAAAGCTCGGCGACACGTGGCACCTCGATGAAGTCGTCATCTCTATTGGCTGCAAGAAACACTGGCTGTGGCGGGCTGTCGATCAGGATGGCTTCGTTCTCGACGTGCTGGTGCAGAGCCGCCGCAATACCAAGGCCGCCAAACGTTTGATGCGAAAGCTCTTGAAGGACAGGGCCATTCGCCGCGCGTCATGATCACTGACAAACTGCGGTCCTACGGCGCTGCCAAGCAAGACATCATGCCCGGCGTCGATCATCGTTCACACAAAGGGCTTAATAACCGGGCGGAGAATTCCCATCAACCGACACGACGGCGAGAGTGGATCATGAAGGGCTTTAAGTCAGACCGACATCTCCAGCGTTTCGTCTCCATTCATGACCCGGTCGCCAATCTCTTCCATATTCCACGCCACGATGTCCCGTCCCACCATCACCGCGAACTGAGAGCCGCGGCCGAGACCTTTGACACGAGTCCTTTAACTTTACGATGCCTCCGGGCCGGCCTTTACTGAGTGGCGATCGATGATAGAAAAAGCATCATCCCCAACCCAAGCGCCGTCTTGCGTCCGCGGCCAAATCGAGGCTGCCTCGGCATGAAGGGCTTGATCAGGCAGCACTCAGGGATCGGTCAGATCGCTTGCGTAGCGCATGCGGCTTCTGTCATGGTAGCGCCGGGTAAAGCGTGTCCAGACCACTCCATCTTTCCGTATTTGTCGCAAAATACAAAGAATCTGATTGCCGCCCTTCCCTCAACCCCTTGCTCGCAAGAGCCCTTCTTGAAAAGACACTGAGGAATGACTTTCCATGCTTGAAAAAGCGGTCATCATCATCACCGGCTGTTCGTCTGGAATTGGCGCGCACTGCGCCATCGCGCTTCAACAAGATGGTTGGCGTATCTTTGCAACGGTGCGGCGGGACGAAGATGTCCCGGCACTGGAACAGCAAGGGATCGAAACGCTGTTGATGGACTACACCAAGCCGGACACGATCGCCGCTTTGGTGGATGCGGTTGCCGCCAGAACCGGCGGCCGGATCGATGCCCTGTTCAACAATGGCGCGTATGGTCAACCCGGCGCCGTCGAAGATCTGTCGGTTGATGTGCTGCGCCAGCAATTCGAAACCAATGTGTTTGGCTGGCACGATCTCACCTGCCGGGTCATTCCGTTCATGCGCAGGCGTGGGCGTGGGCGTATCGTTCACTGCTCGTCCATTCTCGGTCTCGTGCCCTACCGGTACCGTGGTGCCTATACGGCATCTAAATTCGCGCTCGAGGGTTTGGGGATCACCTTGCGTATGGAACTACAGGGCAGCGGCATTCATGTCAGCCTGATCGAGCCCGGCCCCATTGCCTCGAAATTTACGGCAACCGCTCTGGCTCACATCAAAGGCAATATCGACCTCAAAAACTCCCCACACGCGCAGGATTACAAGCGACAACTTGCAAGGCTGGAGGGCAGCGGACCGGCGACCAAGCACAAGCTGGGTCCGGATGCCGTCTATAAGGAACTCAAGCACGCTTTAACGGCGCCACGCCCGAAACCGCACTACCTCGTCACCACACCCGCCAAGCAGGCCGTGATTTTAAAGCGGCTTTTACCTGCCGGATTGTTTTACCGTTTGATGCGCAAGTTCGACTAGCGCACACACGATCCGATCAGCTACAACGCACACAAAGATACACAGCATTCTCGGGAGGGTAGAGCATGTCCAGTTTCGCAACGGTTCTTGCGGTCATCGTGATGGGTCTGGTGGTGCTCGTGCTGATACGCGGGCTGTTCAACATGCTCAAAGGCACGGATGCCAATAAATCCAATAAGCTGATGCAGTTGCGTCTTCTTTTGCAGGCCATTGCGATCATCCTCATTATGTTTGTGCTGTGGCTGACGGGCGGCGGACGATAGGAGTTTTAGAGGGATACAATGGTCAAGCTGAACAAGATTTATACTCGCACGGGCGACGACGGCACGACCGCGCTCGTTTCTGGGCCAAGACGCGTGAAACACGATCTGCGCGTTGAAAGTTACGGGACGGTTGATGAAACCAACTCCGCCATCGGCATCGCGCGCCTCAACACATCAGGTCTGCCAGAACTGGATGCCATGCTGTTTCGTGCCCAAAACGATCTGTTCGATCTGGGCGCTGATCTCGCAACGCCGTACACAGGCGAAGTTTTGTCCTACGAACCCTTGAGGATCGTGGATGCCCAGGTGACGCGCCTGGAAAACGAAATCGACGCGCTGAACGCGGATCTCTCACCCCTGAAATCATTTGTTCTTCCCGGCGGCACACCCGCTGCTGCCTATCTGCACCTTGCCCGCACCATATCGCGGCGTGCGGAGCGCCAGATGGTTGAGCTGTCCAAGATGGAGGACGAGATCGTCAGTACTGCAGCGTTAAAATATATCAATCGGCTCTCAGACTTCCTGTTCGTGGCGGCACGGTTTGCAAACGACGCGACGAATTCTGATGCGCCTGACATCTTGTGGGTTCCAGGCCAGAACCGCTAATCCGCAGCAGAGGCGTTTTCGCATGTTCATTCCACTGCACGATGCGAATTCGCTCAAGCACATCAAACTGCAATATGTCACCGTGTCGCTTATCGCGGTCAACATTCTCGTCTGGTTGCTGGTGGGCGTCCTTTTCAGCAACGAGGCCGGGAACGCCGCCATTCTCGGTCTCGGTTTCATTCCCGCTGTCGTATTCGATTATGCCCAGCTCGATCCAGCACTTCAGTCCATCCCTGATCAGATGACGGTCTTCAGCTACGCCTTCATGCATCTGGGTTTTTGGCATCTCGCCTCTAACATGCTGTTTCTCTGGGTTTTCGGTGACAATGTCGAAGATGCCTTCGGCCATTTGCGCTTTTTGCTGTTCTACCTTGCTTGTGCGGCGGCGGGCGCGCTGTTTCACGGATTTGTGGCTCCGTCTTCGCAAGGTCCGCTGATCGGCGCGTCGGGTGCGGTCTCCGGTGTTGTGGCGGCGTATCTTCTATTGCACCCGAAAGTCCGCGTGTGGATCCTGGTCTTCATGCGTATTCCCATTCCCCTGCCGGCCTTCATCCCGCTGGCATTATGGATTGGACAGCAATTCTTCATGTTCCTTTTCGGTATGCAGGATCGTGTATCGTGGGGTGCGCATGTGGGCGGTATCATTGCAGGCGTTGTTCTGGTGCTGGTTCTCAGAAGGCCCGGCGTCCCGCTGTTCGATCGCACCATCGTCACGCCCCGTGCGGTCCACTTTAAAAATCAAGGGCCGCAGGCTGCCGTGTCGCAAACGGAACGACCTTTCGGTAGCGTCAGGTGAAGATTGGAGCAAGGATTGATATTTACGTTCACGTTAACGTAAGATATCCCCGAGACGCATGAGATCATGAGCATTGCTCCGTTGAATTTGCGGGAAAAATGCGTATCCATGTCGCAACTTTATTATCAGGAGGACCGTACAGCGTTTTGCTCTAGGGTCAGGAGTTGAAGGAAGGTTATCGATGAAAATCCTTGTGCCAGTGAAGCGTGTGGTGGACTACAACGTCAAGATCCGCGTCAAGGCGGACGGTTCAGGCGTCGAGCTTGCCAACGTCAAAATGTCGATGAACCCGTTCGACGAAATTTCCGTCGAGGAAGCCCTTCGTCTAAAGGAAGCGGGCAAGGCCGAAGAGGTTGTCGTCGTCTCCATCGGGCCCGCCAAGGCGGAAGAAACACTGCGCACGGCATTGGCCATGGGTGCCGATCGCGCTATCCTGATCGAAACAGATGAAGCCGTCGAGCCTCTGGCTGTCGCAAAGCTTCTCAAGGGTGTCGTTGAAGCGGAAGCTCCGGGCCTGGTGATCGTTGGCAAACAGGCTATCGATGACGACAGCAACCAGACCGGCCAGATGCTGGCAGCACTTCTTGGCTGGGGCCAGGGCACGTTCGCTTCCAAGGTCGAACCTTCGGATGGTAAGGTCGCCGTGACCCGCGAAGTCGATGGTGGTTTGCAGACGGTGGAACTGAAGCTTCCCGCAGTCGTCACCACCGACCTGCGTCTCAACGAACCCCGCTACGCATCCTTGCCCAACATCATGAAGGCCAAGAAAAAGCCACTCGATAAGAAGACGCCTGCCGATTTCGGTGTCGATACCGCGCCTCGCCTCAAAGTCTTGAAGACCGAGGAACCCGCAGGTCGCAAGGCAGGTATCAAGGTCGGCTCCGTTGCCGAACTCGTATCGAAGCTCAAAGCTGACGGCGTCATCTAAGAAACGCGAAAGGGAGATATTACCATGGCCATTCTTCTTCTGGCAGAACACGACAACGCAACCCTTTCCGACCAGACGGCAAAGACGCTGACGGCGGCAACCCAGATCGGCGGCGACGTCACCGTTCTCGTTGCAGGCTCCAGCGCAAAGGCGGCTGCCGATGAGGCCGCAAAGCTTTCCGGCGTTTCCAAGGTCCTGCTTGCCGACGATGCATCCTATGCCAACCAGCTCGCAGAGCCGCTCGCGGCCCTGATCGTCTCGCTTGCCCCTTCCTACGATGTCATCATCGCGCCCGCGACCGCATCGGCCAAGAACGTTTTGCCACGCGTGGCAGCACTTTTGGATGTGGCACAGGTTTCCGAGATCATCGAAGTCATCTCAGCCGATACGTTCAAGCGTCCGATTTATGCTGGCAACGCCATTCAGACGGTCCAGGCCAGCGACGCGAAAAAGGTCATCACCGTTCGCACGTCAACCTTTGCCCCGGCAGAAGCTGGGGGCTCCGCGTCTGTCGAAGCTGTTTCCGCTGCTGAAAACCCAGGCGTGTCCTCATTCGTATCGGACGCGTTGGCATCATCCGACCGTCCGGAACTGACATCGGCAAAGATCATCATCTCAGGTGGCCGTGCACTTGGTTCGTCTGAAAAGTTCAAGGAAGTTCTGCTGCCCGTGGCAGACAAGCTGGGTGCAGCCGTTGGTGCTTCACGTGCTGCCGTGGACGCAGGCTATGCGCCAAACGACTGGCAGGTCGGCCAGACCGGCAAGGTCGTTGCTCCCCAGCTTTACATCGCGGCTGGAATTTCCGGTGCCATCCAGCACTTGGCCGGTATGAAGGACAGCAAGGTCATCGTTGCCATCAACAAGGATGAGGAAGCGCCGATTTTCCAGGTTGCTGATTACGGCCTTGTGGCTGACCTTTTCGATGCTCTGCCTGAGCTTGAAAAAGCACTCTGATCCTTTCCCATCTTGGAAGCGGCGCGTTTTTTAAACGCGCCGCTTTTGTTTTTCGACAATACGCGTAACATCAATACAGAGCCAGAGCGCTTAGAACATGCCCTACAGGAGAACCACATTATGGCCGCCCCTATCAAGAATGTCGGTATTATTGGCGCCGGTCAGATGGGATGCGGCATAGCGCATGTTTCGGCGCTGGCCGGTTACAAGGTTCATATCTACGATCTGGCCAAGGATCGTATCGAAGCTGGCCTTGCCACCATAAACGGTAACTTGGCCCGCCAGGTCAGCAACGGCAAGATGCTGGACGAAGAGAGAAAGACGGCTCTCTCACTGATCGGCGGATCTTCCGACGTCAATGACCTCGCAGCAATGGACCTTGTCATCGAAGCCGCCACCGAGCACGAAGAAACCAAGCGCAAGATTTATGCGCAAATCTGCCCGGTTCTGAAACCAGAAGCGCTTCTGGCCACAAATACATCCTCGCTGTCCATTACCCGCCTCGCGTCTGCTACCGATCGCCCTGAACAATTCATGGGCATCCACTTCATGAACCCGGTACCGGTGATGAAGCTTGTGGAACTGGTGCGCGGCATTGCCACCGGTGAGCAGACGTTCGAGACCGCCAAGAATTTCGTGCGTTCGCTGGACAAGGCGATCACTGTTGCTGAAGACTTTCCCGCCTTCATCGTCAACCGCATTCTTCTGCCGATGATCAACGAAGCGATCTACACGCTTTACGAAGGCGTGGGTTCGGTCGAAGCCATCGATACCGCCATGAAGCTTGGCGCAAACCACCCGATGGGACCGCTGCAACTGGCCGACTTTATCGGCCTCGACACGTGTCTGTCGATCATGCAGGTGCTGCATGATGGCCTGGCCGACAGCAAATATCGCCCCTGCCCGCTTCTGGTCAAATATGTCGAAGCCGGATGGCTTGGCCGCAAATCCGGCCGTGGCTTTTACGATTACCGCGGCGAGACCCCAGTCCCCACGCGGTAAACGTCAAAACTTCATTTTGCCTTGGCAAATTCAACCAACGCCTTGGCATCCTGGCTGTCCCACGCTGCCGGGCCATTCATGGAGCCAAGCAGACAACCCTGATCATCGATGAGCAAGGTTGCGGGAAGGCCGAATGCGAGGCCTTCCTTTTTCAACGCGTTGAAGACGCCCATCGAACTGTCGCGATACAGCTTGAGGGAATCGATGCCGTATTCGCTCATGAATGCTTTGGGCTTTTCATCCTCACCCGTGTCGATGTTGATCGTAACAACCTCGAAATTCTCAGCACCTTTTTCCTTTTCGAGCGCGTTGAGTGCGGGCATTTCCTCGCGACACGGCACGCACCATGTGGCCCACAGGTTGAGAAGAACCGTCTTGCCTTTAAAATCGGCTTCACTTATCGCCGTGCCGTCTGGCCTCTTGAAGGACAACGGGATGACACGGGGGCGCTCGGCTGCGGACATGGCCGCAACCTGCCCCTTCAAAAGCGGCTTCAAAGACGCGATCCGCTTTGCCGCACCTTCACATAAACCCGATTGCGCCGCGACTTCCCCTTGAACCTGACCTTCAGACCCAATAAGCCTGAACATCATCACGCCCGCGCCGCAGACGATGCCGGCAACGGCAGCAACTGCAACAAGTTTGGCGGAAGGGAGCCTGAAAGGCCTTTTTTCTGTCATTAAATACTCCAGGGCACGCAAAACATGGCTGATGGCATTGAACAGAAATCCTCCAACCAGATGTGGGGCGGACGTTTCGCTTCCGGTCCCTCTGCCATCATGGAAGAGATAAATGCCTCCATCGACTTCGACAAGAAGCTTTATGCCCAGGACATCCGCGGCTCAATAGCGCATGCCACCATGCTGGCTGCAAAGGGCATTATTTCTGTTGAAGATAAAGACAAGATCATTCACGGCCTGAACACGATTCAGTCAGAGATCGAAGCCGGATCGTTCCAGTTTTCGCGAAAGCTCGAAGACATCCATATGAACATCGAGGCGCGCCTGGCCGACTTGATCGGCTCGGCAGCCGGGCGCCTCCACACGGCCCGTTCGCGCAACGACCAGGTGGCGCTCGATTTTCGTCTGTGGGTGAAAGAAGAACTGCAAAAAACCGAGGCTATGCTGACGGCCCTGATCGTCGCCTTCCTCGACCGTGCCGAAGAACACGCTGATACGGTCATGCCGGGCTTCACTCATCTGCAAACAGCCCAGCCCGTCACCTTCGGCCACCACTGCATGGCCTATGTCGAAATGATCGGCCGTGACCGCGCCCGCGTTCGTCACGCCATTGAGCATATGGACGAAAGCCCGATTGGTGCAGCAGCTCTCGCTGGCACGGGCTATCCGATCGATCGCCACATGACGGCGAAGGCGCTGGGTTTCCGCGAGCCTACGCGCAATTCCATCGATACCGTCTCCGACCGCGATTTTGCGTTGGAATTCCTGTCGATTGCGTCGATCTGCGCCACGCATCTGTCGCGTCTGGCTGAAGAAATCGTCATCTGGTCGACGCCGCAGTTCGGCTTCATCCGCCTGTCCGACGCATTTTCGACCGGCTCCTCCATCATGCCGCAGAAGAAGAACCCCGATGCTGCCGAACTGGTGCGCGCCAAGACAGGCCGTATCAATGGCTCGTTGATTGCCCTTCTCACCATTATGAAGGGTTTGCCGCTCGCCTATTCCAAAGACATGCAGGAAGACAAGGAACAGGTCTTCGATTCCGCCGAAAGCCTAGAACTTGCCATCGCCGCCATGACGGGCATGGTGCGTGATCTGGACGTGCGCGCTGACAAGATGCGTGAAGCTGCCGGGTCCGGTTATTCGACCGCGACAGATCTGGCCGATTGGCTCGTCCGCGAGGCGGGTCTGCCGTTCCGTGATGCCCACCATGCCACGGGTCACGCCGTCGCGCTGGCGGAACAGAAAGGCTGCGATCTGAGCGATCTTTCGCTGGAGGAATTGCAGTCGATCAATCCCGCGATAACAGCGGGCATTTTCGATGTTCTGTCCGTAGAAGCATCGGTCGCAAGTCGAACCAGCTTCGGCGGAACGGCGCCGTCGGAAGTGCGCAGGCAGATAGCCTGGTGGCGGGCGAAAAACTGATCAATCTGGCGTTACGTCGGCATCACAAGAAACAGGGTGCACAAGTGCCCTGTTTTTCGCTATCAGGAATGCAGAGATTTCCTTTGGACAGGCCCATGCTTTCAAAAACCTTGCGTAATTTCATCGTTCCCGTCGTCGTCACGCTTGCTGTCGGCCTTGCTGTTTCCGGATGCGGCCGCAAAGGCGATATCGATCCGCCGAGCACGCCGAAAGAACAGCGTAATCTGCGCTCGACAGAGGGGAAGGTACAGCCGACACCCGAACGGCCATTTATTCTCGATAAGCTCCTTTAAGGTCCAGCGACGTGAACCATTTTCACTACATCGACGGCGTGCTTCACGCCGAGAACGTTCCCGTGCCTGAAATCGCCAAGGCCGTCGGTACGCCATTCTATGTCTATTCCACGGCGACGCTGGAACGGCACTACAAGGTGTTTTCGGAGGCTTTTGCCGATGTCGATGCGATGGTTTGCTATGCAATGAAGGCAAATTCCAATCAGGCCGTCCTGAAAACCCTGGCAAAGCTCGGCGCTGGTGTCGATGTCGTGTCCGGTGGTGAACTGCGCCGCGCGCTGGCAGCCGGCATTCCGGCAAACCGCATCATGTTTTCTGGCGTTGGCAAGACCGTCGCGGAAATGGATCTGGCGCTTGAGGCGGGCATCTATTGCTTCAACATCGAATCCGAACCCGAGCTGGAAGTCCTGAACCTGCGTGCCCTCAAGGCCGATAAAAAGGCACATGTCTCCTTTCGCATCAATCCTGACGTCGATGCGGGAACCCATGCCAAGATTTCGACGGGCAAAAAAGAAAACAAGTTCGGCATTCCCTATGAGCGCGCGCGCGCCGTTTATGCCCATGCAGCAACCCTGCCCGGAATTGTCGTCAGCGGCATCGACATGCATATCGGCAGCCAGATCACCGAATTGCAGCCGTTCGAATCTGCATTCCGCCTGCTGCGCACACTGGTGGAATCGCTTCGCGGCGATGGCCATAGGATCAGCCACGTTGATATCGGCGGCGGTTTGGGCATTCCCTACCGCGAAGACAACAATCCACCCCCGCTACCGGATGCCTATGCCTATATCGTCAAGAACGAACTCAAAAGTCTGGACTGCAAAATCATCACCGAGCCTGGTCGTCTGATCGTCGGCAATGCCGGCATTCTGGTGACAGAAGTCATCTATGTGAAGGATGGCGGCGAAAAGACATTCGTGATTGTCGATGGTGCGATGAATGACCTCATTCGGCCTACCCTTTATGAAGCCTATCACGGCATCCGGCCCGTCGTTCAGCCTGCGCCAGACGCGCCGCGGATCAAGGCAGATATCGTCGGACCCGTCTGCGAAACAGGCGATTATCTAGCGCTTGACCGCGAGATGGCGGCACCTGAACCCGGCGATTTGATTGCCGTCAGTTCCGCAGGTGCCTATGGCGCGGTGCAGGCCGGAACATACAATTCAAGGCTTCTGGTCCCTGAAGTTCTGGTAAAGGGCAGCGAATTTCATGTCATCCGTCCACGCAGCACATACGAGGAATTGATCGCACTCGATTCCGTGCCAGATTGGCTTGCGTGATCACAATTGAGCGAATGAACCCGAAAAACAGGAGTTAGCGCTCGCTTCCCCTCGTCTTCGCCATAAAGAGTGTTATCTTCATTCACGTTGCACGGATTTGTTTTGCCATTTGAAACGTGGTGAAATCGGGTGGCCAGAACCGGGAGAACGGATTGATGACCACATCGAAACAGAGCGGAAAAGGCGGTTTTGAAAGCAGACCTGACCTTGCGCGCCGCGTTGCGTCAAAACGGTTTATCGCAAAACTGGTCATCGTTGCAGAACGCCTGGTGCCCAAGACCCTCGTTCCGCTCTCCATCGCCGCGCTGTTCATCGCCCTTGGTTGGTTCGGCCTTTACCGGCAAATGCCGGACATGGTGCGCTGGGTTGTCGTCTTTGTTGTCATCTTTGCGTTCATCACCTCGATTCTGCCGATTGCGCGCCTGAAATGGCCGACAAAAGATGAGGCCTCGCGCCTGCTGGAAGCGCGCAATGGCTTGGCCCACCAACCAGTCGGCGTTCAGGAAGACGAGCCCGCCTTCGAAACTCCATTCGCCCGTGCGCTTTGGAAAGAACACCAGTTGCGAATGGCGCAACGTATAGCGGCGTTGGACGCAGGACTCCCACAGCCAGACATTGCGCGCCATGATACGATGGCACTGCGCGCCATTCCGGCTTTGATCCTGATTGCCGCTTTCGGCTTTTCATTTTCCAATGGTGCTGGCGACATTACCGATGCGTTTCGCAATCGACCCGAAGGTGGACCTGCCAACCCGGATATTCGGCTTGATGCATGGGTGACCCCACCCTCCTACACTGGCCGCGCACCCATTTTCCTGACTGGGACTAATGCGACAGCAACGAACGCGATTTCTATGCCGCAAGCCTCAAAACTGACCATTCGAATGACCGGCGGAGAGGGCGACGAGACCGTAACCTTTGAGCCTGACGTTGGTGGAGAGATCAGGACACTCGCACCAGAAGGTGACGAAAAGACCGGGACGCAGACCGTTGCTTCGACAGAACAGGAAGCGGTTGATGCACCGCGTGCACCGCGCACGTTCGCCATGGATGTATCGGAAAGTGGCACTGTGGAAGCCAATGGCCAGCAATGGCAGTTCAACGTCATCCAGGATAAAGCCCCAACCATCGCTTTCGATAACATGCCGCGCCGCGCCGTGAACGGGGCATTGGAGATCGGTTTTACAGCCAAGGACGACTATGGCGTTCGCGAAGCCCATGCGGTGATCGAGCCTATCGGCCTTGAGGCGGACGCCAAACCGCTTTATCCCCCGCCGGAATTCAAACTGGACCTGCCACGACAGAACCCACGTGAGATGAAAGGCGTAACCAGCCGCAATCTGACAGAACATCCGATGGCTGGAAAAAAGGTTCGGATCACACTTGTGGCGACCGATGGTATGGGTCAAACTGGCCGCAGCCCTACGCAGGAGATGATCCTGCCGGGCCGGAATTTTTCAGAGCCACTCGCCGCTTCGATTGTTGAACAGCGGCAAATCTTTTCGCTCGACACCCGCCAGATGCCGAAAGCCATCGCTTTCAATGAAGCTGTTGGCATGCGGCCCGACGAGACCATTCCCAACACGACACATTATCTGCTGCTGCAATCGGCCAAGGCTCGAATGAAGCTCGCCTATAACGAGGAGATGTTGAAGAATACATCGGACTACCTGTGGGAAGTCGCACTTGGTATCGAAGACGGTGATCTCTCACAGGCCGAACAAAGGCTTCGTGACGCACAGAAGGCGCTATCGGAGGCTATCGATCGCAAAGCAGGCGATGAAGAAATCGCCAAGCTGATGCAGGAGCTTCGCGAAGCGATGAAGGAATTCATGAGTGAACTTGCCCAGCGCATGCAAAATGCGCCGCAAGCCAACATGAACCAGCAGGCACAAAATGTGCTGCGCCAGCGTGATCTGGAAAACATGATGAACCAGATCGAAAATCTGGCGCGCTCCGGGAACCGTGACGCGGCACAGGAAATGCTGTCCCAGATGCAGCGCATGATGAACAATCTTCAGGCCGGTCGTCCACAACGCGGACAACAGGGCCAACAGCAGCAGCAAAACGGCCAGTTACGCCAACAGATCGACAAGCTGGGCGAGATCATGCAGCAACAGCAAAAGCTGATGGATGAAACCTTCAAGCTGGATCAGGCTCTTCGCGACCGCATGCAGCGCGGTGATCAACCTCAGGATGAAGAGGGCGGCGATCCGCAAATGGGTGAGAACGGTCAGCAACCGCCCAACCAGCAGGGCCAGCGACAACAGGGACAAAACCCGACAGACCAGATGACCGCCGAGCAGCTTCGCGAGGCGTTGAAAAACCTGCGGCAGCAGCAGGATGGACTTGGAAAGCAACTGGGCGAGTTGCAAAAGGGTCTGCGCGATCTCGGCATGGAGCCCGGGCAGAATTTCGGCAAGGCCGAACAGGACATGAAGGGCGCCGGCCAGGCTCTGGGTGATAGCCAGGGCGAGCAGGCCGTCGAGGGACAGGGCAACGCCTTGAATGCTCTGCGTCAGGGTGCTCAGGATATGATGGGGCAGATGATGCAGGCCATGCGCCAGCAGGGTCAGCAGCCCGGACAGGGACAGGAAGGCATGATGGGTCAAGGCGGTCAGAACGGGCGCGATCCGCTCGGTCGTCCACGTGAAAGCAATGGCCCGGACTTCGGTGATAACCAGGTCCGCGTTCCCGATGAAATCGATGTCCAACGGGCCCGTGAGATTCTGGAAGCCATTCGCGAGAAGCTGGGCAATAACCCGCCAGGTGAAGTCGAGCGTCGATACCTGGAACGCCTCTTGGACATAGAGTGACTTCGTTCTCACCGATAAGGGCGGTTCGACCGCCCTTATGTCATTCTATTTGGGAGAATTAGGCAGGAACGGCTGCCAGGGCCCTTGCAACTGCCTTGCGAATATCGGGAAGCGCGAAGGGCTTTGGAATGACGTCGATGATTTTCTCCATCAGATCGTCGGCGCGTTCGCGCTGCTCGGCATAACCCGTCATCAAGAGGATTTTCAGGTTTGGGAATTGTGATGCGGCGCGGTGCGCCAGCTCAATACCATCCATGACCGGCATGCGGATATCGGATAGCAGAAGGTCGAACTTGCCTTCACTCAGTTTCTCGAAACCCTGCTCGCCATCGGCGGCTTCATATGTTTCGTGCCCGTCCAGACGCAATGCGCGGGCTACGAAAGACCGCAATGCATCCTCATCTTCAGTAATCAGTATTTTTGCCATTTTCCATCGCTCCTGGTATTCATTCCAGCGAGCTCAAACTCGGTCATTTCCCTTTGCAAGAGGTAAATGAAAGTCGCCATCTGAGTGGCATGGTTAACAATCCATGCTTTTTTCGGCCACCAAACGTTGTGGAACGAGGCAGCCTATCTTACTCGGCATCACCGGTAACGACCCCGACGAAAGGCAGTTCCCGGAAGGCATAGGCCACATCCATTCCGTATCCGACGACAAAGTAATCGGGGCATTCGAAGCCGACATAGTCAGCCTCCAGCTTTTCCTTGCGCTTGACTTTCTTGTCCAGCAGCACGGCAATCGAGACATTGCGGGCCCCGCGCTCATAAAGCAGTTCCTTGGCAAACAGCAAAGTACGGCCGGATTCGAGAATATCATCGATCAACAGAACATCACGGTCTTTCACGTCGCTGTCGATGTCTTTGACGATCCGCACACCCTGCGAAACCATGCCCGTACCGTAGCTCGACAGCGTGATGAACTCCACTTCGGGTGCAAGACCGCTATCATGCAAAGCGCGGATCAGGTCGGCCGCAAAAATGAAAGAGCCTTTGAGAACAGCGATGACCAACAGGTCGTTGGTCGGGCCCGTTGCGATAAGCTTGGCCATATCACGGTTACGCTCCGCAATCTGCTCGGCAGTGTAAAGCGGCTCGATATTTTTTCCACGGACGACGGGCATGTGTTCTCCTGCGCTTATCCGGCGCGCAGTATCATTGGGATACGGACAGCCGAAATAGTAAGAAGGGCGTCCGGTAGCATAATCAACGCTCGGAAGCATCCGTTTGTGCGAAAGAAAGCGTGATTTTGGGTGTTTTTCCACCGGGATACCGCAGCTTTGCCGTGAAGCCCTGACTAGCGCCGGCTTTGATTTCGGATACCGGCGGTTCGATCAGCATGCTTGCGACCTTCTCGCCCTTGGCCACGAAAAGATCGGCGCGGATCGCCGGTATGTCCTGTACCGCGCCGCTTTTGTTTTCAACGATCCCATTGATGACAAGAACTTCCATACCGCCTGCGTCCTGTGGGGTAATCGTAATATGGCTGATATCAAGCGGCTCGACGACAGCAGCAACAGCTTCATTCTTGTGGAGGATCATTGCAAAGCCGCCGGACAGAAAGAAGACCCCCACCACCGCAGCGGCGACGATGGCAGAGTAGCCATCAACGGAGAGACCTGACAATTTTCTATCGATCCGTTCTATCGTGAAACGAAAAGCATCCAGCGCTGTAAATGACGTCGACACACTCCCTTGGGAAGCAGCGCGCTGGTTGTCATTGCCATAGTCTCGTACAGGCGTTTCCTTTATCGTGACAAACTCGGCATCTAAGATGTCTGTGTTGGAACATGCACGCGCTTTTTGGCGCGGCGGCGGTTCCGGCATCAAAAGGTCCAAATCGAATGCCGCTTGCCGGCGAGATGAACGGAACATAGCCATGAAGTTCCCTCGGTCAGGTTTTCGGCCCCATAAAACTGGGCATTGAATGAAAGCCTGACCAGTCGTAAATTTAATTGGTTAATGCTTCGCAAAGATCATTCCTTAAGCCACCCACACACCGTACGTTGGATATAAAAAGCTATGATATTGATGCGAATCGCGCACCACGAAAGCAAAAGACTGGAAATTCGTTGATCCATTTCGAAAATGTCGGATTAAGATACGGCATGGGCCCTGAAATTTTAAGGGACATGACGTTCAATATTCCCAAAGGATCTTTCCAGTTTTTGACGGGCCCGTCTGGCGCGGGGAAAACCACACTTTTACGCCTGCTGCTGATGTCGCTGCAGCCGACACGGGGACATATCCGCATGTTCAGCCGCGATGTGTCGCGCATACCCCGTAGCGAACTCCCCCTGCTGCGCCGCCGCGTCGGCATCGTGTTCCAGGACTTTCGTTTGCTTGATCATCTTACCACTTACGAGAATGTAGCGCTGCCGTTGCGCGTACGCGGCAAGGAGGAAAGTGCCTATCGCAATGATGTGATCGAGCTGTTGAAATGGGTCGGACTGGGCGAACGTATCAACGTCTTGCCGCCTATTTTGTCCGGCGGTGAAAAACAGCGCGCCGCGATTGCGCGCGCGCTGATGGACCAGCCCGAAATTCTCCTTGCCGATGAGCCGACCGGTAACGTTGATCCGCCGATGGCAAAGCGCCTGCTCAATCTCTTCATGGAATTGAACAGGCTCGGTACCGCCGTCGTCATCGCCACCCATGATTTCGGTTTGATGGATCAGGTCGATGCTCGCCGCATGATTTTGACCGAAGGGCGGCTCGACGTCTATGGATGAGATGAAGCGCAAGCCACTCAAGCCCGCGCAAAAATCAGCGCCGAAACTGCCGCAGATGCGCATCCGGCCGATGGCACCCATCCTGCCGCCGTCCAACATTCAAGGCAATGCGCTGATCGTCGTTATCGCGATCATGGCGTTTCTGGCTTGTCTAACGCTCGGCGCCGTCAGCATGGTCCGCACCACCGCGACCAGTTGGCAAAGCCAGATTTCCAGAGAGATCACCATTCAGATCAAGCCCGAGGAAGGGCTGGACATGGATGCAGCCCTGACCAAAGCCCGCAATCTGGCTCTGAGCTTCGTCGGTACCCGGGAGGGAACAGTCATGGACGAGGCGGCCACCGCTCGCCTTCTGGAGCCTTGGCTGGGCGCGGGCCTCGATCTGTCGGAGCTTCCCGTTCCACGTCTCGTCATCATCACGATCGATGAAACCAATCCACCGGATTTCGAGGCCATGCGTGCGATGCTCAAAACGGAGATACCTCAGGCGTTTCTCGACGATCACCGCACCTGGGTCGATCGTCTGGTGTCGATGGCCCATACGACGGTGATGATCGGACTGGGCGTGCTGATTCTGGTGTTCAGCGCCATGGTTTTGACGGTGGTTTTTGCCACCCGTGGCGCGCTGTCTGGAAACCGGCATATTGTGGAGGTTCTGCATTTCGTCGGGGCTGAGAGCAGCTTCGTTGCACGGGAGTTTCAAAAACACTTCTTGAAAATCAGCCTGAAGGGTTCAGGGGCCGGGAGTGCTTTGGCAGCGGCGGTCTTTCTCGCTGCCGGTTTTTGGCAGTCCCGCTCCCTCGCAACGCCCCAGAGCGATCAGGCCAGCGCTCTGTTCGGTTCCTTTTCCGTTGGCATGGATGGCTACATCGGAATTTTTGCAACCATGATGGTGATTGCTCTGCTCACCACACTGACCGCGCGTCTGACTGTCATTCGGACCATCGACGATATCGACCGCGTCCGTTCAGACCCGTCGAAAAGTGAAGGTGTATAAGACAAACAGGCGCGCGCCACCAAGTCGCCATGAATGCCTGTTCCTTGTCTTCATGCAAGCTTATGGATAACTCATGGCAATGAGTCGCATAGACCCCGATGACGAATCGACCGCAACGACGCGAAATGGATGGCTTTCGCGGCGTGGTCGTTTGCGTCGTTTCGTGCGGATAACTATCCTGCTCTTCGTCGTTGTCGTCGGCGCTGTCTTCGGCGGGTTTCTATGGTTTGCAGATTCGGTGGCGTCCATGCGCCCACCCTCCAGCACCAAGGCCGATGCCATCATTGTTCTCACAGGAGGATATCTGCGCATTGACCAGGCGGTCGGCTTGCTTCGGGATGGCGTGGGCAAGCGGTTGCTGATTTCAGGGGTCAACCCTGCCACCAGCCGGGCGCAAATCAGAAAGATGACGCAAAGTTCGTCCGATCTTTTTGCCTGTTGCGTGGATATGGGTTACCAGGCGGTCGACACGATCGGCAACGCCAACGAGGCGTCCAAGTGGATCAAGGACCGCGGCTATTCGTCCGTCGTTATCGTTACCAATAATTACCACATGCACCGCTCACTTCACGAGCTCCATAGCACCAGCCCCGGTACGAATTTCATTGCCTATCCCGTGATCAATTCGGATCTCGCCCGCACCAACTGGTTCGTGAATCCGGACGTTGTGCGCACCATGATCATCGAATATATCAAGTTCGTTGCCGTGGCCGCGCGCGACATCACCGGCGTCGGTAAGGGCAACGGCCTGCGAAACAGCGATACGCCTTGACCCCGAACTGCGCGACATCGGATGGGTCTTGCTGAAACACCTCGTTTTCGTGTAGGCGTTCAGCGCTGCTGACAACTCGGAAGAACGCTTCTCTCGTTGATCCGCGCGCGCCCGGAGAAGCCTTTTTATGCTCAGACTGCGTTCCATTCTCTTCAACACGCTGTTTTATATCAATCTCATCGTGCGGATGCTGATCCTGACACCGATCTATTTCATCGTGCCGCGAAAAGTCGCCTTTGAAATTCCCAAGGCCTGGGCACGGTCCAATCACTGGCTGATGGAAAAGATTGTCGGTACGACATTCGAGATCGAGGGGCTCGAAAATATTCCCGAAACCGGATGCATCTTTGCACCCAAGCATCAATCTTTCTGGGACACCTATGCTCTGCTGCCCAATCTCAAGGACCCTGTCTATATCCTGAAGCGTGAGTTGATGTGGATACCACTCTTCGGCTGGTACGTCGCCAAGCAGCGGATGATCCCGGTCAACCGGGCTGCGCGCGGCAAGGTCATGCTGAAGGTCATGGAACGCGCCAAGGAAGAAATGGCCAAAGGCCGAGAGCTGATTATCTACCCCGAGGGTACACGCCGCCCACCCGGTGCGGAGCCGGAGTATCGTTACGGCATCGCCCGTCTTTACCGGGACCTGAAAGTCCCGGTCGTGCCTGTCGCTATGCACCCCGGCCTTTTCTGGCCACGCCGCTCCACCATGCGTTATCCCGGCCATTTCAAGGTGCGTATCCTGCCACCGATCCAGCCCGGTCTCGATCCCGATGTTTTTTTCAAGCGGCTGATCGAAGTGACCGAAAAAGCGAGCGACGAGCTGCTTTTGGAAACCGCACGCGACAATCCAGCACTTCCATTGCCTGCGACAGCGCAAAAGAGACTGGCAGAGCTTCAGGGGAAGACGACAGACTGAGCCTCGACATCGGCTGCGACCTGCTCGAGTATAGCGTCACGTATGCCCATGTCCTGAAGATGCTGAACGGTGTTGAAAACGTAATCGGCATTCGGTCCCGAACGTCCCGACGCATGCCGCACGATCCGGGCGGCGTCCTCCACTCCAAGCCCACCGACATATTGCGGATGTTGGGGATCGGCTACATAGGTCATGGCGGGTTGTCGCCTTCCGTCGATTAGGCCAACGGCAATAACACGTTCCTTGTAGACATTGCTGACCAGTTCGCGTTCACGCAAATAGGCGACGACGGGTTCGCGGTCGGCATTGGCGACTCGAAATGCAACGCCTTGGCAAGAGCCGCCCCGCTCAAGCCCAAGCACCAATCCGGGATTTTCGTCCGTGCCGCGATAAACATTCGAACGGATGCACAGCGATCGGCGATAGCCATACAGCCGCGCCTGCTGACGCTCCTGAAACGGGAAGCCCGGATTCCACATCAACGAACCATAGCCAAAGACCCAAAAATCGTCCATATCGCAAGCCAAACCAAATCACCTGTGTTTTACCATTGGAGATCATCATGGCAGCGTCAAGCCAATCCCGAACAGGCAGAAAATACCTTTTTCTCGGTCTTGGGATAATAATTTTCGTTGCCATCTACTCAGCTGGTTGGTTTTACGCCGCCCAGCGGCTTCAGGAAACTGTCATTCGCACGCTTGCACCTGGCGGCTCGGCAGGAATAACCGGAGAATGCAAGGACATCGCCTTCAGGGGCTACCCATTTCGCATCGGCCTGTTCTGCTCCACGATCGACGTCAAGAATACAAACAATAACATGACTGCATCCTTCGGAGCGTTGCGTTCGGCAGCGCAGATTTACGCCCCACGTCATATCGTATGGGAACTGGACTCTCCCGCAACCATCCAGACTGGGCACGGACTGAATATTTCGGCGCAATGGGCCAATATGCAATCCAGCCTCGTCACCAAATTGAAGGGTGTCGATCGCACTTCACTCGTGATCGACGGGCTGAAGGCGACGGCAGTTTCGTCCGTTACCGCCCAGACCATCAATTTCGATGCGGCAAAGACCGAAGTTCATCTACGCCAAAACGGCGCCGACCTCGATGGTGCCATCACGCTGACGGACACATCCACCGTCATAAAGGATTGGCCACAGCTTTTGCCGCGCTTGAATGCCATTGCCGATGTAACGCTCGCCGGCAAGGCAGGAATGATCGACGGCAGTGACCGGACCGGGCTCTACGGTGCCAGTGGCGAGTTGCGCCGTGTGATGCTGGACATAGGCGATGGTCGCACCATGCGCATCACGGGTCCGTTCTCGTTTGATGATCAGGGCTATCTCTCCGGCCAGTTCAAGCTGGAAATCGAAAAGCTGGGCGAATGGGCCGATAACGCCAAGCAGACCTTCCCTCAGCTGCAATCGACCATCGATACCGCTCGCAAACTGCTACGCGCTCTGGCAGGCGGTGGTGACAGAGCATCGGTCGATCTGGTCGTTGACCGTGGCCGCGCGACCGTCAGCGGTTTCATTCCCCTAGGAAAGATCCCACCGATCTGAAACTGCTAAGGCTTGGCATCGGGCGTCGGACGGCCAAAGTTGGCAGCGTCCACGTCCTGCCCGGCTTGCACGATCGAGCGGCGAATGTCGCGGGTACGGCTGAAGAGTTCAAACAGCTTGTCTCCCTCACCCCAGCGGATGGCGCGTTGCAGGTAAGCGAGATCCTCTGAAAAACGCGCCAGCATTTCAAGGATCGCATCCTTGTTATGCAAGCATACGTCCCGCCACATCGTGGGGTCAGATGCCGCCAGACGGGTGAAATCACGAAAACCGGAGGCGGAATATTTGATGACCTCAGACTCCGTCACTGTCCCGAGATCGTCTGCCGTACCGACGATGTTGTAGGCAATGATATGCGGCAGGTGGGAAACGATGGCCAGCACCTTGTCATGATGCTCCGCATCCATTTCGTCGATCCGGGAGCCCAGTCTTTCCCAGAAAGACCTCAACTGAGCCAA
This sequence comes from Agrobacterium sp. rho-8.1, assembly GCF_033957725.1. NCBI lineage: Bacteria > Pseudomonadati > Pseudomonadota > Alphaproteobacteria > Hyphomicrobiales > Rhizobiaceae > Agrobacterium > Agrobacterium sp. rho-8.1. The sequence continues at coordinate 804,387 of NZ_CP192789.1, forward strand.
CGCTTCAGCATTCGTTTCCGGCAACGGCGTGAAGATGCACCACCGGTCGCGGAAAAGACCGGTAAATCCGGCATCCGGCCCGGATTTTTCCGTGCCTGCCAGCGGGTGGCCGGGAATGAAATGGACATTTTGCGGCATGTGGGGCGCCATTTGCGCGATCACGGATGCCTTGGTGGAGCCCACATCCGTTACAATAGCGCCAGGTTTCAGATGTGGCGCGATCTGCTCCGCCACGCTGCCAGATGCGCCAACCGGTACCGATATGATTACCAGATCGGCGTTCTTGACCGCGTCCGCCGCAGACACCGTGTAGGCGGTCCCGAGCTCCAGTTCTTCAGCACGCTTCAGCGTCTCGGCGCTGCGGGTGGAAATCACCACCTCGCGGGCAAGACCCAGTTCCTTGACATCGCGCGCGATGGAGGATCCGATCAAGCCAATGCCGATCAGGGTGATCCGTTCGAATAGAATATCGGTCATGCTTTGCCCATGAAGTCTTTAAGCGCAGCAATCACGCCAAGATTTGCCTCTTCAGAACCCACTGTCATGCGCAGTGCATTGGCAAAACCATAGCCGCGGACGGCGCGAAGGATATAGCCACGCCGCGTCAAAAATTCATCGGCGTCGGCCGCACGCTTCCCATCGACATCAGGGAAATGAATGAGAATGAAATTGGTAACGGACGGTGTGACCTCAAGGCCAAGGTCAGTGAACGTCTGCGTCAGCTTTTCCAGCCATTCGAGATTGTGGGACACCGCCTTCTGCATGAAAGCCTGATCGCGGATGGCGGCGGCACCAGCTGCAATGGCGGGCGCGTTCATGTTGAAGGGACCACGCACGCGGTTCAATGCATCGATAATGGCAGCAGGGCCGTACATCCAGCCCACGCGCAGCGCCGCAAGACCGTAGACCTTGGAAAATGTGCGCGTCATGACGACGTTGGCATTGCCGGAAACCAGCTCCAGTCCTGCCTCGTAATCGTTCTTGCGAACATATTCGGCATAGGCCGCATCCAGCACCAGAATGACGTGCTTCGGCAAGCCAGCCTGAAGGCGGCGCACTTCGGAGACCGGAACATAGGTGCCTGTCGGATTGCCGGGATTGGCGATGAAAACCATCTTGGTCTTGGGCGTCACGGCGGCCAGGATTGCGTCCACGTCGATGGCGCAGTCTTTTTCCTTGACCGTGATGGCACTTGCCCCGGCACCCATGATCTGGATTTTGTAGACCAGAAAGCCGTGTTCCGTGATGATCGCCTCATCCCCTGCCCCCAGATAAACGTGGCACAACAAACCCAGCAGTTCATCGGAGCCGTTTCCGCACAGGATGTTGGAAATGTTCAGCCCATGCACGTCGGCAATGGCTTGGCGCAAGGCAGTCGCCTGTCCGTCCGGATATATCTCAAGGTTGGAAGCCGCTGCCTTGAAGGCGTCGATAGCCTTGGGGCTTGCACCTAGCGGCGTTTCGTTGGAGGAAAGCTTATAGACCTTGGCCACGCCGTCCACATGCTCTTTACCGGGAACGTAAGCGGCAATATCCAGAATACCTGGACGCGGGACAGGTTGGTTAAGCTCTGCACTCATTTCATCGACCCTTGGAACAGCGCCGGAAAACCCGGCCACACAATGCCGCAGGCATTAGACTGGAATGGGCCGTTTGTCGAGCGTCAGCGCGGCTTGCGCAGGTCCTTTCCCGTTCTGGCAGTCGGCATGCCTTGCGGCGCAAGCACCGGGACAAACACCCGGCGCGACGCCCTTTGGGTGACGGGCAGCCCCTGATAGAGTCGCTTTTGTGCCTCAACGACAATCACCCCAGAAAAGACCGGCCACAGCTTTCGTCCCGTGGTTTCCAAAAACCGGCGGAAGCGCAGGACGGACCTCACCTTGGAGGGGGGAAAAAACAAGGCTTCGGCAGATGCTCCCGGCGTAAAGTTCGTTTCCCGCAACAGTCCGGTGAGTTGCCCGCGCGAGTAAGGGCGACCGGAGCCGAAAGGCGTATGCTCCATCCGCGCCCATACGCCGCGCCGGTTCGGTACAACGATAATGAGCCGCCCGCCGGGAGCCAGAACGCGCCACAATTCTTTCAGTGTCTCACGCGGATTTTCCGCGAACTCCAGCGAATGCACCATCAGGATACGGTCTATGGACGAATCCGGCAACGGCAACTCCTCGTCAAACACAAGCGCCGTCGACGACCGTTCACCGGCGGGCCAGTTCACCGCCCCCTGCCCTGCCGGCATAAAAGCGAATGTTCTCTCGGTGTCATGGCGGAAGCGGTCGAGAAACGGAACGGCGTAGCCGATGCCCACCAACCGCTCATCCGGCAGGCTCGGCCACAGCGTCGATAGCGCCATGGTGATCGCCTGCTCGGCGGAGCGACCGAGGGGAGAATGATAAAATTCGCGCAGATCGACTATATCGGTGTTCATGAAGGGAATGTAGCAGGCCACGGTTGGACTTCAAGGCGCCAAGGCCTACATTGCAAAGCGGATGATCTGAACGCTGAAAAAGGAAGACGAAACATGAAGCCGTTGGAAATAGAGGTCTTTTCGTGCCGCAACGATAATTTCGGTGTTCTGCTGCATGATAGCGAAACAGGCGCTACCGTTTCGATCGACGCACCCGAGGAAGCACCCATCATTGATGCACTCGACCGGCGCGGATGGACGCTCAGCCATATCTTCACAACGCACCATCACCAGGACCACGTCGAAGCCAATCTCGCGCTGAAGGAAAAATTCGGCTGTACGATTTACGGGCCGCATGATGAGGCGATCGCCATACCAGGCCTCGACACATCTGCCGCAGATGGCGATGAGTTCAACTTCGCAGGCCACACGGTACAGATCATCGGCACGCCCGGGCATACCGCCGGACATATTTGCTACTACCTGCCCGACGACGCCCTGCTGTTTGCCGCAGACACATTGTTTGCAATGGGCTGTGGACGCCTGTTTGAGAGACCAGCTGCAGATATGTGGCAGTCGTTTCAGAAACTGATGGCGCTGCCGGATGACGTCAGCGTCTATTTCGGCCACGAATACACTCTGTCCAATGCCCGTTTCGCCGTGACCATAGATCCTGACAATTCCGTACTACGGGGCCGTGCCCGCGAGATCGAAGCCTTGCGAGCCAAGGGGCAATTCACCATTCCCACGACCATCCTGCTCGAAAAACAAACCAATCCCTATATGCGCGTCGCCGATCCTGCCATCCGGAAGCATCTTGGCCTCACAGGGGCCACGGATGCCGAAGTCTTTGCAGACATCCGAACGCGTAAGGATAATTTCTGATGCCCCAAGCCCTATCGGCGCAGGCGATCATTCATGAACTGAAACTCGAACCACACCCGGAAGGCGGATTCTACCGGCAAACCTTCCGGGATGCTGATGACAGTCACCGTGGATATTCGACAGCGATCTATTATTTGCTGGAAAAGGGGCAACGCTCCCACTGGCATCGCGTCATCGATGCTGCCGAGATCTGGCATTATTACGCCGGTGCGCCATTGATTCTTCACCTGAGCAAGGATGGGAAAACCATTGAGACAGTGACACTTGGAGCATCCCTGTTTGATGGAGAGAGGCCGCAAGCCATCGTTCCCGCCAATTGCTGGCAGGCGGCAGAAAGCCTGGGCGACTTTACGCTTGTCGGCTGCACCGTCGCACCCGGCTTCGTATTCGACAGCTTCGTGATGGCTCAGCCCGGCTGGTCGCCGGGCTGAAACGGCCAGGTTCATCCGCCGTATTTGGTCGCCGTGATGTAAACCTGTCCGACCCTGGTCGGTATGCGCGCATAGACAGGTGCGTACACATCCATGTTGCTGGCCTTGGCAAACCAGATTTCCATGGAAATCGACTTCAGATATTCGATGTCCTTACGACCCTTGCGAAAACCTGACCTCGGCACATAGCGGGCATTGCAGACGATCGCATCGCCTGTGAAACCGTCCGTGGTGAAAGGCTTCGTGCCGCCCGAGCTCAAGACCAGATCAAGCCGGGACTCACCGTCATAAATCGGCAGACGGCTGGGGCAAATACGCCCTCCGACAGGAAACAGCAGCCCGGAGATCGGATCAAGGACCGAACGTAAATCCCGATCTTTGACATCGACCCAGTTGTCGGGTCGCGGCTTCGGCTCCGGCTTCACCGTCGTCGATGTGACGTTTCCATTGCGATATTGGACATCATAGGTGCGAGTTCGCTTACCATCCTTATAGACCAGCGAATATTCGTTGGCCTGCATACGGTTTCCACGCTTTGCACCCGATACGTTGGTGTTTCCGGAAATATCTTTCAGAACGCTGGCAACGCCTGCAGAGCTGAAGGAACCGGTAATGGAATAGGCTGCGCCCGTCATACGGGTCGAGAAGTTCGCCCGGGCGATGGGCAAAATGCCCAGATTGATGCTGTACTCGCTGTCATGGCGTGTTTCTGCTGCCAGACTCGGCGAAATGCTTGCAAGTGTCACGACGACGGCCGTGAAAAACCTTTGTGCTTTGACATTCATTCGGGTAACACCTCGACAGGCAGGGAAGGCCGCCTTATACCGCGATGATATACGCCGAGTTATGGCAATAAAATAGCGGAGCGATAGGGAAATCCAGTGAATTTACTCACAAAAAAGCGTGGGCGGGTTGACTGATGATCCATGCCTGACTATAGAACCGCAACTTTCCAATCATTGCCAGTTGGATTGCTCACCGGATTTTGCCGGATAGCGAACCGCTGGTGAAACAGACGATAACAAATAGGTGTACCCATGTCCCGTGTATGCGAATTGACCGGCAAGGGCGTCCAGACGGGCAACAACGTCAGCCACGCCAACAACAGAACCAAGCGTCGGTTCCTTCCGAACCTCTGCCAGGTTACGTTGATTTCCGATTCTCTCGGCCAGCGCTTCCGTCTGCGTGTTTCCGCAGCTGCTCTGCGCTCCGTCGAGCATCGTGGTGGCCTCGACCTGTTCCTTCTCAAGTCCAGCGAAGGCGACCTTTCGATGCGCGCTCGTTTGCTGCGTCGCCAGATTGCCAAGAAGACTGTTGAAACAGCTGTTGCTGCTGCCTAATTAGCGGCGACGACATCACGAACTTTCAAAAGGCTTGAATGGCTGTTGCCGCTCAAGCCTTTTATTTGTTTTCATTTCGCTCCAACTGGTGGCATCACCCAGGATAAAAAAATGCCCTATCAGCGCTTTATGCTTGTCTATGTCCTGCTCATGACCGCCGTCGTCGTGGCATCGAACATCCTTGTCCAGTACCCGTTATCGGGAACGTTCCTCGGCATCAATCTCGGCGATCTTCTCACATGGGGCGCTTTTACCTATCCGGTTGCGTTCCTCATCACGGATCTGACCAACCGCCAGTTTGGTCCAGCCACTGCACGGCGGGTCGTCCTGGCGGGGTTCGTCGTCGGGGTTTGCCTGTCGTTCTGGACATCGATCCCGCGCATTGCGGTCGCATCCGGCACCGCCTATCTGATCGGCCAACTTCTCGATATCTCGGTCTTCAACCGGCTTCGACAGCAAAGCTGGTGGCGAGCGCCGTTGGCAGGTTCCATGCTGGGCTCGGTCCTCGACACCGCACTCTTCTTCTCCATCGCCTTTGCCGCAACCTTCTCGTTTGTCGGCCCCAACGATGCCTTCGCCATCGAGCAGGCACCGATCCTTGGCATCTTCGCCAGCGCAGCACCGCGTTGGGTTTCATGGGCGCTGGGCGATCTCACAGTGAAGATAATCGTCGGCCTTGTCATGCTTTTGCCCTACGGAGCATTGATGACGAGATTGAAGCCGATGCCAACGACGAAACTGCGCTAGTTGGCAAGACCCAAAATCTGGGGCTTGCCCGGCCTGATCTCAAGCCGTCATCTTCCCGCCCAAGAACAAGCTGATCAAATTTAAGCCGTCGTCTTCGTCCCAAGTAGGGCGATTGTTTTTGGAATACACCGCATGGGCCCAATTTTGCCGACCCTTTGCGCTCACTCAAGTTTCGGCAATCCCTGTACATAGCCTTAGGCTTCGGAGTTACGCATACCATGAAAAAATCCCCCAACGATATCGACATCCACGTGGGTTCTCGTATTCGCCTGCGCCGCGTCATGCTCGGGTTAAGTCAGGAGAAACTGGGCGATGGACTTGGCATCACATTCCAGCAAGTTCAAAAATATGAGAAGGGCACGAACCGGGTCGGCGCCAGCCGCCTGCAGCACATTTCCGAATTGCTGGATGTACACATCTCCTATTTCTTCGAGGGAAGCCCCGGCTCCGCGGACGATAAGCCACTGGCGGAACCCAGCCAGCTCTCGCAGTTCATGAATTCCAAGGAAGGCATATCGCTGGCGCGGGCGTTTTGCACGATAGAAGACGGCCGCGTTCGCAGGCGCGTTCTGGAGCTCGTCCAGTCGCTCGGAAACAGCAGCACATCCGATACGCAAAAGACTAGCGAGACCTCTGCATCCTCCCCACACTAGATGAGTTCGAAAGATTGGGGCTGGCCGCATGGCATGACCTCCAAGTGATTTTGACGGCTATCGAAGACCTCATCCGGGCCAAGCTTCTAAAATCTTTCCCCGTTACCATCGTAACGGGGAGCTAAGCTTGCGTGTGGCCAAGACAGCGTATTTCGCTGAGAAAGCCCTGTAGGAGTATGTGCTTTTTCAGAGGCTTCAAAGAAGCTCTGTCATGTCGGCCTTTTCATGTTCAGGTCGACGAAAACATTGGTGCGATGTCACGAGCCGCAACCATTGCCAACATGCTAGCGCCCCTTCGCAGATAGGTGATAAACCCGCCACAGCGGATTATCCTCTGTCTGACGAGGAGTGTCCGAAGCAGCTTGACAATTCTCGTCCAATACGTGCAGTATTTTTATAGACAACCTCAGGCTATGATTTGGAATTTTGGTCGACTGTCATCTCCAATCAGGAGTAATAGCGAAAGCGAATAGGCAGAATTTTGTCTTGAAGCCAAAATCATCGCTGAGAAACCGTCGGGATAACGTAAAAACGGCATCCCTCGTCGTTTTGGGCTTTTCACAGAACTGAAATTTAGATTAAAAACTTCAAGCATAACGTGTGTGATGATATTAAAACGCGCAGAAGGCGGCCTTGCTCTATAGATGTCGTCGAAACCGATAACGATGAGTGTATGATGACCGACGCCCAAATCAATGAACGCCAGGAAGAATTCCTCACCCTTATCAACATGCTGACCTATGCCGAGGGCGCCGCTGAAACGCTCGGCGCGGCATCAGCAACCTGGTATATCGATGTCGCAAAACAAGCTCTTCGGTCTGCCTTGCAAAACGAGATGGAGATGAACATGACCCATGCAGATATCGTCAATCTCGCATCGGTCCGTGCTGGCAACTGCTGATTTTCCCTCGGCACGTTCGGATTGCTGAGAGCGAAAGGTCCTAACTGGCGGGTGGAAACCGGAATGCGATCATTTCCACTTCCTGTGCCCACGCATGGCGCGCTTCTGCGGTGGTCAGGTTATGGTCGGAATCGGCAATGAATGCGATGCGGGGATTTCCATAGCGACAACTGAGCATACGTCCGCACGGACCGAAGTTCGTCTCCAACATCGCCGCGCCGATATCGCCTTCAGTAAAGACGACGGTCATTTGTGTGTTGTTTGCGGCGATCGACCTAAAATCTCTGGATATGGCTTGAAAGCGCGGAGACAGGAATGGAAAACGCACCATCAACGGCGTTGCAAATGAAATAGCCTTGCCGACGATCATCGCCCACAGATTGGTCACACCGTTCCTGATCCGAACTTTTCCGCTGAAAACCTTCAGCCAGAAGCCGCCACTTACCAGTTTTGCCCCATAGCTCGCCAATGGCTGTCGAGACGAGATCAGCAATGCCTCCACATCAGCGTGTGGCGGAATATAGAAATCAAAAACGTTGACAGCAACCACGCCGCTGAACCTTGGGTCACGCACACCGCTTTGGAACGCGGCCCATCCACCACTGCATCGACCCGTTACCACAACCGGGAAAAGATGGCGTTGCTCCAGAAAATCTGTCGCGGCCACCACATCTTCCAATTGGCCCTCGCTGTAAATGATCTGTTCCGGACGGGTGGGAACCATGGGGCTATCAGCAATATTGGCCATATCGAACCGCAAGCTGGCAATACCGGATTTTGCGAGCTCCCGGCAAAGCTGGGCGCTGATGCGTCCCCAGCCGGACGCCCGCTCATAGCCCGTGGGCAGGACCAGAACTGTCGCGCCCTTGCGTGGGCCGATCGGCTCTGCCAGCACGCCGTATAGGCGATCATCTTCACCAAAGCGAACAGGTGTCTCCGTAAAGCCGCTGCCTTTCAGGGCCAAGGGCGTTGGAACTGGCAGATTTCCCGCCCCAACATGATCGGTCGTTACCTTCTCTGCTACATCTTTCGCCCACCCGGCCAGCGTTTCGATCGCGGCTACTGGCGGTACGGAAAACAGAACGTCGCGGATAAAGTGATCATATCCTTCGAAATCGGTGGATCGAACTTCTACGCCCAGTGTGCGGATGTGTTCGGCAAAATCCATATCCGTATGGCGGTTTTTCTGCTTGAGCAGCAAAATATGGGGGGCGGGGGCTTTCGTCGTGGCCGAAATATTCACGTCTCGCAGCCCCTTGGCCACGTTTTCAGGAATGACCTGCTCACCCATGGCAGGGCCTGATGCCGAATGACGTCGGTGGAGCGCGCCCTGATTGGCAATCTTGCTCAAGGCGACGAATTCGCGGAGCCAGTGACGCCCCGACAGAGCCGGTGCAGCAAGTGCAACTCCTCGAATATCCGAAATGTGTTCCGCAGCCCGCCACGCAAGCGCGCCACCGATACCGTGTCCGATCACAATGAGATGCTTGGCGCCGGACAACTCCTTGAGCTTTTGAGCAGCAGCAGCAATGGTGTCGAGCCAGACGTCAAGCCCACTGGCATAGTCCGGGTGATCCAGTGCGTCACCCGTACCGGGATAATCGAATCGCATGCTCGCCATGCCCCGCCTGGATAGGTCGACGGCCAGTCGTTGCCAGAATTTGCGGGCGCACAATTCCTCAAAGCCCCACGAACCAACAAACAGAACGGATGTATTGGTCGACACCAGCGAACCGGACCGCGGGTTCTCTAGCAAAGTGCAAGCATCAGAGGGCCTGAAGAGGCCGACCGTGTCAGAAAAGGTGACTGGGTAGTCAGCAGAGATTTGCACGTGTTTCCCCTTTAGGCCGTGCATATCAAAACCGGCATTCATCTATCTCTCCCCCTCTTTACCGACACTCCCACAGCATATCAATTAGCTTATGATCACTTAAGCATTACTTGAGATTACATGTCGATCATGAGAAGTATCAGATAAATTTGGTGCAGCGGTCTGCTTTTTTGCTTACTCTTTCACGGCAGCGGCGACCAGAATATCGTTTAGCCTGCGATAATAACCGGATGATTCTGACGTACCTTTGAAACCCGCAATACCCGGGAAATGGATATTCCGCTCCTGCCACCAACGTGCATGACCGATGTTCAAAGCACGATCCATCACCTTGATGAGACTATCGTCCTCATCAGGATCGTAACACCAACCCGTGCCCAAGTCCCTCAAAATTTCGGGCGTCCCGCCGCGCTCGGTACCGATAACTGGCACGCCATAGGTGGCGGCTTCCATGAGGATCAGGCTTTGCGGTTCGTGCCAACGCGATGGCAAGACAATGACATCCGCCATTTTGTAAACGTCTTCCGGCGGCACAAAGCCCAGGAAGCGGATGGGCGATGTGCCGGCTAAAGACTTTAGATGCTGCACGTAGTCTTCACGCCCTCGCCCACCAATCAGAAGTGTTGCCTTTTCAGACTGCGGTAATCTGACGAATGCGCGGATCAAGTCCTCGATGCCCTTCTCTTCCGCCAGAGCGCCAAGATATCCGAAGGTAAAGTGCTCGCTTGTTCCACTTTTCCGGCCAAACAGGGATGCATCGAACGAAGCCTCGCTACGGTTGGCGTTGATAAGCACATGCCAGTCTGCTTTCGGCAAAACACTGTTTTGCAAAAACCGCTGCCGCAGAGCGTCACTCACTGAAATGGCCGTCACACCATTGCCATCGCTGGACTTGGTGCGGGCGGTCAGGACGCGACACTGCAGGCACGGCTTTTCGCAATTGCCCGATCCGCGAAACATGCTCGATTTGGGACATAATAGCGCGTAATCATGCAAATGCAGGCAAAGCGGAATGCCGAGCGCACTCGTGGCTTCAAAGAGAGCCGGCTGCATCCGTGCAGAATTGTGGGCGTAGACAAGATCGATCTGCTCCCGCACCAGCAACTCTTTGACATCCTTAGCCGACGTCGCACCGAGCGCGCTGCGGATGTGCCAGACCAGTTTGGTCATTGTGCCGACAGCGGGTTTGCGTGGGCCGGGAAGGTAACTGTTGTGCCAGTTGACGCGCAGAACACGGATACCATCGTCATTCACCGTTTCACCGGGTGGCGCGATCTCGTCGCCTTCCAGCCCCAAAGACAGGATGATGACATCGTGATGACGCGAAAGTTCGGCGGCGCAAACGCGGGCTACAATCTCTGCGCCCCCCTCTTCCTGGGGTGCGAATGTTTGAGCAACGATACAGATCTTCATCGGCTTCGCAGTTTCTCCACCACGCACCCATATTCGGCGGAGCCGAAACGCTGCTCGTGGCATATTGTATCATAACATGTGAACATAGCATCAAAGTCCTGAGACTGCGTGAATCAGGCATTGCGCACTTTTGTCCCACGAGAATTCCCTGGCACGCGCGTGGCCGCGCGCAATCAGTTCACTTCGCAGTCCAGCATTTGCGGCCAGATGGGAAACGGAATGCGCGATCTCCTGCACGCTTTCTGGATTGAAATAAACCGCGGCGTCGCCACACACCTCGCGCGCCGGCTCGATATTCGATGACAAAACCGGGCAGCCGAGAAGCATTGCTTCTAAAGGTGGAATGCCAAACCCTTCGTAGAGGCTGGGGAACAGCAATGCGGCAGCGTTGCTATAGAGTGCGACGATCTCTTCATCGGAAAGACGACCCGTGAAAACGACCCTGTCACTATTGACCGGCGCCGGGCCCTGTGGACCGTTATGAAAAACAGCGGACGCAGCGGCGCCGACGATGACGAAGCGTGGGGCAGCATTGCCAAGGGTCGCCATCGCCTCTATCGCGCGGACAAGGTTCTTGTTGGGTGTCGGTGAACCGACAAACAACACATAATTACACGGCGTCAGCCCCAGTCGCGCTACCACCGTCTCATCGGACGCTATGGCGGCCATGTGTTCACAGCTGTTGGAAATGATCGCAACGTTTTCCGCTCCAATTGTCTCGCTCAGCTCGCGCCGTGAAAACGCCGATACCGTTGCAATGCGTCCGCGACGGGCAAGGCACTTTCCCAAGGTACTATGAACCGTACGGTAGGAGCGGGAGAAATTCTCCGGTGTGCGAAATATCATCGCATCATGAATAACCGTCAGGCTTTTGCCGTGCAGCACAGGACCGCTGTTGCACAGATTGATCAACCGACCGTGACGGGACGCAGCAAAAAGCTGCGTCTGCTCCCATAAATGCCCCGAAAAAGAACCTATTTTCTTCTGGCGTATGGAAGACAGCGTCATATCGACGGTGGCCGTTTCGGGAGTAATCAGCGTCCACTCGTCCTTGCTTCCGGTCAACGTCAAATGGCGGTCCAGCGCTTTGACGATTTCGCGCGCGAAACGCTGCACACCACTGGTTTTCTGAGTGAGAAACCGGCCGTTGATAAAATGCTTCATGCGATTTTGCGACTTTCTGCCGGTGCTTCCTTCACAATGTCTCGGTAAAGCTGCATGAGTGTGCTGTTGGTCCGTTCGCTTCTATAGCGTTCAATAAAGCGTGCGTAGCCTGCAGATCCCATCCGCGTCCAGTCTTCTCGTCCATGCGATGCGATCGCGGTTGCAAGGGCATCGGCGTCGCCGGCTGGAAATAGGACTCCGGTCTGCCCGTCCAGCACCACAGATTGCAGGCCACCCACGCGCGATGCGATGACCGGTTTATGCGCGCGCATCGCTTCCAGCGCGACTAGGCCGAAACCTTCCCACCGAGACGGCATCGCCACCACATCGCAAACAGCCAGATGCCCCGCAATATCCTCCGACGACCTCCATCCCAACAACTCCACATTGGCGGGCAGTGCCTCGGTCAGATTATTCCTAGTCGTGACATGTGCCCCGATCACCCGGAAAACGGCCTTGTCCTTCAGCTTCGCTGCCGCTGTCAAAAGGATGTCGACGCCTTTTTGCCGATCCAGACGACCAACGAATAAAACTTTGGTACGCTGATCGTCCCATGTGGCAGCGTTCGTCACCGGTATTTGCGACGATATGCCGTTTTCGATGACGATCATACGATGAGCTGGAATGCCCGCCTTGATACCCTGATGGTACTCGTGATCGGATATGGCTACAATGGTATGGCACAGTGGCGAAAAAAGCCGTTCTACCCATAAAGCTGGCCGCCGCAACATTCCCAGCGTTTCCATGTCGAAGACCCAACCATGCGGGCAATAGACGATGGGCGGAAATGCGCCGGGTAACACACCAATGGCGCGGACGATCAAGCCTGCAAAGGTGGAGTGCGCATGAATGATATCGGGTTTGAACGCCTTGACCTCGCGCGAAACGGAACGCGCCAGAGCTGGCAGGGACCTTAGCCTACGCTGTCTTTTGAACGTGGCAACGCAGCGGAGCGGGGTGTTTTTTAAAAAACCCACATGTGCATCAGGCACGATGATTCTGACATTGTCAGCGCCTAATTCGCGGATTTGCGTGGGGATCGTTTCGTTGGAATAGGTCGCAGGTCCGCCGGGAAGCGTTTCGAATACGTGCAGAATCCTCATGATCCACCTCACCTGCGGCACTGGATCGAACGGCGACCTGCCCTGTGCAGTCGCACTTAAAGCGCAAATTCCTTAAACAAGATGGAATCTATAACGAAAAATATGGCAATCCGGATGTGTTTCGCACTTATTCTCCACCGTAAAAGAAAAAAACAACATGACCTTTCATGGGCAGCACATCTATTCGTGATCATGACGTAATTGACCGCTTATGCTGCCGGATTCATATTCAGTATATTTAAAGAGTTCTCGCAGCATAAATACAACTCAGGAAATGGCACAGCATATTGGCGTTTAAAGGTAAGCGGATTTGAAAATCTGCATTGTATCGCAAACTTTCGCCCCACAAGAGGAAGGCGGTGCAGAAATCTCTGCGCGCCTGGGTGCGATGGAACTCGGCAAGCGTCATGATGTCACCGTGCTGGCCCTGGGCCGTGAGGGCGACGCGATCGCGCCGCCTGGCGAGACACGTTTGCCAGGCGATATCAGGGTTATCCGGCTTCCGTGGATGAACAGCTATCTGCCCCTGCCCAGCAAATCTACCGCCGGGTTTCTGCGGCGCGCCCGCTGGCATCTGCGCACCGCAATGGGCGCGATTTGTCCCAGGGGACTGACCGATTTTTTCATGAGGGAAAAATTTGATCTCATCTATGCGCAGAATTCTGCCTTCATGCAGCCAGCTTTGTTTGTGGCTGCATGTGACGCCAACATACCCGTGTGCCTGCATTTGAGAGATTACGGGCTGCTCTGCGCCAAAACCAGCATGTTTCGCGGTGGCGACAATTGCGAGCGGCCCTGTCTGGACTGTTCCGTGCTCAACCGACGCATGCGAAAATTGGCGGACAGCGATATGAGCATCATCGCAGTGAGCGATGCCTTGCGCAAAAGGTTCATCAGCAACGGCGTGTTTAAGGATGCGCAGTGGCATGTGATGCACAACACCAACGCAACCGAAAACAGCTTCGACAGGTCGCTGATTGGCAGGCGTGAAGCCGCAACCCCGGTTTTCACCTTCGGTTATCTCGGGGCGATCACCAAGGAAAAGGGTGTCGAGGATCTGCTGCATGCTTTTCTGTCGCTGCCGAACCGCGACAATGCCAAGCTCGTCATCGCAGGCAGAGGCCGCGAGGAATTTCTGACGAAGTTGAAAACGATGTCAAAAGACGCGCCCGTCGAGTTCAAGGGCTTTATCAGGCCGGAAGACATCTACCGCGTGGCTGATGCCATCATCGTGCCGTCGCGCTGGCACGAACCGCAAAGTCGCATCCTCATCGAATCCCCGATTTACGGTGTGCCCGTCATCGCCACCGCTCGCGGCGGCACGCCTGAGATCGTGGACAAACAACAAACGGGCTGGTCCTACGACCCCGCAAAGCCCGATGCGCTCTTCAAGCTGCTGAATATGGCTCTTTCCACAGGCCAGAAACTATGGTGGGAGAAACGCGATGAAACTTTCCCCGGCTTCTTGAACTTCAAGGGCACGGCTGAAGACACAGGCTATTATGAGCGTCTCGAACAAATCTTGGTCTCTGCGGCGCAGCGATAGTTCTGCCTGAATACGCCGCGACGCCCAATATGGCTAACAACTTCTTAACTCGTTTCTGCGACGATCAACGAACCGGTTTTTCCGTGCCGCTTCATGCACAGTGCTTGGGCAATAAGGTTCGACATGTCCCATCTGGCTTGGCTCATACTCATCATCGGCTGGTTGGTTTTCCTCCTTTACTACGTCAGCTCGTTTTACAAATGGGGCGTGCTGACCTTTTCCTCCTATTTCTGGATACGCTACAACGTCCTGCCCATTCTGGTCATGTCGCCCTTTGCTGCATCCGACCAGAACGTGGAAGCGGTCGGCGATTCCATCTACATCATCCGCGACTACATCAATGAAGCCTTCTACCTGTCTGTTCTGGGCGTGATCTTCGTGATCGTCGGTATGGGACTGGCGACGTTCAGCTCGGGCAAAAGCGCCGTCTTCACCTTTGTCGAAAAAGGCTACGCCTTCTGGCAGACGAAGCCAGGCGTCTGGATATCCCTAGGGGTCATCATCGTTGCCACGCTTGGGCTTGTCGCACTTGGCGTCAGGCCATTCCAAGGAAGACAGTTTTCATTCGAGAACACGTCACTGCGCCCGGCGATCAATCTCTACTCGGTTATCTTGCCGACGATCACCCTCAGCCTGCTGGTCTATGGGTTCGGTTACAGCCGCTTCTTTGTGTTCGCCGGCTTCATGTGCAGCGCGCTTGGCCTGATGATCGGCACGCGCGGTGCCAGCATCGAAGTGCTGTTCATGTTCGTCGTGTGCCTCATCATCACCTATCGCTATCGAAACCTCGCAGCTTTCACACTGTCGATCTTCGGCTTCGTGACCATAGCGATCGCGATCGGTATCTTGCGATCCACAGCCGATGGCAATGATGGCGTGGATGTGTTGCAGGTGGTCACTTTCCAGATCTTCTACGGCAACAATTTCTCGGACTTTCGCGATTACGCCTGGATATTGAGTGGCTTCGGCGGACGGTTCTACCATGGCATGACCTATCTCGCGGGCTATATGGCGCTCATTCCATCCTTCATCAGCGATTTCCGTGGTGATTTTCGCATGGGCGTCGTCACCGCCACGCTTGCGGGTCTCGACCCGCAATTCCACGCAGGTCTGCGCCCGACCCTTTTCGGTGAGGCCTATTTGAACTTCGGCATTCCCGGCGTCGTCATCATCGCCACGTTGTTCGGATACTACTTCGGCAAGCTGCAAATGTGGGTTCATGACAATTTGCAGCCCAGTCGTTTGGGCCTGCGCAAAGTTGCCTGCGGCTACATCGCCTTCCTGTTTTTGTTCAACGCCGTTTTCACGCCTGGCTTCTATTATGTCTACGTCGTTGTCGCGTGGCTAACAGGCGGCATAATCCTGTCCTATCTGTTCGACAGGCCTGTTGTGAGCGGCAAGGCACAAGCCGCTGAAACCTAGGGTGTTTCCGGGCCGGTTCGGAACGTCCCTTGCGGACTATCTTTCCAGAAAGTCCCCAGCCATGCATCCGTCGATGGTGGCCGGAAAGCGCCAAAGCCGGATGTCGGGCTGAAGGTCATCTCCCCAAACAGCGGGCCGGATGGCGTATCGTAAAAGTCTATTCGAACGAATTCGAAGCCCTGAGCGAGCGAGCGGGCCGCTTCAAGGATCTCATCCAGATGTGCTGGACGGGGGAGATCTTCGGTTTCGAGCGGATAATAGTGTCCGAAATCCAGCTTATTCCAATGTTCATCGTAAAAGCATCGGCGATGGTCCGTAAACCGCGCGGTGTCGATCTGAATGCAGGGAATATCGTTTTCGAAGCAGAAAAGCTTGTAATCGACAGGCGCTTCGCCATCGTGGCCGATAAAGGGTTCGATGAAAATTTCCGGCTTGATGTGGTTGTACCACTCTTCCGCCAAGCGCCACGCGGTGCGCCCGGCAAGCCAGGCATCACACGTCTCTTTCGCGCCGATCAGATCGTCCGGCCCGTAGACGAAGATATTGCGATCTGAACCGTGGTTGACCTTGATGACATAGGGAAACGGCAGAGCAGGGCATTCATCGAGATTTTTTCCATGCCAAAGGGTTGGCGTCACCCACTGCTGGCCAAGGACTGCCGCAACATGCGCTTTTACCGCAATCTTGTCGCTCAGCATGATCAGGCGCGGGTCAGACTGGGGTCCGATCCAGGCAATCTTGCGAGCGCAGAGATGTTCGTTCAGTGTCTTGGGATGATCAAGATCGGCCCATAATTTGTGATAGCGATAATATTGCAATTGCGTTGCCCGCTTGATCGGCAGGCTTTGAATCGCCGCATGGTACAGTTTCTTGAAAAGGCGCCGCCCAAGCGAGTGCTGCGGTTGATCCGCTCCCATGTTTCACGCACCTCTTTTGCGACGATATTTGAGATGAAAACGATGGCCGGAACGGGTCATGACCGGGAAGCCCGCCAGAGCAATGTGCTGGAAATCGATGCCGTCACAAGCGCCGTAAAGAAAGCAGAAAGGCCAGCGCCGATAAAACCGAAGGTGCTGATAAGCAGAAAACTCATGCTGATCGATAGCAGAACGCTCGACAGGTTGACGAAGGCGTAGTGGCCATCTTTTCGGAGGCTGTTGAGACCCAGCCCCATGAGATCGGTGCAGGACCGAACCACCGCGGTCAGTAGCAAGAGTGCAAACATGCCCTGATGCTGGCCAAGCTCCGGCATGTTCATGAGATGCACGAGAACATTACCGGCGATGAAGATCGCGACGCCAAGCCCGAAAGCGACCGCCGCGGTCTTGCTGAACTGCCAGATCATCACCTGGCGCCATTCCTTCATGGAGCCGGTATTGTACGCTTTGAAAAGTGCCGGGATCGCCACTTGCAGCACGGCTGTCGAAATCAGCGTCTGCAGCGCATTGGCCAGCGACCAATAGAACGTATAGACCCCCGTGAGCGACAGGGTGAGCAGCAGGGATACGACATAGCGATCGGCGTAAACAAGCCCGACATTGCTCATATCGCTAATATAGATCAGCCATGCCCTGCGCATCCGCTTTTTCACCCAGCGCATCCGCATCGGCATGCCGAGAATCCGTCGGATCGGCCAGTTGCGCAGGAAAAATCCCAGCCCAGCGAACATCAAAATATAGCCAAGGCTCCACGCCACCATGATGGCCTCGATGGTGCGAAAGGCTTCGAACGCCAGGCCGAGGCCAATGACGGGCAAAATCCATGAGGATGTTCTCAAAAAGAACAGGACATTGGCCTGGCTCGACATTTCCTGAGCGATCAAGGGCACGTGGATGTCGCAGGCTATGGTTTCCAGCCAAACCACCAGAAGGATCAGGAAATAGAGCGGGATGACGTGATGCCCCATGAAATAGGCAGCGACCAGTGCAACCGCCGTCATGGCGACAAGCGAGGTAACCGTCACCAGCAATCGCGTTTTCATGTAAAGGCCCGCGACACCCGTGGTTTTGCCACTGACATCCCGAGCGATGAAGTAGTTCAAGCCCCAGCCCAGGATCGCAGGCGCGGCATTGACGACGCCGAGTGCCAAACCATAGACACCTGCCGCTTCCAGACCGATGAATTTGACGATGTAGAACGACAACGCGAAGCGAAGAACAAGCGTCGAGCCGCGCAGGCCCATATTGAAGATGACATTCAGACCCGAGATGGACCGACCCTGCAGAAATGGGAAGCGAATGGCTGCACGATTGTTGTTTTCAGCCAAGATGTGTCCTCAATATTGCAAACCGGACCGTGTCATCCGCACGACTTTTGTGTCTTCAAGGCCGCTCTCTTCCAGAGTGACGAGAGCAATCACAACGCTGCCGGTGTCGTCTTCATGCTGCATGAGAAACACTTCGTCCAGCTTATTCCGAAGCGCGGGACTGATCCTTGATTTGGCCGCCACCCCGCCATCGATGACGATAAGATCGAAGGGCTCTTCATTTTCGTCTTTGGCGTTGGTTATATCGCCTTCCGCATGGCTATGCTCGATCGTTGCGAAATGCAAAAACGGGATGCCTTCAAAGGTGTAAAAGCCGTCCTCGTTTGCGACCTCGGCGTCTTTACCAGGCTCGTGCGGCAACAGCATGCCTGTCAGAAGCGGATCTTGAGGCGCGCAATCCACCAGCAAAACGCGGCGTCCCAGTCTGGCCGTTTCAGCCGCCAGATTGAAGGCGCTGTAGGAAGCGCGGTTTTTGGGTCCGGTGGACACCACCAGGATGGAATGATTGTTGGCGGGCGCAACGGCGGAAGAAACATACCCGGCCAAACCATCGAAGCCCTCGTCGCCGGACGCCTTCAGCTCTTTTGTGTCGGCTTCGCTGATAACGCGACCAACGGGCCGAGCTGTCTTGGATGCCTGCAGGAGAGCGACGGTGTTGTTGCCTTCCCCTCCTTCAACCGGAAGGGGTTCGTCAGACGAACGGGCAAGCGGTTGAGGCTCATTGCCCGTACCGCGAAACTGATCACGCAGGAT
Organism: Agrobacterium sp. rho-8.1; assembly: GCF_033957725.1. Lineage (NCBI taxonomy): Bacteria > Pseudomonadati > Pseudomonadota > Alphaproteobacteria > Hyphomicrobiales > Rhizobiaceae > Agrobacterium > Agrobacterium sp. rho-8.1. Next base: position 823,246 of record NZ_CP192789.1, read on the forward strand.
CAACAGGCCCGCAGCCAGAATGAGTCCGAAAATACCGCCGCCGGCCATCATCAATGTGCGAGGCGGTCCGGCCTTACGCAGGGGCGGCTCGGCACTGGAAATGATCTGCGGATTTTCGCTCGATGTGCCCTGCTGCTCGGAAAGCTGCTTGGTTCGCAACAGGAACGCTTCGTAAACCGCACGGTCGCTTTCGAGCTTGCGCTGCAATTCACGCAGACGAACCATGGTTTGTTCGTCACTGTTGAGGCTGGTCTTCAACGTATTGGCATTGGTTTTCGAGATCGCCAACTGGTTCTTCAGCCGCGCCAGATTGCTCGATGTGGCAGAGGAGAAATTGCGCAGTTGCTCATCGAGAATATTGGAGAGCGACTGCGTGCGTGCCCGTGCTGCCTGCAAGGAAGGATGCTGGGAACCCAGTGATGTGGCCTGAACGGATTCCTCCTCGCGGCTTTCCTGATACCGCGCCCGAAGCGAAATAATCGCAGGCGTCAACGATGTATCAGGGATCGAACGCAGATACTGCCTGTCGTTTCGGGCACGATTGAGTTCTGTAACCAGCGCTTCGTTTTCAGCAACCGTGGCAGACAATCTGGATATCTCGGTATTTGCGTCTGCAATACGCTGTTCGATATCAGGGCGTCCCTGAATGTCGGCCAGATTGTGCTCGGCACGATAGGCCTGTACGGCCCGGTCGCCATCTTCGACGGCTTTTCTCAACTGGTCCAGTTGTGCCGCCAACCCGCCACCGGTCCGGCGCAGAACATCGCTGTTCATTTCAATTCGGACCTGCGTATAGGTCACAGCGATGAGATTGGCGAGTTCCGCCGCCCGCTGCGGGCTGTCCGACGTCACCGAAACATTGACGATGAAGCTTTTGCCCACGGCTGCGACCGACGTCACCCTGCGCAGGGCATCGAGCGCCAGATTGCTCCGGCTTTCCTTATCGGGATAGACCGGAGACGCTGCGCCAAACTTCGGATCGTCGTAGAGCTTCTCGCTTTCCACGATGCGTGACAGAACCTGGGCAGACGTGATGATGTATTGCTGGTTGAGAACGTGCGAATCCACAGCACGCGGCTGGCCCGGGAGATCGCTTTCCAGAACCCGCGACCCCTCGGGGTCAAGCAGGATTTGGGACGTGGCGACATAGTAATTGGGCATCAACAACGAAACGCCAAAAGCGAGTGCTGCGCAAATAATGCCGATCAGCACGATGAACAGTGCATTTCGCCACAGCAAAGCGGCCAGCCTGAACAGATTGGCTGGACCTTTGGCAGGTTCATTATAGTGCCGCGTGTCAGATGCGGTGCCGCTCATCGCCATATCGGTTCACGATCCCATAGTCTTGGCGCAAATCGCGCGCTGCGATATCATCGACATCGCCCTGTTCTATACGTTCGTTCGCGGCAGTCGGATTGAAGGCCAGACATATGCCCTGATCATATCCACCTGCGGTATTGCGAATGCTGGACATGACTGTGCCAGTCCTGCACAGCGCCCAGTCTAGGGGTTAGGCGTTAATATACCGTTTTTCAGCACGATCGCTAAAACGGCGAACAAAGGCTGCTCAGTAATTCACCGTTACGACAACGGTATCGGAATACAAACCCGTCATAGGCGTTGTCTGCGCTGGCACGCGTCCATAAACCGACAAGGACTGTGCAGTCCCGTTTCCCGTGCCGCTGACCGTTTGCCCAGCTCCGCTTCCCCAAGGGTTGCTGCGCGCTGCGTTTGTATACAAACCATAGGTTATCGATCCGTTGGGCCTCACCATCTTGCGGGATGCGGGACTGGCATTGCTCAAGCCACCATTCAGGGAAACGGTATAGGGAAGGTTCGCGGTACATGTCAGCGAGATGGCACCCGTCGCATCCACAGCCGTCACAAGATTTGTGTGGGTACCAAAATTAAGTGTTTGTGCGGAGACAACACATGTTGGCTCGACCGTTGCAGTCACATTGAAAGGGACAGTTGTGGGGTTTAGCGTCATGGCCGAGCAAAGCGGCGCTATAACGGTATAAGGCGCATAGTTGACCCGTGTTTCAGCGCCTGCAAAGCTCGAACTGTATTGCCCCTTCACGGCAGACGCCTGGGACGCGGAAATCCTGCCGTAGACGGTCATGGTCGCGGTTCCCAGCAACGGCTCAAGCGGCAAAACCATATCTATGGCCATGGGGGAGCCCAACTCCGGCTGTAGTGCAGACCCCCATCGTATGGACCTCAAGGCATCTTGATGGAGCTGAAATTTGAGTGGGGCGTTGCCGAACTTCATCTCCCGCTCGCCGCTCGTCTGCCCACCCGTGCCGGCATTGATATTCACGCAGATGCGGATCGAGAGATTGTTACCACCGCTCAAGGGGTTGGAGCACGTTGCCTTCATCGTTCCTGTCGTGTTGACCGCCGCATTATTCGCCAGATTGACCCATCCGAAATTCATGTCGGTCATGGTGAAGCTGCATGTCACCGCAAATGCCGGGGACGAAGACAGGAAAGTAATGAAGGCAATAAAAATGCCTATGAGCTTCATGGTTGAGCACCTTTGCATATGAGATCGACAGTTGCGCGCGTCTCACCGCCCGCAGGAAGCAGAAGTTCGGCGGAACACGGTGCTTTGGTTGGTTGTCGAACGTTTAGGCGACTTTTATCAGCAATATCGTCCACATAGGCCTGCCCGTCATATCCGACCAGAAAATCACGGCCATCATCCAGCGTGACGGTCGATCCCGTTTCGATGACGTCTCCGCTCTCATCCTTTAGCATGACGAGCGCCACGCGACCTTCCGTCTTCACTTGGAAATTCACGACCGCGGCACCCTTGTCAGATGGCGTCACGGTCTGCTTCGTCCGGTCGATCCGGGCATCGACAGGAAGATTGCTCGGATCGAGCGTAATATTGTTGGCGTCATGCGAACGAAGGTTGGGAAGGAGTATCTTTCCCCGGCGGTTGGTCTGGCCCATGGGCCGGTTTTCCAGAAAAATATCAACACCAGGCGCACCTGCATCCACCACCGCAAAGGCATCATCGATCCGATTTCCAATGAAAACATCACCACCCGCGGCGGCGATTGAACCGTCCAGTTGCAAGGTAGCCTGCGTGCTGCTGCCAAAGTGATCGACGCTTGCTGCGACACGTGCAAGGCTGCCACGATAGCTGCCAGATGCCGACACGGCATCGCCGCGCCCTTGCGAGCCGCGCACACGCCAGCCATAACTGCCCTCTTCCTGTTCCTCGGCCTTGGAAACATCTCCCATGAATGTGTATCCATCCGCGTCGGATGACATGCTGGCGGTCGAGGAGATACCGCCGCCAAAAGTCCAGGAGATGCCGGCGAATATGCCGTATGAATCGTCATCTCCAAGGTCTTTATAGGCCGTGGCGTAGGCATTGCCATTCTGCCCGAAGGGACGCGTGGCAGACAGACCGAGCAGCCTGGACGTCTTGTCCTCGAAGGTCTCATACTGCGTGAAGGTCAAGTTCAGGCTTGTCTCGGCAAAACCCAGACTGGTGGATGCCGAAATCTGATCGATCGCGCGCGGCGTCCGCACGCTCATCAATCCCGCTGCCATAGCGTTTGCTTCCACATTTGCCGTGACGGAGGCAAGATCGTGATAATCACCAAATGTCCTCTGCGACCGCGCCATGACCTGGACACCGAACACTTCCGCTTCAACGCTTGCGGCAACCTGATGGCCGGTATCAGCGCCAAAGTGGCTGGTCGCGGCAGAGAGGCTGCCCAATCCACGGGTGCCCAGCGAAAATACGCCTCCCATACCGACATTATAGAAATCCTCACCACATTCGGCATGCCCTTCAAACGTCAGTCTGTCCGAAAAGCCGTATCTGACTGTGGCAGATCCCAACGGTGCGTCGTCGTAGTCGAAAGACTCCAGTCCGTAATTGTGCCGCGCAAAGCCAAGCTCTGCGGAAAAATCGAGAAGGCCCGGAGCCAAGAGGTCACCAGACGCAAAAAAAGCCGTTTCCGTCACGGTTTCCCTGCCCAGAACGTCGCGAACGACCAGCCTTGCACTGCCTGCGCCGCTGACCACGGGTAGGTTGGTGATGGAAAACGGTCCCTCCGGCACATCGCGTGAAATGCGTCTGACATTGTCGATGTAAACGTCGACCGTGGACGGGACTGCGGCGGAGCCCGCAAATTCCGGCAGGGGCATGGTCACGATGTCCGCGCGCAAATCGAAATTTCTGCGTATCTGCACGCCACCCAATCGCGTTGGACGTGTCCAGCTCAACCTGCCCGTGATCAGGTCACCCGCGCGATACGTTGTCAGGTTTTCCTCATCGGAATAGGTCCAGTAGCTATCCAGTCGTTTGGAATCGAACTGCTGTAACGGCGATGTGCTCAGTACCTGAGACGACGACACCACACCGAAACCACCGAAGATGCGGTTTTCCAGAAGGGCCGACGCGCCGCTGAAGTCTGCGATATCTGAAAATTCTCTCCCCCCGGACGATCCGAAGACCGAATAATTGACAATTGCTCCGAGATCCTTGGTCGCTTTCGGTTTATCCACGTCCTCATCGTCTTCATCAGCCGTTTCGGCCTTGCCCGCGACATCGATCACCTTGGTGGCACGCGCCTCCAGTGGCAGATCGAAATGAACCGACTGCGTGGCTTCATCATAGCGGACTGTGACATCCGGCAACTTTGAAATATCGATCCAGCCATCCCTCGAGATCTCAATGTCCATCGGAGAAATGCCAACATTGGCCAATTGCTTTGGCTCAATGAGCAGAAACCCTGCGCTGTCCTGACGAAATGTGGCGATCAGATTGGTAGATACATCGTTGATGTAGACTTCGAGCTGTAACGGCGCCTGCTCAAGGACAGGCGAGGCCCCTGGCAGCGCAGGTGGTAAGTCCTGCGCCATCGCATGATGATAGCTCGATGAAATGATCGTCAGACCTGTAATCGTCAAAACAGCAAGGCTAACCGCCGGTGACGCGTGCCGTCGCATTAACGGTACCGCCTTCGCTGTCTGCAGAAATCTTGAGCACGCCACCCAGTCGTTTGCTGCCCGATGCCGGAACGACCCAGGTCGCAACCGACCCACCCAGTACGTAACCCACCAGGCCATTATGCTCAGCCACGGCCTTACCGCTTCCGGCCGATAGCCTGAGATTGGCGATCCGCAATCTCTTTGCCCCTGTATTGGAAACCGAGACCTTGTAACCATCTGCCTGCGGGCTTACCGACCAGACGGGCTGCGCGTCACTGATCGATGGCGCAGCAAAGAAGACCGGTATGGAATGGCGAATTACGAGATTGACCGTTCCCGATGGCCGTGTTCCCGTCGGTGGCAATTCATCAACGATGACGCGGTAGCTTTCCTCGGCATTAACTGCCTTTTTGGAAAGTCTCACGATGCGGACCAGATTTTCGGCACCGGGTTTCAACTGCGTCATCGGCGGACTGGCGACGACATCGCTGACCGGCGTGTAGACATCGGCACCGTTTTGCTGCGTCCAACGAAATATTCTGACCTGAACGTTGATCGGACTTTGTGCGTCATTCCATATCCGCAAGCTTGAAGACGCCGTGGGCGCCGTCAGATCAAGGAGGACGGGGGCCACGCGCAGTGACGCCGCATGGGATGGCGAGAGATACAAACCGGCAAATAACGCAGCCGCTAAGGTGAAAAGGCGCATGTGCATTCTTCCTTGGCAGGTCAGTAATTGATCGTGACAGTCACGGTGTCGTTGTAAGTCCCGATGACGGGTGTGGTCTGAGCCGCAACGCGCCCAAAGACGGTGAAGTTTTGGGCTGCGCCGGTTCCGGTGCTTGCCTGTCGATCAACGCCTACCGTGTTTCCCCAAACACTCGTGCGAGCAGAATTGGTGTAGAGCGAATATCCGATCGTCGCGCCGCCGGCGGATGTCAGCAGACGGTTTGAGACCGTGGCATTTGCTCCAGAGCCAGCGCTCAATCCGATTGTAAACGGCGTGCTGGCTGTGCATAGAACGACAATGTCGCTCGTCTGATCCACGTTGCTGTCGAGCAGAACGCGGTTACCGAAATTCAGTGTGCCCGCCGAATTGATCTTGCACTCGCCTTGGATCGTCATCTGCACGGCAAAAGTGGTTGTTGCAACCTGAGCAAGAGATAGACTCGGCCCGAATAAAAACCCCGCTACAATCAACAGACCTCGAGATACCCTGAACGCCATACGCTTATCCCCTGTTTCACGCGTAACTGACGCCTCAGGCCGAGTGCTATCCGCTACTCGAATAGCGCGCATCAGAATATTCTAATTCTCGCTTGACGAGGGTTAATGCTTTATGAATTTTGGAATGAAAAAACTCACGGACGAAACATGGTAGAGAACGCAACCCGAGGGCAAGATTGAACAAGACCGTCACGGCGGCTAGCCAACCGTCAGCGGAGCCACTCATGGAGTGTCATCAATCCATATTATTAGTCGGCTAATCTTTTTAACAAATAGATATCCGTGTCACAGAATACGGTGTTCAGAAGCTGGGCGGCGTACAGGCGCTGATCACCTCGCAGGCAACAGGTCCAACGCAACGGAATGTATGGGGACGTCTGCTTTCAAAATAATACGCATCTCCTGGTCCAAGAATTCGGCGCTCATCTTCCACCGTGACTTCCAAACGTCCCGACAGGACAATACCGCCCTCCTCTCCCTCATGAACCAGCGGAACCCGCCCGGTGCCTGCGCCCGGTTGGTAACACTCCTTCAGGATCTGCAAGCTTCGACCGAAGAGATTGTCACCAATCTGGCGATAGGAAATGGCCCCTTTGCCGATCTCGACCAGTTCTTCGGCGGCGTAGAACGCCTTCCGGGGCGTGTCGGGCTCGAAAGCAAAGAATTCAGCAAGACCGATGGGAATGCCATCCAGGATCCGTTTCAGTGCACCAACAGAAGGATTGGTCGAGTTCGACTCGATGAGAGAAATCGTCGAGTTTGTGACGCCTGCACGCTTGGCCAACTCGCGCTGCGACAATTTATGGATTGCGCGCAACTGGCGCAACCGGGTTCCGATATCGACAACCATTTCCACCTCCGTCTTTCATGTGTTCGATATATCGAAAATTTATCCAACCGTCTTAGTTATATCAATGCCTTAGCGCGCGAAAGAAAAGGACTTGTTCGAAGCGATGAAGTGCAGGAATGATGCACAATCTGAACAGGGGAACCTCATGGACCACAGCAACAAATCCAACATGCCAAACCTTGAAAACTTCTGGATGCCATTTACGGCCAACAGACAGTTCAAGGCAGCACCACGTCTCCTGGCCAGCGCGCAAGGCATGTATTACACCGATGTAGATGGCAATACCATTTTGGATGGCACTGCCGGACTGTGGTGTGTCAACGCAGGCCATGGCCGCAAGCGGATCACACAAGCTGTCGAGCGGCAACTCTCGACAATGGATTTCGCTCCCACGTTCCAGATGGGCCATCCCATCGCCTTCGAGTTCGCAGAGAAGCTGGCTGCCATCGCCCCCGGCGGTCCAGCTGCAAAACTTGATCGCGTGTTCTTTACTGGCTCTGGTTCAGAATCCGTCGACACGGCGCTCAAGATTGCCATCGCCTATCAACGATCCATCGGACAAGGTACGCGCAGCCGCATCATCGGTCGGGAAAAGGGATATCATGGTGTCGGCTTCGGCGGCATATCCGTTGGCGGCCTCGTTAATAACCGCCGCGTGTTCCCGCAAATTCCCGCCGACCATATGCGCCACACGCTGGATGTGGAGCACAATGCCTTTTCGAAAGGTTTGCCACAACACGGCGTGGAGTTAGCCGACGATCTCGAACGGCTTGTTGCTCTTCACGGCGCAGAAACAATCGCGGCTGTCATCGTTGAACCCATGTCTGGGTCGGCCGGCGTAATTCTGCCGCCGCATGGCTACCTCGAGCGGTTGCGCGCCATTGCAGACAAGCACGGTATTCTTTTGATTTACGATGAGGTCATCACCGGTTTCGGACGCCTCGGCAAACCTTTCGCCACTGATTACTTTGGCGTGGTGCCGGACCTCGTGACCACCGCCAAGGGCATCACCAATGGTGCCATCCCGATGGGCGCAGTGTTTGCCAAGCGCTTTGTTTATGACGCCATGATGCACGGCCCGGACAATCAGATCGAGCTTTTCCACGGCTACACCTATTCCGGCCACCCCGTGGCTTGCGCTGCAGGCATCGCGACGCTGGAAATCTATCAGGAAGAAGGGTTGCTCTACCGCGCCGCGGAATTGGAAACCATCTGGCAGGACGCGCTCCACTCGCTTAAAGGAATGCCACATGTCGTCGACATCAGAAACCTCGGTCTCGTCGGCGCGATCGAACTGGCGCCTCGCGACGGCGCACCGGGCACCCGCGCCTATGACATCTTCGTTGAGTGCTTCAAGAAGGGTCTGCTGGTCAGAGTAACGGGCGATATCATCGCCTTGTCCCCACCTCTCATCATCAGCGAGGAAGAGATCGGAAAGATTGTCTCCACACTTGGCGATGCACTTAAGCGGATCGGCTAATCGCTGGAAAACCCGGAGCGGCTCGCCCGCTCCGGTTCATGATTCCGATCAATTCTTCTGAATTTTCATTCGATTTATGTGACTGTTTTTAAACAGCAAAAAACGTCAAAAGAAATCTATCTCGAGTTTTGGTTTCGCCACTCGGTATGATCGAATTGGCTATAAGGCAGAGGATTGAGAACCTGTCGTATCAATGCGTTTGGCAATGTTTTCAGCAACATTACGAGTCTGTACGCGAATGTCAGGCACAGCAGTAATTTCCCAAAACTGCCCGGCTGTCAAGGCGCCCACTGCAAACATTCCCGGTGACGCGAGACCATCACCGGAAACGATACGGGACTCTCTGTCGACCCGGATACCCAATCCAAGCGGGTCAGTCTCGATCATATGCTGACCAAGCATGTCTTGAAGCAAGGGTGAATGGCCAATGCCCGCACGCTCCATTCCCGTGCAATTGACCAACCAGTCAAACGACAATGAAATCTCGTTGCTAACGCCGCGGCCTCGATAGGTGAGCACGTTATCGCCATCCGTCCGCGCAATCTTCGAAACAAATCCGGCGTGAACCCTCACCGTGCCATTCTTTATCAGTTCGTCAAAGACGTCATGAACTTGTGGTGCAATCCGGTGCCGGTGGATGCTCCACCACGCCAGTGCATGCCTGAGAAATCGCGCCCGTTGCGGCAACCCCAATTGCTGCCATAGAGACTGCGTTTTAGGCCTGAGCCCGTCCATGACGCCACGCCAGTCATCACCACCCCTTACCTGCTGGCGCAGACACGCAAGAATCTCGCTAACCTCGGTCGCGCCCGTGAGGTTTGGCTCAACGGGTTTGAGTGGTGTTTTGCTATGGCCGTGTGGAACAAGTCCTCGTCGCGATAAAACATGGATCGGTCCCCGATGCCCTTTGTTGCGCAGGGACAAGACCTGATCAATCATCGTCAGACCGGAACCGAGAATAACGACGGAGTCATTTCTCTTTACCCGCGATAACCACCCCAGCTTCCAAGGATTACGAACGACGCGTCGTAACAGCGCGACGTCGGAATCAGCAGTTAGCCGCGGCAAACTTGCTGTGCCCACACCAAGACACAGTGCTACGTTCGATGCGTGGAGTTGGCGCCCATCGTTCAAACGAAAGGCAACGCCTTCTTTTGTGCAGGAAACACAGGAAACCGCTTTCGCCTTGACGAAATCAACGCGGGCTCGTTGCTGCTGGTTACGCAGAAGTGAGGCGAGCCTGTCACGCAGATACAGGCCGTAATCATTCCGAGGAGCGAAACTCATACCGTCCACCGCCTCACCGCGTTTTTCCAACCACTCCTGAAAATCGTTTGGTCTATCGGCGAACACGCTCATGCGGGCCGCTGGCACGTTCAATCGATGAAGATGCAATTCGGTCCGATAGGCCGTGCCACGGCCGAAAGCGGAGTCGTCACCCACAATGGCAATAGACGTGGTGGCCGGAAGCTGCTCGAGCAAATTGGTCACCAAACTGATCGCCGAAAAACCAGAACCGACAACGGCTACATCATAAAACATTCGGCACCTCATTGGGACTCACTGCGGCGCAGAAAACCTCAACGGCGCGCAAAACGCAAATCTGAAAGATCCATTTCCCTGCCGTTGGTACCTCGTGTTGAAAAGTTTGCCGCGGCTAACCCGCATCGCCGACTGCGCCAACTGAAAGCAAAAGCCAATTTTTATTGGTTAGGCGGCTGAAAAGATTCATGTTTAGCCACGGCGAATGCCTATTGCACCGAAAAGAGAATCGGCGCTTATATCTCAGTTGCGGAAAAAACCGATTTCAGCGAAAAAAACCGCAACTGATCCAACAAGCGGAAAAGACAAGAGATGACCCAAAACGCCGATTTGAAATCTGCTGAGAAGGCGCCCGATCTCACGGCGCTTATTCTACAGCATTCGGCTGCGTTGTCAGCACAGCTACAGGCACATAATGCCAGCACCTTTGCGCCGCTTGCTGAAAAAAGCATGAGAACCTTCTCGCCGTCCGAAACCGCAAAGCTGATTGGCATCGGCGAAGCCTATCTCCGGCAGATCGCCGCAGAGCAGCCTGACCTCAGCGCATCGCACGGCGCCGGGGGACGGCGGAGCTATTCCGTCGAAGACATCCATGACATTCGCAAGTATCTTGACCAGGGTGCACGCGGTACACGTCGCTACCTTCCGCATCGGCGGGAAGGAGAGGACCTGCAAGTCATTGCCGTGATGAACTTCAAGGGCGGCTCAGGCAAGACAACGACATCCGCCCATCTGGCGCAGTATCTTGCTTTGCGCGGCTACCGCGTCCTAGCGATCGACCTCGATCCGCAGGCCAGTCTTTCCGCCCTCTTCGGCCATCAGCCGGAACTTGATGTCGGACCCAACGAAACGCTTTATGGCGCGATCCGATATGACGCGGAACAGCGCCCGATCGCGGAGATCGTTCGCGGCACCTATATTCCGAACCTTCACATCATTCCGGGCAATCTCGAGCTGATGGAATTTGAACACGACACGCCTCGTGCGCTGATGCGTCGCGCGCCAGGTGACACCTTGTTTTTTGCCCGCATCGGTCAAGCCATCGCTCAGGCGCAGAACTTCTATGATGTCGTCGTAATCGATTGCCCGCCACAGCTCGGCTACCTCACGCTCTCGGCGCTGACAGCTGCGACGTCTGTGCTTGTCACCGTTCACCCGCAAATGCTCGACGTGATGTCGATGAACCAGTTCCTGGCCATGACCGGTGATCTCCTTGCAGAAATCGGTAGAGCAGGCGCGCGCTCGGATTATCACTGGATGCGCTATCTCGTTACGCGCTTCGAGCCCAGCGATGGTCCACAGAACCAGATGGTGGCCTTTTTACGCTCGATCTTCGGAGAGCATGTTCTCAACCATCCGATGTTGAAGACAACAGCCGTTTCCGACGCAGGATTGACAAATCAGACATTGTTTGAGGTCGAGCGTACGCAGTTCACGCGGTCCACCTATGACCGCGCACTGGAATCCATGACAAACGTAAATGCCGAAATTGAAGGCTTGATCAAGAAAGCCTGGGGTAGAGCCGTATGAGCAGAAAAGAAATCTTCGCAAATCTGACAACGAAGTCGGCGGAAACTGCAGAGGCTCCGGTTGAGCGTTCACGCCCGCGTATTCGTCCCATTCTCGGATCACCCGATCTCGTCACCGACGTCATCAATTCACCGGTCGGCATGATCGGGCAATCCTTGAATGAGGTGTCTGAACGCTCAAAGCGGGCAGAGGAAATCGAACGGCGCCTGGCTGAAGGTCTGACAATCGTCGCGCTCGATCCTTCAGAGGTCGATCCATCCTTCATACCCGATCGGATGCCCGCATCATTGGAAGCTGATGCCGGTCTTGTTGACGCCATCAGAGAGCAGGGACAGCAGGTTCCGATCCTTGTACGCCCTCATCCTGAACAACCGGGCCGCTATCAGGTAGCCTTCGGTCATCGTCGTCTGCGCGCCGTTGCAGCCGTCGGTATTCCTGTTCGTGCTGTTGTTCGTGATCTGTCAGATGAACAGCTCGTCGTAGCCCAAGGCCAGGAAAACAACGAGCGCCGGGACCTCAGCTATATCGAAAAAGCAAGGTTTGCTCAAAAACTCCAGATGCGCTTCTCGCGGGAAACCATCATGGCCGCCATGTCGCTCCACAAGGGTGATTTGTCCAACATGCTGTCTGTGGTGGGACGTATACCCGATGACATCGTTGACAGTGTGGGTCCAGCTCCAGGCGTCGGAAGACGCAACTGGATGGATCTTGCAGACCAACTGTCCTCGTCCAAGGTCAACGAAGCGGCACGTGCTTATCTGAACGATGAGAGCGTCTCGAACTTGCCATCCGAGGAACGGTTCAAGTCTCTTCTGGAGTTTCTGAAGCCAAAGCCAGAACCGAAGAAAACAGGTGTTCTTTCATCGATGACCGGCCAGAAGCTGGCAAAAATCATCGAAACTGACCACAGAATCGATATTTCCATTGATCGTCGTCAGGCACCAGAGTTTGCCGACTTCGTCATGGAACATCTCCAATCACTGTTCGAAGAGCATCGCTCCAAGCAGTGATTTTCATTTTTCGTTCCAACAATCAACAGGAGCACTAAGTACAAAAGAAAAAAGCCCCCGAACGTTACCGCACGGAAGCTTTCTTTGATCTAAGCACCCAAAGAATCTCATTTCCGCGAATCATAGTCAAGAGTCTTGGCATCGATTTTTTTCGGTGAGCGATTTTCTTTTGCCTTTTTGAAGGTGAGAGACATGAATAGCGATATTGTAGCGACGTCCTTTGGGCGGCGAGGGGTTTCACTTGGCCTTATCGCCAACCAGTTTGCGTCAAGAAAGATTGACCATTCCAAATCAATCGATAAATGGAAACTGTTTCGCGCGATCTGCGAAGCCAAACCTTCGCTTGGGGTTTCAGACCGATCACTGGCTGTTCTTAACGCTCTGATCAGTTTTTATCCCAAGGCCGAATTGTCCGAAGAAAACGGTTTGGTGGTCTTTCCGTCAAATCAGCAGCTCTCTCTTCGTGCACACGGAATGACAGAGCAGACATTGCGGCGCCATCTTGCAGCCCTCGTGGATGCTGGACTTATCCTTCGCAAAGACAGCCCCAATGGAAAGCGATACGCACGCAAGGACAGAACCGGCGGGATCAGCGATGCTTACGGGTTTTCCCTCGCACCACTCATCACGCGTTCAAACGAAATCAACGATTTGGCAGAAAAGGTCATCGAAGATCGTCTGCACTTGCAGCGGCTTCGCGAAAAGATCAGCCTGTGCAGACGCGACGTCATCAAGTTCAGAGAAATAGCACTGACAGAAGGGATTGATGGACCGTGGGACCTCTATCAGCAGAGATATCTCACAATCACATCATCGCTCGATCGCAAATCCAAGGCTCCCCATCTGGCTCTTGTGCTCGATGACATGACCAATCTACACAACGATATGGCTAAGAGATTGGAAAAACACATCGAAAAGCAAAATTTAAGCGCCAATGCCTATCAAAATGAGCGGCATATACAGAGTTCAGAATCCGAATCCCTATTTGAAAAAAGAGAGATGGATAACGAACCGAAAACGGCGGAAGTTCAAACCGTGGTAGAGGTCGCAGCAAAGGAAGACTTGAAAAGAAAGCCAGCGATCAGCGGTGCCAGATCACACGAAACCGAGAATTTCAATCTCCAGACGGTGCTCAACGCATGCCCCGATATCTCGCTGTACGGCCCCAACGGCGCTGTCAGGGATTGGAATGACCTGAAACAGGCTGCCAGGGTCGTGCGCTCAATGCTGTCTATCAGCCAATCTGCATACGATGAAGCCGAAAAAGCTATGGGAACCCATAGGGTAAATACAATCATAGCGTGTATATTGGAAAAAGCTCAAGTCATAAACTCCGCCGGCGGATACCTCAGAAGCTTGACCGACAGAGCCAATGAAAAACAATTCTCCATCCAACCAATGCTCAACGCACTGATGCGGGCACGACTGACAGACCAACGAAGCTCTGAGAGCCGGACGTGAAGACATCAAGATGCTTACGGAATGCAGAAGAAATGAATTTGACTCCGAAAGGAAAGATTTTTATCTGCGGTTCAGGGATTATAAAAGGGACTGGTACATGGCAGACATCGACCCGAGCACCGCGACATCACAGGCAGAAACAAGCCGTACAAAGCGCTTGAAGGCTGCGACAAGAGGCGCGCACGAAGCGCTCGACACATTTATTACCACCGCCAAACCCTTTGAAAGTCGGAGCAATTTCGCAAAGTACGTTCAAAGCCAATATCTGTTTCACCACGACGTGGATGCTTTCTACCAGAACGAAAGGCTCCATCGGCTGCTACCCGATCTCCAAGGCCGCAGACGGCTGGGCCTCATCGAACAGGACCTCGTGGATTTGGAAACATCGGTACCCACGCCCGGCGAGGTCCACTTTCATGATGCTCCCGCCACCTTTGACGTCGCGCAGGCCATGGGCTGGCTATACGTGGTGGAAGGATCCAATCTGGGTGCGGCATTTCTCCTGAAGGATGCAGCAAAGCTCGGCCTGGATGAAACCTTCGGTGCGCGACATCTTGCAGGCGCTCCTGAAGGCCGAGGTCTTCACTGGCGCACCTTCGTCGCAGCGCTCGACGCAATCGATTTGAGTGAGGATGAAGAATATCGAGTTATCGCCGGCGCTGAAGCGGCGTTCCATGCCGTACACAAGCACGCCATGCAGATGATGGCATGAGTGAAAAGCCCAGCCATGCTGACCCTCGGAAACGAGAGTGCGACCTCTGTTGCCCTTGCCCAAGATTACGGTAGAGTGAACCCCGTGGCGAGGAGGCCACAACACAGGAGGTTCAATGAGACATCAGCTTTTCAAGCGGCGTGCCGCGATCGCACTGGCCGCATCCGCAGTATCGGCTCTCGCATTGGGTGGCACAGCACAGGCACAAAGCTATCCCGCCAGAGCAATTACGCTTGTTGTTCCTTTTGCGGCTGGCGGCTCCACTGATGTGGTAGCACGTGTCATTGCACAGAAGATGGGCGAAGATTTGGGCCAACAGGTGATCGTCGAGAACATTGCCGGTGCCGGTGGTAATCTCGGCGCTGACCGGGTGGCACGGGCTGAACCGGATGGCTACACAATCCTCATGGGTACGGTGGCGACACATGCGCTCAACCCACTCATTCTCAAGACAAAACCCTATGATCCTGAAAAGGATTTCGCCCCTATTTCACTGCTTGTGGTCGTTCCCAATGTCCTCGTGGTCAATCCGCAGCTGCCGGTAAAGAACGTTGCGGAACTGATAGCTCTTTTGAAGGCCGAGCCCGACAAATACGCTTACGCTTCGTCCGGCAATGGCACACCTCTTCATCTCTCAGGCGAATTGTTCAAAAGCATGACGGGCGTAAGCATGCAGCACGTTCCCTACAAGGGTTCCGGCCCTGCCTTGAATGATCTACTCGGAAACCAGGTTTCGATCATGTTCGACAATCTGCCGTCTTCTTCCGGTCATATCAAATCTGGCACATTGCGGGCTTTGGGCGTGACCACCGCTGAACGGGCATCGTCCTTCCCGGATGTTCCGACAATTGCCGAGACGGTACCGGGTTATGAAACCTACACTTGGAATGCATTGTTTGCACCAAAAGACACACCAAAGGAAGCCGTAGACAGGTTGAATGCCGCTGCGAAAAAAGCTCTGGCAGACCCAGCCGTTTCCGCCCGTATGGCTGATTTCAGCGCCAAGATTGTCGGCTCTACGCCGGATGAGCTAAAAACCCATGTTGCGACAGAAATCGCCAAATGGGAACCTGTCGTCAAAAACGCCAATGTACAGATGGATTGACGCGTTCTGCAGCCACGGTCAGCTTGTCGATCTACTCTTGCTCGTTTTCGTCAGATGTCTGCATGAAACGGGCAAGGGCGACGCTCGCATTCAACATATGTTCACGCATCAGCAAGCTGGCCTGCGTAGCGTCACCTCGCATGATCGCTTTGATAATACCTTCATGTTCGTGGTTCGATGAGCGTAAACGCTCGGGGTAGCGTAATTGCGTCCGGCGAAATGGCAAAAGGCGGGCGCGCAGACGCATCAGCTCTTCAAACAGAAAATCATTGTGGGCGCTGCGATATAGCAATTCGTGGAAGGTAAGATTGAGCTCGTCATATTGGTCGAAATCGGCGTTATTTGCCGCTTCTGAGGCTCTCTGGTGGATATGAAAAAGCTTGGCACGCTCAACACCTGTTATGCGATAGGTCGCAAGACCAACGCACATGGCCTCCATCTCGGCGGTGACCTCAAACATCTGCATGAGGCGCGGCAAGGTCAGGGGCAGAACGAAAGCGCCCTTGCGGGGACGTATCTCCACAAGGCCGCTTGCCTCCAATTGTCGCAGAGCTTCTCTGACAGGCGTTCGCGACGCGGAAAAGCGCGCACCAAGCGATCCTTCCTCGAGAACGGAGCCGGGTTTGATGACGCCGGTCGAAATCTCATCCGACAGCACAACGCGAATATGTTCACTGATCGAGCTGGCTGATGTCATCAGGCTTTTTCTCCCTTGTCGAATGTTTCGTGCACGACGGCTTTGACCGAGGTCCCTAACATTCTTCGTGGAACGGCAACAGTTCTAATACCCCCCGCGGTCCTTACGCTGCCTCCACCTTATTCTGCCTGTTTTCGATGAGGTCATCGACGACGGCTGGGTCTGCGAGTGTGGATGTGTCGCCGAGCGCTCCGAAGTCGTCCTCTGCGATCTTGCGCAGGATGCGGCGCATGATCTTGCCCGAGCGGGTTTTGGGCAGGCCCGGCGAGAACTGGATCTTGTCAGGCGTGGCGACAGGGCCGATTTCGTTGCGGACATGCTTGACGAGTTCGGCGCGCAGCGCATCGTCGCCGGTCTGGCCCGCCATCAGCGTGACGTAGCAGTAGATGCCCTGTCCCTTGATGGTGTGCGGATAGCCGACGACCGCGGCTTCCGAGACCTTAGCGTGGGACACGAGCGCCGATTCCACCTCCGCCGTGCCTAAGCGGTGGCCGGAGACGTTCAGCACGTCATCGACACGACCGGTAATCCAGTAATAGCCGTCCTCGTCGCGGCGGCAGCCATCGCCGGTGAAGTATTTGCCCTTGTAGGTCGAGAAGTAGGTCTCGATGAAGCGCTGGTGATCGCCGTAGACCGAGCGGGACTGTCCCGGCCAGCTATCGGCGATGCACAGGTTACCATTGGCGGCCCCTTCCAGAACCTTGCCTTCGGCATCGACCAGTTGCGGCTGAACGCCAAAGAAAGGCCGTGTGGCCGAGCCGGGTTTCAGGTCCGTCGCACCCGGCAGCGGCGTGATCAGAATACCGCCGGTTTCCGTCTGCCACCAGGTGTCGACGATCGGGCTCTTATCCTCGCCGACGATATGGTAATACCACTCCCAGGCTTCCGGGTTGATCGGCTCTCCGACCGTGCCGAGAAGCCTCAAGGAGGAGCGCGAGGAGCGTTTGACGAACTCGTCGCCCGCCCCCATCAGCGAGCGAAGCGCCGTGGGTGCCGTGTAGAAGATGTTGACCTGATGCTTGTCGATAACTTCCCAGAAGCGGCCCTGATCGGGAAAGTTCGGCACGCCCTCGAACATCACGGTCGTCGCGCAATTGGAAAGCGGCCCGTAGACGATATAGGAATGGCCCGTCACCCAGCCGACATCGGCGGTGCACCAGTAGATATCGCCGTCGTGATAATCGAATACGTATTCATGCGTCATCGACACATAGACCAGATAGCCGCCTGTCGTGTGCAGCACGCCCTTGGGCTTGCCGGTGGAGCCTGATGTGTAGAGGATGAACAGCGGGTCTTCCGCCTTCATCTTTGCCGGTTCGCAATGGGCTTTGACGCTGGCGACTTCCTGATGGTACCAGAGGTCGCGCTCGGGTGACCAGCTGGTCTTGCCGCCGGTGCGGCGCACGACCAGCACCTTGTCGACCTTAACATTCTGCCTGGCCGCGATGTCGACCGCCTTGTCTGTATTGTCCTTGAGCGGGATCGGCTTGCCACCGCGCACGCCCTCGTCGCAGGTGATGACGAAGGTGGACTGACAATCGACGATGCGGCCAGCCAGCGCATCCGGCGAGAAACCACCGAAGACGACGGAATGGACAGCACCGATGCGGGCGCAGGCGAGCATCGCATAGGTCGCCTCCGGCACCATCGGCATGTAGATGGTGACGCGGTCGCCCTTCCTGACGCCGTGCTTCTTCATCACATTGGCCAGACGACACACCGCATCGTAAAGCTGGTTGTAGGTGATCTTCTTGTCGATATAGGGATTGTCGCCTTCCCAGATGATCGCGGTGCGCTCGCCATGGGTCTTCAGGTGACGGTCGATGCAATTATACGAGACATTCGTCAGCCCGTCCTCGAACCACTTGATCGGCACCTTGCCCGTAAACGACGTGTTCTTCACCTTCGTATACGGCTTGAACCAGTCGATCCGCTTGCCGTGCTTGCCCCAGAACCTGTCAGGGTCATCAACGCTCTCCTCGTACCATTTCAGGTAACGGGCGTTGTCGATCAGCGTGCTCGTCTTCGCAGATTGCAGAACAGGATAGATTTTCTGGGACACTGTGACCTCAATCTTCAAAAAGATGATGGGCTGGCGGTGGGGAAGGGGCCGTATCAGATCCAGCCAGGCGCCACGAAGACGAGCCATGCAAGCAGCGGACCCAGCGCCACGACCAGCGTGCTATAAAACAGCAGGATGCGGAAGAAGGCCGTTTGATCGATGTTCTGGGCGTTTGCTACCACAAGCGCACCATTTGTCGAAAAAGGTGAGACATCGACGATGGTGGCGGAAATCGCGAGTGCTGCAATCATGCCCGGCGTGCTGAGGTCACCTTGCATCAGCATGGGTACCGCAAGCGGGATCATGGCCCCCATGACGCCGACAGACGATGCGAATGCCGAGACAATGCCGCCGATGTAGCACAGCAGCAATGCGGCAAGCAGCGGCATGGCAAGGCTGGACACGCCGTTGCCGACAAAGGCGATGGCGCCGGATTTTTCGAGCACGCCGATATACGTGATGACGCCTGCTATCAGAAGCACAGTGGACCACGCGATCTTGTCCACAGCACCTTTTTGGCCGCGCGGGCAAACCAGAGCAAGGACCACGGCCACGCACATGGCGACCAGACCGACATTGAGGCTGAAGACGAGGGAAAGCGTTGCAAGCGCGGCGAGGCCCGCCAGCGTCAACGCCTGCTCGAGGTCCAGCTTGCCCGTGGTCGTAACTTCTGTCAGTTCACTTTCACGCTGACGTGGATCAACCGCCATGTGTCCACCGCTGCCGCGCACATCCACCGACACGCCCGGCATGAAGACATTGCCCGTGCCAATGGCGCCCGCCGCCGCCTTCGATTTTCTGCCGAGAACGAAGAAAGCACAAATGGCAATCAACAGGTTGAAGCCGAGACTTGCGAGGAAGAGAACGGTCTCATCCCCCGGCAGACCTGCACGCGCCACCACCTGGTTGGTGATGCCACCGTAAATGCTGATCGGCGAGAAACCTCCGCCCTGTGCGCCATGGATGACCATGATGCCCATGAGCAACGGATTGATACCGTATTTGGCTGAAAAACGCAGTGCAATCGGCGCAATGATGGCAACGGCGGCGGGGCTGACAGCGCCGATTGCCGTCAAAAGTGCCGAGACGAAAAACATGACCCAGGGAATGGCCGATATCCGACCCCGAACGGCACGAACGCAGGCCTGCACCAGCCAGTCCACCGTGCCGTTATTCTGCGCGATGGCGAAGAGATAGGTGATGCCGACAAGCGTGACGAAAAGATCACCCGGAAAACCTTCGAAAATCTGTTTGACGCTCATGCCCACGACGAGCGTGCCGATGATGAACGAGAGCGCGAAACCCAGCGCACCCATATTGATAGGCAAGGCGGTCGCCACGATGAACATGACGGCGAGCCCGAGTATTGTAATGACTTCTGATGACATGACAGCTCCTCCCAAAGCCAGGGGTCAAGTGGAAGCGGCACCCTCATGCCGTCTGCCATCGTATGCGGCGTCCCCGCACAACCCATGCGCTTATGTATGCGCAAAAAATCACAATACGCAATAATGAATTTATAAGTTGATATAATTTCGCCTTGAGAATACATATGAGCGTAAATGCAGTGGAGGCGCATTCATGTGGAATAAACGTGCGACGAACCGCGCAAGCCGACTGGAGCGAGCATCACAGCTTGCCAGCGGCAAGGTGGTCAAAGCAGATGCCATCACGGCGCTGCTGGAAGCGATGATCGAGCCGGGTGACCGGCTCTGCATTGAAGGGAATAACCAGAAACAAGCTGATTTTCTGGCGAAGGCTTTGGCAAATGTGAACCCGCAGGTGGTTCATGACCTGCATATCGTGCAGTCTGTACTGGCGCTGCCTGAACATCTCGATGTGTTCGAAAAGGGCGTAGCGTCCAAGCTCGACTTCTCCTTTTCAGGGCCGCAGGCGGCACGTCTGGCCCGTTTGTTGAGCGCCGGTCAGTTGCGTATCGGCGCGATCCACACCTATCTTGAACTCTTCGGCCGTTACTTTACCGATCTGACGCCACGTGTGAGCCTGATATGCGCGCAAATGGCCGACCGTGCGGGCAATCTCTATACGGGCGGCAATACCGAAGACACGCCTGTCATCGTAGAGGCAACGGCGTTTCGGCAGGGCATCGTCATCGCTCAGGTCAACGAGATCGTGGACGTCTTGCCACGCGTCGATATTCCGACCGACTGGGTGGATTTCGTCGTTCAGAGTCCGAAGCCGCATTATATCGAGCCGCTCTTTACCCGCGATCCGGCGCAGATTTCCGAAATTCAGGTGTTGATGGCGATGATGGCCATCAAGGGCATCTATGCCGAATATGGCGTGACACGGTTGAACCACGGCATCGGCTTCGATACCGCAGCCATCGAGCTCATTCTGCCGACCTATGCCGAAAGTTTGGGATTGAAGGGCAAGATCGCCACCCACTGGGCGCTTAACCCGCACCCGGCGCTGATCCCAGCCATCGAGGCGGGCTTTGTCGAGAGTGTGCATTCCTTCGGCTCGGAACTGGGGATGGAAGACTATATTCGTGCCCGGTCCGACGTGTTCTTCACCGGGCGCGATGGTTCGATGCGCTCCAACCGGGCGATGAGCCAGACCGCGGGCCTTTATGCCTGCGACATGTTCATCGGATCGACGCTTCAGATTGATCTGGAGGGCAATAGCTCCACCGCAACGCTTGGCCGTATCGCCGGCTTTGGTGGTGCACCCAATATGGGCTCGGATGCGCGGGGCCGCAGGCACGGCTCCAAAGCCTGGCTGAAGGCAGGCGAAGAGGCATCCACGGGCGGCATACCGCGTGGTCGCAAGCTCGTTGTGCAGATTGTGGAAACGTTTCGCGAGCATATGGCTCCTGCCTTCGTCGAAAAGCTGGATGCATGGCAATTGGCCGAATCCGCCGGTCTCGAACTGCCGCCGGTGATGATTTACGGCGACGATGTCACGCATGTTTTGACAGAAGAGGGCATCGCCAATCTGCTGTTGTGCCGCACGCGGCAAGAACGTGAGCAAGCCATTCGCGGCGTAGCTGGCTATACGGCGGTCGGGCTTGGTCGTGACAAGCGGATGGTGGAAAACCTGCGTGACCGCGGCATCATAAAACGGCCAGCCGATCTCGGTGTCGATGTTTCACTGGCAAGTCGCGACCTGCTGGCCGCCAAATCGATGAAAGATCTCGTGCATGCATCGGGTGGTCTTTATCGCCCGCCTGCGCGTTTCAGGAACTGGTGAGGTTCTAAAATGGAAAAACTGGAATATGAATTCGAGGGTGGCACCGTTCTGGCGGCACGCAACAAGCCCATTCTATCAGGCGTTCTGGGCTCCGGAAATCTGGAGGTTCTGGTTGAAGCCTGCGACCTCTCGGGCAAATGCCGGGTGGAAGTCGAGACGGCGGCGGTCGGTTTCGGCACGGTCTGGCAGGCCGTCCTTTCGGATGTGTTCGATCGCTGGAAGATCGGTGACGTGAAAGTGTCCATCAACGATGCGGGCGCGACACCTGCCGTTGTGGCACTGCGTCTGGATCAGGCGCTACACGCCTACTCAGGCAGAGGCAGCGAGGCAACGTCATGAGCAAGAGCTGGTACGAAGCAACCGCGCGCGCGCGTATCGACGGTCTGCTCGATGCAGGCAGCTTCATCGAACTTCTGCCACCGGAAGACCGGATGATGAGCCCGCATTTGCGCGTTCTCGGCTTTCCTGCTGCCTTCGATGATGGTGTTGCGGTTGGCAAAGGCACGCTAGATGGCAAGGCGGTGCTGGTTGCCGCTCAGGAAGGCGCCTTCATGGGGGGGGCCGTGGGCGAGGTTCACGGTGCCAAAATCACTGGATTGTTGGAACGTGCGTGCGACGAAAAGCCAAGCGCCGTCTTGCTTCTGCTGGAATCCGGCGGTGTGAGACTGCATGAGGCCAATGCTGGCCTTATCGCAGTCTCCGAAATCATGCGGGCCATTCTGAGCCTCAGAGCAGCAGGCATTCCGGTGATTGTGCTGGACGGAGGGCGCTACGGCGTCTTTGGCGGCATGGGCATCGCGTCCCGGCTTTGCTCCTCCATCATCATGTCGGAAGAAGGCCGACTCGGTCTGTCCGGGCCTGAAGTGATTGAGACGACGATGGGTGTCGAGGAGTTCGATGCGTCCGACAAGGCTCTGGTCTGGCGCACGGTGGGCGGCAAGCATCGCTATATCCTGGGTGAAACCGCAGAGTTGGTTTCGGATGACATGAATGCATTTCGCAAGGCGGCGATTGCGCATCTGGGCAAGGCGAAGCCTCTTGATCTCGATGCCATCGAGGCGGAGCATGAAGCTCTTGCCGTGCGCCTGAAGCGTTTTGGTGACGTGCAAGATGCGAACGAGATCTGGGCGGCACTCGAGATTGCCGATTCGGAGCGAATTCCGTTGATGACGACAGAGGAATTTCACAAAGCCGTCGACGGGAGCAGGAGCGCATGATCACGCCCGAAGCATTGTTCGACAGGCTGTTTCCGCAGGGATACGATATCACCTCCGAAGGCCTCTTTTTCGCGGGAACGGCCAAGGCCGGTTCCGATCTCGTATCGATTATCGGCACGCGGGAAAAGGCGCATATTGGTATCGATCTCGCCATGCGCATGGCAGCGGAAATCATCCGCGTCATGAAGGAGCGTCCGGGAAGCCCGATCCTGCTTTTGGTGGATACTGCTGGGCAGAAGATGGCCCGACGCGATGAGCTGCTCGGCCTCAACGGCTATATCGCCCATCTGGCCAAGACCATCGATGTGGCGCGCAGGCGCGGACACCGCATCATCGGTCTCGTCTATGGGGAAGCGGTAAGCGCCGGTTTCCTGTCCTCCAGCCTTCTGGCAGATGTGTGTTACGCCCTTCCGGAAGCAGAGGTCCGCGTCATGAACCTTCCCGCCATGTCGCGTGTCACGAAAATTCCTGTCGAGTGGTTGGAGGAGCTGTCGAAAGACAGCGCGGTCTTTGCACCCGGCGTTGCCAATTACGTCGCCATGGGCGCGGTCCGCGAGATCTGGGATGGTGATCTCGCGGTAGCCCTGGTGAAAGCGCTGGAGGAAAAGCAGCACCCGAACAGCGATGCCCGCCGCGACTATGGCGAACAGCGCAAAGGGCGCATGCTTGCCCGCTCTGTGTCTCAACGGGTGCGGCATGACGCGGCCTGACAGGCATCGCTTCGTCACGCTAAAGCCGTCATGGCGCGACGGTGCAGATGTCTCTCCCTGCGGCATGGCGGGGGGTGATAGGCTCTTCGACTGGATCGATGCGGGCCGCCCGCTGGTCGTGGCCTCCTCTGCCGCTGGTGATGAGGTAGAAACGGTGCGCCTTGGCTTGTCCACACCGCAAAAGCAGCGCTTCGGACTTCGCGTGCCGTTGCATGCCATCGACCGGATTTTGCCGCCGGTCCGCCTTAACGAGGCGGCTGCCAGTGCGCCACCGTCGTGGAGGCCAACGATCGACGCGATCTTGAAGGTGGTGGAACAGCATGAGCTGGAGCTGTCCGTCTTCGGATCTCTGGCATGGTCGCATCTGTCTGGCGAAAGCCACTTGCGGCCAACCTCGGATCTTGATCTTTTGATCCTCGCGCAGGGCGAGGCAACGGCTCTTCCAGCTATTCGTATGGTGCTGAATATCGAAGGTATTCCCAGCCTGGATGGTGAACTGGTGCTAGCCAATGGCGCTGGCGTCAGTCTGCGCGAATTTGCCCGGCAACCGGAGCATATTCTGACCAAGCAGCACGGCGGCCCGCAACTCGTGTCACTCGCCACACTGACGGGTGTCGCAGGGATGGCTGCATGAACATGATACCGCAGCCTCTTGCAGAACAACCAAGCTTCGGTCCGCGCGATATCAGCCGCACCATCGGCAGGCTGGCTGTTCGTGCACTTTACACGGAACTCGCGCTCTATCCCAAGCCTGGCCTTGTCAGTCCTATCGACAATGGTGCCCATGACGACATGACCATGACAACCTTCATGCGCAGCCTGTTTTCTCTGAGATGCTATTTCCCGCAGATAGCCTTGGCTGGCGGCGCAACGAGCGAATTCCCAGAGCTTCGGAAACTGGGACTGGGTGCCGAGCACCGAATGATGGTGGCAACACGTGGGGTCAACACGCATCGGGGAGCGATCTTCAATCTCGGCCTGCTCTCTGCTGCTGCTGGCTATCACGTTTCAAACCATCTGCGGATTGATGCCAATGCTGTCTGCATGACAGTAGCCAACCTGTGGGGCAAAGACATTCTGATCGATGAGCCGGTCGACTCCCATGGGTCTCGCGCACTTGCCCGGCATGGCGGTGGTGGTGCGCGCCAGCAGGCTGCCTCAGGCTACGCGGTTCTTCGTGACGTCGCGCTGCCAGCTTTTCAGGACGCGTTGGTAAAAGGAGCCACCCGCAACTCTGCGGCACTTCAAACTTTCTTCGCCATTATGGCTGTGCTGAACGACACCAACATATTGCACAGAGCCGGTCGTGACGGCCTCGATTATGCACAGGGACAATCGCGGGCTTTTCTTTCCAGCGGCGGCGTGTTCGCGCCGGACCATCTGGCGAGAGCAACCGATCTTCACCGTACTTTTTGCACGCGCCGGATTTCACCCGGTGGAGCGGCCGATCTCCTCTCCTGCACCCTTTTTCTGCATGATCTGGAGGTCATGTCATGACACTCGGCATCCTCTGCCCCGGTCAGAGCGCCCAGGCACCCGATATGATCGACCGTTTGCGAGCCGCACCCGAAGCGGCCGTCGTGTTTGATGCCTTTCACCAGATCATGGGGTCAACGATCGATGCCGTCCTGAGCGAGGGGCGGCTGCACGACAACGCCATCGCGCAGCCGGTGATCTGCGCCGTCGAGCTCGCCGCCTTTAATGCGATTAAACCCTCCATACCCGAGCCCTCCTATTTTGCTGGCTACAGCATTGGTGAACTCGCGGCCTATGGCTGCGCCGGTTCGATCAGCGCGGCAGACATCATTCGATTGGCCAGCCTCAGGGCCACGTTGATGGATGCCGCCTGTTCCGAACCGACCGGGATGATTGCCATCCGTGGTTTGCGCGAAACGACACTGGCACCAATCTGCGAACGCAACGCGGTCTACCTCGCCATCCGCAATGGTGATGATCGTTTCGTTGTGGCGGGTCCCCTTCGAAACATTGCATTCACAACGGCGGACGCTGAACGGCGTGGTGCCCATATCACGCGTCTTCCCGTAAAGATCGCGTCGCACACGCCACTGATGCATTCCGCTGTTGCGACTTTTGCGAAGGCCTTGGGGAACACGGAATTCAAGAGCCCGACCGCAGCGGTTCTGGCAGGTATCGATGGCGCATCCGTTCGCTCTCATGACATGGCGGTGCAGCGGCTTTCGGCGCAGTTGGAAACGCGTATCGACTGGCAGGGCTGTATGGAAAGTCTGAAGGAGGCGGGATGCACGACATTGCTGGAACTGCTCCCTGGCGGCGATCTCTCCTCGATGGCGAAAGACCGTCTGCCCACGGTTTCGTCACGATCGATGATCGAGTTCAAATCGGTTGATGCCGCTGCCGACTGGGTTTCCCGCAAGGAAACGCTCTAGCACGTTGTTTGCGCGCAACAGGCCTTAACAAAACCCCGGACAAGGCCAAGAAGCTTCAAACGTTGCCCGTTTCCGACAAGCATTAAAGCTTAAACTTGATGTAGATGCTCATCTTAGTTTAAGGGTGGTGGCTCGTCTGGGGACCGGACCGTGCTGCCCGGGTATTTGGGGCATATCTTGAAAAAAATGAACCACGCTATCGTCTCCCGTCTGTTGATGGGAACGGCGCTGTTTGCAGCGATCATGCCACTCGACGCTCGTGCGCAGGATGCTGGGAATGGCACCGTGCTGGAGCCGATTGTCGTACAGGGACAGGGAGGCGATAGCGCCACAGGACCTGTGGATGGTTATGTCGCCAAAAAGACGGGCACGGGCTCCAAAACCGAGACGCCGGTTAAAGATATACCCCAGTCTGTTTCGATCGTCGGACGACAGGAAATGGACGACCGTGGTGCCGTCACCAAAATCGACGAGGTTCTTCGCTATACGCCTGGTGTCAATACGGAACCCTTTGGTGTGGATGCCGATACGGACTGGTTTTATATTCGCGGTTTTGACGCCACGCAAACGGGTGTCTTTCTCGATGGTCTCAATCTCTTCGCTTACGGCTTTGGCGGTTTCCAGATCGACGCCTACGGGTTGGAGCGCGTCGAAGTGCTCAAGGGTCCGGCATCTGTGCTGTATGGTGGCGCAAACCCCGGTGGCATCGTTCAACTGGTTAGCAAGCGACCGCAGGACAAACCCATTCGCGAAACTGAGATTGGCATCAATAATTTCGGCAACGCGTTTCTCGGCTTTGACCTCGGCGATAAGGTCGATGAAGACGGTATCTGGACGTATCGTGTCACGGGTAAAGTGTCCGGCGGCGATAATTATTCCGATTACTCGGAGGACCTGCGCGGTTTCGTGATGCCGCAGATCACCTTCGAGCCGGACGCCCAGACCAGCGCGACAGTTTACGGCTATCTCTCTGCGCTCGACCAGGTGCACGTTGGTAATGGGTTCCTGCCCTATGTCGGTACGGTTGTCGATGCGCCCTACGGCAAGATAGACCGTGATGCGTTTTTCGGTGAGCCCGATATCGACAACGGTCGCGTTTACCAGACAATGTTGGGATATGAGTTCAAGCAGGCGCTGGAAAACGGCATAGAGTTTCGTCAGAATGCGCGCTACGGGCATCTGTACAAGCACGAAGTCGGCCCTTACCCATTTGGATATGAGGGCTTTGGTGCTCCGGTAGCGCCTGATTATAACCTGTATCGTATCGGTTTCGAGGGCACTTCGAAGCTCGACTCCTTCAACGTCGATAATCGGTTGACCGGTGAGTTCGACACAGGTCCTGCTGATCATCAAATTCTGGCTGGTCTGGATTATAAATTCTATCGTCTGAGCAATGTTCAGAAATTTCCCGACTTCCGGACACCGACGTCGCCGATCAGCGCAGACAATCCTGTCTATGGTCTGCCCCAGTCTGAAAACATCCTCCAAACTGACGAACTGGTGACACAACAGCAACTCGGTCTTTACGTTCAGGACCAAATCCGGTTTGGAAACGGTTGGCTAGCCACCCTCAATGGACGGTACGATTATGTTGACACCGACCTCAAAAGCGCAATTGCAACGAACCCGTCCAGGCGTTCACACGATCAGGCGATGAGTGGCCGTGCCGGGCTTGCTTATGAGTTTGCGAATGGGCTGACGCCCTATGTGTCTGCTGCAACTTTCTTCAATCCTTTGATTGCGAGGCTCGCAGATGGACGTACCGCCGAGCCGGAGGAAGGTTATCAGTTCGAAGGTGGCATTAAATATGAGCCCACTTTCTTCGATGGATCGTTGACCGCGTCCGTCTTCAAACTCGTGAAGCAGAAAGCCGTCGTATCTTATACCGACCTGGTGTTGGGCCCGATCAGCGGACAATATGGAGAAGTGGAATCTCAAGGCGTTGAACTGGAAGCGAAGGCCAACCTCAGTGAGAATTGGAAAATGCTGGCCTCCTATTCCTACACCGATATCGAAGTGACGCAGGATGCAAATCCGAACTTCATTGGTAGATCACCTTGGGTCGTACCCAATCAAACGGCGTCTCTGTGGCTGGACTACGCCTTTACCAATGAAGGCCTTGAGGGCCTGAGCATCGGCGCGGGCGTGCGTTATCAGGGCCGGTCGTTCGCGGATCAGCTGAACGAGTTCAAGGTCCCATCCGCAGCCGTGATCGATGCAGCCATCCGATATGAGAAGAACGATTGGACCGCCTCGGTCAACGTCGCCAACCTGTTCGACAAGGACTATGTCAAAGGCTGCCAGGGCGTGAGTGTGTGCGGGTATGGTGACCAGAGAACCATCACCTTCAAGCTGTCCAAGAAGTGGTAGCAGACGTTGAATTGGTGCCCTTCCTGTATTTGAGAGGCCGTTGCGGCTCCTGAGGCTTTGGTGTAAAACATGATCATTAAATTCATGTTTTTGGCGCTGTTGCGCCTCGCTTCCGGATGTTTGGGATGGCCTTTCGACCCCGCATGGACAATGAGATCAGTGGCTTTTCCGTTATCGGAGGGCCGCGGTCGCGCGCGTGGCATGGTGTCGTCGCCGATCTGTGGGATGTGACATGCGCGCCGAACGCCGGCGGACACTATGTTGGTAAAGATCCGCGCTTCGTCTTTATGCTGGATATGCGCGGAAACGAAGATAGTCGTTTTCTGATCGATGAACGTCAGCGCCAGACGAAAATGCTGAGGGATGTCGAGCGCATTTCTTTTGTACCGGCGGATGTCGATATCTGGGCGCAATTGTCTGGCGTCCAGTTCGTTCGCCATCTCGACCTCCATTTCGACGCTGCAGCCCTGAGCAAACGACTGATGCAGGATCTCGACGACGATGCACTGCTCAATCCTCGCCTGATGTTTCATGATGAGCGTCTGCTATCGTTGGCGAGCCTGATTGCCGCCGAGTGCGATAATCCCGACCCGTTGCACAATCTCTATGGCGAAAGCCTTGTTCTCGCGCTCTTGACGGATTTTCTCAAGGTTCGGGAGCAGACACAGAAAAAGCGCAGCAAGTTGGCGGCATGGCAGTTGAGGGCCTCGACCGACTATATTCGCGAATATTGCCTGCGTGCCATCCGTCTGCAGGAACTGGCGCAACTCACGAACCTGTCGCAATCCCATTTCAGTCATGCGTTCAAGGCGTCCACCGGCGTGCCGCCACATCAATGGCAGATGCAGGCTAGATTGGAGCGCGTAAAGACATTGCTTGTCGAAACCGACATGCCATTGACGCAGATAGCAATGATGACGGGTTTTTCAGATCAGGCCCATTTTTCCCGAGTTTTTCGCAAAATAGTCGGTGTATCGCCGTCGGTATGGCGGCGACATCGACAATGAACAGAGAGCATCAGGTCGTTCCGGCAGGCGGTGAAGATCACGGTAACAATGTCCGGGCCATCCTGAACAGTCTTGTTTTAACAACATCGCGCTTAAGTCGGAGCACTCAAAAAGTGCGTTGGAACAGCTTTTTTCCACGCGCGGTAGCTTTCTTCGAAAACTGACAAAATTCGACATGGCAAATGGAACATGAACCTCAAATGACCACTTATTCATCGTATGTTCATGTTCGGATGGAGCAAACCATGTTTTTAAGCAGCGCGTATGACAGCAATAGCTTCAGTTTCGGTTTTGGTAGCAGCTGCGTTGCGCGCTGTGCAGCGATAGAGGCCGAGCTTCGATACCTCCCGAACTATTCCGGTCGCGAAATTTCGGTTCAGTCAGAGGGCCAGTGCGTTCTCGTAACAGGTATTGTCGAGACCGAACGTGATTTTTACCGCACGCTCAACGTCGCAAACGACATCGCCGGCGCCGACAAAGTCATCCTTCGCCTCAGCCTGGATCGCGGAATGCGCGCCTAACAGACATTTTTGTGGCATCTGAAAGCAGACATGTGGTCTTCCACATCGTCTGCTTTTTTCGTTCGGATATCATGTTTCATCGTCGCCGTCCGTTGATACCGCTCGGACGCCGCGCCTGTTAACTGTTTGTTATCTATACGGTTAAAGTTTTAGTCAATTTTGAATGAATTAGGGCAACTGACCTTATCTTGGTGACATTATTGGGCGAGACCGCAAACAGACGGGCGATACCGATGGTTCGCTCAGAAATTCAATAACCCCTTCGAGCCCACTCGCGGGACTATGGTGTGGAGTAAAGTTTATGTCGAAAGCCCTAAAATCCCTGACAGCCGTTTCAGTTGTTTGCCTTGCTGCGTCTTCAGCAGTGTCGGCGGACCTGACGTCCTCCTATGAGGCACCTCCCGCTTACAACGACGCACCAGCCAGCACATCCTGGACGGGCGCTTATGTTGGTGGTCACCTCGGTGCCGCCATGCCGCACATCAACCCCTTCAGAAACGGCAAGGGCTTGGCAGTCGGCGCACAGGCCGGTTACGATTATGATCTCGGCTCCGTCGTCGTTGGTGGCGAAGTCGAAGCGACGCATCTGGGTGACGCTGAAATGAAGGTACCCGATGGTGCCCTCAAGGAGCGCTGGCGTGCTGCTGCAAAAGCGAAAGCCGGCTACAAGGTCGAAGACAACACACTGGTCTACGGTACCGCCGGTCTGACGGTCACGAGCCTGCGGGATGGCAACGGTGTGACCGGTCCGGACGGAATGAAAGAAGGCTATCTGCTGGGCGCGGGTGCTGAACACCGCTTCACACCCCAGGTTTCCGCAAAAGTCGAATACAACTACGTCGCAACGGACGACGTTCGCACATTTTCCAATGGTGTTGCATCCCACACAGATCTTAGCGACCACGTCGTCAAGGGTGGCGTCAACTATCGCTTCTAAGATGTTGACGGGGCGGCGTGAAACCACACTGCCCCGTCAAACGACAATACAGATAGACGGAAATGAGATGTCAGGCGGACGCTGCCGACAATCGTCTTTGGGTGTCGCCGGTTGACGAAGCCTTTTCAAAGAGCATGGGTCGGAACGGCAATCCGGATATGTCCTGCACCGCTCCCAGAAGGCGGTAGGCGCGGTCGCCATGACAGGAATAGTAGATGGTCTGTGCGTCGCGTCGCGTGTCCACCAGTTTGGCACCGCGCAGCTTCGCCAGATGCTGGGAAAGCGCGGACTGGCTCAGGCCCACTTGCTCTGCCAACGACCCTACGGACGTTTCCTGTTTGCTGAGAATACTCAAAATGACCAGGCGTTTCGCATTTGCGACCGCAGATAACAGTTTCGCCGCCTGGACCGCGACTTTCTCCGTGGAAAGCAATGTAGGCATCAGTACCTCCAAGAGAAATGCAGATAATTTCTGCCTTCAGGATCAATAATCTCGGCTAAAAACGCAGGCGATATTTCAATTCAATTGCTGACGTTGCCAGGCAGTAAGTGACACTTTGGCACTATCGACACTTTCCTGCAATAGACGCCGCGATGCATTTGTAAAATATCGGATAAGTATAAGAAAACTCTTGTCCTTCTTTTCAGTTCGCTGGGTGCGCCCATAACGTCAAAAACACAGAAATCCATGCGGAGCGTGGTGAGCGACTGCCGACCTTAACGGGAACGTCTCTGGTCAAGGGTGATCGGAGTTACGCTCGATCTCGGCAAAGATCTCACAGTCATCCCGTACCTCGCCAAAAGGCGCGATCAGGCGCTTCATGGCGACCATCTGCCGGTCACGGTCTGACGCGTCGATGTCGTCATGCTCAAGCGTGGCTGTCGCGAGTGATATGAATCCACGTCATTGCCAAGCGCGCCGAGGGAACAGGAGAAGTCGCAACAGGCCAGACCCAGTGTTCAGCCAGAGCCCGGTATCACGTTCCGTTGTTGCATTCGACGCCATGCGGCAGGTGTTTCTCCGGCAACCTGACGAAAGGTCTTGGTGAGGTGGGCCTGATCAGAGAAACCCAGCTGGGCTGCAATAGCCGCAACGCTGAGGGTGCTTTCGGTCAACAGGCTTTGTGCAACACCGATACGCTTTCCGAGTTGCCACTGAATGGGCGTCTTGCCGGTCGTCTGTTTAAAGACGTTGGCGAACCAGCTTTCCGACAAGCCAACCGTTTCAGCCATCTCGCTGATTGTCATGCGGTAATCGGCGCGCTGGTTCACGACTGAGATCAGCTTGTTCATCTGCGCCTGCGTCAACCGGGCATTGGTGTGTTCACCCTCGTCATCGGTGATGTCAAGCAGACCTGCGATGATACTGCCAACCAGGCTTTCGGCGTAGATGGAGTGCTTGGACGGGTTCGCGACTTCGCTGACCAGAAGACTTGCAAGCGCCTCGATGGCGCCCACATCCTGTATCTCCACAGGTCGCCGCAACGCCGACCTCGCCACTGACTGTCCAACCGAAGGCGCCAGATACCGCATCATCTTGTCTTTATGCAGATGAATGTCGAGATGAGAGAAGCGGTGGAAGGCGGTAAACGTTGTCCACAGGGGAACACCGGCCGGGACGTATATTGCCTGTTTCATAGGGCGAAAACGCCCTGGAACGCTACTGTGGCAGTTCGTCATGTGAATATGTGACGAGACATCGTTGAAGAAGATGACGATGCGCGGATCGGGCGAAAGATAATATCCCGATGCCCCAGCCAGGCCCTCGGCATCCCAAAACACACTCACAAACCCGTCGAGTGCGCGCCATTTGGCAGGCCCGACCGCCCGGATGCCGTCCGTAAAGGATGTCATGGAATGGAGATACGCCACTGCCAAAAGCCTGTTTTATACGTTTGATGAGCACATCCGTTCAGCACTATACGTACTCCGGATCATCGCGCAATTCTCGGTCACCGTGAACCGATGATTATTATGATTAACTTTATCATGTTTTCCCCATATGGCAAGTTTCGAGCGCGTTACCAAAGAAGAGGCACGTCAAACGGATGCAGCCAGCAATCGTATAGAACAGCGGTGGAGACCATCGATTGTTCCTATGGGTTTGAAACGTTGAGGCCTCAAACCCTTCGTACGAAGATCTCGTGCCGGAATAGCGGCGGCTATTTATGCTGCCAATACCGCGTAACAGAATTGTCCTGGGCAGAGATGTGTCTGGAGCGGGGATCTAACGGTTGAGATCGCATGGGCGCGCCTTGCCTCCCAAACTGTTCTAGAATTTTCTCCGAGTGTTGTTCTTTTGGAAAATCCTGCCTGTCCGTATGCGATTAGTTGATCTTAATTATGGATTATATCAATTAATAGGGGTGTGCCATGCCGAACGACCTTCTTTCCGGTCTAAACCGCCGCAATCTTCTCAAGCTCACGACGGTCGCTGGTGTTGCAGCGGGTGTCGCAATGACGCTGAAAACGGGTGCCCTTGCTGATGATGGGCTTTCTTTGAAAGGCAAGCGTATCGGCATCAGTGCGACGGGTACTGATCACTTTTTTGACCTACAGGCTTATAACGCCCAGATCGATGAGGTGAAGAAGCTGGGTGGGGAGCCCATCGCAGTCGACGCCGGGCGCAATGATGGCAAGCTTGTTTCGCAGTTGCAGACCTTGATTGCGCAAAAGCCTGACGCCATCGTACAGTTACTGGGTACGTTGAGCGTGATCGACCCCTGGCTGAAAAGGGCGCGGGACGCGGGTATTCCTGTGTTTACCATCGATGTTAGTTCCACCAACTCGTTGAACAACTCGACGTCGGATAATTGGGGGATCGGTAAGGATCTGGCGCTGCAACTCGTCTCCGATATCGGCGGCGAAGGCAATATCGTCGTCTTCAACGGTTTCTATGGCGTGACGCCCTGCGCGATCCGTTATGATCAGCTTGTCAACGTCACCAAGTATTTCCCCAAGGTCAAGATCCTTCAGCCGGAGTTGCGTGACGTCATACCCAACACGGTACAGGATGCCTTTACGCAGATCACCGCCATTTTGAACAAGTACCCGGAAAAAGGCTCCATCAAGGCTATCTGGTCTGCTTGGGATATTCCGCAGCTGGGTGCGACGCAGGCCCTGACTGCTGCAGGTCGGACGGAGATCAAGACCTACGGAGTCGATGGCAGCCCCGAAGTTCTTCAACTGGTCGCGGACCCCAACTCGCCAGCTGCAGCCGATGTCGCTCAGCAACCGGCCGAACTCGGCAGGATAGCAATCCGCAATGTAGCGCGTCATCTGGCGGGACAGCCTGTTGCCCATGAGACCTACGTCCCGGCACTGCTTGCCAACAAGGCGAATGTTGCCGAGGTCACGAAGAAGCTTGGCATCGGTTAACGGTCATCGTGCGTGATTTTCGGGGAGACTTGTCATGGCTTTTGCTCTTGATACGAACAATGATGCGCTCGCACCAGACGCTGCGATCATCCGCTTTGAAAATATCTGCAAGGCGTTTGGTGGCGCCCGAGCGCTCGATCATGCTTCGCTCAGCGTCAAGCCGGGCACGGTGCACGGGTTGGTCGGACAAAACGGGGCGGGTAAGTCCACACTCATCAAGCTGCTTGCCGGGCTCCACTCGGTCGACAGCGGTGTGATCGAAATCGATGGCAGGGCCTATGATCGGCTCTCCCCGCATCTGGTGGAAATCCTCGGCATCCATTTCATCCATCAGGATCGGCTTCTGGTGCCTACTTTCACCGTCGGCGAAACACTTTTTCTCGGTCGGGAACCACGCATCGCCGGCACGCCGTTTCTTGACCGGGGATTGATGCGACGCCGGGCAGCGGAGACACTGGAACGCTATTTCGGGGTAAGATTACAGACCTCCGCCTTGATCTCCGATCTCACGACGGCTGAAAAGCAGATTGTTCAGATCACGCGTGCGCTCATGGATAACCCCAAGGTTCTGGTTTTCGACGAGCCGACAGCAGCGCTGGTGCGGCAGGAGGCCGACCTACTCTTCGCCCTCATTCGTAGACTGTCCGCCGATGGGATCACCGTCATCTACATCTCCCATTATCTCGGTGAAATCATCGACATCTGCGACACGGTTACCGTGTTGCGCAACGGCCGCGATGTCGCGACATTGCCCGTTTCAGAGACGTCTGCCTCTCACATCGGCACACTCATGGTGAACCGGACAATCGATGAACTGTACCCCAAGGCAAAGGTGGTCCCGGGGGAAACACTCCTTGATATCGAAGCACTGGGGCTTGCAGGCAAGTATCGCGATGTCAGTTTTCAATTGAGGCGAGGGGAGGTTGTCGGTTTGACCGGTCTCGTCGGATCTGGTGCGAAGGAACTGATCCGCTCGCTGTTTGGCCTTGAACGTCCATCGGCTGGGTCTGTCCAGGTGCTGGGAGAACGTGTGTCACTACCGTCGCCTGCAGCAGCCACCACCCGCAGGCTTGCGCTTGTCCCGGAGGATCGAAGGCGCGACGGTGTTGCACTGGATATGACGGTTGGCGAAAACATGACGCTGGCAAGCCTAGGGCGTTTTTCACATCTGGGCTTTCTGGATAAACGGAGGGAACGCGAACATTCCGATGATCTCATAGCGCGGTTACACGTCAAGGCCGATGGTCACGATGCACTGGTCCGCACGCTCTCGGGCGGCAATCAGCAAAAGGTCGCCCTGGCCAAATGGCTCAGCCGTCAATCGGAAATATATCTGCTCGACGAGCCCTCGGTGGGCGTCGATATTGCCGCCAAGGTCGAGATTTACACTCTGATCAGCGAGCTTGTGGGGCGCGGGGCAGGCGTGATTGTTCTGTCGTCGGATATCGAAGAACTTCTGGGCATCACGGATCGAATTCTGGTGTTCTATCGCGGTCGGATCTCGCGTGAGTTTCACTCATCGCAGGCAACCCAGCAGCAGGTGTTGGCGCAGGTTACAGGTGCCTTGGAAGGACATGACTATGGTCGCTGATGCATCCTATTCAGACGTTGCCGCGTTCGATGGCTCCAGCACCGTCGATCCGAAGAGAATTGACCTGCCGAAGCGTTTCGAAATTCTGTTTCTGCGTGGTGGGGCGCTGGCTGTCTTCGGGCTTGTCTTCGGATATTTCTCAATGGCAACGCCGTTTTTCTTGTCGGTCGGAAATCTTGGTAATGTTCTTTCGCAATCGGCTATCGCGGGTGTGCTTGCCATCGGGTTGACCGTTGTTTTGATCGCGGGAGGATCGAACGTCATCAAAGGCGGCATTGATCTGTCGCTTGCTGCCAATATGGGGCTGAGTGCGGCCGTATACGCCACGCTTTTGCAGGCCGGTCATGGTGATGGTACGGCTGCTGCGGGCGCTCTGGGTGTTGGTCTGCTGATCGGCTTGGTCAATGCGGTCGCGGTGACGGTCGCCGGGATCGCACCTTTGCTTACGACATTGGCGGTGATGAATATCGTTGCGGGCCTTGAACTCGTGCTCACACAAAACACTGTGATATCAGCGTCCTCGGATGTTCTGTCGGTCTTTTCCGGCTACGGTCCTCTCGACGTTCCAATCCTGGCCTACGTACTTGTGATCGTTACCTTTTTTGTAGCAGCGATCGTGCAATATACACCTCTTGGTTTGCGGCTTTACGCGGTGGGAGAGTTTCCCGAAGCGGCAAGGGCGTCGGGCTTGCGAGTCAAACGCTTCATTGCCGGCGCGTTTCTTGCCAGCGGCGTTTGCGGCGGTATGGCGGGTATTCTATCGGTATCGTACCTGAGCGGAAGCACGACCGGTGCAGGCGAAATGTTATTGCCGGTGGTCGTCATTGCGCTGTTGGGTTCAGTATTTTCACGACGGCTCGTGCCGACAATCACTGGCACGTTTCTGTCAGCGATCTTCATCGGATGCCTCGTCAACGGCTTCCAGCTCCTCAACATTTCCAGCACCTTGGTGAACGGTATCCAGGGCGTCCTGATCCTGCTGGTGGTCTCGGCCACAACCATTCTGCGCAGGGAGAACCGCTAAAATGGCATTTCAATCCCCATCACGTCCAAAGACGGCAACACGGGCGCGAGCCCAGTCTTCCGTCGTCACGCGATACGCATTGCCGATCCTCCTCCTGGCTGTGTTCATCCTGTTCTCCTATGGAGCACCAGGGTTTTTGACATCGGCCAATTTGACGAGCCTGCTTGTCAACAACTTTACGCTCCTGGCTATCACGGCAATTGCGATGACGTTCGTGGTCGCATCGGGTGGCATCGACCTTTCCGTTGGTACATCCATCGACTTTGCAAGCTTCTTTTTTGTTTCCCTCGTCCTCGCCGGTCAGTCTGTCTGGATTGCTGCCTTGGGCGGGCTTTTGGGCGGCGGGCTGGTTGGTGTATTGAATGCGGTTTTGATCTCGGGAATTGGCATTTCGCCGTTTCTGGCAACGCTCGGCACGCTGTTTGTGGGGCGCAGCATCCAACAGCTTCTGACCAATGGCGGAAACCCGGTGTATCTGCCGCCTTCAACGATTCCGGATGCTTTCAAGGCTCTCGGCCATGGTAATCTTCTAGGCGTTCCTGCTCCGCTTGTCATAGCCTTCGTCGTTATCGTGGGGGCATGGGCTCTCCTGTCTCAAAGCCGGTTTGGCAGGGTCATGATCGCCTCGGGCATTCAGGCGAGTGTCGTGCGCTATTCGGGAATTCGCTGGTCGATGCAGATTGCCATAACATATATCGTCGCAGCTTTGATTGCCGCATTGGCTGGGTTGATCGTCACCTCGACGGTCACCGTCTATATCCCCTCATCCGGCAATGCGTTTCTGCTCAACGCCATCGGCGCGACCTTCATTGGCACCACCCTCAATCCTCATGGCCGCCCGAATGTGGTTGGAACAGTGCTGGGTGTGCTGCTGCTCAGCATCGTTGCCAACGGCCTCCTGCTGTCTGGCCTCAATTTCTACTGGCAACAGGTGGCCACCGGCGTGCTTATCTTTCTCGTGCTGGTTGCCGGTGCGGCCAACCGTCGGGCTTTGGAACGTCACTAGCAACTTGAACACAGTTGCTAGACCTCAGTGGCAGCCACCGCTTTTCGTTGCGTCCTTTGGTACACAGCAATCTGCCGTGCGATTGTCCTTGCTCTGACCTTTCCTCTCTGCCGGCAGGTCCATTGCAATATTGGCGTCGAAGAAGCCGTTCGGCTTCAGCGTGAAACCGGCATATTCGACCGGCATGATAGGAAAATCCTCCGGCTTGCAGACATGGGTGTGGCCGAAGGAATGCCAGAGCACAAGGTCGGCATTCTCGATGTTTCGGTTCTGCTGAACATACTTTGGCAGGCCATCGCCGCCAGCATGGACGTTGGGATAGTCGCCGGATGCATACTTTTCAGTCGGATCGAAGGCCGTCACCCAGATGTGCTTCTTGGCGAACCCGCCGCGCTGGGCAACCGTCGAGCCCTCCTGCGCCAGCATTAGCGGACTCGGCATGACCACCATCTTGTAGCCCGGCGCCTTGCCAACGGAATTCTTGATGTTCGGGTTTTGCACCTTCCAATAGCGACCGGTCTCGCCATTGGCTATGGCGGGTGAATCAAGCTCGCGCTTCAGTACCTTGGTCTTCGTGTCGAAGACATTGCCATAGGGGTTGTCGTCACCCCAAGGCCGGGGCACGAATTCATGTTCGGTAACGGTATTGCCGCCGCCGTCGACATCCATGTGCAAGCGTGCATTGAAGAAGTGCTGGTGGGTCGGGCCGCCGAGATTGTCGTCGACCATACCGCCCCATTGATAGGTTTCGCCGGGGGCGACGGCCGCCGTCTGGATGATGCCGGTCAGCTTGGCTTCGAGCTGGATCGTGCCATCCTGGTAGAGATACCAGTAGAAGCCGTAGTCGTAATTGCCGACCGTGGCGAAGAACGAGATGACGAGACGGCGCGAGCGGCGGACTTCGAAGATCCCGTTGCGAAACTCATAGTGCTTCCACAGAATACCGAAATCCTCCTCATGCATGCAGATGGCGTTTTTCATCACCATTGGCTGGCCGAAATCATCGGCAGAGGGCACATCGAAATAGTGGATGTGGCCGAGGCAGTCGCAGCCCAGTTCCAGGCAATTGGCCAGACGCCCGAGACCATATTCGCCGGCGTCGAAGGCGCTTTTCCAGAAGTGGTTCGCGGTCGGGTCCGCATAGGGCACGACCATTTCGGTGACCGAGGCACGGAATACGATCGGGCGGATTTTTCCGCCATCCCGGATTCCCAGTTCGTGCAGGACGAGCCCCTCGCGCGGCGTGAAACCGACGCGGAAGGACCAGTTCTGCCATTCGACCTTCCAGCCGTCGACGGTGAAGCTCGGCCCCTCCGGCTGCACAATGTCGAGTGGCTTCACGCCAGCCCGTGTCTCCGGAAAGGCCTCCCGGCCGTAATTGCGCTTCTTCTTCGGAATTGGAATGATCAGACCGTCATCGAC
This sequence comes from Agrobacterium sp. rho-8.1, assembly GCF_033957725.1. Taxonomy (NCBI): domain Bacteria; kingdom Pseudomonadati; phylum Pseudomonadota; class Alphaproteobacteria; order Hyphomicrobiales; family Rhizobiaceae; genus Agrobacterium; species Agrobacterium sp. rho-8.1. The sequence continues at coordinate 862,682 of NZ_CP192789.1, forward strand.
GAGATCGACCACTTTGTTTTTGACAAGATCGACCACCGCGACAACGCCCTCTATCGGGTGCGAATAGCCGTTGTCCCTCACGTCCTCGCGCCAGTAGGAGACGGCCCGGACGATGCGCTCACCTTTTTCGAATTCCAGACCGAAATAGCCTGACGAGAATGGATCAATCTGGACAAGTGGAATGTCCTCTTCGGTGATGCCGCGCTTCTTTACGGCCGCGATCCAGCGCGGGTCGGATTTCACCGTCGCCTCGACGGTCTCGAATTCACACAGCATGACCGGCGGCTGGCCAAAGGGCAGTTCATAACAGGCCAGTCGCTTGTGGTCGGCGACAGTTTTTGCCGCCAGGTTGACGACGGACTCGAAGGTCGCGCCGCACGAGATATCGAGCGAGAGAATGAAGGCCAGGCGGGAAAGTTGCTTGCCGGTCCGGAAGGCTGCAAGATCAGCCTTGTTCGGCTCCTCCAGACGGATGATCGGGAAGCGTACGGTCTCGGCGAGCGCCTTTTCATCCTTGAGGATGGCGACGGCCTCTGCGATTTCAGACAAGCTCAAGGGATCGAGCGGGTGGCTAATGGTGTCGACGACAGCGTCCATGGGAGCGTCCTTCAGGCATATGGGTTGGTGAGGTTCGGGTGGCACCGTAACGCCAACTGTTTCGTATCAGCTGCGGCCGGCGCAGATCTCCGTCTCGACGACAGCCATGCCGTGAATGCAGAAGAGATTACAAAAGGCATGCGCCTCGGCGGCAAGCAGGATCGTTGCGGCGGTGAGGGCGATCACGATTGTGCCGAGCTGGCGATCCGTCGCAGGGAATATGCGGATGAGCGTCATTCAAAGGCCTTTCCGAGCGAGGCGTAGAGTTCCGGCTTGGTCTTCCTGATCTGTATGGCGAAGGCAGCACCGATGAGGCCGACGAGCACAACCAGATAGGGGAAGGCCTTCACGATCGGGCTTTCAGAGCCTGAGAGCAGCGAGAGGTTGGCGACGACGAGTCCAAGCGCGCCGATCAGGCCGATGAGGCCGAGGGCCGGGGCAATCGCGGTCGTCCACACTCCGTGGCTTGTCTTCGCCTTGCGGAAGAAGAGGATGATGGCGACGGACACCAAGGCCTGTACGATCAAAATGCCGATGACCGCAAATGCCGACATCCAGGAGAAGACCACCGTGTAGGGATCGGCACCAGCGAGGATGAAGAGCACAAGGATGACTGCGGCAACGGCGCTCTGGACCATGCCGGCGACATGGGGCGAGCGGTGCACCGGATGCACTTTGCCGAGCACCTTAAAGGCGAGACCTTCGCGACCAAGCGCGAATAAGTAGCGATTGAGGGTGTTGTGGAAGGAAAGGATGCAGGCAAACAGGCTGGTGATCAGCAGGATATTCATCACCTGCGAGGCCCAGGGACCGAGAATGGTGTCGGTGGCGGCGAAATAAAAGCCTTCCAGACTGGCCGCCGCCGTAGGCTGCACGGCCGCGGGGCCATAGAACTGGACGATCGCCCAGGTCGAGAAGGCATAAAAGACGGTGATCAAGAGCACGGCGACGTAAGTGGCACGCGGAATGGTCTTTTCCGGATTTTCGGCTTCCTCGCCGAAGATCGCGGTTGCCTCGAAGCCGATATAGGAGCCGACAACGAAGACCAGAGACACGCCGAGACCCGGCGCAAAAACGGTGGCCGGCGAAAATGAAGTGAATCCGAAACCTTCCGGACCGCCGCCGGAGAGCACGATACCGATATCGAGAAGCAACAGGATGGCGATTTCGGCGATCATGCAGACACCAAGGATGGCGCCTGAAAAGGCGATGTTGCGCTGGCCGCAGACATGCACGATCACGAGCGCTGGAAAGGACCAGATCCACCAGGGAAGCTCCACAATCGGTTTCATGATGCCAGCCATGAAGACGCCGAAGAGGCCGTAGACAGCGATCTGCACAGCGAAATAGGTGACGAGTGCCATCAGCGCACCGCCGACACCGGCTGGCTTGCCGATGCCGTGGGTGATGTATGTGTAAAAGGCGCCGGCGCCACCGACATGGCGGCTCATGGCAGTGTAGCCGACCGAGAACAGCATGTAGAGGATGCCGGCCAGCACAAAGGCGCCGGGCACGCCAGCACCGTTGCCGAAGGCGAAGGCGGCCGGCGTAGCGCCGACCACGGCGGTCAGCGGAGCGGCAGCGGCCACGACAAAAAAGACGATATGGGCGAGCCCGACGGAATTCTTCGCCAGGCGGTCGGTGGGACCATCCGCAATGGATTGTAATGTCATGGGAACCCCTCATTCGTTTGATTTTCATCAAGAGGGTAGGCGTGACATTTTGGCCCCGAAATTGCATTTCATGCCATTGATTCGATAAATCGCGCCACGCGGCCGTCTTAGGATCTAGAAAATGGCAATTGCACCACAAATGAACAGGCCAGTGCCCGCAATTGCATCCATTCGCGCCTCTGTGCTTGCCCCGCTCGTTGAACAAATCGATCGCCGCAGCGGCAAGACCGACCTTTTGCTTGCATCACACGGCATTTTGCGTAGCCAACTCGATGACTCCTACGCGAAGATCCCGATGGCACGGTACGTTGCGATCTTTGAGGAAGCCGCACTGATCACCGGGGAACCCTCGCTCGGCGCCCGGTTGGGCACGCTGTTCAAGCCAAGCGATATCGGCCCGATCGGCGTGCTGTTTTCGATCTCCGGCACGATCCGGGTCGGCTTCGAGCGTCTGGCAAAATACGTCAACACCGTGCAGAGTGCCACGAGTTCCGGCGTCTTCGAGGAAGACGGCAATCTGGTCTGGAGCTACCGACTGGAAGATACGCGGATGTGGCCGAGAAGGCAGGACAGCGAGTTTTCTGTCGCCGCGTCCTGCCAACTCGTCCGCTCCTGCTTCGCCAAGAGCTGGAGGCCGCTAGAGGTGCATTTCGAGCACCTTCCGCCCCGGGATCGTTCAGTGCTGGAGCGTATCTTCCGCTGCCCGCTGAAATTCGGCGAATCCGCTAACCGCATCATCGTGGCGGGCAGCGATGCCGCCCGCCTCTACCGGCAGGAGGATCCCGCCCTTTCGGCCGTGCTCGAACGGTACGTGGCGGAATTGGTCGGAAAGACCGCGCTGCCTGATAGCATCAGCGAGCGGGTGCGGACGCTGATCGGCATCTATCTCGGTCACAAGCCGGTCACGCTACCGGCGATTGCCGCCGAGCTCAGGATCTCAGTGCGCACGTTGCAGAGGCGGCTTGCCGAGGAGGATACCTCGCTTAGAGAACTGGTTCTAGAAACGAGGGCGGCCATTACCGCTACGCTGCTCGAGGCTGACGTGCAAAGGGCGCGGATCGCCGAGGTCCTGGGATATGCTGATTCAACCGTTTTGTGGCGGGCACGTAAGTCTTGGGAGCTGCACCTCGGCCGACAGAGTATCTAGGTCGGATGTACATTCAGCACTCCCCAACGGCTTAATCGATGCTTCATAGGCGCCGATGTTTTGCCATGGTGTGTGTGATGACACTGACGCAATATGAGCTGAACGAGGCGCAATGGTCGAGGATTGCAGCTCTTGTGCCCGGTAAGGTTGGTGATCCGGGTCGTACAGGTTCGGTTATAGCGCTCGACATGGGCATTCTGTTGGGGCTTTCCCGGCCATCGCTTGGCCGACAGGCAAATGCTCGCATTTGCCGTAAGGCTCCCGGCGTTGAGATGGCCGTGTCAGTTGTTTCCCAGAGCCTCTTTGAGCAGCTCCGCCTGCATGCTCATCTCCGCATACATCTTCTTCAGGCGGCGGTTCTCGTCTTCCAGAGTCTTCATCTGACTGATCATCGATGCGTCCATGTCCCCATACTTGGATCGCCATTTGTAAAATGACGCCGTGCTCATCCCGTGCTCCCGGCATAGCTCGGGAACGGGAACACCTCCTTCTGCCTGACGCCGGATGGCCATTATCTGCGGTTCGCTAAATCTGCTCGTCTTCATCAAAATATCCTCGATCATAAACCCCGAGAAAATTCTACTTTTAAAGCCCGTTAATTCGCGAGGGAGATTACCCGCCTAGCAACTGGCACACACAGGATGGCGCCGGCTGTCAGAACTGCAATAACCAACGACGCCTCGTTGAGGGCGGCACTGTCGCACCAACCGAAACAGGAAAGCGCAATTCAAGATGAGCAGTTCAGCGGGCGCGAAAAGAAGTCCGCCGTTACGCCGTTGCCAGACCCTCGCAGCGCCATCGTCAATTTTCAAAACACTGAAAGGGTGGCGGCGCACCCTAAATTCAGTCGCTATTTTCACACCGACAACGAGGTGCAATAATCTCAAGCTGCTGTTCGTCGGCCTTCGGCAGCAACGCCGTCCATTGCCACACAGTTGCGCCCGCTTGATTTTGCCTTGTATAGAGCGGTATCTGCACGCTGAATGACATCCTCCAAATCGCGCGCTGAATCGGTCGCCAAAGCGCACCCAACGCTAGTGGTGAAGCTGATTTTTTGCTTTCCCGCAGTGACAATGGTGCTGGCGATCTCCTCGCGCAGTCGATTGGCCATCAACAAAGCAGCAGCCTCGTCGGTTTCCATCAGAAGTACGACAAACTCCTCGCCGCCAAACCGGGCGACTTTGTCAGTCGCGCGGATTCTAGCGGTGATAATATTGCCCATCGCGAGAATGACTTCGTCGCCGGCGGCGTGGCCGAAGGTATCGTTGATGCTCTTAAAATGGTCTATGTCGAACATCAGTATGCTGAATGCCCGGCCATACCGTTTGTAATACATCCAAGCGTCGTTGGCAAAAGGAAGAAAAGCACGGCGGTTTAAAAGTCCGGTCATACTGTCGGTATCGGCGAGTTTTTGAAGTGCATGAAGGTCCGCTCCGTAGCGCAGAATCTTCTGCTCTATTTCCTTTTTTTGATCTTCTGCCTCACGCTGCAGCGCATCGATCATGGAGTTTGCAGTTTGCTCGCTCGCCTCGGCGGAGCCGACCCGGCGTAACAACGAGCGGACCGCGGCCGACAGCTGCAGTATATCAAGTGAACCATGCTGACGTTCGACGCTGGTGACGTTTGCCTGACGACCGATCAGATCTAGGCTAGCGGCAAGTGCTTTTAAGGGTTTGGCAACCGAGCCGGCAAGCATCCAAGCAGCGGCTGAGGCAGAAACTGCAACGACCGCCCCGATCAGCAGTATTTGCAGGACTAATTGATGTGCGGGCGCGTAGATCACTGCAATCGGCATGCGTGCGACAACTGCCCAGCCAAGGCCCGGATAGCTTCCCCGGCCCCGTGTGGCGACCATCGCCGAGAGCATCGGCGCACTTGACGTGTCATCGGTGAATAGAACGCCGTCGGATCTGGCGGCTTCAGTTAGGAGTGCAACATCCAGTTTGTAATCGGCGGGGCCAATCAACAGACTGCCATCGCGGGCCGCGACCCAGAGCTCGGCTGCATTGATTGTATCTTGAGTGGTTAGGACGGTACGCCGGACATCGTCAGCCCATGTCCAACTCATATGGGCACCGAGGACGCCTGCCAGAACTTGATGTTCGTCGAACACCGGCATAGCGACATCGACGAAACGGAAAGGAGCCTCGTCCGGTGATGTGCGAAGCAGCTTTTCCAGAAGTTTTGCGTCGTGGACGTCCTCCACTGTAGCCTGTTTCAGCCCGTCGACAAACCAGGGACGCTGAGCAACGGATACCCCCTCAAGCATGCCTTTCGTTGCCGCGTGTACGACGCCGTCCGGCGTGGCAAAGCCAAGCCAAGCATATTCCGGCAAGCTCGCTTGTAGTTTTTCCAGGATGGTGCGGGTTGCCGCAGCGTCCTTACTCCAGACCGTCTGGAGCGGCACCAGACTGGCGATGTTCTGAATTTCCCGATATCGCTCGAACATATGCTGGTCAAGACGATCCGCCATAGTTCGGGCGAGTGTCTGAAGCTGCTGGTTCGCATTGGCCTGCGCGCTGTCTTTTGCAACCATAGCGGCTCCGATTGCTGCTACGCCGACAGCCGCGCTACACGTCACAGCTGTCACGAGGGCAACTTGCAGACGGACCGTCATCCGGTTTCGTAAATTCTGAAAAGACCAGCTGCTAAGCGGCACAAAAGCCTCCGTGCTAAATTCGAAGCCTTTTTACTCAAAAATAGTTGGTCCCCGGCTAAGTAATATCCGTAATGAAGTCTTAATGAACGGCGCGCCGGTCACAATGACCACCTTGATCCCTGGATATTCGAATTGATTGTATGTCAGGCGGCACTGTAACGTTAACCGGTCGGCGATTTGCGTGTGCGATCTTTCGGCATGACCCAAGCCGTTCGTGATCCCCTTTATCGCCGCCACCGGTTCCCAGCTGAAGTGATTGCTCATGCCGTCTGGCTTTATCTTCGTTTCCCGCTCAGCTTGCGGATGGTCGAAGACTTACTGGCGGCGCGCGGGATTATTGTCTCGCACCAGACAGTCCGTCTTTGGGCCGAAAAATTCGGGCGCCACTTTGCCAATGAAATCCGGCGGCGTTCAGCCGGAAAGCTCGGCGACACGTGGCACCTCGATGAAGTCGTCATCTCTATTGGCTGCAAGAAACACTGGCTGTGGCGGGCTGTCGATCAGGATGGCTTCGTTCTCGACGTGCTGGTGCAGAGCCGCCGCAATACCAAGGCCGCCAAACGTTTGATGCGAAAGCTCTTGAAGGACAGGGCCATTCGCCGCGCGTCATGATCACTGACAAACTGCGATCCTACGGCGCTGCCAAGCAAGACATCATGCCCGGCGTCGATCATCGTTCACACAAAGGGCTTAATAACCGGGCGGAGAATTCCCATCAACCGACACGACGGCGAGAGTGGATCATGAAGGGCTTCAAGTCAGCCCGACATCTCCAGCGTTTCGTCTCCATTCATGACCCGGTCGCCAATCTCTTCCATATTCCACGCCACGATGTCCCGTCCCACCATCACCGCGAACTGAGAGCCGCGGCCATGCAAATGTGGAATAAGATCGCACGCCTGCAGGCAGCATAAGCGAGAGCGACGGCCGAGACCTTTGACACCAGTCCTTAAACTTTACGATGCCATAGCATGTCTTCTTCGATTCAGAGCCCTATCGTTTCAGATTACCAGCAGATGCGGGTTGGAAATCTGCCGGCTTTTCACAAGGCGCGGCCTGTCATGCCCGCCCGGAGAACCAGATTGCTGACCATCAGATGCCAGCGTACCACTCATAACCGCGGTCTTCCCAGAAGCCGCCATTACCGCCGTAAAGGTTGGCAAGATCGGCCACGGCCTCGATGCGCATAAGGTATTTAGCCTGCTTGTAACCGAGCTGCCTTTCGACCCGCAGCCGCAGCGGCGCGCCATGCGGTACTTCCAGGTCATGGCCGTTCATCGAATGGGCCAGAATGGTCTGGGGGTGAAACGCATCGACAAGGTCGATGCTTTCATAATACCAACCGCTGCCATCGAGTGATTTTTCGTATTCATCCGCACAGTGGAAAACGATGTAGCGAGCCTCCGGCTTCAGGCCGACCTTATCCAGTACCGCGCCGAGCGGCACGCCGGTCCATTGGCCGATGGCGCTCCAGCCTTCCACGCAGTCATGCCGGGTGATCTGCGTGCGCGATGGCATGGCTTTCAGGGCGGCCAGCGACAGTTTCGTCGGACGTTCGACCAAGCCGCCGACTTCCAGCTGCCATTGCGAGAATTTCTGCGAAAGCAGTGCCTGATACTGCGCGCCATCTGGCATGCTGGTGCCATTGGCGCGAAATGTCGGCGAGATGTCAGCCGCGGTGAATTCCCGGGCAAGCGTGTTGTCACCCAGCAGCAGACGTTGCGTGCGCATCGTCAGGCCTTCTGCCATGCGCAATGTCTGCTGGACAGTGGGGTTTTCGACCAACGCATCGCAGCCACTGAGGCCGAGGGCGGAGGCGGTGAGTGTTGAGCCGATCAGGAACCGGCGGCGCGTGAAAAGACGGCTCATGGCTTTGGCTCCACATGAATAGCGTAACGACCGGTGATCATCGAGCGCATGTTGTTGAAGACGCCGGAGACCAGAACCATGCCGACATGGACGACGACGAAGGCGACAAGCGCATTGGCGGTGATGAAATGCAGCGTGCGGGCCGATTGCCTGCCGCCGAACAGGTCAAGCAGCCACGGTGCGATGGCGTCAAAACCCGGCGACATGGTGAGGCCTGTGCCGATCATCACGGGCAGCATCAAAAAAATCACCAGCAGATAGGTGAGTTTTTGCAGCACGTTGTAATGGCGGGCCTTTTCACCTTTCGGAAAGCGCAGGCGAGCGTGGTCGGCGATTTCATGGCCGAGATGAGCGGGCGTCAACTCGTCGCGTCGCGGCAGCAGGTCGCGGCGAAAATGGCGGGCGATAAAACCATAGGCCATGTAAATCAGGCCGTTGATCACGAACAGCCACGCGAAAAAGAAGTGCCAACGGCGGCCGGTGGCAAGATCCTGATAACTCGGCAGCGTCGCCCAAGCGGGAAAGCCGCGGGCGGTCGGCACGCCATCGACATTGGAAACGCCAAGTAGGCCGGTCGTGTTGAAGGACAGGCCGCCAATACGGGTGACGCCCTTGACGGAATCACCATCCTCAACCGCTTGCATGGCAATGAAGGATGGATCGTTGTCTGCACCATATTGACCCCAATACAGGCTGGGATGGGCGTTGAAGATTTGCAGGCCGCTGAACAGAAGCACGGTCATGCACAGAACGTTGAGCCAATGTGACAGGCGCACTGTCAAGCTATGGCGACGGATGAGCTTGCGTGTTGCGACAGGTGGCTTGACGGCGGCGTCCATGGCTCTTCCTCATGACGGCTTTTGTAAATGTACGACGGTGCCCCCGCAAAAGCTGCAGGCTGCGGGAGCACCAGTGCATTATTTCATCGTGTCGCAGGTCTTCATCATGTCGGACTTCTTCATATTGTCTTTTTCCATACCAGCCTTGTGCATGCAGTCGGCCTTGCTGCCCATCTTCATGTTATCTTTGCTCATCGTGTCGGTCTTCATTGCATCGGGCTTCTTCATCGCATCTGTACTGGTCTGTGCCTGGACGGCGCCCGTTGCAAGCGAGAGGCCGAGAAGAGCTGCACAGGCGGCAGTGCTGAAAAGACGGATGTTCATAATGTTTCTCCCAGTTGATGTGCCCGCCGCATGCCGCGGCTGTGGTTCACACAAGATCATTCGCGCCCAAGCAAAAACGGTTACAGCAATCACGCCGATGTGATGACGTTTTCATCTCTCGCACGTTCCTCGCTTTTATTTCGGCAGGCGTGTAACGATTTGCCGGCAGGCCCGTATGAACCGGAAACGACATGAAGCAGCTGACCGAGTCCGAACTGAAGGCGCTGATGCTCTTGTCCCTCGACGGGGACGAGGTGGCGTATCGCTGCCTGCTCGATATGCTGCGGCATCTGCTGACCAATTATTATGCCCGAGGGATTGGCCGCTTGGCCGGTGCCGACGTCGATGATCTGGTGCAGGACACGCTGCTCTCGCTGCACCAGCGACGCATTACCTATGACCGCGAGCGGCCGTTTACGGCATGGTTTTTCACCATCGCCCGTCACAAGCTGGTAGATCACCACAGACGGGTCGGTGGTCGGTCTTATCTTGGGCTGGAAACGGTCGAGGAGATCAAGGACGGATATAGCGAAGACGCTGTTTCGGCCAGTATGGACGTCAACCGGCTGCTAGCCAGTCTGCCTGCCTGGCAGGGTGCGATGATACGCCAGGTACGGCTGGAAGGCCGTTCGGTGGCTGAGACAGCCGCCAGGGGCGGCAAGACAGAAGCGATGGTGAAGATTGGTATACATAGGGGCATCAAGGCATTGGCTGCGAGATTGAGAGGAGAACGTGGCGAAGATGGATGATTTCATGGACAGCCTGGCAAAGGATTTGCAGCCGGTGCGCAAAAACGCATTGGGCAAGCTGCTGGCGTTCGCGCTTTTGCCGGGCTTGGCGCTTTCGGCAACGTTTATTCTGCTCGTCCACGGTCTTCGGCCCGACCTTTCAACGGCGCTGTCCCAGCCCGCTTTCTGGGCAAAGTCGGCCTATCCCCTTTCTTTGGCGATCATTGGCGTCCTTGCGCTGGTGAAAGTCGCGCGCCCCGGCGGCAGGCCGGTGAGCAGCAGCTTGCCCGTGCTGATCATCTATGTGCTTCTGTTTGCACTTGGCATCATTCAATTGAACGCAGCTTCCTCGCCCGAAGAGCAGCGCAGGCTGATCATGGGCATTTCCTACTGGTTCTGCCCTCTGATTATTCTGGCGTCCGGTGCGCCGCTGATGGTGGCGACGTTCTGGTTCCTGCGGCGCGGAGCGCCCACCCACCCACATTTTGCCGGTTTCATTGCCGGCATGACAGCGGGTTCGATTGGTGCCTGGGTTTATAGCTGGGGATGCACCGAAAACGGGCTGACGTTCGTTGCCATTTGGTACACGCTGGGCATCTTGTTATGTGGTCTGTTGGGGGGCGTTTTTGGACGATCCTTGTTGCGGTGGTGAGCATCGGACGTGAGCTGGCCGACGAGTACCACACCAGCCAGTCCAGCTCATATGGGGGTAATGCCACTTCTACTAAGTGTTTGTTTTCGCGTGAGTTTGATGTCGGACAGGTTGGCTTAAGGCCGGCGCCTCTATCCTAAACGAAGCGATCACCGCACCCACGCCTCGAAATTTCGATGCGATCGATATGTGCTCGCTCGGCACTGTAACGTTAACCGGTCGGCGATTGGCGTTTGCGATCTTTCGGCATGACCCAAGCCGTTCGTGATCCCCTTTATCGCCGCCATCGGTTTTCAGCTGAAGTGATTGGTCATGCCGTCTGGCTTTATCTTCGTTTCCCGCTCAGCTTGCGGATGGTCGAAGACTTACTGGCGGCGCGCGGGATTATTGTCTCGCACCAGACAGTCCGTCTTTGGGCCGAAAAATTCGGGCGCCACTTTGCCAATGAAATCCGGCGGCGTTCAGCCGGAAAGCTCGGCGACACGTGGCACCTCGATGAAGTCGTCATCTCTATTGGCTGCAAGAAACACTGGCTGTGGCGGGCTGTCGATCAGGATGGCTTCGTTCTCGACGTGCTGGTGCAGAGCCGCCGCAATACCAAGGCCGCCAAACGTTTGATGCGAAAGCTCTTGAAGGACAGGGCCATTCGCCGCGCGTCATGATCACTGACAAACTGCGGTCCTACGGCGCTGCCAAGCAAGACATCATGCCCGGCGTCGATCATCGTTCACACAAAGGGCTTAATAACCGGGCGGAGAATTCCCATCAACCGACACGACGGCGAGAGTGGATCATGAAGGGCTTTAAGTCAGACCGACATCTCCAGCGTTTCGTCTCCATTCATGACCCGGTCGCCAATCTCTTCCATATTCCACGCCACGATGTCCCGTCCCACCATCACCGCGAACTGAGAGCCGCGGCCATGCAAATGTGGAATAAGATCGCACGCCTGCAGGCAGCATAAGCGAGAGCGACGGCCGAGACCTTTAACTTTACGATGCCAGACGAACATATCATCGGCATTCTGAACGAACACGAGGCGGGCACGCCGGTCTCGGAGCTTTGCAGTAAGCAAGGTGTCAGTGATGCGAGCATCTACAACCGGAAGGCTAAGTAAGGTCTTTCAAAGCTGCATTGTCGAGCATCGCATCTGCCAGGAGCCCCTTTGAAAGATCTTTTGGGAAGAAGTGGTGACGCCCGCAGCCAAGCGGAAAGCTGTCGTATATCTGATAGATCATCACTCGATGAGCGAATGGCGGGCGTGTGAAGCAATGGGCTTTTGCCGTATGACGATCCGTTATGAAATCAGGCGCAGCGATGACCATGACCTTCGCGAGCGAATGAAGGCGCTGGCGCATGAACGCCGGCGCTTCATGTGCTGCTCAGACGCGAGGGCCACCTTGTGAACCACAAGAAGCTCTTCCGGCTCTGTCGGGAGGAGAAGCTGACGGTGCGCAAGCGTGGCGGGCGTAAGTGGGCAATAGGCACCCGAACGCCGATGTTGATCCCGACGGCCGCCAATGATCGCTGGCCGCAAGTTCCGGATGCTTCCGATCGTGGATGACTGCAGGAGGGGACGCTTGGGCCTCGTCGCCGATACGTCCCTTTCCGGCTTGCGGGTTGCCCGTGAGTTGGACCTGATCATCGAGAGACGTGGCAAGCCGAAGATGATTGTCAGTGACAACGGCAGTGCGTTCACCAGCAATGCAATCCTGCAATGGGCGGATCGGACGAAAGTGAAATGGAACTATATAGCGCCTGGCAAACCGATCCAGAACGCCTTTATCGAAAGCTTCAATGGACGGCTACGAGACGAGTTCCTGAATGAGACCCTCTTCTCATCACTGACCCATGCTCGATCTTCGCTTTCAGCCTGGCGAGGAGATTACAACGAACATCGACCACACTCTGGACTTGGCTGGATGACGCCTGCAGAGTTCGCTCAAACCATCAACCTGCGACGTGATGCGGTGCTGCGCAGCCGAAATAGCTCCGCACCGCAACCCGCCGCTACCGCCCAGAATGCAGCAACCCAAAACCGCTGGAGCGAACTCAAAACTGGATAAAACTTGGGGGCAAGGTCAGCGCGGCGCGGCATGAGGCTACCTTGAGATGAGCGATCTCACTCCACGTCTGCATTGCCGTTGCTCGTCGTTCAGGATGGTGAACAGACGGAATGTCACGGAGGGGTAGGTTAAAGATGTTGGCGATCGGATCATCGGATAAAACGAAACGCTGAAGCTATCGCTTTTATCTGAAGGGTTTCATGATCCGCTCTCGCCTCCCTGTTTGAGCCATGCCCGACGCCTGACATGATCTCCCGCTTGGCTGCAGCCTAATCGCAACGTGTCAGGGATCATCACTTCAAGCGCTCTGTAGGCTTGACATCATGGCTGCGGCAATCTCACATGCGCGCCTTCAAGCGGGCAAGGGAGATTGATCGAGATGCGGCACATGCTTATCACGGCGACGAGCGCCATTATCATGGCGTTAACCACGGGTGCGTCCGCGGCGGATATCAGCCAGGACGGTGCCGACGACATCCGTGACAATCTCAATCAGTTGCTGCCCAAGGACATCGCCAAGACTGCGCCCGTTACGGTCACGCCAGCCGGATCGCGCTACGAGATCGTCTATGACTTTGCCAAAATGCTGGCGAAGATCAAGAAAAAAGATTTCGATATCAAGGGCCTGAGGCCCTTCAAAATGTTCGCCACACCGCAGAACAGCGGACTCTGGGATATCGAAGGTAATAACAACCTTAATGTCACCGGTCATTTCGCCGGGCCCGATAAGAAGCGCTCGGATTTCACCTATTCGGTTGCCGACATGCGGTTTAATTCGGTCTTCGATCCTGCAATCAGCTATTTCCGTTCCGGTGATTTCAGCGCCAAGGAGCTGAAATTCACCTCGTCCACCGACACCGATGTGGTCAATGCCAGCTTTGGCGATATGATCTACAAGTTGAGCTCGGCTGAAAACGCCACTGCCGGCCGTCTGGATTTTGCTGCCAACGGCAAGTTCAGCACCTTTGCGGAGCAGGTCAGCGGCAAGGAAATGCCGCCGATCCAGATCTCGGCAGACAGTCTTGATTTCGATGCCAAGGTCAATGGCATTGCAGCCAAGGACTTGAAGGAAATTGTCCTCTTCGTGCTCGATCACGTCGAGCAGGAGCATCTCACAAAGGAGAGCGAGACCAAACTCAAGGACCTGCTCGGCAATGCCTTTCCGCTGCTGAGCTCGCTTGAGGAAACCATCAGGCTCAACAACCTTGCCATTACCAGCGCCTTCGGAAGCGGCGGTGCCAAGTCCTTCGGTTATCATTTCAAGGTTGATGGGCCGAGCAACGCGACGCGCATCGGCGTGGCGATGGATGCTGCCGACATGACCCTCGACAGCGTGCTGGTTCCTGTCGGTTACACCGCCTTCCTGCCGCAGGCGCTTGATATTCAGTTCGGCGTTCCAGGCATGGATTTCGCAGCCTTTGGAGACGAGTTCATGAAGATGGACTTCACCAAGGCGAACGGCGACAGCGAGGAGGCGGGACAACAGGCTGCCGAAAAGCTCTTCCCGAATGGTATCCTGAAGGTTGATTTTCCGAAGGTCAGCGCCAAGTCCAGCGTCTATGACGTCGAGGTATCCGGGGAGATGGAAGGCCGCGTCGATACGCAGACGAACTACAAACTGAATGCATCGATCGTGGCGCGTGACTACGACAAGACGATATCGGCCGTACAGGAATTGGCAAAGACCAATCCGGATTTGACCCAGGCATCCTTCGGCCTGATGATGATCAAGGGCTTTGCCAAGGCCGATCCCGATGGCGCGCAGCGCTGGGATGTGGCGGTTGCCAGCGATGGCTCGGTCAGCGTTAACGGCCAGCAGATCAAGGGGCCGGACGCACCGGCCACTGACGAGGCCTCACCTTCGGACGAGGCGGCTCCTTTTGATGAGACGGCACCTTCCGACGAGACCAAGCCCTGATTGATAAGGCTCGCTTTGAAAGCGGGTCTTTTTTGTTGTGCGGTAAGACAATGACGAAGCGGTGGCTAGCGGCAGCAGGACTTGCCGCCAGCGATGCTAAAGCCCGCGTTACCGGCTTCTCGAGCATTCGTGACTGTTTGCGTGTGGCGGCCGCGTTCGCCACCATTTCGAGCCTAAGGTTCACCCAACGCCCCCGACGGATGGGCCCCGTTTCCGTGTCTGGCTGCCAAGGCGAAGGATACCTCCGATGTCGCGACGACAACAACCGAGACGCAGATTTTGACCTGATGACATCTCACGGCAATGCAAGCCTGGGACGTATCGACATTCAGCGTAGCCAGATCATGGCAGCGGCGAGATGAACGAAGCCTTTGAAATGGATTGTCGTGTGGTCGTAACGGGTTGCGAAGCGGCGGAGGTGCTTCAGGCGGTTAAAGCATCTTTCGACCCGGTTTCTGTAACGGCTAAAGCGGCGATGCACAGTCTTCCATTTGCCATAGCGTTCCGGCAGGTCACACCAATGCGCACCCGACCGCAGGACCCACAAACATCCATTTACGAACACGCGGCTATCCGAGCCTGTGCGACCCGGATCACCAACTTTACCGGGCAAAAGAGCTGCAATCCTCGACCATTGCGCCTCGTTCAGCTCATATCGCTTCACTGTCACCACACGCACCATGGCAAAACATCGTCGCCTTTGAATTGATTGCGCCGTTGGGGAATCCTGAATGTCCATCCGACCTAAATCTTGAAGGCACGGGGGATTACTGTATCAGATGCAGTTCGCATATTGCTGACGAGGACTGCCAAAGAGGATGCCTTGCCACTTGAACCTTTTTCAGGCAGCGAGGCTTACGATACTTGGTTTCGAGTCAAGGTGCTTGAGGCGCTTAATGATACAAGACCGGATATTTCCGACGATGAGGTCGAGGCTCATTTCGAAAGGCGTCGACAGACCGCACGCAATTAGGCGCCGGGTATAACGTCTTGAAGCTGACTTGGTTTGTGTTGCCTTATCGGACCGCGACTCATTTTTTACTTTTATCGAGTTGGAGGACCCGGCGGCTGCCGTTCTCGCCAAAGGACAGTTCGTCATTGCGGTGCGTCGCACCGCATGCAATTACAGAAGCTGTGGTTCGCATCCTGCGTGTCTTGCATGCGGCTCAGGAATGGCCTGAAGTTTTTTCAACCAGGCAGCCTTTTCATAAAGGTTTCGGATCAAGGTGTTCGCGGTTCGTTTTCCTACAAATGCAACTATCTGGCGACCACTGCTGTCTTTCAAACTTCTGCCTTTCACAGACCTCGTCCCACAATTTATTGTCTGCACACAATTGCGCTTCAGATAAGCAAAGTTCCCTCTTCAAGCCTGCGGCCATCCATTCCAATAAATTCTAAAGATACGTTTCTGACGCTGAGATCAAATGTCAGGTGATAGCCTTATCCATCACCTGACACCAATGTCAGTCGAGGTATTGTTGGTCGGAGACCTTCTCCATCCAGTCCACGGCTTTCTCGTCCTTGACGTTGGTCACCGCAATGTGGCTCATGCCGTTCTTATCGGTCGCGCCGTGCCAATGCTTGACGCCTGGTGGTGTCCACACGACATCCCCGGCCCGGAGGGTTCGCTTTTCGCCGCCTTCCTCCTGCACCCACCCCGATCCCGAGGTGACGATCAGGACCTGTCCTGCTGGATGCGTATGCCAGGCTGAACGGGCCCCCGGTTCGAAGGTCACAAGACCGCCGGAATTGGTTGTGTGCGCATTGTTCATGTACAGCATATCGACCATGACCGAACCGGTGAAATTGGCTTCTGCCCCTTTCGCTGTCGGTCTTGAACCCGCCGGGAAGATCTCGCTGGATTCCGCGAATGCCTGTGGTGTGCCAATCAGGCCGACGGCCATGGCAGTTGTCGTGAGTACTTTCATCGTCTCGTCCTTTTTGTCTTAATCGTTGCAATCTCTGTTGGGATAGTTGAGTCGCAGCTGATCAATGCGTTTCGGCGCGTGGTCAGTTGGGTCCCGTGGCTTTTGTCTCAGCCCTTATGATGGCCGCTTTTCGATGACGTCTTTCACCACCGGAACGGCAGAAAAAACGTTCGGCCAGCCAGCATAAAAGGCCAGATGCGTGAGCATTTCGGAGGCTTCTTCCGGCTTGAGGCCGTTATCCATTGCCCGGTTGAGGTGATAGGTCACCTGTGCAACCTGCCCGTTGGCAATCAGCGACGTCACCGTGATCAAGCTTCTGTCCCGCGGAGCAAGGTCCGGCCTTAGCCAAACATCCTTGAACAGAAGGCCGTTGGTGAATTGCGCAACGCCGGGTGAAGTGGGTGCCACTGTCTGCTCCACGGTGGATTGCCTGGTCGCATCTTTCTTTTCGTCCAGCGTAAGGAGTGGCGGCGACGCGTCAGGGAGCTGGTCCGCACCAATGCCACGCGCGGCAAACACATCCTTGGCCACGGCCACGGCAGCCGTCGCATTTGCCCAGCCGGCGTAGTAAGCCAGATGAGTGATGATCTCCGAAAGCTCGGACGGTTTGACGCCGTTATCAAGGGCGAGATTGAAGTGATATGCGAATTCGATAGGCTGGTTTTTGGCAATCAGTGTCGCAACGGTAATCACGCTGCGGTCTCTTGGGGTGAGGCCTGGACGTTTCCAAAGATCGCCGATCAGGACAGTTTCGGTATATTTCGCCAGTGCTGGCGCGACCAACTGCATGTCCTGCAGTGTGACGGGCGTATTGGCAAGCGGATATCTCTTGTCATCGGCAAAGGCAGGGGCTGTGGCAAGCGAGACCGAGAGCGCGGTGGCGGCAAGGTGCTGTTTCATGGGGTGAGGTCCTTCCGTTGAATGACATGCACGAGCGCAAAAAGCGTTCACCCGATGGATATGGCCATTGATCTGCAGACTATTAGAGGTCGATTTTCGATAGGACTTATGCGTCCGCTCCATAAATCCACCTATTGGACGTAGCGCCAATGATGTCTCGGATGTTCGGCATCGTGAAACGCGGTCCAAATAGTCTCGAGTGAGGGGCGCAGCAAAGTCCGGTGTCTCTATTTGCGCCCGCTGGTTCAACGGGCCTTGTCGACTGTAACGGTTACTGTGCCGGGACGGTCGAAGATGGAAACATCGCCCTTGACCTCGCCCAGAATGGCGATGCCGGGCGAAGGGACCTGGCCGTCTCGGTAGTAGATGACGAAATCGCCCGAACTCCACAGACCGAGAGTACCGGTCGAGAACGCACGCTGACGCGGAGCGGTGGGCAGCGCCGACGGCAGGTTGCCGGTCTTTTCCTGACGCAGATGGTCATCCATCGCAATCGTCAGCGGCAACATGTCGGCAAGCGCACGGGCGGCGGCGTTGTCGGCCAGTTCGGCGGTTACGGTGCCCCAGTCTGATGAAATCGAAATACGGTCTTGCGCCAAGGCGGATCCTCCAAGCAGTGTTGTCAATGCAGCGGCAATCATCGATGTTTTCATTGTCGGTTTCATCCATCACCTTTCAGTGTTTGATTGTGAGCTTTGGCCAGCGATCGCAACAGGACCAGGGCGTAGTGGGAGACCACTGCGACACCAGCAATGACTGCTGTCCAATGTGCAAAAAACGGTGTCACCGACGCGGTGAAGTCCCAGAATTCAATGCTGTAGCCGAACATCAACTTGGTCGATACATCGAGAACAGCAAAGCTCCAGACGCCAAGCATGAACAGGATTAGGGCCGCACACCTCAGCACGAGGATCCTGATGCGGGACGGTGAAAGTTTTAAGAGGGCAGCGGCCGTCGCCATCACCCGCGTCCAGTGGCTGCCGACATGGATGGCGACAATCACCGCCACCCAATAGGCTGAAAACCAATGAAACTCGATGATGCGGATATTGTCCGTTAACCGCAGGAAGCTCAGCACGAAGCGCGAGATCAACGCGCTGGTGACCAGTAGAACCGCCATGTTGATCGCAAGCCAGGCATGGACGACGAAGACCGCCCATCGACGGGCATCATAACGACCGATGCGCAATTTCAGGAACCAGCGTCTGTTGATCCAGATGTGCCAAATGAGCACCCCGAACATGCCCGTTCCAAAGATTTCGTGCGGGGCGTTGTCGAGCCACCAGTACGCAAGCGAAAGCAGCAGGAGCGCGGCCATGCCAGCAGGAAGAAGGAGGCGATCAGTTACCAATTGTAGCATGGCTGCGTCTCGCTCCTATCACAGCCGATCGTCATCAGATATAGCTCCATCAAAGGTGAACATGAACTGTTCGGACTGACGTGACCGGTGGCAGGAGTAGCAGCGAGCGACATTCTCGTCGGCCTTGACTGTCCCGTCGGGCCAGAACCACTGGTATTCCCATTGGTCAGCGCCATCACCGATTTTCTGTCCGACGAGATAGCGCGTCAGGACATCGTTCTGATAGTCAACGAGAACCATGTGCGTGCCAGTGGGAACAGGCCGACCGGCTTTGAGCGCTGCAATTGCCGCGGGGCTTGTCAGCATATGCTCGCGGGTGATGCCCCGGCGAACCGTCGTGTAATGCTCAAGCTGTTCAAGTGGTGGGAATGTGACTGTGTTTGCGGCGGCCAATGCAGTACCTGGCGACAGCTTGGTTTCAACGAGGCCGTAGCCTGTGAGTGCGATCAGAAAGGGCAGGACGATCATGCCGAACCAGCGAAAAACAGTCATTGCCATGATCCTTGTGCCGTTCGATCAAAATTTTCCAGCATAATCCGGATTGTCAGACGGCCCGAGGCCGCGAGCAACGCCCGCGACCCCGGTCCGCCTGATGCTTAGGCGAGGTGCTGATCGAAGAAGACCTTCAGCTTGTCGAAGGGGATGAGGTCGACGCGGTCGTAGAGATCGACGTGACCAGCGCCCTTCACCCAGACCAGTTCCTTCGGCTCAGCGGCGCGATTGAAGGCGTCCTGGCTGAATTCTTTCGAATGCGCCTGATCGCCCGAGATGAACAGCATCGGTCGCGGCGAAATCGTCGCAATGTCGTTGAACGGGTAGAAGTTCATGAACTTGACGCTGCTGCTCAACGTCGGCTTCGTCGTTGTCTCTCTGGCGACACCGGTTGGCGTGAATTCACCGCGAGGCGTGCGATAGAAATCGTAGAATTCTCGCTGGATCGGGTCCGTATCGGCGGTCAGTTGCAGTGTGGTGCCTCCGATATACTGGATATCGGCGCCGTCAGCCTCAGCCCATCGTTGTTGCGCTGCCGTTGCGATGAACTGCTTGCGCTGCTCGACTGTCTGGGACTTGTTAAGTGCATCGCGGAAGGCAGCGCCCATGTCGTACATGCTGACGGTTGCGACCGCCTTGATACGCGGATCGATCTTGGCGGCGCTGATGACGAAGCTGCCGCTCCCGCACACGCCGATGGCGCCGATATTGGTGCGATCGACGAAAGCCTGCGAGCCGAGAAAATCGACACCGGCGCTAAAGGCCTCGGCATAGACTTCCGGGGAGACCAGATTGCGCGACTGCCCTTCGCTTTCGCCCCAGAAGGGCAGATCGATGGACATGGCCACGAAACCCTGCTCGGCCATTTTCGTGGCGTAGAGATTGGCGCTCTGTTCCTTCACGGCACCCATCGGATGGCCGACGATGATCGCCGGGTTCTTCGAAGCGCGGTCAATATCTTTGGGTAGGAAGAGATTGCCGGCGGCAGTCATCTGGTACTGACTTTTGAACGCGACCTTCTCCATGGTCACGCGGTCGCTGGTGTAGAAATTGGACGCGCCGTTGGACATGTCTTGAGCCTTTGCAATTGTCATGTCGAAAATGGACATCGCGCCGAAGGCGGCGACGCCTGCACTGGTCATCTTGAGAAGGTCGCGGCGATCAATGCCGGTTTTTTGTGTTATCGTTTCGTCTTGATCTGGATTGGTCATCTGCATGTTTCCTTGAAAGGTGATGGGATGGGATTTTTTGCATTGGATGAAATGACCGCCGTCACCGGTCAGTGGCGTATCGAGAAACGCCATGCGGCGATGGAGAGCAGGAACGAGGCGACAAGCATGCCAGCGGCGAAGAGGAAAGCCGTCCACCATCCGTAGCCATCGAACAGCACGCCGCCGATCGAAGCGCCAAGGGTGATCGCAAGCTGGATGGTTGCCACTTGCAGTCCACCACCTGCCTCCGCATCGTCAGGCATGGTGCGGCTGAGCCAGGTGCCCCAGCCGACGGGAGCGGCGGTGGAGAACAGGCCCCAGCCGATCAGAAGTATGGCCGTCATGATCGGGGATGATCCGAACGCGATCAGTCCCAGGGCCAGGATCGCCATGATGAGAGGGATCGTGCCCAGAATGAGAAACAGGCGCTTGTGCAGCAGTTGGCTGACGATGGTGGTCCCGGCGACGCCTGCCAGACCCATCAAGAGAAGCAGGAGGGAGAGCGTCGATATCGAGACAGAGGTGACGGTTTCCAGGAATGGGCGCAGATATGTAAACAGGGCGAATTGACCCATGAAGAGCAGCATGATCGCGACCATGCCGATGGCAACCGGAGGCCGGGCAAGCAGCCTGAAGACATTCGACGAGCCTTCATGACGGCGTGGAGGAAGCGACGGCAGGCTGATCCACTGCCAGACAAGGGCGACCAGCGCAAGAGGGACGACGGCAAAGAATGCCCCGCGCCAGCCGATATAGCTCCCGAGCAGGCTTCCAAGGGGTGCGGAGATGGTCGCTGCAATGGCGTTGCCTGCGTTCAGCATGGCAAGGCCCTTGGGAACGGACTCTTCCGGTACCAGCCGCATGACGATCGAGGTCGACATAGACCAGAAGCCGCCAATGGCGACACCGAGCATGGCGCGCCCGATCATCAGGACGATATAGTTGGGCGCAAATGTCACGATCGTTCCCGAAAGAACCAGCATCAACGAGAACGCGGCAAGAACCAGACGCCTGTCCAACCGGCGCACTAGGCCCGCGACGAAAATGCTGGTCAAGACGGCAAAGATGCCGGAGATCGAGATCGCCTGGCCAGCACGACCTTCCGTGACACCCAGTTCGGTTGCAATCGGTGAGAGGAGGCTCACCGGCATGAATTCGGAAGCAATCAGGACCGCCACGCACAAGGCCATTGAAAAGACGGCGCCCCAGGCAGCCTTGTGCCCATGCGTGTTCTGCGGTGCCGGAATCGCAGTGTCGCTGCCGCTGTTGTCGAATTCGGATGATGTGAAAGCTTGATGTGTCATGGCGACACTATATGCCGCGCCCAGTTCGAAGATTAGTCATTGCAATTCACTTGGACTTATCGACTTATGACATTAATCAATGATGACAGAGGCGACCATGAAGCGGGAAGATCTCAATGACATGCTGTGGTTCCTGGCGGTCGCGGAGGAGCGAAGCTTTACGAAGGCGGCAGCGAAACTCGGTACGTCGCAGTCCACGATCAGCCACACGATCAAAAAACTTGAAGCGCGGATGGGCCTCCGCCTTTTGACGCGAACAACCCGCAGTGTGGTTCCAACGGAGGCGGGTGAGCGATTAATCCGATCACTGGCTCCGCGCATCGAGGAAATTGAAACCGAGATCGATGCGCTGATGGAGATCAGGGACAAACCATCTGGTTCGGTCAGAATAACCCTTTCCGATCACGCGCTTGAAAGCGTCGTCTGGCCCAAACTGCGATCGGTGCTGCATCAGTTTCCCGACATCAAGGTTGAGCTGAACAGCGATAACGGTTTCCGGAACATCGTTGAAGAAAAGTTCGATGCAGGCGTTCGCTTGGGTGAGAGCTTGGACAAGGACATGATCGCTGTCCGCATCAGTCCAGACTGGCGGTTGGTCGCGGTCGCGTCTCCCCGGTATCTGGAGGCCCGGACAACCCCCTCGACGCCACAAGAACTGGTCGGTCACGATTGCATCAATCACAGGCAATCGCGATCGGGTGGTCTTTATGCCTGGGAGTTCGAAAAGGACGACAGGGAGGTCCGGGTTCGTGTCGAGGGACAACTGACGTTCAATTCGTCGTACACGATGATTGATGCCGCAGTTGCCGGATATGGAATCGCCTATGTGCCGGAAAGCCTCGTTGAGCGAGAGCGTGCATCTGGACAATTGATACAAATCCTGAATGACTGGTCTCCCATGTTTACGGGCTACTATCTGTTCTATCCAAGCAGGCGGCAAAACTCGCCCGCGTTCAAGGTCGTGGTCGATGCTCTAAGGGCTTGACGGTCCCACTGGCGTCGAGCACGTCACAGAATCGAGCGCATTACTTCAAGAGGGCATCAGCGAACGTAAAGACTTCGACCGGTGAAATCAGATTGCGGATCGGATAGGGTCCAAGGCTCGTCAGTGCTAGATGACGGCTTGCCTGACGCGCTGTTGCCGAACAGATCAGGCAGTCTGTTTCTGTCTGTTTGTTCAACTCCTGAAGCCTCTGTGCCAGATTGACCGCGTCTCCGTATACCGTGTACGTTTGGCGATCGTCAGCACCGATCGTTCCAGCAGCGACAAGCCCGGTGGCGACTCCGATCCTGATGCTGATACTAATCCCGTCGAATTGCTGATCCTGCGTTGTCTTCAAAATGTCCCGAGATGCGGCGAGTGCGCGCTCGGCATGGTCTGAAACTGGAAGTGGCGCATTGAACGATATCAGCACGGCGTCGCCGATATAATTCACGACGACACCGCTATGTTGGTCGGCGATATCCGTGACGGCGCTGAAGAAGGCGTTCAGAAAACTTACCAGTCTCAAGGGCGGCAAGCCCGCTGAAAGGCTAGTAAATCCCTTGATGTCGACGAACAGAAGTGTTGCCAGCCTGGTCTGGGGAACCAAGTGCCCTTCATCGAGAAGCTCGCGAAACACGGGGGCCGGAACGTAGCGGCCAAAAATCTTTTGAACGCGCCGCTCACTCTCTCTGGCCTCGGCGTGTTCGCTCACAACCCGTCGTGCCCTGTGGACCGCCAGCGCCGCAATGGCGGTGACCAGAAGGATCATCAGTGTTTCCTGAATCCTTGACGCCAGACCAAGAAAATCAGGGTTGAGCACGGTCTTGAGATAGACATCTCGCGTTGGAGAGATGGGAAGGTTGGCGTAGGTCACAACCTGCGACATTCCGGACATGATCCACCATGTCGCGAAGAGAAGTCCGCCTGCTGCCCACGCTCCGGTCCACAGAACGAGCGGGGGCGAGAGTGTTAACACGGCGGCTGCAACGATCAGATAGTAATGCTGCACCGAGCTTGTCAGGAAGACGAGGTTCTGGGGTATGTCTCCCCCGCTGCTCAAAGGTACGAATGCGAGCAAGACCGTCACGGCTGAAGCATCGAAGGCGAACAGTGCAAATCTGGCAGGTTTCTCATAGCGTGTGGCGATCGCCGCAAGCGACGTCAGCCCACCGAGAGCGATAAGCGTGGTTATGCCGAAAATTCCCAGATTGATCGGGTAGTAGTAGCTGAGCAAAAAGGTGATCGCGAGCACCATAATGGCTACGGTCCGGCCTATCACGGCGATCCTGAAGCCTGCACGTTCGGCCTTCCGCAGCGCAACAGCGGTCGTTTCGGCAACGTCGAATGCAGGGCGTTTCTCAACCATCTTGTTCCAATCGTCCAGTCCCATCGCAAACCAACGCGGGCGAACAAGCTGGGATAGGACAGGATCGGTTTTCAGGCTTGTCGAACCCTAGCGCACCATATGGCACTCGATCATGTGGGATTAGCCCGAGAATGCTGCATGGACTTATGGATTTCCAACATCAATGGAGCACTTTCTACGTCGGGATATTTATGTCGGGAGCCGATAAGTCCAAGCGAATAAGACCACCTAATCATTTTAAGAGGCGCCATTACTTTGTAGTGTGGCGTGGTTTCTCCGCGCTCGACAAAACCGAAAGCGAAGCGGAGCCGCATATGCAAAGCCCCATTCAACTTGAGATATCGCGACGAAACCTGCTCATATCCTCAGCAGCGACAGTTGCAGTGACCGGTGTGGCCGGGGACGCGATCGCACAGTCGCCACCTGAGGGTGAAAAACTCACATCGAAGGTTTCCATGACCATCAATGGCGAGAGCAGGATCCTCGACGTCGACAACAGAACGACGTTACTCGATGCGCTGCGCGAGCACCTTCATCTTACGGGAACCAAGAAAGGATGCGACCACGGGCAATGCGGTGCCTGTACCGTGATGGTAGACGGTCGGCGTATTAACGCCTGCCTGACGCTGACAGTCATGCATGAAGGTGGTGACGTGATCACGATCGAGGGGCTTGGAAAGCCAGGTGAGTTGCATCCCCTGCAAGCAGCCTTCGTCAAGCACGATGGGTTCCAGTGCGGCTACTGCACCCCCGGACAAATCTGTTCCTCCGTCGCATTGCTGGAGGAGTTCAAGGCCAACATTCCAAGCCACGTCACCGGCGATCTGACCGCGCAGGCAAGTATTACACCTGAAGAAATCCGCGAGCGTATGAGCGGCAACATCTGTCGGTGCGGCGCCTATTCCAACATTATTGACGCTATCGTGGAAGCTGCGGGGACAAAAGCATGAAGGCCTTTACATACGAGCGCGCCTCATCCGTCGACATTGCCGTAAAGGCTGCAGCTTCCAATCCGCACGCCCGGTTCATTGCCGGTGGTACGAACCTGCTCGATCTGATGAAGCTTGAAATCGAGGCCCCGACACATCTGATCGACGTCAATGGTCTCGGCCTGGACAAGATCGAAGCCACGCCGGAGGGTGGTCTGCGCATTGGGGCGCTGGTGCGCAACACAGAACTTGCGGCGGATGAAACGGTCCGTCGCGACTATGGGATTCTGTCGCGCGCGCTTCTGGCCGGGGCATCGGGACAGTTGCGCAACAAGGCAACCACTGCCGGGAACCTGCTACAGCGGACGCGCTGTCCGTATTTTTATGACACCAACCAGCCGTGTAACAAACGCCAGCCGGGCAGCGGTTGTTCAGCCATAGGCGGCTTCAGCCGCCTACACGCGGTCGTCGGTGCCAGTGATACCTGTATTGCAACCCATCCAAGCGACATGGCAATCGCCATGCGCGTTCTCGACGCCGTCGTGGAAACTGTCAAACCGGATGGCAGTCGAAATGTCATACCTATCGCGGAACTCCACAGACTGCCGGGCGAAACGCCGCATATCGAGACCAGTCTGGAGCGTGGCGAATTCATCACCGCCGTCGTCCTTCCCAAGCCGCTTGGTGGACAGCATATCTACCGCAAGGTCCGCGATCGGGCATCCTACGCTTTTGCCATCATTTCGGTTGGCGCCGTCATCCAGCGGGATGGTACCGGGCGCGTTGCGGTTGGTGGCGTTGCCCACAAGCCATGGCGCATTGAGGAAGCAGATGCTGAGCTTCCAAACGGGGCTGCGTCAACATCGGCTGTGCTTTTTGCGGACGCAAAGCCCACCGAACATAATCGCTTCAAGGTCAAACTGGTCGAACGCGCGTTGAGTGCGGTCATTGCCCAAGCAAGGAGCTAACCATGCAGTTCGATAAACCAGCAGGCACCAATCCGATCGACCGGTTGAAGGTTGTCGGCCAGCCAATTCTTCGCATCGACGGGCAGCTCAAGACGACCGGCCAAGCCATGTACGCCTACGAATGGCACGATCCAAAGACGCGCTACGCCTACGGCTACCCTGTCGGTTCGGCGATAGCGAAGGGGTCCATTAAATCCATCGATACGAGCATTGCCAGAAAGGCGCCGGGCGTTCTCGCAGTGGTCACTGCCGTTGATGTCGGGGAGCGAAAGAAGGGCAAGTTCAATACGGCGAGGCTCTTTGGCGGTCGTCAGATACAGCATTATCATCAGGCGATTGCAGTCGTTGTTGCCGAGACGTTCGAGCAGGCTCGCGCGGCTGCGGCTCTTTTGGAGGTCGATTATGCCGAGGAGCAGGGGAGCTTCGCGCTGGAAAAGGCCATGGACGCGGCGACCAAACCCGAAACCGGCGATCCCGATTCCAGTGCAGGTGACTTCGACGCCGCCTTCAAGGCGGCCGCCGTGACCTGCGAAGAAACCTACACCACGCCCGATCAGTCCCACGCCATGATGGAACCGCACGCATCCATAGCGGCCTGGGATGGCGACGATCTGTCGCTATGGACGTCGAGCCAGATGATCGACTGGTGGCGCTCCGACCTTGCGACGACGCTTGACATCGATAAGGAGAAAATCCACCTGATGTCGCCGTTCATTGGTGGCGGTTTCGGTGGCAAGCTGTTCCTGCGCGCTGATGCGGTTCTTGCCGCCTTCGGTGCAAAGGCTGCCAAACGGCCTGTTAAAGTCGCCCTACCGCGACCATTCATCATCAACAATACGACCCATCGTCCGGCGACAATCCAGCGCGTGCGCATTGGTGCACAAAGGGATGGGAAAATTACTGCCATCGGGCACGAAAGCTGGTCGGGTGACCAGGCGGGCGGGCAGTTGGAGGCGGCCGTGCTGCAGACACGGCTGCTTTATGCCGGCGAAAACCGCATGACCGCGATGCGGTTGGCAACGCTGGATCTGCCCGAAGGCAATGCCATGCGGGCACCGGGCGAAGCGCCGGGTCTCATGGCTCTTGAAGTTACGATGGATGAGATGGCGGAAAAGCTCGGCATCGATCCGATCGAGTTCAGGATCATCAATGATACGCAGGTCGATCCGGAAAATCCCGAACGGCCCTTTTCCCATCGTGACCTTTTCGGCTGTCTGAAGCTAGGTGCCGAGCGCTTCGGCTGGGACAAACGCGGCGCGCCCGGATCGCGGCGCGAAGGCAACTGGCTGATCGGCATGGGTGTCGCCGCCGCCTTTCGCAACAACATGATGCTCCCATCCGGCGCAAGGGTCCGGCTGGACAATCAGGGCATCGTGACGGTCGAGACCGACATGACCGATATTGGAACGGGCAGTTACACCATCATTGCGCAGACGGCGGCAGAAATGATGGGCGTCAGCATCGACAAAGTAGGCGTTCAACTGGGCGACTCCCGCTTTCCCGTGTCGGCCGGTTCCGGTGGACAGTTTGGCGCCAACTCTTCGACGTCAGGTGTCTACGCTGCCTGTGTGAAGCTGCGCGACGCCATTGCGCAGAAGCTTGGCTTCAACTCCGACGACGTGGTCTTCGAGAACGGTCAGGTGTTGTCCGGCAACCGGTCCGTGTCGCTTGCCGAGGCCGCGGGTCCCGAAGGACTTGTAGCCGAGGATACGATGCAGTGGGGCAATCTGACCGAAACGCATCAGCAATCGACATTCGGCGCGCATTTCGTCGAAGTCGGCGTGGATGTCGCAACGGGCGAGACCAGGATCCGCCGGATGCTGGCGGTCTGTGCTGCCGGTCGCATCCTCAATCCCGTAACGGCCCGCAGCCAGGTCATCGGGGCGATGACCATGGGCGTGGGCGGTGCGCTGTCGGAAGAGCTTGCCGTCGATACGCGCCGCGGCTTTTTCGTCAACCATGATCTTGCCGGTTACGAAGTTGCAGTTCACGCCGATGTGCCCCACCAGGAGGTGATCTTCATGGACGAGACGGATCCGATGTCGTCGCCGATGAAGGCGAAGGGTATCGGCGAACTCGGCTTGTGTGGCGTCTCGGCAGCGATTGCAAACGCCATCTATAATGCAAGCGGCGTCAGGGTTCGCCATTATCCGATCACGCTCGAGAAGCTGCTCGATGGCCTTCCGGATGTGGCGTAACGCATATAACGGCGGGTCTTGAGGATCTGCCGTCTTCACTGAAAGGGATCTTTCAAGTGGTCGATAGTTCAGCCGGTGCGTTGCTACCAACGCCTGTGAGGGCGATATCGAGTGACGAGCCTTCAAAGCTTCTTCGGTTTGCCGTCACAGCGTACCGGGAGGGTCCCGTTGCGCTTGCCACACTCGTTGACATCCGAGGCGGAGCAGCCCGCGCGCTTGGATCGCATGTGGTGGTGGCCGCAGACGGCCGTTTCGCCGGTTATGTTTCGGGCGGATGCGTCGAAGCAGCTGTTGCGGCCGAAGCGCTTCTGGCCATGGAAACCGGATGCGACCGTATGGTATCCTTCGGCGACGGCTCTCCGTTCCTCGATATCGTCCTTCCCTGCGGTGGCGGCATCACGGTCGCCATTCATGTGTTGCGATCGGTCGATGTTATAGAGCATGTGCTGCAAAGCCTGGAGCAGCGCAAAGTTGCAGGATTGAAATATACGCCCGAACGACAGACACTGACGGCTATCGATCCGCCTGACTCTGCGGGGGTGAGAAACGGAGATGTCCATTTGGTTTATAGGCCCGTCACCCGCCTCATCCTGTCGGGTCAAACGAACGAGACGCAGAGTATCTTGAGGCTCGCCGCGGCTTCAGGTTACGACTGTATCGTCGATGACGACAGCGAGCCCATCGGGCGCCTCGGCCTCAAGATCGATCCCTACACCGCAGTCACACTTCTTCACCACGATCTCGACCGCGAGGGGCCGGTTCTCGACACAGCCTTGGGATCGCCCGCATTCTATATCGGCGCTTTGGGCAGCACGAGAACCCATGGCAGGCGCATGGAACGCCTATGCGCTTCCGGCTGGCGTGGCAGTGACGTTGAGCGCATCAAAGCGCCTATCGGTATGTTTGGACCGGCACGAGATGCAACAACGCTCGCGCTGTCGGTTCTCGCGGATGTGGCTGCTGCCCGATTGATCACTTATCCATGATACGCTGGTGGCGAAAAAAAACTGCCGTATGAAAACTGCAGGATAGACGACCGCTAACCTGAACCGACTTGAAATACCAACTCAACAGGATGTTTCCGATGCAAAAACGCAAGCTGGGACAAGGATTGGAAGTTTCTGCGTTGTCTCTCGGCGCAATGGGATATGGCAAAGCCCGCGAACTGCCAGACAGAGCGGAGATGATCACGCTTATCAGGCACGCGGTGGAACATGGAATGGACTTTTTCGACACTGCGGAAGTTTATGGGCCATTCACAAACGAGGAAATGGTTGGCGAAGCGTTGCGACCCGTTCGTGACAAGGTAAAGATCGCGACCAAGTTCGGCTGGGATGTCGATGCTGATACCGGCGTTCATCATGGCGGCGTGAATAGCAAGCCCGACCATATCCGCCGGGCGGTCGAAGGTAGCCTTAGACGTCTGCGCACTGATCATATTGATCTTCTCTATCAACACCGTGTCGATCCAGAGGTGCCCATGGAGGACGTCGCGGGCGTGGTAAGAGATCTAATCGTGGAGGGAAAAGTCCGCTGGTTTGGTCTCTCGGAGGCTGGGCCATTATCGATTCGCCGCGCCCACGCGGTGCAGCCGGTCGCTGCGCTGCAGAGCGAATACTCACTCTGGACCCGTGAGCCGGAGACGGAAATCCTTCCGACGCTTGAAGAGCTCGGCATCGGCCTTGTCCCCTTCAGTCCGCTAGGAAAGGGCTTCCTGACAGGCAAGATCGCCGCCGACACGAAGCTCGACAACTCGGACATGCGTAACTCCATTCCGCGCTTCTCACCCGAGGCTCGCAAAGCCAATCAGCGGCTTGTCGATCTCATTACATCTATTGGCTCCAAACAAAGCGCAACCCCTGCGCAGGTAGCGCTCGCTTGGCTCCTAGCTCAAAAGCCTTGGATCGTTCCGCTTTTTGGCACACGCAAGCTCGAGCGCTTCGAGGAAAACATTGGCGCGCTTGAGGTTGAGTTGACGGCTGAAGATCTTAGCGAGATACGGTCGGCCGACATCCCGATTGAAGGTGCGAGGTATCCGAAAGAACATATCAACCGCGTCGGTCTGTAATCCCCATGGTGAACAGGTAGGCTTCTCTTCAAGGACAGTGGTTTCGGCAGGGGATCACCGCCCGCCGCACCTGGCATGAAGCACGCTTGACCTATCGGTTCGCCCTGTCAGCGAGTACCGAAAGTTCCTTGGATTATCGAACACTTCACCTGCACCGCTATTGTGGTGTCACGATTACGCGTCCGAGCCTAGCAGCCTGTTCGGCGCGACGCTGCGCGTCGGCCATCCGCGCAGTCTTGGATCAAATCCTCAATGAACCTATACGCGTATCGGGTAGCGCCATGATCGGCCACCATGAAACAACTCATAACGGTCAGGCGGTGCATGAGAAGGTGGCCGGTATCATTGGAGTATCCGTCTTGATCAAGTTGGTTTTGGTGTCCATTTTCGGTTATTCCGCAGCAAAGCGTTTGCCAGAACGATGAGCTTTCATATGACGGCAGCGATGGGGACCTTGGGTCGCTTTGAGTTGGTCGTATTTGGCACTGATATTCTGGCTTAAGCGTCAGGCGACGAGGGCAGGCATGTAGAGTGCGTAGCGGACGATGGACCTTCCGCCAGCACTGAAAACGCGTCCGGTCCATCGTCCGGACTGGCGGGACAGGGGTGCCAGACCAGACAGAGCGGCTGCGGCCGTCTCCATCCAGTTCGCCGAGTTCCGGCATTTCTATGAGGAGAGTGAAGGCCATGACCTGAGATATGCCGGGGATAGAGATGAGAATTCGAACCTGGCCTTCAGGGTCGCGTCCTCGCCAATGAGGCTTATGATGGCCTCATCTAGGGCTTTGATCTGGCGGTCGATCTGTCTGAGCCTGTCGGCATTGTGTTTCTTCAGGAGCGGACTGGACAGGTTCCTGGCTCTGTTCTTCGCGACAGTTCTGTCCTTGATGAGGGCCAGTCGCGCGACATGCAGCTCTTTCAGATCATTATGGATTTGCGCTTCGGCTTGCAAGATGCGGGCTTCAAGAAGTGCGCCGTAACGGGCCAGCATCGCGGCGTCGATCCTGTCTGTCTTGGCCAATCGGCCCGTAGCCTCTGCGAAGTGCGGGAAGAGCGGGGATTGACCTTGGAGAGTGGCGGCCTCTCGTTTCGCGATCCGTCCCCCATCGGCAGAGAAAGATGGCCGTCCTCTCCGGCGCCTCTTTATCTCACAAAGAAGCAAAAAAATCATAAGACAAGCGTATCGCGTTTAATCGCATTCATATCCTGCGGCTTTGAAGTAATTTCTGGGCACTGTAAACTTAACTGACACCGATCAACAATCTCGCCCGTTGGTTTTTGCTCATGCGGCCTGTAGGCGTGCGATCTCATGCCACATTTGCATGGCTGCGGCTCTCAGTTCGCGGTAATGATCGGATGGAATATCGTGGCGTGGAATGTGAAAGAGATTGGCGATGGGGTCATGAACAGAGACGAAGCGCTGGAGATGTCGGGTTGACTTGAAGCCCTTCATGATCCGCTCGCGCCATCGTGTCGGTTGATGGGAATTCTCCGCGCGGTTGTTCAAACCTCTGTGCGAACGATGTTATACACCGGGCATGATGTCGCGCTTTGCGGCGCCATAGGATCACAGCTTGTCGGTGGCCAATCGGTTCACCTACGGTGCCGCTTTTTCTCCTCTCTTGCTTGCTGCGGCTGCCGAACTGGCCTTGAAGCGGAAGCTGTCATTACCTGTTTCCAAGATATGGCAGCGATGGGTCAAACGATCGAGCAATGTCGTCGTCATCTTGGCGTCCCCGGAGACGGTTTCGAGAACCGCATCGCCATGGCCACAGTCGAGCGCCCATTGCCGATAGAGGCATGCGTCATCGAACGACAGGAACGGGGTTGGTTCACCCCGCCGTATCGTCTGCTTTCTAGAGTTGTCGCAAATCACTAACGCGGAGCGGTGACAACTGATCACGTCCGATGTGGGTTGCATGGTCTACTCGGTACCCGAGTCTGCCAACGCTCACACGCTGCCGACTGCCGTTGAATAGGCGCCCGGTGTCTTACCGACGTGTCTGCTGAAGATGTGCAGAGCGGAGTACGGGTAAAAGGCACTTGAGTCACGTTCAGCCGATAAGATCACGATGAATGAACTGCAGGCTCTATCTCCAGCTCGTATAGTCAGCGGCAACGCATCCAAATGGCGCTCGATCCTGGCCAAATCGTTTCTTCAGCTGGTCACATCCCCACTTATTTAAGGGCGCCGGCATCAAGTTGTTGATGTCCATGCCCGGAGACTGAAACTGCGTTTCCGAGGTCGTCACATACCAAAGCCAAAATCCGAACAATCCGACGATGATGAGAAGCAGAACCCCGAAGAACACCTGAAGGCGCTTCCAGATAGAAATCGTTTTCTTCGGCGCCTCGACCAGAAGCGGCGGCTGACTATTGTCGGAACTATTGGCGAAGGGCGCTAATGCGGTCGTTCGCTCTTCATCTGTCAGCAAGACGCGTTGGAGAAGATTATCTAGCAGCACCGGCAGAGCTGTTTTGCCATGCCTGACAGCCAAGCCAACGGATTTGCCGTTAGCCGATCCAATGATCAGCGGCTCTTCGCCGTTCTTCATGCGGGTGTAGGACGACCGTCCGGTCTTATCGCTGGCAATCTTGTCGTCATAGGTAATAGAAAGAACCCCGCGTTTGCGATCAAAGGCCGTAATCTCGACGGGTACCGGCAAGAGAACCGCCGGATGGCGCAACTGGCTTTTGACCCGCCAGATACGCAGGGTCAAAAATATCATCCCGACAACCAGTCCGCCTAGAAGCACAGTCAAGACGGTAAGCGTGATGATACGGTTCCAGAGCTTATCCAAGCCGAGGCTGATGGTTGCCAGTTCCGGATGGTCCGCGGAAATCACGAGTCCGGTCTCGTAGTCACCCACATGGAAATCGACGAACATGACCTCGACGTTGGTATCGTAGTCATGGCCGTTGTAACGGTAGACCAGGCGAGCCTCACAGTCGGTGAAAATGGCCTTGCGGGTGGTACAGCGTCCATTTTGAACGGCGCCGCTGTCCAGCGTCAATGGATTTTGGCTGATCTGAATGTCGCGGTAGATCCCCGGGGCTTCCCAGACAAGCATAAACGCTGTCAGAAGAAGGATAATCGGGGTCGACCAGAAATATGCCCGCGGGGTCGCGATCACATCCGGTGCCAAAGAGAGTGGGCAGGTAGGGAAAGTAATCGGAGGTGTCAAATTCGGGCTTTCAATATTCGTTGGACGATCAAAGTACCAGCTTACCGCCATCCGCTTCACATCCTGGATGCTCCAGCAGGATTCAGGAAGGCGACTGTGTATATAAACCGAAGGAGACCATCGCCGCTTCACACGCACGCATAAACCTCATCGACGGACCTTCTTTGCCCACTGCAAGTTTGCTGACGCGTGCGCCCTCCAACAGCATGGATAGCGTATCAGCCAAAAGCTCTGGATCGCTCACACCTGTCGAACGGCACAGATTGACGAGTTTGGAATGTTGTTCCATCTTCAATGTTTCTATTAAAGCATGCGCAGGGTGTCCCTGCTCCTTCAATTCCACCGCAGCATTGGCCAAATCACATCCGTAAGGCTCGCTGGAAAGACAGTGCGCGCGCGCTTTCACCCAAGCCGCAAGCTGCGCCCTCGGGTCGCCTGGGTTTTCTGTTTCGAGATCTTCCCAGACTTTCTCTAGCGTTCGAGAACTGTGCTTGAGCGCTTCACACACGAGGTCGTCCTTGGAGCCAAAATGTCGATACAACGTCATCTTGTTTGTGGAGGCGGCTTCCGCGATGGCATCTACGCCTATGCCGCGTATCCCATGTTCACGAAACAGTTGACAGGCCGTTGATACGATCCGGTCACGAGGTGCGATTTTCTGTTCGGGAGCGCGATCAGATTTCTCGGGTTTCATTTTTATCCTGACGCAGTGTTGACATAGGTGTGACCGGTCGGTAACTATTCAAATGTTACTTACTGGTAACACCCAAAACCTGAACTTGTCAAGCAATCGCTATTTTCCAAAGCGTGGGGACTTGTCGAAAGGAGACTGTAATGAATCACACGACTGACGAGCTGACCCTCACTGAAGTTTTCTGCGATCCGCTGATCCTCGCAGTCATGCGCGCCGATGGTGTTGCTCTGAACGAATTTAAAGAGTTGATGTATTCGGCGGCTAGGGCCTTGAAGAAACAAGATGTCACAGCACCTGTTGGAAAGTTTCGAACGCCCGGCCTAGCAGCTTCATCCAATCGTACACTTGTAGCCAACATACAGCCTTTGTTCGCAGGTTCGTTTCAGCCGTGCTCCGCCCATATGTAACTCTGAACGTGACGTGCATCAGCATCTCACATGTCGGGTAGCGGCACTGGTACGAGATAGTCCAATTTATCGCCGTCCTTTGCCTCCATGGCATGCAGAAGCATTGGTAAAGGCGTCAAGAAAACTGAATGCGTCACCGCGCCGCTGGTTGTTCGAATTTCGAAACGGGAACTGGAGGAGATCAACGGATCATCGCAGCGATGGGGCAGGTGCGGATCCTCGGTCGCCTGCCGCGTATCTATACTTTAACGCTGGAAAGCCTCGCTCTGGCTTTCCAGTAAAATTTTCCGCTCTCTTCGTTCACGGGGAGCATGCCATGAACTCACCCGTGTGGCATCCTTTTTTACCCAAGCAGCGGAGATGATGAGCACTTGTTCAACCCAGGCGCTTGCAAAAACGGGGTTCACTGCAGCAGATGTCTCCCGTTTTGTACCGCACCAGGCCAATGCACGCATCTCCGACGCAGTCTGCAGCAGACTTGGTATCTCTGCCGAAAGAGCAGTAAGGACGGTCGCCGATTACGGAAACTCTTCTGCCGCGACCATTCCTCTTTCCTTATCTCTTGCGAATAAGACTATTGCGTTTGCGTCGGGTGAAAAGTTACGATTGTGCGCAGCCGGAGCCGGCATGACTGGCGGTGCATGCCTGATTGGATTGTAAATTGGTGCGGATGCGTGGCCGCCAGGATCCCACTAAAGCATACCCTTCTGGCACGCTGCCACGCCCAGGCCGATAGCCACATGAGTGCTACTGAGCCTTTCTCGAATTTTGGGCTTAAGGGGTTGGTTTGAGTTTTATTTATTTGTTTCGTCTCGGCATGATTTATTTGAGTAGGACAAAATTATTGTCAGACACTTTACTACACCGGATCTAATGGGCTAACGCGAAATGAAAAAGCCGGTTAAGTCCTGCTGATATTCAACAGACAAGGCATCGAACGACCTTAAGGCGTGGACAAACCGACCGTCATCAATGCTGGCAAAGCCCCATTCTATGGGGTGGCTATCGCCCAATTAAGGGTCGAAGGGAAATGCCCGAATTATCTGGCACACCGTCGGCAATTCCGTCTTGTCATCGTCGCCGGGCTGTAAAACAGGTACCATGCAGAAACGTCAGGTTTTCAATTCCCGTCAATTGGCGAAATGAACCTGCCGCATGCCAGTCATCTAGAAGGTGTTCAATATTGATGATCGGAAGGTCGGTTACTGTACGAATATGATCAATACAGTTAGATGTGGTGACAATTG
The DNA here is from genome assembly GCF_033957725.1 of Agrobacterium sp. rho-8.1. Taxonomy (NCBI): domain Bacteria; kingdom Pseudomonadati; phylum Pseudomonadota; class Alphaproteobacteria; order Hyphomicrobiales; family Rhizobiaceae; genus Agrobacterium; species Agrobacterium sp. rho-8.1. The sequence continues at coordinate 898,396 of NZ_CP192789.1, forward strand.
CTGCAAAATGGTGGCTACGTGCGCCCAACTCAAATTCTTGGGCCGTCATGGCACTGGATGTCGTTAGGCCCTCAGCCTCACAAACAGACTCCAACAATCTAACCACACGGGGTTCTTGAAGATATAGACAAACACTTCTGAGCGCCCACAACCCAACAAGATTTAACATTCCTTGCTCTCCTGTTTATGGTCAGACTAATAAATTTTGTGTGCCAGTGTGTTGTAAGTTATTATATTTTGTTGCAGTTTCAGGACGCACAAAATGAAATAAAACCAAACACATTGCTGCAACGGCACCGGTTAGGCTCCCTTACTCTCGATAAGGAAGCGCCAAATGCTCTACCCCCGCAGTTCACCGAAAATACTGATCTTTATGCCCGCAGTTGCTGGAGAGGCGATCGCAGCAGGGCTGACGAAGCATGGACACGCGTCCGTCTGCATATCCACTATTCCAGAGGCGTTTGACGCACTTCGTTCTGGCGAATTTGGTTTTGCGATTTCCACCAGGCCGGACATCGACCTTTTGCGTAATATCCGTGCACTACCAGTCATCAATTTCGAAGTCTTCTTTCATTCCGAGATTTCGGGCGATCGTAGAGCTCCAAACTCGAAGCGTTTCGACAGCAAGGCGTTCCTTGAAAGGGTTGATTTTTTGGCTCGGACGATTGCGTCGGCGACACAATGTGTTGCGCCTGACGGTGAAAACCCGGCTTCAGTTGGCCAGAGGCGCCGTGTCTCGTGGTGGACGGTCGTTGCGAACATCCTGCGCTCCAACAGTCGCAAGGATACGACAAATGTGCCGTTCTGAGAAGTTCTCTCGTGTTCCATACCCAACGTTGCTGCCCGTCCTTCGCGGAAAGATATTGCCGCACCTTACAAAACTTGGAACCGTGAACGTCTGGTCACGCATCGCCGATGTTTTGAGAACCGCTGCACCGAAACAGGAACAATTTTTCTTTGGGGGAACTCTCATGATATCTTGGTTTATGAACGCCGCATCTTTCACTGGATATGGGCTCTTGGCCATATTTATCTCGGTAGCAGTGGCGAGGCTCGCTAAGCACAGATGCTTGGCATTGGCAGCAAGATTGCCCCGCCGGTCACAAGCAAGACATTATCTGGTCACCTGGGTATCCGCCGCATTCTTTTCGCTGCTGACTGCTCGGGCATGCTACCTGTCCACATTGATCGTGGACTCCCAGTTTCGCTCTGACCCCTTTGAAATGAACACCGCTCCAAAATAAGCAGTGCCGTATGCTGACCACCGTCTCGTGTTGGTCAGAGGTGGCCGGCTTGCCAGTACCGTAGAGAAGCGACTGTCGCAGATTCCAGTATCTGCAGACATCTGCTCCAGACGCGCAACATCTTGCAACATTTCTAAATATTATTTTGCACGCGAGCCGATAGGAGTAGAGTATGGGGTGGCAGACCCGCTGAAGCTAACTGGGAAGACGCCGGCGCGATCGGCAGAGTTTTATAGATATGGCACGATCGCCACAGCAACCTGAAAGTATCACTTTGCTCAGATCAGTCGCGTTGACGCAGGCCAGGATCCTAATTGTTGAAGACGACCACGACATTGCAGGAATGCTTGTCGATCTGGTCAGATACAACGGCTTTGAGGCTGCTGCGGTCGCAAACGGAGTCGAGATGGACAGGATCCTCGCCCGTCGCAGTTTCGATTTGATCCTCCTGGATGGAATGCTGCCCGGGGAGGATGGCTTCAGCATTTGCAGGCGGTTGCGGTCTGCCGGAGAGACTCCCATTCTGATGTTGACAGCCCTTTGCGAGGATATAGATCGCATACTCGGTTTGGAACTGGGCGCTGACGACTATGTTACCAAGCCGTTTAATTCTCGCGAGCTCATGGCGCGCATCAAAAACATCCTGCGCAGAGTTTCTGGTCATGACGAGCCGGAAGCTGAGCTTGAAGCAATGACGTTCTCAGGATGGAAAATAGATCCAAGGAGCCGCCAGATATTCGATGCGGAAGGCGCTCAGGTTTCAATGACAACAGCAGAGTTTGACCTCCTATGGGCCTTCTGTTGCCATCCCAACAAGGTTCTCACACGGGAACAACTTCTTGCGATGACGCACGCGGGCTCTGCTGGTCCGGTTGAACGAAGCATAGATGCCCATATCAGCCGTGTTCGGCAAAAGATTGAGCCTAATCTCAAAGATCCGACATTCATCAAGACCGTGAGGCTCGGTGGATACCTATTCGCGTCGCAGGTTGAGCGTCTTCCATGAAGAGGCTTCGTAGCGCCTCTATCCAAAAACAACTCTTGTTTCTCGCGATCCTGCTCGTCGTTCTCGTATCAGGCGTTGCAGCGACGACGGAACCATTCATATATGGAAGGCACGATAAGGGCATAGAGATCGGGTTGCTTGCCGGTCGGATGGAAACGGTGCTCGAACAATTTTCCCGTAGCCAAACCGAGCTTGAGGAAGAAGCCGCACTGCGCTTTGCCGATCGGCTTGGCATTTGGACTAAACGTTCCTCTGTTTCCCGAGCATCTATCTTGTATGAGGCTGGCACCCCGAACACCGAAATCCTGCGGCGCGTTAAAGAGCTTATAAATGATGGGATCGTGACAGCGATACAAAATGCGGTATCCGGTAATCATGGTGCACCCGTGCTCATCATCAAAGTCGATGATACCAGAGCTCTTTCTTTCACTATGCCCCAGTTTCCCCCCAGCGTTTGGTTGCTACCAGCCATGGCAAGCGGGATTCTGAAGATTGTCATCCCGCTGATACTTTTGGCATACCTCAGCAGTTGGTTGATCACAGAACCCGTAATCCGGTTTGCGGCAGCCGCACAACGTGTCAGCATGGACGATCATTCAGAGGAGCCGTTCAAAGCTGAAGGTGCCCTCGAAATCAGGAGCTTGGCGGCATCACTCAATACCATGCAGAGCCGGATTCAGACCATGCTCCGCGAACGGACAAGAGTGCTTCGAGCCATCAGCCATGATCTTAGAACACCACTCACGAGATTGCGCATGCGCATCGAGCGGTCGAGTGAGCCGGCGCTGAAAGACATGATGCTCGCTGATGTCGCAACGCTGTCTTCGCTCATAGACGCCAGCCTCAGCTTTTTAGACAACACGTTCGAGCCCGCACGCAAGGTGGATTTGTCGAGTTTACTGCAAACGATTTCTGATGATTTTGCAGACACAGGTATCGGGACGCGATTTATCGGCCCTAGGCGCCTAACACATGTGTGCATGCCGCAGGCTTTGACACGCGCCGTTTCGAACCTTGTCGATAATGCGTCACGCTATGCCGAAAATATTGAACTCTACCTTGAGGACCATCGAGACGGAATTATCATTCGAGTTTCAGATGATGGGCCCGGCATCCCGGATGAGCTGAAGAAAAGAGTTTTGGAGCCATTTTTCAAAATGGATCAGGCCCGTCAGACTGGTGCGAACGGCGGAGGCTTCGGACTTGGCTTATCGATCGCTCAGGGGATTGTGGCGACGGGCCATAAGGGTCATTTCACATTGCGGGATGGACAGCCACACGGCCTTGTGGCGGAAATCATCTTGCCAAAGGGGAAAGTAGTCCGGTTCAACGAATTGCGTGCATGAGCCGTTCCCAAAGCAATCAAAAGTGACAGCCATTTACAAAAAAGTTGCCCGCAGCGGGCTTCTGGTTAGGGAACGCCCACTCCTTGCATCTTCCGCCTGTTTGCTAACCCGGCCAGAGAATTCGCTTAGCGAAAACTCTGGCTGAGCCCGAGCCAGATCTGGAGTGGCCGTAGTTCCGCCAATTGGGTTACCGTCGCCAAGCATGGGCACGGCATATCCAGTGTGGCACAATCCGCGCATATTCTTCTAAGAGCGTGTCAGATATCTTGCTTTCGACCCCAATATTGGGGCGATCGTCATCGTTATGTAACCTTTTAAAAGAATGTCGGCACACCTCGAGCCTTCAACATTTCTCAACAATTCAGAACACACAGCAACGTCCGCTGAGCCTAGGGTTGCCCTGCCAGTCAGCAGCGCGACTGTCTCCAAATCTGATCGGGGTGCACATCTCTGCTCGGTTTGGCCCCAGTCCCAACACCACAGTTCTCAGGAGATATCGATGATAAACACCGTCGTTTTCCTAACCCGCAAGGTCGCGCCTTTCAGTAGCGCTTCAACGACGGCTCAGCAGTATTATGTCTCGTTTACCGGAGCCACCGCTCTCTCGTCGGTGAGACGTACTTGGTTTAAACCCGCGTGTTGCATCATGCTCGCAGGAGTATCGTCCGTTGCTTCTCAACGTCATCAATGATCGTTCCCGGATTGTACCGATCTTGCAGTCGGAAGCCGCTGAATGCGGTATTGCATGCCTGGCGATGGTGGCATCGTATCATGGTCACCGAATTGCCATGTCCGAATTAAGGAGACGCCATGCCATCTCAGCCAAAGGTACCACTCTTAAGAGTTTGATGGCCATTGCTGACGACCTCTCTTTCACCAGCCGGGCACTAGGCTCCAGACTCAATTAATCCACCATGTAACGATAGCGGCGATGTAGCATGTTGCCGCGAAGTTGATCATGAGCTTGTCGTATCGTGTTGCAACACGCCTCCAATCCTTGAGACGGCAGAATGTGCGCTCGATGATGTTTCGTCGTCTGTAGGCGATCGGGTCGAAGGGCTTGATCCGCTTTCGGGTTGGATTGTTTGGAATGACGGGTTCAGTGCCGCGCGTTGTCAGGAAGTCGCGCAAAGCGTCGCTGTCGTAAGCCGTATCTGCGGCGCAGAGCCGCGTCGGTGGCAAAGGTTCGAGCAGCGGAATGGCAACGGGTGCGTCCCCGCGTTGCCCAGGCGTTATTCGCAACGCGACTGGACGGCCGCAACCATCGACAACAGCATGGATTTTTGTCGATCTGCCGCCTCGCGAGCGACCGATGGCTTCGGCATCTGCCCCCCTTTTTCGCCAGCGGCTGAACGGTGTGCTTTTGCGGTGGTGCTGTCGATCATATGGATATCCCGATCGGTGGTTTGCACCAAGGCTTCAAACAGTCTCCGCCATATCCCTTTTGCAGACCAGCGATGGAAGCGATTGTAGACGGTTGTTGAGGGGCCGTAGCAGGCCGGACAATCCTGCCATCGGCAGCCGGATCGCAAGACGTGAATGATTCCGCTTATGATCCGGCGATCATCGGTGCGATGAGCGCCAGGCTGGTTGGTGGGAAGCATTGGCGCAATCACTGCCCATTGGTGGTCATCAAGCCAAAATTCTCCGGCCATGGTCAAACACTCCCGCTTTTGCGGAAAGTGAATCATGTAGAGATAATATAATCAATAGATTGATTGGGTTTCGACCCTAAAGCTGGAAATGAACGAATTGGGTCAGTTGAGGACCCCTTGTATTCTTCATTGGGATATGTCGCACTACGTCGTTCTCAGGCGTGCTACCAAGAAGTGGATCAAGATACACGATCCCGCGAGTGGGTACAGACACCTCACCCTCGCTAAAGCGTCCGGGCATTTCACCGGAGTTGCGCTCGAATTGACACCGGCAGCTTCGTTCCAAAAACGCCAAACAGTTGAACGGGTAAGCCTGGCTGATTTGTGGTCAAGGAGTGTGGGTTTCATTCCGAGCCTTGTTCAAATCCTCCTTACCGCAGTACTTCAGTTTTTTGCCCTTGTATCACCCTTGATCAATCAATTGATCGTCGATGAAGCGATCGCAAAGGGCGATTTCAGCCTTCTTAACATCATCGTCATCGGCGCTGGTCTTTTACTCTTGATCCAAGGCGCGGCGACACTGCTACGTGGTTACGTGCAGATGCACTTCAGCACCCTTTTGACGTTCCAGATGTGTGGTAACCTGCTTCGCCACGCTTTGCGCCTTCCAGTGCCTTGGTTCGAGAAGCGTCGCCTCGGTGACATCTTATCCCGATTTAATTCTCTTCAACCAATTCAGGATCTTCTAACAGGCGGCTTGGTTTCAGGCATTTTGGACGGGTTGATGGCGATCCTAACCCTTGCAGTCATGATCGTCTACGCGCCGTATCTTGCTCTTGTGGTGCTGGCCTCGCTGACGATCGTCATTTGCACGAGATTAATCACATTCCCTTGGTTGCGCAGTCTCACTAATGAGGGAATCCAGTACCAAGCGAGAGTTGACGGCGTATTCCTTGAAACCATCCGCGGTGCACGTGCCTTCAAACTCTTTGGACGAGAGCTGGAGCGCCACGGCCTTTGGCAAAACGCCTATGCTACCAGTCTCAATAATAATGTTCGCCTCCAAAAAATTGGCCTGAAAGGCGCGGTCGGCTTATCGATTGTAACAGGCGGGGAAATGCTTCTGGTATTTTATGTCGGTGCGAACGCAATTATCCGTGGCGAGATGACTCTCGGTATGCTGTTGGCCTTCCTGTCATATCGTGGCCAGTTCAGCGGCGCGGCGCTGTCATTCGTCGATCAGTGCTTCAAGTTTCGGATGACGGGACTGCATCTTGAACGTCTATCTGATGCGGTACACCAGGACACGGAGCCCGGTATTGAGGCAGCGTCGCACACCCTGCGTCCTATCACAGGCGGATTGAAGATAAGCAACCTGTCATTTCGGTATGCAGAGCGTGAAGCCTGGGTGCTGAAGGATGTTTCGCTGGACATTAAGGCCGGTCAGTCGGTGGTTTTTGTGGGTCCTTCGGGGGGTGGAAAATCCACGCTCTTGAAAGTGTTGACGGGTCTCTATCGCCCGATCCTGGGCGAGGTCTTGGTCGACGGACTGACTTTCAACGCTTTGGGTCTGAGAGCATATCGCGCTCAAATCGGTGTTGTAATGCAAGATGATCAGCTTTTTGCGGGTACGATAGCCGATAATATCGCGTTCTTCGATCCGGATATGGATATGCGGCAAGTCGAAACCGTAGCGCGCAAAGTCGGTCTTCATGACGAAATCCAGCAGATGCCGATGGGCTACATGACGCTGGTTGGAGATTTGGGTACGACTTTGTCGGGCGGGCAGCAGCAGCGAGCCCTGTTGGCGAGAGCGCTATACAGAAATCCCGCAATTTTGTTTCTCGATGAAGGAACAGCCAATCTAGACCTTATGTCCGAACATCGCGTTATGCACGCTCTTAAAGGTCTTGGTATCACACAGATTATGGTCGCGCATCGGCCTGGCGCTATCGAGGGCGCCTCACGAATTTTCACCATTGAAGCGGGTCACGTTCGCGAATTGCAGCGCCATACCCCGGCGCATCCTTTGCAGGTGGTGCCATGAGCCACAATCTATTCCGCAGTCAAGCCGTCGAACATCGTCGAAGGTTGCCTGGCGAGGTGATGATCGCCCAGCCTTTGAGTTATAGCGTGATGACCGCCTTGCTCGGTGTCTTTGTCATCGTCGGGGCCACCTATCTTGTGACCGGTACCTACGCACGAAAAGAGACGGTTCCAGGATATGTGGCGCTAACTGGAGGCCTCGCCCAACTGTATGCCACAAAAGGCGGCGTCATCTCCCGTGTCCTGGTCCGCGAAGGCGATACAGTGACGGAAGGGCAGCCGATTGTGGAGCTTTCGCTGGAGACAACGGGTGCTCAAGGTAAGGTAGGCGAGGAACTACGCTTACAGATCGTGTCTCGCATCCAGGCGGTCGATACGCAAATTCAAGCGGCCGAGTCACGCTTTGATGAAGAACGTCGCCGATTGACTGCAAGACGTCACGGTCTCGCTGAAGAACTCGCCTCGCAAACCCGCCGACTGTCATCAGAACGCGAGCTTCAGGATCTTCAGACGCAAGATGCGAAACGCTATGCCAGCCTCCAAGTGGGTGGTAGCGGGACAAAGTTTGAATTGTCACGCCTGCAGCAGCAAATTCTATCGCAGAAAAGTGTTGTTTACGAATTGGAACGTCAACATGCACAGCGCCAGGGTGATTTGGATGACGTGCAATCGCAACTGACCAGTCTACCTGCTGAGCAGAACGATAAGCTTGCCCAGTTGCAGGGACTTCGCAGTGAACTTCAACAGGCATTGGCTCAGCTTCAGATCGATCGCGCTTACGTCGTTGTTGCACCCGTTGCCGGCAGGGTTGCTGCTCTGCAGGCGCAACCTGGTCAGACGGCTGTGGCCCGCTCGCCCTTGGCAGCGCTTGTTCCGGCGGGAAGTTCTCTTGAGGCGAACCTGCTTTTGCCGTCACGCGCCGCGGGTCTGGTCCAGACCGGCCAGGAGGTCAGGCTCAGGATTGACGCCTTTCCCTACCAACGATTTGGAGTCGTTGTCGGCCACATCATCCAGGTTTCTCGTTCGACCTATCGCGAAGGTGAACTTATAGCTCCCATCGCTTTCACTGACCCTGTCTACCGGGTCACCGTCAGCCTCGATCGTACTAGCGTTTCTGCCTACGGCGAAGAGCGCCAACTGACACCCGGTATGACACTCATCGGCGATATCATAACAGATCGCCGAAACTTCATCGACTGGATTACGGATCCGATAGAAGCCGTCGCCAGCCGATGAAGCCAGCAGAGGGAAGGGCCATCATGGTCTAACCCCTATGACTAACCAACCTAAAGGAGACTAACATGAGCAAGATGATCGAAATCAATAGCGACATGCTCGACCTCGTTAGCGACGCCTTCAAGGATGGCCGTCGCTTTCGCGTTCTTGCCGTTGTTGACGCCTTCACCCGCGAATACCTGGCGCTGGTCGCCGACACGTCGCTTTCGGGTCGGCGGCTTGCGCGGGAACTTGATGCCGTCATCGCCCGACGAGGGAAGCCGCGAACGGTTGTCTCTGACAATGGCACGGAGATCACGAGCATGGCCATTCTCGAATGGTGCCAAAGCAGTCACGTCGACTGGCATTATATCGCCTCTGGCAAGCCGATGCAGAACGGATTCATCGAAAGCTTCAACAGCAGCTTCCGCAACGAATGCCTCAACGAAACATTGTTCTCGTCACTGCCACAGGCAAGGACGGAAATCACAGCATGGAATGAGGACCACAATCGAAACAGGCCACACTCTTCACTGGGCACTATCACACCCACTGAATTCGCAATGAAAATGGCTATGGAGAAACTGGCAGCATAAGGCCAGATTGAAAACCCCAGACTCTCCTGAAAACTGCAGGGAAGATGGGTCTCAGGTCAGACAGTTTTCAGGAGGACCACCTTAACTCGATGTCCCTGAAACCGGTAGCAGGCCAATATGGCATGTCTTTTTCTAATAGGCACTGTAAACTTAACTGACACCAATCAACAAGCCACACCTTTAATTTAGGAGTATCTTTCATCATTTGGTATCCGCTATTTTTTGGTGGGCATTTCATGCATCCGAGCACTGTGCTTCAGAATGTGAACGGAAATTCGCGCTTATAAATGGTTTGCTCAACCCATACGCTCGACGAGTTGGTGAAGAAGGCTGAGGTGGATACTGGTAAACGGGTCGGATTCGTGCATCGATATCACCGGCCCTACAGCATCTAAAACTCGCTTTTGCGGATTTGAGACGGAGGGACGCCAAATGCCTTTTTGAAACTGTTCGTAAAGGAACTTTGGGTCGAAAACCCCCAATTTTCAGAGATTTCCTTTATCGACAGGTCCCTATGCTCACCGATCTCTTCGCGAGCTTTTTGGAGGCGCAGAGCGAGCTGATATTCGCTGATGGTTTGTCCCACGCAGCTCAAAAACGAATACTGCAAGGCTCGGACACTGACAGCGCTCAGGCTCGCTAAGAATTCCGGAGAGCTTCTGGCTGCCGGATGTGCATGGATATAATCAATCGCTCGACGGACCTGTCTCGGAGCGACGAGGGGCAGAGGTGCCTTAAGCTTCTGAGTGTAGTTGTTGGGATAGTTCAGAAGAAAACTGTCGATTACCAGATTACCAATGGCAGGCGACTGCGCATTTAACGATCTTGCAATTTCCTGTAAGGGGGAGCCATTCAGAAATTGGACAAGAGCCGGCAGTCCCTTGAGGTGGGCTTGATCTAGGGCGCATTTTTTGAACTCGATAGTCTGAACCACGGGCTTATCGAGCAGTATCGATAAACGCGCACTGAGCAGAACGTCAGAAATCACCACTGTCGTGTGTTCGCTACCATCCAGCACATCCACGCTATCAGCGTGCCGGTAGCCAATAACCTGATCGGAGGTGACGTTTAATTTTTCGCCCTTGAAGTGGTATCCGGTTGCTCCTTTGCTCATGAAATTAAACAACACGGAATCGAACATGGCAACCGGCGTAACTCTATAGTCACCTATGGTTGTCGACCATTCGAAAAATACTTCATCGAGCACCGCAAGACGACCATTGACACCGTATTTGTAGTGCGACGCCAATGGTGTAGCAGAGACTGGAGCATAAGCCTCACTCAGGTACTCCTCAACTTCCCCAATATCCCTGGACGAAATTTTGAGCTCTTTGTACGGACCGGTCGACATCCCCAAATATCCAAATGCAAGTCGGGATCGTTGAACGGCGCATTATGCAACAGTCCAACCTATCCGAAATCATCTTATGTACATTAATAGAATTCAGATTTTTTTCTGAATTCGGCAACCATACTCGACGTGTACAAATTGTTAGGCCTGTCTAGTTGATTTTTTTGGGCTGAACAGAGGCGTTTTCGAGGCGGTAGCGGACTGCCTCGCCAGGGATATGGAATACAAACTCGCATCGAACGGACAAAATAAAACTGCACCTCATAGATACGCCTGCACCTGCTAGAAACTTATCAGTGCCATCCGCCTATGAAGAGTGCTTTTCATCGAATATTCTTAATTAGGAATATTTTATTCCGTAAGTTCGATCAAGCAGAAATTTTTCCATCACTTGTTCAATGATTGGTGGTCCGAGCCTTTCGCTCGAACACTACCTCGAACAAAAAAGGCTTCGGAGATGGGTTTGTGAGCATACGCTTGGATGAGCAATCAATTGTTGCGGCGACGAGACTTTTATCTGCGATGGAGAACCCGAAAAGGCTCGCGATATTGAGAATTCTCATGGAGGGAGAGATGCCGGTAGGGCAGCTTGCTGAGCAGGTTGGTCTCAGCCAGTCGGCTTTGTCGCAACATCTCTCCAAACTGCGCAATGCGCAGGTAGTGCAGACCCGCCGTGACGCTCAAATGATCTATTATTTTAGCCATTCAGAGGCAGTGCGACGTGTTTTTGCCACGTTGGAAGAGATTTTCAGCGAGCAGCCACGTGCTCTTTTGAGCTCTGGTGCCAAATAGTTCGTTAAGCTATGAGTGGGCTGGTCATCTCCCCGTTAAAGACGGGCTGATTACCTATCCATGACCCCATTTGCCAACCTGTTCTACATCCCGCACCACGACATTACCTCGAGGCCAGCACGGCGAACTGCGCTCGGCGGCCATGAAACTGTGGGCGAAAATTGCCAGAGTATGACCGACGAACTCGGACGGCGCCATGGTTCGCCATAGGCCTTTAAGTTTACGATGCCGAAATCCCCCCCCAGTACTCGAGCGACCCCTTTGTAATCGCTCATCTGTCGTTCGCTCAGCAGCAGGATCAATGGTCGGCCATGACCATCGCAAACTGCGTGCAGTTTCGAGTTCAGGCCGCCTTTGATGCGGCCGATCGGTCTGGGAACAAACCTTTTTTAGCAGTTTGGCTGCGGTGCGATGGACTTTCAAATGGGCGGCATCGATCATCAATTGCTCTGGCTTACCGCGTTTTTCGATCGGTCCGGCCAGAATCCGGTTGAACACACCAAGCCGGCTCCAGCAAATGAAGCGATTACAGATCGCCTTGTGCGGACCATATATCTTCAGCGCATCACGCCACCGCGACCCATTGTGCAAAACAAAGATGATGCCGCTTACAATCAACCGGTCGTCGATGCGTGGCAAACGATGTGACGGTGGGAAATAGGGCTCGATCCGCGCATCTGCGCCTCCGACGGAAGCATCAAATCACTTATAAAAAACGTCTCCCTTCGCTCCCAGTGAATCAAGGAGAGCAAACCAACGCGAGTGAGTTAATGGGTCCTGAGCCTAATCATTGCCCGATAGACATTCGATGGGGGATTAAATTACATTCTTTTTTTGATTTGACTTGAAATCTAAATACATTATAGATTTTATATGACATCTATAATAGAGCAATTTATCCTCCAGTCAGATCGGAATTTTCGATGTCTCAGTTAAAGGTAGTGGTGATAACAGGCGCGTCGTCTGGCATCGGACAGGCCACGGCGCGGCTTCTGTCCCAGAACGGTTACAGAGTTTTTGCAGGCTCTAGATCTGTTGACAAGAGTGGTCCATTGCCAAGCGTGGAATACGGCATATTGGATGTCAACAGTGATGCATCCGTTGTTCGGTTTGTTGATTGGGTTCTGTCCCAAACCGGTCATATTGATGTTCTCGTCAATAATGCTGGCGTCTCGTTGATGGGATCGGTCGAGAGCACGTCGATTGAGGAAGCAAAAACTGTCTTTGACACAAACCTCTTTGGCCCTCTGCGCATGATGCGCGCGGTGCTGCCGTCGATGCGTAGAAAAAACACGGGGTTGATTGTCAATATCAGCTCCGTTCTCGGCTTCCTGCCTGCACCGTATATGGGTGTTTATGCAAGCAGCAAGCATGCGCTGGAGGGCCTCTCCGAAACGCTGGATCACGAGGTTCGAGGGTTCAACATCCGCTCCATACTCATCGAGCCCACTTTCACAAGGACTGGTCTTGATGTTCACGCCAAGCAAACAGAAGCACACATTGCCGAATACGATGAACAAGCGAGCAGGACGCAGGACGCAGTGCTTGCTGAAATCAAGTCCGGCAGCAGCCCGCAAACGGTTGCCGCTGAAATATTGGCAGCCATCACGTCGTCGCACAAAATGCGACGTACAGTTGGCAAGCAGGCGTTTTTGCTGAGCTCGTTGAAGAGGTTCGTACCCGCCAAGGCCCTGGATGCTGGAATAAGAAAGACCTTTGGAATGCGTTGACGCATGCGAGTGTCTACGGACCCAATGATCTGCGGATAAGCCCAGACTGAGAATATGTTAACAAAGGAGATGTCGTAGTCACTGGCTATGAAAACGACCTCTGCCTTATATCAGAGCAATTGCGCAGGAAGCTCTCCAGCCGATTGAGCGTGGCGGCAAGGATCTCGGACTGAAAGCCGAGCAGATGGCTGCGCCAGACCCGATCGACGTTCTGCTCGGCACATTGCCCGATATAACGCTTTGCATATCGGGCTTGGGATCGATCATACGACGTTCACGGCCAATGTAAGACCCTTCATCTAGCGCCGTCTCAACGGGTCAGTTGAAGATCCGGCCAACCGTCGTGCGGAGACTGCAACTGTCTGGGTAAGGGCAAAACAGCCTCACTGCCGCAAGACCAATCCTCTTGGATATAATTTGTCGTTGAAAACAAAGCTGAAGGAAAATGATGGTTTGGCTGGGATTGCTTCGGCGCTGGATGTGCTATCGTCCTATCCGCGTGCGGCCAACCATGAGATGCGCCTTCCCAGATTTTCCATCTGTCTAAAATCGTTTCTACATCGTCTCTTCTTCCACAATCCCGGGCTCGTCAGTGGCTCTCATGACTGGAAGTGGATCACGTCCGATGTTTGTAGGGCGTCCAAAATCGTCAGGCCACGCGCTCGATATGAGTTGGCACCTTCGCTCGCCTCAGACCCGTCGCGATAATGGAGACGCGCATTGTGCTGGCAAGTGTTTCGTCGATTGTCGCGCCGAAAACTATCTCCGCATTTTCACTTACCGCTTCGCGAATTCGGCCGGCAGCTTCGTCGACTTCAAACAACGTCAGGCTTTGACCCGCAGAAATCAGAACAAGAGCCCCACGGGCATCACTGACCAGCGCATCGCCAAACAGTGGATTGTCAATGGCTGCTTGGGCAGCGGCAGCAGCGCGGCCTTCGCCCGATGCATCGCCGGTTCCCATGACAGCCAAGCCCATATTCTGCATGACGGCCTTCACATCGGCAAAATCGAGATTTACCAGCCCTTCCTTCAAGATCAGATCGACGATCGAACTCACGCCGGAAAACAAGACAGCGTCGGCGGCGGCGAAAGCGGCAGCAAGAGTGGTATCCGGATTGGATACTCGAATAACGCTCTGGTTCGGAACAACGATAACCGTATCTGTGGCCGCCAAAAGCCGGTCGACGCCTGCCTTTGCCTGGCGTGACCGATGTGTGCCCTCAAAAGCGAAGGGTTCGGTGACGACGGCAACGGTCAGAATTCCCGCATCGCGCAAGGCTTGCGCAATCACCGGGGCGGCTCCGGTTCCCGTGCCCCCTCCCATTCCAGCGGCAAGGAAACACATATGGTAGCCGGCTAATTGCCCTACGATCTCCTGGAGCGTTTCTTCGGCAGCCGCCTGACCGACCGTAGGCAACGAGCCCGCTCCGAGACCGCCGGTGATCTCAAGCCCGAGCTGGATTTTTTCTGTTGCCTTGCACTTGCTCAGCGCTTGCGCATCGGTATTGGCTGCCAGGAAGGATACGCCAGAGAGGTTTTGTGCAATCATATTATCGACCGCATTACCGCCCGCTCCGCCCACTCCGATCACAGCGATTTTGGGCTTGTAACTCGCACCCCTAGACACGCCTTCAGTCATGGCTCACAGTTCCTTTTCGATCTCGAAATCCAACGATTTCGTAGGTCATCACGTGGTTCATGTCCACCGCTTGAAGATGGCGCTCGCGTTCACGCCACCGAATCCGAAGCCGTTGGATATCGCGTAATTCATGGCCATCGAACGCGCTGTCTTTGAGACGATGTCGATACCATCACTTGCCGGGTCCGGCGCATTCAGGTTGAGCGTTGGAGGCGCTATTTGATCACGTAGTGCCATGATGGCAAAGATTGCCTCCAGCCCGCCAGCGGCGCCAAGAAGATGACCCGTTGCGGATTTCGTGCCGCTGACAGCAAGACCGGAGGATTTTCCGAATACAGCCTTGATCGCTTCGATCTCGCCCCGGTCGCCGAGGGGCGTTGATGTCGCATGGGCGTTCATGTGCTGGATATCATTGGGAGAGATGTCTGCCTGTCTGATGGCAATTTGCATCGCCCGGGCGGCGCCAGAGCCGTCTTCAGGACCGGATGTGATGTGGTAAGCATCTGCCGTCGTGCCGTACCCGACCAGCTCGGCAAGAGGCTCGGCGCCGCGTGCAAGCGCATGACTGAGCGCTTCAATCACCAGGACGCCGGCACCTTCGCCCATCACAAATCCATCACGGAGCATGTCAAATGGCCGCGACGCCGATTGAGGCGTGTCATTAAACCCGCAAGACAAGGAGCGTGCAGCAGCGAAGCCGCCAAGGCTGACAATATTCATGCAGGCCTCGGTGCCGCCGCAGACGGCGATGTCGGCTTCATTCGACCTGATCAGTCGGGCAGCGTCGCCGATTGCCTGAACACCGGCAGCGCAGGCGGTGACAGGAGCGCCTATCGGGCCTTTGAAGCCATGTCGTATCGATATGTGACCGGCAGCCATATTGACCAAGAACGACGGTATCGTGAAGGGTGACAAGCGCTTTGGACCCTTTTGGTCTACCGTTCGCACGGCATCGGCGATCGCCGGGAAACCGCCGATCCCTGAGGCAATGATGGTTGCTGTGCGACGCCGATCGTCTTCGGACGCGGGCTTCCAGCGCGCTTGCGCGAGTGCTTCTTCAACGGCGGCAAGCGCAAACAGAATAAAGCGGCCGATTTTGCGCTGGTCTTTCGAAGGCAGGAAAAGATCGGGATTGAAGCCTGCGTCCGCGTCCTCGATTACCGACGGGACGACGCCGCCCACCTTGGCAGGAAGGTCTTTGACCATATCATCGGGTAAGCGACGAATGCCGGACTGTCCGGCAACAAGCCTTTTCCAGGAGCTGGAGACGGTGGCACCGAGCGGACTGATCGCTCCCATGCCGGTAACGACGATACGACGCATGAAGCGCTCCATTTCTGTTCAAGCATGTCCAGGAACGTAGGAACCGGTTTCCCGGTCAGGACTGACGCGCGCTACTTTTCGCTTCGAGACGTCTGGCGCTTCAACTCGTTGTCTGCAGCCGCCAGAAGCCTGTCGGACAAGTCCTCGTCGGTCACAATCCGAGAGAGCGTAACGGCACCAACCATAAGGGCCAGCGTTACCATTGCTTTTTCGGTTGCGTTGACTGCGCCATCTTGCGGCATCAGCTCTTCGATCACCTGCAGATGAGCTTTGATACCATCCTGAAAAGGCGCGCGGACCTCCCTGCTTTGCCTTGCAGCGTCGGATCCCAGCGCGACGATGGGGCAACCTTCACCGGTTTCACCGCGATGACCCGCCGAAAGGTAAAAATCGGCCACGGCTGCGAGTGGATCAGAGCTTGAGGCTGCAGCAGAGGACCACCTGCGTGTCGCGCTTTCCATGGCGCGCCTCGAGGCAAGTGCTGCAAGATCGTCCTTGGACTCGAACTGCTTGTAGAAGCCGCCCTGCGTCAAGCCTGCCCCTTTCATGAGGTCCTTCAGGCTGATGCCGTCAAATCCGTTCTCGCGGAAAAGACGACTGGCGACATTGATGACCGTCTCGCGGTTTGCTTCCGCCTGTACTCGACTGACCCTCATTACGCTCTCCATTTAGATTTCAGTTGACATCTATAAAACATTTAGATCATAAATGCAATCTATCACTTTCACCTCGTCCGTCAAGAAGGTTCTCTCATGACCAAAACGTTTCTCCTCAGCTCGGCCGGGTTGATCGCCGTCGCCGGTGTCGCCGCCGCAGCCTTCCTGTTCTGGCCAAATCATCAGGCGGTCGCCACGACGGACCCGCGCACCCTGGCTCCCTATGTGAGCGTAACGGAGGTAAAGGTCCCGGCCTCCGCGTCACGCGGGTTGACAGGTACGGTCGCCGCGCGTGTGCAGAGCGATCTTGGCTTTCGGGTCCCGGGCAAGATCGTTGAAAGGCTCGTCAATGTTGGCGAGGATGTAAAGGCTGGCCAGCCTTTGATACGGATCGACGAAACCGATCTGCGGCTCGCGCGCACCGCCAAGCGCAACGGGGTCATTGCCGCGCAAGCGACGTTTGTTCAGGCGTTGGCGGACGAGAAGCGTTTTTCAAGCCTTGTTAAAACCAACGCTGCCTCGACCCAACAGTATGAGAGAGCCAAGGCCGCGCTCGATACGGCAGAGGCCCAGCTTTCTGCCGCAAAAGCCGACGAGAATGTCGCCGACAACGAGGCAACCTACTCGGTCCTGTACGCAGACGTCGATGGTACAGTTGTTGATACGCTGGGTGAACCCGGACAGGTTGTTGCCGCCGGACAGACCGTTGTGAGACTTGCCAAAGCCGGCGCACGCGAAGCGCTTGTCTGGATGCCTGAGAACATTCGGCCACAGGTCGGAACGGTCGCATCTGCATCCATCTATGGACGAGACGGGCGTCACCCGGCGATCCTCAGGCAGATATCGGCCTCAGCCGATCCCCAGACGCGCACATACGAGTCCCGCTGGGTCCTTCAAGGTGCTGCCGCCGACGCACCGCTCGGAGCCACCGTGTCGGTCAACATCCCGAATAAGGAGGCGCAGACCCATGCGGAGATACCCGTCGGCGCGATCATTGACGATGGCAGACGCAGTGGGGTCTGGGTGGTCGATAAAGCGGCGTCGACCGTGCGCTTTCAGGACATCAAGATCGAACGCCTCGGTATCGAAACCGCAATCGTTTCCGGCCTCAACCCGGGCGAAGGCATCGTCTCACTCGGCGCTCACCTCCTGACAGACGGTGCCACTATCCGAACCACCATCGAAAAGGCGGAGGTGGCACAATGACGGGCTTTAATCTCTCGGCACTTGCCGTCAAGGAACGGGCCGTTACCCTGTTTTTCATCATCCTTCTGGCGGTAGCAGGTATCTATGCGTTCCTGAGCCTTGGACGCGCGGAAGATCCGTCATTCACCATCAAGACAATGACAGTCAGTGCTGCGTGGCCGGGCGCAACAGCCCGTGAAATGCAGGACCTTGTGGCAGAACCGCTGGAAAAGCGCATTCAGGAACTAACGTGGTATGACAGGGTCGAAACGACCACGCGGCCCGGGTTCGCGTATCTGACTGTAACCCTGAGGGATGACACGCCGGCAAGCGCGGTTGAGGACGAATTCTATCAGGCACGCAAGAAGCTTGGAGATGAAGCCAGAACGCTTCCACCTGGCGTGTTCGGTCCCTTCGTCAACGACGAGTATTCGGACGTCAGCTTTGCGCTTTATGCGCTGAAAGCCAAGGGAATGCCGATGCGCGATCTCGTGCGGCAGGCAGAAACAATCAGGCAGGACCTCTTGCATGTGCCCGGCGTCAAGAAGATCAATATCCTTGGCGAGCGTCCGGAACAGATTTTTGTCGAGTTTTCCTTTGCCAAGCTCGCTACCCTTGGCGTCTCGGCGCAGCAGGTTGCGGCAGCCCTTCAAAACCAGAACACCGTCACACCCGCTGGCTCCATCGACACCCGTGGACCGCAAGTTTTTATCCGATTCAATGGCGCCTATAATAATATTCAGGCTATTGCCGACACGCCGATCGTTGCGGGCGGGCGGACGTTAAAACTGTCCGATCTTGCAGAAATCCGCCGCGGTTACGAAGATCCCGCCACCTATATCATCCGTCATGAGGGGGAGCCTGCGATCATGCTGGCAGCCGTCATGCAGTCGGGGTGGAATGGCCTTGAACTGGGGGAGGCGCTTCAGGCACGATCCGCAACCATTGCCGAATCTCTGCCACTTGGTATGACATTTGCAAAAGTCAGCGATCAGGCTGTCAACATTCAGGCCGCCGTCGGCGAGTTCATGATGAAGTTTGCCATGGCACTTGGTGTCGTTCTGTTCGTCAGCCTCGTCGCGCTTGGCTGGCGGGTCGGCATTGTTGTGGCACTTGCCGTGCCGCTCACGCTTGCCGTCGTCTTTCTGATCATGCTGGAAACCGACCGCTTCTTCGACCGCATCACGCTTGGCGCACTCATTTTGGCGCTTGGGCTTCTGGTTGACGATGCGATCATCGCCATCGAGGTGATGGTGGTGAAGATGGAAGAGGGCATGGATCGCATCCAGGCGGCCGCTTATGCCTGGAGCCACACCGCAGCACCGATGCTGTCCGGCACGCTCGTCACCATCATCGGATTGATGCCGGTCGGCTTTGCCAAATCTGCAGCTGGCGAATATGCCGGCAACATCTTCTGGGTGGTGGGGTTCGCGCTGATCGTTTCCTGGATCATCGCGGTGGTCTTCACGCCCTATCTCGGCGTTAAAATGCTGCCCGATATCAAACCCGTTAAGGGCGGTCACGATGCGATTTACGGAACGCCGAACTATCAGCGCCTTCGATCGATCATCAAATTTGCCGTTCGCCACAAATACATGACATGCGCCGTCGTCGTCATTGCGATGGGCGTATCCGTCGTCGGCATGGGGGGCGTCAAGCAACAGTTCTTCCCGACGTCCGACCGTCCAGAGGTTTTGGTCGAAGTGCGCCTGCCCGAAGGCACGAGCATCGATGCGACGACGGCGACCGTAGCCAAGGTCGAGACGTGGCTGCAGCAACAGCCTGAATCCAAGATCGTCACCAGCTATGTCGGCCAGGGCGCGCCACGTTTCTTCTTTGCGATGTCGCCTGAGTTACCGGATCCAGCTTTTGCCAAGATCGTGACCCTCACTCCCGACGCCGAAGGCCGCGAAGCATTAAAGCACAGGCTTCGCGAGGCAATTGCCCAGGGACTTGCACTGGAAGCGTCTGTGCGCGTCACCCAGCTTGTCTTCGGCCCGTTTACACCCTTCCCGGTCGAGTTCCGTGTCATGGGGCCGGACCCTGAGAAGCTTTATCAAATCTCGGGGGATGCAATGGCCATCATGAAGACGGTTCCCGACGTTCGCCAGACAAACCGCGACTGGGGTAATCGTACGCCTGTCATCCGCTTCGTGCCTGACCAGGAACGGCTTAACTTGATAGGCCTGTCACCTGCCGAGGCTGCCCAACAATTGCAACTTCTCCTGACGGGCGTGCCTGTCACTCAGGTTCGCGAAAATATCCGCAACGTTCCCGTTGTGGCCCGCAGCGGTGGAGAAAACCGTCTGGATCCCTCGAGGCTTGCAGACTTCTCGCTGATCAGCCGGGATGGACGGGCTATTCCACTTGATCAGATCGGTCAATCCGAAGTCCGCTTCGAAGAGCCGATTATGAAGCGGCGTGACCGCACGCCGGTCATCACGGTGCGGGCGGATATCGACGAGGCGACACAGCCGCCGGAAGTCTCGAAGGCGGTCATGCAGGCATTGCAGCCATTGATCGCGTCGCTTCCCGTCGGGTACAAAATAGAAATGGGCGGCAATATCGAGGAATCGATCAAGGCCAATGACGCTCTGGTCAAAATCTTCCCATTGATGATTGCCGCGACGCTGATCGTCATCATACTCCAGGTCCGCAGCCTCTCGACCATGGTCATGGTCATGCTGACTGCGCCGCTCGGCCTTGCCGGCGTGGTTCCGACCCTGTTGCTGTTCGACCAGCCGTTCGGCTTCAACGCGATCCTTGGCCTGATCGGTCTTGCTGGTATCCTGATGCGCAACACGCTCATCCTGACCGAGCAGATCAAGGAGAACCAGGCCGCAGGCCTCGATGATTATCATGCGGTAATCGAAGCGACGGTGCAGCGAACACGCCCGGTCATCCTGACGGCGCTGGCAGCCGTACTTGCCTTCATCCCGCTCACCCATTCGGTCTTCTGGGGCTCAATGGCCTACACGCTGATCGGCGGGACGGCAGTCGGTACCCTGATGATCCTGCTGTTCCTGCCGGCCCTCTATGCAGCATGGTTTCGGATCCAGCCGACCGAGGACAAGCGGGCCGACGTTCAGCATGGGACAGCGGAGCCGGGAGCCACCGTACATTTGGCAGCTGAATGATGCCTGAGGTTCCGCAGGCACCGCAGTGCCTCCGGAACCTGCAGCCTCACGATCATGCTGCGATGCCGCAGTTCCATCTCTGAAAAAAGCATTCCTCATAGAAGTCGGTAGATGTCTGTCAGCTTTGACCCACAGCCCATGACGAAAGGTTACGTCGATATGATACCAACAGTCTCCATGTTCGAGAATCCTCTCGATGGAAGCCGAGGTTTCCATCGCGATATCCGCGTGCGGTGGGCGCTTGAAGAAGTGGGACAACCCTATCAAGTGCGACTGCTGTCGTTTGCACAAATGCGCAGCCCTGATTATCAGCCGCTACATCCCTTCGGCCAGATACCAATCTAAGAAAAAGGGGAACCGGCCGTCGGACTAGCCTCTCTACCCTCCAACTCGAGGGTTTCCATCACGAGATGATGGTTGAGGCGCGCCTAAAGTCCCAGTCCCCACCATTCATAGAAATGACGCTGGACGGTTGAACAGGGCGGGAAATCCTTCGGCAGGATGCGCCAATGGCAACCGGTCGTGGCGATGTAAAGCAGAGCGTTGACGACCTCGCGGAGATCAGTGGTGCGAGGATGGCCAGAGCAGCGCGGCATCCGCAGAAAAGGTCGAACCAATCCCCATTCCCGATTCGTCATGTCACTTGCGTAGCGTGGCGTTCGCCGGAGATATTACCGATGGGTGATTTCAGTCCAGACCATCGTGAACTCTATCAAATCTTTGCAAATCCGAAGGACTCATAACCTGTTGAAATCAGCCACTTCTTTTTGAGGGGGGCCTCTAACCAAGTCAGCATCAGGAGCCGGTCTCTACGGCTCAGATATTGCACTTGTGTCTGGCAAGATCATTCGAAAGCCATAGGTTCAGCCGGTGTCATGTCGCGCTGTTGTCGCAGCGCTTGAACGTCACTGTTTGATAGTTTGGCTTTCCGGCCGATGGCACCAAGCAATGAACCGAGTTTCACGCGTTCAGATGGACCGACAGCGGCTCCAAGAATGTCACGAATTTCGGCATCGGTACTCCGGCCGTGGTGAGCCGCTCCTGCTCATAACGCTCGATGCGTCTTATCAGAAATGTTTCGAATGGTGACCGCCGTCATTAACTCGATCCGATTTCCATTTTTATATGATATCACTATAGGTGAAATAATAGCATTCTTAAATTCGGGCTATGAGGAAGGAATCGGTGGCGCTCACCACGGTCTTTGCCTTGAAGGGAACCGAACCTGCGCCGTGGTCATTCGAGGCCGTGATAGATCAACGTTTTCATTCATTCTACTTGAAATAGAATATCCTGCGCGCCTTCCCACAGGGTCATGTGTCCAAGCTTGGCAAGATTTTCTAGGCCAGAGGTCAGGGTGAGAAAGTGATTGCCCGCGAGCTGCCCGACTTTGGATTCGAAATGAACGCCGCCATAGGCCAGCAGAATTTCGGTTTTGCTGATCCCACCCGGATAGAGGATGAACTGGCCGGGGGGCCGGATAGCTGGTATGGTTCTGGTAGCCCGCACCGAAATCCAGCTCTCCCAGCGGAATTCACACGCCGTCGCCGGACCATCGCACATGAACGATCTTGCTGGAAAAAGGCATTTTGGCGAGAAATGCCGTGCGGGTCTTCGGAGCCTTCTCCATTTCCAGGATGGCGTCGAATATGAACGGGGCGGTGGTAACTTTGATTTTCATGCGTGTTTTCCTATTGCTGTCCGTGCCGCTTTAAAACGACAACCCGTTTGTAAGGCGGTCCAGAAACTGCTCTCACTCTGTCACCTGATCGATCGTAACAAACTCATCCGGCTTGTGGGCCTGGTCAATCGAACCGGGACCGCAGACCAGGGTCGGTATGCCGACATTGCGGAAATACCCGGCCTCCGTCCCAAATGGCGCGGCCCTCAGCTCTTTTTCCGGAAACAGGGCGCGAACGACACCGACTATGTCTTCATCCGGATCCCGCCAGAATGCGGCGCAACCCGGTACGCGCATGAGGCTCAGGCCTGTCTGCGGGGTAACAGCCTGCATCTCCGGCTCCAGCTTGTCGGACATGAATGCCTCCAATTGAGACAGATAGTCCTCAGGTTCCTCACCGGGCAGATATCGGATGTCGAAGTCGAAAGAGGCGCTGGCTGGGATCACATTAATCGCCGTACCGCCGCCAACCATGCAACATTCAATGGACGCGTATGTGGGATCCTCAAAGGCCGTATTGAACGGGCCGTTGTCACGCGCATTGCGTTGAAGCGCCATGAGGAAAGCGATCGATTCACCGACAGCTTCGACAGCATTCACGCCTTGATGGGACAGGCTGCCATGTGCGTTCAATCCTCGGGCTCTGACATGGCGGCCAACTTTGCCCTTGTGGGCATAGACGATGGACATGCCGGGCGGCTTCCCCAACAATGCACAGGCATGGCCGCGCTATGCGAACGAAAATGTCGTCGATCAGGTCGTGGACGCCGAGGCATCCAACCTCCTCGTCATAGGACATCGCTATATGCAGCGGGATCGGCAGCGTCTGCTTGCTCATTCTTACGAGGAAAGCAGTGGCAATAGCGAGGAACCCCTTCTTATCGCAGGTTCCGCGGCCAAAGAGCTTTCCGTCCGGGTTGTCGTAAAGAAATGGGGCCGAGGCTGGCCAAAAGATGGGCCTTCTTTCCGGTCGAATCGAACGTCAGCGATACCTCCGCTCCCGCTCGATCATCGCGATTGTATCGGGATGTGCCATGTGCTTCCAGCAAGGTTGTTGGAGGGGGTGGAGCAAAGCGGCAGGGAACTGCCGGTCGCAGATGCGCGTACTACTTCGTCGGGGTCGCAGTCTCGATGGCGGTCTCTTTTTCCTTCATGTATTGACCGGCCAGGATCGGTTTGTGCTTGGGTTGCGAGCCGTCAAGGCACGTCGGTATGCACTCGATTTTCGTATCCCAGTTCGGGTGAAGGAAATAGGCGATCGATTGCCGTGGCTTCGACACGAACGGTTCCACTGGCGGATTGACCACCCGGTGCATGTTCGAGAGCCATTGGTCGTTGGTCCAGCGTTGCATCATGTCGCCGATGTTGATGATGAAACCGCCGGGGACATAGGGCACATCGACCCAGTCACCGTTCAATGTCCGAACCTGCAGACCGCCAGGCGCGTCTGTCGGGGCAAGGATCGTCAGGCTGCCATAGTCCGTATGGGCGCCGGCACGGAGTTGCCCGGGCAGCGGAGGTGTTGGCTGTGCCGGGTAGTAGATCGAGCTTAAAATCGAGAAGTGGTGATCGATCTTGTCTGTGAAATACCTTTCATCAAGGCCAAGACCGACTGCGAAAATCCGCATGAGCTTCGCACCGAGGTTCTCCATGGCCTTGTAGTACGCGGTGCCGACCTGCTTGAATTCATCATTTCCGATAGGCCAGCGGTTGTCGCGATGAAAACCCTTTGCTTCTCCGGCTGTAAAGACCGGATCGGATATATCCGTCTGCCCGACCATGAAATATTCGCGCAGATCCGGCGGAGCCTTTTCGCCTTCCTTGGCCGCAAGACCGGATTTGCCGAGACGGTGGTAACCTTGCTGCTCGCCGGCGGGCGCCAACACGGCATCCTTGGCCGCAGTGTCTCCTTCAAAGAAATCCTTTGACACGGCAAACCATCGGGCCAGCAGGTCCAGGTCGAACCCGTGCCCTGTGACTACAAGAAAACCGATGTCTCGGTTGGTCCGGTCCACGGCAGCTGCGACCGCCGCTTTTTCTGCGCGTGTGCCGTTGAGAAAGGGGCCGATATCCACGATCGGAACGGTTGTTAGTGTCGTTGCTCCATCCACCATTTCTTCACTCCTTGACATCGTTGACGTTAAAATGCACGATATTGTGCACAATACAATAACAAATGGATGCGTCATGAACTGCTACAGGGGAATGGATCGCGAAAAACTCGATGTCGCCTATAACAACCGTGCGGTTGTTACCGACTGGCAGTCATACCTCGATCGCTGGGCGCAGGAAGGTTTGGCGACCTACGAGAAGGCGACGGCACGAGATATGCAATACGGCCCGAAACCACGTCAACGCATTGATATCTTTCTGCACGAAGACCCTGACAGCCCCTCCTGCCTTTTCCTGCATGGTGGGTACTGGCAGTGGAACGACAAAGAGGGCCAAGCAATCGTTGCCGATGGCATTCTCGCGGCGGGACTGGGGGTAGCCATCGGCGAATACTCGCTCGCCCCTTCAGCCACGATGAGTGAGATTTGCGAAGAGGCTGTTGCTCAGGTCAAGTTTCTTTCGGAAGAGCTTGCGCGGCGCGGTCGGAACCCTGACAACATCTACCTTTCCGGAATCTCGACTGGCGCGCACCTGATGGCGAGCGCCCTCGGCCTGCCATGTGTGAGAGGCGCATTGCTGATCAGCGGCATCTACGATCTCGAACCGATCCGAATTTCTTCTCTCAACGCGCCGATCGGGATGGATTGGGCGGAGGCCCAGCGCCATTCGCCCATACACAACATGCCGGAAAAACTGCCACCTATCATCCTCACGCACGGAGCGCTGGAACGACCCGAAATCCAGCGTCAAACCGCCGACTATGCTGCTGCATTGACGGCTGCCGGACATAATGTGACGCTCCTGCCGGTTCCCGGCATGAACCACTTTTCGGTCATGGAAACGCTCGCAACTCCGAATGGCTACCTTGCGAATGCTCTGGCCGCGCTTGTAAAACGGACAGCGCACTCGTAACGGTGACCTTCAGGAGAATTCATGGCCACCAAATCATCAGGAAAAACAAAATCAGCAGCCTCGGGGAAGACAGAGCGTCAGGATCTGCTGGCTCTGCGGCCCGCAGGGCTAACCGACGTTGAAGTCGTCGTTTTTAGAAAGCTGCTGGATGCGGTCGCAGAGCGACGATTGGCACCCGGCCTGCGGCTGCTTGAGGAGGAACTGGTAGATATCTTCAAAGTGAGCAGAGAACGCATACGGCGGATTCTTCTCGTTCTCTCGCAGCACGGCATTGTTCGCCTAGAGCCACATAAGGGCGCTTATGTCGCTTATCCAGAAGCCGTCGAGCGGCGGGATGCCCTTGAGGCCAGAATTCTGGTCGAAAATCATATCCTCAAGCTCTTGTGCGAGCTCAATCCGGCCAGACGAAAAAAGATCGTGAGCGAACTGCGCGCCCACATCATGTCGGAGCAAGAAGCCGTCAGCAATCATGAGCGCTCTCTGCAAGTTCGCCTGTCCGGTGAGTTTCACCTCAAGATGGCGAGTTCTGCCGGCAACATGGTCCTGCTCAAAATGCTTCAGGACTTGCTGGTCAAGTCCTCGTTGTCATTGGCTGCCCACGCCCATCATCACGACCTTTCATGTTCGATGAACGAACACATGATACTGCTTGATGCGATTGAGATTGGTGACACTGAAAAGGCTCAGACGATCTTGATCGCCCATCTTGGCACGATTGACGAAGACATTGCCGGAGAAATCGCGGAGAGCAGCGCACTTCAGCGCGCGCTCCTTTGACCACGTCGGCACAAGAAATTCAGGGTCGAAAGACCGAAAGAAGGTTGACGTCCCTGATTGCGACAGGACGCATGTCGAGTTCATGCTCGATTACATGCAGGCATCGGTCCATAGCTTTGGCCGCCGCCAGACTTTGCCCATCATCGATTAACGCGAGTAGCGCGTTGTATTCGACGGCGGCGGAACTGAAGGTCGTATTGGTGGCATAAAGCGCCAGGATCAAAGAGGTCTGGAGAACCAGGCGTTCCAGAGCCATAGCTAGTGGTCGATTGTGCGCCATGCTCGCCAGCGCCATATGAAAGGAACCGATCCCGGCGATCGTCTTTTGCCGTTGGCCGTGCATCCATTCGCGCTCCCATAAGCTGAGGTTCCGCTTCAGCATGGTGACCTGGGATGTCATGATGGTGCGAGTCACAATTTCCGTGGTGGCCCTCTCCACAACGCGCCTGGCATCAAAGACCGCCTTGGTATCCGCAGGACTAGGTGTGGCGACGAACGCGCCCCGATTGCGCTTGATCTCCACCAGCCCGTCAACGGCCAACCGGTGGAGTACCGACCTGACGCGGGCTCGGCTGACGTCAAGGGCTTCGGCAACCAGATCTTCTGTCAGCTTCACGCCCGGCGGCAGGCGTCCCTGCAAGATTGCGGTGCGAATACTTCCGGAGATGTTGGCTTCCACGTCGTCCGTATCATTCATATTGAATTTGCCTGAAGATGGTGGTGATTTATTAGGCATCTAGCATTCCTGAATTGTTTATTTTAGGTGCAAAAATCGTAAACAATTTTTAGTTTATTGCTTAATATCTATATCATATTTTCGATAATTCTACAAAACCATTGTTTTAAATCACTTATTTTCATATGGCATGCCTTTTGCTACATAATAATTAGTTTTAATGAGAGGTGCACTCAATGCGTATGACATCCATTCCGGTAATCGACATTTCCCCGTTTCTCGAAGGGACACCAGAAGGTCGTGATAAAGTCGCGGCTGAAGTCAAGCAAGCGTGCGAGGAAATCGGCTTCTTTCTTATCAAAGGACACGGGGTCGATCAGCCGATCATCGATGCAACTTATGATTCAGCGGCAGACTTCTTCAAGCTGCCATTGGAAGAAAAACTGAACATCAAGCAGCCACCGGGAAATATTCCCCGGGGCTACACCCCTTTCAAAGGAGAAACCCTCTCCGCCAGTCTCGGCAACGCGGCGCCTGCCGACCTCAAGGAAATGATCGACATGGGACCTGTCGATGTTCCGGAAGGCGAATACTTTCATGGAGAGCAGGCGGCTTATTATTTTTACCCCAACCTCTTCCCCGAGAAGCCCGAAGTCTTCAAAACGACGATGCAGTCCTATTATCGACGCATGAACCGCCTGGCGAATGATCTCATGGGGATTTTCGCCTCGGCACTTGGCTTGCCCGACGATTTCTTCTTTGACAAGCTCGACAAGAATATCAGCGCGCTGCGCGTCATCTGCTACCCCGAGCAGAGTGAAGCTCCAGAGCCGGGTCAGATCCGAGCCGGCGCTCATACCGACTACGGCACACTGACGATTCTGATGTCCGACAAGGCCGCTGGCGGTCTACAGGCGCAACACAGGGATGGTTATTGGGTCGATGTTACCATCGAACCCGGCACATACGTCATCAACATCGGTGACATCATGCAGATATGGACGAACGACCAATGGGTTTCGACGATGCACCGCGTCGTCAATCCTCCAACAGAGGTGGCCAGCACAGCACGACGTCACTCGGTCGTCTTCTTCCACCAGCCGAACTACGACGCGCTGATCGAAACTCTGCCGACATGCTTCGACGAAACCAACCCACGCCGCTACGAGCCGGTGACCTACAAGGAGCACTGGAACCACAAGTGGAACTCATCCCGCAAGATGTAGTCGCGAGCAGGGAGAAGTCGATGAACACGCCTCTTTCCATCGTCCTCTGTGGCGACACTCTACCAGTCCATCCCTTGGAAAACATATCAGCGACGGCGCGGGCTGTTTTTGACGTCGCTGCAGGTGGCGATTTTAGTTTGGGCAATTTCGAAATTCCTCTGACCAGGCGCGGGGCGCCTATTCAGAAGCTATTGAATATCCGCGCGAATCCATCCATCGCCGATAGCCTTCGTGAACTTGGGCTTGATGTTGCCACCATCGCCAACAATCACGCCGTGGACTACGGCGTGGAGGGCCTTAGCGATACAGCCGAACATCTCGAAGCTGCAGGCATCCGTGCGATCGGCGCCGGTACCAACCTCGATGAAGCCTTTCGGCCATTCTTTCGGGACGTGGCCGGACGCCGTGTCGGCGTTATCGCCTTCTCCTGTTTAACCCCAACGGGCATGTCCGCCGCTTCAGACAGAGCCGGAATAGCGGGTCTCCATATCGAGACCGGCTATGAAATCGATCCCTGGTATCAGATGGAAGAGCCGGGCGATCCCTCGGTTATCCGTATTCGCACCCGGGTGCGCGAGGCGGATATGGTCGAGTCGATAGCTCGGGTTTCAGAGGCTAAAAGTCAGTGCGATATTCTGATTGTTACGCTGCACTGGGGATTTGGATCCGGAGAAGAACTGGCTGAGTACCAACGACCTCTCGCCGAGCGATTGATCGAAGCAGGTGCCGACATCATTCATGGGCATCATCCGCATGCCATCCACGCTTTCGGTTTCTATCAGGGTAAACCCATCATCTTCAGCGCCGGCACCTATGTTGGACAGCAGGTTTTTCTGGACGCTGCTCCTGCGGTGAAGCGCCTTTGGGCCAGAATGTCGGCAGACGGCTTCGTGACAACTCTCATTTACCCGGACGGCGCTGATCCTCTGGTTACCTTGAGGCCAACAACGCTTGATGCCGACCGTCTTCCCCGACTGGTAGACGGCATCGAATTCACAAGAATTTACGAACGCCTTCAAAGGCTTTCCGCTGAGCATGGTGCGGAGCTGAAGACGGACGGCAAAGTGATCACCGCGAGGCCCCTATGATGGCCTCACCTTCCGAAATTACCGCGGGACAACAAAGCAGAAACAGCTCGCCCGTCGTGATCCCACCAACCATAACCCCAGAGGAACATGCACATGACAACGACGAAATTCACCACTACACGTCGCAGCCTCGCACGCCGTCTCGGTGCGGTGGCGCTTGCGATAGCTGTCCTTTCCGCTTCGACCATGATTACCACAGCCGCGACGGCCGCGGAAAAAAAGATCGCGGTTAGCTTCCCCAACGCGTCCGTGATCGGCGCCGTCATTACCTCGCTAGATGCTGCCAAAGCCAAGGGTAAGGAAATGGGCTACGAGGTTATCGTTGACGATCCGGGCACCGACCTCAACAAGCAGATCAACACCATCAAGACCTGGATCGAGCAGAAGGTGGCGGTCATCGTCGTCAACACCCTGCAGCCGGATGCGTTCGAATCCGTGGCCAAGCAGGCGCGTGAAGCCGGCGTGATCTGGATCACCTACGGTCAGAAAATCGAAAACCAGGATGCGACGGTCGGTTACGCCCAGTATCCGGACGGAAGGGCCCTTGGCGAATACGCCGGCAAGTGGATCACTGACACCCAGGGCGGCAAGGCAAACGTCATCATCCTTGGCTACGAAAAAGGCGTCTGGGGTCAGCAGCGCGGCTCTGGCATCAAAGACGGCCTCCTTGCCATGGCGCCAAATTCCACGATCGTCGCCGAGCAAGACGCGATCAGCCCGACCGAAGGCCTGAACGTCACTCGCTCTCTCCTTCAGGCTCATCCCGACGCCAACGTTATTCTCGGTGTCGAGGACCCAGCAACCGAGGGATCCTATAAAGCATGGATCGCATCCGGCAAGGACCCCAAGGATCCGAACGGCTTCATCGGCGGCATGGATGGCACTGTCCCGGCACTGAAGCTCCTCAAGGAAGGCGGCAATATCTACCGCGCCTCCATGGCCATCCCCCTGAAGGAGGTCGGCTACGCGATCGTGACGACCGCCGACGACTTCCTGAACGGCAAAGGCAAGGGCGATGTGATCGTTCCTCTGGAATTGGTTACCGAAAAATCATCGCGCGCCGACTTCTACCTGAAACAGCAGGGCGCAAACTAAGCAGTCGGGGTTGTCGGCCTATGTCGGCGACCCCTGTCTTTCGTCTTCCCGTGGAGAAGTCCGCATGCCCTTTGCCGTCTATGCTTTGCGAAAATCCTATGCCGGGGTCGAAGTGCTCAAAGGTGTCGACCTGGAAGTCTCCGATGGAGAAATCCATGCGTTGCTCGGTGCCAACGGCGCCGGGAAATCGACACTAATCAAGTGTCTGTCGGGCGCGATCCAGCCGGATTCCGGCGGTTTGCTGGTCGGAACAGGCAAGTTCGACGGGCTGACCCCGAAGACCGCCCGCGAAGCTGGCGTCGCGGTGATTTATCAGGATCCGGCGCTTGCAGCGAGCCTTGACGTGACCGACAACATTTTCCTGGGACGCGAGAAGCGCCTCGGGCCCTTCGTGCGTCGCAAGGCCCAGCGGGAGGAAGCGGCATACTGGCTCAAGCAACTCGACACGGATATTCAGCCGACCGACAATCTTTCAAAACTTGGGAATGCGGGGCTCCAGACTATCGAGATTGCCCGCTCGCTCAGTATGAAACCGAAAGTGCTGATCCTCGACGAGCCCACTGCCGCCCTGTCCGAGCACGAAGCCGAGATCCTGGGGCAACGGCTTCTTGAGCTGAAAAAGCAGAATCTCCCACTCCTGTACGTGACACATCGGCTGTCCGAGGTTTTCGCGCTCGCCGATCGTGTGACAGTCTTGCGCGGTGGGGAGGTGGTGCTCAGCGGACCAGTCTCAAACTTTCGCCACGATGATCTCGTGAAAGCCATTGCTGGCGGCAGCATCAATCGTGAGCGGCCACAGTCAGCTGCAGCAAGCTATCCTCCTGCAGTGAAAGTCGAAGAACTTGTCGCGCCGGGGATCGGCCCGGTCAGCTTCGAGGTCGGACACGGCGAGATTGTCGGTATTTTCGGTCTGGTTGGATCCGGCCGCACCGAGTTGCTGGAAACCCTCTTTGGCAGCCGAAAACTGTTCGGTGGCCGTATCCTGATCAACGATCAGGAGCTGTCGATCTCCAACCCGGCGTCTGCGGTCGCCGCGGGCATCGCTCTGGTCCCGTCGGACCGCCTTCGCAAGAGCATCATCGGAACGCTGCTTTCTGGCGACAACATGCTGCTGCCGTCCTATAAAGCTCTTGCCAAATTCGGAATCCGCATCGCCTCAAGAGAAGGAGAGGTTTTCAGCAAGGCCGTTGCTCGCCTGAACCTGCGCCCCCTGCGGATTGACCTTGAAGCCAAGCGTTTCTCCGGCGGAAACCAGCAGAAGCTCGTCATTGCCCGCTGGCTCAACGACACCTCCCAATGCCGTTTCCTGCTGCTCGACGAGCCTACGCAAGGTGTCGATGTCGGCGCTCGCAGCGATATCTATGCCGCCCTTCGCAAGAGCGCTGCGGCAGGCACCAGTCTTCTGGTGACATCTTCCGAACCGGAGGAGCTCATGCAGGTCGCTGACAGGGTTATCGTCATCTCGCACGGACAGATCGTTGCTGTGCTTCAGTCGCATGAGATCCAAGAGGGGCGCATGCTCTCCCTCGCTCACGGTCTCGAGCGGGCCGCGCCCACTTCCAGCAAAGGACAACTCGCATGAGTGATACCGCTGTTTCCCAATCTGCTGCTGTCAAAAAGCGCGAACTGCCTGTCGAGCTGCTGGTCAATAATATTCTGCTCCTGGCACTTCTGGCGTTGATGCTTTATTTTGCTTCGGAAAGCTCGGCTTTTCTGACTTTATCGAACTTCAAGGTCCTCTTGACCAACTATGCCGCGATAGGCGTTGTTGCCGCCACGATGGCACTGTTGGTCATGGCAGGCCACGTCGATCTCTCGGTAGGTTCGAACATCGGCTTCTCTGGCATGATCACGGCGCTCGCCATGACGGAATGGGGTGCATCTCCCGTGATCGGCGTTTTTGCCGGCGTCCTGGCGGGCGCCCTTATCGGGCTTATGATCGGCATTCTGTGTGCCTACCTGCGTTTCAGCCCAATCATCGTCACACTTGGCATGCTCAGTGTCCTTCGCGGGGTCACACTTCTGGTCAAACAAGTGGAAGTCGTCGGGCTGGGCGACGTTTTCTTCTTTATCGGCAACGGCTCATTCGCTGGTGTACCAATCCTGCTTCTGATCGTTTTCGCTGTCTTTCTACTTTGCGCGGCGGTTCTCTCGCTGACAGTATGGGGCCGTTACATCTTTGCGATCGGCATCAATCCGCAAGCCGCATTCCTGGCCGCCCTTCCAGTCCGTCCGCTGATCCTGTCGCTGCATATAGCAACCGGCGCTGCTGCCGGCCTTGCAGGCGTGTTGCTGGCCAGCCGCCTTGATGGGGCCTCGCCAGGTTCGCTCGGACTTCAGATGGAGTTGCAGGCGCTGACGATCATCCTGCTCGGCGGCGTCGCATTTGCGGGCGGACGAGGACGTATCTTTGGCGTGTTCACGGCATGGGTATTCCTGGCCGTGCTCGACAACGGCCTGACGCTCCTCAACGTACCGCCTTTCGTGCAATTGGTCGCAAGCGGCATGGCGCTTGTGTTCGCAGCAAGCCTTGATGCTTTAGGCACAATCCTAGGCCCGCGTCTTGAACAGCGTCGACGTGTCCAGGAACAGCTGCGGCAAGCGGCTCTGAATTCATCAGCCGCGAAGAAGATGTAATGACCGTGATCGGTTATTGTCGAAGATCTTTGCCCGCCTCTCGCTCGTCATGTCGCTCTGCGCGGACGAGCGGAAAGACGATTGCGGGGCTGATCACCACCGCCAGATCGGCAGTGCCCTGAAAGCAAAGGAGCTGTCAAAAGCGCAGCAGTTGATGCATCATCATTTGGCCGACATCGAGGGCCGCGTTCGGCTGACCGAGGGACAGGGGGATCGGAACACCTTCTTGGCCGGTTTAGAAAATTTTTTCCGAATCGGTGGTCTGGACGAGATTCAAACCAATTGCGTTCCTCATACAAGGACCTCGACTAGGCTCAGGATCTATTAACGTCTTTCGGCGCGCTCTGCGTTTGATTCACGGGGATCAAAAAGAGAGGCTTCCATGAGTGACCTGATGCTTTTGTCGGACGCACAGATGCGCCGGATCGAACCTTTCTTCCCGCTATCGCATGGCGTGCCGCATGTCGATGACCGCTTGGTGTTGAGCGGCATCATCTTCGTCCTGTGTAATGGCTTGCGGTGGTGCGACGTACCGCGAGAGTATGGTCCGCACAAGCCGATCTATAACCGCTTCATCCGCCGGAGCCGATTGGGTATCTTCAACCGCATCCTGGCCGAATTGACAGCAGAACGTAGCAAATCCGATACCTTGATGATCGACGCCACGCACTTCAAAGCCCACCGATTGCAGCCAGTCTGCTAAAAAAGGGGATGTTCCCCGACGTATCGGACGCACTAAAGGCGGCCTGAACTCCAAGCTGCATGCCGTCTGCGATGAAAAAAGTCGGCCTCTCGTCCTGCTGTTGAGCAAATGCCAGATGAGCGACTACAAAGGAGCGGCACATATGCTGCATGTGCGGCCAAAGGCCAAGACTATGCTGGCGGACAAGGGTTATGACGCCGACTGGTTTCCTGCTGCCTTAGCCGAGCGCAAGATCGAAGCCTGCATCCCATTACGGCCCAACCGGAAAGTCCCCATCCCGCACGATCCTGTTCTCTATAGGAAACGCCACAAAATCGAGAACATGTTCGGCAAGTTAAAGGACTGGCGGCGGATCCAAACACGTTACGATCGCTGCGCACATACCTTCTTCTCCAGCATCTGCATCGCCGCAATTATTATATTCTGGCTGTAAATCTATGAGTCCTGCGACTAGTGCGGCGATTGTGTCACGATAGTCAGGCCGGGTCATTTTTATAGCTTAACAGAATTAATAATAGCGAGGATGGGCCACTTTCTCTAAGGTCGAATCGCTTTATAACCGGCACTTCGATGTGGGTCGTTGGCTAGCACCGATTGAACCAAAGACGACAGACTGAAGAGGAAACTCGATGGCCCTTCCGTATGCATCGATTCGCAGCGAGACGATGAGGTTCATTCCACGACGCCTTGAAAAGATGCGAACCGCCTCGCCCGCGTTCGCAATAGGCGTAACGGGATCGTCGCATGGGATAAAAAATTTGCCTCGGGAATATTCTTACCTGAAATCACCCTTGCAATGGATCGACTAAGATCAGTCCGTATACTAGCGCAGTAATTGCAATGAGTGCATCAGTCTCATTGCGGCGGTCCGGAACATGTAACTCGGCATAGCGCGTAGCGATCGCATCATCGACAGATATGGCCCGCTCAGCAAATTCCAGACGGACCCACCAATCCAGTTCGCCATATTCTGGTCGGCTTTGCTGTCGCCAACTTTGCGCAACTCAGAGACGACGTTTGTTTCGATTAAATATTTCAAGAAAGGTCGGCCTCGCGTGTTGAGATTACCGATCGAGGTGGATCAAACTCGATCGCCGACAAGCCAGACATAGAGATGGTATCGAGCAGGTTGCGCCTTTTGCCGGTGAGGCGCTCAAACTCGACGTATGTCATCAATACGTGCGACGGCCTGCCTCGTCGGTAATAACGACTGATCCGAATCCAGCTGCTTTTTTTGCCTTTCTGACGTCGTGGTTTAATTCGCGGCTGGTTAAGCTTGTGGTGCCCATATGCACATCCATGTAGGAACATGCACACATACAGTGCCTTACTTTTCGCTACACAATGCGTTTATGAATTTTCCGAAGCTTCGAGCTATTTCGCCTTGATGGAATATGAACGCCAAACAACGGACTTTATCAACGAGGTCTACTCCTTTTACGCTCTTTTTATGCGTCACTAGGGTGACCGGAAGGCAATGTGTGTTGGGTGGTTACTTTTTATAAGCCAAAGAGCACAACAGCAGACAGCAACGTCATTCTTGATGGAATTTGCAGTACAAAAGGGTGCGCAACGTCCGCTGGCATCCGTCAATGCCCTGCCTAAATCCGAAGTTGAAGGCAGGCGAACTTACTTCCGCTTCACCATCCGCCGAAGAATGGATCTTCCTCTCGATTTACGCGGGATAAGCTCGATGTCACTCACCAGCTTTGCGCCACCGTCCCGTCGCTCCAGAGTAATCTTGCGGCTGTGAAATGCTTCCAGCTCGGCACGATGCGCCACACTAATAATTGTGGCATCTGGTAGCTCATCGATAACAGTCTGCATCATCTTGTCCTGACTTTTTTCGTCCAGCGCTGCAGTCGCCTCGTCCATCACAATGATATCGGGGGCGTTGAGGAGCAGACGTGCAAAGGTAAGCCTTTGCTTTTCACCGCCTGACAATGTCTGGTCCCAAGGCGCATCGTCTTCGATCTTGTCTTTGAGCTGGCCAAGACCGACCTTGTCTAGAGCGGCGCCGATCTCTTCCGCCGTCCAGCTTTCCGCCGGTTGCGGATAAGACACAGCGCGGCGGAGCGTCCCGGCTGGAATGTATGGCCGCTGCGGCAGCATGAACAACTGGCTGCCTGCGCGGAAATTCACGCTGCCGCCACCCCAGGGCCAGAGGCCGGAAATGGCGCGGATCAACGTGCTTTTGCCCGAGCCGGATTCCCCCGACACCAAAACTCTCTCGCCGGCGCCGATTTCGACATCCGTCTCTTTTACGACGGCGGTTCCATCGCCCAGGGAAACGGACACATCCTTGAGGCTAAGCATGGTCTCGCCTTCAGTCTCGCCGCGCACGATGCGGCCAAAAGTGTCGCTTTTCTCTGCCCGTTCAAGGCCATCGAGCGACATCATAAGGGAAGCAACACGTCGTGCGCAGGCGTTCCAGTCGGCCAGGCGCGGATAGTTATCGACCAGCCAACCAAATGCGGACTGAACGATGGTAAATGCAGACGCTGCCTGCATGACCTCTCCAAGCGACATGCTGCCATCGAGAAACTTCGGTGCACACAGCAGAAGCGGCACGACTGGTGCAATCAGCATTGAACCGTTGGAGACGACCGTGGTACGCATATATTGCTGCGCCATGAGGCGCCATTGCCGCCGGACGTTGCCAAACCTTTTTTCGAGATCGCTGCGTTCCTCCTCTTCCCCGCCAAGCAAGGCAATGCTCTCGCCATTTTCCCTGACGCGCGTCAGCGTGTAGCGGAATTCCGCTTCAACCTGGTTCTTGACTTCGGAAACCTTGACGAAGTTTCGGGCAATAAAGGCGATGGAGGTGGACGTAATTGCTGCATAAATGACGGCCGCTATCACAAGGAAGCCGGGAATGGTGACCCAGACACCGCCGATGGACAGCGTTAGCGCCCCACCAATCGTCCACAGGACGACGATGAAGGTTGAGGCGGATACGAATGCGGCAATGACGCCGGAGACGAAATCGACCGGTGCTTCGGTTGCGATGCGCATATCATCCGAGAGCCTTGCCTCGGGATTTTTGTGATCGCCATCGATCAAATTGAGCTGGTAGTAGCGGCCGTTTGCAATCCATCTGCCAACCAGAACCTTGGTCAACCAAGAGCGCCAGCGCCGCTGAATGCGCATTCTGACATAGACCTGCGAGGTGACGATGAAAACGCTTCCCAAAACCAGAATCGGGAATATGGAAGCGAGGGAATAAACCGTCGCCGCATCCCGTTTTTCGATCGCGTCGAATATTCCACGATTCCAGATGTTGATCCCATATTGGAAGGCGACATTGATCCCGATCATGGTCAACAGTCCGAGCGTGAAAAGCCATGCCAGCTTATCGCCACGGCGGCTCCAGAAACCGCGGGCGCTGATCCAGAAGCGTTTCAGCAGGTATTTTCGACGTGCCTCCTCAGCCTCTTCCGGCGTCAAGCCCGCAGCAGGTTCGACTTCCTCTGGAGGAAGCTCGTCACCATTGTCATGAACTTGTTGTGGGAAGGCAGACTCAGTGCCATTTTCGTCGGCACCAGCGACCGGTTTCGGTTCTACTTCATTGTTTTTCATGGGCGCTGAACGATCAGCGATGGGAAAGGTTTCACAACTTTGTGAAGATACGTAAAATATTCTTTGGACCGGTCTTGCGGGCCGAAGAAAGGGATGTTGCGACAGTTAGAACGTGCGTCCGAACAACCAAAAGAATTGGATCAGGAGCGCTCGCCACAGCAGGCCTAAACAATCCTGGCCAATTGACGCCCACACTATCAAAGCTCTTGAAGGGGTTCGAACGTGCGGGCTACTAATCTGACGACGCCGATGGTCGCGATGCCAAGTCCAACGCTATGAAAAACTTGGCATTCCAACCACACTTCGGTGCTGCGCAGTCATAGGATTTCAAAAAACTGCTCTGATCCCCAAAAAACTGAATCGTTTTTGATTGAAGTTTTTTGCGCTAAATTCCCGGCTGGGTACAGGTGCGAAAGCGATGAAAGCACCGCATTTTTCGGACGTCCAGAAGGCGTTCATTCTCAAACAAGGTGACGATGGCGTGCCGGTGGCGGAGATTGGCCGCAAGGCTGGCATTAGTCAGGCGACCTATTTCAATTGGCGCAAGACATACGCAGGGCTGCTACCGGACGAGCTGCGCCGACTGAAGCACTGGAGGACGAGAATAATCGCCTGAAGAAAATCGTCGCCTACTTGACACTCGATCGAGAGATGCTGCAGGACGCTATCCGCCGAAAGCTCTAGGGTCGAAACCCAATCAATCTATTGATTATATTATCTCTACATGATTCACTTGCCGCAAAAGCGGGAGTGTTTGACCATGGCCGGAGAATTTTGGCTTGATGACCACCAATGGGCAGTGATTGCGCCAATGCTTCCCACCAACCAGCCTGGCGCTCATCGCACCGATGATCGCCGGATCATAAGCGGGATCATTCACGTCTTGCGATCCGGCTGCCGATGGCAGGATTGTCCGGCCTGCTACGGCCCCTCAACAACCGTCTACAATCGCTTCCATCGCTGGTCTGCAAAAGGGATATGGCGAAGACTGTTTGAAGCCTTGGTGCAAACCACCGATCGGGATATCCATATGATCGACAGCACCACCGCAAAAGCACACCGTTCAGCCGCTGGCGGAAAAGGGGGGCAGATGCCGAAGCCATCGGTCACTCGCGAGGCGGCAGATCGACAAAAATCCATGCTGTTGTCGATGGTTGCGGCCGTCCAATCGCGTTGCGAATAACGCCTGGGCAACGCGGGGACGCACCCGTTGCCATTCCGCTGCTCGAACCTTTGCCACCGACGCGGCTCTGCGCCGCAGATACGGCTTACGACAGCGACGCTTTGCGCGACTTCCTGACAACGCGCGGCACTGAACCCGTCATTCCAAACAATCCAACCCGAAAGCGGATCAAGCCCTTCGACCCGATCGCCTACAGACGACGAAACATCATCGAGCGCACATTCTGCCGTCTCAAGGATTGGAGGCGTGTTGCAACACGATACGACAAGCTCATGATCAACTTCGCGGCAACATGCTACATCGCCGCTATCGTTACATGGTGGATTAATTGAGTCTGGAGCCTAAGGCCTGCCCGCAAGCGCAAGCTGATCGACGGAATGCTGGTGGATTGGGGTATATCGATCCGACGAGCCTGCAAGGTCCTGAGGTTCGATACGTCGACCGACCACTACAAATCCCGAAGAACCGGGCAGGCCCCTCTCGAAAGACGGATCAAGGAGATTTGCGAGACACGCGTTCGCTACGGCTACCGCCGTGTCCATGTGCATTTGCGCCGAGATGGCTGGAAGATCAACATGAAGAAGATACGTAGGATTTACAGCGAGTTAGGCCTTTAATTGGCACCATAGTTAAACGATTGGCCACCGAAATATGGGATTTGGCGGCATGACCGGCTTTGCCCGTGATCCTCTCTATCGTCGCTACCGATTTTCCGCTCAGGTGATTGCCCAGGCGGTTTGGCTGTATTTTAGGTTTCCTCTCAGCTTGCGGATGGTCGAAGATCTGCTGGCGGCGCGTGGGGTCATCGTCTCGCACCAGACCGTTCGACTGTTGGCGGAGAAATTTGGTCGGCGCTTTGCAGGCGAAATCCGCAGGCGATCCGCCGGTCGGCGCGGCGCCAAATGGCACCTCGATGAGGTCGTCATCTCCATTGGTGGCAAAAAAACGCTGGCTTTGGCGCGCGGTCGATCAGGACGGTTTTGTTCTCGACGTATTGGTGCAGAGCCGCCGCGATACCAAGGCCGCCAAACGTCTGATGCGAAAGCTTCTCAAGGGACAGGGCCGTGTACCGCATGTGATGATCACCGATAAGCTGCGATCCTATGGCGCCGCAAAGCGC
Source organism: Agrobacterium sp. rho-8.1 (assembly GCF_033957725.1). NCBI lineage: Bacteria > Pseudomonadati > Pseudomonadota > Alphaproteobacteria > Hyphomicrobiales > Rhizobiaceae > Agrobacterium > Agrobacterium sp. rho-8.1. The sequence continues at coordinate 938,049 of NZ_CP192789.1, forward strand.
GACATCATGCCTTTTGTATAACATCGTTCGCACAAAGGTTTGAACAACCGCGCGGAGAATTCCCATCAACCGACACGATGGCGCGAGCGGATTATGAAGGGCTTCAAGTCAACCCGACATCTCCAGCGCTTCGTCTCTGTTCATGCCCCCCTCGCCAATCTCTTTCACATTCGGTACCCCCCTTTTTTAGCGGGGCTCTTTGGTAGAATTCACGCGATCATTTTCAGTTTCTGTGCGGACGTGATGCCGCCGATGCACATATTGGGCCGTTCGTTGTTATTCGGCCAGAGCGATTGTGTGGCGAATTCCTGTGCCGCCTCAATGTTTTCGATGATGTTCTGGTCGAGCCATTCATGCCGAACGGTTCGGTTATAGCGCTCGGCATGGGCATTCTGTTGGAGCTTTCCGGGCTGGATGTAATTCAAGGCAATCCCTTGTTGTTCTGCCCGTTCCATGAGCTTGCCGCTGACATATTCCGGGCTGTTGTCCACCCGAATGGCGTATGGATTGCCGCGCCATTCGATGATATGGTTCAAACTGCGGATGACGCGTTCAGCAGGCAGCGAGAAGCCTACTTCAATGCACAACCCTTGGCGGTTGAAGACATTCAGCAGCCGGAATTGCCTTCCATCCTCAAGCCGGTCTGCCATGAAATCCATGGACCAGACCATGTTCGGCGTATCCGGTACTGTTAGAGCATCGGGCTTGTCCCGCTTCAACCGCTTGCGTGGCTTGATCCGCAGGTTTAATTCCAACTCGGAGTATATCCGGTAGACGCGTGTGTGACTCCACAGATGCCTCTGGATATTGCGCAGCTAAAGGAAGCACAGGCCGAAGCCCAAGCTCTCCTTTGCTCGCGTCAGCCCAATGAGGAGATCGGCGATCTGTTCGTTCTCCTCGTTCAGCTTGGCGCTGTAACGATAGCAGGTCTCGCTGACCTCGAAGGTGCGGCAGGCGAGCGCAATGCTCACCCCGCGCAACGCAACGGCTTTCCCGGCCATCCCTTGGCCGACAGGCAAATGCTCGCATGTGCCGTAAGGCTCCCGGCGTTGAGATGACCGTGTCAGTTTTTCCCAGAGCCTCTTTGAGCAGTTCCGCCTGCATGCTCATCTCCGCATACATCTTCTTCAGTCGGCGGTTCTCGTCTTCCAGAGCCTTCATTTGACTGATCATCGATGCGTCCATGTCCCCATACTTGGCCCGCCATTTGTAAAATGAGGCCGTGCTCATCCCGTGCTCCCTGCATAGCTCGGGAACGGGAATACCTCCTTCTGCCTGACGCCGGATGGCCATTATCTGCGGTTCGCTAAATCTGCTCGCCTTCATCAAAGTATCCTCGATCATAAAGCCCGAGAAAATTCTACTTTTGAAGCCCGTTAATTCGCGGGGGGATTACCTATTCACTATGTGCTTTTGAGCGGGACGCCGACGGTGTCATCTTATCGTATTCGCAACAGACATGGACAGTCTCAAACACTCTTCAGCATAGGATCCTGCTCCCATGACGAGGACGGCCTTCCGACTATCTGCTCGGGCGTCGTGATCGCTGATGAATTTGCCGATGATGGGCCATGTTGGTTCCCATTGCGGAACACATCGAAGCAGCGATAGCTCTCGCGGAAAGACGAGATCACGTCCTTGCTCAGCGATACCTCCACTCTGCGCTACGCTCCCTCGGAGCAACTGAATGAGTTTAAGTATCGCGGACGCTTAGCGATCAGCCTTGGATGATGAGCTCGCGTTACAATGTCTCAAAGAAGTTGCATAGTTCTGTATACGTGTAGCTTTGCCCGTCTCCGTGGACTGAGGCAGAATACATATGCCCGGGTAGGGGAGAGATCACTTTTGCTGCAGCACGCATTTGCGATGCGTAATGAGATTGGCTACACAAGACACGTATTTGTTCAGCTTCAAAGGATAGCAGCTTTGATCCTAGCAAAGATGGAGGGAGCTATATCGGTTCGCCAAAATCGCTCGTTGAGCAAGAAGTTGATGAAACGCTACTCGCATCTTAACGGCGATATGCGTCACTAAGATTCTAAGTGCTGGCTCGTAATCTCACCGGCTTGCGTTTTCCCAAACGGCAATGCCGCGCCAGAGCGCGGCATCAGTCCCATTCAGAGCAATGGCATATCAGGCGGCATGTCTTCGCTGATGGCCGCTGTCGGAACCCGCTGCTCCGCGCAAGTCGAACTGGGCCAGCAGTTCATTCAATGCTGCGGCTTCGCGGGCAAGGCCGTGGCTTGCTGCGGTCGATTGCTCAACCATGGCCGCGTTTTGCTGCGTTCCCTGGTCCATGACGTTTACCGCAGTGTTTATCTCCTGCAACCCGGTGGCCTGTTCACGAGATGACTCAACTATGGCGGTGACGTGCTGGCTTATCTCTCGAACTTCAGCGACAATCGCCTCGAGTGAAGCGCCAGTCTTTTTAACAAGATTGACGCCTGTCTGAACCTGTAAGCCGGAAGCAGCGATCAAGGTTTTGATCTCTTTAGCGGCTGTCGCAGACCGTTGCGCAAGCTCACGAACCTCTTGTGCAACCACAGCAAATCCTTTTCCAGCTTCACCAGCGCGAGCAGCTTCTACACCGGCATTCAATGCCAGAAGGTTGGTCTGGAATGCGATTTCATCGATCACGGAAATGATGTTGCCCATCTCGCCAGCAGATTTCTCGATAGAGATCATGGCTCCAACCGCGTCCTGCATCAGTGCGCCTGACTGCTCCACACCCAGTCGTGCCTTGGAGACGAGCTTGCCCGCGTCATCTGCGCGTTTGGCCGAATCTCTGACAGTCGTCGTAATCTGTTCGAGCGCCGCTGCGGTCTCCTCGACAGACGCCGCCTGCTGCTCGGTTCGTCTCGAAAGATCGTCAGCGGCGGAACGAATTTCGTTGGCTCCGGCATCAATACCTGCTGCGTTCTGCCCAACAGACTTGAGAACGAAATGAAGCTTTTCAACGGAATTGTTGAAGTTTGAGCGAAGCTCATCAAGTGTGCCTGTAAATGCACTGTTGATACGGTGTGAGACCTTACCGTTTGAAAGAGCCTCCAGCCCTTCACGAAGAGAATCGACTGCGAATTTTGTGTTGGCGGCATCTGTGGTCTTTTGTTTTTCCCGTTCCAGTCTTTCGTGCTCGGAACGTGCTCGTTCGGCGTCGGTCTGCTTTTCGAGACGATCCTTTTCGATAGCGTTGTCCCGGAACACAGAAACTGCAGACGCCATGCTACCAAGCTCATCCCGGCGGTCAGCGCCCGGCACAACTTCGTCCACACGCCCACCGGCGAGTGCCACCATACGCAGACGAAGCCGCTCGATTGGTGACGTGATCTCGCGTCTTGTGATCACCACCGCAAGAAGGAGGGAAACCGAAAACACGCCGATCAATAGTAGCAGGGTGTAGAGGATCGTGTCTGATGTTTTGGCGGAGAGAAGCTGCGACCTGGCCTTAATCCCGTCACTGTACTTATTGATCCAGTTGCGGATATCGGCAAGCGTTATCGCGACCTTTTCATCAGCCTGAATGAGGAGGACCTTTGCCTCCTCGTTCTTATCCGCTGATCCCGCAGCGATGGCCTTGTCCGTCACTGCTATGATATCTTCTGCCTGCCTTTGAAAGAGCGCTAGTCTTTCACGCTCCTCTGGCAACAATCTTTCAGCATTATCGATGAGTTCCATGAGACGGATTTTGCTTGCCGCGTAATCGTCGGTCGCTCTCTTTGTTTCTGCGGTCCCTGCGTCATAGAGGAAAGCCTGATAGGCATCGTAGACGATGGCGACAAGGCGTTGGCTGGCAATTGCCATGTCGATTTCAGCGCTTCCATCATTTTCGACAAATTCCAGGTACTCAGTATCGGCGGCATTGAAGTTTTTGGAGACGTAAAGCGATCCACTGATACCGATGAGACAGGTGGGGATAACAAGACAGAGGACCTTGGTGTTGATCCGAAGGTTTTGCATCAGAGACATGAGAGTGTTCCGTGACAAGAGGAGAGACGCCGGAAGAAGGGGTGAACATCATCGTCCGCGTTCTGGACCGACATCTGTCGATCTCGCCTCTACCCCTAGATCGTGGGGGCAAGATTTTCACAAATGCATTAAAGTTTTATTAGGCTTATCGAGGGTTGAGCGGGTTCTGCTGTTTTAGTATCTGCTTACAACCATTCATTGATAATATGGTTTTCAAAACTAGCACTACTTTGGCAGAATTGAATTTTTGCTTTGACAGTGCTGTTGACAGTACGGACATCGGATCTGTGCTGTTGGTATAGCAAGCGCATTGATCACGGCTCGACGGACGGCTGGCAAGGTCGGTTCAGGCGGCCCACAGCGAACCCGTCGCTTCTTTTTTTCCCGCTTTGCAGGTTGCAATCTCTGGTGCTTGAGGAACGCGTAAGCAATCATCGTCATCAGAGCGTATCGGTGCAGCCCTTGCCACGATCGGCCTTCGAAGTGATCGAGACCGAGCTCCTCTTTCATCTGCTGATGCGCCTGTTCGCAGACCCATCTCGCCTTGATCGCGGCCGCCAGCGCTTTCAATGTCGCGTCGGCTGGCAAGTTGGACAGGTAGTATTTGCGCTCGTCGTTTGATCGCCATTCGCCAACTAGCCAGGCCGCTTCGCCCGGCATGTGCTGCCGTCCCTTGTCATAGATGCGCTGCGGCGTGCCATCGGCGATCCGGATGCGCAATGCTGCAAACCGTCCGTCAGGCGACCTTTTGTGCCGCGGCGCCAACTGACCTTCTTCCAGCCTGCAGATGCCAACATCGTTTCGGCGGCAACCGAAAGGGTGTCGGGGATCGAATACTTGCGAGGACGGCCATGACCAGAGATGGAAAAGATCAATCCGACATCGTCGGGATAGACCTTCTGATGCTTGGGGATACCGACCGCCCAAGTGAGGCCACGTTCACTTAAGCCCTTTCGGACCGCAGCCGACAGGCCGTAACCTTCGTCAGCCAGCACTGTGCCAAACCGGACACCGGTCACGATCAACCGATCGATCTCGGCAAGAGCAATCTCCGGCTTCGTGCGAGAGGTCCGCATGTCGTCTGGGACCCCAGCCCTCGCCATGCGGTCCTTGTCACCGACCCAGCTATCCGACAGGAACAGACGCAGGCCAACCGAGATCGGCACCTCGTCTCGCGCAAGCGTCACCGACACCAGCGTCTGGCAATTTGCTCGCTTGCCCAGCATCGAGGCGTATTGCGGCGCGACACCGACCGAGTGATCGCCCTTCTTCGGCAGGCCGGTGTCATCAATCACCAGAAACGCATCGGATGCGCCAACGATCCTGTCCGCCTGCAGCGCGAGTTCGGCCTCAACGGGAACAGCATCCCAAAGGCCGTCGGAACTGAAATGGTGGAGGCGGTCGTACTGGCCTGGAGCGAACCGTTCCGCCATCGGCTCGATACTTTTGCGGTCACCGGGACCGATAAGCCCCGACACGTAAAGTGGACACATCTGTCGCCGGTTCTTGTGTCCAAGCTTCTCCAGAAACGGCTGCAAAGGCTGAAAGCTCCGTATCCCAATCCACTATATCGCGCCCCAAAAGCGAAAGCGCAAATCATCTCAAACCAGGCTTGCCCGAATCTGCCAAAGTCATGCTAGTTTTCTTGCCCGCATCATAGCCTCGTATGCCGTCGCTCTCCGTGGTTTTCACGCTCTGGCTATCGATTACACCAGCTGTCGGACTAGCCTCTCTACCCCCCAACTCGCGGGTTTCCATCACGAGATGATGGTTGATGCGCACCCAAAAACCCGATCGGCCATTCATAGAAATAACGCTGGACAGTTGAAAAGGGCGGGAAATCCTTCGGCACTATGCGCAACGGGCAACCGGTCGTGGTGATGTAAAGCAGAGCGTTGACGACCTCGCGCAAATCAGTGTGCGGGGACGGCCAAAGCGACGCGGCATCAGCAGAAAAGGCCGAACCACCCCCCATTCCAGATTCGTTATGTCACTTGCGTGGCGTCCCTTTCACCGGGCATATTGCCGACGGGTTATTTCACTCAGCTCTTTTTAGGCAAGTCTCTAAGACCGGAGGCAGAAGTCTAATTTTCGCTTGTCTTGCACAGAGCAAGCTAAACAGACACTTAGGAAGCCACTAAAGATTTAAATAAAATTAACTTTGCATTGTTACTTTTAGCATTAGCGAAGGGAACCGCTACGCCCAGTTTTGAAGCAACCGGCTCGCCTTAGCATGTTTACATCAAGATTAAGCATGTCGGTTTTTTTGCTGGAGCAATATGGAAATGATAAAGAACAAATCATTCAGTGTCGTCGCACGCCTCATGACAGGGTTCGGAGTTCTCCTCCTCTTGATGATGGGCTTGACGTTTTATTCAACGAAACAAGTGTCGGAGATCAACGATAATCTCGAGGTGATCAATGACGTGAATAGCGTGAAGCAACGTTATGCCATCAACTATCGTGGCAGTGTCCATGACCGCGCCATCGCGATCCGCGACGTAACGCTTGTCGCAATTAATGACGAGCGGCAAGCTGCTATCGATTTGATCGCCAAACTGGCCGCGACATATAAGGAAAATGAGCAGAAGATGGCGGTGATGATCGCCTCTCCGGCTGGGGCTACTGCTGAGGAACGCAAGATACTGGACGAAATCGCGGATATCCAGGCCAGAACGAACCCACTGGTTGCAGACATTATTTCGCTTCAAACAAAAGGCGCTGCCGATGAGGCTCGGAAGATGCTTCTGGAGCAGGCTAGGCCACTATTTGTCTCATGGTTGGGCGCCATCAACAAGTTTATCGATTATCAAGAGAACCTGAACAAAACGACCGGTAAGGACGTGCGTGGTGCAGCCAGCGGGTTCAATTCGCTCGCATTCATGGCTTTGGGTGTCGCTGTGATTATCACTCTCGTTGTCGCCGCGCTGACCGCGCGCTCAATTATCGTTCCGATGAGTAAGCTGCAAAGTTCGCTGAAATCCATGGCTGAAGGCAACATGGAAGGTGACAGAAATCTTGAGCGGCGCGGCGACGAAATTGGAATGTTGGCGCGGGCGGTTGCTACTCTGCGCGATGTTATTTCCGCGAAGGCTGACGCGCATTCGGATATGGAAGCAACGCGCTCCAGTGAGGAACGCAAGCGCATGGAATCCGAAGCGTCAGAGCGTAACGCTTTGGTGGAGCAGACCGACTTTGCTGTTGGCAGGCTGGCAGATGCCCTTCAAAGATTGGCCAACGGTGACCTGACGCGGAATATCTCAACCCCCTTCATTCCTTCACTGGATCCATTGCGGACTGACTTTAATCAGGCTTTGGATAAGTTGCGAGGGGCGATGCAAAAAGTGGCTGAAAACGCAGGCACGATCGCATCTGGAGCGCAAGAAATTCGTTCTTCGTCCAATGATCTGGCGAAGCGCACAGAGACCCAGGCGGCCTCCATCGAGGAAACGGCGGCAGCCCTTGAAGAGATTACGACAACCGTATCCGATTCCAGTAGTCGCGCTCAAGAGGCCGGTCAACTCGTCCGTCGGACAAGGGAAAGCGCAGAGCATTCCGGTCGCGTCGTGCGAGATGCAGTCGAAGCTATGGGAAAAATAGAGGCTTCAGCGACCGAAATAGGCAATATCATCGGTGTCATCGATGAGATCGCTTTCCAGACGAACTTACTGGCGTTGAATGCTGGAGTTGAAGCTGCACGTGCGGGAGAAGCTGGTAAAGGTTTTGCAGTCGTTGCTCAGGAAGTTCGCGAGTTGGCTCAGCGATCAGCCAAGGCTGCCAAAGAGATCAAGGATTTGATCAACACGTCCAATGCACACGTGAAAAGCGGTGTTACTCTTGTCGGGGAAACTGGCAAGGCGCTCGAAGATATTGTCGGTCAGGTCCAGCAGGTTCACGGCAACGTTGGCGCGATCGTGGATGCCTCTAAAGAACAGGCTACAGGTCTCAAGGAAATCAACACATCCGTGAACACGATGGACCAGGGGACACAGCACAATGCGGCCATGGCCGAGCAATCGACAGCCGCAGCTCATAGGCTGGCGTCAGAAGCGGAGGCACTGTTTGAGCTTATCGCGCAGTTCAACATTGGAACACAGAGTTCTCCAGCAAACAGCAAACTTTCTCACATGGTCGCAGCCAAGGCACCCGGCTCACGTCCCGTCTCCACACCTTCACGCCAACTGACAGCGAAACTGGCCTCTTCCTTTTCCGGTAACGCGGCTCTGTCTGCGCAGACGTGGGAGGAATTCTGAGCGGATGAATTGTTTTCCGTGGGCCGTATGGTCCACGGCATCGACACGCTCCCAGCAAGTTTGGGGCTTTTCACAAACTTCGACCGAGGCTACCGTTTGATTCAACACGGAGTGTCAACGTTGGCGACTTGTCAGTCAAAGCCTGCAGCCTCATGCCGGGGAACGGCATCATAAAAAAGCAGCAATGAAAATTCAATACGCCGTTGATATTCTTATGGAATTAGGAATTCTAGGAAAATTGGTGGAGCTAAGCGGGATCGAACCGCTGACCTCTTGCATGCCATGCAAGCGCTCTCCCAGCTGAGCTATAGCCCCATAAGTGTTCCGGTATTTATCCGGTTCCGGGAACCAACGTGTTTGTTTGCGTCGGTGGCGCTTGATACTTCTGCTTCTGGAAGATGGCAAGCTGAAAAGTTCGCCCGACGACATTTTTTTGACATCGGGCGATAATTCCTGTGTGAATCAGGTTTCGTCGTCATCACCGTTCACGCCGATGATGCCGGATACATCGTCGTCATCTTCGTCTTCGTCTGCTTCCAGGAACGTGTCGTCGTCATCATCAAGCTCGACATCGTCGTCGCCTTCGATATCAGGAATGTCATCGCCGCTTGCATCACTGTCGGCGTCTTCCGAAGGTACGAGTTCGACTTCCGTGTTTTCGACGTCGACTTCTGCAACTTCCTCTTCTTCAGCCTGCTGTTCCATCTTCTTGGCTGCGGTCGTTTCCTCGAAGAAGGACAGCGGCCAGGACTTGCCGGAATAAGGAGAAACGATCGGGTCGCGATTCAGGTCGTAGAACTTCTTGCCGGTATCCGGGTCTGTCCGCTTGGTTCCAAGGTCCGCTTTTGCCACTGTCTAAGCCTCAAATTTTGAGATGGGTTCGGTGTGTACGCCGTGTTTCCGGCAGTAGACGATAAATTTCTAGCCGGTCCCATTAATCGTTGATGTCTATCGTGTCAAAGATAAACTTTGCGAAGGGCATATACATCAGCAGTTGGGAAGGCATTGATGATGCATCCCGGTGATTATAAGAACGAGCCGTTCGCCACCGTATTCAAATCGTAGCTGGATATATTTATAATGACATTCACGATCGCCATAGACGGACCAGCCGCTGCCGGTAAGGGTACGCTTTCCAGGAAAATAGCCGAAGTCTATGGCTTCCACCATCTGGACACAGGCCTGACCTACCGTGCGACCGCAAAGGCGTTGCTCGATGAAGGGTTGCCTTTGGATGACGAGAGTGTTGCGCAAAAAACGGCGGCGGCGCTGGATTTGGCGCGGCTGGATCGGGGCGAGCTGGCAAAGCACGAGATCGGAGAAGCGGCCTCTAGGGTTGCCGTCATGCCTGCGGTTCGCCGTGCGTTGGTGGAGGCTCAACGCGCCTTCGCCATCACCGAGCCGGGAACCGTTTTGGACGGTCGTGACATCGGAACTGTGGTTTGCCCTGATGCGCAGGTGAAACTCTACGTCACCGCCTCACCGGAGGTGCGTGCGCGGCGGCGTTATAACGAGATTGTCAGCGCCGGCGCTGCGGCCGATTTCGATACGGTGTTTTTGGACGTGAAGAAGCGCGACGAACGCGATATGGGCAGAAGCGACAGTCCTTTGAAGCCAGCGCAAGACGCGCACTTGCTTGATACGTCTAAAATGGGTATAGAGGCGGCGTTTCAAGCGGCAAAGTCGATCATCGACGCTGCCTTGAAGAGATAATATGTGCGGGGAACCGGAACCTCTGGCCCCCGTTTAGACTGGAATATCCCGAAAGCATGCCCTGCGCCGGAAAGTCTCATCAAAGAGGCGGGCATGGATTTTGGGAATGATCAACACGAACCCCCGGTGCTTTGTATCCCCTCGTGGATACTCTCAGGAGATTGAATGTCAGTAGCTACACCCACGCGCGACGATTTCGCAGCCCTGCTGGAAGAGTCCTTTGCGTCTAACGACCTTGCTGAAGGCTATGTTGCCAAAGGCATCGTCACGGCGATCGAAAAGGACGTTGCGATCGTTGACGTCGGCCTCAAGGTTGAAGGCCGCATCGCGCTCAAGGAATTCGGTGCACGTTCGAAAGACGGCGGCCTGAAGGTCGGCGACGAAGTTGAGGTTTACGTTGAGCGGATTGAAAACGCTCTGGGCGAAGCAGTCCTGTCGCGCGAAAAAGCTCGCCGCGAAGAGAGCTGGGTCAAGCTCGAAGCCAAGTTCGAAGCTGGCGAACGCGTCGAAGGCGTTATCTTCAATCAGGTCAAGGGTGGCTTCACCGTCGATCTGGATGGCGCTGTTGCGTTCCTTCCGCGCTCGCAGGTCGACATTCGTCCGATCCGCGACGTAACGCCGCTGATGCACAATCCGCAGCCGTTCGAAATCCTCAAGATGGACAAGCGTCGCGGCAACATCGTTGTATCGCGCCGTACGGTTCTCGAAGAGTCCCGCGCCGAGCAGCGTTCTGAAATCGTTCAGAACCTCGAAGAAGGCCAGGTTGTTGACGGCGTGGTCAAGAACATCACCGATTACGGTGCGTTCGTTGACCTCGGTGGCATCGATGGCCTGCTGCACGTCACGGATATGGCTTGGCGCCGCGTCAACCATCCTTCTGAGATCCTCAACATTGGCCAGTCGGTCAAGGTGCAGATCATCCGTATCAACCAGGAAACCCACCGTATTTCGCTCGGCATGAAGCAGCTCGAGTCTGATCCTTGGGATGGCATCTCTGCCAAGTATCCAGTTGGCAAGAAGATTTCCGGTACCGTTACGAACATCACCGACTACGGTGCATTCGTAGAGCTGGAGCCAGGCATCGAAGGCCTGATCCACATCTCCGAAATGTCCTGGACCAAGAAGAACGTACATCCCGGCAAGATCCTGTCCACAACACAGGACGTCGACGTCGTCGTTCTCGAAGTCGATCCTTCCAAGCGTCGTATTTCCCTGGGCCTCAAGCAGACGCTTGAAAACCCATGGCAGGCATTTGCGTTCAGCCATCCGGCCGGCACTGAAGTTGAAGGCGAAGTCAAGAACAAGACTGAATTCGGTCTGTTCATCGGCCTCGAAGGCGACGTTGACGGCATGGTTCACTTGTCCGACCTCGACTGGAACCGTCCAGGCGAACAGGTCATCGAGGAATACAACAAGGGTGACACCGTAAAGGCTGTTGTTCTTGACGTAGACGTCGAGAAGGAACGCATCTCGCTCGGCATCAAGCAGCTCGGCAAGGATGCTGTCGGCGAAGCCGCAACATCCGGCGAACTTCGCAAGAACGCTGTCGTTTCCGCTGAAGTTATTGCGGTGAACGAAGGTGGCATCGAAGTGAAGCTCGTTGCTCATGAAGACATCACGTCCTTCATTCGCCGCAACGACCTGGCACGCGATCGCGATGATCAGCGTCCTGAGCGTTTCTCGGTTGGCCAGGTTCTCGACGCCCGCGTCGTCAACTTCTCCAAGAAGGATCGCAAGGTCATGCTTTCGATCAAGGCTCTGGAAATCGCAGAAGAGAAGGAAGCTGTTGCTCAGTTCGGTTCGTCCGACAGCGGCGCTTCGCTCGGCGACATCCTTGGCGCGGCCCTCAAGGGTCGTACCGAGTAATCGGTTTCAACGTCTGAAATAATGAACCCGCCGGAGCGATCCGGCGGGTTTTTTCGTGTCTACAGGGGGTACGTATTTCAGGAGATGCCGCTCATCCGCAGGTAGTAGGATTCAGCGTTGCCGGTCGATCCATCGTCATTTGCACCTTCCGACACCGAATGGTCGACCACTTCATCATTGGCGGCAGGACGTTCGTCCTGATCAGCGCCTTGCTCAGGAGGGTCCTGGTGATCATCGCCCTCGCTGGCTTGTTCTTCGGAGGAGGGCCACCGCCCACGTGGAGGGGCGTCGGATTCCGGCTCGTCTCCGGCTGCTGGATAATTCACGAAGGGAAGAGGGATGCCGTCCCTTGCCACCATCGCAGCCGCCGCGCCGTGCAACAGGGGTTGGTCGAGTATTGCCGCTTTGACGTCATGGGCCATGGCGGCTCTCTGCGTGACGGCCGTCTCTGCGCGAATGTCGGTCAGGGTGTCGTCAGACTGAACTGTATCTGGATGGGCGTTTGAAGCCATAGCACTCGGCAGGGGTCGTTTCGCTGTTTGATCGATTTCTATATTCGAACCGGGCAGAAGCGGCGCCAGCGATGCCGTTACATCGGCCTGAGCAGGAAGCTTTCCGGCTGCCAACGCCAAAAGCAGCGTCTCCATGTCCTTGGCTGTCCCACCCGCAAACGCGGTGGTCACAGATGACATTGCCGCCCGTTCGGACATTTGCGGCGTGGGGGATTGCGGAACCCGCGCATTCGTATCACCCTCTTCGGCGTCTAGGTTTGCGTGCAAGGGAAGGGTCGCTGCCGTTTGGTTTTGTGTCTTTAGCGGCGTCGGAAGCTGCATTGTGATCTCCCCACCCGTTGCCGCTGGTGGGAGATCTGCCATTCCCATCTGGCTAAGTGGCTGCGGCTTGATCTGCGCCGTTCCTTCGTTGGATGGAAGAAGATCGACCTTTGCCGTGGGATTGGCGCTCGGCTGTGCTAACGGTACAGTCTGATCGCCGGTCAGAGGGGAGGGGGAGCCTGCCTGCTTTATTGTTGATGGCTCGATTCTCATGGGCGTGCCCAGAACCACGTCGAGTTCGCTTTGCGCCGCGAGCGTGTTGGCGGGTGCCATATGTGGAAGCGTACCAGCGGTTTTGATCTGCGTAAGGATGATGCGGGTTTCCGGCACCATGTCCTGGAGGTAGGGTGGGATCGTCGGCTTTGGGGCGTTTTGGCTTGGGCTTGAACGGGACAGTTCGAACATGATGGCAAGCCGGGCCGCTTCGGGGCCAGATGAACTTTTAAGAATATTTGCCAGCATATCGATGCTGATACCGCGTAGGATGCCGCCCAATGCTTTCTCGAGCATGGCCTTCTGATCTGCCGGTATCGTCTGAAGACTGGCCACAAGCCTGTTGACGTAGGTTTCCGCGGTTTCGCCATCCATGCGCGCGATGTTCATCAACTTGCCCAGGGTTTCGGCCAGCACGCTGACATTCTGGCTTAAACGCAGTTCGCCCGAAACAGCGCGTATGTTGGCATCGGTATCGATTGGCGGAATATCGGCTGGTTCCGGAGGGATGACAGGTGCGGCTTTGGCAGGCTGTGGCGTTTCCGGACGCGGAGCGGACGTCGAAGACGAGATATCGGTCAGGGATACGGCGCTGACGGGCGGCAGCATGGTGCGCCTCCTTCCTGGTGACACAGGCCCGGCGTCTGGCCGTCAAGTGTCAACGTGATCGGTCCATGATGGCAATGGACCTTTGCGACGACGCAGGTGTTAGTCCCGTCCGCTCATGCGGGCCAATGCGAATTCGAGATGTCTTCCAAGACAAGCCGTGTGAAAGCTGTCCGAATCAACATCCCCTAGAATGACGAAAACGGATTAAGGATTTGCTAACCACGGTGAACGGACTGACGGACTTAACTGCAAGTTATTCGATCTCGGCTCGGTCAGCTATGTGCGAAGATGTCGGTATCGTCCCAACCCAGCAGGTCGAGCTTGGCGCGCATGGGCAGGAAAGCAAAGCATGCCTCCGCGTGCTCGTAGCGACCATCCCGCAACAGGCGTGCGGTCAGTTTGTCGCGCAGCGCATGCAGATAGAGTACATCGGAGGCGGCATATTCCAGTTGGGCTTGTGAGAGCTTCTCCGCAGCCCAATCAGATGACTGTTGTGTTTTGGAAATGTCAACTTCGAGCATTTCCTTGAGATTGTCCTTCAGCCCATGGCGGTCCGTGTAGGTGCGGCACAGACGTGAGGCGATCTTGGTGCAGAACACAGGTGAAGATGTAACGCCGAACGTATGGAAAAGAACGGCAATGTCGAACCGGCCATAATGGAATATCTTCTGGCGGCTTGGGTCTTCCAACATGGCGGTGAGGTTCGGCGCTTCCGTCTGACCGGAGGCAATGCGAATAACATCCGCAGTTCCGTCGCCGGGCGAAAGCTGTACCACGCATAGCCTGTCGCGGCGGGGAACAAGGCCGAGCGTTTCAGTATCGATGGCGATCGCTCCGGTGTATCGAGCGGCATCGTCTAAGGAAATATCGCCTTCGTGATAACGAATTTTCGCGGCCATTTTTTTCTCCACTGCTGGATTGTCGAGCCGCTATAACGGAAACCGTCCGGTCGCGATACCGGTCACGCCGCTTTTCTGTCCTTGAACTGCCCTTGCATCGTTGAGGTTTCGCGCGATAGTTTGAGCCGATATTTCCAGCAACGAAAAGCGTTTCATATCCATGCCGATCAAAATCTATCTTGCCGGGCCGGAGGTCTTTCTGCCCAATGCCCGTGACGTGCTCGATGAAAAAGCAGAGCTTGTTCGCCAAGCAGGACACATCCCTCTCTCGCCGGGCGATCTGCAGATACCGCCAGCCGACACCAAGCTGGGCCACGGCTGCAATATCAACGCAATCGACGAACAGATGATGCAGGAGGCGGACGCCGTCGTAGCCAATCTGACGCCGTTTCGGGGTGTCGCGGCCGATACCGGCACGAGCTATGAGCTCGGTTTCATGTGCGCTCTGGGGAAACCGGTCTTTGCCTATACCAATGTTGCCGCCAATCACTTCAGTCGCATCATGAACTATTATGACGGTGTGGCAACTCAGGACGAGACCGGGCGTTACCGAGGTGCGGACGGGCTGTCCATCGAGAACTTCGATATGGCGGACAACCTTATGCTGCACGGTGGGATCATCAGACGGGGTGGGGCGGTTGTTGTGGGCGATGCGCCAGCCGACGCGCTCTATACCGACCTTACGGCCTTCAAGCAGTGTCTGGCGCTCGCCGTGCAGAAACTGCCATTCAAAAAAGACTGATAGAGCGGAGATAATAAGATGAGCGGAACAATTCTGATTACCGGTGCCACCTCGGGCTTCGGACTGGCGACGGCCAGGCTTTTTGCCAAGGATGGCTGGAAGGTCATCGGTACCGGCCGTCGTGCACAGCGTCTCAATGAGTTGGGTGCCGAGCTTGGCTCATCGTTCCACGGCATGGTGTTCGATATTACCGACGAAGAAGCCATGGCTTCGGAATTCAAGACACTGCCTGTCGCGTTCCAGAAGATCGATGTTCTGGTCAACAATGCCGGTTTGGCGCTCGGAACGGCATCTGCGCCGGATGTGCCGTTGAAGGACTGGCATACGATGGTGAACACCAACATCACTGGCCTCCTCAACATTACCCATCATCTGCTGCCAACGCTCATCGAACGCCGTGGCATGATCATCAATTTGTCGTCGGTGGCCGCACACTGGCCTTATGCAGGCGGCAACGTCTATGCGGCGTCAAAAGCATTTTTGCGTCAGTTTTCTCTCGGGTTGCGGTCTGACATGCACGGAAAAGGTGTTCGCGTGACATCCATCGAGCCTGGCATGTGCGAGACGGAATTCACCGTGGTGCGCACAGGTGGCAATCAGGATGCCTCTGACAAGCTCTACAAGGGCGTCAACCCAATCGTTCCCGAGGATATCGCCAACACCATCCACTGGGTCGCGTCTCAGCCAAAGCACATCAATATCAACAGCATAGAAATGATGCCGGTCAACCAGTCGTTCGCTGGTTTTCAAGTTTACCGCGATCAGTAGAGGTCTACAGAGGCATAGCGTGATGAAAAACCGGGCACCGCCGTCTTAGCTATGCAAAAAATGCATCGCTGCATTGCGATAGTCGCTCTGTTAAATTTCGTCAGCCACGCTATATTTGAATCATCGAAGCGACGCACTCCTCCTCCCAGCGTCGCGAGATGTGGATCGACAACACTCCTCCTCCCAGTTGTCGATCAAGTTTAAAGCCTGCCGCACCTCCTCCCGCGGCAGGCTTTTCCTTTTTCAGGCCATTCGTCTTTCGGATGTTTCGTACAGGCATCGATCTGGTGCGGGAATGATCGTGTCCCCACTTCAGATATGAATACCACGCGAAGTCAGCATCGTCTGAATGTTGACAGCTGATCCTGTCTCTATCGAAGCGTTGGCCGCTATGCCTGTCAAAATAGACCACGCACCGGAGACATGATCCGATGCGCGGTTAAAGCGATCGGGCTCCATGGATTGCGGACCGAAGATATAGCCAAGCATCACGGGATCTGCGCCACCATGATCGCCCTTGCCCTTCGTAACCTCTATCATTCGGGGCTCTTGTCCAGCGAGGTGAAGGTGCGTCGTCACCGCCTCTTCGTCGGCATGGTCTCTGACGCCTCCGAAAACGCCGTGCACCTCGACGTGCCTGTGAATGAGTTCACCCTTTGTGCCCTGGAAGCGTATTTCCAGCCCCTCCCAGGGGGAGTAGGCCGTGAGCGTGTAATTGGCAGTGGTACCAGACGCATAGCGAATATGGGCCTGCATCGTGTCTTCGATGCCGATATCCGCATCGAACACGCATCGGTCACGAAAGTAGCCATCCTCGTCTTCGGCATCGAGATAAAGCGCTCGTAACTGTTCGTCGGCGGAAAGATCGAGACGAAAATCGCATTTCTCCGCCACGGGACAGTCCGCGCAGCGTGGACCGTGGTTCTGCAAACCCAACTCGACTGCGGTCTCCGGGCGATAAAAGGCACGCTGCCCCGATGCGAACACTTCCGTCGGCGCAGATGCCAGCCACCAGTTGAGAAGGTCGAAGTGGTGGGTAGACTTATGAACCAGAAGCCCGCCGGAGTTTTCCTTGTGCCGATGCCACCTGCGGAAATAATCCGCGCCATGAACCCGATCGAGATGCCAGCGAAAATCAACTGCTGTGATCTTGCCGATCACGCCGGAGGTCAGCATCTCCTTGATCTGCGTGCGTGCGGGGGAATAACGGTAGTTGAAGGTCACCATAACCTTGCGGCCCGTGCGCTTCTGCGCATCGATGATCTGTTTCAGGCGCGACAAATCGATTGTCAGAGGCTTTTCGCAGATGACGTCGCACCCGGCCTCGAACGCTTTGACGATGTAATCCGAGTGCAAAAAGTCGGGCGTCGCGATGACGATAGTGTCTGGCTTCTGTTCGATAATGAGCTGATCGAAATTTTCGGCCAGATAGGTGGGAACGCCATTGGTGCCGGGTCTGGACATGGCCTGAGCCGCTTCGCTTAGGCGATGTGCGTTGCTGTCGCACATCGCGACGATCTGGTGTTTGTCAGAATAATCCTGCGTGATGGAATCGCGAAACATCTTGTGACGTGACCCACATCCTACAATGGCGATTTTCATTTCTTTTCCCTTTGCTGCATGCAGATTTTTACCGACGACGGGTTCGCATGGCTTTGCAAGAAACTGATATTACCTAAGCATTAAGTCATATTATGATTTTAACGCAAGCGGATTTCCCATGCTGCATTGCACTGATTGGAGATCGCGTGGAGCGACGAAGCAAGGTACCAAAACAGAAAAGGCGGCCATATAGACCGCCCTTTGCCACTGGTTACGTAATGTTAAAACTCAGCCGGAAACAGCGATCTCGCGCCGCTCGCGGTCTGTCACAATAGACAGGTCCAACACTTTCTGGAGATTGGCGGCATGGCGGAAATCTGGATCTGCCTTTCCGCCCTGCATGACGATGCTTGCGAACTTCTCGTAGTTCGTCTGTACCGGCTCCACCTCTATGTCTCTCCAGATCGCCTTTTCCACATCTTCGCCCAGGCAGCCGCGAAGCTTGGAATAATCTGGCGTATGGATGACTTCCAGCGCTCCCTTGTCGCCGTGAAGGCGAAGGCGAAGCTCGTTCAGATGGCCGGTTGCCCAGCGCGTGGCATGGATGACGCCCATTGCGCCGTTATCGAATTCGGCTGTCATGGTGAAGCTGTCATTGGCATCGAGATCATAGACATCGATTTTGTTGCCTTCGTATTTGTCGAAGGTTTTCAGCCGCGTGAAGATACGCTCCACATCGCTGCCTGCGCCATAGGACGCAAAGTCGAGGATGTGAATGCCCACATCACCCAAAACGCCGTTGGAGCCGTGCTTCGTGGACAGGCGCCAGAGCCATTTGCTTTCCGTCATCCAGTCGCCCCAAGCTTTGGAAACCAGCCAGCTTTGCAAGTAGGATGCTTCGAGGTGACGCAGTTTACCGATAACGCCGTCCCTCACCATCTGCCGCGCTGCCTGAAGCGGTGCGACATTGCGATAGGTGAGATTGACCATGGCGACGAGCCCGGCTTTTTCTGCTGCATCGGCCATTTCCGCTGCCTTGGCATATGTTTCCGCCAGAGGTTTTTCACAAAACACGTGCTTGCCAGCAGCGAGCAGCTTTAGTGTCGTGGGGTGGTGGATCGCGTCTGGCGTTACGTTGGCAACCGCATCGAATTCGCCCCATGCAATCGCATCATCCAGCGATGTGAAGGTGAGGGGAATGCTGTGGCGCAAGGCGAAGGCGCGGACGACCACGTCGTCCACATCGACAGCTGCGACCAATTCAACGCCGGAGATTTGAGAAAAATGCATGACATGGCTATTGGCCATGCCACCCGTTCCGAGAATAAGAAGTTTCATGATGGATTACCTGTAACCTGCTTCGCCAGCTGCGTGCAATTTTGGACCGCGTTCCTCTATCTTCTCGGGAGCTTGATCGACGGGAACATTTGGTGCGTCGTGGATGCCGGTCAAAGCGGCGGCGGGATTGTAAGCCCATTTGACCGAGTTGCTGATGACCTTCTGAATATTGGCGTCGTGATAGGTCGGATAGGTCTCGTGGCCAGGACGGAAATAGAATATGTTGCCCGCACCGCGCCGCCATGTCAGGCCCGAGCGAAACACTTCGCCGCCCTGGAACCACGAGATGAAGACGGTTTCCAGCGGTTCCGGTACGGAAAACTGCTCGCCGTACATCTCCTCGTTCTCCAGCTCGAAATGTTCGGGCAGACCAGCTGCAATCGGGTGGCGTGGATTGATGGTCCATACGCGTTCGCGTTCACCCGCTTCACGCCATTTCAGCGCACAGGGCGTTCCCATCAAGCGTTTGAAGGGCTTTGAGAAGTGGCCGGAATGAAGCACGATCAGGCCCATGCCCTCCCAGACGCGTTTGGCAACGCGTTCCACGATCTCATCCGCAACCGCGCCGTGGTCCTTGTGTCCCCACCAGACCAACACGTCGGTCTTGTCCAGCCGTTCTTGCGAAAGACCGTGTTCCGGCTCTTGAAGGGTGGCGGTTGTGGCGTGAATATCAGGCGTCTTGTTCAGGGCGTCTGCAATTGTCGTATGCATGCCGTTTGGGTAGAGCGAACGCACCGTCTCGTTGATGTGCTCGTGAATATTTTCGCCCCAGACGACGGTGTTGATAGTCATGGTCATGCTCCTTGGTAAACCGGCGCGTGGAGAGGACTGCCGGTGAAGAGGGTGTTATAGGTTCATGCGGCGCGCGTTTGGGCTTTTGGCAATGCGTTGCCTTGCGCGTCGAAACGATGGATGTGGTCAGGAAGTGGTGTGAGGGTCAGTTTCTGGCCGGGCTGCCGGGCGGAAACGCCTTCCTCGCGCACCACGATTGGCTCTTCGGCACCCATGTCCACATAGATGTAGCTATCCGAGCCGAGCATTTCCGAATGCACGATGTCGCCGGTCCACCCGCCGGAGTCCGCCGTTGCGGTAATGTGTTCGGGTCTGATGCCCACAGTGTGGGCGCCATAGGTCTCCGCGAGTTTTCCGGTGAGGAAGTTCATTTTGGGCGATCCGATAAAGCCCGCGACGAAGGTGTTGACCGGCGTTTCATACAATTCGAGCGGTGTGCCGATCTGTTCGACCCGGCCGTCGCGCAAAACGCAAATTCTGTCCGCAAGCGTCATGGCTTCTACCTGATCATGGGTAACGTAAATCATTGTCGTATCAGGCATACTGCGGTTCAATTTGGCGATTTCGAGACGGGTTGCCACGCGTAGCGCGGCATCAAGGTTGGAGAGCGGCTCATCGAATAGAAATACTTTTGGATCACGCACAATGGCACGACCGATCGCCACGCGTTGGCGCTGCCCGCCGGATAGTTGTTTGGGCAGACGTTGAAGATATGGCGTCAGTTGCAGCATCTCCGCTGCGGCCTCGACGCGCTTTCGTCTATCCTCTTTTGTCGATCCGGCAAGCTTCAGACCAAAGGCCATGTTCTCAAAAACTGTCATATGCGGATAGAGCGCGTAAGACTGGAACACCATGGCAACCCCACGGTCGGCGGGTGTCAGCCGGTTAACGACCTTTCCTTCAAAAGAAAGTTCGCCGCCCGTGATTTCCTCCAACCCGCAGATGAGCCGAAGCAGGGTTGATTTTCCGCAGCCGGATGGGCCGACGAACACCATGAACTCACCGGAATGAATATCCATGTCTATGCCCTTGATGACGTCGAAGGCACCGAATGATTTTCTGACATCGCGCAGTTTTATACTGGTCATGAATGTATCTCCTAACCCTTGACGCCACCAGCCGTCAGGCCGGAAATGATACGCCGCTGGAAGATCAGAACGAGGATGATGAGGGGCACGGTGACGATGACGGAGGCCGCCATGATCGTTCCCCACGGAATTTCAAATTGAGAACTGCCGGATAAAAGCGCGATGGCGACGGGCACCGTGCGCTGCTCGTTGGACGATGTGAAGGTTAAGGCGAAGAGAAACTCGTTCCAGGCTGCGATGAACGCAAGCAGTCCTGTGGTCACCAATGCTGGCCACATCAGGGGCAAAAAGACCTGTGTGATGATGACCCATGGCGAAGCCCCGTCCACGATCGCGGCTTCTTCGATTTCCACCGGCAAATCCCGCATGAAGGTTGTCAGGACCCAAACCGTAAAGGGCAGGGTGAAGATCATATAGGAGAAGATCAGCGCAAACGGCGTGTTGAAGACTCCGGCCCAGCGGATGAGTTCGAAGAGCCCTGCGAGAACCGCGATCTGCGGAAACATGGAAACTGACAGAATGGTCAAGAGGAGAAGAGAGCGTCCCTTGAAGCGCACTCTTGCCAAGGCATAAGCTGCGGTGACGGCCAGAAATAGCGACAAAGCTACGACGCATGTCGCGACCAACAGGGAGTTTCCGAGATTGCTCAGGAAGCTGTCATTGCCGAGCACATCACGATAGTTGCTGAGGGAAATATTGCGCGGGACGTAGTTGATTTCGAACAACGCCGTTCCGGTTTTGAAACTCGTCAGGATCGCGTAATAGAAAGGAAACACCGCGACGATGACGATGATGGTGACGAGCGCGTAAAACGCCGTGTTCTTGATGAGGCTGGACGCTGTCATCGGTCTCCTCCATCTGTGTTGACCCGGCCAAGCCACATGTAGATGATGGTTATTGACGCGATGATGAGAAACAGCATCGTTGAGGCCGCCGCGCCATAAGCGAACTTGTCGAAGTCGAACAGGTTTTCACGGGCCAGCACCGACATGGTTCTGGTCTGGGAATTGTTCGGCGTCAGAATGTAGATGAGATCGAAAACGCGCATGGCATCCAGCATCCGGAAAATAACCGCAACCATCAGCGCGGGCTTGATCATCGGGAGTGTGACGCGCCAGAAGACCTTTATCGGATGAATACCGTCCACCTTGGCGGCCTCGTACATATCCTTCGGCACCATCTGAAGACCGGCCAGAATGAGCAGCGCCATGAACGGCGTCGTCTTCCAGACATCCACGATCAGCACGGCTGTCATGGCCGTTTCGGGATTGGCGGTCCATGCGATTTTTTGGGAAATGATGCCGAGGCTCATCATCATGTCGTTGAGAATACCGAACTGGTCGTTCAGCATCCAAGCCCACATGCGGGCGGATACGATGGTCGGAATGGCCCAGGGAATGAGAATGGCAGCGCGCACAAGCCCGCGACCCTTGAATTCGGCGTTCAGGACTAGCGCGACGATCAGGCCGAGGACTGTTTCGACCATAACCGAGACCACTGTAAATTTCAGCGTGTTCCACACTGCCCCCCACCAGGCAGGATCGGCCAGAAGTCCGCGATAGACCGTGCGGCCACTGCTTAGGGTAATCCAGGAGAGGTAGTTCTTCAGACCGACGAACTGGGCATCGGAAAGGCTGGTCAGCGAAGCGTCGGTCAAGCTGAACCAGACAGTTCTCATCAATGGCCAACCGGCCACCAGCGCAAGCGTTAAAAATGTCGGGGCAAGGAAGAGCCATGCGGAGCGCAAACGTTCCGATTGAAGATCGGAGCCTTTTGCTGCCGCGACCGAACGAACAGAGGCGATTTTTGTCATAGGAGTTCCCACCGTTAACAGCGGTCAAGTGGCCGGTGACGACCACTTGACGTGTAGAGCCGCGTTACCAGCTGTCACCCTTGAGATCGGTGAGTTCGACTTCGAGAAGTTCGAGGTTTTCAGCAGCGGTGCCGGTGCCGGACAGCGTATTGTGAACCGCACCCCAGAATTTTGCGGAAACCTCGTTATATTTCACCTTGGTCGCCGCCGACGGGCGCGGTACGGCCGTCTCGAAGATCGGCTTCCAAAGCGGCATGAAAGGCTGTGCCGCCGCAACATCCTTGTCGTCGTAAAGCGATGAGATGGTCGGCATGTTGGAAAGCTCCACCGCCCGTTTCTTCTGGGTTTCCTCGGAGCCGAGGAATTTTACAAGCGCAATCGCGGCCTCCTGATTTTTGGAATATTTGGAAACCGCGGCGTTCCATCCACCGAGAGTAGACGCTGCCGCTTCGCCTTCCGTGCCCGCAGGCAAAGGAACGACGCCGAACTTGCCCTTGATGGCACTGTCGCCACCATTACCCAGCGCATAGACGTAGGTCCAGTTGCGCATGAAGACCGAGTTGCCAGTTTGCCAGACACCGCGCGCTTCCTCTTCCTTATAAGCGAGAGCACCCGGCGGAGAAATCGTGCCGATCCAGCTCTTGGCCGTTTCAAGGGCGGCTGCAGCCTTCTCATTGTTGATGCTGATGTCGCCATTGGCCTCGACGATATGCCCCCCGCCAGCGGATGCGATCCATTCCAGCGCGTTGCAGGTCAGGCCCTCGTAGGCGCTTCCCTGAAACACGAAGCCCCACATGTCCTTCTGTCCGGCCGCCCTCTCCTTGTCCTGAACATCCTTGGCCGTCTCGGCCAGTTCCTGCCACGTCTTGGGTGGCTGCTTGCCATGTTTTTCCAGCAGGTCCTTGCGGTAGAACAAAGCCGGAGCATCGGTGTACATCGGCATGGCAACCAGCTTGCCATCGACCGTCTGTGACGCGATGACAGATGGGAAGTGCTTAGCAACGACATCCTTGGCCGCATCGGTCAGGTCCACGAACTGCTCTGCCAACTGTGGAGCCCAGACAACGTCTGTCTGGTAGACGTCGACATCCGTGTTTCCAGCGGCCAGCCACAGGCGATATTGGCTGAATTGCTCGCTGGACGATGGGGGCATGGTGACCAGCTTAACCTTATGGCCGCTCTGCTTTTCGAATTCCACCAGTTGCTCGCGGATGAAGTTCAGGTTTTTGCCCGTGGAATTCGCAGCCATCGAAATCTCTGCGGCCTGCACACCCACTCCCGTAAACACGACGCTGCTGCATAAAATCAAGATTTTCGTGGAAATATTCATCGTCAAACTCCTCCATGGCGTTCTTCAATCTTCCTCTGAATTGAAAACGCTTTCGACTTCTGACAAGCTCTCAAATTATATTCTGGCTGTCAACGGGTATAGATTTGGCTGCCTGTGGAAAATAACGGCAGGATAGGGGAGTCAATTTATATTATTTTATAAAAATAAACGAGTTTTAACCGGAGGGATTTGAAATCGATTTCAATTTTGAAGGCTTGTAACTTTGTTATGATCGACGCATGCAAGGGAAAATGGCGGGGCACATGAAACTCAAGGAATTTGCAGAGCAAGTGGGATTATCGCCCACGACGGTCAGCAGGGCGCTTGGCGGCTATCCGGAAGTGCGACAGGAAACCCGTGAACGGGTCATGGAAGCCGCCCGCAGGTTAGGGTATCGGCCAAACGCCAACGCCGTACGTCTCGTCACCGGCAAGGCAGGAGCCATTGGGGTCGTCATGGGCCGTAGCGGCGGCGGGCACTTCTTTTCGGAGTTCATGGGCGGAATGGCCAGCCGTCTCGTCGGAGAAGACACCGACATCATCGTGAGTGTCACAACCGATAACGATCTCGATGCAGAACTGAAGATATTCAGTCGATTGGCGGCCAGCGGCCGTGTCGATGGCATCATCATTCACTCCCCGCGGCCAGATGATGAGCGGATTGCGTTGTTGCACAGGCTGGGTGTGCCCTTCATCGTGCACGGGCGCTCGGCCACCCAATTCGAACACGCCTGGCTTGATATCGACAACCACGCTGTCACCTGTCTCTCGACGGTGCATTTGCTGGAGCGTGGGCACCGCAACATCGCCTTCATCAACGGCCCGCAAGGCCGCACCTTCGCCATCGATCGTGAACAAGGTTATCGCGATGCGCTGGAGACGATGGGAATAACACCTGATCCGCGTATGATGCTGTCGGCGCCGTTCAGCGAAGAAACGGCGTTTCAATTTGCACGGTCATTGCTGGAGAAAACGTCCCGTCCCACCGCATTCGTTGCCGGTGCCATGATGACGGCGCAGGGCGTTTATCGCGCCGCCAGCCAAATGGGTCTTGTTATCGGCAAGGATATTTCCGTCATCGCCCATGATGACGTGTTTCCGTACCTGACGCCTGAAAGCATGTTGCCATCACTGTCTACCACCCGCTCATCCCAGCGGATGGCGGGCGAGCGGGTGACGGATTTGCTGTTGCAGATTATCGCTGGCCGTCCGGTACAAGAGTGTCAGGAGCTCTGGCCCGTCGATCTGGTGCTGCGGCAATCATCGGGTCTCTTGAGTGGATAATGTCTTTACCGTTTCACGTAACAAATTATCAAAAATATCGTGCTAGATGTTTTATTTATAACCTATCAATGTTTGCGTTCGTGTGGAGGGAACGCTAGCGCAGACCGATGCGTTATCAACGTCGAATGGGAGGAAGCCATGTTCGATTTTCTGAAAACTCAGCACATTATTACCCAGGAAGAAGAGACCGGCACATACGCCGACGCTTTCCTTCAGATGCATGATACGCGGATAGATCAACCCGTCAGCCGAGAGTTTGGCCACGAGTCGCACAGGCGCGATTACGGTGATCAGCGCACGGTTGCTCGAAACGTCGTCGGGTTCGCGTAACCGAAACTCATGTCGGAACTTCGACTGAGCAAATGTGTTTACTGATGACCGACTTATGCGGAGGGCAGCGCACGGCTTGGATGGACCGACTTGGCGAACGATACGTGGACCAATAGGCGATTTCCAGCAATGCGTTGCCCGCTCCTATAGTCCTAGAGGAAATGGATGAGTATGCTACCCGTCGAACCGGTTCCCGGCGAAATGCCACCAACGCCACCAGGGCAAGACATGCCGCCCGTTCAAGAACCGGAGCCGGAATATCTGCCGGACGAGGTTCCTGTTCCGAACCCTGACGAGAATGATAAGCCACCAAACGTGCTTTAACGTTGGATGGGCGTGAGTCTTCCATCAGGGAGTTCTCAGATACTGAAGCGATAGGGCTGAATTCCGGCGACGGGCGTTTCGAACGCCACCACCGTTCCCTGAACAGACGCATCGCCCCGTTGCGTTCTTAAACTCGTTACATAAAGTGTCTTGAAGTCAGGTCCACCAAAGCACGGCATAGTTGGCCCGTCGAAGGGCAAGCGATAGACCTCGGCCAATTCCCCGTCGGGAGAAAAGCGATTCAATCGCCCGGCGCTCACGCCGGCGCTCCAGTAAAATCCGTCGCGATCTATTGCGGCCCCGTCCGGCCTGCCTTCGCCTTGTCCAAAATCGTGCATGCGTTGGGCTCTGCCGAGTCTGCCCGTGACTGGATCGAAGCTGAACATCTGGTACAGCAAGCCGCTACTGTCAGAGTGATACATCTTTCGACCATCTGGGCTCCATGCCAGTCCATTTGATGTGAGCATTCCGCCATCGATGACGCATTCAACCTGTCCGTCGGGCGAGATTCGATAGAGGCGAGCGTTACCGGTTGGCGGCAGTGCCTCATCGCGGGTCCCGACCCAAAAGTGACCATCCGGCCCAACCTTGCCGTCATTCAACCGGCTGTTCGCTCGTCCGTTGTCTGGATCGCACAGCCGCTCCAACCTGCCGGATGCAGGATCGAGAATATGCACACCTGTTTGAAGGCCCACAACGATTGCCTCACTTTCGCACAGGCCGAGGCACCCGACCGGTGCCGGCATATCAAAGCGATCCAGCTTTCCGTTGAGTTTCAGACGAAAGACAGCCGGAGCGAGAATATCGACGAACCACAGCTCTCCCGTTTTTGGATCCCACACGGGGGATTCGCCCACATGCAATGGCACGTCGATGAGTTGGCGAACAGTCGGTTCAAATATCTTCGGTGTCGTCATGATCAACCTCCAACGCCTTGGAACATCCGGGCTCTGGCCTTCAGGATGTGGTCCTTCATCGCATCATGAGCAGCCTGCTCTTGCCGCGCGAAGATGGCTTCAACAATTGCAGTGTGCTCATTCTGCACATCGCGCACATGTTGTGGCGTGCGTTTGAGGCTGAGACTACGGGTGACAGACTGGCCGATCGAGAAATGCGGTTTGAACCACGTCCGAACGGTCGTATGAAACTGGTTCTGGCTGGCAATGGCGATGGCTTCGTGCAATGCGAAGTCTTCTTCCGCACCAAGATCACCACGCTCGAGACACTGTTCCAGCGCAGCAATCGCCTGCTCCATCCGGGCTCGGTCTGCGGCTTGCCAGTTGCGTGCCGCCAGTTCCGCGGCGGAGGATTCCAGACCGGATCTGAATTCGAAAAACCGTTGAACGTCCGCCAGCGAGCCGACCGGCACCTGCTGCAGCACGGACAAGTCCGGCTGCTGGCGCACGTAAGAGCCTGACCCTTTTCTAGACACGATCAGATCGTCATTACGCAGCCTTTCCAGTGCTTCACGCACAACAGGACGGGACGCGCCCAACATAATCGCCAAATTCTGCTCGGACGGCAAACGTTCGTTGATGAGGAAGCGACCGTCCGAAATCATCCCGACGATCTTTTCGTAAATAATATCGCTAAAACGCGTTTCGCTTTTCAATGGGGCGTGGGTGGCCAGATTCTTCATCAGCGCCCTTTTGTCCGTTAGGCATACATGGCCATTTTGCCATATAAATAACCGTGCTTCACTCATCTCAATAAAAAATCTGTAAAAATCTGTCAATACTTGTAATCATCTGAAAACGCTCATATGGTCTGCGTGCCGGTGGAGGATCGGTGCGCTGGCTGGCCTGGAGGGCCATAGCGGCGGGGCGTGAGCCCTTTTCGCTGCCGGGGAGATTTTTGGGAGGATAGTCTATGAGCGTTGGTGATGCATTTTCGCAGGGCGTGACGCGCCGTACCTTTGTGGCCGGTCTTGGAGGTGTTGCCGCCATGTCCCTCATGGGGACGTCTGCCAAAGCCGCTGGCGGTAAAGAGGCGCCATCATTGGCGGCATTGGTGAAGGACGGCAAGCTGCCGCCGCTTGCCGACCGTCTGCCAAAGAATCCAATGATAGTGACGCCACTGGAAAAGATTGGCACCTATGGCGGCACGTTGCGCCGTGGCCTTCGCGGCTCGTCGGACCATAACGGCATTCTGCGCATGGTCGGCAACCAGGGTCTGGTGCGCTGGAACATGGACTTCACCGAAGTTCTGCCAAACCTTGCCGAGAAATGGGAAGTCAGCGCCGACGCGTCGCAGTTCACATTCCATCTGCTACAGGGCGCAAAATGGTCTGACGGCCATCCGTTCACGGCCGATGACGTAGTGTTTGCGATCGAGGACTGCATCAAGAACAAGGAACTTTACAGCGCAACGCCAGCCCAGCTCGCGGTTGCCGGTAAAGCCGTTACCGTTGAAAAAATTGATGATTTCACGGTGAAGTTCACCTTTGCTGCACCCAATGCGCTCTATCTCGAAAACCTCGCAACGCCGCTCGGTCAACATCCAACGATGTTCGCCAAGCATTATTGCAGCAAGTTCCTGCCCAAATACAACACAGCGCTGGATGCCGATGTGAAGGCCGCAGGCGTCTCCAGCTGGACCGAACTTTTCCGCGCCAAATGTGGCGATATCGAAATCCCATCGCGCTGGTCGAATGTCGAAAAGCCGACACTGGACCCGTGGGTGGTCAAGGAGCCCTATTCCGGCGGTGCCACCCGCGTGGTCATGACCCGCAATCCGTATTTCTGGCAGGTCGATACCGAAGGCAACCAGTTGCCTTACATCGATGAAGTCAACTTCGGTATTTCGCAGGACGTCGAGTCGCTGATGCTAAACGTGATCTCCGGCAAGATCGATATTCAGGAACGCCACATCAGCGTCCTCGCCAACAAGCCAACTCTGTCGCAGAACATGAAAAAGGGTGACTACCGGCTGTTGACGCTAGTGCCGTCTGCCGCGCAGCAGTGCCAGATTTACCTGAACATCACCCACAAAGACCCGGCGATGCGCAAGATGTTCGCCGACAAGTCTTTCCGTCAGGCTCTTTCCATCGCTCTCAACCGGCAGGAAATCGTCGACATCGTCTATTTCGGCCAGAGCGAGGGATATCAGGCCGGACCGCGTCCGACCCATCCCTGGTATCACGAAAAGCTTGCCCGCCAGAACACGGAATATGATGCGGACAAGGCCAACGCACTGCTCGACAAGGCCGGATATGACAAGAAAGACGGCAATGGCATGCGTCTGCGGCCAGATGGCCAGCCTGTCTTCTTCTCTATAGACGTCATCCCGACGCTTTATCCCGATCTGGTCGATGCGCTGGAACTGGTCAAGGCGCAGTGGGCGCAGATCGGTGTCGATATCAAGGTCAACACCATCGAACGTGCGCTGTATTACACGCGTGGCGATGACAATGCCCATGATGCAGCGGTTTGGCCCGGCCCCGGTGGTCTCGATCCGATGCTCGATCCACGCGATTTCTTCGCCTTCCATCCGCAGGGGTCGCGCTACGCTATTCCATGGGCGCTCTGGTACACATCGAATGGTCAAAAGGGCGAAGAGCCGCCGGAAAGCCAGAAGCAGCGCTTCAAGCTGTTCGATGAAGCACGCTCGACCGCTGACCTCGCCAAGCGCGGCGAGAAGATGAAGCAGATATTCGATATCGCGGCAGAAGAGTTCGAGACGATCGGCCTTTGCCTCGCAGTCGGCGGTTTTGGCATTATCCGCAACAATCTGCGCAACGTGCCGGAGAAAGAGCCGGATAGCTGGTCTTGGCCGAACCCCGGTCCGGCGTTGCCACAACAGTTTACCTTCACAAGTTAACAACGCCACATGGGCGTCGCCGTTTCCAGGCGGCGACGCTTTTCAGACTGTGTCGACCGCGCGCAATCCGTCTTTTCTGTGACGTTGGCGTGTTCGGTAAAATGTGATTGCGAGAGCGACATGCTGATTTTTATCGTGAAACGCCTGCTGTGGATGATCCCATCCCTGTTTGCCGTCAGTTTTCTGGCCTTCGTCCTCATCCAGTTGCCACCCGGTGACTATGTGACGACCTATATTGCAACGCTTGCCGCATCCAACGAGGTCATCGACCACAATACGGCGGCCCAGCTACGTGAACGTTTCGGCCTCGATGATCCGATGATCATTCAATATCTGAAATGGATATGGGGCATCATTTCGCGCGGTGATTTCGGCATCTCTTTCGAGTGGCAACAGCCGGTGTCCGGCCTCATTTGGGAACGCATGGCGCTGACGCTGGTTCTGGCTGTCGCGAGCCTTTTGGCCACATGGGCCATCGCACTTCCCATCGGCGTCTTTTCCGCTGTCCGCAAATATTCGATTGGCGATTATCTCTTCACCGCCTTCTCCTTCTTCGGCCTCTCTATTCCGTCGTTCCTGCTGGCGCTGGTTCTGATGTATGTCGCGGCGGTCGAATTCGGGGCCGATGTCGGCGGGCTGTTCTCGCCAGAATATGAGACAGCGTCGTGGAGCATCGCCAAGATGGTCGATCTCATGACGCATATCTGGTTGCCGGTCGCCATCCTTGCCATTTCCTCCACCGCCAGCCTTATCCGCGTCATGCGTGCCAACATGCTGGATGAGTTGCCGAAACCTTACGTCACCACGGCCCGCGCCAAGGGCCTATCGGAGTTCCGTCTGCTGACGAAATATCCTTTGAGAATTGCCCTCAACCCCTTCATTTCCACGATTGCCTGGCTGTTGCCCAACCTCATTTCGGGTTCCGTCGTCGTCGCCATCGTGCTCAACCTGCCCACCGCCGCACCCCTGCTTTTGCAGTCGCTGATGGCGCAGGACATGTATCTCGCCGGGGCCTTCGTGCTCTTGATCTGCGCGCTGACGCTGATTGGATCGCTGATCAGCGACATTCTGCTGGCGCTGGTCGA
This sequence comes from Agrobacterium sp. rho-8.1, assembly GCF_033957725.1. Taxonomy (NCBI): domain Bacteria; kingdom Pseudomonadati; phylum Pseudomonadota; class Alphaproteobacteria; order Hyphomicrobiales; family Rhizobiaceae; genus Agrobacterium; species Agrobacterium sp. rho-8.1. The sequence goes on from NZ_CP192789.1 coordinate 968,655, forward strand.
TCCCCGAATCCGTCTCGAATAGGAGGGCGTCATGGCCGATATTGCTGTAGCCACCACCATCCGCCCCGACCGCGCCGCCGTCGCATCGCAATGGCAACTCATCTGGTGGGCATTCAAACGCCACCGTCTGGCCATGGCCGCTCTCGTCGTGACCATCGCCATGTATATCGTGGCCCTTGTGCCCGGCTTCTTTGCGATCAATGATCCCGTGCTCCAGAATGCCCGCGCCACGTTTTATCCGCCGCAACGGGTCCATTTGATCGACACGACGGATGGCTTTTCCGTTGGCCTCCATTATTACCCGCTCAAGCTAACGCGTGACCCTGAAACACTGGCCGCTGTCTTCGTTGAAGATACGGGCAAGAAAATACCGATCCAGCTTTTTGGTCGCGGCTACGAATATTCCGTCCTTGGACTGTTCAACACCAACATCCATCTTCTGGCCTCCACGGATAAGACACGCCCGCTCTTTCTTTTCGGAGCTGACCGTCTTGGTCGCGATGTTTTCAGCCGCGTGGTGCAGGGCTCGCAGATATCGCTATCCATCGGTCTCGTCGGTGTGTTCTTTTCGCTTCTGCTCGGCGTCGTTCTGGGTGGGATCTCGGGCTATTATGGCGGGCGCATCGATTTCGTCCTGCAGCGGGTGATCGATTTCGTCCTGTCGCTACCCACCATCCCCATATGGTTGGCCATGGCGGCAGCGCTGCCGCAGGGCTGGCCGGCCACCCTTCAATATATGATGATCACCATCATCCTGTCCCTGACCGGTTGGGCGCAGCTTGCCCGCGTGGTGCGTGGCCGCTTCCTGTCGCTCAGAACGGAAGAGTTTGTTGCGGCCGCAAGGCTGGATGGCGTGCCCGAAGGGCGCATCATTTTCCGCCACATGCTGCCAAGTTTCTCAAGCCACATCATAGCGTCGGTCACGCTGGCCGTTCCCGCGATGATCCTTGCGGAAACGTCGCTATCCTTCCTCGGACTTGGTCTTCAACCGCCCACCATTTCCTGGGGCGTGCTGCTGCGCGAGGCCCAGAACATTCGCTCCATCGCAACTGCGCCCTGGCTGTTTTTGCCCGGCGTGGCCGTTGTCGTCGCCGTCATGGCGCTTAACCTGCTCGGTGATGGTCTGCGTGACGCAGCCGATCCCTACAACAAGTGAGGCCGACGATGAGCGATATCCTCTCGATCAAACCAGCCAAGCCGCTTCTCGAAGTCCGCAATCTCGTCACGGAATTTCCGGTCCGCAACGGCGTGTTCCGCGCCGTGAACGACCTGTCCTTCTCCATCGATCCGGGCAAGACCCTGTGCGTCGTGGGGGAAAGCGGCTCCGGCAAATCCGTCACCGCCCGCTCCATCCTCCAGATCATCGATAGCCCCGGCGAAATCTCCTCCGGCTCGATCATCCTCAACCGCGCGGACGGCACATCGCTTGATTTGGCAAAGCTCGATCCGCGTGGCCGGGTCATCCGCTCGGTGCGCGGCGCAGACATTGCGATGATTTTTCAGGAGCCGATGTCCTCGCTGTCTCCCGTTCACACGGTGGGTGACCAGATTACCGAGGTGTTGCGTCTGCACCTGAAAATGAACAAGGCGCAAGCCCGTGCCGAGGCAATCGAGCTGCTGCGGCAGGTGGAAATTCCCAACCCGGAAACTGCGCTCGATAAATATGCCTTCCAGTATTCTGGCGGCATGCGCCAACGCGCTATGATCGCCATGGCGCTGGCCTGCAAACCGCAATTGCTGATCGCCGATGAGCCGACGACAGCGCTGGACGTGACGACGCAGGCGGAAATCCTCGATCTCATCGCGCGGCTGCAAAAGGCGCATGGCATGGCTGTGTTGTTCATCACCCACGACATGGGCGTGGTGGCGCAGATCGCCGATGACGTGTTGGTCATGCACCACGGCGTTGCCAAGGAATATGGCCCGGTCGAGCAGATTTTCCACAGCCCGCAAGATCCTTACACCCGCATGTTGATCGGCTCCGTGCTGAAGCTGGAGCACAAGGCCGAGATACGTCTGGCCCGCCCGCCGCTCGATCTCGCAGCGCAGCCCATTCTTGAGGTCAAGAACCTGTCCATGCACTTCGGTGAGATGAAGGCGCTGGATGGCGTGTCCATCAAGCTGCTGCCGGGCGAAACGCTTGGCATCGTCGGAGAAAGCGGTTCCGGCAAAACCACCATGGGTCGCTCCATCATGCGGCTCTATGACCCGAATTCCGGCGAGATGCTGTATCGCAAGGCGGATGGAAGCGTGGTCGATCTGGCGAAGATCGAAGGCGCCGAACTGAAGGCCGCGCGGCGAGAGTTGCGTATGGTGTTTCAGGACCCGTTCGGCTCTCTCAACCCGCGCATGACGGTTGCGCAGGTCATCGGTGAGCCGTTGCTGGTCAATGGTATCGCCAAGGGCAAGGAACTGGACGAGCGTGTCTGCGCCTTGATGGAGCAGGTGGGGCTGGACCCGGCGGGACGCGAACGTTATCCGCACGCGTTTTCCGGTGGTCAGCGCCAACGCATCGGTATTGCCCGTGCCATCACGCTCAGACCGCGTATCATCGTAGCCGACGAAGCGACCTCGGCGCTCGATGTATCCGTTCGTTTTCAGGTGCTGGATCTTTTGATGCGCCTGCAGGACGAGCTGGGCCTCGCATACATCTTCATCAGCCACGACATCGGCGTTATTAGATACATGTGCGACCGCGTCGGCGTGATGTATCGCGGCAAGTTGGTGGAGTTTGGCGACGCTGAAAAGGTCTGCAATTCGCCTGATCATCCCTATACGCAGGCGCTGCTTTCCGCCATTCCGCGACCCGATCCGCGCGACAGGGATCGCACGCGACGGTTCAGATATATCGAGCCGTCCGCCGTCAAGACTGAAAGCAAGGCCGGATAATTGTGTGGCGTCCGTCTGCGTTTCGTTACATCCATGAGGAAGACTAGAGCATGAAAATTGATCGCATGCGGGTATTCGTCACCCGCGACAAGGACCGTCCGCGCGTTGTCGTAGCGCTGGATACCGATGACGGGCTGACCGGGTGGGGTGAATGCTACAATCACGGGCCTGATCTCGCGCTGCCACCTATTCTGGATTACCTCTATAACTTCATCGCCGGGCAAGACCCGACACGGGTCGAATATCTGTACAATCTGCTGCTTCAGCAGAACCGCTTTCCTCCCGGTGCGCTTGGCCTGTCGGCCATTTCCGCAATCGATCATTGCCTGTGGGATCTCGCCGCCAAAGCTGCGGGCGTGCCGGTCTACAAGCTGCTCGGCGGTAACGTCCGCGACCGTATCAAGGTTTATGCCGGGGTTTACACCGCACCTGACGCGCCAGCCGCGAAGGAAGAGTTCGACCGTCTGAACGAGGATTGGGGTTTTACGGCCTTCAAGCTCAGCCCGTGGCGCCTCGATATTCACGCCCATCGCTGGGGTGAAGTGGTCCGCAGTTCGGCGGAATATTTCCGCTCCCTTCGCGAGACTGTGCGGACCGATTACGATATCGCCTTCGATGCCCATGCCAAGATTTTCGAACCCGCTGCCGCACGCCAGCTCGGCAATGCGCTGGCACCTTACGATCCGCTGTTTTTCGAAGAGCCACTGCGTCCTGAAAACATCGAGATGTGGGGCGATCTGAAACAGGGTCTGAACTGCACGCTTGCCACCGGCGAAAGCCTTTACAGTCGCAACGAGTTTCTCCGCCTCCTGCAAGTCAAGGGTGCCGATATCATACAGCCGGACATCTGCGTCGTTGGTGGCATCTCTGAAATGCGCCGCATCGCAGCCCTTGCGGAAGCGCATTTCGTGAGCATCGCGCCGCATAACCCGATGGGGCCGCTGGCAACGGCTGTCAACGTCCATTTCTCCGCAGCGCAGCAGAACTTCCGCATTCTGGAATACCGCCTGCCAAAGGGACAATGCTACGTTTATGGCGGCACGGATCTTGAAACCCGCGAGGACGAAACCCGTTACGTTGTCGATCCCTATCTGCCGAAAGACGGCTATCTGGAGCTACGGCCGGACCGTCCGGGCTGGGGAGTCGAGATGGATGAAAAGGCCATGCAGGAGGACGGTTATATTCACTGGCAGCGTCGCGTTCCCAAGCGGCCAGATGGCTCCTATGCCTTTGCCTGAAACGGTCTCCATTACCAGCGGGCCGTTTTCGGCCCGCCTCCGCCCCGCGTGGGGCGGACGAATGACGCATCTCACCCATGCGGAGTTCGGCAATATTCTGGTCCCGACAAACGCGGATGTCTTCGAGCCCTGGAATTGGCCAAAGGCGGGGGCGTATCCGCTATTTCCCTATCACAATAGGCTCTACGGAGCATGCTTCGCTCATGCAGGCGTATCGCATGATGTTTTGCCCCACCCTCTGCTTGCTCTGGATGCAATGCACGGTCCTGCGCACCGTCGCCCATGGCGCGTCGCGCGCCAAGCCGACGATCAGGCCACGTTGCGACTTGACTACGAGGCCGATGCCGAGTGGCCTTTTGCTTTTGAGGCACGCCAGTCGTTTTCATTGGCTGAACACGGGCTGACCGTGGAACTCACCATCACCAACCGCGCAAGCGTTGCCGCGCCAGTTGCTCTCGGCTGGCATCCCTATTTCGTTGCCGGGCTGGATCGTGACGTGTGGACAGATGCATCTCTTGCCTATGCGCTGGATCCGTTTGACGTACCGACCGGCAATCCACCTCTCCCCCGGCCACAGGCATCGCTACCCGCAAAATCAGGCTATACGCAACATCTGATGAACTGGTCCACGGCACGCATTCACTTGGACGTAGGGTGCCAGCTCGTCTTGAGCGCAGACCCGGTGTTCCATCATCTCGCAGCGCATCGCACGGAAAACTATATGTGCCTTGAGCCGGTTTCGATGGCAGCTGGCACATTGCGCCAGCCTGAACATCAGCGCACCGATCTTGGCCTGACGATTCTTCAACCGGGCGACAGCCTGACCGGTAAAATACGGCTCCACATTCAGTCCATGCTCGAGTGACGTGGTGTTACAGTCCCATACCCACAGGCTTGGTCCGGTGAATCCCTTTGGGTACGAAAGCAAACGCGTCGGCTAGATCCAGCAGATCTGCGGCGATGTGCAAGGTCGAAAGCCACATTTCCGTACCTTGCAGGCTCGGTTGCTGACCAGAGGCGAAGGCAAAGCCCTCATTGTTTTGCCACTGCTCGGCACATCGCAGAATAACGGTTTCGGCAATCGCCTCTGCGTCTGCACGCCTTGCATCCGTCTGTTTCAGGCAAAGCCAGAGCGGATGGATCGTATCGAGCAGATTGCAAGCGGTGTAGGTCGCGCCTGAAAATCCATCGTAGTTCCGGTAGTTGGTGATGACGGAATTGATGGTAGCCTCTGGAAAGGGAACTGGCAGGCCAAACTGAGCGTAGGTGCCGCGTGTCAGGCGATAGAAGCCGTTGACCGGTTGCAACAGACCTTGCTTGGCCGTTGATTTGCCCCAAAGCCCGGTTGTACGGTCGGCATGCATTGTCAGCCAGCCGAACAAGGTCTCCGTTCCCGAACCCATCCCGAAATACCGCGCATTGAAATAAAGCGCCGTGGCGATTGCATCGATCCGGTCGCCGCATCGCCACGCACGGTCGCTCCAAGGCAGATGATCAAGCCAGGCGCTAAGATGCGGTGCGTCCATTTGCGCACCTGCTATCGGATGTGGTGGATGGGACCCCAATATTTCGAGCGCGTAGCCGACTGCCAAGACGTTATAGAGCGCGGCATAATCCTCGCGAATGTCCGAGCCGGGCAGGGGCGGTATGAACGGATCCGGGAAGAAACCGGTTGCGGGGTCCTGAAACGCTCGCAGCCTTGTGGCCAATTCGCGAGCTTCAATCCCCTCGGGTGCTCCACCAAATCCGGCTGCGATCTCGATGGCATCGCACTCATGTCTGATGCTTTCATGCTGCACTCCATCCGCCCCTGCCGATACGTAGTGGCCATCCTGTTTCGCCCGCTCGAGAATGCGCGGCCATTGCGAGGCTCCCGCCTTGCCGATCTGTTGCAAAGCTTGCGAAATCGCACCACGACGCGATTTGACGTTAGCGGCTTTTTCGCCCCGCTGGCGGATCACCTTGGCTGGCACACCTCCCGCAACCGCCATTTCCGGAATGTCCTTCACGACGACAGAACCGGCAGCAATGACTGCACCCTTGCCAATCGTCACGCCATCAAGCACGACAGCGTTTGCCCCGATCCAAACATCGTCGCCGATGGTGATGCCGAGTGTCTCGTGCTTTTGCTGGTATATCGGCACGGTCGGATCATCGAAGCCGTGATTGAAGCCGACGATGGAAACCAGGGACGCAATCCGCACACCATTGCCACAGCG
>NZ_CP192789.1:980000-1155000 GCF_033957725.1 Agrobacterium sp. rho-8.1
TCTTGAATGAGATGATGCCTGTTCTGTCTGCATTGTGAAGAGAAGATATGTCTGGAAGCTTCCAGGTGTTTTGAACCATTGGTTCAAGGCGTCCGAGCCCAGTCTCAGTGAAACCGTGTGATGGCTTAGTCGGCCGGAATTGGTGGAGGGATTGGAGTAGGTAGGAAAGCTTGTCCTGAGGCATTTTTGTTGTTTGAAGGTTTAGGCCTTCATCTGATGGAGATGCTGGATTGATGTTGCCTGACCGCGCATCACCGGATGATATCTCGAGAAGCTGGTCTTAATGATACGGCCTCGAAGTGCACCGGCGTGCCTTCAATGAGGACTGTATCGACACGTCGATGTCATCAAGAAATGACCTGATTGTAAAAGGTAATCGGGTTGTCGCTCCTTTGGAGCGACTATGGGTGAGCATAGACAATGAGAACGAAGAAGTGAATTAAGGGCATTTGGTGGATGCCTTGGCATGCACAGGCGAAGAAGGACGTGATACGCTGCGATAAGCCGTGGGGAGCTGCGAATAAGCTTTGATCCATGGATTTCCGAATGGGGGAACCCACCTTAAATGCTTGGAGAATCTAAGTTGTGCTTCGGTACGGCTTAGGTTTCCAAGCATTATGATAAGGTATCTGCATCTGAATACATAGGGTGTAAGAAGCGAACTCAGGGAACTGAAACATCTAAGTACCTGAAGGAAAGGACATCAACCGAGACTCCGTAAGTAGTGGCGAGCGAACGCGGACCAGGCCAGTGGCAATGAGGAATAAAGTGGAACACTTTGGAAAAGGTGGCCATAGCGGGTGATAGCCCCGTACACGTAGAACACTCATTGTCCTTGAGTAGGGCGGGACACGTGAAATCCTGTCTGAACATGGGGAGACCACTCTCCAAGCCTAAGTACTCGTGCATGACCGATAGCGAACAAGTACCGTGAGGGAAAGGTGAAAAGCACCCCGACGAGGGGAGTGAAATAGAACCTGAAACCGGATGCCTACAAGCAGTCGGAGCTCGAAAGAGTGACGGCGTACCTTTTGTATAATGGGTCAACGACTTAGTGTAGCAAGCAAGCTTAAGCCGGTAGGTGTAGGCGTAGCGAAAGCGAGTCTGAATAGGGCGTTTAGTTTGTTGCATTAGACCCGAAACCGAGTGATCTAGCCATGAGCAGGCTGAAGGTTGGGTAACACCAACTGGAGGGCCGAACCCATATCTGTTGCAATAGATTGGGATGACTTGTGGCTAGGGGTGAAAGGCCAATCAAACTCGGAAATAGCTGGTTCTCCGCGAAAACTATTTAGGTAGTGCGTCGATCGAATACCCTCGGGGGTAGAGCACTGGATGGGCTATGGGGACTCACCGTCTTACTGATCCTAACCAAACTCCGAATACCGAGGAGTACTAATCGGCAGACACACGGCGGGTGCTAACGTCCGTCGTGAAGAGGGCAACAACCCTGACCTCCAGCTAAGGTCCCCAAGTCATGGCTAAGTGGGAAAGGATGTGAGGATCCCAAAACAACCAGGATGTTGGCTTAGAAGCAGCCATCATTTAAAGAAAGCGTAACAGCTCACTGGTCTAAATAAGGGTCTTTGCGCCGAAAATGTAACGGGGCTAAAGCCATGCACCGAAGCTGAGGATAAGACAGTCGTAGTGGCTGTTTTGTGGTAGCGGAGCGTTCCGTAAGTCTGTGAAGGGGGACCCGTGAGGGCCCCTGGAGATATCGGAAGTGCGAATGTTGACATGAGTAACGATAAAGGGAGTGAGAGACTCCCTCGCCGAAAGACCAAGGGTTCCTGCTTAAAGTTAATCTGAGCAGGGTTAGCCGGCCCCTAAGATGAGGCAGAAATGCGTAGTCGATGGGAACCACGTTAATATTCGTGGGCCTGGTGGTAGTGACGGATCTCGTGTGTTGTTCAACCTTATTGGATTGGTTGGGCGGCGAAGAGGTTCCAGGAAATAGCTCCACCGTATAGACCGTACCCGAAACCGACACAGGTGGTCAGGTAGAGTATACCAAGGCGCTTGAGAGAACTATGTTGAAGGAACTCGGCAAATTGCACGCGTAACTTCGGAAGAAGCGTGACCCTGTTGTACGCAAGTATGTCAGGGTGGCACAGACCAGGGGGTAGCGACTGTTTATCAAAAACACAGGGCTCTGCGAAGTAGCAATACGACGTATAGGGCCTGACGCCTGCCCGGTGCTGGAAGGTTAAAGGGAGGGGTGCAAGCTCTGAACTGAAGCCCCAGTAAACGGCGGCCGTAACTATAACGGTCCTAAGGTAGCGAAATTCCTTGTCGGGTAAGTTCCGACCTGCACGAATGGCGTAACGACTTCCCCGCTGTCTCCAACATAGACTCAGTGAAATTGAATTCCCCGTGAAGATGCGGGGTTCCTGCGGTCAGACGGAAAGACCCCGTGCACCTTTACTATAGCTTTACACTGGCATTCGCCAAGGCATGTGTAGGATAGGTGGTAGGCTTTGAAGCGGGGACGCCAGTTCTCGTGGAGCCATCCTTGAAATACCACCCTTATCTTCGTGGATGTCTAACCGCGGTCCGTTATCCGGATCCGGGACAGTGTATGGTGGGTAGTTTGACTGGGGCGGTCGCCTCCGAAAGAGTAACGGAGGCGCGCGATGGTGGGCTCAGACCGGTCGGAAATCGGTCGTCGAGTGCAATGGCATAAGCCCGCCTGACTGCGAGACTGACAAGTCGAGCAGAGACGAAAGTCGGTCATAGTGATCCGGTGGTCCCGTGTGGAAGGGCCATCGCTCAACGGATAAAAGGTACGCCGGGGATAACAGGCTGATGACCCCCAAGAGTCCATATCGACGGGGTTGTTTGGCACCTCGATGTCGACTCATCGCATCCTGGGGCTGGAGCAGGTCCCAAGGGTATGGCTGTTCGCCATTTAAAGCGGTACGTGAGTTGGGTTCAGAACGTCGTGAGACAGTTCGGTCCCTATCTGCCGTGGGTGTAGGAATATTGACAGGATCTGTCCCTAGTACGAGAGGACCGGGATGGACGTATCTCTGGTGGATCTGTTGTCCTGCCAAGGGCATAGCAGAGTAGCTATATACGGAATGGATAACCGCTGAAGGCATCTAAGCGGGAAACCAACCTGAAAACGAGTGTTCCCTATCAGAGCCGTGGAAGACGACCACGTTGATAGGACGGGTGTGGAAGTGCAGTAATGCATGAAGCTTACCGTTACTAATAGCTCGATCGACTTCTTCGTTCCCATTGATTATGTTCATCAAGCAAAGCTTGATGAAGATCTGTTCTGTCTTCACGCTGACGTGGCCTTCGGCCACTACGCTGCAGACGGCGCGCAAAACGATTTGCGACGGACTATCGTCCTGTAGGGCTGCCCCGCTCAAGCTTGAGTGTGGCACCATACAGGCTCAGCGAGCCGTCGCATCGCGTGATGCGGCCCGTCCGGAGCCCTTCGGGCGTCAGGACAAAACAGATAAGACGTGTAATTAAGACAAAAAGTGGCTCAGCCACCCAGCTTCTCGAAACAACAGTTTCCATGTGAAAACATGAACATGTTGCTTTGGTCAAACGTACACTCGCAAAGGGTGCCGTATCGACCATTGGTGTGCCCTGTGAGCGTCAAGCGAACAGGATAAGCTACACCAATCACAAGCAATCATATGTTCATGCTCCGCATGAACATATGTTGCGTTTTGCCGACCTGGTGGTTATTGCGGGGCGGCTGCACCCGTTCCCATTCCGAACACGGCCGTGAAACGCCCCTGCGCCAATGGTACTCCGTCTTAAGACGCGGGAGAGTAGGTCGCTGCCAGGTCTGCAAAACGCAACACATGATAAAACAAAAATCTTCTCAAACATAAACAAACTTCGGCCCAGCCGATACAAAGGGCCGCATCAAGCGGCCTTTCGTCGTTGAAGCGATAAGCCGAAAACAAATCAAAGATCGGCGTACCAAAAAAAGAGGTGCGTCCCTTACAGGAGACAAGTTGCTACGCAATTTGCTCCGGCACTCCATGTAAACCGCCTTGCGGTGTACATGATCGGTATTTTGCCCAAGGCAAAAACCGGGAAAAAAGCGACATTTTGCTAACGCAAAAGTCGGGTAGTGACGCAAACTCTGCGAGTTTGCTATGGCGGTTTTTGCAAACGCAAAAACCTGGTAACGCGGGGTGGAGCAGCCCGGTAGCTCGTCAGGCTCATAACCTGAAGGCCGCAGGTTCAAATCCTGCCCCCGCAACCAACGAAACTTGTAAATTCTCCCATTCCAAAGATTTGCGTTCAAGCTCCTCGGCTCCAGCCTTGGCAGCGTCTACTTTTCGCAGCGTCGGTGTCCCATGGTATTCTAGCACTGACGCGCCGGATCGACGAGCCAACTCTCCTGTGCCAGTCTTATGCGAACCTTGTTAGCCTGAGAGATTACAGTGATACGACCGCGAGATTGACGTTGGCGTCGACTGTCAATGTGCCAGACTGCGGAATATGACAATAAATCCCGAAATTTCGGGCGTTGCGACGAACAAGGGTTCGTAGAATCTCAGGTTGTTCTGTGAGTTCGGGCTGAGCGATCAAGGTCATTCCGCACCTTTTGGCTTTTTCCGTAACTTCCACTCTCAGCGTACCAAGGTAAAGTGTACCCTCCAGCCAGCTTTCTTCTAGAAAACCAGAATCCTCATGGTTTGAAGGGTCCGTCTCGATCAACACCGAGGGGCGAAACCGGCGGTGGTTTACCTCGGTTAACGATGCAATACTGGCAAGTTCTCTCAACGACTGCGTCGTGATAATGTGAAGAGGGCTTGGATCATACCGGTTCGAGATAATTGGAAGGGCCGCAGCCGCCGACAGATTGGTGCGCGCGTATCGTCCTACTCCGACATCAAAACCGAAGTGGTCTGAGAGCAGGGAGGGCGCCGTCTCGTCAATAATCGAGAGATCCGTACCATCAGGGAAATGGATGCGTGGCAATCCGTTTTCATCCAGTGTGCTGTGTAGAAACAAAGCGGATCGCCAGCGGGCTTCTTTCTCCGGTGCAGCAGCACGCCCGGTAGAGGTATCGAAAATGCCGAACCCGCGATCTCCCACGATACCATTCATATCCACATTGACAGTGTCGCACGTCTCGCCCCCCAAAGAACTCACGGGGTAGCGCCACAATTCGGCTATGCGTCCCACTCTTTTTACAGTTTGACGCTGGGACGCGGTGACAGTTCCTGCGCTAATATCATTCATGCTGAAAGTAACTCGGTAAACTGTGCATGGTTCACGTCGTCGATGATGGCCTGTGCGACGATCTCGCCCGTTTCTGCCGCGCTCGTAATGCCCTGAACGAAGGGATTCTTGTGCAAGAGAAACGGAATCGCAGCACAATAAAGGCGGTTCGAGACGGTTCCGGCTGTGATCGTACGATAGTGGTCATCCACGTCGATCCCGCCCAAACGTACGCTCGACACAGATGCATCGCCTGTCAGGAAACCCAACGGCTCGGCTGTGGGAGCTTTGCGCACGGTTTCCTGGTTGACCAGTGTCGGAAACGGAAGTTCACGGGCAGAAAGTGCACTTTGGCCAGTAGCATCAATGAAATTATCAAAGCGCTCCGTCCTCTCTCCCAACGCAACGCACGCCCCACGCGCCGATTCTGGCTTTGTGATCTCATAATCGCTACCTAGCTTGAAGATTTCCAGCCGTGCTGCATTTCGCAGTGCCAACAGACGCTCAATCGAGAGGTGTGGCACCGTTGCGTATTCATCAATGAAGATTCCTTTGAACGATTTGTTGAACCGCGCAAAATCTTCTGTGTCGAGATGCGGAACGACTTTAGCGATGATCTCGTGTGTGATCATGATTGCGTAACGCCATGGCACCGTAAATTCCGCTGCAGCATTCTGTTTGGCTTCTGCAAGGTTTGCGGCAGCCCAAACAAACGGATCGATGCTTGAGCGGCGGGCGTAATACGCGTTAGCAAACGTATCGACGTTCAGCTGGCTCAGTCCGATCTCGGCTGCATAGTCCGGATCGGCAAGACTGATTTCGTTTCTGAAAAGCTCGAATACCTTGTTCAAAAGTCCGTTCGATCCCTGCGAAATCAAAGCCTCGATCGATTCTGGAGTGCAAATGCGTGGGCGCATGTAAGGCAGCGGACAATAGAAGTCCGCCTCTGGTAAAAGTCCTTTTCGAGACATCAGAACAGCATGGAAATCTTCACAGCCAGTCGATGGTTGGTACTGGAGATTTCCGGTACCGTCATACACGAATGATCCACACGACGTCGCCACCGTCATAAGCGCGTCGATTGCACTCAGTGAAGTGCCCAATATGCCCAATCGCCCGCCTTTAATCGACTGAAGTGCGGATGCGGGCCAAGCCGACATAAAATATCCGGGGTGAGTTTCGGTATTTTCTGGCCAGTTGTGACCCGTTGCCATCACGACATGATCGTAGACCGCATCGAAAGTTTCACCCGCAGCTTCGACTTTCAGGCGAATTTCATGCGTTTCGAGGGCAATGTCCCTCACGCGGTGTTGCACGCGGATATCCACCTTGTGCCCATTTTTTTCCGCCTGCGCCTTCAAATACAGAAACTGATCGTGGAAATAGTCGCCCAAGACCAAGCGAGGGTAAAACTCACGCTCAGTGATATGGGTACGGACGATCCCGAATGTGGAGAGATATTCGTCATCACGGCCACGTAGCCAGTCTGCCAATGTTTGTCCCAGCAACGGGATCTCGATGCTCGGAATATTCGACAACATTGCCGGATCATTGATTGTGGGAAGATACGGAGTGCCTTTCCCCGCGTAGTTCTCAGCTTCGTATATTGTAATGGAGAGGTGCTTGGGTGAGTTGGACAAATGCTGAAACGTATAAATGCCTGTCGGGCCAGATCCGATGATACAAACTCTATCAGTCATAAAAACTCTCTCCAGCGGTATCTAATATACCGTCCCACCTAAACACCAGCTGGACCATATGTGTTCCACGCATCTTTGTTATGTGGCTGTCGGACGGATAGTGACACGTGGCTTTATGGGATGCGCAGGTTCGAGGCGCTAATCCTAACGCCCATCCAAACATTTCTCGCCTTAGCCGAACAAATACCGCAAAGTCCGCCTTGGCATATGCGATGTAAACGAGAGCTATGAGAATGTAGCTTGGCACGGCCAAGGGCCCCTTAACAGGAAGTTTTAGCATGGGACGGTTTGACTTCACGATGCGGCTGATCGCGGCTTTCGCGGTTCTCGCTGTATTGATCGTGTGTCAAGGCCTGCTCAACCGTCACATTGCCACAGAAGCCGAACAACAGGTCATTCGCGGACGCTATGCGGGCGATATTCTGTCAGGGCTGCTTGAGTTATCTGCTACCAAACAGAGGCTGCGGGCATGGTCCTTGCGCGCCTTGATTGGAGCAGACCATGCGCCTGGCGATGGTGAGATGCTCCGCGCCCAGATGGCTACCACCATCGAGCAGATTCAACAGATCAGCAAGGAAACACGGGAGATGGATCATCTCGCCGGGGCCTCCGCGGACGATGATGACGCACGCGACGAGGCTTTGCAGCTTATCTCAGGCAGTGTCATCGCGCTGAAACCCGCTATCGAAGACATCAGGTCTCACACGGGAGCAGATGATGTACGCAGCGCCTGGGCATCCATCGAGACGATCTTCGATCAGGGGGCGGGAAGGGATCTTCGCGAAGTGCTCAACAACACCATCTCCGAGGAGAAGTCGGAACTTGTCATCTCTCGGGCCAAGGCGAATGCAGCGCTTTTGCAGCTCAATCGCGTCCTCGCCGTGCTGACCTTCGTTATCGCGATTATCGGCATGGGACTGGCCTATGTCATCGCTAAAGCCATCCGGCGTCCGCTGCAGCAGATGTCCGAAGGGGCGAAAGCTTACGAATCCGGTCAGCTCGAACATCGTATTCCCGTGACGACGACTGACGAATTCGGCCGTTTCGCAAAAAGCATCAATCGCATGGCCTCAGAACTTTTACTTCGCCGAAACGAAGAAGCCGATCACCGCGTTGTCCTTGAGCAACAGGTGAGGGAGCGGACGTCTGCTTTGGAAGATGCTCTATCGCGACTGCGGGCATCCGAGGGGCGTCGGCGCAGTCTGCTGGCCGATATCAGCCACGAATTGCGTACACCCACCACCGCAATTCGTGGTGAAGCGGAGATTGCGTTGCGGGGGCAAAAAGCAGATGACGAGTATCGCGCGTCGCTGGAGCGCATCGGGCAAGCTGCCAGTCAGATGGGGAGCCTGATCGACGATTTGTTGATGATGTCGCGCGGCGCAGACGAGACATTGGCGCTCAACAGGGAGCAGATTGACATCGCGGGCCCACTCGAAGAGGCGCTGTTGAGCGCGGAAACCCTCGCAAATCAGCGAGGTATCAAGATTTCCACTGATATCGAGGATGCAGAGACGATCGTGGCGGGTGACCCGTTCCGCCTGCGCCAGGTCATTGCCATTCTTCTCGACAACGCCATCCGCTATTCGCCGCAGAACGCAAAAATAGATGTCAGTTCCAGCATCACCTCAAATGCTTGGGAACTTGTTGTTCGAGACCATGGGATAGGAATTGAAGCTGATGCGCTTCCCCATGTTTTCGACCGTAATTTCAGAGGCAGCAATGCACGGCTTCACCGCCCTGATGGTACCGGCCTGGGATTGTCAATCGCCAAACATCTGACGTCCGCACATGATGGAACCATCACGCTTCATAGCGAGAGCGAGCTAGGAACGACAGCGACGCTGCGCTTACCGTTGCTGGGCGCTTGTCGTGTTCCCGAAGCCATCATGGAGACGACGAAGTGAACATACTGATCATAGAAGATGATCCCAGAGTGGCGGACTTTTTGGAACGCGGCCTGCGTGCCGAGGGCTACAGCGTCACCGTTGCCCGTGATGGCCCAACGGGTATCGAACAGGCGCATGCCTTATGGCAGGAATGGCGCTCGACAGGCGCAAGCGGTGCCATTTTACTCGATGTGATGCTGCCGATCATCAACGGGTCTGATGTCTGCCAGACGCTTCGCGCCAGTGGTATCTCGGCGCCAATTTTGATGCTGACGGCACTGGGTTCGGTGAGTGACCGCATTTCTGGATTGAAAATGGGTGCTGACGACTATCTGGTCAAACCGTTCTCGTTCGAGGAGCTGTTGGCACGAATAGAAGCACTGATGCGACGTCCCATCGAACTGCGTCCGCTTGGGACGAGAACGTTGTGTGTCGGGGTGCTGGAGCTGGATCGCGAGTCCATGCGCGTCACGGTCGAGGGCGACGAGATATCGATGACGGCAAAGGAACTTGCGCTTCTGGAGCTGTTCATGTCCGCCCCGGGACGCGTGCTCAGCCGTGAACGCATTTTGGCAAATATCTGGGGCGCGGGTGAAGACCCCTTGACCAATGTCGTAGATGTCTACGTTCGCCGCCTGCGAGCAAAAATTGATCGCGCCGCGGACAGTCGCTCGTGTATCACGACTGTCCGCGGCATTGGGTATCGTCTGGAGCAAGATCGTTAGACGACGGTTTTATTTCGCCGAATAAGGCAGTGAAGAGTGATGCTGAACGATACGGATTGTTCCCACGTCATCCTTCTTGAACGTCCAGGACTTGTCGACTGTGGTCACCTTGCCGTCCTTGTCGGTGAAAGAGACGTTTCCAAGCGTGGTCGCGTATTCGCCATCCAGAAGAATGGCAGCGTTCTTGACCTCGACTTCACGCCATCCCTTCAGGGCAAAGCCTGTATCGGAAGGGTATTTCGGGTTCTGACCCACGAAGTAGGACAGTGCGCCCTCGCGGTCCGTTCTGAATGTCTGAGGCTCTTGCGTCAGCGTGGGCTTGAAGAGGACCGGGCCCAGCTGGTAGCCATAAGCCGCATCAATGACTTTGGCTGCCATCTCCTGGGCTGGCTTTACGCCTTTTTCTTCATGCTCTCGCGAAATAGCAACGAGAGCGTCGCCCCATGCTTTCTGCGTCTGGAGGACTTCAGTCTCGCTGATGGTCCGATTTTTGATTTCGACGGCGTTCACGCCACCGGCAGTCATGAGCAAAGCAGTTCCGGTCACGGCAGTTGCCTTGGCTATCCAGCGCATATGTTTTTATCTCCTGTTTGATGGCTCGTTTTGAGCGACAAAAGGAATATGGACGTCTTCTCTGAAACAGGCGTGGCTGCTGTATGAACAGATGATGGACAGAAGATTACGGTTCAAGTTGCGAACCAGACAGCTTCATTCTGCCGTGAGGTCCATAGACGCGGACAATGCCGTTTCGTGCACCTTGAATGATCTCGGACACAACGGAGAACTGGTTGAAGCTCGGACTATGGCTCAAGGCTCATCCGATTATTGTCTTGCGATTTGCCCAGCAAGCCTGAACGGACTGGCAACGGCGGCACCGGCCGCGTCGAAGACGAAAGCACCAATGTTGCCGCCGCTCAAGCGTGTTCGAGCTTCTGCCTTATCGATGTTTCCTGCAAACTGTGCAAGTGAGGCGTAGCGATCATGGCCGAGACCATCGGATGATTTCAGCGATGAAATATCGACGACGCGCACGCGCTCTGCTTTTGCGGTCTCCTGAATCACGGGGTCGTTCACGTCCAGACTTCCCACTCTTGGCCTTTCACCGCCAACGAAGCTGGAGAAGCTGAGCGCCTTGTCAGACTTTGATACCAGAAGCGTAATGGGCGTTGGAATCGCTCCGATATCGCGAATCTGCGATCGGAACACATCGAGGTCGATATCTGGCGCAGCAAGCACAATCTGCAGCTTTGCCAGGACATTGCTCCTGCCTTCGAGCCTGAGTTGTCTGGCTGCTTCCATGGACAGAAAACCGCCCATGCTGTGACCGAACAGGATGATGCGCTTGACCTTTGGTGCGGCCGCTATTGTTTCGAGGAGGGACCCAAGCTCCGAGCGGGAATAAAGGACCGCATCACGGTCTGCGACATATCCGGCTACGCTTGCCGCAGATGGCCACGAAAACATAATCGGTGCACCAACCGTGCCGGCATCGGCTACCATCTGTGCCGTTCGGAACAAGGCTTCCTGGTAGGAGTAGTTGTAACCGTGGACAAAGACCGCAGCGGTGCCATCAAACTGCGGCGTGTCGATCATCTTTTGAACAAGTGAAGCCTTTGTCAGTGTTTCTCGTCCGGTCACGATATATTGACGATTTGGATCTGGCATTTTGGACACATACTGAATGTTGGGTCCATCCCGTTCGGAAGGTACGGAGAATGAAAACTGATCATAGCTCGTAGCACCTGCCCAGCGGTTCCCGAAAGAGGCGTCCTTTGCCACCGGATCACGATTGGTAACGGCGAGAATGCTGACCTTTTTTTGCTGAGCGGTTTTCAGTGTCACCGGCTTGAGGACATCGGATGTCGGTCGCGAAACGCAACCCGTCAATGCAATCACCGTTGCGATGATGACCATGGTGTAAGGAAAGCGCCTGCCGCCCTTTGTCATGAAAAGTGACATGGTTTACTCGTTTCGTGCTTGGGGAGGCAGAGGAGGGCGCGTCAGCGCCCCCGTTTTGGCTCAGGCCGTTGCGGGTGGATGCTCGGGGTCTTTGGAGACGTCTTCACGTGGAATTCTAAACCATGCGACATAAAGCGCTGGCAGGAACAGAAGCGTGAGAACGGTTCCGACCACGATACCGCCCATCATCGCATAGGCCATTGGTCCCCAGAAGACTTCCCGCGAAATCGGGATGAGAGCCAGAGTTGCCGCTGCTGCCGTCAGCATGATCGGCCTCATACGATGTTCGGTCGCCTCTATCACCGCCTGCCAAGGCGTCAATCCTTCCTCTCGCAGATGCTCGATCTGGACCACAAGGATGACCGAGTTTCGTATGAGAATGCCAATGAGTGCGAGAATGCCCAGGATCGCGACGAAGCCCATCGGGGCATTGCTCAAGAGGAGGGCAGCAACCACACCGATCAGCGCAAGCGGCGCAACGGCAAACACCAGGAACAGGCGGCTGAAGCTTTGCAACTGGAACATCAAGATCGTTGCCATGGCAAACAGCATCATCGGCGCCACGGCAGCAATCGGCCCCTGAGAGTCTGCACTGGACTCGACGGAACCGCCAATTTCTACCTTGTAGCCTGCGGGAAGATTAGCCGTAAACTTCTCGATTGCTGGCTTCAAACCCTCAACAACCGTCGCAGGTTGAGTGGGTCCGACAACGGCAGCCTTGATGATGATCGTCGGGATACGATCTCTTCTGCCAATCATCGGTTGCTCAAGTTCGTAACGGAACTTGGCGACAGCCGAAAGTGGAACGGACTGGCCGTTAGAGCTTGGCAATTGAAGGTTTCTCAAGGTTTCGATTGACCCACGCTCAACGTCTTCGGCACGACCGATAACATCGATAAGATAAATGTCATCACGGACCTGCGTGCTGGAAGACCCTTCGACGACGTCATTGAGAACGGTCGCAATATCCTGAGAGGAGACGCCAAGCTGTCTTGCCTTATCCTGGAGAACGTCGATTTTGACGACGCGAGACGGCTCGTTCCAGTCAAACGTCATGTTGGATAGCAGCGGGTTGGCGCTGACGATTGCGCCGAGTTGCTGCGCGTATTGCCGCAATTTCTGCACATCAGGTCCGCTCACGCGGTACTGAACAGGCTTGCCGACCGGGGGGCCGATATCGAGAAATTTCGCGAAGGCATCGGTGCCAGGGAATGTCTTGGAAAGATAAGCCTGAAGATCGGCCTTGAGACGGTCACGTGCCTCCAGGTCTTTTGCGACGATCACGACCTGACCAAACCATGCCGCAGGGCTCTGCACGTCATAGGACAGAATGAAACGTGGTGCACCCTCGCCGACATAGGTCGACCAGTGGTCGATATCAGCGTTGCCAACCAGTTTTTCCTTTTCAAACTGAGCCATCTGGCGGTCTGTTTCGGTGATAGTGCTGTTTTGCGGCATGCTCCAGTCAACGATCAATTCCGGGCGATCGGATGTCGGGAAGAACTGTTGCTGAACCAGACCCATTCCGCCAAGTGAAAGCGCAAAAACGGCGACTGTAGAGATGATCGTGATCCAGCGGAAGCGCATGGCAAGGCCAAGGAGCCATGAAAAGCCGCTTGCCATCCGTCCCTTTTTATCGTGGTGGGACTTCATGGTTTTTGGCAAAATCATCACGCCGAGAAGAGGTGTGAACACCACGGCCACGACCCAAGAGACAACGAGTGATACGCCAATCACGACGAAGAGCGTGAATGTGAACTCGCCCGCGGCGCTGCTGTTGAGGCCAATCGGGATGAAGCCAGCTACAGTGACGAGTGTGCCTGTCAGCATCGGAAATGCGGTCGACGTGTAGACGTAGGTCGCAGCCTGTCGAAGATTGTCACCCACTTCCAGCCGCGCGACCATCATTTCGACGGCGATCATGGCATCATCTACCAGAAGGCCAAGAGCAATGATCAACGCACCCAACGAAATGCGCTGGAGCGAAATGCCGGTATATTCCATGTAAACGAAAGTAATAGCCAGAACGAGCGGTATGGACACGGCCACGACCAGTCCAGCCCTAACGCCCAAGCTGATGAAACTGATGGCCAGAACGATGACCACGGCTTCAAACAGCGCGGTGGTGAAGCCGGAAACGGCCTCCTCGACCACGGCGGGTTGATCCGAGACGCGCTCGACGGTCACGCCGATCGGCAGGTCTGCCACCACGCGTTTCATCTCGGCATCAAGATGTTCGCCGAAGGTCAGAAGGTTTGAACCTGTGATCATGCCAATGGCAAGGCCGATGGCAGGTTTGCCCTTGAAACGAAACAACGACGTTGGGGGATCAACATAGCCTCGCTTGATCGTTGCTACATCGGTCAGTGGGAAATAGCGGTCATTAACCCGAAGATTGATGGATTTGAGGCTTTCTTCGGAAGAAAAGCCGCCGCCGACACGGATAGCAATACGTTCAGGTCCGGCATCCACAAAACCCGACTGGGTAACCGCATTTTGTGCTTGAAGCGTATTGATCACGGCTTGGCGATCGAGCCCCAGCGCAGCAATCTTGCGTGTTGAAAATTCAAGATAGATAGCTTCGTCCTGCTCGCCGATAATATCGATTTTACCGACATTTTCGATCGTCAGGAGCTTGGCGCGCGCGTCTTCGACGAGATCGCGCAACTGTCGTTGGGACAGCCCATCCGATGTGAAGGCATAGATGTTGCCGTAAACATCTCCAAACGTGTCGTTAAAGAAGGGGCCCACCACACCGCTTGGTAAACTGCCCTTGATGTCATTGACCATGTTGCGAACCTTGACCCAGTTCGTGGTCACATCCTTGGCCTTGGTCGTGGGCAGCAACTCGACGTAAATGATTGTCTGGCCCGCTGTCGTTTCGCTTCTGACATAGTCAAGAGCGTCCAGCTCTTCCAGTTTCTTTTCAATCCTGTCGGTAACCTGCTTGGTGACTTCCTCGGCAGAAGCCCCTGGCCACTGGGCCCTCACAATCATGGTTTTGATGGTGAAGGAAGGGTCTTCTTCACGTCCCAGATTGATATAGGAGAACGCTCCAGCCACCACGAAGATGATCATGAAATACCAGACCAGCGAACGGTGTTCGAGTGCCCAGTCGGAGAGATTGAACGGCTTCACTGGGCAGTCTCCTGATCGATGCGAACGGCTTGGCCGTCTTGAAGTTGGTTGACACCTGCGACCACGATGCGGTCGCCGGGATTGACGCCTTGAAGAACGACGAGAGGTCCGCCCGTTGCAGTCCCCGCGGCCAGAGTGACCTCGCGCGAAGAGACCTTGCCTTCCTTGTTGTCGACGACCCAGACGAGCGTTCTTGAACCGTCGCGTTTGATCGCAGACGATGGGAGTTGAATGACGGGGCTGGAGCCAACCGATGCACTCGCACTGATGACGGAGCCTAGCCGCAATGCTTCCGGTGGATTGACGAGGGTCAATTTCGTGCGCCGCGTCCGGGTCGCGCTATCAGCAAGCGGCGTTATTTCGCGAACGATGCCTTTCGCTTTGATATCAGGATCCAGCTGCAGCGATACGTTGAATTCTGCACCGCCCTTCAAAAGGCCGCTCGCGGTTTCCGGGACGTCGATGACGGCATCGCGTTCCTCCGGCCGTGCGACCGTTACAATGCTTTGGCCTGCCGACACGACCTGACCGACTTCGGCAGATGTCGCTGTCACGACACCGTCGAATTCGGCGCGAAGCTGCGCGTAGTCCAGTTGCTCTTTTGCTTTGTCCAGATTGGCCTTCGCCTTGTTGAGGTTAGCTGCGTCTGTGCTGCGCTCCAGCTGGGCACTTTCAAACGTGGCTTTGGCAGCAGACTGGCGTTCAAACAAGGTTTGCTGCCGCTGCTCGTTGCTGGTGGCGTTTGCAAGTTGCGCCTGCGCGTTGGCAAGATCAGACTGCGCGCTACGGACGGCCAGTTCCAAAGCTATCGGATCAAGAGCTGCGAGAATATCGCCCTTCTTCACGAGATCGCCCACCTGGACGTTACGGGCAACGATGCGACCAAGAATACGAAAACCAAATTGGGTTTCGATCCGCGCGTTGACGGTGCCGGGAAGCGTGAGCGTCGCCTGGGGCACGGGTTGTACGACCACTGAAAGAACGGGACGCGGCTTTTCAGGAGCCTTATCCTCTTCCCCGCAGGAGACCAGAAATGTCGTGGCGAGCATCAGTCCCACGATCGTCTTTGGATATGTCATTTTGCGGCTCCTTCGTAGGCCACGACTTCGCCGGCTGTGAGAAATTTGGTCCCGTCAGAAACCACGATCTCGCCCTCCGACAGGCCCGAACGAACGGAAAAGCGCTGGTTCGCATACGCTGTTATCTCGATCTGGCGCAAAGATACGGTGTTGCCCTTCGGGTCAATGATCCAGACGGCTGGTTTGCCCGAGACTGACGCCATCGCAGACCATGGCAGCTCAATCGTCTTTACGGGCTTGTAATGCGCAGTCGCAACGACTGGACTTCCCAGGCGGACGTCGGCGTTCGGATCCAGCGAAAGCTTGACTTTGATCGTACCGGTCGTCGTATCGATCGTTGGTGATACTTCCCGAACTTTTGCCTTGATCGGCGCGCCCCCCGACAGCATTCTGACCTCGACGTCATCCTCGATTTCGCCGCCAAGCAAAAGAGATTCGTCGGCATTGATGACAGCGTCGCGTGGGCCGTCATGGGCCAGGGTGAAGACCGTCTGTGCCGCCTGCGCCACTTGACCGACTTCCGCGTTCCGCGCCGTGATAATGCCGTCGGCATCCGATTTGAGTTCGGTTTGCCCCAGAGCATCGCGTGCGCTGTCGACCTGCGCTTGCGCCGAATCAGCGGAGCCGCGTGCAGTCAAAAGAGATTCTTGAGCGGAATCAAGGGCTGCGCGCGTGGTAACGCCCGTGGCCAAAAGGCTTTGTTGTCTATCATAGGCTTGCTGCGCCTGGGTCTGCTGCGCTTTCGCAGACTCGAGACTGGCGATGGCGACTTGAAGGTCAGCCTGTTGTTCCTGCGGATCTATGCGCGCAAGGATCTGACCCGATTTGACGCGGTCGCCGACATCCACAAGACGCTCCGTGATGCGGCCGCTGACACGGAACGAAAGGTCGGATTGAACCCGGGCACTGATCTGACCCGTCGTTGCAATAGCGGTGGCCACGTCCAACGACTCGACCTGAACCGTTTTGACCTCCCGAACCGGCTTTTGCTGATCACCTCCCTCGGGAGCACAGGCGGCAAGACTTATCAGTGATATCGCCATGCCGGCGATCGTAGCTACGCGTCTCATACATTGCCTCTTGAACCGTGATGAATACGTGATACATTTGACTTACCCGATAGTCAATGAAATTGTTCTGCGGCGCAACCTTTCAGCCGCAGCAGGTTAGGATGATGAATGAAAAGGCTGACACGCGCTCAACAAAAGGCGCTTAGGCCCACACAGATTCTCGATGCAGCTTTCGAAGAATTTGTAGAGCACGGATTTTCCGCAGCACGGGTAGAAGACATCGCCGATCGTGTCGGCGTGACGAAAGGCACTGTCTACGTCTATTTTCCGACAAAGGAAGACTTGTTTGCGGGAATGATCGAGCACATTTCGGTCCCTATTCAGCAGACTATTGCCGACACGCGAACCTTGACAGGTACCAGTGTGGAACGGCTGACGGCGATGATGAAGCTGTTTTACAAAATCAGTGTCGATCAGCGACGGGTTCGAGAACTCTTGAGATTCGTGATTTCCGAGGGGCGGAGATTTCCAAAGGTCATCGATTCACACCGCGATGACCTTGTGGACCCACTCCTGATGCGCGTCCAGACAATCCTCAACGATGGTATAGCATCCGGTGAGTTCATCGCACGCCCCAGAGCTGAAGCACGACTGGTCTTCGCGCCCATTCTTGCCATGATCTTCGAGACGCTCATTCACGATGGCACACGAGAGCTTGATGTTCCCACTTATATCGAGGCCCATCTGGACATGGTACTGGGAAGTCTCATCAATAAAGACAGGCAGCCCAGCGACACAGGCTGAAAGTCTAGGCAGCGGACACCAGTCTCGTCGCAGATTGGATAGGCAGGAGCCGCATGACCTCATCTGCAAAAGACTTGGCGTTTTGCAATGCCTTATCCAGATTGCTGACTTGCGACGCGTTCATCATGTGGAGATAGCCGCCGAACTCAAACATATCACGAAACGCCGCGCGTTCGATGATCGGCGTGTCCAGAACATGCACGTTGCGTTTGGCGAGAAGCGCTTTGGCAGCCAAAAGTGCGCGCGTCGTGACCATGGAATTGACGCGAGACAGCACAACGGAGTGCGGTATTTTGATAGATGCGCGATCATCAAGATAACGGAGCAATTCGAGCACCTGCGCGCCGCCTTGGGCATCCATCGTGCTGCCTTGCACGGGGATGATAACATGGTTGGACATGCCCACAGCTGTCGCCAGAAGTGGTGACTGTGCGCCGGGGAGGTCGATGATGACATGGTCGAACTTACGGCGGTTGTCCAGGACGTGCTGTTGAAGGCTTGACGCGGTAACATAGGTAATCACGGAAAGGTCGACGCGGTCGTCAGCGGCCTCCCGCCATTTGGACAGCCAACGCTGGGGATCTGTGTCAATAACGCAGATTTTCAAACCACGCCGCGCAAGTTGTGAGGCAAGCAACAACACGGCTGTCGTTTTGCCCGCGCCGCCCTTTGTGTTCGCGAAAGTAATGACCGCCATGACCAGATCCGGTGAATGCTCGCGGGCGATCATCGCTCACTCGAAGCACCAGAATCATGGTGCTGTCTGATCATTCAGCATTATGGTTAACAGCATCTAAAGACCTGTTCAGGATTTAACTTACCGACGCCTGTCTTCGGCCAGGATTTCGCGAGCAATGTGGTCCAGAGGTACGATCTTGTTGACACCGCCATGCGCTATGGCTTCTTTCGGCATGCCGAACACGACGGACGAGGCTTCATCCTGCGCCAAGGTGTGAGCACCAGCCTGGTGCATTTCCAGCATGCCGCGTGCGCCGTCATCACCCATTCCGGTCATGATCACGCCCATGGCGTTGCCGCCAGCGGAGCGTGCAGCGGAACGGAACAACACATCCACGGATGGCCGGTGACGTGAAACGAGCGGGCCTGTGCGCACGGACACGTGATACCGCGCGCCCTGCCGCTCTAAAAGCATGTGCTTGTCGCCTGGCGCGATTAGCACATGTCCGCGCAGAACCGCATCGCCGTCTTCTGCTTCCTTGATCTCTACCTCGCATAGGGAGTTGAGACGTCTGGCAAACGCTGCCGTGAACTTTTCCGGCATGTGTTGGACGATCACGATGCCAGGTGCATTTGCTGGCAGTCTTTCCAGCATCTCACGCAATGCCTCTGTACCCCCTGTGGACGCGCCGATACAGACCACCATTTCGGTCGTCCGCGCCATCGCTTTTCCAGATGGTGGTGGCAGTACGGCGTCAGCAGTCAACTTGGCCTGGATGCCGTGTGTCGACCCATGCCGAGGCGATGTTTTTATCCCTCTCACGCGGGCGTGAGCGGCACTTTTGACGACCTCACAGATGCGCAATGCCGAATCCGCCAGATGATCGGCGGCACCGATACGCGGCTTCAGGATGATGTCGACCGCACCTGCCTCCAGTGCCTGCAGCAATGTCTCGGACCCAGCTTCGGTGAGAGACGAGCACATCACCACGGGAATGGGGTGCTGGGACATGATCTTCCGCAAAAACGTGATTCCGTCCATGCGCGGCATTTCGACATCGAGCGTTATGACGTCGGGGAGGTCTTCCTGTATCTTCTTGGCTGCCATGAAGGGATCGGACGCCGCTCCGATCACTTCGATGTCAGGGTCGGATTCAAGTACTGCGGTCAGTGTCTGACGAACACTGGCGGAGTCGTCGACGATCAAAACGCGCGTCTTTTTTACCATGGCCGTTCGCTACTGCTTTATGAACACTGTGTTGGCAACCTGTTTAACGGGAAGGTCGATACCCGTGATACTTTCGGAGTGACCGATTAGCAGATAACCACCCGGCGACAGGCACTTGCACAATTGCGTCAACACATGTGCTTGCGTTTTCTTGTCGAAGTAGATGAGAACGTTGCGGCAGAAAATGATCTGATAGGCGTCGCCGACCTCGTAGGTCGGATTCATCAGATTAAGCCTTGCATAGCCGACCTTTGCGCGAAGCTTAGGCGTGATGCGCACGTCGTTGCGCTGTTTGTCGCGAGGCTGCATGATATATTTTCGTGCTAGATCTGGCGGGACAGGCGCAACCAAGTCTTTCGTGTAGATTCCGGAATGTGCTTTCTGAAGGACTTCGGTAGACAGGTCCGTGGCAAGGATACTGAAATCCCCGATCACCCGTTTCTCGACAGCTTCGGCCAGAACCATCGCCATCGTGTATGGCTCAGCACCGGTGGAGCATGCCGAACTCCATGTCCGGATGCGTTTATGGCCCTTTGCAGACAATGCAGGCAGGGCAATTTTTCCCATGAAATCGAAGTGGTTGGGCTCCCGAAAAAAATCCGTCTTGTTGGTCGTGACAACATCGATCAGGAAAATGCTTTCGGTTTCCATGCCCCCATGGCGAAACAGGAAATCGCAATATTCCACGAAGGTCGCGTGGCCGGTTGCTCTCAAGCGTTTGCGCAGCCGCCCCTCCAGCATTGACCGCTTCGTATCTGGCATCTTGATGCCGCAGTAATTGTAGATGAATTCCGAAAGTTTACGAAAATCGCTGCTGTTCAGGCTGTCGTCGAAGGTAGTGTAAGCAGGTGCACTCAACGTTTGGACTCCATTATGCGGCGCGGACGGGTCCGTTGGCGGCCTGGGTGAGGCCGCTGGCCTCGCCGGAGAAGAGTTGCGCGAGGTCGATGATAACGACAAAATCACCCTCGCGACGAACGACACCAGCGATGTAGTTCGAGTTCCAGCGAATGCCGATATCGGGCGCTGTTTCAATGACCTCCCGGCTGAACGGTGTGACTTCGAACACCTTGTCTGCCACCAGGCCCAGTGCGAGGAGTTTTTCACCGATCGGAATATCCAGCACCAACATACGTGTGTTCTGGGTCTTGACCGTTCCGCTCATGCCCAGGCGTAATCGAAGGTCGATTACGGGTACGCCCTGGCCACGCACATCCCTGAGCCCCAGCAGGTAATCCGGTCCATGGGGGATTTTGAAAGCGTCCTCATGATCAAGAATTTCGCGAACGACATCCACAGGAACGGCAAAGACCTCTTCGCCGAGACTGAACGTGACATACTGGGTATCAGATGATGTGCTGGCCATGATTTAAGCGCTTTCCCGGAAATCCGCGTCGTTCGCATCCGGACCGCCCTGAGACATATCCAGTGCGAAACCCTTGGCGCGAGCCTGCTGTGTTCTGACGGAATGATCATTCGTCGCCTTGCGAGCAGGCATGGGTTGGTGAGGTTTTTTCTGCTTGAACGCCGCTTGTTTTTGCGCAGGCTGAGCACGGCGTGCATCGCCATTGTTCACCTTGAAGAATGCGATGCTCGTCTGGAGCTCTTCGGCCTGAGCTGCCAGCTCTTCAGAGGTGGCAGACATCTCTTCGGATGCGCTGGTGTTTTGCTGGGTAACCTTGTCCAGCTGCTGGATGGCCTCATTGATCTGGTTTGCGCCGATGTCCTGCTCACGGCAGGCTGCTGAAATTTCAGCGACCAGTTCCGCCGTCTTGCGGATATCCGGCACCAAGCGGTTCAGCATCTCACCCGCATCGGCTGCGGCCTTTACGGTGTCGCTGGACATGGCGCTGATTTCAGCAGCTGCAGACTGGCTGCGTTCGGCCAGCTTGCGAACTTCCGAGGCAACGACAGCAAAGCCCTTGCCATGCTCGCCGGCACGCGCGGCTTCAACCGCAGCGTTGAGGGCGAGAAGATCTGTCTGACGTGCAATTTCCTGAACGATGGAAATCTTTTCGGCGATTGTGCGCATGGCAACGACCGCACGCCCAACAGCTGCACCGCTGGCTTCTGCGTCGGTGGAAGACTGACGGGCAATCTTTTCGGTCTGCGCAGCGTTTTCCGCATTCTGGCGGATATTGGCAGCCATTTCTTCCATCGACGCGGATGCCTCTTCCGTCGAAGATGCCTGTTCTGTCGCGCCTTGAGACACCTGTTCCGAGCTGGCGGAAAGCTCCTGGCTACCAGACGAGACATTTTCGGCTGCGGAAATGGAGTCGGAAACAACGCCGCGCAAACGCTCGATCATCGTGTTGACGTGTTCCAGCAATGTGCCGATCTCATCGCGTGTGGTGATGACGGCCATACTTGTAAGGTCGCCTTCGGATACGTTTCGAACCGAAATGATCGCTTTGTTGAGGCCGCGGCTAATGGAGACCGAGATGAGGATCGCAGAAATTATCGAGAGTATGGCAGCTCCGAGAGCAAGGGCGGCCAGCGTTGTGAACGTGGTGTTGTACGCGGTTTCGCTCAGCTTGTCAGAGGTCGCGATACCAGCTTCTGTCAACTCTGACAGGGCTTCCGTCATTGCATCCAGTTTGTCGGAGGCAATTGTTCCCTCGGTCTGGTTCAATTCCAGAGCCTGATCGCGGTTGTTGGATTTCACCAGATTGATAATGCGGTCCTGTAGGGCGATAAAATCGCCCCAGAAGTCTCGAATTTCCGCCCATTTGGCTTTGAAGTCTTCCGGAGCACTCTGCTCGCCAGCAACCAGGGCCTCGTTGAAGTTTTTGCGTTCGGTGGCAATCATATTGAGCGCGTTTTGAACGCGTTCTGACGATGTTGAAAGAAGGAGGTCGCTTTCGGCCAATCCGAGGCCATCGAATGCGCCAGCTATGTCATTGGCGACATCGTCTTGACGGATAGGACCATTGATCATGCTATCCTTCAATGCATCCATCTCCCGTAGACCATTGATACCGAAAGCAGCGCAAGCTGCCATCAGGAGGACGAGTAGCCCAAATATCAGGCCAAGTTTTAATTTGATGGTAAACCGCATAGCTAGTCCTTTAAGTCGAAGTTTTGAATGATTGGCGTCATAGGTGCATCGCCGCCCGCACTATCAAGTTGCTGTGCAAACGATGCATCCACACCTCTCAATAGAATGCGTGATAGTCATCGTCGCATCGGAGGGCTCGAATATACATTTCGAGCCCATTACTCATCTCGCTTTACGCGCTTTCGCGGAAATCCGCGTCACCTGAGTCCGGTCCGCCCATCGACATATCCAGTGCAAAACCCTTGGCACGTGCCTGTTGGCTGGCGAGGGAATTGTCCGGTCTACGAGCAGGTGCTGCTTTCGGTGCTACACGTGCGGCAGGTGCCTGCGCCGAACGGGCCGGTGCGCGAAGATTTGCCGGCGAATGACCGGCATCAGAGCGATCAACCTTGAAGAATGCAATGCTGGCCTGAAGCTCTTCAGCCTGTGCAGCCAACTCTTCCGATGTTGCAGACATTTCCTCGGACGCGCCGGAGTTGAGCTGCGTGACCTTGTCGAGTTGCTGGATGGCTTCGTTGATCTGGCTGGCACCGATATCCTGTTCGCGGCATGCAGCCGAGATTTCAGACACCAGTTCGGCCGTCTTGCGGATATCCGGGACCAGACGGTTCAGCATGTCACCGGCTTCCGTTGCAACCTGAACAGTCGTGCCTGAAAGGGAACTGATCTCAGCTGCGGCAGCCTGGCTGCGCTCTGCAAGTTTGCGGACTTCGGAAGCCACCACGGCAAAGCCCTTGCCATGTTCGCCTGCTCTGGCCGCTTCAACCGCAGCGTTCAGTGCAAGTAGGTCGGTCTGGCGAGCGATTTCCTGAACGATGGAAATCTTCTCTGCGATTGTACGCATGGCCGTCACGGCACGGCCGACGGCCTCACCACTGGCTTCTGCATCCTTGGAAGACTGGCGTGCGATCTTTTCCGTCTGGGCAGCGTTGTCGGCATTCTGTTTGATGTTCGCTGCCATCTGCTCCATCGAAGCGGACGCTTCTTCGGCAGACGACGCCTGTTCCGTCGCTCCCTGCGAAAGCTGCTCGGAGCTTGCGGACAGCTCCTGGCTGCCGGACGAAACGTTATCGGCTGCTGCAAGCGCATCGGCAACCACGCCACGAAGACGTTCCACCATGCGCTGGAGCGAAATGCCCAGCGTATCCTTGTCCGAAAGCGGACGTGGCGTGACGGTGAGGTTTCCATCGGCAATTTCGTTTGCAACCGCTGCCGTGTTGCGCAGGTTTCCAGTCATGACGTTGATGCGGTCGACCAGATCCCTGATCTCGTCGTTGCTCTTGATCTCGACTTCCTTTTCAAGATCGCCCACCGACACCGCTTCGGCGACAGTCATGATCTTCCGCAAGCCGCTGCTGATGCCCAGCGCAATCCACAGCGCGGTCATGATGGCGATGATGACGGCGGCAACGGATGCAGCAACCAGCATCATGCGGGTCTGTTCGTAGTCGGAAGCAGCGGCCTGCTTGGCTTCGTTGAGACGTGTGCGGTTCATCTGCACGCCTTCGTTGAGTTTTTGCGTCATCGCGCCCGCAGCGGCCCGTCCATCTCCCGAAGAATAGGAGGATGCGGCAGCAACATTACCTTCGGCGATATACTCACGGACACGATCGTCGGTTGTTTCAAATGCTTTGGTGATCGCCTGCAAATCTGTCCAATAGCCGTGCGTCTCTGCGCTTGCCGTGGTCCCCATGTCGGCAATCATCTTGTCCATCTCGGCGCGGGTCTCATTGCCGGTTGCGATGTGTTTTTGTGCCTCCTGCGGCGATGTCGCCAAAATGAGGTTCTTCTGCGCACGCACGGTGGCAAGCGACAGAGCGTTGATCTGGTGCGTTCTGTCGAGACGAACGACAGTGCCGTCAACGACATCATCCATCGCGTCCTTGGCTGTGCCAAGGCTGTAAATGCCGTATCCGGCGGTTCCTGCCAGCATCAGAATCAGGAATCCAAATGCGACGGCGAGCTTCATTTTGATGGTAAATCGCATTCTAGAATTCCTTTGAGAGTTCGATGACGTTGTTGCGGGAGGCGCCCTTTAGCGACGCGTCCGGCTGTGACGTGAAGATGGCAGTGAGGTTTGGTATGATGACGAATTCACTGCCGCGTCTGATAAGGCAGTTGATGTAGTCCGGCCGCCATCGCATGCCGACGCTTGGTGGCTGTTCGCTCGCGGTTTTGGAAAAATTGGTAACTTCGTAAACCTTGTCTGTACGCAAGCCGACCAAGGTGCGTTCACCGTCGATCGGAAGCTCGATGACGATGATGCGGCTATCGATGGTTTTTTCCGCAGCGCCCATGCCAAAGGCGAGACGAATATCTGCCAGTGGAATGACCTTGCCTCGAAAATTGATAACGCTTGCCACGTAGGGCTTGCTACCGGGTACGGCGGTTTCCGGCAGAAGGTCGAGTATTTCCTGAACCTTGATGGCTTCGATGGCGAAGGTTTCGCCTTCGATGCTGAAGGTGAGGACCTCAAGATCGTCGCGGGTGGCCCACAGGTCTTCCGATTGTTTCATAAGAGGCTGGTTCATCCGGCTATACGCAATTGCGCCTCCTGCTGCTGGCCTGCGGTCACGAGGTGGCCGACATCGAGGATGAGGGCGACGCTACCATCGCCCAGAATGGTTGCACCGGAGAAGGTCGCGACATCATGATGCAGTTTCGACATGGCTTTGATGACTGTCTGGTGATCGCCGATGATCTGATCAACGACGAGGCCGACGCGTTCGGATCCCGTGGAGATGACGACGACCTTCTGGAACTGATCGGGCTTGGTGCCGGTATTGAACAGTTCCCGAAGACGGATGAACGGTACCAGGCTTTCACGCAGCGAAATGAACGAACGGCCACGGGACTTGACGTCGGCATCAGGGGAAAGCTCGAGACATTCTTCGACGGCAGACAGCGGAATGACGTAGCAACCCGTTCCAACGCGCACCAGCAAGCCGTCGATGATGGCAAGCGTCAACGGAATGGCGAGAGAAACCTCCGAACCAGCGCCGGGCGTGCTGGTGATGTTGATGAGACCACGCAGCGCTTCAACCGATTTCTTGACCACATCCATACCGACGCCACGGCCGGACAAATTGGTAATTTGTGCCGCAGTGGAAAATCCCGGTTCAAAGATGAGCTGCAAAAGCTCTTGATCCGACAGTGTCGCATTGGCTGCGATGATGCCCGAGGATTCAGCCTTGGCACGCACCCGTTGACGGTCAATGCCACGACCGTCGTCACGAATAGTGATCGTGACCTCGCCGCCGGACTGGCGGGCGATGAGGGTGATGCGGCCAATGGCAGATTTGCCCGCTCCAACGCGTTCATCCGGTGTTTCCAGGCCATGGTCGCAGGAGTTGCGAACCAAGTGGACCAGAGGATCAGCGAGGCGTTCGATGACGGCCTTATCGACTTCGGTGCTCTCACCTTCCGTCACAAGCTCGATCTGCTTGCCTGTTTCCCGCGCCAGATCATGGATCAGGCGACGGAACCGACCGAAGAGTTGGGCGATCGGCACCATTCGCAGTACCATCATCGTGTCGCGAAGTTCACCGGAAAGGCGCTCTACATCTTCGGAGACGGAACGAAGCTGGATATCGACGCTGGTGTTGGCCAACTGAGAAAGCCGCGATTGCGCAATCACGAGCTCGCCGACACGGTCCATCAACTCGTCCAGCCGCTCTGCGGGTACGCGAACGTTCTCGGCAGCCTTGTTCTGCTTGCCGTCATTAGCCTGCGCTGCGGCAGGATTCGCTCTGGCCGCCTCTTCGACGGGGGCGGGTGGCGGCACGATTTCAACGACTGGCGCCGGTATGGCTGCCATTTGTATGACGTTGATTTCCATATCGTCCATGACGAAGATGAAGACGTCATCAATA
This sequence comes from Agrobacterium sp. rho-8.1, assembly GCF_033957725.1. Taxonomy (NCBI): domain Bacteria; kingdom Pseudomonadati; phylum Pseudomonadota; class Alphaproteobacteria; order Hyphomicrobiales; family Rhizobiaceae; genus Agrobacterium; species Agrobacterium sp. rho-8.1. The sequence goes on from NZ_CP192789.1 coordinate 1,006,340, forward strand.
TCCGACCGTGGCTTTTCTGTCGTCAGCGTAACCGACCAGGACAGATAGAGATTGGTTGGATCGATGACATCAAGTGCCGGAATGGTGGCGGTTTTGGCAACGATCAAACAGTCGCCCAGTTCTGCCAATTCATCGAGAAGGCCCAACGGATTGGTGCCGTTTGCCATGGCATTTGCTGGCAGGCTGAAATCGATCTGCCAGGTCGCCATTGCGGTTTGGCCAGCTTTTGCAGTCGGTGTAGGCTGTGTGTGTTGAGGTGCTGGTGTTGCACCGCTACCCACAGCTGTTTCCAGCTTCGCCAGCAGACGATCACCCGTTTCCGGGAGTGCAATAGCCGGATTGTCAACCAGTTGGCGCATGTGATCCTGCGCTTCGAGAACAGCTGCAATTAATTCGCTGCTGGCAGGCACTTCGCCCTTGCGAACGCGGTCAAAGGCTGTTTCGCAATGGTGCGTGAAGGCAGCCAACGCTTCGAAGCCAAACATGGCACCGGACCCCTTGAGGGTATGCAGACCGCGAAACACGGCGTCGATCTGTCCCTGATTGGACAGGTCATGCAACAGGTCGAGAAGGCCGTTTTCGATCTGCTCGAAAAGCTCGCCCGCTTCCGTTCTGAAAACCTGAATGGGGTCCAATATGGTCATCTACCAAGAACCTTTTTGACGATCTTGACGAGGTTTTCAGGGTCAAACGGCTTGGTGACCCAACCCGTGGCGCCCGCTGCTTTCGCCCGTGTCTTCATGTCCGCATCGGACTCGGTTGTAAGGAAGATGATCGGAATGCCGGTGTGGGTAGGCGATTGGCGCAATGCCTCGATCATTTCCAGGCCATTCATGTTGGGCATGTTCAGATCGGTGACGATGAGGTCGAAAGAACCGGCCTTTGCTTTCGTCAGGCCGTCTGCGCCGTCCACCGCTTCGGTGATCTGATATCCCGCGTTCGTCAAAGCAATTTTCGTCGTCATTCTGATGCTGGCAGAATCGTCGACTGTAAGAATATTGGCGCTCATTGAATTTCCTTTCCATGCAGCCAGAAGAGGCGCGAAGCCTCATCCATTTCGTTGAGAAAACCGCCGCGACGAAGCGTATCAAGAAGGCTCTGCGAGGCCGGTTTCATAAGTGTGATGTATTTACCCTCTATCCGGGCATAGACCCTTGATGCTTCGATGAGCTGAATGAAGCTTAAATCCGTGTGAGCATCAGAGGGGATATCGATTGTGACGGCTTTGTTCGTCTTCAGTGCATCGAGCAGGCTCTCATGAACAGCTGCGATGCCGCGTATGGAAAGGCTAGAAGGCAATGTCAGTGTTTCCGGTACCATCCAAATTTTCCTAGATTATCTTGATTGCCCTAAATGCTGCGGAAGGCGTTTGAGGACGCTTTGCGAGCCTCCACACCGAAATTGACGGTCTCAGCCGTTGCAGCACGGGAATTTCGTGAGCTCGTCATGGAGAAATTGCTGTGTGTGTGAACACGACACAGTTGGAGCGCGGCCAGAGGCGACTGGCGTTCTTCTTCCACAGGCAGGTTTTTCACGACGCACTCCGAAATCACTTGCGAAAAGGCACGACTTCGCGATCCCGGGCAAAGGGGAAAGCGTCCAAACGGGTACATTTTGGATTGCGGGCTGGCTTCATGTAGCCCGTTTCAGAAGCGACACATGCGACCACGGACGCTATGTGATTTACTCGCTTAACATATTAGCTAATTCCTATTCGATACTGGTTAATTAGCGGTTAAGCGGGGTTGCGATTATTGGCTCGTCTCTTAATGGTTGCGTCAAATTTACGTTATTTCGCAAAGTATCAAGTCAAAATCACTTTTTACTACCCTTGATATACATCGCTCGTTTGGTGGAAATTCTTGGAAGATGAGGGGTTGGCCTTTCGCAGCGAAGCGAGAAGCGATAACTGCGTTTTTACGAGGAAGCGCAAGGCTTCAAAAACACAGTGTGAGAAAACGATTTTTCATTCGTTGCGCTTTTTTCGATCAGTGGTGTTGCACCTTTCGACGCTTTTCATCCCTGATCTGTAACGACACACAGCGATTAAATTTTAAACTACTGTTTTTGAACGCTTATTATCGATTAAATTTTTTATTACACTTGCTGTTGCGGAAGTCCGATGTTTCGCATAGGTTTTTACGGCAACGTTTCAGTGAGGGAGGAGACTCATGCGCATACGTTCTATTTTGGCCGCTCTGGCGGCTGGTGTCATGTTGCCGGCAGGGATTGCCGGGGCCACTGACCTCGAAGTAACGCACTGGTGGACATCGGGCAGTGAAGCTGCTGCGGTAGGGGAGCTCGCCAAGGCGTTTGATGCAACCGGAAATAAGTGGGTGGACGGTGCGATTGCTGGTTCGGGCGGTACCGCACGTCCGATCATGATCAGCCGCATCACCGGCGGCGATCCGATGGGAGCCACACAATTCAATCATGGCCGTCAAGCTGAAGAGCTGGCGCAGTCCGGGTTGATGCGCGATCTCACCGATGTCGCGGAAAAAGGCAACTGGAAAGACATCATCAAGCCGTCCAGTCTGCTGGATAGCTGCACGATCGACGGCAAGATTTATTGTGCGCCGGTAAACATCCACTCCTGGCAGTGGCTGTGGCTTTCCAATGCCGCCTTCAAGAAAGCTGGAGTTGAGGTTCCAAAAAACTGGACGGAATTCATCGCGGCAGGTCCTGCCCTTCAGAAGGCCGGCATTCAGCCACTCGCGCTGGGCGGCCAGGCTTGGCAGGCCAACGGCCTGTTCGATACGCTGGTGTTGTCGATGGGCGGAAAAGACCTTTATGAAAAGGTTTTCAAGGACAAGGACGCAGACGTAGCTGCTGGGCCAGAGATGCAGAAAATCTTTGCGGCAGCCGATGAAGCGAGAAAGCTTGCAAAGGGTTCGAACGTTCAAGACTGGAACCAAGCCACAAATATGGTCATCACCGGCAAGGCCGGTGGCCAAGTGATGGGCGACTGGGCACAGGGTGAATTCCAGCTTGCAAATCAGAAAGCCGGTACGGATTACAGTTGCCTGCCGGGTCTCGGCCTTAGCGACTATATTACGACGGGTGGGGACGCTTTCTATTTCCCTCTTCTGAAAGACGAAGCGAAATCCAAGGCCCAGGAAGTCCTGGCTGAAGTGATCGTCGACCCGAAAACGCAGGTCGCGTTCAACCTGAAGAAAGGCTCGCTTCCCATCAGAGGTGACGTCGATCTCTCCGCTGCCAATGACTGCATGAAAAAGGGTCTGGCCATCGTTGAAAAGGGCAACGCCCTGACAAGCACGGATCAGCTGGTTTCAGCGGACACGCAAAAGCAAAAAGAGGATTTGATGTCCGAATTTTTTGCCAACGCGTCTCTGACTGCAGAGGCTGCACAGAAGCGCTTTGCTGACATCATTTCCTCAGCAGACTGACCTTCGTCGTCTGTAACCGGTCCGTAGAAAATCTGCCGGTTGCAGACGCCTCCTTGCCAAGCGCTTCATTTGTTCGCGCCTGGAAAATTTGCGGCGGGATATGCGCTTGAGCTACCCGCTGCATAATCAACCTATATGATTGATGAGGAGTGGACCATGGCGGTGAAAAGCCATTCTGGTCGTCCCAACCAGCTATTCCGCAATCTGAATTCAAAGATTGCATCGATACCCATGATCCTGACCGCGATGGTCATTTTCCTGGGTGGAACGATCTGGACAGTCGTTTATTCTTTTACCAACTCGAAATTGTTGCCGCGGGCGACTTTTATCGGTTTTGAACAGTATGAGCGTCTGTGGGCCGCGCCACGCTGGATCATTTCGATCCAAAATCTCGCGATCTACGGCATTCTCTCGTTGATCTTTAGTCTTGTGATCGGCTTCGTACTGGCTGCACTGATGGACCAGAAGATACGTTTCGAAAATACCTTTCGAACCATCTTTCTTTATCCCTTTGCCTTGTCTTTCATCGTTACCGGTCTCGTTTGGCAATGGCTCCTCAATCCCGAATTTGGCATTCAAGCCGTTGTGCGGTCGCTCGGCTGGGAGAGCTTCACGTTCGATCCGCTCTATAACTCGGATTTCGTGATCTACGGCATCCTGATTGCAGCTCTCTGGCAGGGTACTGGCCTCGTCATGTGCCTGATGCTGGCGGGCCTGCGTGGGATCGACGAGGACATCTGGAAAGCATCGCGGGTGGACGGTATTCCCATGTGGAAGACGTATATTCTGATCGTCATTCCCATGATGCGGCCGGTTTTTATCACCACGCTTGTCATCATCGCCAGCGGCATCGTCAAGGTCTACGACCTCGTGGTGGCGCAAACCAGCGGCGGCCCCGGTATCGCATCGGAAGTGCCAGCCAAATACGTTTACGACTACATGTTCCAGGCGCAGAATCTGGGGCAGGGGTTTGCCGCCTCGACCATGATGCTGCTCACGGTCGCCATCATCGTTGTTCCATGGGCCTATCTTGAATTCGGAGGGCGCAAACGTGGCTGACATCTCGACGCTCAATACTGTTGCGGCAGGGATCGACCCTGTGACCTCCAAACTCGACGGACCGCGCGGTCGCAAGCCGAAAAAGCGGATATCACGGCGCAATATCATTCTCTACGGAAGCCTGTTCGTCGCCGCGCTCTATTATCTCTTGCCACTCTACGTGATGGTCGTGACATCGCTGAAAGGCATGCCGGAAATCCGCATGGGCAACATCTTTGCCCCGCCGCTTGAAATTACCTTCGAGCCTTGGGTCAAAGCATGGTCGAATGCATGTACTGGCCTCAACTGCGATGGCCTGTCGCGCGGGTTCTGGAATTCCGTACGGATCATGATCCCGTCCACGATCGTGTCCATCGTCATTGCGTCCGTCAGCGGCTATGCACTGGCGAACTGGAAGTTCAAAGGCTCGGAGTTCTTCTTCTCTATCCTCATCATCGGAGCGTTCATTCCCTATCAGGTGATGATCTATCCAATCGTGATCGTTCTTCGTGAGATGGGCATTTACGGCACACTCACGGGTCTGGTCATCGTGCACACGATTTTCGGTATGCCGATCCTGACACTGCTCTTTCGCAACTATTTTGCCGGGTTGCCGGAAGAGTTGTTCAAGGCAGCGCGCATCGATGGTGCGAATTTCTGGCAAATCTATTTCCGCATCATGGCCCCGATGTCTTTGCCCATTTTCGTGGTGGCAATGATCTTGCAGGTCACCGGCATCTGGAACGACTTCCTGTTCGGGGTCGTGTTCACCAGACCGGAATATTATCCGATGACGGTTCAGCTCAACAATATCGTCAACTCGGTTCAAGGCGTGAAGGAATACAACGTCAATATGGCTGCGACCCTTCTGACCGGTGCCGTTCCGCTGTTCGTCTATTTCGTTTCAGGCAGACTTTTTGTCCGCGGTATCGCCGCTGGCGCAGTCAAAGGTTAAGCTTCATGAATAAAAGCGTCTCCATTCGCGAACTGTCCCTGTCCTTTGGTGCGGTGACCGTATTGTCCGACCTCAACCTGGATATCTACGAAGGCGAGTTTCTCGTTCTTCTGGGATCATCAGGCTGCGGAAAATCCACATTGCTGAACTGCATCGCCGGACTTCTCGAGCCGACTGAAGGGCAGATTTTCATCAAGGATCGCAACGTGACCTGGGAAGAGCCAAAGGATCGCGGCATCGGCATGGTGTTTCAGTCCTACGCGCTCTACCCACAGATGACGGTGGAAAAAAACCTGTCTTTCGGCTTGCAGGTCGCCAAAGTTCCCAAGGAGGAAATCGATAAGCGCGTTAAACGCGCCGCTGGCATCCTTCAGATCGAGCCACTTTTGAAGCGCAAGCCCGCAGAGCTTTCCGGCGGTCAGCGTCAGCGAGTGGCCATCGGGCGTGCGCTGGTGCGCGATGTGGACGTGTTCCTGTTCGATGAGCCGCTCTCCAACCTCGATGCCAAGCTGCGCTCGGAACTGCGTGTGGAAATCAAACGGCTGCACCAATCGCTGAAGAACACGATGATCTATGTGACGCATGACCAGATAGAGGCTTTGACGCTGGCGGATCGCATCGCGATCATGAAAAGCGGCGTGATCCAGCAACTGGATGATCCGATTTCGATCTACAACAAGCCCAAAAATCTATTCGTCGCAGGCTTCATCGGCTCGCCGTCCATGAACTTCCTGCGCGGCGAACTGGAAGCGAAAGACGGCAAGGTTGTGTTTACGACACATGGCGTCAGCTTCACGCTGGACGGATATGACACATTAGCTGCACTCACGCCGGGTACGCCTGCGGTTCTGGGCGTTCGGCCTGAGCATGTGCGTGTCGATAGCGATATTGCTAGCGGTGAAATCCACGATGCAGTCGTCGATATCGAAGAGCCGATGGGTGCAGATAACCTCATATGGCTCAAGCTCGCCGGGCACACGCTCTCGGTGCGCGTCGGTGGACACCGTCGGTTCTCGCCCGGAACGAAGGTCAAGCTGGCCTTCGATATGTCCATGGCCTCCCTTTTCGATGCGACGACGGAAGATCGTATCTAACCACCCTCAACCACCCACCAGACACAGTCCCAATGTCAGGAGAGACAGATGACGAAACTTGGTTTTCAGCTCTACAGCGCGCGCAATTTCCCGCCGCTTTCCGATGTCTTGAAGAAACTATCAGCCGCAGGCTACAGCCATGTTGAAGGCTTCGGCGGTATTTACGGCACGATGGATGACACGGCGCTCAAAGCCTTGCGGAGCGATCTCGATGCCAACAATCTGACCATGCCGACCGGCCATTTTGGTTTGGATATGTTGGAGAAGGAACCACAGGCAGCGCTGAACATTGCCAAAATCCTTGGCGTCCAGGCAATCTATTGCCCTTATCTTCTACCCGATCAGCGCCCCGACGATGCCGCCGGATGGCTTGCCTTTGGCAAGCGTCTTCAGGATGCCGCAAAGCCGTTCCGTGACGCTGGACTTTCCTTTGGTTGGCACAACCACGACTTCGAGTTCGTCAAGCTGGAAGACGGTTCCACGCCACAAGAGCAAATCTTTGCCGGTGGACCAGAATTGGAATGGGAGGCCGATATTGCCTGGATCATCCGCGGTAAAGCCGATCCGTTCGAGTGGATCGAGCGCTATGCCAGCCGTATCACGGCTGTGCACGTGAAGGACATCGCGCCAGCGGGCGAGAATGCCGATGAGGATGGCTGGGCAGATGTCGGCCACGGTACGGTCGATTGGAAGGGCTTGGTGGATGTGCTCAAGAAGACGGCCGTCAAATATTACGTTGTCGAACACGACAATCCGAACGATGCCGACAGGCTGATCACGCGATCCATCACATCCTTTAATACCTATTAATAGCGACAAAGCTGGAGTTACTGATATGGCCAAGGACCTTGGCGTCGGCATCATTGGATGCGGCAATATTTCAACGACCTATTTCTCTCTCTCGCCCCTCTTCAGGGGTCTGAAAGTTCTGGCCTGCGCCGATCTCAACCTCAGTGCAGCAGAATTGAGAGCAGAAGAATACGGGGTCAAAGCGCAAACCATCGAGGAACTGCTTCAAAACGACGAGATCGATGTGGTGGTGAACCTCACCATCCCGGCAGCGCATTTTGCCGTTTCGAAGTCTATTCTCGAAGCGGGCAAGCATGTCTATTCGGAAAAGCCGCTCGTGCTGACGCTGGAGGAAGGCGAAGAGCTGCGGCGTCTGGCACAGGCTAAAAACCTGTCTGTCGGTTGTGCTCCCGACACGTTTCTGGGCGGTTCGCACCAGTTGGCGCGTCAATACATCGATGATGGCAAGGTGGGGCGAATTACGTCGGGAACATGCCATGTCATGAGCCCCGGCATGGAAATGTGGCATCCCAATCCGGGTTTCTTCTTCCTTGAAGGCGGCGGCCCCATCCTTGATCTTGGTCCTTACTACATCGCCAACCTCATCAACCTGATCGGGCCCGTCAAGCGGGTGGGCGCGTTGACATCGATGGCAAATCCTACTCGAACCGTGACGAGCCAGCCGCTGAACGGGCAGGTCATTCCGGTTGAAACGCCATCGAATATCCACGCGCTCCTTGAGTTCGTAAATGGCGCGACGATCACGCTGTCGGCCAGCTGGGATGTGTGGTCGCACCGCCATGCCAATATGGAGCTTTATGGCACGGAAGGCTCGATCTACGTGCCGGACCCTAATTTCTTCGGCGGTGTCGTCGAGGCCAGCGGTCGCGACAAGGATATCAAGCCGCTTGAGACCTGGGACCATCCGTTTGGCATTGCCAATCAGGAAAGCCCACAGGGTGCCCGTGCCAATTACCGCACTGCAGGCCTTGCCGATATGGCCATCGCCTTGACCGAAGGGCGTGATGCACGTTGCTCGCTGGATCGGTCGTTGCACGGGATCGATGTCATGACGTCGATTTTGAAATCAGGGCAAGAGGGGCGCTTTATCGAGCTGACGACCACCTGCACCCAACCAGCCGCGCTTGGCATCGAAGAAGCACGCTCTTTGCTGCGTTGACGAGATGAAGGCGGGTGCGGTGCGCATCCGCCTTTACGTTTTATCAAGACGTGAGAATGTCGGTCCGGATCATCGCCTTCAACGGCAGGTGATCGGACGCGATGCGTGACAAAGCGCTCTCATGCGCCGTTACATTCTCGATCAAGCCCTCGCGGTTTGAGATGATACGGTCGAGCGCCAGAACGGGCAGGCCCGACGGAAAACTCGGAACGGCTGGCGGCAAGGTTCCGAAGGCGTCTCTGAAGGTGTTGAGCGAAGACCCGTTGCCGAGCCGCCACTCATTGAGATCTCCAAGGAGGATGGTTGGTTGTTCGTCTCTTGCGTTTAAGAGGTCGACCAATGCTCTTGCCTGCTGGGCGCGGGAATGTCGCAATAGACCGAAATGTGCAGCAATGATGCGTAAAGTGCTGCCCTGCTTCAACTCGAGCTCCACCACCAGTGCGCCCCGCGGCTCCAGCCCTGGGAGTTTCAACGGATGAACATCGCGTATGGACCCTTCCTTAATGAGCACGACATTGCCGTGCCAGCCGTGAGCCTTGGCACCAGCCGTGATCGGAACCGGCAACAGCCCGCAATCTCGTTCCAGCCTCTTCAGGTCAAGGAGACCTGTCCGCTCCCCAAAACGGCTGTCTGCCTCCTGCAAGGCAATGATATCGGCGCCAATTTCCTGGATGACGTGACTAATGCGGTCAGGGTCGAATTTCCGGTCTCGCCCAACGCATTTGTGGACGTTATAGGACGCGATTATCGGGAACTTTGCATCGTCGGAGGGATCGGTTTTGTTGCCGCCATTCTTGCGATTGCGAAAGGACGTGACGATAAAGGAAGGAAGGCTTTCCGGTTTGGTCCGTCTCGACTTTTTATCTGGCACCAGTGACATTCATTTCCTCAATCTCAAAGAACGTCCTGCAACGCTTGATGCTTTCCCTCACAGATAGGGAGAGGCCAGCCACAAAATGCGCTCTACCAGCCGCAATGCAAAGGGTCTTGCCCGCAATGCGTCCAACTCTACAGGGACCGCATTCTGCATGGCATCGTTTATGCGCAACGAAACAGCTTTGGCGAAACCCTCGTCGATAACTTCTATGTCCACCTCAAAGTTCAATCTTAATGAGCGCGGATCGAGATTTGACGAACCGACATAAGACCATCGGTCATCGATCACCAGCAGTTTGGAATGGTTGAAGGGGCCGGTTGCACGCCAGATGCGGCAATAGCTTTTCAACATTTGGTCGAACTGTGCTGTCATCGCCCTGTCGACCAGCATCAGATTGTTGTTGGCGGGCACGATGATGTCGACTTGCACTCCTCGTCTTGCTGCCGTTGTCAGAGCCGATATGAGCTCTCTATCTGGCAGAAAATAGGGCGACATGATGCGAATGGACGATCGAGCGATAGAAAAAGCGCCCATCAGCATTTTGTGACTGGTTTCGATGCTGTTGTCGGGACCGGATGCGACGACGCGCGCGAGCATAGGCGATCCAGGTTTTCCTTGCGGAAGCGTGATGTCCCACATGGGGCCATCCAGCAGTTCTCCCGTCGTGAATCGCCAATCTTCAGCCGCGACGGTGAAAAGATCCGCAACGAGCGGCCCTTTGACCTTGAAGTGCGTATCGCGCGATTGGTGATCGCCCGAAAACTCTGCGGCAAACCCTTCGCGAATATTCATCCCACCGGTAAATGCCATCCGCCCGTCTATCACCAGTATCTTGCGGTGTGTTCTCAAATTCGCATAGGGCAGACGCAGACCCATGATGACGTTGCCGTTGAAGACGTTGGCATTGATGCCTGCCTCTTTGAGGCTTGGCAGAATGCTGGGTACGGAATAGCGGGCTCCCACCGCATCGATGAGCACACGAACCTCGACGCCCCGGCCTTGCGCCTGGGTCAAGGCGTCAACGAAGCGGGTTCCTATTCTATCCTGATCGAAAATATAGGTTTCGAGAATGATCGAGCGTCTTGCGGTGGCGATTGCTTCCAGCATGGCCGTGTAAGCGATATCGCCGCTGGGGAGGGGCTCTACGGTATTGCCGGTGGTCAGCGCGTTTCGCGTTACCCGATCTCCCACGGTTTTCATGGCCGAAAAACGTCGTCCAAAACGTGCGATGACGATGTCATCGCTAGCATCGAAACGCGCAACGCGATCCATGATCGTACCGTGCATCAGGGACCGCTGCTGGCCCAATGAACTGCGACGAATACGGTTTATCCCGGCGATAGCGTAGATGACTGCGCCAATCACAGGAGAAAGGACAATCACGCCGACCCAGCCCAGCGCAGTACGGACCTCTTGTTTCGTCATCGTTGCATGGATAGCGGCCGTTGCGCCCATGATGACAGACAAGGTTGCCAGAATATGGGGCCAGTAGGTCGTGATAAGTTCGATCATGTCGAGGAATATAAAGGAGTTCAGCTTGGCCGCAAGGCGGATCACGTAAAGCCGGGTAGGGATATTTTAAGGCTTTGTAAGCTATAAAAGTCGAAGATAATTCAATAAATCCGATGATATCATGAACACAGATACAGACATCTCCCTCCCAACGAGCAGGCCTTCGGCCAGCCCGTGGACTTGTATTCACGCAGGATTTATTTTACCACCTTTTCACCTTCTGCAAATCGGTGAAACGTCATGCGTTTGAGACATATTCTGCTTCTCGCCTGTACGGCTCTGATGCTGACTGGCTGTAACGAAACGCTCGAAACGGTCGAGCGGGACGTGTCGCATGTCAAGAACAAGGTTGACTACCCGCTCTCTCCATCCATTCTCGCTGAAATCGACAAGAAGAATATGGATCGCAATGCGCCGATCATGATGCGTATTTTCAAGGAAGAAGGGAAGCTTGAAATCTGGAAAGCGCGACGCGACAACCGTTTCGAGGTGATCGCGTCCTACGACATTTGTGCATGGTCGGGAAAGCTTGGTCCCAAGGTCAAGGAAGGCGACCGTCAGGCGCCGGAAGGCTTCTACAATCTGACGCCAGCGCACTTGAACCCGAATTCCAACTATTACCTTGCCATCAATACCGGTTTTCCCAACCGCTATGATCAGGCCAATGGCCGCAACGGCACCAATCTGATGATCCACGGTGCATGCTCGTCGTCGGGCTGTTATTCGATGACCGATGCGCAGGTTCTTGAAATCTACGGTTTCGCACGCGACGCCTTTAAGGGTGGCCAGAAGACCGTGCAACTTCAGGCATTGCCATTCCGTATGACGGCGGAAAACATGGCGCGCCACCGCAACAGCGAGCACTACGAATTCTGGAAGATGCTCAAGGTCGGCTACGATAATTTTGAAGTCACCAAGCGCCCGCCCGAAGTCAACGTCTGCGAAAAGAAATATGTCTTCAACCAGCAGGCCGAAGCCGGTCAGTTCAATGCCTCCGCGTCCTGCCCCAAGATGAGCACTCCGCCCGCTCTTGCCAGTGCCCTTCAAAGCTATGCCAAGACCTATGATGTCGCCTACACCAAAGCGACGAAGAAGCTTGACGGCATGGTTTGGTACGACCCGAGTGAGGCCGAGCGTAAAGCGATTGTAGCAACAAAGCGCAAGGGCCGTGAGCCTGCTTATGCGCCGACTGGTTCGGCTCTCAAGGCCGGACGATTGATGAAGGAAACCGAATTCTTAGCGCTGATGGAAAAGAAGGCTTCCAAAGGCATTTCTGGCCAGGCCGCAACCGCCATGGCCTCAGCCTCCAACCCTGGCGCAACCACTGCCGCGACACTTGGCAGGCCGCAGACCGATGCTGGCCGCGTGGCACCAACTGTCATGGTTGCGGCGACGCCGCCTGCTCCAGCACAGCCGACGACTGTTGCGCAAGCTGCTCCGGTTCCCGCTGTCAATCCTTTGGCGTTCTCCGCGCCGCCGCCGGTTGAGGATGCCCAAAAGAAGCCGTTCTGGAAGTTCTGGTCCAAGGAATGACGGGCACCGCTCCCATGGTTTATGATTTAAGGGGGCTGAAATGCCCCCTTCCTGTTTTAAAAAGTCGCAAGAAACTATCGACGATGGTGGCGGGTGAAACGCTTTGGGTGGAAACCACGGATGATCTCGCCGTGCTTGATATTGCCCATATGTGCAACGAAGACGGTCATAGTCTTTTGGAGACGGTAGCGATGCCAACAGGGCATCGGTTCTTGATCCGCAAGCGATAGGTGGCTTGACCGATAGCTGTTAGACGCCGCGCTTGTTCCCCCAGAGCAGCAAATGCAGTTGCGGAAGCACGCGGACATCGAACCACTGGTCGGCGCTCACTTTCTCCACAAGCCACAACATGCGGTCCATGACACCGTCGATATCGACGGTCGCATTATCATCTTCGGGCGGTGGTGCAGTGTGGTTGCCCGGTTGAAGATAAACCGGAAGGTGGGGATAGCGCTGGTGGGCGTCTCTGGCATATGCGAAGTCTGCGTCGTCAAACACCACGATTTTCAGCGCAAGTTGCGGTCCGCTGCCTGCTGCTATGAGACAGCGCTCAAGCAAGGCCCAGTCCGTCCGCATACCACTGGACGGCGGCTTGGGACTGAGTACCAGATAGTCGAGATCTGAGAACCAGTCTTTCGCAACGCTTCCCTGGGTTTCCAGAGCAAAGCGGTAACCTTCCCCATGACCTCTGTTAATGAGGGGCCCAAGCGGCTGAATGGCTGGATTTCCGCCGGATAGGGAGACTGCCAACGGCTTTCCGCTGGATAGCCGGGTGACCTGCTGCCAGATGGTATCAGTTGACATAGGCTGCCAGTCGTCACGATACTTGCTATCGACAGCATGTAGCGTATCGCACCACGAGCAGCGATAATCGCATCCACCGGTGCGAACGAAGACGGTGGGAAGCCCGATAAGGGGGCCTTCGCCTTGGATCGTCGGGCCAAAAATCTCACTGATACGAACGAGCGCTTCTTTTTGCGTGATCATGGCTTTGGCTGAGGGCGATATTCGGCCCATGTTTTTGCAGTTTCGCTGACGCGAACAGCGCTCGTTTCCGGCAGGCGCTCCTTGCACCAGTCGTAGAAGTGCTTTGCAAGGCATTCAGCCGTTACGCTGTCATGCCCCATGACATCGTTGAGGTGGCGGTGATCGAAATGGTCATCGATGTAATGCTTCAGCGGCGCAAGCTCCTGATAATCGCGCACGAAGCCGTGGTTGTTGAGTTCTTTTCCTGAAAGTTCAACCTCAACAATGTAATTGTGTCCATGCAGCCGTGCGCATTGGTGGTCGGCAGGCAGGCTCTTGAGCTGATGGGAGGCAGAGAAGTGAAATTCCTTGGTGATCCGGTACATTACTTTACCTCCTGCGCCACATAGGCACCGGTAGCTGCGATCCAGAAATCCGGGTCCTTATAATCGGTGGGGTCGTCAACTCCGGCCAGATGAAAGGCTTCACGGCGTTCCACACAGGTGCCACAGCGCCCGCAGTGGCGTGTACCACCCTTGTAGCAGGACCATGTTTCCGCAAACGGCGTCTCGTGCTTGGCGCCATCTGTCACGATATCGGCTTTCGAGCCTGTGACATAGGGCGCATAGAGCTTGACCTTGGCATAGCCTTCCAGGGCGTGGCGTTGCATGTCGTTGAAACTGTCGATGAAGCCGGGACGGCAGTCGGGGTAGATGAAATGGTCGCCGCCATGCACGGCAATGGCAACGGCATCCGCCTGTTGGGCTGCTGCCAGCCCGAAGGCGATTGTGAGCATGATGGCATTGCGGTTGGGAACGACGGTGGAGCGCATCGTCTCTTCCGCATAATGGCCGTCGGGAACGTCGACATCGTCTGTCAGCGCCGAGCCCGTCAGATGCGCGCCGATGGTGCGGATGTCGATGATGTGATGGGCAACGCCGAGGCGTGTTGCGCAGCGCGCGGCGAAGTCCAGCTCCTTCTTGTGGCGCTGTCCGTAGTCGAATGACACCAGCGCGAGTAGTTCATGTTCAGTCGCAATTTTATGCGCAAGCGAAACGGAGTCCAATCCGCCAGAGCAGATGACGATAGTCTTCATGATGAGATCCCTTGTTTTGACCGGGTGGGCTGCGACCGGATTTATGGTTGCGGCTTCTAGCGCAAGTCGCGATCGTTGTGAAGAGGCGCTCGCTTTTTAGAACCTACACTTCAGTGGACGGTAAGCCTGGTTGTGCGAATACCAAAAACTAATGGGCAGATTTCATGCGATGACGACCGATAGGAAGCATGATTGGCCGACCCGATGTCGGGTCTGCGATGATGCAGCTCTCAAGGCCAAAGACTGCGCGGATGTTATCTTCCGTCAAGACCTGTTCAGGTGTTCCCATCACGTGCAGACGCCCATCCGCCATGGCGACGAGATAATCGGCGTAGCGTGCTGCCAGATTAAGATCGTGAAGGACCATGACGATGGTTGTGCCGCGGCTGTGATTGAGGTCGGTCAGGAGATCAAGCACCTCAACCTGATGGCTGATGTCCAGAAATGTCGTCGGCTCATCGAGAAGCAGGAGTTCCGTCTGTTGCGCGAGTGCCATGGCGATCCAGACCCGTTGCCGTTGCCCGCCCGAAAGCTCATCCACGGGCCGTTCTGCAAGTTCGAAGGTCTTCGTCGCTTCCAGTGCGGCGGCAACCGCTTGGTCATCCTCACAGGTCCACCTGGAGAGAAAGCCTTGATGCGGATGCCTCCCGCGACTGACGAGATCCGCCACCGTGATGCCCTCAGGCGCTATGGGGGATTGCGGAAGCAAGCCCAATGTCCTCGCCAGCTTTTTGGGCGCGATGCTATGGATTGATTTTCCGTCCAGCAAAACATGTCCTCTTTTCGGGGAAAGAAGACGGGACATGGTACGTAACAGCGTGGATTTACCACAGGCATTGGCCCCGACGATGACGGTGATCTTCCCCGAAGGTACGGTGAGATCAAGGTTTTCCAAGATGACAGTGTCGCCGTAACCCGCAGACAATTGGTGTGATTGAAGAGAATGAGTTGTCAAAGCGAGCCTCCGGTCCGGTTGACGCGTATGATCAAGAAAATCAGATAGGGTGCACCGAGCGCTCCTGTGACAACCCCCACCGGATAGCGGCTTGGCAGCAGAAACTGACCGGCATAATCGCCAGCAAGCACCAACAGTGCCCCGACCAAAGCTGCGGGAAGGAGCACTGAGCCATGAGGGCCGACGATGCGCTGTGCAATCGGACCTGAAAGAAATGCCACGAAGGCAATTGGCCCTGTGATGGCCGTTGCACAAGCAATCATGCCAACCGAAGCGATGATGACGATGACGCGGGTGACGCCGACGCGTACGCCCAATGCGGCGGCCGTGTCATCACCCAATCTCAGCGCCTGAAGATCGCGCTGGCGGCCAAGGAGCAGTGTCGCGAAGACAACAAGCCCCAGCAGAAGCGGCAGGACCTGCGAGAGCTGCGCGCCGTTGACGCTGCCCGTCAGCCAACGCATGGCTTCTTGCAGGTTCCAGGCCGGAGCGGTCGAAAGAATATAGGCGATCATGCTTTCCAGCATGGCAGAGACGCCAATGCCGACAAGGACGAGCCGCGTTCCGGCAACACCGTTTCGAGACGAAAGCCCATAGACTGACAAGGCGACGCCAAGGCCAGCTACCACGGCAAAGACCGAAACGATGGGACCTTTCAGCGATAGGATGACGATTGCAAAGACCGCTGCTGCGCTCGCACCGGAACTGATGCCGATAATATCGGGGCTCGCGAGTGGATTGCGCAGCATGATCTGAAAGGCTACGCCGCCGAGCCCGAAGCTGAGGCCCGCGAGAACGGACATCAAAGCGCGCGGCAATCGCAACTGTCCGACAGTAAAGCTTGCACCAGCGACGTCCTCGCCCAGCAATACGCGCATGACATCTGCTGGTGAAATAAAGGATTGACCAAGCACGAGAGTGAGCACGAAGAGCGCAAGCAGGAGTACGATGAGGACAGTCATGACCCGCAGGTGTTTGCGCGCATGTTTCATGCGGCTTTCGGTGATGGAACGAATGATCGGAGACAGCATCGTCATAGTTCGCGCACCCGCTGGCGCCTGACGACCCAAGTGAAAAACGGCGCACCGATCAGCGCGGTTACGATGCCCACGTCGAGCTCGGCCGGGCGCGCGATGATGCGCCCGATAATGTCGGCAGCCAGCAACAGGCTAGCTCCTCCCAATGCAGAAAACGGCAGAAGCCAGCGGTGATCGACCCCGACCAGCAGCCGACAGAGATGCGGCACGACAAGTCCCAGAAAACCGATGGGTCCACAGACTGCAGTGGTTGCGCCGCAGAGCAGGATCGCGCCAAGTGCCGAAAAGGCGCGGGCAATAGCCACACGCTCCCCGAGGCCTGCCGCCAGTTCGTCCCCCAGAGCCAGCAAGTTGAGCCTTCGTGCCGAAAGCATGCTGATAAGAAAGCCGACGGCGAGAAATGGCAGGACTTGTGAAATGCGATCAAAGGTCGCGCCGCCGACGCCGCCAATCTGCCAGGACCGAATACCCCCGGCAATATCATTCCTTGGCAAGACCACGGCAATGACCAACGACGAAAATGCCACGGAGGTTGCGGCTCCAGCCAGCGCCAGCTTGAGAGGCGTGGCACCTCCCCGACCCAGCGAACCGATCGTGTAAACGAACACGGCCGAACATCCCGCACCTGCGATTGCGGTCCAGATAAACGCGTTGGTCGAGGCGATGTTGAACCACGCAACGCCACTCACCACCGCCAGCGAGGCTCCCATATTGACGCCGAGTATTCCGGGATCTGCCAAGGGATTGCGCGTGACACCCTGCATGATGGCGCCGGATAGACCGAGTGCAGCACCAGCAATCACCGCCAGGACGGTCCGGGGTATACGAACGAGAACTGCAGCTTGACCGATATTGTCGCTGTTCCCGCCCAAAGCGGCAAGAATATCGGTCCACGCGACCTCTCTCGTGCCGATGGCAACGGAAAGCGTGCACAACACCACGAGGGTCGCCATCACGGCGGTAAGCCATAGCGAACGTCTCGTGTTGGACCGCATCGTGACACCGACTTGCTCACTGCGCTTGAAGCGTCGAAACGTCATTATTGCAGTCCAGTCGACTTTTCTGCTGCTTCGGCCAGCAAAGCCGCATAATCCCTCAAAACCCACGAGATGGACAGAGGTGTGGGGTTCGCCGCCGTGCCGAGAGGGTTTCGACCAAGCATGACAGTGGATTTGTGAAGAACCGCAGGCATTTTTGACAAAAGCGGATCGGCCTCCACCGCGTCAAGCAATGGCTTGCCGCCATAGGTCACGATGATGTCGACATCGTCAAAGGCATCCACGCGCTCGGCGCTCAGGCTGGACGCGAATTGTCCGGGCTTTGAGGCTTCTCTGACGCTTTTTGGTGATGTCAGACCGAGGTCCGCAAAGAATTTCACGCGCGTATCATTGGCGGTGTAGAAATTGATCGTGCTGAGGTTGGTGGCGTCCAGATGCGTGACAAACATGGCCGATTTTCCCTTGAGTTGCGGATAGCCGGCGACCGCTTGAGCAATCTCACCTTCCGTGCGCTTGATCAACGCCTCAGCCTCTGCGGCCATGCCGAGACCTGCGCTGTTGAAGCGGATCATGTCGCGCCAGTCTGTTGCCCATGGCGATTGCGGGTAGGCTATCACAGGTGCGATTTGGCTCAGCGTGTCGTAATCCGCTTGGCTCAGACCGGAATAGGCAGCCAAGATGACGTCCGGTTTCGTAGAAGCGACAGCTTCGAAATCGATGCCGTCTCCCTCATCAAACAGGACAGGCGTCTGGGCACCGAGCGCCTTTAGCCGTTCTGCCACCCAGGGCAACAGGCCATCACCGTCATCGTCACCGAAATTGGCCGCAGCAAAACCAACCGGCACGATGCCGAGAGCCAAGGGAACCTCATGATTGGCCCAGGCGACCGTCGCGACACGTTCAGGCTTCTTGTCAATCGTGGTCGTCCCCAACGCATGCTTGATGACGAGGGGATAGACCGTTGCGTCCACAGTCTGTGCACTTGTTGATGTGGCAAACGACATGATGACAGCAATGATGGGCGCGAAAGCGCGGGCAACGCGCAGCATGGGCGATACTCTCCGATATTAAAGTTGAGTTCGTTTCTCAGCTTCACGGTCGCGGGTCAAGGTTGATGTGGTGGTGACGCAACAGCGAGTGGGGAAGTTTCCGTGGTTTTCTCCAAAACCGTGGAATTGTACAATACCGGATAATATCTCTCAAGTTATTCCCCTTTATCATGGAGCTCCGGTGTTCTGCCGAGATTGCCAGCGACAGCAACACCACTTCTGGAATTTGATCATGAAGACTGAGACGAAAAGCGGGAATTCGGGCCAGCCGTGGCATCGCTATCACAAGGCCATCCTGTTGGGATGCACGGCACTTGTCGCATTTTCTCCGACGCGGCTCATCGCGCAGGACGTTGGCGCTTCAGGCGGCACGGTTCTTGAAACAATCGTTGTCGATGGATCGGGTGGCGACGATAACGAAAAATCAATTATAGCCAGACGCACGACTGGCGCTGGAAAAATGCCAAGCGAAGTATTGACGACGCCGGCTTCGGTCTCCGTCATCACGGCAAAGGAAATCAAAGAGCGCGCCGCGACGAGCGTCGAGCAGGTCGTACAGTACACAGCCGGCGTAGTGACTGATTTTTATGGCTCGGATGATCGTTGGGATTTCTTCGATATCCGTGGTTTTACGCCCTACACCTATCGTGATGGACTGGCCATTGGCAGGACGTTCGGCGGCGTTCGCGAAGAACCTTATGCTTTCGAGCGTATCGAAGTTCTGAAGGGCACAAGTTCTAGCAGCTTCGGATCGGCCGAACCTGGCGGGGCAGTAAATTATGTTACCAAATTGCCGAAAAGCGATCGTTTCGGCGAGGCTTACGTTACCGGTGGTTCGTTTGACCACAAGGAACTTGGGTTGGATTTTGGCGACAACATCACGCAAGACGATACGCTTTCCTATCGCTTGACGGGCAAGTTTCAGAACGCGGATGCCGAGTACGACTACTCGAAGGATAACGAGAAATTCCTCATGGGCGGACTGACATGGCGTCCCACGGACGTGACGAACCTGTCTTTTGTTTTCGATCATCTGAACAAGAATGGTGTACCGGGCAGCGGGGGGCATCCTTTTGGTTCGGATTTCGACAGAAGCAAATTCTTCGGTGAGCCGGACTATTATTTCAACAACACCAATCGCAACACGTACAGTCTGATGTTCGATCATGACTTTGGAGATGGTCTGAGCTTTGGTTCCAAGGCACGATATAGCAAGACGAATACCGGTTTTGGCAGTGCATATCTGCAGAACCCGACGGCTGGATTTCCAAACCTGACGGATCGTTACTTTTTTGGTAGCGACAAATCCTCCGAACAATTCGTCATTGACGCTAATCTTGTTTATGAGCGGAACTTTGATGACGTCGAGAGCCGGACGCTTCTCGGCGTTGAATACAATAATTTCAAATCAGAGGAGGCCAGTCTGTTCGTGCCGAACGGCCCGCCTCCGATTGACTCCGCAAATCCGGTCTATACCGGCGGCCCGAACGTTGGGCTTACGCCCGGAAATGGAAACGACCAAACAACGAAGGCCATCTATCTTCAGCAGGATGTCACTTACCAGGACAGGCTGACTGTTAGCCTCGGTCTACGGAACGACTGGCTCGATCTTAGTCAAACACAATTGTCGTCTGGTGCTTCAACGTCGGATGACCATAGCGAATTTAGCAAGAAGGTGGGCCTTAGCTATAAAATTACAGAGGAATTCGCTGCCTTTGCAAGCTACGCCGAGTCGGCAGCCGCCCCCGGCGTCGGGACAGAGCCGACGACTGGTAAGCAATATGAAGTTGGTATAAAGTACCAGCTGGAGGCTTTTCCCGCCCTGTTCACCGCGTCGCTCTATGACCTGACAAAGGGAAACATCACAGTCTATGATAGCGTGACGTACCTGCCAGATTCCGTCGAAAAGGTTCGCCACCGCGGGATTGAACTTGAAGCCAAAGCGGAGCTGACGGACAGCATCAATCTGATCGCGGCCTACAGCTATATCGACTCCAAGATCGAAGAGCCGGATGGCGTGAATGACGGAAACCGCCTTATGCGCGTGCCCAAGCATGTCGCGTCAATTTGGACAACTTACACACTGGAAGGTGAGGGCGCTCGCGGCGATACGACCTTTGGCGTTGGAGCCCGATATTCTGACAGCTACTTTACGAACATCCAGAACACAATTGCATCGGAAAGTGCGGTCGTGTTCGATGCGGCCATTACTTATAAGATCAAGGAAAATACGACGCTGCAGCTCAATGCCAGCAACGTGTTTGACGAAAAACATGTCGCAAGCCAGGACAGCGGTGGGATTTATTACAATCCAGGCCGTGCGATTTACGCCACGCTTCGCCAGACCTGGTAATGTTCCAGGGTTAAGGCTGAAACCGCCGCCATGAGTCGGTGGCGGTTTCAGGCGTACCAGATCATGCCACACTGTTTGAAAGCCTTCGTAACTCGCTCCCGATAAAAACCTCGCTGACATCCCGCAGGTGAAGGTGCTCCCGTCTCTTCACGATGACACCGTGAAGGCCGTCTTGCGATGACATGCTGGGACCAAACACTTGGGGTCGATCCTGCTCATATCCAGCAGCCCTGAAGTCGTTTTCGCATTCTGTTGTGGTGACGGAGGCATCAGTTCGCCCACGGCGTTCTATAGAGTATCGATCTTTTGCTCTCCCCGCGCCCGCAACAATGGCCTTCAACTTCCAGAAAGCATTCTCAACAGGATTGTTGTCGGGGCTATTAGGCGGCAGGAATGTCAACTTGGCCTGATGCGCCCGGTGGTATCGCGCACCCCAGCTGTTTCGTGTGCGGGCAGATTATCGCTGACGACAATATCGCCAGGGACAATCTGGGGGTTCCGCAATGCTTGCTACCTACGCGTGTATCCTCATGACGTTTTCCGTCGCCTGAGTTTTCTTCAGGGGGCATGGCGTAAGCCTTTTCGTAAAGCGGGTTGGCTGCAACGACACCGAGATCGCCGAGCAGCTTGCCGCCAAAGATCGGCAACCATGCTTTCAGGGCCGAGCGCGGCTAAACGTGCGCGTGCGGCAGCGTCATCTAGCCCGGGCACCTGCAACAGGAGCGGTTAGCCCAAACCCAAACCCTTTGGTCGCTCCGATGGATCGAATAGTAGCCGCGCCGAGGGCGGTGCCGGAAAGCATGCGCATGGCGGCGCGACCTTCAAAGTTTTCACCGGTGCACCAATCGCTTCTCCTGTCGCCGCTCTGTCACCCTCCCTTTTTCCAGAACGGACCGAGTAGATCCATCAGCAACTCGCGGGACCGGGACGGCAAGGCGCCGAAGAATTCTCGTTCATGCTCCAGCATGACCTGCTCGGCGTCCTCGGCGGCCCGTCTGCCGTCTGCGGTTACGGTCAGCCCGAAGGATTTTCCGCCGATATGTTCTCGCTCGATCAATCGGCGTCTTTCAAGCGATGCGGTCAACGGCACCATGTTCGCCCGTTGGATGCCAAGGATCCGGCCGATCTCGCTTTGAATGATGCGGTCGTTGCCCGCGATCAGGATAATCACGGATGCTTCGCTTGGGGTCAGGTCGATCCGCGCAAGCCTTTGGGCAAGTACGCCCATCAGAAAACTCGATGCCCTTCGAAGCTGATAGCCGAGATGGTCGTCGAGGGGGTTGGTGACGGTCGTTAGGGAGGGCGTGGCGTGAGGTGACGCGTCCTGTGATGACGACGAGGCGGTTTCGATCCTGATCATGTCCGACCCTAGAAAATTTCGCTTGCCAATTCAAATCAAAATGTCATGTTATATAACATATCATGAGACGGGAGGCTCGATGGTCATGAATATCGCTCATAAACTAGCTCCATCAGATCGTAACGCGACGTTCGAGCAGATCATCGTTTTGGACGCGATGGCGGATGGCTTCGTCGCGCGCTTTCAGGCCGCGCGATTGATCCGTGATGAGAGCTTTGGTCCGGTTGTCGCCGTCGGCAGGGTGCGGGACGAGGACCACGCCGTCGATCCGGCAAATGACACCGCGCGTGGCCTGCGTGTCGCCCGGCGGGTGAGATCCGGGATTTGCGAAATCAATGGACCGACCGTCCGCGACAAGGCGCAGACGCGGCTGGGTGGCGTCAAAAGCTCAGGCTATGGCCACTTCGGCGGCAAGGCGGACATCGAGGCCCTTGCCGCGTTGCGCTGGATCACGCCGGATACAAAGGACCGTCACTTCCCGGAGTGAGGCCATCCGGCGAAGGCGTAATACACAAGCCAAACAAAACGGCGTCTAGGGGCATGGACCGGTGTGAACCGGCCAGCCTTGAGGAGGTCGGCTGTCTTCAAGAGCGTTCATCGAACGGCCGCCGTTCGTCACATAAGGAGAAATACCATGGATTTGCATCGCCAGGAACAGGACACCGTCACTTTCGAAATCATTGATCGGGTCGCCTGGGTCAGCTTCAATCGTCCCGACAAGCGCAACGCCATGAACCCGGCACTCAATCGTCGGATGATGGACGTTCTGGACGAGCTTGAATTTTCCGAGGACGTTGGCGTCCTCGTGCTCACCGGTGAGGGAACAGCATGGTCCGCCGGCATGGACCTCAAGGAATACTTTCGTGAGACCGAGAGCCAAGGACTGCGCGGTACACGCAGAGCGCAGCGGGAAAGCTATGGTTGGTGGCGTCGGCTGCGGTGGTACCAGAAGCCCACCATCGCCATGGTCAATGGCTGGTGCTTCGGCGGCGGCTACGGCCCACTGTTTGCTTGCGATCTGGCCTTTGCTGCGGAAGAGGCGAAGTTCGGTCTTTCCGAAATCAACTGGGGCATCCTCCCGGGCGGGGGGGCCACCAAGGTCGCGCTGGAGCTGACCGGTTTTCGCAACGCGATGTACCATGCGCTCACGGGCGAGAACATCGATGGACGGAAGGCCGCCGAATGGGGCTTCGTCAACGAGGCCCTGCCGCTCGACCAGTTGAAAGCCCGCGTCGGCGAGGTCGCGCAGGTGCTTCTCAAAAAGAACCCCGTTGCCCTCAAGGCCACCAAGGATGCCGTGCGCCGGGTCGGCACAATGACCTACGACGAAGCGGAAGATTATCTCGTCCGCGCCCAGGAGGCCGCCAACAGCTACGACAACGAGGGACGGAAGGAAGGGATCCGGCAGTTCATCGATGAGAAGAGCTACAAGCCCGGTCTCGGTGCCTACGACCGGTCGAAGTCGAAAGCATAGACCTATGGGTCCGTATCGCACGGGGAGACGATGCGGACCTGTCAACGGAGTGTAAGGAAAGCCGTCGCTCCCATGGATGCGCGGCCCTGTGGAGGAGAGACGACTGTGGATCAAGATATCCGGTTCCCGCCTGCAAATGCCATCGGCCGCCTGCTTCGTCCGGCCTCCGTGGCGATCATCGGCGCATCCGACAAACCCGGCGCCCTGGGCGCGTCGGTCCTTGCCAATCTCGACCGTTTGCGGTTTCCCGGCGAGATATTTCTCGTCAACCCCAACCGGGCGGAGATCGGCGGTCGCGCCTGCCTGAAGGCCATCGGCGATCTGCCGGAGGGTGTCGACGTGGCGATCCTCGCCATTCCGCGTGCCTCCGTCCTTGATGCCGTGAAGGCGCTCGCGGCACGCAAAACCGGCGCAGTGGTCATCTTCTCGGCCGGCTTTGCCGAGGGTGGCGCCGAGGGATTGGCCGAACAACGCGAGATCGCCGCCATTGCGGCACGTAGCGGAATGATGGTCGAGGGGCCTAACTGCCTCGGCCTCGTCAACTTCGTCGATGGAATCCCCCTGACATTCATCGAGACGCCCGATATCAGACTTGACGGCCGTCCGGGCATAGGCATTGTCTCCCAGTCCGGCGCAATCGCCGCCGTCGTGGATAGTACCCTGCTTGCGCGCGGCCTAGGCCTGTCTTTCTCGATCTCGACCGGGAACGAAGCGGCAAGTGGCGTCGAGGACTATGTTGAGTACCTGATCGACGATCCCCATACCTGCGTCATCGGCATGGTGGTCGAGCAGTTCCGCAAGCCGGCGCGCTTCCTGCAAGCCGCGCGGCGCTGCATCGCGGCGGGAAAGCCGATCGTTCTCCTGCATCCCGGCCGCAGTAGCGCCGCGCGCGAATCGGCCGCGACCCACACCGGCGCCATGGCGGGCGACTTCCAAGTCATGAAGACCAGTGTCGAGCGGGTGGGCGTCACTCTGGTGGAGACGCTCGAGGAGTTCGGCGATTGCCTGGAACTAACCGCCCGTTACGGCACGATCGGTGGTGGCGGCGCGGCGGTCGTCGGCGAGTCCGGCGCGTTCAAGGCGTTGACGCTCGATCTGGCCGAAGCCTTGGCGCTTCCCCTGCCGCAGATGACCGACGACGACAGTCCCGACCTTCGCGCCGCCCTGCCGCCGTTCGTGCCGGTTAGCAACCCCGTCGACCTCACGGCGCAATCTCTGGTCGATCCAGACCTGTACCGGCGCACGCTCGCTGCCCTTCTGACCGACGATCGCGTCGAGACCATCGTGCTCGGTATCATCCAGACGGACGCTACGACTTGTACCCTGAAGTTCCCCTCTATCCTCGGCGCCATCCAAGACCTGAAACCCACCAAGCCCATCATCGTTGCCGGACTGGACGAGGGCGCGCCGATCCAGTCCGCCTATGTCGATGGCCTTCGCGCTCTTGGTATTGCCTATTTCCCATCCACCGACCGGGTGATGCGGGCCGTGTCCAGGCTTTCAGAACGCGCCCGTCGCACGCTCGCCGTGGGCGGCGGCGAGCCAACGCGGCTGGCAGCCTTGCCGGCCGGTCCGGCAGTCATTCCGGAATATCAGGCCAAGGACCTTCTGCGGCAGGCCGGTTTCGTCTTCCCGGAAGGGGCGCTCGCCACGACGCCGGAAGAGGCCTGCCGACGTGCACATGAGATCGGCTATCCCGTTGTCCTCAAGGCGCAATCCGCCGACCTCTCGCACAAGAGCGACGCCGGCGGTGTCGTCGTCGGCCTTTCCGACGAGGCGGCTGTCTTGAAGGGCTGGGCGGAGCTATCGGCAAATATCGCCCGCCACAAGCCTGGCCTCTTGCTGGACGGGGTGCTTGTGGAGACGATGAGCCCGCGCGGAATAGAACTGATCGTCGGAGCACGCAACGATCCGGAATGGGGTCCTGTCATTCTCGTGGGTTTCGGAGGCGTCCAGGCGGAGATCCTGAAGGACGTGCGCCTGCTCTCAGTGGACCTGACAGAGGAGGCGATCATTGAGGAGATCGGACGGCTGAAATGCGCCGCCCTTCTCGACGGATTTCGTGGAGCCGCTCCCTGCGATGTCGGTGCGGTGGCGGACATCATCAGTCGCCTCGGCCGTATTCTTCGAGCAGAACCGTCTATCCGCGAAATCGACCTCAATCCCGTCGTCGTCTACCCCGGACGCAAGGGTGCCGTCATCCTAGACGCGCTGATGACACTGGGCGACTGAGACCGATAACGCATGAGGGCTTTGCATCCGCGGAGGGCGGGCAGGGTACCTGATTCCATTTCAACCTTGAGGGAGGAACAGCCATGATCGAAGATCCGGAACGGAGTCTCGCGCAGACACCAATGAGCCCTATGCAGATATGGGCCGTCGGTCTGTGCGTTCTGTTGAACGCGCTCGACGGGTTCGATGTGCTGTCGATCAGCTTTGCGTCGCCCGGCATCGCCAAGGAATGGGGCATCGACCGTGCGGCGCTTGGCATTGTCCTGTCGATGGAACTCATCGGCATGGCCATCGGCTCTGTGTGGCTCGGAGGCCTCTGTGACCGGATCGGCAGGCGCGCCGCCGTTCTCGCCAGCCTCGTGCTGATGGCCAGTGGAATGTCGCTGGCAGCGACGGCTTCCGGCATCCTGCCACTGTCGGCCTGGCGGCTCCTGACCGGTCTCGGCATCGGCGGCATGTTGGCGGCAACCAACGCGCTCGCAGCCGAACATGCCAATGCGAAACGCCGAAATTTCGCGGTCGCCCTGATGGCGACAGGCTATCCTGTCGGCGCCGTGATTGGAGGCGCCCTCGTATCGTATTTCCTGGTCGATTACAGCTGGAGAGCGGTGTTTGCCAGTGGGGCCATCGTGACGGCCTGCTGCATACCACTGGTCTACTTCACCCTCCCGGAATCCGTGCCATGGTTGATCCAGCGGCGTCCCAATGGCGCGCTCGAACGGCTCAACGCTGTCCTGAAACGCATGGGCCGTGCAAGTGTCTCCGCCCTGCCGGAACGGGACGGGGTACGCCTGAAACCCGGCATAGGCCAGCTATTTTCCCCGATATTGCTCGTTGCCACTCTGTGCCTGACCTTTGCATATTTTTTCCACATCATGACTTTCTACTTCATCCTGAAATGGGCGCCGAAAATCGTTGCCGATATGGGCTTCATGCCATCTGCTGCCGGTAATGTTCTGGTCTGGGCGAATATTGGCGGCATCGTCGGCTCGATCGTCGTCAGCATCCTCGCTCAGCGCTTTCCTGTGAAGAACCTGACGATCGGAGTCATGGTGATCGCGACGGTTCTTGTCGCTCTGTTCGGGCGCAGCGCTCCAGATCTCGTGCAGCTCTCCATTCTCGCGGCTATTGCAGGATGCGCCACAAATGCGGGCGTTGTCGGCATGTATGCCATCGTTGCCGAGACGTTTCCCACCGAAGTCCGCGCGAGCGGTACCGGCTTCGTCATCGGCATCGGCCGAGGTGGCGCAGCCCTCAGCCCCATTATTGCTGGCATGCTGTTTGCAAACGGGGCCAGCCTCCCGACTGTCGCCCTTGCCATGGGCCTCGGTTCGACCATCGCTGCCCTCACGATCCTGTTGCTCGGTCTTCGACGGATGGGGCCAAAGAGGGGCGCGGCCGACCCTGCGATAGGAAACATCAAGCAAAGGCTTTGATACGGATTGGCTGCTGTGACCAACGACACTTTCGTTGATTCATCGGAGGATTTTGCAATGACAGTTCCAGCACGAGCCTAACGCGATCCAACTTTGCAGTCGATGAAGTTGCGATTGTCGCAGAGTGTGTCCAGATTCGGCTGCGGGCGCACGATCTCTCAGGAACGTGTACAGCCTGCGGGCGACAGAGCCGAAGACGGCAGACAAAGCCAGTATCTACGTCGCGCCGCCGACTGTCCCCTCTGAGGTCGGCGAGGAAGTTGACAGTTCTAATATGCCGGTTCTGGTGCGATGCTATTTTTGCGGTCGGCCCATTTGTATCGAACAGTTCGACGAAGATGGATTGGCTCGCTTTGGCCGCCGTGAAGAGCTCGGTCAATCCAATTGCCCGAGTTTCCTAAGCCGATATTCGAGTTTGGCGCGTGTTATACCCAGCTGGCGCGCCGCTGCGGAAACGTTTCCGCCTGCAGCGGCCAGCCACGAAACGTAAAGCTCTGCCTCTGCCCGTTTGAGGGCGTCGGGTGTCGTCATCGGATGGCTTGCATCCGCGCGAGGCTCGGACGATTGCGATGCCGCAGAGATCCGTCCGCCTTCTGTCAATTTGAGCGCGGGCGACGGCATCATCTCGAAGCCGGTAAACATGTGCTGCAGGTCGATCAATGAGCCGCTTTCGGAAAGAATGACTCCGCGCTCGACGAGGTTCTGGAGTTCGCGAATATTGCCAGGGAAATCGTAAGCCAGAAGCGCGTCCATAGCGCGGCGGGTGAAACCGGCAGTGTCACGCCGGTGTCGATCTCGGAAGAACTTGAGGAAATGCGCGGCTAGCAGGGGGATATCGTCGCGACGGTCTCGAAGCGGCGGAATGACGATCGGGAACACGCAGAGCCGAAAATACAGGTCCTGTCGGAAGCGTCCGCCCCTGACCTCCGCGGCAAGGTCGACATTCGACGCGGTGACAACCCGGACGTCCACCGGTATCGTCCGTGTGCCGCCGACGCGTTCGATCTTCCGCTCCTGGATAGCACGAAGGACCTTGCCTTGCGCCGAATAGGTCAGAGAAGCAATCTCATCGAGGAACAACGTGCCGCCGTGGGCGCGTTCGAAATATCCGGCGCGCGACTGGATGGCGCCGGTAAAGGCACCTTTTTCAACGCCGAACAGCTCGGACTCGACCAGCGTTTCCGGGATAGCGGCGCAATTGATCGGCACGAAGGGCTTGTCCTGGCGCGGGCTGAGTCTATGCAACTCGTTCGAGAAAAGCTCCTTGCCCACGCCGGATTCGCCGATGAAGAGCACCGTTGCGTCTGTGTCTGCGACCTTTTCCAGCATCAGCCTAGTTCGCAGGAAGCTTGCCGAAACGCCGACGACTTGGCCATCCGGTACGTTGGGTGATTTTGCCGCCGATGTCGGCACCCGCCGGTTTACCGATACGGGGCGGCGGCCGGTCCAGTCGAGGCCCAGATACTGGCGTTCGGGGGCGCCGTCACCCCAGGCATCGGCATGTTGACCGACGACGAAGCAGCGCGGTGCGCCCATGGCTGCGCATTCGATTTCGCGGAACACCACCGGCTTGCCGAAGAGCGTGCTGGTATAGCCTGAGGGATAGCCGATCTGCATCCAGCAGACGGGCTCGCTGGCGATACCATAGCTTGAAAGATGTTCGGCGGCCTCAGAGGAATCGTCCCAGTAGAATTCGCCAAAATAGGTGCCTTTGCGGAGATCAAACTGAAACTGCTTGGTCGTTACCTTGACGAAGCCTTCAAGCGTATGGACGCGGGGACCGGCGGCGAGTGCATGGGTTAAATCTTCCTGCGCGAAACGCTTTTGGATCAGCTCCGCATCCCGAACGCCCTGCATATAGCCGACACGCATGAACAGACCCTTGGCTGTCTCCACCCCGAAGGCATCGATGATCTCCTGCCGAAGCCGGCCGAGAACGAGCGACTGGATCAGGAGCATGCGCTGGTCGTTGAGCCAGATGCGGCCGTCGCCGAGCGCAAAATTCAGGGCTTCGGCTAGGTCTGCGAGAGTTGGGGTAGCCCCCATGTCGAGTTCGCTAAAGGCGCCGCGCGTCAAAATCCCGCCTGTCTTGCGGGAGGCTTCAGCAAGAGAGATCAGGTGATCGGGCGCTTGTCGGTCTTTCATGATCACATCGACATTTTTATGAATTTAATGAAGCGTATTTCATTATTTTATGAAGCGCAAGGAGTTGTACGGTGTCCGGATCGAACGCGCGTGCATTGGACAAAATCTCAAATATTTTCAATTTCTTATGAGGATGCACCACGGTTCATCCCTGTGGTTTGGGGATCTGGCATAGGCTTTGCAGGACAAGGAAAAGCCGCTGGAGGAAGCGGCAGGAGGCTTTAAACCAAGGTATGCGACCGTCTGTCCAAGAGAAAGTCAATCTCGTGACGGCGGAGCCATGCCTTTGCTTTCGAGTACTGTGCGATTGTGAGGAGGAACACGATGAACATCGAAAACCAGAATTTTCTCGATAGCGAGCGCTGGCAGGGTCGCGCCCTGTTTGGCGACTGGCAGACGACTGCGGCTGGGGTTATGGATGTGAAAGATCCGGCGACCGGTGCGGTCATTGCCTCAGTCGGTGTTGGCGGGCCGTCCGACATCGCCCGTGCCGCTGCCGAAGCGCGCGCGGCCCAGAAGGCCTGGGCGAAGACCCTGCCCACCGAGCGGGCGCGCATCCTGTCCAAGGCCGCCGACCTTCTCGAAGAGAACCGTTCGGAGCTGATCCCCTGGATCATGCGGGAATCCGGCTCGATCTATCCGAAGGCAGGCATCGAGATCGGGGATGGTGCGCTCTTCATTCGGCATGCGGCGAATCTGGCGACCCAGCCGATGGGCCTGTTGATCCCGTCGATCGATGAGCGAACCAGCTATGCCAAGCGCGTGCCGCACGGCGTCGTCGGCGTGATCTCGCCATTTAATTTCCCTCTCGTGCTGTCGGTCCGCTCGATCGCGGCGGCCCTGGCCTTCGGTAATGCAGTGGTTCACAAGCCTGATCCGCGCACGCCGATCTCGGGTGGCATCATCATTGCTCGGATTTTCGAGGAAGCAGGCTTGCCCAAAGGCGTGCTCCAGGTCGTTCCCGGCGGTGCCGATGCCGGCGAGGCGATGTGCATCGATCCCAATATTGCGATGATCTCGTTTACGGGCTCGGCGCGAGGAGGCTCCAAGGTTGCGGAGATCGCGGGTAAGCATTTCAAGAAGGTCCAGCTCGAGCTCGGCGGCAAGAATTCGCTCATCGTTCTCGACGACGCCGATCTTGATATCGCCGCATCGAACTCGGCCTGGGGTGCCTTTCTGCATCAGGGCCAGATCTGCATGGCGACCGGCCTCATTCTGGCCGATGAGACCATCGTCGAAGCCTTGACGGAGAAGCTCGTCGCCAAGGCATCCGATATGCCAGCGGGCGACCCCTCCAGCCATCAGGTGGCGCTCGGCCCCGTCATCTCGGATGAGCAGGTGGCGGCCATACAGGCGATCGTCGACGACGCCGTCGCCAAGGGCGCCCGTCTTCTGGCAGGCGGCACACATGAAGGCCGATATTATGCAGCGACGGTGTTGGCGAATGTCCGGCCAGGCATGCGTGCCTTCGAGGAGGAAATCTTCGGACCTGTCGCCTGCATCGCAAGCTTCAAGACGGATGCGGAAGCCATCGCCTTGACCAATGACAGCGACTACGGGCTCGCCGCAGGCGTCATCTCGGCCGACACGGCCCGCGCGCTGAGGATCGCGGAGGAGCTCGATGTCGGCATGGTCCATGTCAACGACCAGACGGTCAATGGCGGCCCTTTCGCGCCGTTTGGCGGTCCGCGCAAATCCGGGAACGGCAGCCGCATCGGCGGCCCGGCCGACGTGGAGGAGTTTACCACCTGGAAGTGGATCTCGGTCAAGCACGTTGCCACGCCCTATCCCTATTGACGCCTCCCAGCAGCAGGATGCGGGCCATGCGCGCCCGCATCCCGCGCCAGCCGCACCCCTTCCGGAGACCTGCCATGCAGATTACAGCCGCCGTCGCCCGCGCTCAGGGCGCTCAACTCAGCTTGGAAATTATCGACATCGAAGAACCGAGAGACAATGAAATCCTGGTCAAGGTCGTTGCGACCGGCGTTTGCCATACCGACATCGTCGTGCGCGACGGCATGATGCCGACACCGTTGCCCGTCGTGCTCGGTCACGAAGGGGCGGGCGTGGTCGAAAAGGTCGGACGCGCCGTCTCAAAGGTGAAAGCCGGCGACCGGGTGGTGATGACGTTCAACTCCTGTGGCCACTGCCCGACGTGCCAGGACCACCATGCGAGCTATTGCCACGAGTTCTTTCCACGCAATTTCTTCGCCGCGCGGACGGATGGTTCGAGCGCGTTGTCCGTTGGCGACGAGCGCATCAATGGCAATTTCTTCGGACAATCCTCCTTCGCCACCCATGCCATCTGCCATGAAGTGAACGTCGTGAAGGTGCCGGAGACGGCGCCGCTCGAACTGCTCGGGCCGCTTGCCTGTGGTATCCAGACAGGGGCGGGTGCCGTGATGAACGCGCTCAAGGTCTCGGCCGGAAAGTCATTTGCCGTGTTCGGCTCGGGTTCGGTCGGGCTTTCAGCCATCATGGCGGCCAATGCCGTCGGCGCGACGACGATTATCGCGGTCGACATGAACGATGAGCGGCTGGCCGTGGCGCGCGAACTCGGCGCCACGCATGTGATCAATCCCGGCAAAGTCGATGCGACGACGGAAATTCTGGCGATCACCGGATATGGTCTTCATTTCGCGCTCGACACGACAGGGATTTCCAGCGTCATTCGCGGCGCGGTGATGGCACTGGCGCCCATGGGCACCTGTGGCATTCTCGGTGCGTCCGCCATGAGAAGCGAAATCCATCTCGACGAGGTCCATTTCATGAGCGGCGGCCGTCGGCTCATGGGCATCGTCGAGGGTGAATCCAATCCGGATACCTTCATTCCCGTTCTGGTCGAGCTCTATGCCCAGGGCCGTTTCCCCTTCGACAGGCTGGTAACGTTTTACGACTTCGCTGACATCAACGAGGCGATCAACGATTCCGAGAGCGGGCGGACCGTCAAGGCCATCGTGAGGATGCAATAGCCGGGGAGGCGCCCACCCGACATAATGCCACGCCACAGGATATGGATTTGCAATGTCAGGGTGGTCCGGGACGATATCGACAGCAAACATGACAAGGACGGGCTGTCGGGCTCGTATTAAAGATAAATAGGGATCCTTTCAGGCAACGCGGCGAAAAAGGCCGTTGTCGATCTCCTGTCGATACGCGACGCCATGTATCACGCACTCAGCGGTGAGGGATTCGATGGTAGGAAGGCCGCGGTGTGTAAGTTCGTGAACAAAAAGCGTGCTGAAAGAGCGCTGGAAAGCGCGATAACGGAGATAGCCAAGGCTTTCCCAACAAACAATCCGCCAGCTTTGAGCGCGACGAATAATGTCACCCGCCACGCCGCCCAAACGTCTGCCGGACAGGCCACGGCCCGATGCCCAACATCTCCAGCAATACCGCACTCGCCAAGAACAGCTTGGAAGAGGTGTGAGCCGACCGCAAGTTTCTAGCATAAGCCAAATCGACCGGGGCCGATGGGGCCCGGTCGATTGCTGACTGAAGTTAGCCTCAAACGTCACCCTCGAGAGGCCTGACCTGTTAAGGCAACGCCACCCTCTCAATGGGTAAGGCCGGGAAAATCCTAGAAAGGATAGTGCTGGTTCGGATCCTCGATCGTGATCCAGCGCAGTTCCGTGAACTCGGCGATCGCGGATTTGCCGCCGAAGCGGCCGTAGCCACTGCCTTTCACGCCGCCAAAGGGCATCTGGGCCTCGTCGAAGACGGTCGGGCCGTTGATGTGGCAGATGCCGGATTCGATACGGCCAGCAACCGAAAGGGCGCGCTTGATATCGCGGCTGAACACAGCGCTCGACAGTCCGTATTCTGTATCGTTGGCGATACGGATGGCTTCATCCTCGCTTGACACCCGGATGACTGGCTTCACGGGACCAAAACTTTCCTCGGAATAAAGGCGCATGTCGGGCGTAACGCCGTCGAGCAGCGTCGCCTCCACGACGCTTCCCTGGCGCTTGCCGCCGGCCACGAGTTTAGCACCCTTGGATATGGCGTCGGCGGTCAGCGCGTCCATCTTGGCGGCCGCCTCCGTGCTGATCATCGATCCCAGAACCACATGGCCGCGCGGATCGCCTGCTGGGAGGCTTCTCGCCTTTGCCGCGAGCTTAGCGACGAACTCATCTGCCACCGCCTCATGCACGATGAGGCGTTCGGTCGACATGCAGATCTGCCCCATATTGGCGAAAGCGCCAAAGGCGGCAGCATTGACGGCACCGTCGATATCGGCGTCGTCGAGCACGATCAGCGGTGCCTTGCCGCCGAGCTCCAAGAGAGCCGGTTTCAGATGCCGTCCGCACAGTTCGGCGATGATCCTGCCGACCTTGGTCGAACCGGTAAAATTAACCCGGCGGACCCTCTCGTCGGCGATCAGATGTTCGACGATCCCAGGCGCGTCTTCCGGCGCGTTGGTGATCACGTTGATGACCCCCGCCGGCAGTCCGGCATCGACCAAGCACTGAGCGATCAGACGATGCGTGCCCGGGCACTGCTCGGAGGCTTTAAGGATGACGGTGTTGCCGCAAGCCAGCGGCATGGCGATAGCCCGTGTGCCCAAGATGACCGGCGCGTTCCAGGGTGCGATGCCGAGACATACTCCGGCCGCCTGCCGCATGCCCATGGACAGGGAGCCCGGCTTGTCGGAGGGAATGACCTCGCCGGAAATCTGCGTCGTCATGGCCGCGGCTTCCCGCAGGATGCTTGCGGCGAACATCACGTTGAAGGCACCCCAAGTGCCGGTCGCGCCCGTCTCCGCAGTCACCAGTTCGGAAAATTCCTCGACCTTGGACGCCATGACATCTGCGGCCTTCAGGAGGATCTTGCGCCGTTCGCCGGGGCCCGTCTTCGACCAGGCAGGAAATGCGGCGGCCGCTGCGTCGATCGCATCACGGGCATCGCCGACGCTCGCCGCTGCGGCCGTCGTCGCGACATCACCGGTATACGGATTGATCCGGTCGTAGGTACGCCCGCTTTCGGCGGCCCGTTCGGAGCCGTTGATCAGCAGGGGGATGGTCGTCGTCATGGGCGTCTTCTCCGTCGATTAATAAGGTGGTTTCGGTTAGGTGAGCTCGGGAAGGGTTCGACAGACAGCGTCGGTTAATGGTGCAAATTCACCTCGCTGTCACATGCGAGCCAAAGTGATGGTGTCCGAATATGTCCGTCGGCTGAATGGGTTATCGCTCAACGTCCGGAAACGCCCTTGTGCCGCTCCCTCGGCAACGCTGAGCGTTTAAGTCAAGACGATGTCGTTGGGCGCGTCCTCACATTGAAGACGTCCAAGCCTCATGCGTGGCGGCGCCTCCCTCATCGCCGCGCTGATCTCGTGTCTAGGCTCGATATCCGATATCGATTACGGCACGGCCCCCGGTAAATCGAGAGACGCAGGCGCACATATGTTCGTTGCTGTTCTTTTCCGCCTCGTTGAAGAAAACGTCGCGGTGATCGACGTCGCTATCTGCTTCAACGATGCGGACAGCACAGAGACCGCATTCGCCCCGCTGGCAATCGTAGATCATATCAACCCCCGCACCGATCAGCGCATCCAGCAGCGACTGGTCGGGCCGGACCGTCGTTTGTATGCCGCGATTGAGCACGGACACCTCGAAGGCGGTCTCTGTGAATTTTCCATTGTCGCCGAACACCTCATAGCGCAGGCGGCTGACGGGGCGGCCGCTTTCGAGCCAGACCCTCTTGACCGCCTGGAGCAGTCCGAGCGGACCGCAAACATAGGCTTCTCCACTCTCTGGCAGGGCGTCGATTTCCCTGGCGAGTTCCAAATTCCGGCCTTCGTCTGCTGGAAAGACCTCGAGCCTGTCGGCCAGCAGGTCGGCGAGTTCATCGATGAAAGGCATGACGCTACGCGTGGCACCGCCATAGATCATGCGCAGATCCTGACCGGCTGTCGCAAGCGTGCGTGCCATACCGTAGATGGGGGTAACGCCGATGCCGCCGGCAATCAGAAGATAGCGACTGGCGCGCCAGGACAGCTCGAAGCGGTTTTCCGGCGCCGTCACATCGACCGCATCGCCTGGTTTGAGCGACGCGATGAAACGCGATCCGCCGCGGCTGTTGGGATGCCGCTTGGCCGCAATCGCCAGACAGCCAGGCGGCGCCGGCAGACATGTATAGGTGCGGATGGCGCGGACGCCGTTAATGAGAACCGCGATATTGGTGTGCGAGCCCGGATCGAACGGGGGAAGCGTGCCCTGCACGTCAAATTCCACCCGATGAACTCCCTCGGCGATTTCCGCAGTCGAGCGGACGCTCGCCTGCCGCCATTCCATGTTCATGCGCATCGTTTCTCCTCCCAGAGTTTTTTACGCGACAACCAGCGCGAGGCCCGGCACTTTCGGTATCAGACTGCGATCCTCGCGCATGATGAATTCGAGATTTCTACGCGCCAGCCGCGCGTGTTCGCGACCCAGGAATTCGGCACGCGCGCCCTCCCGGCCCTCTAGCGCATTCACCATGTCGCGATGTTGTGTCTGCGCGAAAACCAGCGACTGGCGGAAAGCTGGAACGTCCTCCTGCTTTTCCAGAAAGGCGCTGGGCGAGGCGAAGGGCAGCTGCACGACCCGTTCCAGCTCCCGCCGCATGGTCTCGCTGCCTGGCAGCAGGGCCAGCGCCGCGTGGAACTCCGCATTCAGCTCGACATACCGCTCGAAATGCATGTTCTCGAGACGGTCGGTAAAGGCGTCGTCGAGTGCGCGGACCAGCGACCGGAGATGCCCAAGCCGCGCTGCGGGCACACCGCGTTCCGCCGCCAGCCGGAGCGCCGTTCCCTCCATAAGCCCGCGCAGTTCGATGGCATCGAAGACATCCTCCGTGGTGAAGCTGCGGATGGCGTAACCGCCCGAAGGGATCAGCTCCAACAACCCCTCCTGCTCCAGTCGCGAAAGTGCGGCTCTGAGCGGTGTACGAGAAACGCCGAGCATCTCGGAAAGGGCCACTTCGGAAAGGCGCTCACCCGCAGCCATGCTGCCGCCGAGAACGATGTCGCGCACACCAAGCAGGGCTTTTAGCGTTTGCGTGTCCCGCTTTGCCTCCATGTCTCTACTCCGCAGCCAGCCGGACGGCCTGTTCACCATCGATCATGCGTTCGGTCAATTTGCGCGCCCACATCGATCCGGCATCGATATTGAGATTGTAGAAGACATGGTCTGGATTTGCCTCGATGGCCTTTTGCTGGGCTTCGAGAATGTCCTCATCCTCGCGGAAGACACCTGCGACAGCCTCGCGAAGCTTGTGCGTCCAAGCCTGGTTGCCGATGTCCCAGTTGCGTGCGAAAGCCCAGAAATAATGACAGGTCGAATCCGTCTCGGGGGTCATCGTGTTGAGCACGAAACCGTTGACGCCCTGGCTCCTGTCGCCCTGCGGCGCACCCGTGCCGGCAACCGCGACGCCGACGTCGATGGCTACGGTCGAGGGCGCCTGGAAGTGGATGATCTGCCAGCGATCGACCTTGCCAGGCTTGCGCAGTTGATCGGACCAGAAGGGCGGCGGATCAATCCCCTCCATCCAGCGCGTCACTGTCGCAGTCGTTTCGGAATGCGTAACCGTGAAGGGGGCTTCCGCGACGGCGCGGTTGCCGATCGAGGAGCCGTGCACGAATGTCTCATGAGTGAGATCCATGAGATTGTCGACAACGAGCCTGTAGTCGCATTTCACGCGAATGACCTTACCGTCGCTGGCCCATTCCGGATCGTCGTTCCAGTGCAGGTCGGGGATTTTGGCCGGATCGGCGAGAGCCGGGTCTCCCATCCATATCCACAGGAAGCGATGACGCTCCTCCAACGGGTAGCTCTTAACGCAGGCTGAAGGATTGATGGTTTCCTGCGACGGCATGTAGACGCAGCGGCCTGTCTCGTCGAACTCAAGCCCGTGATACCCGCAGATGACATTGTCGCCATGCAACTCTCCCTTGGAGAGCGGCAGCAGCCTGTGCCAACAGGTGTCGGCCAGCGCGGCCGCCTTGCCGTTTTGCTTGCGAAACAGGACGACGGGCGTGCCGCAGATAGTTCGAGGAAACAGAGCCCGCTTCACCTCCACGTCATAGGCGGCAGCGTACCAGGCGTTAACAGGAAAAGTCTGGGTTTTCATCGCATCACTCCTCCAAGTGCTCAATAATGCATACCACTCGTATACAAAAAATGTCAAATACTTAGTTTTAAGCCGGAAATTATAGCAATACTTTCATTTCTGTACACAATCTGGTGGTCTTAGCATTTCTTTTGGAGACAACGGTGAGGAAGGATACGCTGACTAGCGATCCAGTTTCCAGCGATCAAGCATGCGCAAAAGCTCGATCCGCCGCTCTTGCCACACGGTGTCGGGTGTTTCCGCGAGAATCCCCTCTATTCCCGCTTCGATCTTGTCTTGCAGGTCCGCATTCAAGAGGGGCGCGCCGAGATCAGCCCACATTGCGCGCAGCGCGCCGCCAAGATTGGCGAAAGCTGCCGCTGCCCCGCCTGGTCCGCCGGCCAGGTGCTGGCTAATGAAGGGACCGGTTGCGGCCCATCGTTGCCCGGGGCCTTCGGTCAACGCAAGATCAATGTCACCTGCCGAGGCGACGCCTTGTTCGAGCAGAAAGAACGCCTCGCGCATGAGCGCTGCCTGAAGGCGATTGGCAATGTGGCCGGACACCTCACGACGCACGTGGATGGGGACTTTCCCAATCGCTGAGTAAAAGCCCATCGCGGCGACAATGGTGGCCTCCGATGTGCGTTCTCCGCCCACGACTTCCACAAGTGCAATCAGCGGTACGGGGATAAAAGGATGCCCCGCTATGATCCGTTCGGGATGTAAAGCCTGGGCCTGAAGGAGGCTCGGCATGATGCTCGATGTGCTGGATGCGATCACGGCTTGCGGCGGCGCGGCAGCCTCGATGGCACCAATGACCTCATGTTTCACATCAAGATTTTCGGGCGAATTCTCCTGGATCCAACCGCAATTCGTCACGGCCTGCTCGATTGTCGGAACGAAGGTCAGTCGGTTGATCGCGGCGCCGATACCGGCCTCGTCAAGTCCCAGCAGCCGGAGGTCGCGCGCGACGGATAGGTTGAGACGCTCTTCTGCGCCCGGAGCCGGGTCGGCACAAGTGACGCTCAAGCCGCGCGCCAGAAGATGGGTTGCCCATCCGGCACCGATATTGCCGCAGCCGACGACGGCAATCTTTTCCGGCACGGTCATTTCGCCTTCTCCTGAAACGAAGGGAGCGTCAGCAGCGAGACTGCGGCGACCACGAGGATTGCACATGAAAACCAGAGCGCGGGGTCGTAGGAATTCGCCATAGCCTGAAGCCGGGAGATCACAAGCGGGCTAAGGCCAAGGCCAAACGCGAAGATCCCGTATAATATGCCATAAATCCGGCCATAGACGGCGAGGCCGAAGTAACGGGCTGTGAGGTAACCAATCACGTCACCTTCGGCGCCCAGCGCAAGGCCGATGAGGAGGGCGCCAGGCGCGGCGGCGGCCACACCGAACAGCGCGATGATCGCAAGGCCGAGCGCGGCGAGCAACACGGCGCTCGCCGCTATATAGGGGGCAAAGATCCGGTCCATGAGAGCGCCCGCGCCCAGCCGGCCGACAAGCAAGGCAACACCGATCAAGCTCTGGATCCGTGCAGCCGACGAAAGGTCCATGCCGGCGTCGGTGAGCATCGGCACCATATGGAATGTGAAGCCCCCCACGCCCAGAGCCACAAGCAGAAAGGTGAAGGCGAGACGCCAGATGAATGGCGATGACAGGTCTGGCGTCCGGTAGTGCGCATCTGTGGATACCTCGGCCTCCGTCGCGGTGGGGACGGAAGCAGTCGATCGCAGCCGTGGAACGAGAAGCACCAGCGATAGGGTTGCGCAGACCAAAACGAGCCCGGCGACGGCAAGATAGCCTTCCCGCCAGCTATTCTGCGCGATCAGGGAGGCGATGATCGGCGGAGCGATGATGGCCATGACACCGCCGCCAGCCAACGTTGCGCCAAGCGCAAATCCGCGCGCTGCGACAAAGTTCTCGCTGACGATGCGCGTGAAAGAAACCGGTCCGGTCGCCGATCCGACGCCGATCAATAGCAACTGAACCAAAAGGAACAGCGCGAAGCTGCCGCCGATCCTGCTCAACACGAGATAACCCACGATCATCGCGCAAAAGGACACCAGCAAAGGGCGGACCACGCCGAACCGATCGACCAGAGTGCCCACAAAGGGTGAGAGAATGGCCAGCAGCATGCCGCCTGCCAGCGTTACCAGCGACATCTGCTCGCGCGACCAGCCAAAGGTTTGGGTCAAAGGCCCGACAAACAAGCCTTGCGAATAATATGCGATGGACGAAACGCCGCCCGCCAAACCGAGAAAAGCACCAAGTAAAATGGGCCATCGTCTTGATAATTCCTGCCATGCGGTTTCGCGCATCTGTCATCCTCCTCCCCAGGACATCGCCGACAAACAGCCGACGACTTCAGACAATATTCCTCAAAGACATGGAGCGGTCAATCTTTCTTTCTTAAAGAAGAAGTTTTAGTTGGCGTCTGTCGCGGGGTTGATCTTCCATGAGCTTTCAGCGAAGATTCAGTTTCTTTAAAGTGATGAGGTAAGAAGATCTTTTGACGATGCGCAGACGCCAAGCCGACCGACGGCAGGAATCGATGACCCTCATTCTCGACGTTGCGGAGGCAGAGTTCGCATGGAAGGGTTTTGACGGTACGAGCTTGACGAACGTCGCCAAGGCCGCCGGCATCGATACGGCCCTCATGCGCTATTATTTCGGCGACAAGAAAAACCTGTTCGAGGCTGTGTTTCGGCGGCGCGGTCCTTTTTTGAATGAACTGCGGCGCGAGGCCTTTGAAGCCTATGAGGCTGAAGTCGGCGAGGCGATGACACTCGAAGGCGTGATTGATGCGTTCATCCGACCGGGACTTCAGCTCAGCATCACGGACGATGGCTGGCGCAATTACGATGCGGTCGTAGGCTTCGTCAAC
The DNA here is from genome assembly GCF_033957725.1 of Agrobacterium sp. rho-8.1. Classification (NCBI taxonomy): domain Bacteria; kingdom Pseudomonadati; phylum Pseudomonadota; class Alphaproteobacteria; order Hyphomicrobiales; family Rhizobiaceae; genus Agrobacterium; species Agrobacterium sp. rho-8.1. The sequence goes on from NZ_CP192789.1 coordinate 1,046,807, forward strand.
AGCTCAGGAGGTGAGCTCCGCCGTTTGATGTCGGAGGTCTTCGACGACACCTCGCAGATGCTTCTTAGATATATGCGCCGTGTCCTTCCAGACGCGTCCGAGGAAGAAATTTACTGGAGCTATCACTTCCTCAGTGGCAGCCTGACCTTTTCCCTCAGTCAGACGGGCCGCATCGATGTGATCTCGAACGGATTGGTCTCCTCGCGCGACCTGGGTGCGATCCTCGACCGCCTCCCGATCCTGTTCGGCGCCGGTATCCGGGCGATGTGCGCGCAGCCGCAAAACGCTCCGAAAGTGCCACAGACATAGGAGAGCTTGCGGCAAAGAAGCGATCCCGCTAAGGCCAAAAATTCGCTAGGCCATGTATTGAAGATCATTGTCGATACCGATGGCCTGGCCACTGATCGCCCTGCCTTCTCTTGACGCCAGAAAAACCGCCAGCGCAGCGACCTCCTCGGCAGAGACGAGGCGCTTGATCGAGGTCCCCGCTAGCCCCTTCCGGATGATATCTGCCGGATCGAGTTGCGCGACCGCAGCTTTGGCCGAGACCACGGCCTGAAGTCTGGGGCCATCGACCATTCCCGGCAAAATCGCGTTCGCACGAATATCGTAGGCTCCCAGTTCGGCGGCGATTGTTTTCATAAAGCCGATAATGGCCCATTTCGCCGCTGCGTAGGGACTGCGGTTGGGATAGGCCATCCGTCCTGCCGCCGACGACATGCAGAGGATCGAAGCACAGTCGCTTTTCCTGAGTTCCGCCACGGCGAGGCGAACAAGATTGTACTGTCCTGTGATATTCACGGTCAGGGTTCGGTCCCAGTCTTCAGGAGCAATCTCATCCACGCGGCCGGTGGGGCCTGATATTCCGGCATTGTTCACCAGCGTATCGAGCCCGCCAAGTGCGTCGATGGCTGTAGCGAACATGGTGTCAACTGCGGCACGATCCGTCACGTCACACACAGCGCTTCCAGCAGACGGAAGAACCACCGCGAGCGCCTCAACCGCCTCCGCGCTGGAATCGCAAACGAACACAGCCGCGCCCGATGCGACAAAGGCGCGCGCGATTTCCAGGCCGATGCCGCTCGCCCCCGCTGTCACCAGAACACGAGGGCGTTTTACTGTCGGCATTCCATCTCTCCCAAACGTCATTTATGTCGGACCCGGGCGGTCACGATCTACCCCCTAATAGAGTTCCTCCCGCGATCTGGTCAGAGCAATGACCGCGCGCACTCGACGACCGCCGCAGTCAAAGCCTTCCCGGTTCAACCAGATATTTCGCACCTGTTAACGGCACGCCAAGCCTTGCAATCGCTTCAGGCTCGACCAACGCGGTCAGCGGCACGGCGTCTGTGTAACTGGATGCGAAAACGGTCGTGATTTGCTCGGCAATCTGCTGCCGAAGTCGCGTTCGCTCCAGCGGTCCGATCCGCTCCAAAAAGGGAGTGAGAAGCCAGCCACCGACGGACCACTGCATGCCCCAATCGCGGTCAAGCACGATGGGTCTGCTATCGAGACCGCCATAGATGTAGATCTGCTTGTGGACGCTGGACCCGTAGCGGCTGAAATGCGGCATGTCACGGCGAAAGACCTGATCCATCGCGCTGAGAATCTCACCGGCCAAGCCACCACCACCGACGGCATCAAAGGCGATCGTCGCACGCGTTTCCTCAATGGCATTCGTTAACTGCAGAGCGAAATCGGGTTCATCCGATCTGACAATCCATCGCGCATCGAGAGCCCGCAGAATGTCCGCCTGCGTAGCATTTCGCACGATATTGACCAGCGCTATGCCGTCTCTCGCGCAGAGGCGGTTGAGGATCTGGCCCAGACTCGACGCCGCCGCGGTGTGAACGATCGCGGTGTGTCCCTCGGACCGCATCGTATGGACCATTCCGGAAGCGGTCATCGGGTTGACCCAGGCAGAGGCAGCTTGCTGCGGCGTAACGTCTTCGGGTAGCACGATGCAGTCATCCGCCGTCACTGTGCGATACTGCGCGTACATTCCACCCCCCAAGACAGCAACGGTTAGCCCAAGCATATGGCGCACGGAAGAGCCCGCATCGATAACGATGCCGGCGCCCTCGTTACCGACGGGCAAAGGATGACCGATGCGTGCCGCCATCAGGTCCAGAGCATGCGCCGGCAGGCGCGCGACCAAGACTGCCTTGCCGTCCGCGTCATTTGATCGCTGGAACTCCGATGGCTTCGCGCCGGCCAGCATCAGGCCGATATCCGACGGATTGACGGGGGCGGCATCGACTCGCACGATGACCTGATCGGGTTGAGGCTTGCCGATGGGCGTTTCCACCAGACGCAGCACCACCAGTCCGTCTGCTGTCACTTCAGATACGAGTTTAAGTCCGATCATGATGCCTCACCAATTCCTCCTCCAGCAACCAGACGTCATCTGGTCTTCATGTATCCCCAGCGCAGAGCGCCAAGCGCTCGTCAGAAGGCGACTTCGCTGCTGCCCTTCAGCGCCAGCATTTGCCGTGCCTCGTCGGGTGTTGCGATCTCCCTGCCAGCCTCTTCCAGAATACGACGGATCTTGCGGACTTGCTCTGCATTGGTCTGGGCAAGCTGCCCACGGCCAATCATCAAGCTGTCCTCGAGGCCCACACGAACATTGCCACCCATGGCAGCGCTCATCGTCGCGAAGGGTATCTGATGCTTGCCGGCACCCAGGACAGATAGATGCCAGTCGTTGCCGAACAGCTTGTCCGCGATCGTCACCATATGCGTGAGGTTTTCGTGATCACCGCCCATGCCGCCGAGTATTCCGAAGATGCACTGGATGAAGAAAGGCGGCTTGATAATGCCCTTGTCGGCAAAGTAGGCGAGGTTGTAGAGATGGCTTATGTCGTAGCATTCGTGCTCGAAGCGGGTGCCATAGCCGGAAAGCTCCGTCGCAATGGCTTCGATCTGTGCAAAGCTGTTGCTCATCGCGGTATGCCGGGTGGATTCGAGGAATGGCTGCTCCCAGTCATATCTCCAAGTTCGAGGTTGCTCGGCTGCGACGAAGACCCCGAAATTCATGGTTCCCATGTTGAGGGACGTCAATTCGGGCCGGGCCGCACGCGCCGCGCCAAGTCGTTGATCGAGTGACATACCGACAGCTCCGCCAGTCGTCAGGTTCACGATGGCATCGCACTGTTGCTTTATCCGCGGCAGAAACTGCATGAAGATCGCGGGATCCGCACTCGGCCGTCCGTCTTTCGGATCGCGGGCGTGTAGATGCAGAATGGCGGCTCCCGCCTCGGCAGCCTCGACGGATTGCTGAGCAATCTCGTCCGGCGTAATCGGCAGGTAATCGGACATGGTTGGCGTGTGGACCGAACCGGTCACGGCACATGAAATAATTGCTTTTCTTACTTTGATCATAAACTATCCTCCCAGACACATATCCGAAGCCAAAGCGACGAAGTTCTCGCAGGCGGCCTCCGACCGCCAGCTATGATGCCGGACCGGCGACGACCGACGAAGGCAACGGTACACTCGGTTACCGCGTCCGCCTCCCTTGGGCTTTTTGACGATCACCAGAACCGCGCTCCTCCACGCCCTAACGGTTCGATCTTGCGCCCGAGTCCATTCTGCGTCAATATTTCTTTTCTAGAAAAGCAATAAATGATAAGAGACGGTATCGATTGGTCGCACATGGCGGTGTCGATGGCTCGCAGAGACGAAGAAGCGCCGTGGCATGAGGAGGAGAGTTTGATGAGCCCGATGGACATTTGCGTTTGCGGTCAACCCCTGGCGAAGAACGGGCGGTTTGCATGACCACACGTGCCGAACTACCCGTAGCTGATCTCGCCCCGATCCTCCACACACTGGCCCGTCTGCCGGAATTGCAGCGGTTGCGTGACATCCAAAGCCGCTTCGCAATTGCCGAAGATGCGCTGATCCAAACGATCGTCGAAGAGGCAGATCGCCTCGCCTCGAAGGTCATCGCACCGCTCAATGCTGATGGAGAGCGCAATCCTCCCCATTACCAAGAGGGTCGCGTGCGGACCTCTGACGTGCATAAGGACGCATGGAACCACTATGCGGCTGGCGGCTGGCTGTCGCTCGACATGGACTCGGATTTCGACGGACAGGGCCTCCCGCTCGTGTTGGCGGTCGCCATCCAGGAGGTGTTCGACCGCGCGTCACCCGCCTTCGGCATGCTGCCGGTGCCGATGCGCTCCGCCGCCAGAATGATCTCGATGTTCGGCGATGACGATATCCGCGCACGCTGGCTACCACGTCTCGCTTCCGGCGAAATCGGTGCGACCATCTGTATTTCCGAGGTGGAGGCAGGCTCCGATGTTGCCCGGCTGCGAACGGTCGCAGAGCCAGCGGGCGACCGTTGGCGGATTACCGGCGAAAAACAGTGGATCAGCTTCGGCGACCATGATCTGACGGAGACGATCCTCCATTGCGTTCTTGCATGCGAAGCTGAAGCGGGAGGCTTCTCGCTCTTTCTCGTACCCTGCGGACCGAACGAGGCCGGTAAGACAGTGGTGACGAGACGGCTTGAAGAAAAGCTCGGACTGCATCTTTCGCCCACCTGCGCGCTTGGCTTCGAGGGCGCTCTCGGCGAGCGACTGGGTGCGCCGGGCCGTGGTATGGCCACGATTTTCGGTATGATCACGCGGATGAGGCTTGCGGTGGGCGCCATGGGGCTCGGGATCGCTGTCAGCGCCCTCGACGTGGCCCAAGCCTATGCCGCCGAACGGCGTCAGGGTGGCAAGGCCGCACAGCCGGTGCGGATCGACACGCATCCTGATGTCCAACGCATGCTGAAACGCATAAGTGCGACGGTGATCGCATTCCGGAATTTGCTCTATACGGTCGCGGCACATGCGGAACTCGCCGAGTTCGAGCCCGATAAAGAGGCCGCCGCGACAAGCCAGCAACTGGTGCAATGGCTGTTGCCGGTGATCAAGACGCTCGGCGGCGAAATCGCCTTCGATTGCGCGAGCGAGGCAATCCAGGTTCTCGGCGGCGCTGGCTACACTGCCGACTGGCCTATAGAACAGGCGCTTCGTGACGCGCGGGTTCTGACGATCTTCGAAGGTACGACCGGTATCCAGGCAGCCGATCTGGTGCAACGCGGGATCTGGCGCGGCGGCAGCGCCGGTCTCGGCGTCTTTCTCAAGCTGATCCGCGATGATCTCGGTCATATGGTGCCCGAAGACCGGTATTTGGTCGAGGCTGCGCTCGAGATCCTCAAACAAGCGACGCAGCTCGTGACCCCGCAGGATCGGGGCAGTGAAGCCGCCTCCGTTGCCTATCTCCACCTTGTCGGACATTGCGCGCTTGCCTGGGCGGCGATACGCCAGAAATCCTCAGGCGCTGTGAATGAAGCTGAGAGCAAAGCCCTTGATATCGAGCTGGGTACTCTGCGCGCGAGATGCGAGCTGGAGGCGGCGCGGATCGCCACGTTGACGGAACATTATCGCACTGGAGATCGGCAAACGGAGTCTGCCCAATCCTCAGAGACAGATTCGCAACGGCTGTACGTGCTGAGACCGTTTGGGGATATCATGGTTTGACGCGGCTACCGTCGTCCGGCTAGCGCTTGCAAGGTCATCGTATGCGGCTTTCATGAGCTCCGGCAATGGCGAAAGCACCCCTGTATCCAGCGGAGCCTTTCTTAAAACCCGGGGCAGGAAAGATGTTCTTCTAGCGAGGGAATAAGATCGACATCATCATTCGCTCTTTCAGGATTTCATGTTTCAGAGACGGTTTTCATCATTTCCTGAAATTCATGGACGGCTGGGTCCATCTGCGTCGCGACACGTTTTATCGCGTCCCTGTCGCTCGCCCTTTATCTACTAAATTTATCAGGAGAATCTAATAGAAATAATGATTCTGGCATGCCGTTTGCTTAGCCATAATCATGCCGTTGGAGGACGGACTGGAGGGAAAGCGAGAGTACCATCGTTGCCGGCGTGGAGCCCATCCGCGCCGAACGGCGGAGCGTTGTTTTCTTTAAAGGGAGCGCTGAGGAGGGCGTGAATGGTCCATCGTAATTGTCCCGCGCTAGCTCTCTGCACCGCAGCAGCTCATGGACGCCAACCTCCGGTCAAGGGCAGTGGTGTCGCATTCGGCCTCTCGGATCTTCACCCGTCGCGAACGCGTGCCGGGTCACGATCATCATCAGTTCCGCACATTTTAGGGAGATTTCCATGCATGACCAATACATCGCCGTTGATGGCGTCCGTATCCGCTACCGCGACACGGGGGGGACCGGCACTCCGATCCTCTTGACCCATGGGATCGGCGGCTCGCTGGAAATGTTTCTCAAGCAACTCGAGACACTGGGGGGATCGTTTCGCCTCATTGCATGGGATCTTCCTGGACATGGTCTATCGGATCTCGGCGATCAGCCCTATGAACCCGGTAAATTCAGTGTCGTCGCATGGCGCTTTCTGGATGCGTTGGATATCGACAAGGTCATTCTCGTCGGCAACTCGCTCGGAGGTCTGATCTCGTTAAGGATGGCCGACACGCACCCACTGCGCGTCGGGGGTCTGCTTCTGGCTAGCAGCGCGGGGTTTGCACGGAAGACACCTCTCGCATTCCGGCTCATGACGCTACCGATCCTTGGAGATCTCATGACGCGGCCAAGCCCGATGGCAGTTGCGCAGCAACTCAAAGCGATCTTCCATGATGCTGCTGTCGTTTCCGACGCCATCCGGGCCGTGGTGGCCCGTAACGTGTATAAGCCGGGCGGCGCAAAGGCCTTCGTCAGAACCTTGCGGCTGATGTCTTGGCTTGGCGCTCAACATCCGCAATTGATCCGCAAATCCCGCGCAATCCTCCAGAAACTTAGCCAGCCCATCGTATTCCTTCACGGGCGCGAGGATGCCGTACTGCCCTGTTCGCATTCCATCGAAGCGGTAAAACTCACGAAAAACGGCAAGCTCATCGTTCTGGAATCCTGTGGACACACGCCTCAGTTCGAACGACCCGATGCTTTCAACCAGATCCTGATCGACCTCGTTGAACAAGCCGATAGCCACGTCCAGGCCCGGCTTGATGCATCATCATGCGGCAATGCGGCAGACCGTCCCAACGCGTCTTCAAAACTGGAGACAAACCAGAAGACAGCGTGAGCTCGCCCGGCGGACCTGCGTTTGCAGAATTGCGCGGCAGATCATCCGAACGGACTGAACATGCGCGGTATCAGCCGGCGGGAACAGCTAGCGGATCAAACTTTATCCAAACGGACGACTGGCGGAATTTCAGGTTCGTCAATTCAAGAGGGGAAGCAGCATGAAATTGCGCATTTTAGGTCTGGCAGTTACGCTCCTTGTGGCAGGATCCGCAGCCTATGGGCGTGAGCCCGGAACCCCGACGGCCATGCCGCCCGGCGGAACCGTGGGTGTACCGGTCGGCGCAAATCCGCCGCCCGGGTTGTATTATTCCATGCGGACGGATTTTACATTCGCCGATGTCTACAACGGTGATTCAAAGCTGCCCATCGAAGTGAACGTCAAAGCCAGCGCGCAACAATTCCACTGGGTGCCGGGCGATACAGTTTTCGGCGGGACCTACCGCGCCATGCTGAGTGTTCCGCTGGTAGGGGTCAATCAGCGTGCTTTCGGTATTGAGGGGAACGAGTTCGATGTCGGCGATATCGTCATCTCTCCGCTCAACCTGTCCTGGATGATCGCGCCCGGTGTCTTTGTGCAGACAGGGGTCGGCTTTACCTTCCCGACCGGTAAGTTCAGCGCGGCACCCGGTTCCGTCAACACCGGCTCTAACGCCTTCACGACATCCGCAGACATCGGCCTCAGTTATCTCGCCAATGGCTGGAACCTCTCGGCTCACGCCAATTACTTCGTCCATGCAGAAAACCCGGACACGGATTATCGGTCCGGTGACGAATTTATTCTAAACTGGACAGCCATGAAGGAGGTAAACGGCTTCAGTATCGGGCCAGTAGGCTACTTCCGCCAGCAGGTGACAGACGACCGCAACAATGGTCGCTTCTATGGTGGAACCACGAATGGGAAAGGAAAGGAATTCGGCATCGGCATTGGCTTCACGAAAAAGCTGGGGCCAGTTGAAGTCAACCTCGACTACCTCCATGACTTTGAGGTGAAAAATACCGCTGGTGGAGACCGCTTTCTCGTCAACCTCACCATGCCGATTCCGTTTTAGACTTTTCCCGCAACACCGCGACCATACCTTCAATCAAGAGCGCTTCCGGCAATCACTGGCTCACGGGTAGCGCCCTCGGTTCCAAAACATCATCGATCGTAAGAGCTTTTCATTTCGCCAAATCAATCAGCGCCTGCCTTGTTGAGATTGTTTGCAAATGTGTTGCCGCTATGAACCGGCAGCTTTCGTCAGATTCACTCGAAAACAATCACACCATTGCGGGTCATCTCGGCGCTCGCGTTACAGAGTTGCGCCATTACCCCGTGGGACCGACTACCGTTAGCGCGAGGTCGATTTTGGACGATAGACTTGTTGTTAGGCCGCTCATCCTGCAGGTAAACCTCAGACCAGCGGAAAATGGCATGCGACCGAGCGCTCCGGAGAGATGGCTGCAAGTGTCGGGCGCGTCTGGTGGCAGATGGTCTGTGCCGTAGGACAGCGCGTGGAAAACTTGCAGCCTGCGGGCGGATTGAGCGGGCTTGGGATTTCGCCTGACAGCAGAATCCGACTTCGCTGACCACGATTATGCGGCTGCGGGATCGCCGATAGGAGGGCTTGCGTATAGGGATGGCTCGGCCTTGCGTAAAGCGCGTCAGTCTCCCCTATCTCCACAATCGAGCCGAGATACATGACGGCGATACGGGTGGATACCTGGCGCACCACCGCGAGATCATGGGCAATGAAAACGTAGGTGAGGTCGAGCTGTTCCTGTAGGTCGCTGAAAAGATTGACGATCTGTGCCTGCACCGACACGTCGAGCGCAGAGACCGGTTCGTCCGCAACGATCAGTTTCGGTTCGACCGCCAAGGCGCGGGCGATACCGATGCGCTGACGCTGACCGCCGGAGAATTCGTGCGGGTAGCGATTGAGATAGTCACGGCGAAGGCCGACAAGGTCCATGAGTTCGCCTAGCCTTGCATCGATGGCGCCCCCCTCGCGGATGCGATGGACTTTTAGCACTTCTGCCAGAATGTCACGGACCCGACGGCGAGGGTTAAGTGAGGCGGAAGGGTCTTGAAATATCATCTGCATCTTGCGTCGCACGGGCTTCAATGCCCCCGAACCAGCTTTGGTTATGTCGGAGCCGTCGAATGTCAGCGTGCCTCCGTTGATGTCATAGAGCCGGGTCAGACACCGTCCAAGCGTCGACTTGCCGCTTCCCGACTCTCCCACAAGACCAAGCGTTTCGCCGGTGAAAACGTCGAGACTGATGTTGTCTACCGCATGAAGGATGCGACCGGAGCCCGGCCTGATGGTCTTGCCGATAGTGAATGTTTTGACGATCGATCTGGCTGACATCAGAGGAGCGTCTTCCCGTGAATTTCCAAGGGGTGTCATGCGAATTCCTCCGGTGTCAAGACAGATTGGCGCAGCAGACCGCGTTCTGGCTCTTCCAAGACACAAAGTGCCGCCTGTTCCCCGGAACGTCGAAGCGGCGGCCGTTGCAGACATTGAGGCTGGGCAAAGGCGCAGCGAGGCGCAAAGCCGCAGCCCTCGCCGATTGTTTCCGGTGTCGGGGGCATGCCGGGAATGGATTTGAGGCGATTGAGCCGGGTCCCTGTGAGCGGCGGGATGGAGGCCATCAGGCCCCAACTGTAGGGATGAAGCGGGCTTGCGAACATTGCCTCCGTTTCTCCACGCTCTACGATGCGACCGGCGTACATGACGGCGACGCGGTCGGCGATTTCAGACACGACGCCCATATCGTGGGTAACCAGAATGATAGCGGAACCGAAATCCTTGCGAAGGCGTAAGAGAAGATCGAGGACCTGGGCCTGAACCGTAACATCAAGCGCTGTGGTTGGTTCATCAGCCACAAGCAGCGCCGGATTGCACGATAGCGCCATGGCGATGACGGCGCGCTGGCGCATGCCGCCGGACAACTGATGGGGATAGCGGTCTACGGCCTCACCTGGATTGGACAGGCCGACCTCTCCCAAAAGCTCGATGGCTCGTTTCCTGGCCATGCGTGCGGACACCGGCTCGTGAGCACGGATTTGCTCTGCGATCTGCCAGCCGATTGTGTAGACGGGCGTCAGCGCGGTCATCGGGTCCTGCGAAATAAGGCCGATTTCCTTACCTCTGATGCGCCGCAGGTCGTTGGCGGATAGCTCCAGAATGCGGCGACCCCTGAAGGCGACCATGCCATCGACGCGGGTGGTCTTTCGGTCATGGAGGCCGAGCAGCGACAGGAGTGTCACGGATTTTCCAGAGCCGGACTCGCCGACGATGGACAGGATTTCACCTTCGCGGACATTGAAGGACACATCGCGGACGGCCGAGACCATCCCGCGATCAGTCGCAAACGAAACCGTAAGGCCGTTCACGTCGAGGAGAACAGGTTTTTCCGGATTGGTCATGGCCTCAGGTCTCCCGGACGCGCGGATCGATGAGGACATAGACGACGTCCACGAGTGCATTGGCAAGAACGACGAAGAAGGATGCATACATCACGGTTCCCAGCACCATCGGCAGATCGAGATTAAGCAGCGCCTGATAGGTGAGCCGACCAACGCCATTCAACCCGAATACGACCTCAGTCAACAGCGCCGAACCTCCAACCAGAACGCCGAAATCAAGCCCGAACATGGTCACGAACGGAATGAGTGACGTGCGAAGCGCATGGCGCAGCATAACGCGGGCAGGGGTCAGCCCCTTGGCGCGGGCAGTGCGGATGAAGTCTTCCTGATAGGCCTCGACCAGGTTAGCCCGTAGGACGCGGCCATAAATGCCGATGTAAAGGGCGGCCAGCGTGAACCAGGGAATGATGAGCGTCTTGAACCAGCCGACAGGGTCCGTCATCAAGGGCTTGTAGCCCAGCGCTGGAACCCATGAGAAAAAAACGGTGTCGTGAAAGCGGCTTTGCGTGATGAGGTTCATCACTTCGCCCAGCCAGTAGACCGGCATGGACACGCCGATCAACGACAGCGCCATCAGCCCGCGGTCGAGCAGCGTATCGCGCGCCAAAGCAGCGACGACACCGACGAAAATGCCACCGATTACCCACAGAATGGCAGCACCCGCCACCAGCGACAGCGTCACGGGAGCGGCTGAAGCAACCGCCGGTACGACGCGCATTCCGCGATTGACGAAGGAGGTCAGATCCTGCGTTACGAACAGGCGCTTCATCATGATCACATATTGGACGGGCAACGAGCGATCAAAGCCGAAGTCTTTGCGGATGGACTCCACTGTTTCTGGCGAGGCGTTGCGCCCTGCAAGGCGTGCAGCCGGATCGGAACCTGGCGTCGCAAAGAAGATCAAGAAGACAAGTGCAGAAATACCAATCATGACAAACAGCATCTGGGCGACGCGCTGGATGACAGCAAGGATCATGGGCGTCTCCTCATGCCAGTTTCGTTCTTGGATCGAGCGCATCGCGAATGCTGTCGCCAAGCACGTTGAGCGACAGCACGGTGAGAGCGATGGCGATACCTGGAGACAAGGCGACTGCCGGCCTTGTGTAGAGCAGCGTCTGGCCGTCCTGAATAATGGTTCCCCAGCTTGCATCCGGTGCCTGTACCCCGATCGAGAGGAATGAGAGCGAGCTTTCCGTGATGATATTCAGCGCCATCATGAGCGGCACAAAGACGATCAGCATTGTCGAGACGTTGGGTAGGATGTCGTTGAGAAGAATGCGCCACGCCGGAATGCCAAGGCCGGTTGCTGCCAGAACGAACTCGCTTTTCTTCAGTGCCATCACGCGTCCACGCACGGGTCGCGCAACGTAAGGCACATAGATGATGCCGATGATGAAAATCGGCAGAGCCAGGCTATCCCCTGTGATCTCGATAGGACCGAGGACGATGCCTTGGGACAGAAGCACGATAGAAAGCGATATGGCGAGCAGATAGACGGGGAATGCCCAGAGAATATCCAGGATGCGCGACAGGATCTGGTCGGTCCACCCGCCGAAAAAGCCCGCTGAAATGCCGATAAGAGCGGCAAGCGCCAGACAGATCGCGGTGGAGGCCGTTGCGATCAGCAACGAATTGCGCCCGCCATAAAGAAGTCGCGCTGCAACATCGCGCCCTTGAGTGTCTGCACCCAGAAAATATTGCGCGCCCCAGGTCGGGCCGATTGGCGTCACGCCAAGCCCGAGGCCTTCTGTCGACGCCTGCATCACCTTCGTTCGCTGGCCGTCGATGGTGATGCGAGCCGAAAGATTGGAGCGAAACGGATCACTACCCGCCACATAGGCAGCGTAAAGCGGCGCGGAGAGACTCGACAGGATGATCAGCACCAGAACAAAGGCGGCTATAACGGTTGGTTTGTCACGTTTCAGCAGATGCCAGGCACGTTTCCAGGGTCCCGCACCCATATGTTTTACCACAGGTTCGGGCAATCCGGCGTTGGAGACGGCCATTTCGGAAGAGGTGGTCATAACGTTTCCTGCTGCGCATCTCGGTCTAGCGGAAGGAGGCGACGGCGAAGCTTTGCCGCGCCGTCTTCCATCTTTGAAGCATTGTCTTTTTGACTGGTCGAAATACCAGCTAGATGCGGGTTACTTGACCCATGCCTGAGACGTGATCCAACGGTTCTGCTTGTTGAACAGATAGTTGCCTAGCCGCGCCGAGGTGAAGTTGACGCTTTTCGGCGTGATGAGCGGGGCCATGGGCGCTTGCTCCATGAAAGCCTGATCGACCTTAGCCCAGATCGCGTTGGCGGCGTTCTGATCCGTGAGGGCGGTGGTCATCGCCATCTTCATCTGGGCGTCCAGATCCTTATTGCAGTATCCAGCGATGTTGATGGACGAATCGCTGCCCTTGTTGATGGAGCCGCAAGAAAGCAGCACGTTCAGGAAGTTCGATGCCGCAGGGTAGTCCTGATACCATTGCGATACGCTGATCTGGACGTTGTTGTTGGTGTTCTGGATGTAAGTAAACTGGATGTTGGGCGAAATCGCCTTCATCGACGCATCATAACCGAGCTCAGTTAGAACGCTGGCGATATAGGTGCCGATACCGCGCGACGCTGCGTTATCCTCTGCAATCACCGTGATCTTCTGGCCCTTGGTACCGGACTCGTCCACCAGCGCCTGAGCTTTTTCCATATCGGGCTCGCCCCAGGTCGGACCAGGCTCCTTGGTGTAGATGCAATTGTCGACATGACCCGGGAAGTCCGGCGGCAGAATTTGGCACACCGGCTGGCCAAGCGCCTCACCGCCGAAGAGGCCGACGACCGCATCGCGGTCGACCGCATAGTTCAGCGCCTGACGCACCTTCACATTGTCGAAGGGAGCAAGGTTGGTGTTCATCGGTGCGTACCAGAATGCCGCGAGCGGATCGATATGAATCTGGCTGGCGTATTTCGTGCCGATTTCGGGCAGTCGGTCGGCGGGTGGCGTGTCAAACAGCCAGTCGATCTGGCCGTTGATGATGGCGTTGATCGCCGCTTCCTCGGTCAAGCCGAACTTGTAGATGACCTCGTCGGCATAGCCGTCAGGCTGCGCGTCGACACTCCATTCCTTGAAATTCGGATTGCGTTTCAGCACCATTTCGGAATTCGGATCGTAGCTTGTAATCATGTAGGCCCCCGTTCCTGGGATCGGTGTCGTGCCCGCGTCGGCCGTTGGCGTATCGGCAGGCAGGATCGAGGCATGGGGTACGGCAAGCTTTGAGAAGATTTCGGCGTCGGGTGCGATGAGATTGAGCGTCACCGTGCCAGCCGCATCATCTCCGGTAACGCCGCCTTCAAGCGTGCATGTCGCAGAATCCGCGATGCATTTATCAGCCCCGACAATGCCGTTGTAGAAGCTGCCAGTTGTCGGGCCTTTAACCTTGAAGATGCGCTGAAAAGAGGCAACGACATCGGATGGCATGACTTCGCGACCATTGGAAAACTTGATACCCTTCCGGATTTTGAAGACATAGGTCTTCCCGTCATTGGTCGGCTCCGGAATGGCTTCCGCAAGCGCCGGAACGATATCGAAGCCCCCGGTGCCCGCGACCTGCTTGAACTTGACAAGGCCGTCGTATGTCATCTGGAAAAGCTGCCAGAACTGAGCGGTATAGTTGATCATCGGATCGACGGTACCGGCTGCGGAAACCGCAGCCATCGTGATGGTGCCGCCACGATGTTCTTTCATCAGGGCTGCCCGGTCTTCGGCTTGCGCCACGCCGGATAGAGCGGTCTGGGCAAGAAGGCAGGCTACAATCAGCGCGCCCGTGTGCCGGGATAGATGTTTCAGGAGAATGCTCATGCTTCGTTTCCCTCTGTTTTCTCTTGGTTCAGGCTTTTTTTGTTCGATTTTATCGGTTTTTAGGTTGCCGTTTCATCAAGGAAGGCCTCGACAACGGCCATGCATGCGTCGCGTTCTTCCACATGCGGCATGTGACTGGATTGTTCGAAAATCGTCCATCGTACATTCGGAATCTCGTCCGCATAGGGCTGTACGCAGGCTTCCGTTGCCTCGTCGAAGCGTCCGGAAATCAGGAGGGTCGGCACGTCAATGGTTGCGAGCCTGCCGACGATTGACCAGTTCTTCATGGTGCCGATGACATGGAATTCATTGGGGCCATTCATCGTGTGGTACACGGTGGGGTCTGCGCCAATGGCGTCAAACGTGCGTTGCACTTCCGGCGGCATGGGCACGACGCGGCACACGTGACGCTGATTGAACACATCAGTCGCCGCCATGTATTCAGCACTGTCCGTTGTCCCGGCCTCTTCGTGACGCAGGAGGGTTTGCTGAACGTCCTGCGGAAGCTCCCGGCGGAGGCGGTTGGCTTCGGAAATCCAGGTGGACATCGCAGCCGGCGAATTCGCAATGATGAGCGCCTTCAGGCCAACGGGCTGATCGACGGCAAATTCCGCTCCCAGCATACCGCCCCATGACTGTCCAAGCAGGCAATACGCATTGCGGATGCCGAGGTGGTCGATGAGGTTGTGCAGTTCCGCCTTGAAGAACGCGACAGTCCAGAAGTCACCACCCTTTTCGGGCAGGTGGGTCGATTGACCGTTGCCAACCTGATCGTAGTGGATAACAGCCCGGCCAGTCGCTGCTATGTCCTTGAAGCTATCGACGTAATCATGGGTGCAGCCCGGCCCTCCATGCGCGACGATCAGCGGCGGCTTGGATGAGGAAAGGTCGCCCGTAATCCGGTACCATGTCTGGTACTCGCCATAAGGCGCAAATCCTTCAGTGATCTCCATGGGCCTTGCTCCTGTTTTTACGTACCCTTCCGGGTATGCTTGTCGTTGCGACAGATTGCTTCCGCGGCATCTTCGATGGTCATGCCCCAGTCCATAGCCACCGAGCGCAAACGCTTCCACGCCGCCGCTTCGCCGCCGCCCTCGTTCTGAAGCAAATGGAGAATGGCCCGCACGACGATGGGTCGCTGGCGCAGCCTGTCTTCTAGCGCTCGAATATCATCGGCCTGCGCCTTCACCTTCGCGTAGGCATCGGCTGCGATCAAAAGCGCACTATATGCTCCGGTGGAGCAGATCGGCTTCAGCAGGTGGGCGTTCGAACCCTGATCCAACGCCCACTCGATCCGGCCTGGCGCTTCTGAGCCAATCAGGGCAATCATCGGCATGGGTGCGTATCCTCGCGGCCATGGAAATTGACCGTCATGGCCCATATCCGCGTCGAAGAAAACAACGTCCGCCTCTGCCTCGTTCAGATGCGGCCAGCATTGCGTGACACGGATATGCAGGAGTTCGAGCTGACGCCGGAGCGCATCGACTGATGGATGATCGCGGTGCAGGATAACGGCATGCCATTGGGCAAGAAGGGGTCTGTCCCGGCGCGTCATTTGATCACCTTCAGTATTGGTGAATGAGACACTGACGCGGGCTTTTGCAAGGAGCGCACGAGATAAGGATCGGCAGGGATCGCCTCATCGGCACTTTGGAGAAGGGTGAAGCCACCCTCTTCGTCCGACACCCCCAGGTGCGGTTTCAGCGCAGCGTGATGGGTCCGCGGATCAATCCCGACAGATCCCACCGGGGTGTCGAACAGTCGGGCGGTCGCGACTTTGCGAACAGCTTCCGGCGCGTCCGTCCCGGCGTCGGCAATGGACCGGGCGAGGATCGACATCGCCATGTAAGCCGACATGAAGGGCGTGGTGATGCATCGTCTGGCGCCATGACGGGTTGTCATGCGTGTCTTGAACGCGCGATTTTCCGGCGTATCGAGCCGGTCGAAATAGATCGATGTCGAGATGTGGCCATGCCGCGCGTCATGGCTCAGGCCATCCAAGTCGGTCTCCGACATGTTGCAGGCAACGATGGGTGGTGCATCCTGCTGGTGTTTGCGAAATGCGCCATAAGCTTCGATGAAAGCCGTTGCGGACTGGCCCACCAGGTTGCTCAAAATGAAATCGGGCTTCTTGTCTCGGATTTCGCTGATGAGGTGATCGACCTCGGTTGAGCCGAGCGGAACGTAGCGGTCAGAAACGACCTGCCCGCCGGACGCCTCTGCTATTTCACGGGCGATGCGACTGATCTCCCAGCCCCAGATATAGTTCGAGCCGACAATGAAGGGTCGGCGACCGTGACGTGGCAGCACGTAATCGAACAGGGGCAGCAGATGCTGGTTTGGACAGGCGCCGAGATAGACGGCGCTATCGCTCGCCTCATAGCCTTCATAGGGAAAGGCGTACCACAAAAGCGCACCGTGGCGCTCCGCGATCGGTAGCACATCCTTGCGGCTCCAGGACGTGATGGTGCCGATGATGTGGCGACAGCCACCATCGCGGATGGCAGAGCGGGCCAGGGCTGCATATCCTTCCGCCCTGCCACCGGGATCATCGATCTTGGCAGCGATATCGAAACCATGGGCATAATCGGCATTGATCTCGGCAACAGCCGCCATTGCTCCGTCAACAGCCTCACGACCCAAGGCGGCGTAGGGACCCGTGGTGGAATAAAGGATGGAGACGGGCACACGATCACGCATCATTTCCCAGGCTGCTCCTTTGTATCATCACGCCGTTCGATGTTCATCCTGTTCTATCCAATTCCGGTTGCGCGATCGGTGAAGCAGGCGCCTAGAACAAAAAAAGCCCCGAACCGCTTGAAGCAGTATTCGGGGCTCAATTGCCATCGGCGTGTGACGCCATGTGTTAATGTCAGGCTATGATAAGCACTGATTTCAGTCAATCGTATTTTTTGCTCAATTTTTGCTCAATTGCAAGTCGGGACTTATCGATAGACTGCTTTACGGGAGACATACGACTCTGTTTCGTCCAGACTGTTTTGCGCAATAAAGGTGGTGATCGGCACTTTCCAGAACCACGTCCGCATTTGGTGCGTCATTGGAAACGGCCACGCCGATGCTCACGGTCACGGTCAGTTCCGCCGATATTCTCGACCAGTCGTATCTTGCGATTGTGAGGCGCATCCGTTCGCAGGCCCTTTTGGCTCGTGCCATTGTCGCACCCGGCATCATGATGATGAATTCTTCACCGCCAAAGCGGACCGCGAGGTCGCCCTCCTGGACCGAGTTTTTGATCAGTGAGCCGATTTGTGCGAGAACCCGATCACCCGTGATGTGTGAGAAGGTATCGTTTATTTTCTTGAAGTGATCGACGTCCAGCATCGCCAGCGCATATTGGCTGCGCGATAAGTCGATATCACTCAAGATAGCTTCCAGACGCCGACGGTTGGCAAGTCCTGTCAGCGGGTCCGTGTTCGCCGCCTCAGTCAGGAGGGTGGTCTGCTGCTGAAGGGCTGCTAGCGACCGCGCCAGTTGCGCTGAGCTTTCGGCTTCTGTGTCCAGCGATGTCTTCAGCTTTTTGGTTTCATAGCGGATTTCAACCAAGCGGGCATTTTGCTGGGTTCTTTCCGCTGTGAACTGCTGATGCAGAGAATGGTACCGTTTGTAAAAATGCAATGCGGGTTCAAAGGCCCGCAGATGTTCATGTGCCCTGGACAGATAGAGGCAGGCATTCATCAGTGTTTCGACATTGCTGTTTTCTTTGGCGAGCGCGTGCGCCTCATTCAATGGAACCAGTGCCTCCTCGTAGCGCGTCAGCGAAATCAGCGTGCGTCCGAGAATATCCAGATAATGCCCTTTGCCTCTGTCGTCGTCGTTGCCTGGTACCGCGCGGTACTGCGCGAGATATTCTTCTGCCATAACGAATTCATCGAGGGCATTGGAATATTCCGCCAGATTTCCCAGACACAGTCTTTCCGCCCATGCGTCTTTCAGCGTCACGGCGATATCATATGCCTGACTTGTTATGTCGATTGCCGTTTTCATCGAGCTTTCGAAGGAAGTCCTGTCGTCCCTTTCCAGGGCCAGATAGGCGACCTCCGAGTGAGCGCCGCCCAGGTTGATCAACCACCAACATTCGAAGGTGACATCGCACGCGTCTCGAGCGAGTTCTACCGCACGACCGCAATAATCGAGTGCTTGCGTCGGTTGTCGCGTCATCCAGAAGATCACGCCGACGACGTTGATGGCCAGGGATCGAGACCTGAGGTTACCGCTCTGGTCGGCAATATTCAGCGCTTCCGCAGCCAATTCGATGGCACTCTCCAAATTGCCGAGTTCCAGCTGCAGCCAGGCTTTTATGCTGAGTGCCTCGGCCTCAAATGCTGGTTCTTCCAGTTGTTTCCAAAGGGTGACTGCCTTCTCCGCGAAATCCAAACCTTGCTCGGCTTTGCCAAGCTGAAAACAATACCAGGCACTTTGTTGGGAACTGCGCGCGATAAGGGATTGATCGCCGCGCTGCTCTGCGGATGCCAGAATAGACCCTGCTATCGAAAGAGCCTGGATTGAAAGTCCTGTGCATGCAAAATTCCAGGCTTCATCCAGAGCGTTTGCCGCGACATCTGCATCGAAGATTTTTTCAGCGACTGTCAAACTGGTGATCCAAATCTCGGCTCACTCTTGCGTCACAACAAAGCCGATCTTGACTATGACGTTACTTCCTAATTTTCTTAAGCGTGACATTCAAATCTGAATCGAGCGCTAATAGGTGCCGATGTTCTAAAATTCTGATGCGTTAACAGCCATTTTTTCGTTCAATTGCATAACGATTTATGACTCACTTGGAGGGCTTTTTAGGCGCCGGTCCAAGGACGATAACGACACGTTCATTTTCGGGGGGGAGGGGCTTCGTGGGCTCGCTGATGTGTGCTCTTCACGTCGAAAACAGTCACAGCGAACCGCAGACTGTTGGGATGACTGTGTGCCATTTAACCTGCTTGTGAAATACGACAACATTCTCGATTCCTGGGCACAAAAAGTTTCTAACTGTTTGACTTTTCAACTACCTGAAAGAAGGGTGAAGTGAACGACGTTGACGATTGAAGAAAGAGCAAGTCATGGCCGCACAGATACCCACATTGGACATGTTGAAGATCGAGGAGGATATGCTCCAACTGGAACGCTTCGACTATGATTTCGCCTGGGTTTTGGGTAGCCATATCAGGAAGAAAGCGGTGTTGCGGAACCTCCCCGTTGCCGTTGAAGTTCGGCACGGAGCAGATGTCGTTTTTGCGAGCCTGCTGCCTGGCGCAACGGTTGACAACTTCGGCTGGACAAGCCGCAAGTGCGCGGTCGTTCATCGCTTCCATCGCAGTTCGCTTCGTGTCCGGCTTCAAGCGGAAGCAGGAGGATATGATTTCAATGCAAAGTTCGGCCTACCCTCTGCAAATTTTGTTGCAAGCGGCGGCGGATTTCCGCTGACGTTGCGGGGAGGGACCTTGATAGGCTCGGTGGCAGTCAGTGGCCTACCCGATGTCGAGGATCACGCCTTGATCACCGCGTCCTTGAGGGAATTGCTGTAACGGCGCATCACTTCGCCTCCTGTCTTCTCGTCAGATACATCTCAACCCCCGCCCGTGTCAGGAAGGAGGCCAGTCCAAGGATGATCGCAACCAACTGGATCCGAAATTCGTCGGACTCCACCTCGGCTTGTCTGGTTTCCAAAAGGCCGCGCTCACTGACAGTGATGTCGCCGATGATGTTGCGGATGCGATCCATCGTGGCTGTTGCCATATAGGCACTCTCTTGAGCCCGTGCATCGTCAGCACTGTTCTGGTCGTGAAGCGTTATGGAGTGGCTGAGTTCTTTCAGTTTGGTATCGATAAGCCCATTGAGCGTCGTGACCCGAGCAACCTGGTTCTCGTTGTCGGATATTCTTTTCAGCAGATCGGCTTGCAGCGTGTGCAGTCTGCCCAACGCCTTGTCATAGGGATCGAGATATCGCCGGTCGCTACTGACGAGGTAGCCTCTTTGTCCCGTTTCTGCATCGTCGAGCGCGATCAGCACATCCTTTGTTGTATCAATCGCTTCGTAGGTGTGAACGACCATATCTTGGTGGTCGCTGAGAAGGGTATGGGTCCAAGTCGTGGCGACGACCCCAGCGGCGATGACAACGCCCACAGGTATGGAGCGTAACAGCGTCGGCGTCGTCAGGTATTTCTGTCGAAGCAACTCCCAAGACCACCGGCTCGTTTCACGCATGCTACCTAACCATATCAAGAATTTTGGTACGTAATCGAGATTGAACCATGGTGGTTCCTTGGCATCGACTTTTGCATCGAAAATATGTGATGACGTACACAAACAGGTCAAACACTTTATAACCCGCGATCGCGCGTACCAGAGGGTCAAACATGCCAAAGAAAGAAAAACTGGAGCACTCCGAATTTTCGGGTGAATTCGAAGACGATGGCATCACCGTGCTTGTCGACATTTTCCGTCCGGCCGGAACCAACAATGATTGGCAAATGGAGGTCGTCAGCGAGGAGGAGGATGTCACATCATGGGAAGAAGCCTTTGCGACCGACAAGGACGCCTGGGAGGAGTTTCTGGCGACATGTGAAAAGGATGGCATTCGCAGCTTTCTCGACGGAGGAGAGCCGATCCACTGATCGACGGCGCTAAGAGTTCTACCACGGTGCCTTTGCTCGCGATTTTGCGGCCATTTGGTGCGTTGCGAAACACTGTGGAACCAAATGTACGTCTTCTGTGTTGTTGCCGCACAAAAGCTCAATACTTTCAGGAGATTGTTGATGAAACGGGTTGCCGTAGGCGCCGGCGTGGGCGCCGCTCTTTGTCTTGCAACGGTCGTTATGGCTCAGGATATCGAGGTTAGCAGCCTTGATCTTCGAAAGACGAATATTGAAACTCTCAGCGCTCCCGTCAAAACTATAGGTCAAGATGGCCGCTACATTGTCGACGTCAGCGGCAAGCAAGTGAGGCTTGTCGGTCCAAGATTCTTCCCGGACAATTCCAAGGAGGTGGAATTGTTTGGCCGCGCTCAATCACTCGCGAGGGAAAATGCGCGTGCGCAACTGGCTTCGAAGTGAAGACCATAATCGCGGCGAGGGGACGGGACGCGAATGATGAAGCCAACAGCCTCTGAAACCAAAGCCAAAAACAAATCAAACCTGATCCGGCAGGAAGATGCAGACGCCGGCAAAGCCACTTTTCCGGAACTGTTTTTCGATCTCGTTTTCGTCTTTGCGCTCATCCAGCTCTCGCACACTTTGGCGAAGGATTTTGGGTCCACAGCTCTTGTGGAAGCGGCCATTATCATTCTTTCACTCTGGTGGCTGTGGGTGCAGATCACCTGGCTGACGAACATGCTGAACACGGAAGCTGGGCCCGTCAGGCTGTTCTTGTTCACGATGATGTTTGCAGGCGTGCTCCTTGCCATCGCGCTGCCCAAAGCATTTTCCGATCAGGCACTGGTGTTTGCGACGATCTATAGCATCATGCAAGTCGGCCGGTCACTTTTCGCACTTTACGTTTTCAAGGGCGTAGACCACGAAAACGCGCTCACATTCTCTCGCATGGCCATATGGCTGGCAGTCTCAAGCATGTTTTGGATCGCTGGCGGCTTGTCCTCGACGCTTGGATGGCAAATCGCTTTTTGGGGCGTTGCAATCGGCACTGAATATCTAGGCCCTCTGGTGAAATATTATGCCCCGGGATTAAAAACAGGAAAAGACGAGCGACTTCATCTCTCAGGAGAACACCTTGCCGAACGTTGCGCACTGTTCGTGATCATATGCTTGGGCGAAACCATTCTAACGACCGGTCGCACAGCCACGGAGTATATGAATTCCAGTCTTACATTCGTCGTGTTCTGCTCTGCTTTCGCAAGCACGATTCTCATGTGGTGGATCTACTTCCACCACGGGCAGGAAAAGGTGTCGGAGAAAGTGGAAGGTACTGGCGAGCCCGAAAGGATCGCTCAGAACCTATTCAACTATGGTCATCTCCCCATTGTCACGGGAATTATTTTGACGGCTGTCGGAGAAGACTTCAGTTTGTCGCACAGTCAAGATCCATCAACGTGGCGAGAGGCGCTTGCCATTGCAGGTGGACCAATTCTGTTTCTGGCAGGCAACGTCGGTGTGAAGGTGGCATCCTCCTACATCAGGCCCGTCTCTCATTTTGTCGGCATCGGCGTTCTGGTCATATTGTTGCTCTTGCAAGGTATGCCCCTTTACGCGTTACAGATCGGCTGTGCGAGTGTTCTTGGGCTTGTGGCGGTATGGGAATATGTGGCGCTCAGAAACAACGCGACAAATTCTGCGTAGCCTTTGTACAAAACTGGAGCCTTAAAGAGAGAGCCCGGCTGCAATTTTGGACTTCACCATATGGGTCACGGCGCCTGATGTCCGCCCTTCACACGCCGAAGATACCGCTGCTAAAGCGCTCAGATTTACCACAAATCCACGTAGGATCTGGCTATCAGCGTCTTCACGGCTCCCAAGCGATTTCATCTCTGACGATTTTCGCAGGATTGCCGGCGACAACGGAGCGGGGCGGAACATCTTTCGTCACGACGGCTCCAGCTGCAATCACAGCGCCGTCACCGATGGTCACGCCTTTAAGGATATCATGGCACGCATCCCTATCCATACATGATTGCCTATTCTGATGGGCGCCTTGTTGGGGCGACCGACGAGGGTGTGACCATCCCAATCGCGAATGATCGCTTGATCTGCGATGAAGACCTCCTCGCCAATCGTGATTTCGCAGCCGCAGGATATCCAGCTTTGGCGATTGCAAAATCCATCTCCCAGCGTCAACTTTGCACCGCTTTGAATGCCAATCGTACTGCCGCTATAGGCATGAAACTGTCCCGTGAGATGCAGTTCACCCCGCTCTTTTATAACAAGCTGGGCAGGCTCGGGAACAAGACCCTTCCATGCTTGACCGAGGGAAAGATTGCCAGTGCCGGTGACACTCCCGTCGATTTGCGCCTGCCCTTTTTGCATCAGCACGATTGATTTGTTTGCTCTCAATCTCGCTATTCTAAGTCTTATGTTGCCTATCATGAAATTGCGCGCCTTACGGTTCTGGCAGACTTACTGAGGCTGCTTGATGAGAGAGTTGATTATTTTTACCGCTCTGTAACCCCCGCTTCAAGTTTTATTTAGTTTATATTTTAAAGTTTTCACTAATTTATAATATAGATGAATATAAATATCGTATATTACAGTCAAATCGCATTTTTCGAAATCTCTGATTGCAATATAGCGGCTTTCAGCACAATCAATACGGACATTAATTTTTAGAATACTGCTTTAGCACAAGGATAAATTTTTTTGCACTGCAAAATTTTACGTATTTACTGCGGTGCGAAATCAAGTAATTTCCCAACGGTTAGATCGAGTTTCAGTCGTGAGCTGTCGGATCAGCGCGCGCCTGAACAGCTCGGGGTTAATACCGGAGAATAGACATGAAGCGCTGTTTCGGTGTCCGGCTTGTCCGGTCTGGCGCTCCTTTAAGGAATAGGCGACAAAATGCTCTCTCATATCAACCGACGGCACTTTATTGCCGGTAGCGCCCTGCTGTTTGCCCCGAAGCTGGCATTTGCCTCGGAGCAGCGTGCCGATATCGTGATCTATGGAATGACCAGCGGCGCGGTAACGGCGGCAATCCAGGCTCGGACCATGGGTCTTTCGCCCGTGATCGTTGGAGGGTGGCGAGACAAGCACATAGGCGGCATGATGTCTGGCGGGCTGGGCGGCACCGATATCAGTTCAGGCAATGCCTATGGCGGTCTGAGCCGTCACGTTATCAGTCTCATCAATGCTGCTGGCAAGCAGTCCGACGATCAGTTTCATTTCGAGCCACGGTTCGCTGAAAGCGTCTTCAATGATCTGGTGAAAACCTACGACATTCCCGTTATCCCCACTTTAGGCCTTCGGCGAGTAAAAAAATTCGGCTCGCGACTGGAATCGCTGGAGACCATCGACGGGCAGGTTTTTCGCGGTCGTGTGTTCATCGATGCGAGCTATGAGGGCGACCTGATTGCTGCGGCTGGGGTCAGCACAATCGTTGGGCGGGAAGCGCGCAATGGCGACAACGTGCTGAACGGTTACCGAGGTACTGATCACGCAGCGCTGGGAACCAACCATAATTTCTACAGCTGGCGACATCTGGAAAAAATCATTGGCCCGGTTTCCGTGGATCCTTACGTCGTTTCCGGCAACCCGGGAAGCGGTATCCTCCCGTGTATTCGCTCCTATCCGCAACCCGAAAATGGTGCAGCGGATCGTGCCGTGCAGGCCTATAACTTCCGCATGACGATGACGAAAGACGTATCGCGCAGGGTGGATCTATCCGCAACCGCACCTGAAGGTTTCGACCCGGCACGCTACGAACTCCTGTATCGCTGGATCGACGTGCTCAACCGTGGCGGCCTGTTGGACAATCCAGCGGAGGCGGTAAAGCTCTTCCTGCTGCACAACGATCTGGGCAATGGCATCTACGACATTAACAATTTCGGCCCCGTCTCTACCGATCTCGTTGGCGCATCATGGGGGTACCCACAAGCCGACTATGCCGCGCGTGAAAAACTTTGGAAGGCGCACGAAAAATGGATACGCGGACTTTTCTACGCGCTTCAGCACCATCCGGATGCGCGTATGCCGGTCGATATGCGCGATGCCTTCAGGCAGTATGGACTGGACGAAGCGCATTACAAAGATCCGCACGAGAATGATGAGCGTCACTGGCCCTATCAGCTCTACGTGCGCGAGGCTCGGCGCATGGTCTCTGATTATCAGCTGAGCGGCCGTGAAGTCGCTGCCAACGATGACATGGATCCGCTTGATCCACGCACGATTGGCACGGGATCCTACAATCGCGACAGTCACCATACCCAGCGCATTCTTCGCGCCGACTCCAATATTCTCGGCGTCTCCAAAGTGTCGGTCTGGAATGAGGGCAACTTCGAAGCCCCTTCTGGAGGGGCCGACCTTATGTTCCCTATCCCTTACGGTGCGATCACACCGCGTCGTGCTGAATGCACCAACCTGCTCTCCATATTTGCTATCAGCGCAACGCACGAAGCATTCGGCGCGACACGAATGGAAATGTCGCTGATGCAGCTTGGCCAATCAGCTGCTGCCGCCGCCGGACTGGCGGTGAAAAGCGAGGCCGATATACAGGAAATCCCCTCTGATGAGCTTGTATCAGCTTTGTTTGTCCCCACCGGAGCACCACCGCCCGTTTTGCCGGAAAGAGCCCACCCAAAGGCACTGGCCCAAAATTGAGCTGAAGACAGTTGAAAGTCAGCGATGGCGTAGATGGGTGACGGCTGAATGGATTGCCGTC
This sequence comes from Agrobacterium sp. rho-8.1, assembly GCF_033957725.1. Lineage (NCBI taxonomy): Bacteria > Pseudomonadati > Pseudomonadota > Alphaproteobacteria > Hyphomicrobiales > Rhizobiaceae > Agrobacterium > Agrobacterium sp. rho-8.1. Next base: position 1,072,497 of record NZ_CP192789.1, read on the forward strand.
GCAGATGTATATCTTAAGTGTACTATGCCAGAGGGATAGTGAGGTCACCGATCACGATCTATATCAATATTGAAGCTGTCCCATGTCAGCGGCCTGCCATAAATTTCGACGCTTAGCGGGGTGTCGACCGCCGGAGACGACATTCCCTCAACAGGTGGGTTCTCGTTGATGTCGATGGTCTACAGACCGCGTCTTCAGTCCAGCCGATTGTACTTGTGCGTTAAGATGAGGACCTGTTCTAACAATTGCCGTCGTTGCTTGAAGCGGTGACGGGCCATCAGAGGCCTCCAAATCGAGGCCTCAGTGGATCAAACATGGGAAGGTCCTATTGCAACCCCTGCGCTAAATGCCAGTTATCCAGCTGACGCACTTCAAGCTACGCGCTGAGCAGCCGACGGAGTGTTCCGAAACCCAGTTGTCTTGCCGGATTCTGTGAGCTGGAACTGCATGACGGATTGGCGCAGCCTGCCGCTCTCACTCGCGAGTGTAACACCTGCGGCGCTCATCTCCTCGACCATAGCCGCGTTCTGTTGCGTCACCTGATCCATCTGATTAACCGCTGTATTAACTTCACTCAGCCCAAGCGATTGCTCTTTCGCTGAGGATGCAATTGAGCGCATGTGCTCGTTTATGACGGCAACATAGCTCTCGATCGTCTTCAAGGCGGTTCCAGTTTCACTCACAAGTTTTACGCCATCCTGTACCTCAATAGAGGAGTTCCGGATCAAATCCTTGATTTCCTGAGCGGCCTTCGCCGAACGTTGGGCCAATTCCCGCACTTCCTGTGCGACAACTGCGAACCCCTTTCCAGCTTCACCAGCTCTGGCGGCCTCTACGCCCGCGTTAAGCGCGAGAAGATTGGTCTGAAATGCGATCTCGTCAATCACGCCGATGATGTTGGAGATCTGACCGGAAGACTGCTCAATCCGTTGCATCGCATCAACGGCATTGCTGACAACACGTCCAGAGTCTGTCGCACTTTCGTTCGCCTGAAGGGCAATCCGGCGTGCTTCATCGGCACGTTTTGAGGAGTTGGAAACATTGACGGTAATCTGGTCAAGCGCCGCCGCAGTTTCTTCAAGTGACGCCGCTTGCCGTTCTGTCCGTTTAGAGAGATTTTCGGCGCTGGAGCTGACTTCACGGCTGCCATTATCCAGGCCACCCGTGGCTTCGGAGACCGCGCGCAGGGTGTCAGCCAGTTGCGAGACAGCGGTGTTGAAGTCGTTTCGCAACATTTCAAAATCAGGAGCGAAAGGCTTCAATAGCTGGAAGGTTAGATTTCCGCCCGCAAGGTGGCGTAATCCTTCGCCAAGTCCGGACGTCGCCTGTGCCATCTCTTCGGAGCGAATGCGATCTTGTTCAGCACTTTGTATGCGTTGCCGTTCTGAGATGTCTCGCTGAGATTGGGCCTCTCGTTCCAAGCGGAGGTTGGCGACGGCGTTCGAACGGAAAATCTCCACAGTGTTTGCCATTGCGCCGATTTCGTCCTTACGACCTATGGCCGGCACGGTGATCTCCGTATTACCGTTCGCAAGTTGAACCATCGCCGACGTCATGGAAACGACGGGTTTGCCTATCGCTTTTGATAGAAGGATGCCCATGGAGAGCGCGACCAGCGCAGCAGTTGCTCCCCCAATAGCTAGGGCTGCGATTGCCGTATTGAACGTTGATGCCAAGGCCTCTGCTCGTTTCGCAGAAGCCTCCTGCTTGCTAGTCGTCAATTTACCGATGACGTCGCGTATCTTCGTCAGGCGTGCTGTTTTGGCGATGTTCTCGCGTGTTTCCTCAAGGCGGTTACCGGCTTGAACGGCAGCAGTGGTCGCCACCATTTCACCATTGAAGTTGTCGATCGCCGTTTGCAAAGGTCCTATTACACCAGTGGCCTCTTCCGGCTCCAACTGTTTTGCAAGTTGCATCATCAAAGGTGGAATTGACGCAGTCTGTTTGTTCATGCGCTCGATGAATTCACTGTTCGTGCTCGCTACATATCCGCGCATCGCGTTCTGATTTTCAACGAGGCTGGCAAGAATGGCATCTGCGGTTTTAAGGACGTCTTGCGTCTCGCGATTTTGGGCTGTGGCCTTTTCAATATGGGCTAGCGAAGAATACACAATTCCGCAGAGAACAAGCACAACAGCGAATATCGAAGCAAAAGCTACCAGTAGTTTCCGAGAAATATTCCAATTCGCAAGCATGTTTGCCTCTTTGAATAAAGGTCAGAATGACCATGGTGTTTTATGGTCTGCAGCCAATTCATTTCACTGGAGACATTGGAACCGCAGCGTTTCCTGAGACCTCTGAGAATAATCTACAGCTGCTCGCGAATCTGGAAACAAAATAGCCTGCAGAGCGTTGTATTTACCTATATTCGACATCTATTTATTTATAATTAATTTAAAAGTATTTGATGATATTTCGTGCTTATTTTATAATAAATTTACCAAATAGTAATTTTATGTTCAACTAAAAAGTAAATTTATCAAATCAATACTGGATATACGCGTATAGATTGATTGAATTGCATCATTCGACATCACTCTTTCACGTGAATTCTTGGCCACAAGCTTGTGCCTGGATCAAAAATTGCTTGATCAGGTGAGAAAAAAAGATCGACCGAATGTCCTTCAGCACAGACAAGTTTGTCAGCTGCAGTATCCTGTTCAATGCCCACGCCAAGTGCATCGGTATGTTGTTCAATGTCGATGATTAACGCTTCGCAGGATCGTTGATTTGAACGAACTGAAACACCATTTGTGACTCATGCCGAAGCGTGAAAAAAATGTCATCGAACTGATCAGGACATGGACCCTGCCAGCCAATGTCACCATGGGTTCGGCCGTGCGCGCGAAAGGCATTCTCCAAGAAATACAAGCAAGACTGCCGATCGTGTCGAAAAAATCGATTTCACTTGAAGGCGTCGATCTCACGCTGACGATCGCCGCAAGCGAAAAGACCGTCTTCAATGCCGCTGCCGCGATTGTTGCAAAGGTGGTGGCGGAGGCAGGGGCGCTGCCCGTCATCCCGCGCGAAATCGAAGATATCCTGGCCATCAAGACAAGCGAGCGGCATCGGTGGCTTGCCGACAATCGTCTGCCAAGTGCAGGGACGAGAACCGTGAGACTGAACGGGCGGGCGCGTCGGATCACATTCCATGTCTTTGACCCCAAGGTGGTGGAAGATATTCTGGATCGGAATGCCGTCGATCAATGGCGGGAGGAAGACGCTGAGGCGAAAGCTGAAAAGAGGCAGCTGGCTGCTTATCAGGCTAAACTCAGGCGCTCACTCGAGAAGAAGTCTTCCATGCGACGTAAAAAGACGGGCGACAGCGCCGCAGATGAGGCTTCAAAGCTTCGAGGTTGGGAGCAGTTTGATGTGGATGGACTGCTTCGTTAGCGCATTGCGCCAGCGACCGGGAAAGATGCTTACTCCCCATCCCGGTCGTTCAAATCCCAAGATCGTTAGCGCTTCAAGCCAATCAAGCCGGATTGGTCAGCATTGCGATCAGAACTTTGGCAGTTTCTTCCGAAGATCCGGGGTTCTGTCCGGTGATCAGCAACCCGTCCTGAACTGTATAGGACTGCCAGTCGTCAATCTTCGAATAAAGCGCACCCTTCTGTTTCAGCATATCTTCGACCAGGAAGGGTACGATGTTGGTAAGTTGCACCGCATCCTCTTCAGAGTTGGTAAATCCTGTCACCTTCTTGCCTTGCACGAGTGGCTTGCCGTCTGCGTCCACGACATGGCGCAGAACGCCAGGTGCGTGACAAACAAAGGCCACAGGTTTTCCGGCTGCGTACATTTTTTCGATGAGTGCGATAGACACCTTGTCCCCTGCTAGATCCCACAGAGGTCCGTGACCGCCGGGATAGAACACCGCATCAAAGTCGGCGATGTTTACATTGGACAAAACAACAGTGCTCGCCAAGACGTTTTTGGCATCCGCGTCGGCCTGAAACCGACGCGTTTGATCCGTTTGTGAGTCGGCCTCATCGCTCTTCGTGTCCAAGGCAAATGGTTCCGATCAATGCCGTAGATGCACCCTCACATCATGTCGTGTCGAAAACGAGATTCAGCGGATCGCTTGGCGCTTGGTGATCCGGTAAACGCTCGCTGGCGGGAAATTTGCGAAGGTCGTATTGATGCGTGTCGCTTTCAACCCGAGCCGATCCAGCAAGCGGCGAGGAACGGGGCAACGAAGCCCATAAGTGAACTGGTACATCGCCCCGTCAAAACGAAGCTGCCTGAATGCTCCTCGCAAGATCGCAGCAACCTTTCGCGGCGACATCGACAGAAGCGGCAATCCACTGACAACAGCGCCAGCTTTCGACGTTCCGAAGACATCTATATTCAGCAATGCTGCCGCGTCCATTTTGAGAAGCTTCGCTTGCGGGACCTGTTGGCGAAGCCTGCCGATGAACTCAACGCCGCTTTCAACCATCACGATATTTTCCTCGGCGACGCCACGTGCCTTCAGTGCGCGTGTGAAGACCCCGGTTCCCGGACCAAGCTCGAGAACATGTCCGGTCGATGCGGATATCTCTTGTGTGATTGCCAAAGCAAGGCGGCTGCCTTAGGGAATGATAGACGCTACACGCAACGGGCTCGCAAGCCAGGCAAGGAAACAATCGAGACCGTCGCTGCGCTGGCGATGTCCGGTTCCCGACCCGTCTTGTGCAACTCCTCCACCACTATCAATCTTTTTTATTGCCCCACAGATCATAAGCCCTGCTTCTCTGGATGTCATTGACTACCGACCGCGTTGTTGCTGTCACTGTTTCGCTGCTGGGCCGACGCCGCCATGCGTTGCGCCACTTCCTTGCAGAGCTTTGCGACAACATCCACCGGACGCAGCATGACGATAAGGTCCACCATTTTGCCCTCGGGGTTGAACTGAACGATATCGATACCGAAGACAGGACTATCGCCAACGCGTGCGCTGAACTCGAGAACATGACCCTCGGGTCCATGAAAGCGTCTGTGGTACTGAAAATCCTCAAAAATACTGAAGACAAGTTGCAGGATGCCGACGAGTGCCTGCTTGCCGCGATAAGGCTCCAATTGCGCCGGATTATGGTAGGTGACATCATCTGTCAGGAGGGCGGGCAGCTTGTCCCAATCTCTATGCGTGACAATGCTATGCCATTCTTCCAGACCGGCCTCGTCGTTGTTCTTCACGATGCTAGGGCGTTCGGTGTCATTCGTCATAGGCATGGCTCCGACTAGAATTGAATGTGCAACGGGGGCGATGATACGTCCGGTGGTCATGCACTGGTGACGACACCCCGCTTGCGATTGACGAATTTCTTCATGCTGACATCATCTATTTCGCGGCCATAGCCCGAGCACTTGATGTCGCCAAAGGCCCCTGAATTGAGAAATGATCTCGTCCCTGTAGCCGGTGCGGATGCTGTTGGAGGCACTGGCTACAGGGCGGTTGTCATTGTTTTGTTCTGATGTTTTGGTGGGTAGCGCCTCTGGTGTCCCGTTCACATCGATGCGCAGGGATGGTCAGTAAACCTAGTCGCGTGCCTTCAAATGCAGCATCGAATAGTGCTCGTAATGGCCGGCGCCATTGGCGACCACTGGATCGTGCGATGTGATCGCCTCTATGTCCTGATCATCTTCGATCCGATAAAGGGACACGCCGTAGCCCCCAGCCGGATCCATAACCGGACCATGTGCTACGACCACTCCTTGGTTGAGCAATTCGTCCAGATATGCGCCATGCTGGCCCATCCAGGTCTTTTCATCATCGCTCATCGTCGCCAGAAAATCAGCACGCGGCGGAATGTACTTGCACAGATAGTATTTCATGGAAATGTCTCCGCTGTAGGGTTTCTTGGGATTGGAAAGATTGACGCATGGCCAATGTCGGCATGGCCAAACGCTTGAAAAGATTTGGCTGAGACCGACCTCAAGCAGCTTTCGTAAAACTCTTGAGGATCGAACCCTCGAACATTTTGGGCGCATAACTCTGTAGAAACAGAAACATGCCAACCATCTTGCCGACCGGGTTGCTGAACTTCGGGTCTTTTGCACTGATCAGATCGTTGATCTTGGCGACAACCGCATCGGGGGCTTCAGCCTCATCGATACCTTTCTGTGTCGCCAGATTGGCCTTGCGCCGGTAGCTGTCATAATCGGATATCGAGCCTGCCGTCGCTTTGATCGCATTACTTGCTAGGTTCGTCTTGAACCACACCGGTTCCACCATGCTGACGGTGATATTGAACGGATTGAGCTCGAACCGAAGCGATTTGAAATAACCTTCAACGGCATGCTTCGATGCTGCATAGAAAGACAAATTAGGTGGCCCGATCAGGGCAACGATCGAGCTGACGGTGATGATCTTTCCAAACCGTTGCTTGCGGAAATGCGGCAGGATCGCATTTGTAACCTTCACGGTACCCCAGAAGTTGGTTTCGAACTGCTTGCGCGCCAAATCCATCGGCGTCTCCTCGGCAAGACCGGTCAGCATGTAGCCTGCATTGTTCACCAACACGTCGAGCCGCTTTACATGTTGGAAGAGTTCGGAGGGAAACGCCTCAATCGAGGTGTCGTCATCAATGTCGAGATGCAGCAATTTGAACGGAACTTTGCCTGCATATTTTTCAGGCTCACGGCTGGTTCCAATGACATTGAACCCTTGTGCGTGAAGTTTGTTGGCGAGCATCAGTCCGAAGCCCGATGAGGCACCGGTTATCAGAACGGTTTCGGTCATGGCATTACTCCAGTCGCATGGCAGCGGTTGATATTTGTGGAAGGACTATGAGACAAAGCAACAGCCTTTTCACTCGCGAAACATGCCAAAGAAAATACGGATAACGCCAATCTCACGGATTGGAAGCCGTAATACGATGGTCAGCACAACATGATCGATCGAGATACAGATTGGCGTCATCCGCGATTGTGCTGGCATGATCTGCTGAGTAGAATTGTCCAATGGACACAGTAGATATCGGGACCGTTGGCCGCTCAGGTTCAACATTGGCATATACGGTGTGGCCGGGTTGGCGTCTGCTGATGCAGGACGCTGGACTGGCAGCGGCTCCCATTCTGCGCCGCGCGGAGTTGCCAGGCGACCTTTTCGCGCGCGAACAGGTGCGCCTCGATTCCGGAGATTTTTTCAAGCTCTGGGTGGCCATCGAGGACGAGGCGCAGTCTCTCGACGCGTCCCTACCTACCCCCTTGCAAATAGCAAAGGTGATGACGACAGACTGGTTCGATCCCGAGCTGTTTGCTGCCCTGCGCAGCGCAAATCTTGGCGATGCGATCGACCGTATCGCGAAATATGTGCGGCTAATCGCGCCGATGAAGATCAATGTCGAGCGAACATCGACGCAGGCGACTGTCAGCATCGATTTTCTTGACGAGACAACGTCGCCACCTCCAGTGTTCGTGGCTTTCAAGCTGGTTTTCTTCATCCAGCTTGGCCGTCTTGCAACGCGCTCCACCATCAAGCCGATGAAGGTCGCATGGCCCTCTGTCAGTCACCTGTCCAATACGGATGCCAACATCTACGAAACGTTCTTCGGGATCCACATTTCCGAAGCACCGATCGCATCGATCGTCTTTAGAGCCGAAGACTTCAATCGGCCGTTTCTCACTGAAAACCACAAGCTTTGGGCGTTTTTCGAGCCTTCTCTTCGCCAAAGGCTCGCAGATCTGGACCGAACCGCCAGCATGATCGAGCGTGTTAGAAGTGCGCTTCTGGAAGCGCTGCCAGCAGGTGATGTATCCATGCAATCGGTGAGCAAAAGGCTGGGCGTTGGAACACGAACCTTGCAGCGTCGGCTGCAGCAGGAGGGTACCTCGTTTCAACTGACTTTGGACGCCGTACGCGCCTCGCTTTCGGAGCACTATTTGCGCAAGACGATGATGTCCAGCGCAGAGATAGCGCTTCTTTTGGGGTTTGAGGATGCAAACTCCTTTATTCGCGCCTTTCGAGGATGGACAGGCAACACCCCGCAGGCTGTTCGACGTCGTAAGGCTTAGGATTTGCTGTCGACCAGATAGACGTTTTTCACGATCGCTCAGTTGCACCCGTCATTGACTGAGACAATCAAAGCTGCACGCCGCGGGTCAGCGCACCGTCAACCACCAGGTTGGTCCCATAGATGAAGCTTGCGGCGGGGCTTGCGAGAAAAACGACTGCGTTTGCAATCTCCTGCGGAGTTGCCATTCGTCCGGTTGGATTCAAAGCAAGCGATGCCGAAAACAGCTCTGGATTGTTTTTCTCGATGCTCTCCCAAACGCCACCGGGGAAATAGGTATTGCCCGGAGACACGGTATTGGCTCGGATGTTTTTTGGTGCAAGCGCGTATGCCAGGCCCTGGGTGTAATGTGTCAACGCCGCCTTGAATGCACCATACGGACCGGCGGCAAAATCAATCTCCCTGCCGGACACAGACGCGATCGTAACGATCGATGCAAACTTGCTTTTTTCCAGATGCGGCATAGCCGCATTGACAAGCCGGACCGTCCCCATCATGTCGACGTCGAACCCCTGTTGCCAACTCGCCTCGTCATTGCCGACCGCCAGTGCACTGACATTGGCGACGACGATGTCGATGCCGCCAAATTCGGTCGCGGCCTCGTCCACCCAGGCCGACAGGGCGGCACCATTCGCGACATCGACTGCTCTACCCAAAGTAGAGATAGCGGGATTGGCCAGGGCCGCAGCAACCGCCGTTGCCTCCTGTGCATTCCGGCTACAAATTGCGACGTTTACACCTTCCGCCGCAAGCGTTTCGGCAATCTTCAAGCCGATGCCGCGCGTCCCACCTGTCACCACAGCCCGCAGGCCATTCAATCCTAAATCCATTGTCATCTCCATGTCGAGGTCGCCGTCGTAGCGCCTGTACGCGCATAGGATCCAACCCGCCGGGACAGAGCGTCAAGGGCAAATAGCGCATCGAAAAAAGTTGAAATCGGTGACTTGACAATTGGGAAACAAAAGGTCAGCTTAATTTCGAGGCTGCGAGCAAGGATGCTCAAATAAGCGCCATTATTGTCATTTTTTTCGTTCGGGCAACGTCGCCGCCAGTAGCTTTTGCTATCAGGTTTCAACTTTTGGCTGCCTCGACATGATCAACGCATTTCCAGTTGGAATATTGTTCTCCGTAACCGGCTCGTACGGGACCGTCGCCAGATCCATGCGAAACGGCGCGATGCTCGCCTGCGACCAGATCAACGCGGATAGCGGGTTTGGCGTCACACTCCTGCCCGTGGCTTGCGATCCGGGCGGTGACGCCCTGGCCTATGCGCCAGCCGCCGAGGCGATGATCGCCAACGGGGTGAAGCATGTGGTGGGTTGCTATACGTCGTCCAGCCGCAAGGAAGTCATTCCCGTTTTTGAAAAACGCGACGCGCTGTTGTGGTACCCCACCCACTATGAGGGGTTTGAAAGTTCGGCCAACGTCATCTACACTGGCGCATCCCCCAATCATCATATGCTGCCGCTTGTCGATTATGCCACGCGTCACATCGGTCGCAGGATTTTCTGCGTCGGCTCCAATTACATCTGGGCGTGGGAAAGCAATCGCGTCCTGCGCGAGGAACTTGCCTTACGGCATGGGTCGATTGTTGGCGAACGTTACCTTGCCGTTGGCGAAACGGATGTCGATTTCCTTGTCCAATCCATCCTGGACGCCGATCCCGATATGGTCTTTAATTCTCTCATTGGTGAATCCGCGTACGCGTTCTTCCGCGCCTTTCGGGTCGCGTGTGAAGCACGTGGCATTGATCAGGCAAAACGCTATCCGGTCGCAAGCTGCAACCTGTCGGAGCCGGAACTTGACCGGATCGGTCCAGGCGCGATCGATGGACACTTGAGCTCCAGCGTCTATTTCGCCTCGATTGACACGGCCAGAAATCGTCAGTTCGTCAGTGATTACTGTGCCGCATTCCCGGAAGAGAAGGCTCCGTCAGCCGAAGCTGAGGCCGCCTATGTGGCGATGTTCCTGCTTGCCCAGTCTCTGCGCGATGCCGGCACCGATGGTATGCGTGCCGTCAAGACCTGTGCTGCCAGCCAGCATTTGAGCGCTCCGCAGGGCAAAGTGAGGATCGACCCCGATACGTTCCATACATATCTAACCCCGAGAATCGGGCTGTCGCGCCACGATGGTCATTTCGACGTCCTGTTCGATGCGGCTAGCCCCGTTGCGCCGGACCCTTATCTGATCAATTCCACCGCCATTCGCGAAGCGCCGTCCCGTCGTCCAGCGTTAAGGATCGTGTCATGAGGTCGAACCGTTACGTCCAGAATTTTCGGCAACGTCGCGCACTCGTCCTCAGCAACGACATGCGGGCCGTCGATACCATTACTGCCATGGTGACACGGCTTGGCATGTCTCTAGAGCAGCTTTCGTCGAGCAACGACGAATTCCGTCTTGTCCTCGAAACAGCCGAGACGCAGCGTGACGTGTTATTCCTCGATGGCGACCTGAACCTTTTTCCCGATACGACCCATGGCGGCGCTGAGGAGCTCAGGCACATTCCCGTCGTCGGCCTGGTCGGCATCGAAGCGCCAAGCCGACTTCGCACATTGATGCAGCTCGGCGCCACCGCGTTTCTTTCAAAGCCCGTTCACAGCGGCTCTATTTTTTCCGCTCTTTATCTTGCGATCAACACGTTCGAGCAGAAGGCTGGCCTGCGCTCATCGATCCAGGATCTCGAAAACCGTCGCCGCGATCGACGCCATGTCATCAAGGCGGTGACAATGGTCATGAAATCCCATTCCCTCGACGATGAGGGAGCGTTCGCCATGCTGCGCAGGGACAGCATGCGCGCACGTCTCAGTCTGGAAGCCTACTGTGAAAGCGTCGTTCAAAGATGCACGACGAAAACCATTGACGACACGGAACCTGACAAGAAGCAGGCCGTCGCCGAGTAGCCAACCCACCTCTATGGAGAACAGAATGATGAAGACGCTTAACGGCGCCGTGACGGCGCTTGGCCTGATTTTGCTTTGCTCCAGCATGGCACGTGCCCAGGAACCGATCAAACTCGGCGTACTCGAAGACCAATCCGGCGACTTTGCTGCCGCCACGATCGGAAAAGTCCACGGCATCCAGCTGGCGGCCGAGGAGATCAATGCCGCTGGCGGCATCGCCGGCCGTCCCTTGGAGCTGGTGATCTACGATACCCAGTCCGACAACACCCGTTATCAGGAATTCATGCGCCGCGTGCTTCAGCGCGACAAGGTCGATGCCGTCTTTGCCGGCTTTTCCTCGGCGTCTCGTGAGGCGTATCGTCCTATCGTCAACCAGTTCGACGGCTTTGCCTTCTATAACAATCAGTATGAAGGCGGTGTCTGCGACGCAAACATGGTCGTCACCGGTGCCGTGCCCGAACAGCAGTTCTCGACCCTGCTCCCCTATATGATGGAGACCTATGGCAAGAAGGTCTACACCATCGCTGCGGACTATAATTTCGGACAGATATCCGCCGAATGGGTCCGCAACATCGTCAAGGAAAACGGCGGCGAAATGGTTGGCGAGGAGTTCGTCCCGCTGGGCGTCTCGCAGTTCTCGCAGACGATCCAGAACATCCAGGCCGCCAAGCCCGACTTCATCGTCACACTTCTGGTCGGCACCGCGCAGGCGTCCTATTACGAGCAGGCTGCGGCGGCGAATGTGAACAAGCCCATGGCCTCGTCCGTCAATGTCGGCCAGGGCTACGAGCACAAGCGCTTCAAGCCGCCGAGCCTTGCCAACATGTATGCGACCGTCAACTGGATCGAGGAAGTCGACAATCCGCAGTCGAAAGCCTTTGTGGAGAGATGGCACAAGAAGTTCCCCAACGAACCCTACATCAATCAGGAAGCGGAGAACTCGTATCTGGCCGTCTACCTGTACAAGCAGATGGTCGAGCGTGCCAGCGGGTCCACCAAGAAGGACGACTTGCGCAAGGTTATCGCTCAGGGCGATGTCTGCTACGACGCGCCTGAAGGCAAGGTCTGCCTTGATCCGAAGAGCCAGCATATGTCGCACACGATCTATCTGGCAAAGGTCAACGATGATCACTCCATCAGCTTCCCGAAGGTCTGGAACGACATCAAGCCTTACTGGCTGGGGAACGCGGGCTGTGACCTGACGAAGAATGATCCGAGCGCACAATATACGCCATCCAGCCCGCCACCTGCGGCCAAGTGACACCGGATCGGCCGGGGCACCATGTCCCGGTCGCCATTCCTAAAAGGCGAGCAGCAAGGACGTCTTTCCCTATGACTGTGTTCTATACACTCTTCAGCTTTCTCTATCAGACCGGAGATGCTTTCGCCTTTCTCGTGCTGTCCGCCTGTGGCCTCGCCATCATTTTCGGCATGATGGGCATCATCAATCTCGCGCATGGCGAATTCATCATGTGCGGCGCCTATGTCTGCTCGGCCAGCGCCCGCGCAGGTCTGCCATTGCCGCTTGCTGTCCTTGCAGGTGCCCTTGCCGCTGGTGTTGCCGGCATGCTGGTCGAGCGGATCGTCATACGCCCCCTTTACGATCGCCCATTGGACACGATCGTGGCGACCTGGGGCGTATCCATGATCGTTACGCAGAGCACGCTGATCCTGCTCGGCTCCACCATGCCCGGAACCGGCACCCCGTTCGGCAGCTTTGCCGTTGGCCCCTATTCCTATTCCATCTACCGCGTGGTTCTGATGGGTGCGGCTCTGACAACGCTCGGTCTTCTATGGCTCGGCTTTACCAAGACGCGCTTCGGTGTTCTGGCGCGCGCAACGATCCAGGTGCCGCATATTGCCCAAGCCCTCGGCGTCAACACCGGCCTCGTCTACAGTCTGACATTCGGTCTTGGCGCCGCTTTGGCCGGACTGGCCGGCGGCCTCTATGCCCCGACCATGACGCTTGTGCCGACAATGGGAAGCGCCTTTGTCGTTGAGGCTTTTGTGACGGTGGTCGTGGGTGGAGCGGACATCTTCCTCGGAACCGCACCTGCTGCCCTTGTTCTGGGTGCCGTCAAAGCGGGCCTCACCTCGTGGCAGGGACAACTGGCGGGCCAGATCGGTCTTCTGGTCGCAGTCATCATCGTCATTCGCATCCTGCCGCGCGGTATCTCCGGCTGGATCCTTCGTGAGAGGGCCTGATCAGATGCGCAAAGAGAATGCCCTATCTAGGGCCTTTGGATTGCTGGAAGGACCACAGACATTCGGTCGGGGAAAACCATTCTGGACCGTTTTCTTACTCGTCCTTACACTTGCCTGCGCTTACCCGATGTTTGCGGATGGCTACGATGTCGGCAACAACGTCTATTTTTTCAATTGGGTCTTCATGGCACTCGGCCTCAGCCTGATCTGGGGCTATGGCGGAACGTTGAGCTTTGGCCAAACCGCCTTCTTCGGTGTGGCGGGATACAGCTACGGCATTATTTCGACCAATATCGGTGACGCCTATGGCCTGACGCTGGTGGCCCTGGTCGCATCCGTAGTCGCCGCAGCGCTCCTCGCCGCCATTCTCGGCTACTTTCTGTTCTTTGGCCGGATTAGTGGGGTCTTCCTTGGCATCGTGACGCTCTCCGTCACGCTGGTGCTTGAGCGCTTCATGGCCCAGACAGCCGGGCCGGAATGGCAGATTGGCACAGTCAGGCTGAACGGCTATAACGGCATGGGCGGCATGCCGTCGCTCACCATCCCGTGGTTTGGCAGCGATATCGTCCTGTTTCCCGATATCCAGCTCTACTATTTCACGCTCGCGCTGCTCGTCGTCTGCTATCTTGGCCTGCGCATGCTGGTGAACTCTCGCTTCGGCAACGTCCTCGTCGCGATCCGCGAAAACCCGCAACGGGCGGAAATGCTGGGGTATGACATTCGTGTCTACCAACTCGTGACCTTCGTCATCGCCTCTGCCCTTGCTGGTCTTTCCGGTGTTCTCTACACGTCCTGGGGCAATTACATCACGCCTGCATCGATGGGCATGACGGCAGCAGCCCTTCCGATCGTCTGGGTCGCGGTGGGTGGTCGCAGCGACCTGACAACCACCCTTGTCGGCACGCTGATCGTGCTTGCAGGCTTCCAGGCGCTCACGATCCATGGAAGCCAGTATGCACTCGTCGTCATGGGTTTTCTTCTGGTGCTCACCGTCCTTGTTGCTCCACGTGGCCTCGTCTTCGGGCTTGGCTCAGTGATTGCAAGGGTGTTTCGCCGAAAAGCGTCGACCGGAGAAAAGTGAACATGGCCATTCTTGAAACACGCGATCTCAACAAATGGTTCGGCGGCCTGCACGTGACGGGTGGTGTCAATTTTGCACTGGACGAAGGCGAAATCCATTGCCTGATCGGTCCGAATGGGGCGGGCAAAAGCACGCTCTTCCGGCTCTTTCTGGGTGAACATCTGCCCACCAGCGGCCAGATCCTCTATGAGGGCAAGGATATCACCAAGGCAAAACCGTTCGAACGCATCCGCCGCGGCATCAGCGTGAAATTTCAGGTACCCGGCATTTTCAAGGCTCTGAGCGTGCGCCAGAACCTTCAGATCGCGTTGCAACACCATCGACGGCCGGAGACGCTGGACGAGGAAATCGACAAGCTGCTCGAATTCCTCAAGCTGACCGAAGCGCGCTATCAGCTCGCAGGCAACCTCAGCCATGGACAGAAACAATGGCTGGAAATCGGCATGGCGGTCGGGCTGAAGCCACGTCTTCTGCTTCTCGACGAACCGACAGCCGGCATGACAGCGGATGAGACGGCAGCGACCGGAGAAATGGTCCAGGCGTTGAACCGTGAGGGTGTGACGGTGCTTGCCGTCGAACACGACATGGCCTTCGTCCGCCAGATCGCCCACAAGGTTACCGTCCTACACTTTGGCAAAATCTTCGCTCAAGGCACGATCGACGAGATCGTGGCGGATGAACGCGTGGCCGCAATCTATCTGGGAGATGCCCATGCGTAAGGAAGTCCTTCTCAACACGGTCGGCCTGTGGTCCGGTTACGGAGGCAAGCCGGTTCTTCAGGGCGTCGATATCCAGGTCCGCGAAGGAGAGATCGTTGCCGTCATCGGCCGTAACGGTGTCGGCAAATCGACCCTGATGAAGAGCCTGATCGGGCTGCTGCCTCGCGACAAGGGCTCGGTGATCTTCAGAGGTCAGCAGATTGACACCGTGCCAGCCTATAAGCGGGCGCGGCTGGGCATCGGATATGTTCCGCAGGGACGCGATGTCTTCCCAAGGCTGAGCGTGATTGAAAACCTGCAGGTTGGCGAATCCATCAGTGGGAAACGCGCGTCGGCCGAGCAGATCGAGGCGGTCTTTACCTACTTTCCCATTCTGAAAGAACGACGCAACCAGCAGGCCGGTACGATGTCGGGCGGACAGCAGCAGCAACTGGCGATCGGACGTGTTCTAATGGGCAATCCGGCCCTGATCCTTCTCGATGAACCTTCGGAGGGTATTCAACCGAACATCGTTCAGGACATCGCCAGGATCATGGTGGAATTGAACAGAACCACCGGTATCACGGTCGTCTTCGTCGAACAGAACATCGACATGATCCGCGCGATGGCGCAGCGGTGCTACGTCATAGACAAGGGCCGGATCACCAACGAGATCATGCCGGAAACCCTCGAAGACCGCGATGCGGTCCGCCGTTTCCTGGCTGTGTGAAACCTCGAAACATCAAACTGAGCACGTAAAGGAGGACCTTATGACCTGGCTCGACGAAACCATCATGGCACGCAAGGGCGTCGCCAAGGGCAAAGCCGGTGAAACCTACGCGATTACAGAGGAAAGCCAAGGCAAGTATCATTACGTCTACGGCGCCTATGTCGAACCGATCCTCAAGGTTGATCCGGGTTCGATCGTCTCTGCGGAGACCCATGATGCCTTCGAAGGCGCGATCAAGAACGAGACCGACATGCCGTCCAAGGTCCTCAATTTCCCGTTCCTCAATCCGCAGAACGGCCCAATCTACGTCAACGGCGCAGAAAAGGGCGATTGCCTCGCGGTTTACATCAAGAGCATCGTGCCGCGCGGACCCCAGCCGCGTGGAACGACCGTTATCATGTCGGAATTCGGCGGCCTTGTTCCGACAGCGGATACGGCGATGCTGACGGCGCCTCTTCCCGAGCGGGTGCGCAAGGTGGATGTCGACAAGGACGCAGGTGTGAAATGGAGCGACAGGATCACGCTTCCCTACGAGCCCTTCATCGGCACCATCGGAACGGCACCGGAAATCGAGGCAATCTCCTCGCTCGTTCCCGACTATTACGGCGGCAACATGGACCTGCCGGACGTTTGCCCCGACACCGTGATCTATTTGCCGGTGAATACCAAGGGGGCCTATCTCTATCTCGGCGATTGCCACGCCGCACAAGGCGACGGCGAACTTTGCGGCGTGGCCATTGAGCACCCGACGGTTACCACCATTCAGATCGACCTGATCAAAGGCTGGACCATCAAGACGCCACGCCTTGAGAACGAGCGTTTCTACATGACTGTCGGCTCCGCTCGCCCGATGGAGGACGCGGCCCGCAGCGCCTATCGCGAGCTCATCCGCTGGATGGCGGCAGACTTCGGCTTTGACCAAATCGATGCATACATGCTGCTGACCCAGTGCGGACGCGTGCGGCTCGGCAATATGGTCGACCCGAAATACACGGTTGGCGCCTCGGTGCTGAAATCGATCGTCGGCATTGCGGCCTGATCGACCGTTCTTTGTGACCGCCCGACAACCGGGCGGTCTATTCTACCTCCAACGGAGATCTCCATGACCGCCCCGTTCAAGGCCGCCGCCGTGCAATTCGAGCCGCATTTCGGCGAAAAAAGACGCAATATCGACGTGCTCCTCGCCCTGGTCGAAAATGCAGCCAAAGCCGGTGCCAAACTCATCACGACACCGGAGATGGGGACCACGGGCTATTGCTGGTATGACAGGGCAGAGGTCTCCGGCTTTGTCGAGACGATTCCAGGGCAGAGCACCGACCGCTTTTTGGAACTGGCCCGCCGATACGGCTGCTATATCGTCATCGGCCTTCCCGAAGTCGATCCGCAGACCAACCTCTACTACAATTCCGCAGCGTTGATCGGACCGGAGGGCGTCGTCGGCGTGCATCGCAAGACACACCCCTATATTTCAGAACCGAAATGGGCAGCCTCGGGTGACCTTGGCCATCAGGTCTTTGAGACGAGGATTGGCCGGATCGCGATGCTGATCTGCATGGATATCCACTTCATCGAGACGGCGCGTCTGGTCGCACTCGGTGGGGCAGACGTGATCTGTCACATTTCCAACTGGCTTGCCGAACGAACACCTGCACCTTACTGGATCAGTCGGGCCTACGAAAACGGCTGCTACCTGATGGAGAGCAACCGCTGGGGCCTCGAGCGCGGCGTCCAGTTTTCCGGTGGCAGCTGCATCATCGGGCCGGAGGCGGAGATCATGGACGTGGTCGACGACGGTGACGGCGTTGCTTATGGTGTAATCGATCCGGCACGATCCCGCGAACGGCAGGTTGCGGGCGAGCCGGTCATGCGCCAGCGCCGCCCCGAACTCTACATGGACCTGATGACGAATACATTCGCCTGGAATCCGGGGGAATTCTTCCGTCTTTACGGGCATCGGCCTATCGCAGACGGGCGTGTCGGCCGGATTGCCGTTGGCGAATTCACGCCGACATCCGATATCACCGCCAACCTGATCTTGATGACTGACCTGGCCGAAGACGCGAAGGCACAAGGCGCAGAGTTGATTGTCTTCCCCGCGTTTGCGTTGACCGGTCTCACAAACACCGGAGAAACGGCCACGTCGAGTTCACATCCGGCGATACAGGCGATCGCTAATCTATCCGAGCGGCTGGATATCTGCATCATCGCCGGCTTTGCCGAGGCAAGCGATGGCAAACGGTTCTGCAGCGCCATGATCGCCGGACCGAACATGCCCACCACCACCTATCGCCAGATTCACCTGACCGAGGGCGAGAAGACCTGGGCAACGCCGGGGGACGAATTCTGCGTCTTCGACCTTCCCTTGGGACGGGTGGGCGTCCTGATAGGCCACGATGCAGCCTTCCCTGAGGCTGGCCGCATTCTGGCCCTCAGAGGCTGCGACCTGATCTGCTGCCCCTCAAGCACCATTGACGGATTTTACTCTGGTCACCCAGGGAGCACGGTCAGACAGCCTGAACCGATCCCGTCTGGCGCCGACGCGGTCCACTGGCACCACTACCGGGTTCGTGCCGGGGAAAACAACTGCTATTTCGCATTCTCCAACACCAAGACCGCTGGAAACAAATTGGCTGGCCTAAGTGGCATATTCGGGCCGGATACCTTTGCCTTTCCAAGGAAGGAAGCCATCGTGCTCGATGGAGGGCTTGCGGTCACCGATATCGATCTGTCGAGCACCAGCCCGACCTATCCGACCAACGTCGCGCGCCGTAAAGACCTAGTCCTGATGCGTCAGCTGCATCACTATTTGCCGCTTGTCATGTTCGATGGAAAGCCTGATCTTCAATAGTCACTGTGCCTTATTGCCGGTCATCCCATATCGGGAATTTCGCCGTGTTGGAATATGATGATCGGAGGGCCGTACTCCCCGATATCGGGGTCTGCATCTCGCGTCCATGCTATGACGCCATCATATTGGCTGGACAGTGATTTGCCCTCGCGCACGGCCCGTTCTTCAGTCGGCATCTGCCTCGGCTCGAAGGCCTCAACCATGTTACCCTCATCGTCGGCTTTGTAAGCGGCAAGAACGATCAGTTTGATTTTGGCCATTGTTCATTCCTAGTGGGTGACTGCCCCTGTATGGCAGGTGCGTACCGACGGCTACAGCCCGTTGTCAGCCTCGATCAAAAAAACTCCGAGAGTGGCGTGCGCTGGATTCTGTTTTGGTAGTCAAACAAAAAAAGGCGAGCTTTCGCCCGCCTCTTCGGGGAAATTGACGGTTTAACGCTGTATCACACCGTAGATGACCCGACTATCGGTGTTTCTATTTCTGTCGCGATCATTGTCGCGCCAGTTTCCTCTCCTGTCGCGGCGAAAATCACGGTCGTAATTACGATAGTCGCCGCGGTTGTCGTAACCACGGTCATAACGGCTTGAAGAGTAGTAGCCGCCACCGCGATAGCCGCGATCATCGACGCAGCCGCTGAGAACGCCGACTGATATCAAGCAGAGTGCGGCAGTAGAAATTTTCATTGAGACCTCCTGTGCAACCCACCCAAACGCGCCGAACGGCTTGTATGTTCCAATCGCCTCGCGTCTGCGGTAGGTCATGGCCCATATCGGGTGGAAATCGGAAGAGCAAGGGTTGTTCGTAAGCCAGTCGGAGTGCCGGGTTCGAGAGACAGTGTTCCACCATAAAGACCAGCCAATTCACTGACGATGGAAAGACCGAAGCCGCTGCCTGCGACGCGTTCGTCCTCTCTCACGCCAGGAAGCAATACCGCTTCCATTCTGTCTTCGGGAATGCCCGGCCCGTCATCTTCAACGATGATTCGAACAATAGAGCGATCACGTTGGGCACCGACCTGCACGCGGGAGGACGCCCATTTGAACGCGTTGTCGATCAGATTTCCGAGCATTTCTTCCAGGTCATTTTCGTTACAAGCCGCCTTCAGCGCGTCGTCAATGGCAACATCGAAGCGAATTTCTTTCTCCGCATGAATGGAGCCGATCGCGCGGTGAAGATCGGCGACACAAGCTGCAATATTGACACCGGATGTCGTGGTGGTCCCGCCCATAGCGTGACGCGCGGCGTTGAGGTGGTGCTTTATTCTCTGGTCGATACGGCTTGTGAGCTTGCGTAAAGTGCCATCAGTGTCATTTCCATTGTCGAGCGCCAGCATAAGGCTGGCGACAGGTGTTTTGAGGCCATGTGCCAGATTGGCGAATTGCAGACGGGTTGCCGTCAGTCTTTCTTCATTGGCAATCAAAAGGGCGTTGGTCTTTTCTGCCAAGGGAGCGAGTTCCGGCGACTTTTGGCGCGGCAGCCGCTTCAAATCCCCTTGATTGATAGCATCCACATCGGCTGCCATGGTTGCCAGCGGTCGTAACCCAAACCGGATTTGCCAAACCGTGCCAGCCAGAAGCACGATCCCCAAAAAAAGCATGCAGGGTATCATCCAAAACAGGGCCCGAAGTGCTGGATCAACGAGTGCGCCGAACGGTGCCGTTGCCGTTATCGTGACAATGTCACCATTCAGGTTGCGGGTGGCCTGCCGCGTGTACAACGCCCTTCCGTGTTTATCCTCAGCATCGCCGGGCGACGGCAATCCCGATATGGTTTCGCGAAAGCCTTTCTTGCCTTTAAGCCCGTTCAGGCTGTTTTCGGTCAGTGACCGTGATGTCAGTCGGTCCCTGCTTGTCTCGATTTGCCAATACCAGCCCGATCCGCTTCTATCAAAGGGTGGGGCGTCCAGGGGAGTTGACAGCGCAAGCTGCCCGGACGGATCTCGGCTGACTGTGCTGGCGAGCGCAGCAATCTGCGTATCAAGCCTCTGGTCAATTTGCTCGCGTACGACGTTTTTCAATGCGAGCCAGAGAGCCACCGAAGCGACCACCAGTGTGGCCGTCACGAACAGGCCCGAAAACAGCAATAATCGTCCTGCGAGCGAGTGGGGAACATATAGGTTTTTGAGCATTATCGTGCCACCGCCGCTGTCAGCATGTAACCTCTGCCTCTGACAGTTTCGATACACTCTGGACCAATCTTCTTGCGAAGCCGTGCGACGATGACCTCGATGGAATTGGAATCGACATCTGCGTCACCATCATAGACCCGCTCGTTCAACTCGCGCCGATCAACGATGGTTTCCTTGCGCAGCATGAGGCAGGACAGGACTCGCCATTCCAGTGCTGTAAGCTTCAAGGGAAGGCCATCGAGCTCGAATGTTCCGAGTTGTGCGTCAAAGACAAGAGGCCCACAGTTCAGTCGTGAGGAGGCGTATCCTGCGGCGCGCCTGACCAGCGCACGAAGCCGCAACACAAGCTCCTCGATCTTGAAGGGCTTTGGTAGAAAGTCATCTGCTCCCGCCTTGAAGCTAGCAACCTTATCCGGCCACCCGTCGCGCGCGGTCAAAACCAGAACAGGCGGATTTCGGCCTGCTTCACGCCAGTTCTTCAGGACCGCCACACCGTCGATTTTGGGCAGTCCAAGATCCAGCACGGCCACGTCGAAGATTTCCGTCAATCCGGCATGAAGTGCATCTTCACCATTACGGGCAACATCGACCACGAAATTTTCCGACCTCAGTGCGTTCGCGATCCGGCCACTGAGGTCGTCGTCGTCTTCTACGAGGAGTACGCGCATAGGGAAATGTTCCGATGAATATATGCTGAAACTGTAGATATGGCAGCTTAACTCAAGCTGAACGGGAAGGTTCAGCGAGGCGACGACCCGCAGGTGCTAGCTTGTATGTGTCATGAACACATGGAGCACCACAATGCAGATCGAAAATCAATCTCACCACCAGGCAGACCACGAAGGTGGCCCTTCCACGACGCCGAAGAAGCCCCGCTCGCGATGGGCATGGCCCGCCCTCATTACCGTGTTTGCGCTGGCTCTCGGTGCCGCCGGCGGCGCCACTGCCACGAAACTGATTCGTCCAGTCCCGGAAATGGCGCCGGTAACACCGGTTGCGATTTCTACGCTTCCGGTATCCGGCCTTGTGACGATCAAAGGTACAATTGCCGAGATCTACGGAAACAAATTCATTCTGCAGGACGAAAGTGGAAAGGCTCTTGTTGAAACGGGTCCTGCGGGTGAGGGCGGAAAGCTTGTGAACACGAGCGAACCCGTGACTGTTCAGGGTCGAGCAGACGACGGTGTCGTTCACGCCAGCTATCTCATCCGTCAGGATGGCAAAGCCGAAGCGATCGGTCCCGCCGGACCGAAAGGCCATCCGCATTTGCGTCATCCTGATGACATGGACCCCAAGCCAAGACCCTGAACCGCTGGATCACGAAATATCGCACATTTTCTGACGTGAAGAAATGTCATTAAAAGGAAGAGTGGCGCTTGATATTATTCAGAGCGCCATTTTTTTCGTCTGGAAATAGCGTGAAAAACAGAGGCTTTCCAAGCCGTCGAATGCCAAAACTATTCTTTTGAACCCATGGAACCCAAAGATATTTTCGTGCATTTAAGTGTTCGATTATTGGGGGTTACTGAGTATGGTTGGAAGTGACGTTTGGGGCGCGCGCGATGCGGGTGATCGCCTTGTGGCGGCGCATGCATCGGAAGACCCGTTCGCGGCAGCGTTCAAGGCAACCAGAATGCCGATGCTCATCACCGACCCGCGCCAGGAAGACAATCCAATCATTTTTTGCAATCACGCCTTTAGCGAACTCACAGGGTATCCGACCGACGAGTTGGTAGGCCGCAATTGCCGTTTTCTGCAAGGACCGAATACTGATCCGGCAGCGATTTCTAAAATAAGATCGGCGGTGGCTGAGGAACGCGACCTAGCCATCGACATCTTGAATTACAGAAAAGATGGCTCGACCTTCTGGAATGCCTTGTTTGTCAGCCCTGTTCGTGACCAGACCGGGGAGGTGATTTACTTCTTTGCTTCGCAACTGGATTTTACCAACATCAAGAGCAAGGAAGCGGAGCTTGCAGCAGCACGTCATATGGCCGAGGAAGAGGTCGCGCGGCGAACGGCGGATTTGACAGCAGCGTTGACCACGAAAACGTCGCTTGTCCACGAGGTTGATCATCGTGTTAAAAATAACCTTCTGACGATTGCTTCGATCGTCAAACTCCAGGCACGCATGACGAAGGACGATGTTGCCAAACGCACCCTGATGTCAGTTTTGAGCAGAGTGGAGGCTCTCAGCACCGTTCACCGTAAGCTTCTCAACGACGACGATGTCGGTCATTTCGATGTTGCCGACTTTGCAAGCGACCTGATTACCGATCTTGTCGGAGCTTTGAAGCGGTCCGACATCGTTTTGACGACTGATCTCAAAGAGGTGATCGTCCCAGCGCACAAGGCGTCTCCGCTCGCTCTTATCTTGAACGAGTTGATTGGCGATGCGGTGCGTCGTGGCTTGAGCGAAAGTGGCGGTACTATCCATCTGGAGGTCCGCAGACTGAACGGGCACTTCCTGATCCGCGTTGAGGATACGGTTACGCCCGTCGACGTAGACACCGAAGAACAAGCATTCAGCCTGCTGATGCTTCAGACCTGTGCCAAGCAACTTGGCGCCAAAATAGAACGGACAACCGAGGGAAACCGCACCGATGTGCGCGTGACGCTTATGGTTCAGGAATAGAGGAAATAACGTTTGCGTGTCATGATAGTCGAGGACGAAGCTTTGTTGGCACTCGAACTCGAAAGTGAGGTCGAAGCGGCAGGGCATGAGGTCGTCGGGCAGGCAGCCTCGAGCCAGAAGGCGTGCGAACTTGCCGAACGGGCGACGCCTGACTTCGCCTTCGTCGATATCCATTTGCTCGATGGACCAACAGGCATCGACGTCGGTCGCTTTCTTACGTCGAAAAATGTCCCGTTCGTTTTTGTTTCCGGCAATCTCAAGCGCATTCCAGACGATTTCGCGGGTGCAATCGGCGCGATTGAGAAACCCTACACGATGAATGGTCTTCAAAACGCGCTTGGTTACATTACCGGTCTTGTCAATGGAAACCCAATAACCACGCCACCACCAAGTCTCATTCTTGCAACGAGGGGCGCCTGATGCACGCGCCGCTTGTGATCATATTTCTGACCGCTGAGAGGCTGAAAGATTCAAGCGACTTCAACGACCTATGACCACACTCCTCTTTAGTGAAAGGATAGTGTCTTGCGTTTAACCCGTGAGGTCACCGCCCAATGCGGACATCACGATCTATCCGACTATGGCATGAGGGCGCTGACAGCATAGACGCCAAATCCAACCAGAGTTGATCAGGACAGTACCGATACCCACAGAGCAAAACCGTGTGGCGGACACCACTGCGCCAAAGGCGACCCTGCAACTCAAACAAAACCTCCATAATTTCGCGAACCGACAAACACTCCCGATCACAACGCTAGCTGCATTGATGCGTCCCGGGTCGTCTGCCAGACATAGGCCGAGAATAGCCCAACGCAAACGTGATCTTCAGGTCGTCCTGCTTTTCAGGGCCTGTTCGATTGTGAGACCAACCGAAAGAATTTTTGCATCGGTCATAGCTCCGCCTGCGACCATCAGACCCACAGGCGCCGAACCGGTCGTGTGGCAGGGCACCGAGAGCCCGCATCCGTCGAGGAAGTTGATCATTGACGAGTTGCGCAAGACCAATCCATTGATGGTGAAGAAGGTTTCGTTATCGGCTTCGAGCGGTGCGACCGCTGGCGCGATGATTGGCACGGTCGGCAGCAGGATGGCATCGAAGGCTGCGAGCTTTTCATTGACACCCATCTGCCAGGCACTGCGTGCTTCAAGCACATCGAGATAATCCGCTGCGCTCATGTCACGGCCGCGCAGGATACGGCTACGGACGCGCTGGTCATAGGTGTCGCCGCGGCTTTCGAGCAGCTTGCGATGCCAGTGCCAAGCTTCTGCTGCAACGAGCCCGCCCTTGGCATTGATGGTCGCGAGTTGTTCAAATTCCGGCACGTCGATCTCGACGATGTACGCTCCGCCTTGCGACAGAAGGCTCAGAACCGCTGCAAACGACGCGGCAACATGGTCGTCCATGTCGTTGAGCACGACAGTCTGCGGCACAGCAAGCCTCAGCCCAGCCAGCGGCATCGACTGGATCGATCGATGGGTTTCGCCGGAGATGATGGCTTCAATCAGGGCGCAGCAGGCAACGCTTGACGCAATTGGTCCGATCGAATCGAGCGACGTCGAGAGTGGCAAGACAGACTTGAGGCTGACGCGGCGCGCGGTCGGCTTGAAGCCGGTTAGGCCGCAGAGCGCTGCCGGAATGCGGATAGAGCCGCCGGTATCGGTGCCGATCGCGGCAATCGCCATACCGTCGGTGACGGAGACAGCAGCACCGGAGGATGAACCACCCGGAATGCGCCCGGTGGATCGGTCGTATGCATTGAGCGGAGTGCCGTAATGGGGATTGAGGCCGAGGCCGGAAAACGCGAACTCGCTCATATTGGTCGTGCCGGTGATAGCGGCGCCTGCTCGGGCCAGTGCCTGGACCACCGGAGCATCGGCGGTAGCAGGCGCTGAATGGTTGTTGGCAACGCTGCCAGCCGTCGTCACTTCATCGGCAAGATCGAACAAATCCTTCACGGAGATTGCGATGCCTTCGAGGGGTGAGCGGACCTGACCGACGCCGCGCATCAGATCGGACGCATCCGCCATGGCGTGTGCACGGGCATCATTACGACGGATGAAGGTTTTTGCTCCTTGACCCGCCGGATCGTCGATTGCAGCAATTGCTGCATCGACAAGCTTCCGGCTCGTAGTTTGCTTTGAGGCAAGCGACGCTGACACTTCGGCAATCGTAGGGTAGTGGGCCATATTACTGAACCTCTGGCAGGATTTCGATCGCGTAGCCGTGGCGAATGCTGCGGTTCAATACGGGATCGAACAGTTCCATGGTGAAGCGGGCGGACGGACGAATGCCACCGATAGCACCAACCGTCCCGCAAATCATGCCTGTTTTTTCCGGCAGTGCGGAATCGCCGGCGGTCAGTCCGAAGATCAAGTCTTGCGGCGTGCGCAGGCTGGAAAGTGGCCCCTCCTGATAGAGCGTCTGCGCGTCGTTTTCGTCAATCCAAGAGCGGATAATCAGTTGATCCCAATGGTCGGCGACCTCGGCAAATGGCCATGCGGTGCTGGCGATCGGCTTTGGGCAAATCTGTTTCGATAGCGCCACGCTATGGCTTTCCAGCTTGCGGTCAGTATGGTCGGAGGCAAGCGAAACGTAAAGATTGTTACCGGAGCGGAAGATGAAGGTCTCGACTTCACCGGAGCTTTGTGTCCCGACCGATTGTATCAGGTCCGTCTGGACTGCGCTGTTGTTGGAGACGCGGTAATAGAGCGGCACCGTACTTGGGCGCGGCACGCCGATCGCAGCCAGTTCTTCGATATGATGATCGATGGCTGCCCGGTCACGACCGGCCCAGCCTGCAACAACAAGGTGGTCGATCTCGATCTCGATCTCAGATTGGGACGTTGCGGATTCGATCGTGAAATGCAGTTTCATGAGAAATATTCCAGTGTTCAGGTCTGTCGATGAGTTTATTCGGCGAGGCTCGGAAGATAGAGCGCGATGGAAGGGAAAATCGAAAGCAGCACGATCAGCACGGCCATCGCGCCCACAAAGGGTAGCGAACCGATGATAACGGGTGCCATCGAGCCACTTTTGCGAAGGCTGTGGACGACGAAGAGGTTCAGGCCCACAGGTGGCGTGATGAGAGCAGCTTCGACCAGCACGATGATGAGAATGCCGGTCCAGATCGGGTCGAACCCAAGTGCCAGCATGATGGGAGCGACGATCGGGATCGTGGTGATCATCATCGATAGGGATTCCATGAAGCAGCCGAGGATCAGATAAAAGACCACCACGACCAAAATCATCGCGACAGGTGACAGGCCGAGGCCGGAGATCGAACTGGTGATGACATCGGTAATCCCGGTGGCCGACATGACGAAGTTGAGGAAACCAGAGGCAATGATGATCAGAAGTATCATTGCCGATGATTTCATCGTCCCTTCAATCGATTCAGCCAGCATGGCGAAGTTGAGGCGGCCAAAGCAGGCAGCGAGGATGATTGCACCGCTGACGCCGAGTGCGGCTGCTTCCGTTGGCGTCGCAAGACCGGCATAGATCGAGCCGACGACAAGAAGGAAGATGCCAAGTGGCGGCGCGAGATGGATAAGGCTGGCGAAACGCTTGCCCCATGTTCCGTTGACGCGTGCGCCGCCCCAAGCAGGCACCATAATACAGCCGGCAATGATGGTCAGCATGAACAGCGCGGTCAGTAGCAAGCCAGGGATCACGCCAGCCAGATAGAGTTTCGGTACCGACGTGTTGGTCAACACGCCGTATAGAACCATATTGATCGACGGCGGGATAAGGATGCCGAGCGTGCCGCCAGCGGCGAGGCTGCCTAGGAAAAGAGGTTCGTTATAGCCGTGCTTCTTGATCTGTGGGATGGCAACTGTGCCAACAGTTGCGGCGGTTGCGACGCTGGAGCCGGAGGTCGCGGCGAACAGGGCTGACGCACCGATATTGGCATGCATGAGGCCGCCCGGAAGCCAGGAGAGCCATAGGCTCATGGCGCTGTACATGCGTTCGGCGAATCCGGCTCGCAGCAAGATTTCTCCAAGCAGAATGAAGAGAGGAATGGCAACGAGCAGGAACTCGTTGTTGGTGCTCCAGGCAAGCTCTCCAATGGCGCGGGTCAGCGGCAGCATGGAAAATGCAGGATCAAGGATCAGACCAAGAACACCAAGGGCGGCCGCAACCGGAATGGATAGACCGACCAGCACCAGAAGGAGGATGAGTGTCGTTGCGATCATGTGCGTTCTCCTTCAATCAAACGCTTACCAGCTGCGGCTTCTTCTTCCGCCTCTTCCTGTGTAGAACGAACCCCGGCGATTGCCTTGACGGTATCAATATCGCCGGTGATCAGCGCGACCGAGGCGCGGATCATCATGAGGGCGAGGATGAGACACATGAAGACAAGTCCTGCGAACCACAGACCTTGCGGAATAGCGAGCGGCGTGCCCAGTGGCGTGTTGGCCTGCGAATTGTTGTTGATCGATTCTGCGACAACACCGAAACCATAATAGGTCACGAAGCCGATAAAGACGCCAAGACAGGCCAGCGATAGCCAATCAAGCACTGCCGAAACACGGACGGGCAGGTAGTGGTAGATGATGTCTACACGCACATTGGCGCGCTGCAGCGTCGCATAGGCGAGCGACCATGTCGTGCTGATCGCGAAAGCGTAGCTCGACAATTCATCGGAGCCACCCACGGTCCAGCCGAAGAGTTTGCGGAGCAGAACGTCGACTGTAATCAGCAGAACGCTGGCGAGAGTCAGCGCGCCGCTGGCAAGCATGGCCCAACGGGCCGCTTTCTCGGCAAAGCCGAAAAGCGAAGTCAGTAGAGGGATTGATCCTGTCATCGTTGTCCATCCGGCTGGAGGAAAGGCGACACGGCCGCAGTTGAAGCCAGCCGTGTCCTGGGCTGGATTACTTTGAAGCCGTCAGTCCGAGGGATGCACCGATCGTGTCGTTGAAGTCTTTCACACAATCTGCAGAGCAACGCGCGGCCCAGGTCGGAAGAATCTTGTCCTTCAGTGTCGCTTTCAGAAGTGCCTTGTCCTCGTCGGTCGGTACGACCAGCGTCATCTTGCCCTTGATAGCCTGCGTGCAGGCTGCAGAGCCTGTATTGCAATCATACCCTTCCTGCGTCTGGGTGCCAGCGGCCTTCCAGATGTCGTCCACCAGGGTTGCGATGTTTTCCTCAAGGAATGCCTGAACCTTCGGGTCGAGCTTGTCCCAGACGGACTGGTTTACGGCGTGAATCTGCTGGTTCCAGTTGATTGGCAGTGCGAGGAGATGGGTCGAGACCTCATACCATTTGGCCGAGTAGCCGGAGAGGGAGCCGGTGATGGCGCAATCAACGACCTTGTTCTGCAGCGCTGGGACCACTTCCCCGAAGGCCATGGTGACGCTCGTGCCGCCGAAGGCTTCAACGAATTCCGCCTGCGTGCGGCCGGAGGTGCGAACCTTCTTACCCTTCAGATCGGCAATACCCTTAATATCTGCGTTGCAGAACACCACCTGTGCTGGATAGGTCGAAATGCCGAGAAGCTTGACCTTGGAACCTTCGCCGTAAAACTTTTCGTAGACTGGCTGGAAAGACTCCGTAACCTTGCGGGCGGTCTCGACATCAGGTGCCAGACCTGGAAGGTCAATGGCTTCATTGATGGGGTTGTCGCTGGCGAAATAGGAAAGCGTTGCAGTCCCAAAAGGGATGACACCTTGTGACATAAGGCGCATCAGTTCCGGGCCCTTGAGACCCATTTCGTTGAAGCCCTTTATCGTCGCGGTCACCTGCCCACCAGATTTCTCCGGAATGGTCTTGGCCCAAAATGGTTGTTCGAACTGCTGATAAGCGGTGAGGTTGCTGAGGCCGCCAACGATCTGCAATTGGGTTTTAGGCAGTTCCTGGGCTGCGGCAGCACCAGCAACGAGGAGTGCGGTAGCAAAGGAGAGTAGTTTCATGTCGTTCCCTTTTTTCTGGTTCGATCTTTCAGAGCACGAAAAAAGGCGAGCGGGAGTCCGAGACGGGACGATGTCCCGAATACCTCCTGCTTGATGCTATGTCAGCCTGTTCCCATGCGTGCGACTTATGTCGCTTTTATTTTTTCGATTAAATGGCGATAAAGCAGCCTTGTCCAATCGTATGTTTGGAAGCGAGGTATAAATAAAGTTTATATCTCGTCGATTGTGGGCGCCATGGGAAGTACGTTTCCTGCACTGTCTCGCGCGATCTGCTGAGCCATGTTTGTTATCACCCGTGCGGCATGGCTATCGGGGCCGTCGATCCAGCTTGCGGTGAAATGCAGGTCGTTCAGTGGATCGGTATCGACGTTCAAGATTTCCAATTCACCGCGCTCTATCTCGGCGCCGAGAAAGACTGGCGTGATGACGGCGGTGCCTATGCCGTCCAGAGCCATCTTGGCAATCATCGACAGCGATGCACTTCCATACATTCGCGGCGTGGGAAAGCGGTAGCGCTGCAGGATATCGCGGACCTGCCGATAGGGTGTACTGTTCGAGCCGTAGGTGATGACGGGCAGGGCAGAGATCGTTTCCACCGATGCATAGTTTTCCGATGAGTGAAGACCTGGCTTGGCAATCCACGCAAGGGGATAAGTGCAGAGCGGCCTGTTGGCCACACGCGGTTCCAGAACTGGTCCCATGAGAAAGGCAAGGTCGATCCTTCTGCTCATCAGGTGGGATTGCAACATCTCGCTCGTATCGACCTCTATCTCAAGTGTCAGATCGGGATAGGCAATATGAATTTCGGCAATAAGTTGCGGCAACCACGTCTGCACGATCGTTTCCGCCACTCCGAGATTAAGGCGCCCTGTCATGGCAGTGCTGTCGCGTGCAGCTTCAATCATCCCGTTACGAGCCTGTATCAGTTGCTCCGCATGGGCCAGCAACTCCTGTCCCTTCGCGGTCAACCTCACGCCACGAGCCGCGCGATCAAACAACCTGACGCCAAGCGCAAGCTCGAGTGCAGCAATGCGCTGTGATACGGCAGGTTGGGTTGTCCCGAGCTTTTCTGCCGCAGCGCGAAGGCTGCCGAGTGCTGCGGCCCAGAAGAAGGTTTCAATGTTTTTGAGGTCGATCATTGGTGCAGCTAACCCCAAAGCGTCCGTTTCGTCTATCTGTCCCTGAGACCAATGAGGGTATAGTGGTGCTTAAGCCTGAACAGCCGGCCGCTTTCGTGAACGTTTAAATGGCCAGCCTTGGGTTCAAATCCGTCCAAAGCGTCGGAAGCGGTGGATGTGGTAAGCGACATAATTTCCGTTGACCACGGGCGCCACAGGTTCGAATCTCATCAAGGCCAAAGCCTACCCTCAGTTCGAAATGTCGCCGGTCTGAATCCGGCGCTCGCGAAACGAATCTAGGCATCGGGGGCCTCCTCCGAGACGAAGTGACCACAATCGATGACCTCATGTCGGCAGTTAGGAAGTGTGCACTCGATGATGTTAGCCGAATCACCCTGAGTGTGCTGCGCATCACGCCGACCGATGACACCGTCTCGAATATCCTGGCAGAGTTGCAACCTGAAGGGTGTTGACGACCGTCGGTAGGGTCCTCGGAATGTCATGAGCCTTCTCCGATTGAGGCCCGCAGAGTGTATCCGTTTTTCGTGTCCCGTCGTCCAGCCCGTGGGGTTCACTCCAATACCGGGTCAGTTTCTAGTTGAAAATCAACACGGTGTGAACGTTACCCCATCTTGACGGCTGCGATCAGCGCTCTCAGGGCTGGCGGTGATTGTCTGCGACTGGGGTGATACAGATAAAACCCCGGATAGCTTGGACTCCAGTCCTTCAACACTTGAACAAGTGTCCCCGCAGCGATCTCCTCGGCGACGTCATGCTCCATGATATAGCCCAATCCCACTCCGGCACGAACGGCAGCCGCCGGCAGATCGCCGTCATTGGCCACCAGAGGTCCGCTGGTGCGGATATTGATCTCCTTGCCGTCTTTCTCGAATTCCCAAGGCAACAATCCGCCTGAGGTCGTCAGCCGGTAGCCAATACAGGCGTGGTGTTGAAGGTCATGGGGTGTCAGCGGTGGAGGGTATCGGTCGAAATAGGACGGCGTGCCGACCACCACTGTCCTCAAATCCGGGCCGACTTTGACCGCGACCATGTCCTTGGCGACGGCTTCTCCCAGTCGAATGCCTGCATCGTAGCCTGCTGCGACGATATCCGTCAGGCCGTCATCGATATTGACCTCGACCCGAACATCCGGATTGGCCAGCAGAAAAGCTGGTAGTTTCGGTAAAAGCACCAGTCGCGCCGCATAGGCGAAAGTGGTGATCCTGACCGTGCCAGATGGGTTGTCGCGCCACTCCGCCAACGCTTCCAGCCCGTTCTCGATATTGGCAAACGCCGGGTTAAGCGATTGCAGAAGCCGCTCGCCCGGTTCGGTCGGCGCTACGCTACGCGTCGTGCGCGACAGGAGCCGGACACCCAGCCGCTCTTCCAGTCCACGCATCGCGTGGCTCAGCGCAGAGGGTGACATGCCGAGAATGGCGGCGGCACGGCTAAAGCTACGCTCGCGCGCCACGGCCGCAAAAGCGAGCAGGTCGTTGAGTTGATTGCGTTCCATTCATGCACTGTGCTCACAAGTTCATGCCGCTATCAATGGCTTATCCTGTGGGACACCTGTCGATACATCCTGTTGCAGCAAAATGATGGAGAACACCGATGGATATGACCAGTTACCGCACGCTTGGAAAATCAGGCCTGATCGTCAGCCCGCTGGCGCTCGGCACGATGACCTTTGGGGCAGAGCGTTGGGGTGCGGGAGACAAGACCTCTCGCGCGCTTTTCGACGCCTATGTCGACGCGGGCGGCAATTTCATTGATACTGCTGACGTCTATTCCGCAGGCCGTAGCGAGGACATGCTCGGCACGTTTATTTCTGAAAGTGGGACACGTGATCGTTTGGTGGTTGCGACCAAATCCGGTTTTCCGCGGGGGCAGGGCACACCTTTGTGGGGTGGCAACGGTGCCAAGAACATCCGCATGGGCATAGAAGGATCGCTTAAACGGCTGAAAACCGATTATATCGATATGTATTGGATGCATGTATGGGACCGCACCACACCAGCAGAAGAGGTTCTGCAAACGCTGACCGATGCGGTTCGCTCTGGAAAAATCCTGCATTACGGCTTTTCCAACACGCCTGCCTGGTATGTCGCAAAGATCGCTACACTTGCCGAAGCGCATGGCCTGCCCAAGCCGATCGGCCTGCAATACGCCTATTCGCTGATCGACCGTGGCGTCGAACTGGATCTCATTCCTGCCGGCGCGGAATTTGGTTTGGGCATGGTGCCATGGAGCCCGCTTGGAGCGGGCCTGCTGACGGGGAAATACGGTCGCGACAAGATCAGCGACGCTGGTCTTGCCCCTGGTCTGCCAGACAAGGCCGGATCCGCGACCGAAGGTGAAAGCAATGGGCGCCTCAACGGTGATAATCCGTTCGGCGGCATGCTGTTCACGGATTGCAACTTTGATATCGTTGATGTTCTGAAAGCCGTCGCTTCGGACGTTGGTCGTTCTCCTGCGGAAGTGGCACTCGCTTGGGTCGCCAACCGGCCCGGCGTCTCCTCGGTGCTGATCGGTGCCAGCAGGGTGGATCAAATCACCCAAAATATCGCCTCCCTCGATGTCGTATTGGAGCACGAGCACCTGCAGCGGCTGGAAGAGGCGACAGCTTTGCCTGCCCTCAATCCCTATTTCATCTTCCAGATGCCGACTGACATGGTGTTTGGTGGACAGCACGTCCGGGGGTGGTCGGCGCCCTAACCTTGAGGTTTCCATTCGGAGCGGATTTAGAAGACTGGAGTTACCACCCCTCAGTTTTCCAGGATCGTTCCGGCCGTACCATCGAAGTGATAGTGATCTCCCTTACACAATTCCAGTCTTGGGGCGCTCAGCTTATCTCACCAAAAACAGCTTGCGCGGCAGCTCTCACCCGTTGTCTGTCGTTTTCAAGGCTCAATGCGAGCTCGGCGCGGGCAAGTGCTTCTTTCGAATGCCGAATGGCATTGTTGCGAAAGCCGGGCGCGCCAAGCCTCGCCAAAACACCAAATGTCTTTTGCAGACGCAGGCCGACTTCAACGATGGCTGCGCCATCACGGGCGATGGGTGTAAACAGGTCGTCGAAGATGTCATCAAGACTGATGGTTGGCACATAGACATTGGCAAAAAGAATAGCGCCCGGCTTGGAAGTCTCCAAAGGTTCGTTCCAGACAGCCAGGGCACGAAGCGAACGGGCGATTACATCGATTGCGGTGCCGGGATCGTTGATTGCGGGTGACAGGGCCCGCGACGCAATTTCTGCCAGGACTGATGCGCCAAATCTCGGATCCTGATCGAAGGAACGGGTGTCCTCCACGGAGAAGGACGCTTTGATATCAGCAAGGGTTTGTTCAGAATCGGCTTTCCGGACTCCGTCAACCGATGCCACCGGACGTGTCGGATCGATCAGTTGCCCAGGGATTGCCCGCACAAAAATGCGCGACTTCGTCTTTGCCGCAATCTTGGAAAGCGCCCCTGTATCAAGATGCTGGATGTAGCCAATTCTGTCGATGAACACGTCGATGGAAGAGACCGGAATAGTCTTCTCACCCTCCATTCTGTTACCGCCTAGATAGGGGCTCTGATGGCGCGCGCGCATCGCATCTATGGTCACGGCCTCAACCCGCTCCGTCGTTTCTGTCACGCGGCCCAGTCGTGAGAGATGATCGATCCAGCGCAGCAATGTCACGACGATCAACACAATGACCGCGATTGTCACAATAAACAGAACGAGCCGACCGCGATCGCCGTATGCTCCGGTGCTCAGCGCAATGATGCCGACGAGGCTGAACAGGAACGAGCCAACGAATGTCGCCAGAACATTTTGCGTCGTGCTGTCTTCCATCACCAGCTTTGTCGCACGCGGCGTGACATTGCTGGTGGCTGCCGAATAGGCGGACACCATGGTGCTGAGGGAGAATGTGGTCACTGTCAGCATGCTCGAAGCAATGATGCCGAGGATGTTATCCACGGCGTCAGCGCCGATTTTGGCCGGCAGGTCACTTGGAATATATGGGCTGATAACGATAGCGATGAGAGCGGTGACAACGGCGAGTATCGAAAACAAGGTCGCTCGAAACCAGATGCGGCGCGCGACTTTTGCAAAAAACCAAGCCCAACGTGATGTCATTTAAATCCAAATCTCCCAAAAAATGCGCAGTAACTGGCCTGAGCAGCGTGGCATAGCCTGACAGAGGAGAGCGCCAAACCCGCGTTCTTGGCGCGCTCACCAATGAGACAGCAAGTACAATGCCACAATTACCCGATTTTGCTTGGAATGTTTGGTAGATGACCGCGAGCTCCGCAGTGGACCGCATCACCTTTATACCTCGAGAGGACACGCTCCGGCAGCGGTATTTTATCTTGCAAGGCAGAATAATCAAAAAATTCTTCGTAGGATAACTCTGGCGCGCGAGGGTGGACTTGTTACGGTTTCCAACCAGATCAGACCCATTCCGGTATTTCGACGACCACCAGACTGACAGCGCATCAGAATGGTGGTCGTCAATTTCAAAAAAACTTGGACAATTTTTATATGTTTCAGGCCAGCGAGAAGATCAATCCCGAAAGCGCAAAACCCAGGAGGCCGACCATTGTCTGCATCACGGTCCAGGTCTTGAACGTTGTTTTGATGTCCATATTGAAGAAGCGGCCAACGAGCCAGAAGCCGGAATCGTTCACATGGGATAGCATGACCGAACCAGATGCAACCGCTATCACGATGGCCGCAAGCTCGACACCTTGATAACCCGCTGCCTGGACTGCTGGTTGAATCAGACCAGCGGCGGCAATGAGGGCCACTGTGGCAGAACCCTGCGCAACACGCAGCGCCGTCGCAATCAGGAATCCCGCCACAAAAACGGGCATGCCGATATCGGCCAGAGCGCTTGACAACGCATTGCCTATTCCAGAGGCACGAAGAACACCACCAAACATACCACCCGCGCCAGTTATCAAGATGACCGAGCAAACCGGGCCAAGCGCGGAGTCAACGATACGTTCAATCTTCAGGGGGTCTCGACCCCGCATTGGACCGAGCACAACGGCAGCAACCAAAACGGATATGAGAAGTGCGATGGGTGTCGAGCCGATAGCGCGCAGCAGCTGGAACCATCCCGCATCTTTGCTCACCCATTCCTGGGCGCGTGCGAAATCCAGTCCCGTATTCATGAAGATCAAAATCAGCGGCAGAAGCAGAAGAGAGATAACCAAACCGGGGCTCGGCAAGGACACTCCTTCTTCAACCGAATTTGCTTCCGAAACGTTTTCCGGCACTGGCAAGAAGATACGTTTGCCAATCCAGTCACCGAAGAAATGGCCAGCAACGATCCAGGTTGGGATTGCGACAATAAGGCCGATGATAATCAACAAGCCGACATCAGCACCCAGCAGTTCAGATGCTGCAACCGGGCCCGGATGCGGTGGGACGAAAACGTGCATGCAGGAAAACGCAGTCGCAACCGGTATTCCGTATAGGAGCAGGCTGCCCCCAAGACGCCGCGCGACGGTGAACATCACGGGAAGCATGACGACGAGGCCTGCGTCGAAAAAGATCGGGAAGCCGAAAAACAGGGATGCAATTCCCAAAGCCATGGGTGCGCGTTTTTCCCCAAAACGCTTGATCAGATCATCGGCCAGTGCCTGCGCACCACCGGACACCTCCAACAATCTCCCGAGCATCGCGCCAAGACCGACAAGAAGCGCGACGCCTCCAAGGGTGGAGCCAAATGCGGTGGTCAGCGTGCTCATAATATTTGCGGTTGGAATGCCCGTGACGAGCGCCGTCAAAAAACTGATAAGGATCAGCGCAACAAAGGCATGAACACGAAATTGGATGATGAGCAGCAATAGAAGTGCAACCGCGCCGATTGCTATGAAAATCAAGGTGCCTGCGGATAAAGTCTGTTCGAATTCGGGCAAATGAACACTCCTTTGAGACGAAGCGGACAACCACCGTCCGTCAAGATAATCGCCTAATAGCTCTACGGTTTAAGTTTGGACCATTATGTCAAAGTCAACTCGGCGACAATGCGCGAGGGTGGTTTATCAGTAACATTATCGAGCGCTCGCCCCGGACATCACCTACATCCGGACCAACGAAGGCTTTGGCTATCTCGCTGTCGTCATCGATCTCTCTTCCCGCCTCGTCATCGGCTGGTCGATGCAGAGCCGGAAGACAACGGATGTCGTGCTGCAGGCGTTGCTGATGGCTGTCTGGAGGCGAAAGCCAAAGGACAAGGTTCTGGTTCACTCGATGGGCCGACGCGGCAACTGCCATGATAATACAGTCGCTGAACGCGTCTTCAATCTGTTGAAGCTGGAGCGGATACGGCGAACGGTCTATCGTTCAAGAGACGACGCCAGGCAGGACGTGTTCGAACGCAGCAGAAAACGTAACCCGAGGATGTCTCGAAACGCGGGGCTATTCACACCGCGTGAGTTTAAAGTCAGTCATAAAACCTGATCTTGTCTGTTTTTCAACGGGCAACCCCATGCGGGATCTGAAACCACTACTCTTGACGAATAATGGCGTATAGCTTACGAATGACGAAATTCGAAAATCGTCATTCGTAAGCAAAGTTGATTGCCATGCCCCATCGCGCTTTGGAAAAGACAGCTGAAGACTCGAGAGAAGAGAACATATCTCGCATTCTTGACGCCGCAGAACGCGCGTTTCGTCATTTTGGATATGGCAAAACGACGGTTGCGGACATCGCCAACGACCTTGGGATGTCCACTGCCAATATCTACCGCTTCTTCGCTTCCAAAGTGGAAATTCATCAGGCGGTATGTTCCCGCATGTTGGAAGAATGCAAAGCGCGGGCCCATGACGTCCGCGATATGCCTCTCAGCGCAGAGCATCGGCTTCGACTCTATGTCAAGGCCCACCACGAGTGGACCGTAGAGACAATGCTGGACGAAGCGAAAGTCCATGAGATGATCGTCGTGGCGATTGAGCGCGACTGGGACGTTATCGAAAAACACGTCGATTACATTCAAGACATCATTGCGGACATTATTAAAGACGGCATCGAAGCCGGCGAATTTCCTCAGCAAGATCCCCTGATTGCGTCGCAGTGCTTTGGCGCGGCGACGGTCACGTTGTGCCACCCCCAGATGGTCGCCCAGTGCCGGTCAAAAGACAACCGTGCTCCTGTTGACGATCTCATCGGGTTTGCGATCGGAGCCTTGAAAACCACGACCTTCCGCCAAGGCGACAGCATTTGATACCCACCGCCCCTAAAGGTTACGAAAATGATATCCGATAAAATGATAAGATCGCCGCTTTCTCTCGTTGTCATGAGTGTCCTTGTTTTCGGTCTCGCTGGCTGCAGCGACGAACAAAAGGAGGAGGTCAGAGACGTTACACGTCCGGTCAAAACCATTGAGATCTCTGATCATCAAAGTCAAAAGACGCTGGTGTACTCCGGCGCCGTGAGGGCACGGGTTGAGTCCAGTCTCGGCTTTCGCGTGGCCGGAAAAATCGTGGAGCGACCCGTCAATATCGGTGATCGCATCAAGCCTGGCGACGTACTGGCCAGACTGGATTCCAAAGATCTCGAGCTGAGCTTGCGAACTGCCGAAGCGAACTTGAAAGCAGCAGAAAAAGGTGTTGCGACGGCGGACCTCGCCAGCAAGCGTGCTCAGCAGCTGTATGAAAAAAATGCTGTGGCTCAGTCGCAGCTCGAGCAGGCCCTGCTGACTTACGATCAGGCGGTTTCAACGCGCGACGCAGCCGACGCCGCCTTTGATCAGGCCAGAAATCAGGTTGATTATGCGAAACTTCGGTCTGACGTCAGAGGAATTGTGACGGCAATTGCGGCTGATGCGGGAACCGTGGTCGCTGCAGGTTCGACGGTGGTCACGGTCGCGCTGGACGACGAGAAGGAAGTGCAAATCGCTGTTCCTGAAAACGAGATTACGGAGTTTCGGCCTGGCGCTGCGGTCAAGGCAAGTTTCTGGTCCGATGCTGCCCTAATCCTGGAAGGAAAGGTGCGTGAAGTCTCCGGAAGCGCAGATCCGCAATCACGCACCTTTTCCGTACGCGTCAGTCTTCCCGAGGATTCCCGTGTCTTGCTGGGCATGACGGCCACCATCGAGAAAAGCACGCAGAATACGAATGGTGGTTACGTTATCCCTCTCTCGGCGCTTGCCGAAAAGAACGGGCAGAAGATTGTGTGGGTTGTCGACACGCAAACCTCGACGGTGAATGCGCGTGAAATCGGCGTTGGTGACTTTACAGCGGATGGTATCAACATCGCGACCGGCCTTGGCGTCGGCGACGTCGTTGTCGTCGCTGGCACGCAGTTCATGACCGATGATCTCAAGGTGAAGATGCAAGCGCAGCATGCGGCGCAGCTACAGTCCGCCGCACCCGTCCGTTAGGCCCAGTCAAGGAATAATTCTTATGGAAAAGTCGAATGAGGGGAAACATCCCTTCAACCTGTCGCGTTGGGCGATCGGTCATCCGAGCATTGCGCGCTTTCTGTTCGGGCTGATTCTGATTACCGGTGTGCTTGGGCTAACCCGGATGGGTCAGAAGGAAGATCCCGACTTTACCTTCCGGGTCATGGTGGTTCAAGCCATTTGGCCGGGGTCGTCCATTCAGGAGATGCAGGATCAGGTCGTCAACAGGATCGAGCGAAAGCTCCAGGAGACACCGCATCTGGATTGGGTGAAATCCTACACGCGTGAAGGAAGCGCAATCATCACGCTCCAGGTAAAAGGCGACACCAATGCCGCTGAAGTCGCCGATGCCTTCTACCAAGTCCGAAAGAAGGTTGGCGACATATCGAATGAACTCCCGGAGGGTTTGCTCGGCCCGTATTTCAATGACGAATTCGGTGACACATTCATCACACTGCATTCGATCAGTGGCGAAGGGTTCAGCTATCCTGAACTGAAGAAGCTGGCCATTCAGGCTCGTGATATGCTGCTCACCACGCCGGGTGTCGAAAAGGCTGTGATCATTGGTGACCAGCCCGAGAAAATATTCATCGATGTATCCTCAAAATCGCTTGCCGAGCGGGGACTGACTCTCACTGATCTTCAGAATGCCATCAGAGGTCA
This sequence comes from Agrobacterium sp. rho-8.1, assembly GCF_033957725.1. Lineage (NCBI taxonomy): Bacteria > Pseudomonadati > Pseudomonadota > Alphaproteobacteria > Hyphomicrobiales > Rhizobiaceae > Agrobacterium > Agrobacterium sp. rho-8.1. Next base: position 1,111,804 of record NZ_CP192789.1, read on the forward strand.
AAACAGGGTCGATCCTGCAGGTACCGTCGATACCGGCCTGCGATCTGTCCGTATTTCGGTCGAAGGAGATGTTAAAAAAGCCGAGGATATCCGGGAGTTGCGTTTGCGAGCCGGCGGGCAGATCACTCGTCTTGGCGACATTGCCACCGTTACCGCAGGCCTGGAAGACCCCTATCAGCGCAAATTCCGCTTCAATGGCTCAGACAGCGTGCAAGTCGGTGTGGTCATGGCGAAGGGATTCAACGTTATTGACGTTGGAAAGGCGGTGGCTGAGACATACCGTAACTTTGAGAACGCTGTTCCATACGGCGTCGAAGTCGGTCAGATATCGAACCAGCCAGAGGTTGTCACCGAGGCTGTCGGCGAATTTATGAAGGCATTGGTCGAAGCGCTTGTTATCGTCCTTGTCGTTTCTTTCCTGTCCATCGGGTGGCGCTCAGGTCTGGTCATCGCCATCACCATTCCACTCGTTCTAGCCGCAACCTTTGCGATTATGTACGAGCTCGGTATTGATCTACAGCGAATTTCTCTTGGCGCACTGATTATCGCGCTTGGGCTTCTGGTCGACGACGCGATGATCGTTGTGGAAATGATGGAGCGAAAGCTCGAAGAGGGATTGGTCAAGGTAGAGGCGGCGAGTTTCGCCTATACATCGACTGCCTTCCCGATGTTGACGGGCACATTGATCACCATCGCCGGCTTTATTCCGGTCGGATTTGCGGAATCGGCTGCCGGTGAGTACGTGCGCTCGCTCTTTTACGTCGTTGGTATTGCGCTTGTCACCTCCTGGTTCGTGGCCGTCTATTTCACGTCGTGGCTGGGAAATATGATCCTTAAACAGAGAACCCATGCCGGCGGACATCACGACGTCTTCGATACTCGGTTCTATCGAAATCTGGGTTCAGCCGTGGCTTGGGCGGTGCGCCATCGCATTATCGTTCTCGCAATGACCTTCGGTGTTTTTGCCAGCAGCATCTGGGCTTTCCAGTTCATTCCGCAGAACTTCTTTCCGCAGTCATCGCGCCCGGAGATTCTCGTTGACCTTTGGCTACCGGAGGGCACGAGCATCAAAGAAGTTGAAGTTCAGGCCAAAGCGCTCGAACAAAAAATCATCGGCGACACCGACAAGCAAGTCATCGCGACCTATATCGGCGAAGGTGCACCGCGTTTCTTCCTCCCGCTCGATCAGCAGCTGCGCAATCCCAATTTCGCTCAACTTCTGATCATGGCCAAAGACGAGCCAGCTCGTGAGCGTCTCATCACCAAGCTTCGCGGTATTCTGGCCGAAGACTTTCCCTCTGTCAGAGGCAAGGTCGACCGGCTTTTCCTGGGGCCTCCCACAGGCTGGCCTGTACAGATGCGCGTACAGGGCCCGGACCGTCGAGAAGTTCGACGAATTGCCGATGAGGTGAAAGCAATTTTTGCCAAGAATCCCGCTCTGAGCGCCATTCACGACGACTGGATGGAGCAGGTTCCCGCGATGAAGCTGGTGATTGATCAGGACCGCGCACGCGCGCTCGGGGTCACATCCCAACGTGTTCGCCAGATGCTGCAAGCGGCCATGACGGGTGTCCCGATCGATGACTTCCGCTCCGGCGAGGAAACCGTCTCCATTGTTGTTCGGGAGCAGGATAAGGCCAGGTTGCTGCTATCAGCAGTCAATTCGGTCTACGTCCCCACGGATTTTGGTGGCTTTGTACCCGTCTCGCAAGTTGCCAAAGTTGTTCCCGTCCTGGAGCAGGGTATCGAATGGCGTCGCGACCGATTGCCGACGATCACAGTGCGCGCCACGTTGCCTGACGATGTGCAGCCGAACGACGTTGTCCTGAAAATGTATGCTGATATGCAGGAGATGCGTGACACGCTGCCCACGGGTTATAAAATTGAAATTCAGGGCGGGGCTGAGGATGCTGCCGAGAGCCAGGCGTCGATCGCCGCAAAAGCGCCGATCATGCTTCTTGTCATCGTTTTGCTTCTGATGGTGCAATTGCAGCATTTTGGTAAGGCCATGCTCGTTCTGGCAACAGGCCCACTTGGCATCATCGGAGCGGCTGCCGCATTGTTGATCAGCGGTGCACCCTTCGGCTTCGTCGCCATTCTTGGCGTTATCGCGCTGCTGGGTATCATCATCCGAAATTCGATTATTCTGGTGGACCAGATTGATCAGGATATTGATGCCGGAGTGCCTCGCCATGAGGCAATCGTCGGGGCTGCGGTACGGCGTTTCCGTCCTATCGCGCTGACTGCGCTCACGGCCGTCCTCGCGCTCATCCCGATTTCCCGCGGTGTGTTCTGGGGGCCGCTTGCCTTCGCTATGATGGGCGGCATCCTCGTTGCTACGGTGCTGACCGTTTTCGTTCTTCCGGCTGCGTACGCGCTGTTCTTTGGCAAGGATCGGACGAAAAACACCACCGATCAAGACAAGATGCTATTGGATAAAAGTGTCGAGGGTCATGGCGCGGCCACAGAGAGTGCCTGACCGTTAATGCGATTTGGTTAGGCGACCATGAGGACGCTTGATTGACACAGCAGGCCGCGTCATTCGTGGCCTGTTTTTTTATGCACGCCGACGTCACGCTTCGCAGCTTGAATGCCTCCAACCAAAGGTTTTGGCCCCCATTGCGCGGCAAACCTTTCCAGGTGTGAATCTGGCGTCAGTGCCGGGTCCATCTGAGAAGACCAATATCGTATCCCAGAGACCGCGCTTTGCCAGCCAGCATTTTGCGCGTTTGGTCCGAAGGTCTGGCCGTTCTCGTCAGGATCCACAAATATCTGCCGGACGGTTCGCCGACGATCGACCATGTGTAATCCGGGGCATGGTCGAGAATCCAGTAATCACCGTAAAAGGGGCCGAAGAACGACACCTTAAGCTTGGCGTTTCCACTGCCCGGTACAATCTTGGCGCGACCCGAGACGGCCTTTGGGGCGCCATCGATCCGGTCCTTCCGGCAGGTGTTCACGACATTGATCATGCCGCCGTCTCCCAGCGTGTAGTCTGCTGTGACACCTTCGCAGCCGGTCTCGAAGCGGTTTTCATACCGCGCCAGCTCAAACCAGTGACCGACATAACGGTTCAGTTCGACGACTTTGGCGGGCTCCGGAACAGATCTGTTGCCGATCGGCCCGGCGGGACTGCAGGAAGCGAGAAAAGCGCCAGCAAAGAGGGTAAGGATAGACGTGATTTTCATGCAGCATTAAATGGAGCGATCCCCATAAAGTTCCGGTGATGGATCGGATAACGCATACATCCCATGCGATCAGCTTTGCCGCACCTTGAAACTCTTTTTGCCAAAATCGCGCTCGACCGTCATCGGGACCACCAGTCCCCCACGTCTACGCAAGATTCCTAGATTCCTCAGCATAAGAAACTTGCAGATCCCGCGGTTGCTGGCAGATTGAGCCTGTCACTAAATGGATCGACAAAAATCGGAACGACGAACCATGCCATCGCGAAGCAAGCATTCCCCATCCAAATCGTCGGCGCTGCTGAAGGTCGGGTTCATTCTAGCGCGCTCTTTCACGCTGTCCCCCTTTGCGCTTTTCGTCGACACGTTGCGGCTGGCAGGCGATGAGCTGGATCATTCAGGCAGAATACTCACCGACTGGGATGTGCTGGGTGACACGAGGCATCTCATACGCTCAAGTTGTGGCGTCAGTATCGCGCCGACAAGCGATCTCGTTGCGCCAGAACGGTTCGACGTGCTGGTTGTCGTTGGCGGGCTGCTCGGTCAGGAGGTGGCCTGTAGCGACCGAACGCTCGACTATCTCAGACAAGCCGCCTCACTGGGCATTCCGCTGATCGGCGTTTGCACAGGTTCGTTTATCCTGGCTGAGGCGGGTCTCCTGACAGGTCACGAAGCCTGCGTAAGCTGGCTCCATTTCGAAGCGTTCAGGGAAAGATTTCCGGAGTTGAGCGTGCGACCGGACCGGCTTTTCAATTTTGATGGCAAACGAGGCTCCTGCGCAGGCGGCGCGAGCGCTGCGGATCTCGCCGCTTTCATCGTTCGCAGCTGGGTCGGCCGCGACGCCGAGCGCAATGCGCTCGATATCCTGCAGATCACCTCGCCGCGCAAGGCGGATGACAGTCAATCAAGAGCGCCCCTGCAACAGAAAAATCCGACCATCGAGATGGACCGACGCGTCAATGCCGCGCTTCTCCTCATGGAACAGCATGTGGTGGAACCTGTCAGCATCGAACGCCTCGCCCAAGCTGTTCAGCTGTCACGCAGGCAGCTCGAGCGTCTGTTTCACGACGTCATGGGCCATTCACCAGCGGAAGCATACAAAATACTCCGGCTTCGGCGAGCCAATCACCTCATCGTCAGTACCAACAGGCCTTTGATCGACATTGCGATCGATGTGGGTTTTGGTAGCGCATCCAACATGGGACGGTCGTTTCGCCGAGTTTACGGAACGTCCCCCGGAACGCTGAGGGGTAAGGCTCTGCCGCCACTCGACCCTGCCGCTGGGTAGTTTCAACAAAAGTGGAACCCGTCAGTCAGATGACGATGTCACCCGCCAGAACGGCCTTGCGAAGGATATGGAAACAGTCGGCGCGGAGGGACTGAAGGCCCATACCATCTAGGGAAAAACTGCCTGCCGTTATAACGATATGGCTTTGAACCCATCAGCTTTACGGGTGCTCTTCGTGTCTCGCGGGCGTTACAATTCTGTCATGCCAAATCAAGGTCCGGTGCAAACCCCTTCATGGCTCTCAGTAACCCGGCGTGCTCAAATCATTTGGGTGGATTTAAGCAGTTTTTTATTCATTTCCCCTTAGTGTTTTTTCGAAAGTTGGGCGGCGCTACGCTGCGGGGGAGAGATGAGAGCATGAAATTGTCCCAGAAGGTGAAATCTATCGGTTTCAGAACATCGAGCGGGATGGCTTTGCTGCTCATGTCGGTCGTTCTGGTCGCATTCGTCGGGATCAGTGGTATTGGAAGCCTGACGGGTGCCGTGTCTCAAACTGTGGATACGTCAAAGGTTCTGATTGGAGCCAACCAGGCTGAGGGCGCCATTATTCAGTATCTTGTCAGCAAGGAGCCCAAGCGGATTGATCAGGCCGCCAACGCCCTCGAGACAGCGCAAGCGACACTCATCTCTCTCCCATTATCGAAAGAAGAAAGAACGCAGCTCCTGGATGGCATCTCGATGATGTCAAACGCGGTCCGCTCTCTCGGGGCGTCTCAGGATGCCATCCAGAAAACAGGCATCGCGCTGCGTGATGTCACCGGTAGCATGGTAACCCTCGCTGACCAGACGGAAAAGAATGCACAAGATATCGCCAACCAGGCCGAAACCAACTCGAACAATGCCCTGATTAGTCTGAACACCATTCGTATCCTCATCCAGAACGCTGGTGCTTTCAGCGATGGAATCAATGGGGTCGAGTTGGCGCTGGTAAAGGCCTCTATGCAGGCTGGACAGATATCGGCCGATCAGATTACAGAACCGATGGCCCGTGCGCAAGCGGGCCTGAATGAAGTTGTCAAGCTGGGAGGAGCACCGAACATCCAGCCGATTGTTAGCAGCATGGAGGGGACTTTCGCTCAGATACAGAGTGCCATTTCAAAAGATAACGGCGCGGCCCTGTCGGCGACACAGGATTTTTCGTTGTTTGCCAAGGTTTTGACCGCGTCTCATAAGCTGGACGAGGTGCTTCGCAAATCCGCAGAAACGGAGCTGACGGCCAAAAGCGAAACAGACAAGGATCGGTCCAAGGCGCGTATTGTTTCCGGCACTGCACGCAACTTCAGCAATGTCTTGAAAGATATTCTGGTTCAGGTCGAGCGATATCGTCTTCAACCTTCTGGTGACGTTGATACCACCGTGAAGGCAGGCCTGAAGAAGGCCGCAGCCCTGGGTGGGATGCTGGCCAAGACGACCGGCACTGATATGACCGCAAGTGTTGCGCAATTGGGCCAGACTTTTGATGCCATGAAGACGAATTTGGCATCGTTCGATCAGCAAGCGTCACTGGTTGTGTCGACATCGCAGGGTGTCACGGACGGTATTGTTAAGATCGCCGGCAAAATTGCGTCGGAATCGGAACTCCAGGGTAGTCAGGGCACGTCCTGGATGTGGGGTGCCGGTTCGTTCAGCCTTCTTCTGGCGATAGCCATTGCGCTGTTTATGGTTCGCTCCGTTGCAAGGCCGATGGTGCAGGTTGCGCAGGCCATGGCGCGGCTGGCAAAGGGGGAACCGGATGCGCATCTGAAGCTGGCGAAGACCGACAACGAAATCGGTGAGATGATCGGCGCTTTGCAGGTGTTTCAGGATAACGACCGCGCCCGCATTCACGCCGAAGCCGAGGCAGGTCGCGAACGGCAGCAAGCGGAAAATCTGCGGCTGGAACGTGAGGCCGAGCGTGTGACGGAAGCGCAAGCCATGGAGCATGCGTTCCGGCAGATCTCCGGCGGTCTGAACGCCCTCTCGAAGGGGGATCTGACGGCGCGCATCGGAGCGGTCGATTCCCGATACGAGCGTATCAAAGATCACTTCAATAGTGCCGTTTCAGCGCTGGAAGAAGCCATCGGCGCTGTCATCTTGAGCGTTGGGACAATCCAGTCGGGCTTGTCTGAAATATCGAGCGCATCCAACGATCTCGCCCGCCGGACGGAACAGCAGGCCGCCTCTCTCGAAGAAACTGTCGCCGCCCTTGGCGACGTGGCCAGCGGGATCAATAGCACTGCCGATGGCGCAGGCCACGCACAAAAGACAGTCGCGCTCGCCAAGACAAACGCCGAAAGCGGCGGCGTGGTGGTGGAGCGCGCCATCAACGCGATGAGTGAAATTCAAAATTCGTCGGTAAAGATCGGCAACATCATCGGTGTGATCGACGAAATTGCATTCCAGACGAACTTGCTTGCGCTCAACGCAGGGGTCGAGGCTGCGCGTGCCGGGGAAGCGGGTAAAGGCTTTGCCGTGGTGGCACAGGAAGTGCGCGAGCTTGCGCAGAGATCCGCAGGTGCTGCGCGCGAAATCAAGGGTTTGATTTCGACATCGACGGCGCAGGTTACGGCAGGCGTCAAGCTCGTTGATGAAACGGGCACATCGCTCAGAGACATCTGTGAGCAGGTCGGCGGGATCAGTGTCATCATCGACAAGATTGCGATGGCGGCGAGAGAACAGGCCGCAAGTCTGCGGGAGGTATCCGCGGCAGGCGACGCGATGGATAAGGTCACTCAGCAGAATGCAGCGATGGTCGAGGAGACAACCGCAGCGTCTCAAACCCTCCTGCATGAGACTGAAACGCTGGCCCAAATGGTGGAGCATTTCGCAACCCGTCGTTCAACGGGTGTCGGGCTGCGAGCCGCGTGAAGCTGTCGTCTGATGATAGAAAAAGGTTGTCGGCTGGTATCTCTGGCCGATGCCCCCCACAAGCCGAATATGCGGGGAAGATGGCTCGTCCAGATGCATGAGCTGACACGGTGATCTTCCTGATCCAGGTTTCTGGTCGTGGCTTTCACGTGGCTGATCTCGTTGTCATGCGTCAACCCAACGAATATCTGCTGATCGTGATGCCGTGTGGAAAGGCTGATCTCCGATAGGTCAGCGCTCTTCGGCCTTTGCCTGTGCCTGAAGCGCCAGTTCGCACACTTTGAAAACGTGCTCCTGCTTCATCGCCGTGTCCGTACGGTTGCGGATGTCGTCGCAGATTTTGCCGAAATAAGGGAGGCCTGCATCTGAGGCGTCGATATACTCGCAGCGGTCGCCATTGACGAGAATGAGCCGATCGGTTCCTTGCGTGTTTCCGATATCGACGTATTTGCGAAGCTCGATGTAACCTTCCGTGCCGAGAATGGTCAGTCGACCGTCGCCCCAGGTGGGTAGGGCATCCGGCGTATACCAGTCGACGCGGATATAACCGTGTCCCCGGTCACCGTGCAGAAGGATTTCACCGAAATCTTGAAGGCCGGGATCATCGGGGTTGTTGTAGTTTGCAACGGTCGCCGAGACGATGTCGACCTCGGTGGATCCGGTAAAGAACATGAACTGATCGATCTGATGGCTCGCAATATCGGTCAGAATACCGCCATAGGCTTCCCGTTCAAAAAACCAGCTCTGTCGTGTTGCGCGGTTGAGACGATGCGGACCCACGCCGATTGTCTGGATGACACGGCCGATTGCACCTTGGGCCACAAGCTCTGAGGCTTTCGTCACACTGGGAACTTCAAACCGTTCCGAAAAATCGATCGTCCAGATGCGCTTGGTGCGCGCCACGGTTTCGCGCAGGCGGGTCAGCTGTTCAAATGTCGTGCAGCCCGGCTTGTCGGACATCACATCCTTACCAGCCTCCATCGCACGGATGGCGAGATCAGCCCGTTTTGCGGGAATGTCTGCGATGAGGACAAGATCGACCGTTGCGTCGGTCAGCAGGTCATCTTTCGATGCGGCGCGCGGCACGTCGGGAAACCGCTTGATGAATCCCTCGACGACATCGGGTTCGCCCTCGGTCCACCATCCAACGAATTCCGCGCCTGCATCGAGCATGTTTTGCGCCATGCCGAAAATATGGCGATGTTCGATACCGAGAGCCACGAACTTGATGGGTTTATGCATGCGGTAGTTCCACTTCCTTGCGATGTTCGGCAGACTGGACGATAGCGTCAATCAATTGATGCGACAAAAGGGCAGCTTCACCTGTGACCATCGGCTCGCGACCTGAAGAGATAGCATCGACAAAATCCTCGAAGACGGCTTGATGCCAGTCAGGGGTAAAGGCCATTGGGTCGGCGCCTCCCCCCGTGCCGGATGCCGCGCCGCCGAATGTTTCCTGCCGACCATCACGCCAGTCCACGTGCAACAATCCAGAGGCAAGTCTGAGACTGCCTTGCTCGAAATGCATCTCTATCGATTCCGCAGACCCAGGAAAGCTTGCGGTACTCGCAATCAGGGAACCGACGGCACCGCTTTGGAATCGCAAGCCTGCGCTGACATAGTCCTCCGTTTCCATGATGTGGAACCGCGTTGTCGCGGCCATCGCCTGTACGGACGAAACTGGCCCTGTCATGCTGAGGGCAAGGTCTATTGTGTGAATGGCCTGAGATATCAGCACGCCGCCGCCATCTCTCGCCAACGTCCCGCGACCCGGTTCGTCGTAATAGGACTGAGGACGCCACCACGGCACTGAAATTTCGCAAATGCCCAGCTTGCCCAATAGGCCGGAGGCAACCAAATCCTTCGCTTTGCGGGAGGCTTCCCGCATACGATGTTGAAAAATGATGCCGAGAGTAACGCCAGCCTGTCGACACATGTCGACGATCAATCGTGCTTCGGCGGCGTTCCGCGCAACGGGTTTTTCCAGAAGGATATGCTTGCCTGCTTCGACCAACGGTCCGATTATGTCTGCGCGTATGTTGGGAGGGGTGGCGATGATCGCAAAATCAATGTCCTGATCTTTCGCGGCATCGTCAACGGAATTGTAGACGGAGACATTCTGGCCCGTGCGCTCCGACGCCTCGCGTGCCAGTGTCCCTGCACGGCCTGAGCCACTGTCCACGAAGCCTTTGAGCCTGATCTTGTTTGGACTTGCCGCACAGGCGAGCATATGGGTTTTGGCGACCATTCCGGCACCGACGATAATGCCGGTTTTGATGTCATGCATTCGCGAGCCTCCCTTCTCACAATACGGGACCATTGCATGGGGGCGTAGGCTCGTCAACGAAGGGTGGCAGGGAACAATCAGCCTGCGACGCCGCACCGTTCCTTAAGTGTCGCTAAAGTAGAATTCGAAAAAGTTAGGAACTCACATGGCTTGGGTTGGTTAGTCGTACACCAACCCCAATCTGGAGATCTTGATGACCGACGTAAAACGTCCCACGCCACCATACGCATCGCAGGTCCAATCGCCACCCGGTACGACAGCCGAAATGCAGCCACGGCCAGACCACGGCGAAGACTCCTACAAAGGAAGCGGCAGGCTCGAGGGCAAGGTCGCTCTCATCACCGGCGGGGACTCTGGCATCGGCAAAGCCGTCGCCATCGCATTTGCACGCGAGGGAGCGGATGTCGTCATTTCCTATCTGAACGAAGACGAAGACGCCAAGGATACCGCAGAATGGGTGACGAAGGCTGGCCGAAAAGCGGTTGTCATTCCAGGCGATGTCAAATCCGAAGAGCACTGCAAATCGCTGGTCCAGAGAACGGTCGATGAGTTCGGCCGGGTCGATATTCTCGTCAACAATGCAGCGTTTCAGCGGACCTATGACGATATTTCCGAAATCACCGCCGAAGAATGGGATGAAACATATCGGACGAATATCTATGCGCCGTTCTTCCTTTCCAAGGCCGCTATTGGCCACATGAAGCCGGGAAGCGCGATCATCAACACGACGTCCATTCAGTCCCGTCAGCCGTCTCCGCAATTGCTCGCCTATGCGTCCACAAAGGGTGCCATCTCGAATTTCACGGCAGGTCTCGCTGCCATGGTGTCCGAGAAAGGTATCCGGGTAAACGCCGTTGCCCCGGGGCCAATCTGGACGCCGTTGATACCGTCAACGATGCCTGCCGATAAAACCGAGAGTTTTGGAGAAAAGACACTGATCGGTCGGGCAGGGCAGCCCGCAGAACTGGCTGGGCCCTATGTCCTTCTGGCGTCCGAACTCAGCAGCTATATGACCGGCGCCGTCATTCCCGTGACCGGCGGCGAGATCATGATCTAGAGAAAAAGCGTGAGAAGAGGCTCCCATTGCTGAGAGCCTCCTCTAACCTCTTCGGCACTTGTCTCCAGTGTTTTCAGCTTAAAGCGGAAACTCGTTTGCAAGTGTCACGTGATGATGAATGCGACCTTCGAAAAATTCCGACAAGACGGCTTCTGTGGCCGCACGGGCTTCGCTGCGCACAGGGCTGGCGAGCGCTGCCTCAACGGCTTCCAAATTCGGATAGTTGATTGCCAGGATCATAGGCAACTCAGGTGCACCTTCGTCGCGGGCCTCCGCAAAAGACACACGCACATCGGTCGCCTGCGGAAATTGCTTCCATTTCGGCAAGATACGCTCGATGACGGCTTTGCGAAAAGCGTCTGTCTGGCCGTCTTTCACTTTGCCCTCGAACAGGGCGTAGCGGGTAATCATTCTGAAATCTCCTTGTTCGGTCCCTTGAAAAATTCCATTAGTGCAGCCTGATCTTCACCGCCGAGGCCTGCTGCCGTCAGCATGCGGTGGATTTCGGCGCAGAGCGCCGTCAGCGGCATCGCCGTGTTGGTCCTTCTTGCCAGATCCTGTGCGCCACTCAGGTCCTTGACCATGTTGTCGATACGCCCGGTGCGGCGGTAATCCTTTGAGACATAGCGCGGCATGTATTCCTGCAAAATCGCGCTATCGGCCCGCCCGCCCTTCAGCGCCTGTGGAATTTTTGCAGCATCGACCCCGGCATCGAGTGCCAGTTGTGTGGCTTCTGCGACGGCCAGGAATCCAAGGCCGCATAGGACCTGATTGATCAGTTTGGTCGTCTGTCCTGCACCGACGGGGCCCATATGCGTATAGTTGCTGGCAACGTCTTTCAGCACCTTGTAGGCATCTTCGACATCGCCCTGCGCTCCACCGGCCATCAGCGTCAATTGACCGAGGAGAGCTTTCGGCGCACCACCAGACAAAGGACTATCGACCCAGCGCAGATCTTTTTCGGCGGCATCTGTCGCGAGTTGTTTGGTCGCCTCAGGGTCTATCGATGACATGTCGATCAGCAACGTGCCGGGCCTCGCGCCCGAGGCAACGCCTGTCTCACCAAAGACGGCGCGACGGATGATGCCGGGCGAATTGAGGCTGAGAATAACGTAGTCACTGACAGCCGCAGCATCCGCTGCAGTCCTGGCAGACGAAGCGCTCTTGTCCACAAGGAACTGGACCTTCTCCTGGTCGAGATCGAAGACCGTAAGCTGATTGCCGGTTTCGAGCAGGCGGGTACCGATTGCCCCACCCATGGCGCCAGCACCGATCAACGCGATCCTGTTGCTCATAATCAATCCCCTCCCGGTTGATGACGATACTCAGATATATTTTCAGTGATTGGTTCTCATCAACCAGATCAGAGCGAAGCCGTGATCCCGCCGTCGACATAAAGAATGTGACCGTTGACGAAGGATGACGCGTTTGATGAGAGGAAGATGCAGGCGCCGACGAGTTCTTCGACCTTGCCCCAGCGTCCTGCCGGTGTGCGTTTTTCAAGCCAGGCGGAAAAATCAGGGTCAGCGACAAGGGCTGCGTTCAGCGGCGTATCGAAATAGCCGGGTGCAATCGCGTTGCATTGCAGGCCGTGTTTCGCCCAGTCCGTTGCCATGCCCTTGGTCAGGTTGCCGACGGCGCCCTTGGTTGCGGTGTAGGGCGCTATTCCCGGTCGGGCGAGCGCGGTTTGCACGCTGGCGATGTTGACGATTTTGCCTGTGCCGCGTTTGATCATATGGCGGGCAACCGCCTGGCCGACATTGAAGACGGTAGAGATGTTGGTTTTCAGAAGCATTTCGAAAGCGTCTGCCGGAAAGTCTTCCAGCGGTGTCCGATGCTGCATTCCCGCATTGTTGACGAGAATGTCGATGGGGCCGATATCGCTCTCGAACGTATCCACCGCTTGGCGCACCCGCGCGTGATCGGTGGCGTCGAAGGCAAGCACATGACGTGCACCGAGTGCATCCGCTGCTGATTTAAGCTTTGCCTCATCACGGCCGTTCAAGATGATGTCCGCACCGGCTGCTGCAAGGCCTTGCGCCAAGGCATATCCGATGCCCTGGGATGATCCGGTGACGAGGGCACGCTTGCCTGTGAGGTCGAAAAGTTGAGTGCTCATGTTTACTCCCGAAACGATCGCGGCCTTATCGGTCAGCTGAATGCGATCTGCGTCTTCATCGATTGTCCCTTGTCGGATGCGATTTCAAAGGCTTTGAGGGCATCAGACAAAGGCAAGGTATGCGTTATCAAGGGTTTGACGTCGATCAGTCCGCCTTGCATGAGGTGAACGGCAGTGGCGAATTCCTCGTGAAAGCGGAAGGAACCCCGAAGGTCCAGTTCTTTGGCGGTGATCGCCATCATCGGCAAGGTCATGTCGCCGCCAAGGCCGAGCTGCATGATGATGCCGCGTGGGCGCAACGCGTGAATGCCGCTGACGAGCGCGGGCTGCGCGCCCGAGCATTCGTAGAGAATATCGAAATAGCCCTTGTTCTGGCTGAAGGGCGCCAGACCATCAGGGTTTTCGGACAGGTTGATCGTGCGGTCCGCGCCAACGGTGCGCGCAAAGCCGAGTGCGCGTTCGGAAAGATCGGCGGCGACGATTTCGCTGGCACCCGCGCGGCGAGCGGCGAGAATGGAAAGCGTGCCGATTGGGCCGCACCCTGTGACCAGAACGCGTTTGCCCAGCAATTCGCCTGCACGGCGCGTCGCATGCAATGTTACGGACAAAGGCTCAGCCATGGCGGCCTCTCCGGCGCTCAGGCCGTTGGCCTTCACGCATTGTTCGGCTTTGGCAACCAGACGTTCTCGAAACGCGCCCTGGATGTGAGGAAATGGCATGGCAGAGCCATAAAAGCGCATGTTGAAACAATGGTTCTGCATGCCCTTGAGGCAATATTCGCAGGCACCACAGGGACGCGATGGGGATATGGCAACGAGATCACCGATTGCAAGATGGGATACGCCTTCGCCCAGGCTGACAATATGGCCGGAGACCTCATGTCCCAGGATCATCGGCTCCTTGAGGCGCACGGTGCCGAAGCCACCATGATCGTAGTAGTGCAGATCGGACCCGCAAATGCCACCGCTGGCAAGACGTATCTCGACCTCGCCGGGACCGGGGGCCTCAACGGTCGCCTCGTCGATCCGCAAATCTTTCGGAGCGTGAATAACAAGTGCTTTCATCTGATGTCTCTCACAAAACCGGGGTCGGTAACGGGCGGCCTTCGAAGTGGGCCGACAGATTGTCATAGACGAGCGCGCCCATCGCCTTGCGCGTCTCAACCGTACCGGATGCCATATGCGGCTGCAACAACACGTTGTCGAGTGCCAGGAAACGGGGGTTCAGTTTTGGCTCGCCTTCGAATACATCGAGCGCCGCAGAGCCAAGTGTCTTGTTCTCAAGCGCGTCCAGCAGAGCTTCCTCATCAATGTTGGATGCCCGTGAAATATTGATCAACATGCCCTGCGGCCCGAGCGCCTCGATCACGTCACGACTGACGATGTGGCGCGTTGCGCTGGATGCCGAAAGGGTAACGAATAGAAAATCGGAACGCGCGGCCAGTTCGACGGGATCAGCGATGAACGTCCAGTCCCCCGCAAAATCTTTCGGGCCTGTCGCACTATAGGCAATTTCCATGTCGAAGCCAGAAAGTCGTCTGGCGACTTCGAAACCGATACGCCCGAGACCAAGGATGCCGACGCGCTTGCCGTGCACGCGCGACTTTAAGGGATAAAGGCCCTTCGTCGCCCAGTTGCCACTCTTGACCCACGTTTCTGCACCCACCATCCCACGTGCCTGCGCCAGCATCATGCCCACACCCAGGTCTGCGACATCCTTGGTCAGAACGTCGGGCGTATTGGTGACGCGGATGCCGCGCTCTCGGGCAGCATTCAGGTCTACCGCATCATATCCGACGCCGTAGACGCTGATGATTTCCAGTTTCGGCAGAGCGTCGATCATGGCGCGATTTGCGCCCAGTTCCCCGCGGGTCGCAATGCCCCGGATTGCCGCACCATCCCTGCTCAAAAATGAAGCCTTTTCAGTGGCTTCGAAATAGCGGTGCATGGTGAAGCCAGCGTTCAAACGCTCCTCGTCCCATGCCGGATACGCGCCGATTTGAAGTATCTCGATTTTGCTCACGACATCTCCTCCGATGCGTTGTTATCGATAACATAGATTTGTGCAATGTCGTTGTCCAGTCCGAATTTCAGATTTGTCAGAGCACATGGCTGGGCCAGAATGAGACGTCAGGGTAACTTTAAAAATGAAACTTGACTTTTATGTTATCGATATCATAGCGTCAGACATCAAGCTTTGGGAGGAGCGAATGGAAGCGGAAAAATTCCTGGAATTTCGTTCCGTGTCGAAGGAGTTCGGCGGCACAAAAGCGATCACAGATGTTTCCCTTGAGTTGAAACGCGGAGAGATTCTGGCGCTTCTGGGGGAAAACGGCGCGGGCAAATCGACGCTGATCAAGACGTTGGCCGGTATCTACAAACCCGATGCCGGCGAAATCCTGTTTCGCGGCGAGCCCTATCATCATCGTCCACCCAAGCCCAACCAGCGCCAACCGGTCGCCTTTATTCACCAGGATCTCGGTCTCATCGAGTGGATGACCGTGGCCGAAAATGTCGGGCTGGCACAGGGCTTTTCCATGCGCCGCAAACTGATCGATTGGAATACGACCGCAAAGCGCACCGCTGAAGCGTTGAAACTGGTTGGCTGTGATTTCGACCCGACAACGCGTGTTCAGAACTTGACGCGAACCGAAAAATCGCTTGTCGCAATCGCCAGGGCCTTGGCTGTCGAGGCGGATGTACTCGTGCTGGATGAGCCGACCGCAAGTCTTCCGGCAGACGAGGTTGAGCGGCTGTTCAACGCCATCCGCCCTTTGAAAGAGCGTGGGGTCGCGATGATCTACGTTTCCCACCGGCTCGATGAAATCTTCCGTATTGCCGATCGCGTTGCCGTTTTGCGCGATGGTTTACTCGTGGGCGAAACGGCTGTTACCGATACCAACCCCGACGAACTCATTCGCATGATCGTCGGTGGCAAGGCCGATCAGCTTTTTGTAAAGGCGCATACCGCGCCGGGTGAAACTCTGGTTGCCGTGGAAAAGCTGACGTGCCGTGGTGCCGGGCCGGTTTCCTTTGCTTTGCGACAGGGCGAACTTTTAGGTCTCGTGGGCCTGCGCGGTGCCGGTCAGGAACTGATCGGTCGGGCGTTGTTCGGCGTCGAACCCGCAACCGGGCAGGTGACGATCCGTGGCAAGAGCCCCGATCTTCGCAGTCCGGAAACAGCGATTGCATCCGGTATTGGCTTGATCGCGCGTGATCGAACGGAGGAATCCGTGGCCATGTCGCTCTCGCTGCGAGAAAACACCTTTCTCAATCCGGGTGCATCCGGCAGGCGGCTGTCGAATTTTCTGTCGCCTTCGAAAGAGGCCGATCTGGCATGGTCGATTGGCGAGAAAGTCGGTCTTCGGCCCAATGAACAGTCACTGGCAATCGAGGCGCTTTCGGGTGGCAACCAGCAAAAGGTTGTCGTCGGGCGCTGGCTGGCGACGGGCCGGAAACTCCTCATCGCGGAAGACCCGACCGCCGGTGTCGATGTCGGCGCAAAAGCCGATATCTACCGCTTGATCGCGGCGGCGGTAGAGGAGGGGCTCGCCGTGATCGTCATCTCGACGGATTTCGAGGAAATTGCCCATATTTGCCACCGGGCGCTTGTCTTTTCGCGCGGACAAATCGTGCGGGAATTGACCGGCGACGCATTGACCACGTCCGCTGTCATTGCTGCAGCATCCGCGTCCGAAGCTGCCTGATTATCTGGAGAACGAAGATGCAATCCATCCAGTCCACCGCACTTGAGCCAACGAAGGCGGAATTACAGGGCCTGTCGGCCGGCGACAAACTCAGGCGCTTTTTGCCGGTCTACGGTCTGGTGATCCTGACGGTTCTATTGATCGTGATCTTTTCCGTGATGCTGCCGGATACCTTCCCGACCGCGCTCAACCTTCGCTCGATCATCGCCAACAAGACCATCATCGCCATCCTGTCGCTTGCGGCAATGATCCCGATGGCCTGCGGGCGGATCGATCTCACCATCGGATACGGCATCGTTCTTTGGCACATTCTCGCGATTAGCCTCCAGACGATGTACGGCTTTCCATGGCCCATTGCCGTGCTGACCGTGTTGATCCTGGGTGGTTTGACCGGTCTGTTGAACGGCGTGCTGGTCGAGATCGCCAAGATCGACAGCTTCATCGCGACGCTTGGCACGGGGACGGTCATTTATGCGATCGCGCTTTGGCATACCGGCGGTCGTCAGGTCGTCGGCGTCTTGCCAGATGGTTTTCTGGCTCTGAACGGTACTTTCGTTTTTGGGCTGCCCATCACAGGGTTTTATGTTCTTGCGCTGGCGCTGGTCATGTGGGTCGTCCTCGAATATCTGCCGATCGGCCGCTACACCTATGCCATCGGGGCCAATCCGAAGGCCGCGGCATTGAACGGGATTCCGGTGCGCCGCTTCGTGGTGAGTGCCTTTGTTATTTCAGGTCTGTTGTCTGCTGTGGCCGGTGTGTTGCTGGCATCACGGTTGCGGATCGGACAGGCCAGTGTCGGGCTTGAATATCTCTTGCCCGCTCTGGTCGGCGCCTTCCTGGGGTCGACCACCATCAAGCCGGGTCGCGTCAATGTCTGGGGCACCATGATCGGCGTCATCATTCTGGCCGTTGGCATTGCCGGCATTCAGCAGTTCGGGGGGTCGTTTTTTGTCGAACCGCTGTTCAACGGCGTCACGCTGCTCGTTGCCATCGGTATCGCCGGTTATGCGCAGCGGCGCCGAGGCGTGGCTGGCCTCATGAAGCCGAAAGGCATGCCCGAAAAGACGGTCGAAGAAACAACCTGAGTGCATGCATCGTCGAAAACAGTGATTTCAATGGGAGGAAATACCATGAGACGCAGACAGTTACTCGCAAGCGCGGCATCTGCCGTGTTCGCCATCGTCATAGCAGGCCCGGCCTTTGCGGATGCGATGACCGACGCTAAGGCCGTCGTTGCCAAATATGCCAGCAAGGTCGAGAAATGGGATGGCCCGACGAGCGGTCCAAAAGCAGCGGCTGACAAGTCGGTCGTCATCGTTGCGGCGGACATGAAGAACGGTGGCATTCTGGGTGTCGTGAACGGCATCGAAGAAGCTGCGAAGGCCATCGGCTGGAAAGTCAACGTGCTGGACAGCGCGGGTTCTGTCGAAGGTCGGACAGCCTCGTTCGGACAGGCGCTGACGCTGAAGCCGAACGGTATCATCATTGCCGGTTTCGATGCGGTCGAGCAAAAACCAGCCATGGCAGAGGCCAAGAAGGCCAATATTCCGATGGTGGCCTGGCATGCGGCGCCAGGCGTAGGCCCGGTCGATGAGGTCGGGGTTTTCGCCAATGTGACGACCGACGCGATGGAAGTGTCCAAGGCCGCCGCCGATTACGCTTTCGTTGATGCGGGTGGCAAGCCCGGCGTGGTGATCTTTACCGATTCGACCTATGCCATCGCCATTGCCAAGGCAGATAAGATGAAAGCGGAGATCGAAGCGCTTGGCGGCACCGTGCTCGAATATGTCGATACGCCAATTGCCGAGACGTCGCAGCGCATGCCGCAACTGACCACGACGCTGTTGCAGAAATACGGTGCGAAGTGGACACATTCACTGGCGATCAACGACATCTATTTCGATTTCATGGGCCCTGCTCTGTCATCTGCGGGTATTCCGGGGGATGGTGCGCCCAAGAGCGTAGCGGCCGGGGATGGTTCGGAAAGCGCCTATCAGCGCATCCGCGCCAAGCAGTACCAATCGGTTACGGTGGCAGAACCTCTCAATCTCCAGGGCTGGCAACTGGTCGACGAGCTCAACCGCGCCTTTTCGGGTGAAAAGTGGTCTGGATACGTATCGCCACTGCATGTCGTGACCGTCGACAATGTCGAGTTCGACGGCGGACCGAAGAACTCGTTTGATCCGGATAATGGCTATCGCGACGCCTACAAGACAATCTGGGGCAAATAAAATCAGCGGACGGTTGGTGTGCGGCCTTGCTGCATACCAACCGATCGTTATCTTTGCGCGAAGTCTAAACAAGAGAGAAGGCGCCGACCAGATGTCATTTTTCGAAGTCGAAGACCCGGTCTTTTCCACCTTCGTGCTGGGGAATGCGCCGCTCAAGAAACTCGCTTCCGGCTTTGATTGGGTCGAAGGGCCGGTCTGGTTCGGAGACCATGAGTGTCTGTTGTTTTCCGATATTCCCAACAACCGCATCATGCGCTGGAGCCCGTCTGCGGGCGTTTCCGTTTTTCGCGAGCCCTCGAATTTTTCCAATGGTCATACGCGTGACGGGCAAGGCAGGCTGGTCAGCTGCGAGCACGGCACGCGGCGAGTTTCACGGACGGAACACGATGGGACGATCACGGTCATTGCCGACAGCTATCAAGGCAAACGGCTCAACTCCCCCAACGACGTGATCGTCGCTTCTGACGGTGCCATCTGGTTTTCCGATCCGCATTACGGCATTTCGACCGACTATGAGGGTTTCCGTTCCGAACAGGAACTGCCTTGCAACGTGTATCGTGTTGATCCGATCTCAGGCGAAATCCGTGCGGTCCTGACAGATTTCGATTGCCCGAACGGCCTGGCCTTCAGTCCTGATGAGAGGCGCCTTTATGTGGCTGATACCGGCCGAATGTTCTCCGATGATCCACGTCATATCCGCGTGTTCGACGTTGACGCGGGCTGGGGTTTGAGTGGCGGCGAGGTCTTTCATTCGATAGAGCCGGGTTGTGCGGACGGAATGCGTGTCGATGCTGCGGGCAATCTCTGGTCTTCCGCTGCCGATGGCGTTCACTGTATCGCGCCGGATGGTCATCGCCTCGGAAAGATTCTTGTGCCGGAGACCGTGTCCAACGTGTGTTTCGGTGGACGGAACGGACATAGGCTGTTTATCACCGCGACCACGTCGATCTATTCGGTGTCACTTGCCATTCGCGGCCATACGCGCGGGCGTCACTAAGACCGCAGGTGCGGCAACGAAGAGTGGGGTATTGGTGCATGCCAAACGACAGAACGCCGACGATGGCCGATATCGCGCGCGCGACAGGCGTGTCACCGATGACCGTCTCTCGTGCTTTCAAGGCAGGTGGCCTGGTCAATACCGAAACGCGTGACGCCATCTTGAAGGCGGCGGAAGATCTCGGTTATGTCTTCGATTCCACGGCGTCGAATCTTCGCTCGAAAAAAACCGATTTTATTGCTGTCACGATACCGTCGATCAACAACGCCAATTTTGCAGACACGGTTGGTGGATTGTCCGATGTGCTGAGCGCACAAGGTTTTCAGATCCTGCTTGGTTACACCAATTACGACATGCAGGAGGAAGAGCGCCTGATCGAAAACCTCCTGCGCCGTAAACCGCAGGCAATAGCCGTGACCGGTGGAAAGCATACGCGACGCGCGCGCAAACTGCTGGAGAATGCCAATATTCCGGTCATCGAAACCTGGGATGTTCCCGCAGAGCCAATCGGCCATTATGTCGGCTTTTCAAACGCGGATGCCGTGCGCAGCATGGTCGATCACTTCATAGAGGTCGGATACCGCCGGATCGCCTTCATCGGCGGTGATGCGAGCCGCGACACACGCGGCACCAACCGCCGCCATGGCTTCATCACGGCGTTGCGCGATCATGGTCTCGATCCTTCCAGATTGATCGACGCTGGCGCGCCGCCGATTTCGATGCGGGAAGGTGCCAATGCCATGGCACGGCTTCTGGACGAATTTCGCGATACCGAGGCGGTGATCTGTGTTTCCGACCTCTCCGCCTTCGGGGCTTTGACAGAATGTCAGCGCCGGGAAATCTCCGTACCGGAGCAAATCGCCATCGGCGGTTTTGGCGACTACGAGATCGGCGGCATTTCGGTACCAGCGCTCACCACCATCAATGCACACGCCCGCATGATTGGCGAGCGGACCGGGGCCCTTATTCTTGACCTCTTGTCGGGCAAGGACAGCGTTCCGCACGTAACCATTCAGCCTCAGCTTATTGTACGGGAAAGCAGCTTGTAGGTGGTCGTCCCGTGGGGCCGTGGTTCAGGTTGCAGAACTGTTTCCATGTAACAAAGATGCGCTCTGGATGTGGAGCCTCAATCAGTCACCTCGCTCTAAACCGGGACAACGTATTGAGGCTCCACATCTAGAGGCCCGTAACGGCGCGCTCAATCGCCTTGTCCAGCACGTCGAAGGTTTGCGATTGGCCTTGCTCAAGCCCCAGAATGCGCAGCGAGACATCCCGCCCTGTTCCAAATGCGAGCAGACTGGATATCAGCAGCAACGCGTCGGCGCGATCGGATTGCGTGACGGTTTGCGTTGTCCGGATGGCACAGATCAGTTGCGCCACCACCTCCACACCCGGTTGCCACAGCCGGTCATAGAGAATGTCAAAGGCCGGTCCGCGATCGCGAAGCTCCCGCATGGCAAAGTCTGCCTGCGCTTCCCCCGTCTTGCTGTCCAGAAACAGGCGCAACACCATCTTCAGCGTGTCGGACAAAAGCGTTCGGCATTGCTGCGGCGATGGTTGCCCGGATTGAAACAGATGCGCTGCATCGCTCATCAAAGACAGTGCCGATGCCTGATACGCGGCAACGATTTCTCGCGCACAAGCAAGGTAAAGACCTTCCTTGTTGCCGAAATGGTAGGCGATGGCGGGAAGGGCCACACCGGCGGAATCAGCGATCGCGCGCGTGGTTGCGCCGCTGAAACCCTTTAGTCCGAATTCGGACAGTGCCGCAGTCAGCACAGCCTGACGCGTGACGTCGCTCTTGGCATAGCTGCCGCGCAGCCGATCACCTGATCCATCAGCCATGGGGACGCCCCATCTTCGAGCCATCAGTGGTAAACTCGGCATGGCCATATCGCTTGAGCAATCCATGGAGTTTGCCCACGAGATGCCGGTCAGCCACATCACGCACGACGGGGATGTTGGAAAGCGTTCTGAACAGGCGAAGCTGCGAGAAGATGCGGGCAGCGGTGATCACAGCCAGATTGCGATCCCGGAATGTGTAACGCACGCCCATGGCCTCGGCGCGTGCCGTATCGCCTTTCAGAAAGTGCCGGATAAAGAAGAATTTGGCGAAACTGCGCTCCAGTTCACGGTCGATGCGGCCGAGTGGTGTCGGCTCGTGCGTAAGTTCCGCCTCCAGCGTGCCACGCACCAAGGAACCGCAGGTGGCATCATCGAAACCGCTGCGCAACGTGGCTTGACGCGCCAGCATCAGCCGGACGATCTCTTCAGGCGTTTCACCGAGGAGTTCCTTGGGCAGGCCCAGCAGGAAGCAACGATAACGCGCGATTTCGATACGGGCTTGCTCGTTTGCCGTAAACGGGCGTCCCGTTTGCAGCGCATCGGCGGCGATCAACAGGGAGCCGATCTGCCCGGCTGGCATCTGGTCCACCTGGGGTATGGGTACGCCATAGACACTGGTGTTCCACACGCCCTCGCGGCGCATGACGTTGACGCGCACCATGGAATGCATGAGCCGCACCATGGCGGCGGCCTTGAAGGCGGCGCCGTGCCGTTCCAGCGCGCCTGGCATGACGGTGAGCGTGAAGAAGGTCGCGGTTTCCAGAACGCGCTTTGCCGCAAGCTGATCGGACAGATTGCCTGTCAGCGCCATGGGAAGTGCTGAGTAACGGTTCATGAAGGTCGCGAGAAACGCACCCCGGATGGCGAAGGGAACGAGATGCGCATACTGGTTTCGCTCGATGCGGGCGCCTTCGTTCACCAGTGCCATGTCGATCCAGTCTGGCCTTGCTTCCATCGCGCCGATGAAGGCTGACAGTTCCGGCGGGGCATCGGGCACGGCCTCCACGCCCTTGTCACAGGCCAGTTGCAGCATATCGATCAATTGTCGGAAACTGAAGTCGCCCATACGGGCCGCGTAAGCGTCGGCCACGGCATCGCCGATCAGCGTGTAGGCAGCCATCTGCTCCACCAGTGCGTCATCCGCCAAAATCTCGGCTTTCATCGCGTCGAGACCGGGCAGGCTTTCACCGTCGCCCTCGACGGTGAAACGTTCGGGCGTTTGGGAGAAGTCGATTTTACCGTAGATCGCCGGGACCTGGGCGGCCTGCTGTTCGATCTGTTGCCACAGGGCAGGATGAAACTGTCGCTTCTGCATGGGATCATTCCTTTTCTATCAGTTGATAGATATCTATCGAATGATAGAATTCAAGTCTTATCGGTGATTTCTTGCAGTGTGAGATTTGGTGCGATTTCTGAGGATGTCAAAAATACCGATCGTCACTACCATGGTGCATGTCGTGCTCTGGGGCTTGCCGGAGGGTGAGCGTGACGCAAGGTCTATAACAGGACACAGCAGAGGACACGGTACATGGCGCGCGCCCAACACAACGCGTCGGCGCAGCATCTGGATTCGGCAGGCAAGTCGGCCTTTTCCCGGGCTGCGTTCGGCATCGGCATCATCAGCGGTGTAGTCAACCTGTTGGCGCTGACATCGCCCATTTTCATGCTGCAGGTCTATGACCGCGTGCTGTCCAGCGGCAGCGTTCCGACATTGGTCGGGTTGGCCATCCTCGCCATTGGACTTTACGCCATCCAGGCCATCCTCGACATCATCAGGGCGCGCATTTTGCTGCGCATCGGCGAGTCATTCGATAACCGCCTGTCGGGCAAGGTGCACGACGCGGTCGTCCGCTTGCCGCTCTCGTCGCGTATGCCGGGCGATGGTTTGCAGCCGCTTCGCGATCTGGACAATGTGCGGGGTTTCCTGTCCGGGCAGGGGCCGACCGCATTGTTCGACCTGCCCTGGATGCCGCTCTATCTCGGCCTGTGCTTCCTCTTCCATGTCTGGATCGGGGTGACGGCCTTGGCGGGCGCAATCGTGCTGGTCGCTTTGACATTGTTCACGAACGCTCTCTCGCGAAAGCCTATCCACGATGTGATGACCTCTAACATGAAGCGTAACGGCCTGCTGGAGGGCGCGCGGCGCAATGCAGAGGTTGTCCGCGCTATGGGCATGGGAAAGCGGGTCGGCTCCCGCTGGGCATCTGCCAACGGTGATTATCTCGCTGCAAACAGAAAGGCGGGCGATGTCTCCAACATGCTGGGCACCATTTCCAGAACGCTGCGGGTCATCCTGCAATCGGCCATTCTAGGTGTCGGGGCCTATCTCGTTATTCGGCAGGAGGTGACCGGGGGTGTGATGATTGCCAGTTCGATCATGATGGGCAGGGCACTGGCGCCGGTCGATCTTGCCATCGCCAACTGGAAGCCGTTCTTGATGGCGCGGCACAGCTGGCGGCGGCTCAAAGACTTGCTGGCGACAATTCCGCAGGATGGCCCTGTGACTGCGCTGCCATCGCCCACCAGAGATATCAGCGTCGAAGGTATCGTGCTCGTTCCGCCGGGCGAAAAGAAGCCGACTGTCATGGGGTTGGACTTTTCGTTGCGCGCCGGCAGTGCTCTGGGCGTCATCGGAGCATCCGGGTCCGGAAAAACCACCCTGTCGCGCGCGCTGGTCAATGCCTGGACGGTCACGTCGGGAAAAATTCGCCTGGATGGCGCCAGTCTCGACCAGTGGGACAACGAGGCGCTCGGCCGACACATCGGATATCTGCCGCAGGGTGTGGAGCTGTTCGACGGAACAGTGGCACAAAACATTGCCCGGTTCGAAGACGATGCGGACCCGAAGGACATTATTGCCGCTGCAAAATCGGCGGGCGCCCATGAGCTCATTCTTCGTTTCGAGGAGGGCTACGAGACACCCATCGGTGAAGGCGGTAGTGCGCTTTCGGCTGGCCAGAGGCAGCGGATCGGTCTGGCGCGTGCGCTGTATCGCGATCCGTTTCTGGTCGTGCTCGATGAGCCGAATGCCAATCTCGATGCGCAGGGCGAGGCTGCGGTGATGAATGCAATCGCGTCTGTCCGCTTGCGGGGTGGTATTGCGATCGTGGTGGCGCATCGCCCCAGTGCAATCGGCGCTGTCGATCTCGTTCTGGTGATGGAGGCCGGGCGACAAAAAGCCTTCGGGCCGCGTGACGAGGTTCTGTCGAAAGTTCTGCAAGGTGCCGAAACTGTTCCCCATGTGCCGAAGAGCTTCTCGGTGACGGCCTATGGCGTGCGCCCCCTTCGTGCCGCGGCGCAGCAGTTGGAGACGGTTGGCGGCGACGTAACGGAGGGACGGGATGTCTAGCATGAACGCGTTCGATGTCTCCCGATCCATTCGCCGCCATCTGCTGGCCGGGGTCGCGGCATGCTTTGTGCTGGTGGGTGGTGCAGGCGCGTGGGCTTCCGTCACGTCGCTGTCAGGGGCCGTGGTTGCGCAAGGCCACTTCGTGGTCGGATCCTACGTCAAGAAAGTCCAGCATCCCAGCGGCGGTGTCGTGTCAGATATTCTGGTGAGGGAGGGCGATGCGGTCAAGGCGGGCGATGTTCTCATGCGGCTGGACGCGACCCAAACGCGCGCCAACCTTGCCATTGTGACCAAAAGGCTCGACGAACTGATGGCCCGCTTGGCCCGGCTTGAGGCAGAGCGGGACGATCTGGAGGAGATCAGATTTCCAGAGGCAATCCTGGCACGCCGCTTGGAGCCCGATGTCGCCGGGGTAATCCATAGCGAAACGCGGCTGTTCGAATTCAGGCGGCAGGCGCGAGCGGGAAAGAAGGCGCAGCTATCAGAACGCATCACCCAGTTTGGCCACGAGATCGATGGGCTGAAAGCCCAGGAAGCGGCCTACAATGATGGAATGGTGGTGCTGAAGCAGGAGATAACCTCGCTGACGGCCCTTCGCAAGAAAGGCGTGGTATCTGACCAGCGCCTGAACGGGCTGAAGACGCAGATTGCGACATTTGGCGGAGAGCGTGGTGAGAAGATCGCCTATCAGGCGCAGGTCGCGGGCAAAATTTCCGAGACACATCTGCAAATTCTCCAGATCGATCAGGATTTGAAATCCGAGGTCAGCAGCGAACTCAAGGACGTTCAGGCGCAGGTCGGGGAGTATATCGAGCGAAAGATTTCAGCCGAGGATAATTTGAAGCGGGTCGATATCATCGCGCCGCAATCGGGCTTTGTCCACCAGCTTGCCGTTCACACCGTGGGTGGTGTCATCAGCCCCGGCGAGATCATCATGTCGATCGTGCCGGAACAGGATGATCTCGCACTCGAAGTACAGATCGCGCCTAAGGATATCGATCAGATCCGCGTTGGCCATGACGCGATGCTGCGGATGTCTGCCTTCAATCAGCGCATCACGCCGCAATTGAAAGCCAAGGTGACGCTGGTCGCTGCCGATCTGACGACAACGGAAAGGACGGGCGCTTCCTATTACGTCGTGCGCCTGACGATTGCCGATGGGGAACTGGCGAAATTGGATGGGCTGAGGCTCGGTCCCGGCATGCCCGCGGAAGCCATGGTGAAGACCGGAGACCGGACTGCGCTTTCCTACCTTCTCAAGCCGCTGACAGACCAAATCAACCGAGCGTTTAAGGAAGAGTAGAAGCAAGGCAAGGTTTAGGAAATGCAGTGGCATTGTTAACCTTTAAAATCGCTCTTGGATTGTAATCTTACGTAACGTAAGCCAATATTCTGCGTTATATGGGTAGAATTTCTAGTATTAGTATTTTTGTTTATACTGAATTTCAGACATAAAGACCGCCCGTTAACCTACTTGAAAGCACCCGTGCCTCACAACAAAGGTCTCACAGTCACTTCATGACGAAGGGTCTTTCTGTTCTGGCAGCACGATGGCGGGCCCACGGTTGTGGTGTCGCGGATGTGTCGCGCCGGTTTGCTCGCATTACCCTCCGAGGAACCATGTCATTTCTGCAAAATGCGAAAGTTCGCACAAAGATTCTGTCCCTGATCGTGCCCGTCGCGCTGCTCGGCCTTGTTGGCCTCGGCGTCGTTTCAAATAATTACAGTACAACCGATGACGCCTATTCGGATATTCTCTCGAAAAACGTCATTGCCTCCACGGAGCTTTTCCGCGCGAATACCGCCCTGGTTTCCGTCGGTTACGATGCCACGCTCGGCCTGATGATGCGTGAGCAGTCTGCTGATACCGCGAAGGTCGAAGAAGCCTACAAGGCGGATATTGCGACGACGAAACGACGTCTTGATAACGTAAAAACGCTGCTGCCGGAGCTTGCTGGTCAGACAAACGAGTTGTCCGGTCGCGTCGACCAGATTGTTGCCATGACCGACAAGATCTGGGAAAGCGCAAAAGCGGGAGATTTCCAGAGCGGACGTCAGATGCTGACGACCGTCAATCCGCTGATTGACAAGTGGCGTGGCGATATCCGCGTGATCAGCGAGAGCAACCTAGCTCTTGTCGCTTCGAAATCGAACGATATGTCTGCGCAGACATCGTCGACGATCACCTCGACGTTGATCGCTCTCGGTGTGCTGTTTGCCGCAGCCATCGCCCTTGCTCTGTTTGTGTCTGCTCGTGGCATTACCAGCCCGATCGACCGGTTGCGTGCTCGCATGGTCTCTCTTGCCAATGGCGAAACGCAGGCAGAGATTGACGGCCTTAATCGTCGCGATGAAATCGGCCAGATGGCGGAAGCCGTTGCTGTGTTCCGCAACAACGCTCTCGAGCGCATCCGTTTGGAACAGGAAGCCGATGCCAACCGCAGCCTGTCGGAGAAGGAACGGATTGCCCGCGAAGAGCAGAAGACCAGAGAAGCCGCAGACACCAGCTTTGCCGTCGATAATCTGGCCGATGCGCTGTCGCGCCTGGCCGATGGTGATGTGTCCTACCGCATCAGCCAGCCTTTCGTTCAGCATCTGGACGTGGTTCGCGCCAACTTCAACTCGTCTGCCGAAAAGCTGCAGTCTGCCCTGAACCGCGTGGCCGACAATGCCCGTGGCATCGACGCCGGTGCCAACGAAATCCGCGCTGCCGCCGACGATCTGGCCAAGCGTACCGAACAGCAGGCCGCATCGGTGGAAGAAACCGCCGCTGCGCTCGAGCAGATCACCACGACGGTCAAGGACAGCACCAAGCGCGCCCAGGAAGCCGGTCAGCTGGTGTCCAGGGCCCGCACCGGTGCCGAACAGTCCGGCGACGTGGTCCGCAAGGCCGTGATTGCCATGGAGCAGATCGAAAAGTCGTCGTCCGAGATTTCCAACATCATCAGCGTGATCGACGAGATCGCCTTCCAGACCAACCTTCTGGCGCTCAACGCCGGTGTGGAAGCGGCCCGTGCTGGTGAAGCGGGCAAGGGCTTTGCGGTCGTTGCACAGGAAGTGCGCGAACTGGCCCAGCGTTCCGCAAACGCTGCCAAGGATATCAAGGCGCTGATCACGACATCGAACGGCCAGGTCCAGCAGGGCGTGCAGCTGGTCGGTGAAACGGGTCGTGCGCTGGAAACCATCGTTGCCGAAGTCCAGGAAATCAACCGTCACGTCGTGGCGATCGTGGATGGCGCGCAGGAACAGTCCTCCGGTCTCCAGCAGATCAACACGGCTGTGAACCAGATGGACCAGGACACACAGAAGAACGCCGCCATGGTGGAAGAGCAGACGGCAGCCAGCCATACGCTGGCCCGCGAAGCCGCCTCGCTCAACCATCTTCTGGGCCAGTTCAAGCTGGGCGGTGGTTACGAAGCACCGGTGCGCCAGGCCACGCAGGCAGAACGTCCCGTCCAGTCTCCAGCGCGTGCGCTGGGCCGCAAGGTGGCGTCCGCCTTCAACGGCAATGCCGCTGTGAAATCGGATTGGGAAGAGTTTTGAGCCGGATGGCTTGAACGACCCGATGATAAGGTGAAGATCAAAACCGCCCGTGCTTGTCGCGGGCGGTTTCTTGTATGGGGATTTCGTTATTGCGTTGAATGTCGTAAACGAAAATATCAATATGGTTGCAGGATGCGGGTGCAGATGAATACGAACGACAGGGTTGACGACAAGGAGCGGCAGGCGCCCCGTCGCGGTTTCGGTGTCTCCACTGTTTATGAGACGCTTCGTAATGAAATCATCGAGCTCAAGCTGGCGCCGGGTAGCCCCATTGACGAGGTGCAGCTTTCCGACCGTTTCGAGTTGTCGCGCACACCGATCCGCGAGGCGCTGGTCAAACTGTCTGCCGAAGGGCTGATCACGACCCTGACGAACCGCGCAACCATCGTGTCGCAGATCGACTTTCTCGGCCTGCCGGAATTTTTCGACGCGCTGACGCTGATGTACCGCGTTACCACCCGGCTTGCGGCGGCAAACCATACGGCGGATAACATCGTCACCATCAGGGCATTTCAGGCATCGTTCGAAAGGGCGGTGGATGAGCGCGACGTGCTGGCGATGATTTCCACCAACCGCGATTTTCATCTGGCTATCGCCTATGCGGGCGGCAATCGCCATTATTGCGAGCTGTTCACCCGGCTTCTGGACGAAGGGCGTCGCATCCTTCGCCTTTATTACTCCTCTTTCAATGATGTGCTCCCGCGTGATTATGTCAGCGAGCACGAACACATGATCCAGACGATCATGTCGCGGGACGTCGAAAGGGCCGATAAGGTGGCGCTTGTTCATGCGGACCAGATCGTTCAGCAAATCCGGTCCTATATCACGGCAGATACGAGACAGAGCGTCGATATCCGGCTCTGAGATCTGGTGGGAAGCAATATCCCGAGACTTCGGAATGCAGCCGTTACGGTTTGTATTTTATTTGTCGACAGAGAAGCGTTTCCTTGTTAATGAATGTCTCATAGTTGATTTGGAACGAGGCGACGACAATGGCAGATACGATTTTCACTGGCTGCATTCCTGCTCTCATGACCCCCTGCAAACCGGATCGGACACCCGATTTCGACGGCTTGGTCAAGAAGGGCAAGGACCTGATCGACGCTGGCATGTCGGCTGTCGTCTATTGCGGTTCCATGGGTGATTGGCCGCTTCTGACCGATGCGGAGCGCCAGGAAGGTGTGCGTCGGCTGGCCGAAGCGGGTATCCCGGTGATTGTCGGCACGGGCGCCATCAACACGAAATCGGCCGTCAGCCACGCGGCTCATGCTGCCAAGGTGGGTGCCAAGGGATTGATGGTCATTCCGCGTGTGTTGTCGCGCGGGTCGTCTTCGTCCGCCCAAAAGGCGCATTTTTCGGCCATTCTCGAAGCGGCGAATGGCTTGCCAGCCGTGATTTATAACAGCCCCTATTATGGCTTTGCCACCCGCGCGGACCTGTTCTTCGATCTGCGCTCGCGTTACGCCAACCTGATTGGTTTCAAGGAGTTCGGCGGCAAGGCGGATATGACCTATGCGGCTGAAAACATTACCGCTGGCGATGACGCCCTGACCCTGATGGTGGGTGTCGATACCGGCGTCTATCACGGCTTCGTCAATTGCGGCGCAGGGGGTGCCATCACAGGCATCGGCAATGCGCTGCCAAAGGAAGTCCTTCATCTCGTGTCTTTGTGCCAGAAGGCGGCAGAAGGCGACGCGACAGCGCGTCGTGATGCGCTGGAACTCGAGGAAGCACTGACCATTCTGTCCACCTACGACGAGGGCCCTGATCTCGTGCTGCACTACAAATATCTGATGGTGTTGAACGGTGACACGGAATACGCGTTGCACTTTAATGAGAGTGACGAATTGAGCGCTTCCCAGCGGCGTCAGCTCGAAACGCAATATGCGCTCTTCAAGTCCTGGTACACGTCGCGTTACGCGAACTGATCTGCGGCTTTAGCCTTGATCTTGCTTTGAAAAATGCGCCCCGAAAGGGCGCATTTTGCTTTTCAGCGTTCAGGCAACCTGCTTTTCAGCCATGTCGCTTGCGATGTGTTCACGCGCCGTCAGATAATCGACCAGATCCTTGATCGTCACGACGGGCAGGCCGTGACGTTTCGCAAAGACGAGCAGGTGTGGCAGCCGTGCCATGGTGCCATCGTCATTCGCGATTTCGCAGATCGTGCCGCTGGGGAATTTGCCCGCCAGACGGCACAAATCGACTGCGGCCTCGGTATGGCCCGTGCGCCCGAGAACGCCAAGCGGATGGGCGCGCAACGGGAAGATGTGTCCGGGACGGGCGAAGTCATCCGGTTTGGTTTCCGGCGACACGAGCGCGCGAATGGTGCTTGCGCGATCGCTGGCGGAGATGCCGGTCGTGGTCCCCGGAATATAGTCCACGGACACGGTGAATGCCGTTTTATGAAACTCGGTGTTGCGCGGCACCATCAGTGGAATATCGAGTTCGTCCAGCCGTTCGCCCG
The DNA here is from genome assembly GCF_033957725.1 of Agrobacterium sp. rho-8.1. Classification (NCBI taxonomy): domain Bacteria; kingdom Pseudomonadati; phylum Pseudomonadota; class Alphaproteobacteria; order Hyphomicrobiales; family Rhizobiaceae; genus Agrobacterium; species Agrobacterium sp. rho-8.1. The sequence goes on from NZ_CP192789.1 coordinate 1,142,722, forward strand.
GAACGGCCACGCAGATGAGACCGCGAGCGTGGTTCATCATGAACGCAATCTGCTGCGGGGTGATACTGTCGGATGCGACGATAATATCACCTTCGTTTTCACGATCCTCGTCATCCACAACGATGATCATCTCACCGTGCGCAATGGCTGCTATCGCATCGTCTATTGTCGAAATCGTCATGTCTTGCCTTTCAAGGGTTATGCCGTTTCCGGCACTTTCGCGTTTTTGGAAAAACGCCAAGTCTCCCTTGGGCGAACAACGCAGCGTATCCCGCTGTTTGCGGGTTTCTGCCACCTCGTTCTCTTCCATCCGGACTATACCGTCGGCTCCGGCATCTCACCGGATCTGCTGACCTTTCGGTAAAACCGAAAGCGCTCGCGGGCTGCGGGTAAACCCGATACCGCCGGTGGGGAATTGCACCCCGCCCTGAGAACAAGTGAAACATAGAATATGGACATGCCGTCAAGCAAGATGAAAATTATCCTTCACAAGGCTGATTTGGGAAAAGAATTTGCGCTGTGAGCCGTCTCGCAACCATGATGATCGTCTATCGTCCTGATGGATACCACTCCTATCTGTTGCTGCTAGTAGTCTAAAAGCTGGCTCTGGGCATCAGGCGCACCAAACCGCGGTTTGACACCAAGCAGGGGAGCGGTTCTGCCAATAATCTGCTTCATCATCGGAGCGGCGGTGGATGCGGCCGTGCGTCCCCCTTGCTCTCCCGAAACCGGCGCATCGATGATCGAGAGCGCAACATATCGTGGCTTGTCCATCGGGAAGGCGGCGACAAACGCATTGAAATTGATGTCCGAGGCGTAGCGACCATTGATGACCTTGTCGGCGGTACCGGTTTTGCCCCCGACGTGAAAACCCTCGACTTGCGCACTTCTGCCCGAGCCCTTGATCCCATTCCAGTTGTACAGGTAGCGCATGTCGGCGCTGGTCTGTTCTTTGATAACCTTTTTCTTGATCACGTCGGCCTGTTGCCTGGACCGCGTCAGAAAGGTCGGTGAAATGAGATTGCCACCATTCATTAAGGCGGCTGCCGCGACCGCCGTTTGCAGAGGGGTCGTTGCCACACCATGGCCGAAAGAGATCGTGACGGAGTTGATCTTCTTCCAGACGCGTGGCTGTGTGGGAATTGCAACCCCCGGCATTTCCGTGTCCATCTTGGACAAAAGACCGAGCTTGGTGAGAAACTGCTGGTGGCCCTCTATGCCAACTCTGTCGGCGACGGCGGCAGTGCCGATGTTCGAAGAATATTGAAACACTTCAGGGATCGTGAGCGCACGATTTTTTCCCTTGAAATCCTTGATGGTAAATCCACCCATACGAATTGGCTTTGAGGCGTCCATCACGGAGTTCAGATTGATTTTGCCTTCATCGAGGCCCATCGCCAGGGTGAAGCTTTTGAACGTGGACCCCATCTCGAACGTCGCGTTGCTGATCCGATTGAACCAGCCTTTTTCGTATTCCGTATCGACACGACCGTCTGCAAGCAGGCGTGATGGCTGATTGGGATCGTAGTCCGGGACCGACGCCATGGCGATCACTTCGCCCGTCTCGACATCGATGATGACGGCACCGGCGGCTTCCGCTTTGTAATTGATCATCGCATTGGAGACGATATCGCGAACGATGCTCTGAACCCTGATGTCAATGGAAAGCTTGACGGGTTCCAACGGTACGTCGCTCGTCAGACCGGCGGCCCGTAAATCAGACAGGCCCTGCTGGTCAAGGTATCTTTCGATACCAGCCAGCCCCTGATTGTCGACATTCACATGTCCAAGAATATGGGATGCAGTCACGCCGCCAGGATAGAACCGTCTTTTTTCCGGACGAAAGCCCACGCCCGGGATCCCCAGCTTCAAGATCTCAGCCTGCTGCCGCGGCGTGAGCTGACGGCGCAGCCACTGAAACGCGGTCTTGGAACTGAGCTTCTTATGTGTATCCAGCCAATCGAGATTGGGGATGACCAAGGCCAGCTTTTCCACGACCTCGTCGGCATCGACGATTTTCCTCGGGTCCGCGTACAGCGAGACCATATTCAAATCGGTCGCAAGAAGTTCGCCGTTACGATCGAGTATGTCGGGTCTGGACGCGATGACGTTTTGCGGAGGGATTGATTCTGTTATCTCCGGTTCCGCGATCCCATACTGAACCAGTCGCGCGCCAACCACCAGAAATATGACGGCAAATGTCGCGATCAGCATGCCCAGTCGCTGCCGGGCGTTTGTCCGTCTCTCTGCTGCGCCGCCCGACTGGGACCGGACGTGTCTTCCATCGTTGATAGACGCTTCCAGATGTGCCGTGCGTTTGATGGCGGCGATGCGAGACATCATGCTCATTGTGAATGATCCGAAATATGGGGAGTGCACAATACGATTTGCAAGGAAGCGGCTAAAATACATCTTCCTGGGGAACACTACGCATTTATCAGTAAAAAAATGGTAAATTTTATCTTAAAGGTTGTGCACACGAAACTGTCATGCAGCAGTGTTCCCCGACCTGACGGTCCACCGTGAGGTCGGGTCGAGAGGACGCAAGCGTGCCATCCCCGCACCTTGAACCCGATGACGCCTTATCTCACCAATCGAGCTGCGGTTTTCGCTCCGCTGTCGCCGCCGTCGTAGGATTTCAGCGTCCAGTTGGCCGAGTTGATGATCATGGTGTTGACCACCAACGAAATCTTATTGGCCTGATTGGTGGTTGAATTATAGGTCACATCGCGGTTGGGAAGATAGATGATGCCCTCCAACGTCTCGCCGTTGGATCCGTTGAAGATGTACTGGCGCGTGTTCGATCCAACGGTCATGTTGCTTGTTTTCTCGAACATCAAAACGCCCTTGTAGACACCGCTCGTTGGTGGCGAGGCTTTGAAGGTGAGGCCCCCATTGGCGCGGATCTCGCTGTCGATGTCGGGAAAATAGAACGTCACGCCATTTGCGATGACCGTCGAGTTGCTGTTGATGATCATGCGTCCCTTGACGATATGAAGACCTGGTTCGAAGGTGACCGTCGGGCTGCCGTTGAATGTCAGATCGCAATGCATGCCCGGCTTGATCGACTGCGTTTGCCCGTCCTTCGTGCCGCTGTCGGTGCAGGTGCTCGGAAGTTTCGGCTCGGCTATTTTACCCGCGTATGGATCGGTCGACGCGTTGCAACCGACCTGCAGGTTGTTCAACGTGCCGCCATTCTTGATGTACTGCGTGCCTTTTACGCAAAACCGTGTCGTGTCGATCGTCGAACCACTGTTCATGATGAATGCCGGATTGCTGACGGATTGCACGTCTATACCGCAATCTTCGCTTTTTACCCGGGCACCGGAATTGACCAGAACCGCCTGATTTTGATTTCCCAGAACATAAAGACAGGCACCGGTCGATTTCGCTTTCGGTGCGAAAGCTGTGGCCGATACCGAAATCGGCATCGTGTTCATGCCGATCAGCGGCAGAAATGACGGTTTGAAGTCTGCCTTATAGTCGCCGGTGACACTTCCATCCGAATTGGAAGCAACCGACACGGCATTTTTTAAATCGATGCTCTGACCGTCCTGGGAAACCAGATCGCTCAAAAAATTCTCGATTTCGCTTCGTTGTGCCTGGGGCGTTGCTTTTGTTGCAGCGGCCAGAACGCCAGCATCAAGCTTTTCCTGCAAGTGCCTTTTCTCGGTCATGGCATTCATGACATCGACCGCACCCCCGGCTGAGACCAGCAAGATCGGTGCCATCAGGGCTGCAAGCATCCCGAAATTTCCAGCGCTGTTCCCGATCAAATTTCTATGTTTGGCCCACAGGGTGGAAACTGTCGAACTCATCGTCACGATACGAAGCCTCAATATAAATACATACTGTATATTCAATAATTTCAATTATTTAAAAATATAAGAATATGTAGGATAACTGTTATATTAAGAATTCGATATCGTTTTTAACGATGCGGCGGCGGTGGCACTCTGGTCACTATCGCTTCCGGCTTCACCGGCTGGAGACGAAGACCGCAGGGTGGGTTGGGTGCGCAATATCGACCGAAACCTCATTATATTAGGGAACCGTCAGGGGTGGCGAACATTCTCTCTAGTGAGCAGCCCAGCCGTTGGCAATCCACCGCCAGCACATGCGCTTCGGGTTATCTTCCCCTCAATCCTTGAAAAGGGAAATTCCATGACAAAGCGCAGTGACAGCGAAAATTCGCCAAGCAATGAAAACGCATTGAGGGCTCAGCCTCCCGGCAGCGGACAGTTCACACCTGAACAGCGTTACGCTGAAGGTGGCGAGCTGCATCAGGAGGTTAAGGACAACGACGCTGCTGATGGTACGTTTTTGACCGATAATTTCGGACATCGGATCTCCGACAATCAGAACAGTCTGAAGGCGGGGAGCCGAGGCCCCACGCTTCTTGAGGACTTCGTTCTCAGAGAAAAAATCTTCCATTTCGACCATGAGCGGATACCCGAACGGATCGTGCATGCGCGCGGATCGGGTGCACACGGAGTCTTTGAGTGCACCAAGAGCATTCCGGGCCTGACGAAAGCCTCCATTTTTCAACAGGCGGGCAACTCCTGTCCCGTCTTCGTCCGCTTTTCCACCGTTGCTGGCGGTGCGGGATCGGTTGACACCCCTCGTGACGTCAGGGGCTTTGCGGTCAAGTTCTACACCGAGACGGGTAATTGGGATTTGGTCGGCAACAATATTCCGGTCTTTTTCATTCAGGACGCGATCAAGTTCCCCGACCTCATTCACAGCGTCAAGATGGAGGCGGACCGAGGCTATCCGCAGGCCGCATCCGCCCATGATACGTTTTGGGATTTCATCAGCCTGATGCCGGAATCCATGCACATGATCATGTGGGCGATGTCGGATCGTACGATACCGCGGTCTTTTCGGATGATGGAAGGATTCGGCGTTCACACCTTCAGGTTCGTCAATGAGAAGGGCGAGGGCAAGTTCGTGAAGTTCCACTGGAAGCCTCACCTCGGTCTGGCGTCCACGACATGGGACGAAGCGGTCAAAATTGCAGGTGCGGACCCGGATTTCCAACGACGCGACCTGTTTGAAGCCATCGATAAGGGCGACTTCCCCGCTTGGGATCTGGGCATACAGGTCTTCGATGAGGAGTGGGCAATGAAGCAGCCCTACGACGTGCTGGATGCGACGAAACTCATTCCTGAAGAAGACATCCCCGTCGAGATTATCGGGAAAATGACCCTGAACCGGAACGTCGATAACTTTTTTGCCGAGACGGAACAGGTCGCGTTTCTTCCCAGCAACGTCATACCTGGCATCGATTTCAGCAACGATCCTCTGTTGCAGGGAAGACTGTTCTCCTATCTCGATACGCAAAAATCGCGGTTGGGAACAACGAATTTCCATCAAATCCCGGTCAATGCTCCCAAGTGTCCGTTTCATAATTTCCAACGCGATGGCCTCATGCAGACGCTTGTTCCGAAAGGACGGGCGAACTACGAGCCGAACAGCCTGTCTCAGGCGGGCGAAGACGGTGGGCCCCGTGCATCTGCAACGAGTGGTTTTGCGACCGTTCGTGAAAACGGCGAACGGAACGATCCAACGCAGAAGCTGCGCCAGCGCGACGCTCTGTTTGCAGACCACTACAGCCAGGCACGCATGTTCTTCAATTCGCAAACGGATAACGAGAAAGCCCACATCGTCTCGGCGATTATTTTTGAACTTTCGAAGGTTCAGATGCCGCATGTCAGAACAAATGTCGTGTCCAATCTCCGCAATATCGACGAGGGGCTAGCCCAAAGAGCCGCGGATGGTTTGGGAATCGATCTGCCGGAAAAGTCGACGCCCGCAAAACAACCAATCGATATGGCAACGTCAGACGCATTGTCCATTCAGAAGAACGACCCCAGAACCCTGAAGGGCCGTAAGGTCGGCATCCTCTTCGACGAAGGATCCAACAAGGCGTCCATCGACAAATTGGTCGGCGATATCGAAAAAGCAGGCGGCACCGCTTTTCTTGTCGCAAGAAAAGTGGGCGGCTTGAAAGTCTATGGGGGTGAACTGAAGGCCGATGGACAATTGGCCGGCTCGCCATCGTTCATTTTCGATGCCGTCGCTTCGGTGTTGGCGCCCGAGGCTGCTGAAAAGCTCAAGAAAGAAGCCGCCGCAGTACAATGGTTCATGGATGCCTACGGACACTGCAAAACCATTGGTTACTGCAAGGCTACCAAACTGCTGCTTGACCGAGCCAATGTCGAAATTGACGATGGCGTTGTCCCGATCGAGCAATTCATGAGCGTCGCTGCGCAAAGACACTGGGACAGAGAACCGTCCGTCCGAGAGCTCCCATAAACCCTGTGTAATGACTGTAGCGGCACCCGTTGCCGCTACAAGCCCGCATAACAAGGGGAGAGCAACGGGCTTTGTTTTGTGTCACGTTCTTGGTGTCAAAAGGGGGAAATCACACCCTCCGACGCGCCTATCAAAAATACTTCCCAACCAAATCAATATCTTACCAAAAAACCGCGAAAAACAGCAAAAAACACGCTGCAGTTTTCTCCACGGCGTGCGAATCGCCCGCACAATCTCCCCGTTCCGCCCTCGGATACACCGCAAGGCGTTGCGGCGAGGCGGAACCGGCGCTGGTGGTGAGGGGGTTACGCAACCTCTCATCGCCGGGGTCCGGCAGCGAATCCCCCCGGCGGCAACGGGTGGGGCGTGGCACCGGTTTCGGACCGGCCGGTGCACCGCTCCCGATGTTCGGACCGGACCGGCATGCCTGCCTCGAATATCCTGACGGGTTTCGAGATCCAGGCATTGCCGCTCCTGTCCGCCCGCCGCCGGGTGTACCGACAGCTCATCGGCTCCTGGTCGAACGCGACCGCGAGGAGTGTGAAGCGAAAGTCAGGCGGTACACAGGCAAACGCTGCATCTGCCCGGCATCCTCGAAAGGGGAGAAAGGGCAGATGTGGCCGAACTGGCAGGTGGGGCGTTTCGGCAACGAAGCACCCGCCGCCCGGAGGTGAAGGGTTGGACCTTGAACATGTCCGACCGGTGAACCGGCAGGGTTCAGGCCCTTCGCCATCCGGGATGCGCCAGCCGTGGCAAGAGGATCGCAGGCGGGCACAAACCGCTGAACGGGGCGCTGAGAGGTGCCAATTCTATTCTACCAAACGAGGCAGCTTGCAGCGCCCCGTCCGCATACCATGGCCGACAAGGCCGTGGACCCTAAGAAAGAGAGCAAGCCACGGGCAGATGCTGCCGCGTGAACGGCGAAGCGTATCTACGAGGTGGCCGGGGTTTTTGACAGGATGACTATGGGAGCACGGAGTGCGCGGTTTATCCCCCTCTGCCCTGCCGGGCATCTCCCCCACAAGGAGGGAGGTCGGCCAGACGCATGTTCATCGCCTCGTCTTCAACGTTCAAGAGGAGCGAGAGTTAACCGCGATTCGATCTCCCCACCCGTGGGGGAGACGCCCGGCAGGGCAGAGGGGGGCAAGCCACACTCGCGACATTCGTGAACGTCCCCCAAACCCCATCAGGAAAAATCACCACACCCCCATCAGCCACCTCTTTAAACCAGCAAAATTCCATACCATATCAAGCCCATCAGAGTGGAATATGCAGCAACGCTTTCCACTCAAGGCGGTAACGGCAAATCCAAAAAGCCTGTTATCGTAGCGGGGCTCGCCGCTTCAGGGGGCCTCAACCCCAACATTCCAAACTGTGCCGAAGACGGGCAGGGCGGTAAAAGGAGTTATGAGATGAACATCGAAAAATATTCCGAACGTGTTCGTGGATTTCTGCAATCGGCGCAGTCCTTTGCGCTTGCCGAGAACCACCAGCAATTTGCTGCCGAACACGTCTTGAAAGTGCTTCTGGACGATGAACAGGGCATGGCGGCAGCCCTGATCGAGCGCGCTGGCGGCAATGCCAAGGAAGCGCGGCTGGCCAATGATGCGGCGCTTGCCAAATTGCCGAAGGTTTCCGGTGGCAATGGCGGCCTGTCGCTGACGGCACCGCTTGCCAAGGTTTTCTCAACAGCCGAAGATATCTCGAAGAAGGCAGGCGACAGTTTCGTCACCGTCGAGCGGTTGTTGCAGGCGCTGTCCGTCGAAACGTCTGCATCGACGTCCGCCTCGTTGAAAAAGGCCGGTGTCACCGCGCAGGCCCTCAATCAGGTCATCAACGATATCCGAAAAGGCCGCACGGCTGATGGCGCCAATGCCGAACAGGGCTTCGATGCGCTTAAAAAATATGCGCGAGACCTGACGGCAGAGGCGCAGGACGGGCGGCTTGATCCGGTGATCGGTCGCGACGACGAGATCCGTCGCACCATGCAGGTTCTGTCGCGTCGCACCAAGAACAACCCCGTGCTGATCGGTGAACCCGGCGTCGGTAAAACGGCGATTGCCGAAGGCTTGGCCTTGCGCATCATCAATGGCGATGTGCCGGAAAGCCTCAAGGATAAGAAGCTGATGGCGCTCGATATGGGCGCGCTGATTGCCGGTGCGAAATATCGCGGTGAATTCGAAGAGCGTCTGAAGGCCGTTCTGAACGAAGTACAGGCTGAAGCTGGCGGCATCATCCTCTTCATCGATGAAATGCACACGCTGGTCGGTGCGGGCAAGGCAGATGGCGCGATGGATGCGTCCAACCTGCTCAAGCCAGCTCTGGCGCGCGGCGAGCTGCATTGCGTTGGCGCGACCACGCTGGATGAATATCGCAAGCATGTCGAAAAGGACCCGGCGCTGGCCCGTCGCTTCCAGCCCGTCATCGTCAGCGAGCCGACGGTTGAGGATACGATCTCGATCCTGCGTGGCCTCAAGGAAAAATACGAGCAACACCACAAGGTTCGCATCTCGGATTCGGCCCTGGTGGCGGCTGCTACGCTGTCCAATCGCTACATCACCGACCGCTTCCTGCCGGATAAGGCCATCGATCTGATGGACGAAGCCGCCTCGCGCCTTCGCATGCAGGTGGACAGCAAGCCGGAAGAATTGGACGAGCTGGATCGCCGCATCATCCAGCTCAAGATCGAGCGGGAAGCCCTGAAGCAGGAAACAGACACGTCGTCTGCCGATCGGTTGAAGAAGCTTGAGGATGAGCTGGCAGACACGGAAGAAAAAGCCGATGCGCTGACGGCCCGCTGGCAGGCGGAAAAGCAGAAGCTCGGCCTTGCCGCAGACCTGAAGAAGCAATTGGACGAAGCCCGCAACGAATTGGCGACGGCCCAGCGCAACGGTCAGTTCCAACGTGCGGGCGAGTTGACCTATGGCATCATTCCAAGCCTTGAAAAGGAACTTTCCGCTGCGGAAGAACGCGACAGCAGCGGTGCCGCGTCAATGGTTCAGGAAGTGGTGACGGCGGATAATATCGCCCATGTCGTCTCTCGCTGGACCGGCATTCCAGTCGACCGGATGCTGGAGGGTCAGCGTGAAAAGCTGCTGCGCATGGAAGACGAGCTTGCCAAGTCGGTTGTCGGTCAAGGCGAGGCGGTTCAGGCCGTGTCCAAGGCGGTTCGCCGCTCTCGTGCCGGTTTGCAGGATCCGAACCGTCCCATCGGCTCCTTCATCTTCCTCGGCCCGACCGGCGTCGGCAAGACCGAACTGACCAAGGCGCTGGCGCGCTTCCTCTTCGATGACGAGACCGCGATGGTTCGCCTCGACATGTCGGAATATATGGAGAAACACTCCGTTGCCCGACTGATCGGTGCACCTCCAGGCTATGTCGGATACGAAGAAGGTGGCGCACTGACGGAGGCCATTCGTCGTCGCCCTTACCAGGTCGTGCTGTTCGACGAGATCGAAAAGGCGCATCCCGACGTTTTCAACGTTCTGCTGCAGGTGCTGGACGATGGCCGTCTGACCGACGGGCAGGGCCGAACTGTCGATTTCAAGAACACCATCATCATCATGACCTCGAACCTCGGTTCCGAGTTCCTGACCCAGATGGGCGATAATGACGACGTCGGTTCTGTGCGGGAACTGGTGATGGAACGCGTGCGCGGTCATTTCCGTCCCGAGTTCCTCAACCGTATCGACGACATCATCCTGTTCCATCGCCTGCACCGCAACGAAATGGGTGCCATTGTCGAAATCCAGCTGCATCGTCTTGTGGCTCTGCTCAGTGACCGCAAGATATTGCTCGAACTGGACGAGGATGCCCGCAACTGGTTGGCCGACAAGGGTTACGATCCCGCCTATGGCGCGCGCCCTCTCAAGCGCGTCATCCAGAAAAACGTCCAGGATCGCCTCGCTGAACTCATCCTCAGCGGCGAGATCCCCGATGGCTCGGGTGTCAAGGTCACCTCCGGCACAGACAGGCTGCTGTTCAAGGTCAAGCCGCCACGGCTGGATGTTGAAACCGCAGACGCGGCATGACGACACAAGAAGGGGCTCCAGCGATGGAGCCCTTTTTGTCTATCACTCGCCAACGCACCGGAGTTGCTTTTTGTGAGCCAGAGAACAGTCCTTCCCTGCGGAAAGCTAAAGGTTGGTGATCTGATACGGTATGTTTCGCCAGCCAGCACGCCAGAAAAGCAGACCACCTTAAAACGCGCAGAGGCATTGGAGGCGCTGGGGTTCCGGGTCGATTTCGGCTCACACGCTTTTTCGAAATATGCCTGGATGGCGGGTACGGACGAAGATCGTATCGCCGATCTCAACACCGCCATCCGCGATCCACAGGTGCGCGCCATCTTTGCCACACGGGGAGGCAAGGGATCCTACAGGATTGCCGACCAAATGGATTTCGATGCAATTCGCCGTGATCCCAAACCCCTCCTCGGCTTCAGTGATATCACCGCACTTCATTTGATGTCGTTGAAGCAGTGTGGATTGGTTGGATTGCACGGCGCGGTCTTCGGTGATGAGGCAACCGGCATCGATCAACCCAATCTCGAACTGCTCTATCAGATGTTGACCGGCCACGGAGAAGCGATTTTCGAAACACGATCTGAAGAGCCGACGGCCGCGTTGACGACAAAAGGTGAGGCACAAGGCAGGTTGATCGGTGGCAATCTCGATATAATCGGAACCATGGCTGGCTGGGGATTGCCTGATCTGGCGGGAGCAATCCTTCTTATCGAAGCCGTCGACTGCTTCCCGGGAAGGATAGACCGTGTGCTGACATCTCTCCGAAAAGCCGGTCATCTGGACGGCATAGTTGGTGTTGCGATTGGTCAATTTACCACGTCCGATGTCACGCAGGCCAGACGCATCGTCGAGCTCTTGCGGGACCATCTCGAAGGGTTGAATGTTCCAATGCTCGGAGGTCTACCGTTCGGTCACGGCCGCCAACCATTGAGCGTTCCGATCGGAACGCTTACGCGACTTGACGCGAGCGCCGGTACTCTGGCCGTCGCCTACTGAGATCACGAGGAAATGCCTTAACGGCTCGCAACCTGTTCGGGCTTGGTCTCGATGTTCAGCAGTGTATCGATACGACGTCTCTCATCGGAAAAGCGTGCAAGCGCCTCTCCGGAAAGCGACTTGCCGCCCGGCAGGCGTACCTTCATGGCATCGACCTTGGTTCCATTGACGATCAGCTCGTAATGCAGATGGGCTCCGGTCGAGAGACCGGTCGATCCGACATAGCCGATCACCTGACCCTGTGTCACGCGCGCACCTTCGGTCACGCCCTTGGCAATCGCATTCTGGTGATTATAGGATGAGACATAGCCATTCGCGTGCCGGATCAGTGTCTGGTTGCCGTAACCGGATGCCCAGCCGGCCTTTTCCACGACACCGTTGCCCGTGGCAATGATGGGCGTTCCGCGCGCGGCGGCCCAGTCGGTACCTGTGTGCATGCGGCTGAAACGAAGAACCGGGTGGCGGCGCATGCCGAAGCCTGATGTCATGCGTCCGTTCGGCACGGGATTGCGGATCAGGAACTGACGGATGCTTTTGCCCTGGCCGTCAAAATAATCGACACTGCCGTCATCCGGGTTCTGGAAACGATAGAAGCGTGTTTCGTTGTCGCCGAACTTGGCGTTGACATAGAGAAGTTCGGACTGATCGGTGGCTTTTCCATCCGGCCCCTGAACCGAGAAGAAGGCCTCGAGAGAATCCGTCGGCTTCAACTGCGCCTGGAAGTCCACACTGCTGGCCAGCAGCTTCACCAGTTGCGCCACCATCGTCTGGTTCATGCCGTAGGTGAGGGCAGCGCGGTAAACGCCATCATAGACGCGCGGCAGATCGCGGTTGGCTGTCAAAGGTGCATTGCTGCTGTCGAACGCGGTTGCGACCGCATCCAGATGCGGCGGCTCGCTTGCGCGCACAAACTGTTTGGTATCGTCGGTTGCAACCGTTA